>JAUXOL010000002.1 GCA_030682375.1 Gallionella sp. | reverse complement strand
TTGTTGAAGAAGGGCTACGTCGTGCACGGCATCAAGCGTCGCGCCTCGCTGTTCAACACCGACCGCATCGACCACCTGTATCAGGATCCGCATGTCAGCAAGCGCAACTTCATCCTGCACTACGGCGACATGACCGATTCCAGCAGCCTGATCCGCATCATCCAGCAGGTGCAGCCGGACGAGATCTATAACCTCGCGGCACAGAGCCATGTGGCGGTGTCGTTCGAAGAGCCGGAATACACCGCCAACTCCGATGCGCTGGGTGCGTTGCGCGTGCTGGAAGCGATCCGCATCCTCGGTCTGGAAAAGAAGACCCGCTTCTACCAGGCGTCCACTTCCGAGCTGTACGGCTTGGTACAGGAGATTCCGCAGAAGGAAACCACCCCGTTCTACCCGCGCAGCCCGTATGCCGTGGCCAAGCTGTACGCCTACTGGATCACCGTCAACTACCGCGAAGCCTACGGCATCTACGCCTGCAACGGCATCCTGTTCAACCATGAGTCGCCCATGCGCGGCGAAACCTTCGTCACGCGCAAGATCACCCGCGCGCTGGCGCGCATCAAGCTCGGACTGCAGGACTGCCTGCACCTGGGCAACATGGACTCACTGCGCGACTGGGGCCATGCCAAGGACTACGTCGAGATGCAATGGCTGATGCTGCAGCAGGATCACGCCGAAGACTTCGTCATCGCCACCGGCGTGCAATACAGCGTGCGCGACTTCGTCAACGCCGCCGCGGAAGAGCTGGGCATCAAAGTGCGCTGGGAAGGCGCTGGCGTGGACGAGAAGGGCTACGACGCGAACGGCAAGTGCATCGTTGCGGTCGACCCGCGCTACTTCCGCCCGACCGAAGTCGAGACCCTGCTGGGCGACCCGACCAAGGCCAAGGAGAAGCTGGGCTGGACGCCCAAGGTCACCTTCAAGGAACTGGTCGCCGAGATGGTGCGAGAAGACCTCAAGTCGGCCGAGCGCGACGAACTGGTGAAGAAGCACGGTTTCAAGGTCATGAACCATCACGAATAAATACAGATACAAGATTCAAGAGGCAAGATTCAAGGGGCGTGGACATGGCTCGGTTTGAGGAATTGGAGGTCTGGAAGAGGTCGGTTCGGTTGAGTGCGGATCTTTACAAGGCTCTATTCGATCTCAAGGATTTCGGGTTCCGGGATCAGATTACGCGCGCAGGTTTGTCTATCCCCTCGAATATTGCCGAGGGTCATGAGCGAGGCTCGGACAAAGAAGTGGCCAACTTTCTTAATTACGCAAAGGGTTCGGCGGGTGAACTCAGAACACAAATTTACATAGGGATGGATATCGGCTATATCGAACGGGAACAGGGGAAGTGCTGGCTGGCTGAGGCAGAGGAAATATCCAGAATACTGCATGCTCTGATCAAGGCAATCCGATCCAGAGCCCCATGAACTATTAACCTTGAGACTTGAACCTTGAATCTTGAATCTAAAATCTATGTCGCCGGCCATCGCGGTCTGGTCGGTTCGGCGCTGATGCGGCAACTGCAGGCGCAGGGATATACCAACCTCGTCACGCGTACGCACGCCGAGCTGGACTTGACCGATCAGGCAGCCGTGCGCGAATTCTTTGCGGCGGAGAAGCCGGAGTACGTGTTGCTGGCGGCCGCCAAGGTCGGCGGCATCCATGCCAACAACACCTACCCGGCGGAATTCATCCGGCAGAACCTCGCGATCCAGACCAACGTGATTCACGAAGCTTGGCGCAACGATGTGCGGCGCCTGCTGTTCCTCGGCTCCTCGTGCATTTACCCCAAGGATTGCCCGCAGCCGATCAAGGAAGAATACTTGCTCACCGGCCCGCTGGAACCGACCAACCGCCCCTACGCGCTGGCCAAGATTGCTGGCATCGAGATGTGCTGGTCGTATAACCGCCAGTACGGCACGAAATACATGGCCGCGATGCCGACCAATCTGTATGGTCCGGGCGACAACTACGACCTGAACAACTCGCATGTGCTGCCGGCGCTGATCCGCAAGATGCATGAAGCCAAACAGCGCGGCGACAAGGAAGTGGTGGTGTGGGGCACCGGCACGCCGAAGCGCGAGTTCCTGTACAGCGACGACATGGCGGAGGCCTGCATTTATTTGCTGGAGCAGCCGGAAGCGCAATTGCAGCCGCTGTTCGGCGACGACCAGCCGCCGCTGGTGAACGTGGGCTGCGGCGAAGACCTGACGATCCGTGAACTGGCGGAGTTGGTCCGGGACGTGGTGGGATTCGAGGGCGAGCTGACCTTCGATACTTCCAAGCCGGATGGGACGATGCGCAAGCTGATGGATGTATCGCGCATCAACGGCTTGGGTTGGCAGCGCAAGATGCAGCTGAAGCAAGGCATCGCGCTGTCCTACCAAGATATGCTGTGCAAGATCAAATAGAGAACCAAACTTGAGCCTTTCCCTTCAACCTTGAGCCTTGTTTCTTTAACCTTGAGCCAGTCATTATGAAGATCGCTATTGCGGGTACCGGCTACGTCGGACTTTCCAACGCCATTTTGCTGTCCCAGCACAATGAAGTCGTCGCGCTCGACATCCTGCCGGAGAAAGTAGCGATGCTGAATCGCAAGCAATCGCCGATCGAAGACGCGGAGATCGAGGATTACCTGCAGCACAAGGCGCTGAACTTCAAGGCCACGTTGGACAAGCAGGAGGCTTATGCCGGTGCGGACTACGTCATCATCGCCACGCCCACCGATTACGATCCCGAGACCAACTACTTCAATACCCGGTCGATCGAGGCGGTCATCCAGGACGTCATCGCCATC
>JAUXOL010000021.1 GCA_030682375.1 Gallionella sp. | reverse complement strand
AGTTGGGTATCACGGTGACGCTGGGCATCTGCTGCTGGCGCTGCTGTCCTCCATCGTCGGCTCATGGCAGGCGAACAAGCGGGTGCGCGACGACCTGATCGAGCAGGGGCGGCGCGTCACCGAGAACCTGGCGCGCCAGAGTACCCTGGCGCTGGTGTTCGATTCGTCCGACAACGCGGAAGATGCGGTGAATACCACGCTGGCGTTCCCGGGGGTGATAGGTGTGAAAATATTCCACGCCGACGGACGCATGTTGTTGTCCCGCGGCGACAGCAACACGAATCAGTTCCTGGCTCGGTCCACGCAGACTAGCGGTTTGCAGGCTGCCGCAGTGCTCGATGTCGAAAGCGCCGATGCCTGGCTGTTCGCCGCCCCGGTTTATTCGCAGCCTTTCGCCGAGTCGCCGTTTGTCGAGGCCGCTCCGCCCGAACTGCTCGGGCGCGTCGCCGTGGCGATGAACAAGGAGGCGATGGACAGGCTGACATCGGACATCTTCATCACTAACCTGACCACTTCGTTCTCTTTCGCGTTGATGTTCCTGCTGCTGATCCGCATCTTGTCACGCAACATGGCGCGTCCGCTGAACGAGTTGTCGGACAGTATGGAGCGCGCCCAGATGGGGGAGTCGCAGGTGCGCGCCAGGCCGGACGGACCCAAGGATATCGCCGCGATGGCGTACGCCTTCAACGACATGATGGAGGTGCTTGAGGAGCGCGAGGCCGCGTTGCGCATCGCCGCGATCGCCTTCGAGACCGAGGAAGGGATGATGGTGACCGACGAGAACGCCACTATCATCCGGGTCAACCAGGCGTTCACCCGCCTGACCGGCTATAGCGCCGAGGAGGCGATCGGCAACAAGCCTTCGATGCTCAAGTCGGATCGCCAGAACGATGAATTCTTCCGCAAGATGTGGGAGAGCTTGCGTCAGGAGAACAGCTGGCAGGGCGAGATATGGAACCGGCGCAAGAACGGCGAGATATATCCGGAATGGCTGAACATCACCGCGGTGACCGGCAAGGACGGCAAGGTCGTGAACTATGTCGGCACCTTCATCGACTTCACCGAACGCAAGCAGGCCGAGAACGAGATCCACCATCTTGCTTTCTACGACACGCTCAGTAAGCTGCCCAACCGCCGCCTGCTGCTGGACCGTCTGCGGCAGGCGGTCGCGACCGGCGCGCGCAACCAGACAGGCGGCGCGCTGCTGTTCATCGATCTGGATAATTTCAAGACGCTGAACGACACCAAAGGGCATGGCATAGGCGACCTGCTGCTGATCGAAGTGGCCAAACGCCTGCTGGCCTGCGTGCGCGAGGGCGATACCGTGGCGCGTTTCGGCGGCGACGAGTTCGTGTTGCTGCTGGAGGGCTTGAGCGACGAGTCGGCGCAGGCCGCTGTGCAGGCGCGCGGTGTGGGCGAGAAGGTGCTCGATGTGCTCAGTCATCCCTATCTGTTGGACGGAAACGAATTCCATAGCTCTTCGAGCATGGGCATCACGCTGTTCATCAATTACCGGCAGGAGCTCGACGAACTGTTGAAGCAGGCCGATACCGCCATGTACGAGGCGAAGAAGTCCGGCCGCAACACGCTGCGTTTCTTCGATCCGGTGATGCAGGAAGAACTGGAAGTGCGCGCCCAGCTGGAAGCCGGTTTGCGCGAGGCTGTGCGCAAACAGCAATTCCAGCTCTATTATCAAATGCAGGTCAACCACAGCGGCGATATTCTGGGGGCTGAGGTGTTGCTGCGCTGGATACATCCGGAGCGGGGGATGATTTCGCCGCTGCAATTCATTCCGCTGGCGGAGGAGACCGGGTTGATCCTGCCGATCGGTCAATGGGTGCTGGAGAATGCCTGTCTGCAACTCAAGGTATGGGAAGCGGACCCGCGCACACGCGAATTGCAGCTTGCCGTCAATGTCAGCGGGCGGCAATTCCGCCAGGCTGATTTCGTCGCGCAGGTCAGCGAGGTCATCCGGCGCACCGCCATCGATCCGATGCGGCTCAAGCTGGAACTGACCGAGAGCATCGTGCTCGACGATGTCGACGATACGATCGCCAAGATGCATGCGATCAGGCAGATCGGCGTCAGCTTCTCGATGGACGATTTCGGCACCGGCTATTCGTCGCTGGCTTACCTGACCCAATTGCCGCTCAACCAGCTCAAGATCGACAAATCGTTTGTGCAGCATATCGGCAGCAAGGCTTCCGACTCGACCATCATCCAGACCATCATAGGCATGGCTAACAACCTGGGCATGGAAGTGATCGCGGAAGGGGTAGAGACGCAGGAGCAGAGAAGTTTCCTGGAGGAGAACGGTTGTATGCTCTATCAGGGTTATCTGTTCGGGAAGCCCGTGCCCCTAGAAGAGTTCGACACGCTGTTGGGCGCCCGTTGAGCGGTCGTTTGCCTGTGCGCAATATGGTCTTGTTCCTAGTCGCGTTGTTCTTGCCGCAGGCGGTTCTTGCGGCCGAAGCGATCCGTTGCGGCACGGACGATTTCGGCAATACCGTATGTATGGACAAGGAGGGAGTCGTGACTTCCGCGCCGCCCCAGACGGGTTCCGGCGTTCCGGCAGTCGGTACGGCAGATCGATCCGGTAGCAAACCTGCCCGTTGCGGCATCGATTCCTTCGGCAACACCGTTTGCCGCTGACATATACGGAGAAATAAACCATGCGCATACTTCATACGATGATTCGGGTCGGTGATCTGGACCGTTCCCTCGATTTCTATACCGGCGTGCTGGGCATGAAGCTGCTGCGCCGCAAGGATTATCCGGAGGGCAAGTTCACGTTGGCCTTCGTCGGCTACGGCGATGAGAGCGGGCAGGCGGTGATCGAGCTGACTCATAACTGGGGCGTCGAGAGCTACGATCTCGGGACCGGCTTCGGTCATGTCGCGATCGAGGTCGACGATGTCTATGCCGCCTGCGACGAGATCAAGCGGCGCGGCGGCGTGGTGGTGCGCGAGGCCGGGCCGATGAAGGGCGGAAGCACCGTCATCGCGTTCGTGGCCGACCCGGACGGCTACAAGATCGAGCTGATCGGCGCCTGATCTGGGCGGGGGCGGGTTCCAGGGACGGGCAAAAAAATGCCCCCAGTCCGCAGAGTGGGGGCAAAACATCTTGACCATTTTGTGGAATCAAGACTACACGCTCAGGGAGGAGAAACGTGTTTTGGCTTGCGCCAATACAGCCATAGAGCGGACGTTTCCGGAATAGTTCCAGAAAAGTCGAAATTTTTTTAACGGGATGAAAAAGCCCCGTCGATACGGGGGGTGGGAAAGCGAAGGGCGACCATGGGTCGCCCGATTCGTTTATGCAGCAGCGCGATTATTTGCCGGTCGCGCGTTCCGCTGCCTGCACGGTGTTTGCCACCAGCATCGTGATGGTCATCGGGCCGACGCCGCCGGGAACGGGGGTGATCCAGCCCGCAACTTCCTTGGCAGACTCGAAATCCACGTCGCCGCACAGCTTGCCGTCCGCCAGGCGGTTGATGCCGACGTCGATCACCGCCGCACCCGGCTTGATCATGTCGCCGGTGATCATCTTGGGCTTGCCGGTCGCGACCACCAGGATGTCGGCATCGCGGGTGAACTTGGCGAGATCGACGGTCTTCGAGGTGCAGATGGTCACGGTGGCGTTCATATGCAGCAGCATCAGCGCCATCGGTTTGCCGACGATGTTGCTGCGGCCGACCACCACCGCGTGCTTGCCTTCGATGGTCACGCCGCTCTTTTCCAGCAGCTTCATCGCGCCGTAAGGCGTGCAGGGGGGGAAGCGGGTGTGGCCGGTGACCAGCGCGCCGACGTTCATCTGGTGGAAACCGTCCACATCCTTGTTGGGGCTGATCGCCTCCAGAATTTTGTTGCTGTCGATGTGTTTGGGCACCGGCAACTGCACCAGAATGCCGTGGATCGACGCATCGTTGTTCAGTTCGTCGATCTTGGCCAGCAAGGCGGCTTCCGGAGTGTCGGCGGGCATCACGATATGTTCGGAGTGCAGGCCCAGCTCGGCGCAGGCCTTCACCTTGTTGGCGACGTATACCTTGGACGCCGGGTCCTCGCCGACGATGATGACCGCCAGCCCCGGCGTGATGCCGCGCGCCTTCAGCGCATCGGCGCGCACTTTCCATTCGGCGCGGACTTCCTGCGCGATAGCCTTGCCGTCGATGATGCGTGCGGTCATGTTCGCCTCCTGATGCGGATTATTTGTTTAAGGATGCCTGGTAGGCTGCAAGGCCATTCGTGATCTCGGTGTGAGCGGCTGCTACGCCTTCCCAGCCGCGGATCTTGACCCACTTGCCGGGTTCCAGCGCCTTGTACAGCTCGAAGAAGTGCTTGATCTGTTCCAGCGTGATCTCGGGCAGGTCACTGTAGGTTTTTACGTTGTGATACAGCGGCGTCAGCTTGTCGGTCGGAACCGCGATGATCTTGGCGTCGTCGCCGCCTTCGTCGGACATCATCAGCACGCCGACCGGACGGCAGGCGATGATCGCGCCATGCACGATAGGGAAGGGGGTGACGACCAGCACGTCCACCGGATCGCCGTCGTCGGCGATGGTCTCGGGGATGAAGCCGTAGTTGGCCGGGTAGCGCATCAGCGAGCCGATGAAGCGATCCACCACCAGTACGCCGGCGTCCTTGTCGACCTCGTATTTGACCGGGTCGGCGTGTTTCGGGATTTCAATGATGACATTGCACTCATGCGGCAGATTTTTGCCGGGACGGACGTTTAACAGACTCATGCGACTTCCTTGATATTGATGAAATTATGAACTTTGCGATTATAAACGATGCGGGAAGATGCCGCTAAGCGGCGTTAATCATGAAACTCGCGTAGCGACTCGTTTTTCCCCTCGCCCGCTTGTGGGATAACCAGCGACTTGCACGGTTTTATCGTGCTTAGTCGAGTGGCTAGTAGTTTTACCAGAGGGGCGGGGAGAGGGGCGGGCATGGCGAATTTTATTATCAGGCATCATCGCCATGCCCGTTAGGTTTAGAATGCTCCGATACCACTACTAAGGAGACGACGATATGGCTACGCAGAACAAACTGGTCGGCAAGATGGTCATCGGGCAATCCGGCGGCCCCACCGCGGTCATCAACCAGTCGCTGGTCGGCGCGGTGTTGGCGGCGCGCCAGCAGATCAATATCACCGGTATCCTCGGTGCGCGTCACGGCATCGCCGGGATCATGAAGGAGGATTTCATCGACTTGACCACGCAGAGCGTCGAGCAACTCGAACTGGTCGCCACGACCCCGGCGGCGGCGCTGGGGTCGGTGCGCCTGAAGCCCGGCCGCGCCGAGTGCGAGAAGGTGTTCGAGGTGTTCCGCAAGAACGACGTGCGCTACTTCTTCTACATCGGCGGCAACGACTCCGCCGAGACCGCGCACATCATCGCCGAGATGGCGAAAGAGGCGAATTACGATTTCTGCACCGTCCATATCCCCAAGACCATAGACAACGACCTCAAGGTCACTGACCACTGCCCCGGCTTCGCCTCGGCGGCACGCTTCGTCGCACTCGCCTTCATGGGCGACGACCGCGACAACCGCGCGCTGGAAGGCATCAAGGTCAACGTGGTGATGGGGCGCAGCGCCGGCTTCCTGACCGCGGCGTCCGCCTTGGCGCGCCAGGCCGAGGGCGACGGCCCGCACCTGATCTACCTGCCGGAGCGCGTGTTCGACGTCGAGCAATTCAAGCAGGACGTGCGTGACGCGGTGGCGAAATACGGCCGCTGCGTGATCGCCGCTTCCGAGGGCATCTCCGACAAGGACGGCAACCCGATCTCGACCAGCGGCGAAAAGGACTCGCACGGCAACGTCCAGTTGTCCGGTTCGGGCGCGCTGGGCGATACCTTGGCGGCGCTGGTGAAAGACGCGTTCGCCGGACAGAAGGTGCGCGTGCGCGCCGATACCTTCGGCTATCTGCAGCGTTCCTTCCCGACCATCGTCTCGGAGATCGATGCGAAAGAGGCGCGCGCGGTGGGCGATTATGCGGTGGGCCATGCGACCAGCACCGGCCAACCCGGATCGGTCGCGATCCGCCGCCTCTCCAGTACGCCGTATTCCAGCGAATGCTTCATCACGCCGCTCTCTTCGGTGGCGCGCGAGGCGACCGAGATGAAGGGCGAGTACATCAACGAGGCGGGCAACGACGTGACGCAGGCGTGGATCGATTATGTCGCGCCGCTGGTGGGCGAGTTGCCGAAGATGGGACGTTTGTAAGCGTCATCGCGCCAACCGGTGAAATGCCGGTTGGCGCGTAGCGATGCTTAACCTTTTGGGGCGAAAAAACTCCGTCATTCCCGCACAGGAATGACGGAGTTTTTTATTGCCAGTGACTTGCGAGTCAGCCCTGAACCCAGGCCTGCGCCTCGTCGTAGTCGGCGAACGCACGGATGTCGGCGTCGACGAACAAACGCGATACCCATGCCTGCCAGGTGAGCCACTGGTCGTCGGTGACGACGGCGATCTTGCTGAAGTCGTGGTTGTGTTCGCGGCTGAAGAACTTGATCTCCTCCCAGGCGACGTCGACGGTGTAGTCGACCATGCCGCGCAGGTCGAACAGCAGGTTCAGCGCGCCGGGCGATTTCAGTTTGTACAGCGATTGTTCTTCGAAGGTCTTGAAGTCGGCGAGGGTGAATTCGCCGATGACGGCGGCGTTGACGAGGTTGTCGGTCTGTTCGATGGTGATCATGTTTTTCTTTCGATTTAATGCTTGGGTGACAGACGCAAGCTTAGCACACCGCTGGCGACGATGAACGCCATGCCCAGCCAGCTGCTGGCGGTCAGCACCTCGTCCCACAGCAGCATGCCGAACAGGCTGGCGAAGATGATGGTGCTGTAGGCCATGCTGCCGACCACCAGCGTCTTGCCGACGCGGTAGGCATGGGTCATCGCGAGTTGCGCGAGTGTGGCCGTGACGCCCAGCCCGAGCAGGATCGCGAAACCTTGCTGCGTGATCGTATGCACCTCGCCGAAGAACAGCATCCATGCGCCGCTGCAGATCGAGGCGACCAGGCTGAAGTAGAACACCACGCGCGTCGCCGGTTCGCCCATCATGCCGAGCTGCTTCACGTTCAGGTAGGCGACTCCGGCAAGGAAGCCGGAGATCAGGCCCATCAGTCCGGTAGTCAGCTGGTCGCGCTCCAGCGTCGGATGCAGCAACAGCACGACGCCGCAGAAACCCAGCGCGATCGCGATGGTCAGCGGCAAGTGGAACTTGTCCTTGAACACCAGCATCGTCAGTATCGTCAGGAATAATGGCGCGGTGTAGTTCAGCGTGATCGCGGTCGCGAGCGGCAGCGCGGTGATGCAATAGAAGAACAGCGCCAGCGCGACCGTGCCGGACAGCCCGCGCCACAAGTGCGGTCGCCAGTGGTTGGTCGCGACGCTCACCTGCTGCCGACGCAGGATCGCATACACCAGCAGCAGGCCGAAGAACGAGCGGTAGAACACCAGCTCGACATGGGAGAAATGGGCGGCACCCAGCTTGACGAACACGCCCATGCAGGCGAACAGCACGCCTGCCAGTAACATCCAGAGAGAGCCCAACGGCTACTTCAGGTGCGGGGCGAGGTTGCGCCGCAGGTATTCGTGGAAGTGCAGCATGCCGTCCTCGGTCGGCGACTGGTAAGGGCCGTGTTCTTCGACGCCCTGCTGGTACAGCGCCTTGCGGCCCTGATGCATGCGCATGCAGATCACGTCGTCCTCGACCGCGGTCTCGTTGTAGGCTTTCTGCTCTGCCTCGACGTATTCGCGTTCGAACAGCGCGATCTCTTCGAGGTAGTAGAACTCGACCACGTTGGTGCAGGCCTCGGGGCCGCGCGGGATCAGGGTGCTGATGACCAGCGTGCCCGGATACCACTCGACCGTGATGTTGGGGTAATAGGTCAGCCAGATCGCGCCGTACTTAGGCAGCTTGTCGCCGTAGTAGCGCAGCACCTGTTCCTGCCACTTGCCGTAAACATCGCTGCCGACCTTGCGCAGCGCGTTGCTGATGCCCACTGTCTGCACGCTGTACTGCTCGCCGAACTGCCACTGCAACTGGTCGCAATCGACGAAGTTGCCCAAGCCGGGGTGGAAGGGCACGACGTGGTAGTCCTCCAGATACACCTCGATGAAGGTCTTCCAGTTGAAGGCGTATTCGTCCACCTGGATGCGGTCCAGCATGTAGCCGGAGAAATCCAGATCCTTCATCACGCCCATGTTGGCGAGGTCTTTGGCGATGTCGCGGCGGCCTGCGAACAGCAGGCCGTTCCAGTTCTGCAGCGGCGTCTTGTTCAGGTGCAGACAGGGGTTCTCGGGGAAATGCGGCGCGCCGAGCAGCTTGCCGTCGGTCTCGTAGGTCCAGCGGTGCAGCGGGCAGGTGATGTGCTGCGCGTTGCCGCGGCCTTGCAGCATCGTGGCCTGGCGGTGGCGGCAGATGTTCGACAGCAGTTCCACGCCGTTCGGGTTGCGCACCAGCATCTGCGCCTCGCCGTCCAGCACATGGTAGTCGCCCAGATTCGGCACCATCAGTTCGTGGCCGATGTACTTCGGACCCTGATCGAACAGCACGCGCTGTTCGAGCTCCAGCATCTTGGGATCGAAGTACCAGCTCATCGGTGGTTGCACCAGAGCGGGGTTGAGTTGGTTCGTGTTGGCGATAGCGGTCATACCCACATCATCCTTGCAAATAGTGAATGCGGTGCGAGAAAGACCCGGGATTGTCCCCGAATTGTTTTTGCGGGGCAACCCGAATCGCCCTTTGGGGATGTTCGGTTTGGTACGCCTTCGGGTGGTTTGGCCGGGCGGATGTTACAATTCGCGCCGTTTTTGCAGCGGCAACACAACACATAAGGATAGTCATGAGTTTGAAATGCGGTATCGTCGGTCTCCCTAACGTGGGCAAATCCACGCTGTTCAATGCGCTCACCAAGGCGGGCATCGCGGCGGAGAACTACCCCTTCTGCACCATAGAGCCCAATGTCGGCATCGTCGAAGTGCCCGATCAGCGCATGGAAGAACTGGCGAAGATCGTCAAGCCGCAGCGCATGCAGTACGCCATCGTCGAGTTCGTCGATATCGCCGGTCTGGTGGCGGGCGCATCCAAGGGCGAAGGCCTGGGCAACCAGTTCCTCGCCAACATCCGCGAGACCGACGCCATCGTGAACGTCGTGCGCTGCTTTGACGACGAGAACGTCGTGCATGTGGCGGGCAAGGTCGATCCGCTGTCCGACATCGAAGTCATCCTCACCGAACTGGCGCTGGCCGACATGGCGGTGGTGGAACGCACGATCCAGCGCGACGGCAAGAAAGCCAAGTCCGGCGACAAGGATGCGCAGAAGCTGGTCGCGGTGCTGGAGAAGCTGCTGCCGCACCTGAACGAGGGCAAGCCCGCCCGCACCTTCGGCCTCTCCGACGACGACAAGCTGCTGATCAAGCCGCTGTGCCTGCTGACGATCAAGCCCGCGATGTATGTCGGTAACGTGCTGGAAGACGGCTTCGAGAACAATCCGCACCTGGATCGTTTGCGCGAACATGCCGCGAAGGAGGGCGCGCCTGTCGTCGCACTCTGCGCCAAGATCGAACAGGAACTGGCCGATCTCGACGATGCGGACAAACAGGAATTCCTCACTGATCTCGGCCTGGACGAACCCGGCCTGAACCGACTTATCCGAACCGGCTACGAGTTGCTCGGCCTGCAGACCTACTTCACCGCAGGCGTGAAGGAAGTGCGCGCCTGGACGATACACAAGGGCGATACCGCGCCGCAGGCGGCCGGTGTGATCCACACCGATTTCGAGAAGGGCTTCATCCGCGCGCAGACCATCTCCTATGCCGACTTCATCGCCTGCGGCGGCGAGGCGGGTGCGAAGGAGAAGGGCAAGATGCGCGTCGAAGGCAAGGAATATGTCGTGCAGGACGGCGACGTGATGAACTTCTTGTTCAACGTGTAACGTCTAATCGCGCGACAGGGCGCGGGAAGGGGCATCATGACTGGCACCGGGATTCCGTCATCGGAAGAGATAAACGGCTTGTTCTACAACGAGGATGCCGGCGTGGTTTGGGACAAGGCGAAAGCCGTCATCCTGCGTATCAACCCGGATTACGACCTGGCACCGACGCGCGCCGTCTTCGACGATGTGAACGCCTTGTTTTTCGGCGGCTACCCCGGTTATGCGCCGGTGAAGACGCCTTATCACAATTGCGCCCATACCTTGCATGTCTTCATATGTGCGGTGCGTTTGATGCATGGCGTGCATGTGTCCGGCACTGCGATGAGCGACGAGGATGTCACGCTGGTGATCATGGCGGCGCTGATGCACGACATCGGCTATGCGCAGACCGTTGACGAGGAGAGCGGCACCGGGGCGCAACATACGCTATGCCATGTCGCGCGCGGCATCGCGTTCATGCATCGCTATGTGGCCGCAGAAAAATTTCCGGCTGGATGGGGGCCGCGGCTTGAGACATTGATCCGCAGCACCGATCCCGGCTATCCCTTCGCGCAGATCCCTTTCGGGGACAAGCATACTCGCCTGCTGGGGCAGCTCGTAGCGACCGCCGATCTGGTCGGGCAGATGGCCGACCGCACCTACCTCGAGAAGCTGCTGTTCCTCTACCTGGAATTCAAGGAGGCGAACTTTGGGAACTACCGCAACGTGCACGACATGTTGCGCCAGACCCGGCGCTTCTACGAGATCACCAGGGAAAAACTGGATGTCGTGTACGAGGGGCTGTATGCCAGGTTGTCCGACCATTTCCGGGAGACGATGGGAGTGGCTAACAATTACTACATCGAATCGATAGAGAAGAACATCGCCTATCTGGACGAGGTCACCCGGCATGAAGAGGCCGAGCACCTGGAGATGCTGAAGCGTGCCGGCATCGCGGACAAGGCGAAGGCGCAGTCCGCTTTCAACGCTTGATCCGGTCTTTTTTCAGCCAGGCCACCGTTCAGTCTTTTTCGAGCCAGTCCAATAAGTACGCCCACTGCTCCAGCTCGCGCTCCGCGAGATAGGGCGGCAGGTCGAACAGCGACTTTCCTTCGAAGGCGGCATTCACATACACCTGCGTCTCGCGCAGGTAGGCCAGTATCGGCAGGTCCAGCGTGGACAGGAAATGTTCCAGCGCCTGTGCGGCGCGGGTGCGCGGGTCCATGCGCATGCCGACCACGCCGATATGGTGCTTGCCCTTGCGCGCGGCTTTTTCTTCGCCGAGAAGCTGCAGGAAGTCGCGGCTGGCGGAGAGGTCGAACAGCGACGGTGCGACCGGCACGACGATCTTGTGCGCAAGCTTGAGCGCGTAGGCGAGGTTCTTGCCGTGCAGCCCTGCGGGTGAGTCGATCACCAACCAGTCGTGTTCCTGGTCGTGTTTTTTCTTCTCGGCCAGCATGTGTATCGGCGGCAGACCGTCCGGTCGGGTGGACAGCCACAGCGCCGAAGACTGCTGGCGGTCGAGGTCCAGCATCGCGACGCGCTGGCCGCGATTCGCGAGATAGCCGGCGATGTTCACCGACAGCGTGCTCTTGCCGCTGCCGCCCTTGGGATTCGCAATCAGTATCGTCTTCATGTTTAGCCTTTCCTTCCCTGAATACCGGCCGTGCTTATGTTAGCGCCGTTTGCCCAGCAGCGAACCTAACACGCCGCGGATGATCTGTCGCCCGACCTCAGAGCCTATCGCCCGCGCGGCGCTCTTGGCCAGCGCCTCGACCGCACCTTCGCGACGACTGCCGCCACCGCCGAGGATGCCGCCCAGCATGTCGCCCAATCCGCCGCTTGCGGCCGGTGCCTGTGAGGGTTCCGGCTGGCTTGCGGCGGCGCGTCCCTTGAGTATTTCGTAGGCGGATTCGCGATCCATGGCTTTTTCGTAGTGTCCTGCGAGCAACGAACCGGCGATCACCGTCTTGCGCTCCGATTCGGAGATCGGGCCGATCTGCGCCTGCGGCGGCACGATCAACGCTCGCTCGACCACACCGGGGCGCCCTTGCTCGTCCAGGCAGGAGACCAGCGCCTCGCCGACGCCGAGTTCGGTGATCGCTGCGGCTTCGTCCAGTTCCGGATTGTCGCGCATGGTTTCGGCGGCGGCGCGCACCGCCTTCTGGTCGCGCGGGCTGAAGGCGCGCAGCGCGTGCTGCACGCGATTTCCGAGTTGTCCCAGCACCTTGTCCGGCACATCGGCCGGGTTCTGTGTGACGAAATACACGCCCACGCCCTTGGAGCGGATCAGGCGTACCACCTGTTCGATCTTGTCGAGCAGCACCGTCGGCGCGTCGTTGAACAGCAGGTGCGCTTCGTCGAAGAAGAACACCATCTTCGGCTTCGCGAGGTCGCCCGCTTCCGGCAGGTTCTCGAACAGTTCGGCCAGCAGCCACAGCAGCATGGTCGAATAAACCTTGGGCGAAGTCATCAACTGGTCGGCGGCGAGGATGTTGATCGTGCCGTAACCGTTGCTGTCGGTCTGCATCAGATCCTCGATGTTCAGCATCGGCTCGCCGAACAGCTTGTCGCCGCCCTGCGTCTCGATCTGCAGCAGGCCGCGCTGGATCGCGCCTATGCTGGCGGTGGAGATGTTGCCGTACTCGGTTTTGAATTCGGCGGCGTTGTCGCCGACATGCTGCACCATCGCGCGCAGATCCTTCAGGTCGAGCAGCAGCAGACCGTTGTCGTCGGCGATCTTGAATACCAGCGCCATCACGCCCTGCTGCACCTCGTTCAGGTTGAGCATGCGCCCCAGCAGCAGCGGCCCCATGTCGGACACGGTCGCGCGCAGCGGATGGCCCATCTCGCCGAACACATCCCAGAACGTCACCGGGTAGCTGCGATGCTCGAAGTTGGCGAGGCCCAGTTGCTCCACGCGCGTCGCAACCTTGGCGTTGCCGCCGCCGACTTTGGATAGGCCCGACAGGTCGCCCTTGATGTCGGACAGGAACACCGGCACGCCGATGCGGCTGAAGGATTCCGCGAGACTCTGCAGCGTGACGGTCTTGCCGGTGCCGGTCGCTCCGGTGATCAGTCCGTGGCGGTTGGCCATCTGGGGCAGCAGGTGGAGTTCGTGTTCGTCGTTCTTGGCAATCAGCAGCGGTTCGGTCATGTCGTGTTCGGATGGCTTGTTATTGGGATAGCAGGGCGAAAATGATACCATCGCGCAGTTATTTTCAGGTTCACGGAGTAAGGATATGGCAGGACACAGCAAATGGGCGAACATCCAGCACCGCAAGGGCAAGCAGGATGCGAAGCGCGGCAAGATATTCACGCGGCTGATCAAGGAGATCACCGTCGCGGCGCGTATGGGCGGGGGCGATCCGGGCGCGAACCCGCGCCTGCGTCTGGCGATGGACAAGGCCTATGCGAACAACATGCCCAAAGACAACGTCGAGCGCGCGATCAAGCGCGGCAGCGGCGAGCTCGAAGGCGTGGAGTATCTGGAGATACGCTACGAAGGTTACGGCATCAACGGCGCTGCGGTGATGGTGGACTGCATGACCGACAACAAAACTCGCACCGTCGCCGACGTGCGCCACGCCTTCAGCAAATACGGCGGCAACCTCGGCACTGATGGCTCGGTGGCGTTCATGTTCAAGCATTGCGGCCAGATGATTTTCGCGCCGGGCACCGACGAGAACGGTCTGATGGAAGTCGCGCTGGATGCGGGCGCGGAAGACATCGTCACCAACGATGACGGCAGCATCGAGGTCATCACCGCACCCAACGATTTCATGAACGTGAAGCAAGCGCTGGAAGCCGCCGGCTACAAGCCTGAATTCGGCGAAGTCATCATGAAGCCGGCCAGCGAAGTGGCGTTCACCGGCGACGACGCGGTGAAGATGCAGAAGCTGCTCGATGCGCTGGAAGATCTGGACGACGTGCAGGAAGTTTATACGACCGCAGTCATTGAGGAGTAAGCCATCCGCATTCTCGGCATCGACCCCGGCCTGCGCATCACCGGCTTTGGCTCCGACATAACTTGCATGCGCAAGTTAGTCTGCACCGAAACCCGTCACCGGCATTTCAGTTCGTGGTGCGGCGTATGACAACGAGGATACTCGGCATCGATCCCGGTTTGCGAGTGACGGGTTTTGGCGTCATCGACAAGGAAGGCCAGCAGTTGCACTACGTCGCCAGCGGCTGCATCAAGACGCCGGACGGGGAGTTGCCTGCGCGCTTGCGGGTGATACTCGATTCGTTGCGCGAGGTGATTGAAACTCACAAGCCGCAACTGGCGGCAGTCGAGAAAGTGTTCGTCAACGTCAATCCGCAATCCACGCTGTTGTTAGGGCAAGCGCGCGGCGCGGCGATCTGCGCGGCGGTGCTGGCCGATCTGCCGGTCGCGGAATACACCGCGTTGCAGGTGAAGCAGGCGGTGGTCGGCAACGGTCATGCCGACAAGGAACAGGTGCAGTCCATGGTGACGCGCTTGCTGAAGCTGTCCGGCACGCCCAGCCCGGATGCGGCGGACGCGCTGGCCTGTGCGATCTGTCATGCGCACGGCGGTCTGGGCAATCTGGCGGCATTGGCGGGCAAGAGCTTCAAGGTGCGCGGAGGGCGCATGGTATGACCCAACCTATGGAACCGACGCTGGACGCTTTGCGCAACCCGCTCGCGCGCTATGTCGCCGCGACGCGACCGGCCTTCCTGTCCGCCAGCATGATGGCCTGTTTCGTCGGCCTGGCGATTGCACGCCAGTCCGGCATCGCCATCGACGCCGGACTGGCCGTCGTCACCTTGCTGTTTGCGCTGATGGCGCAGGCCGGGACCAATGTGCTGAACGATTATTACGACGCGCTGAACGGCACCGATGCGCAGAACACCGAGCGCATCTTCCCGTTCACCGGCGGCAGCCGTTTCATCCAGAACGGCGTGCTGACGCTGGCCGAGACGCGCAACTTCGGCTTCGCGCTGATGGCGGGCGTGGCCGCAGCCGGGTTGTGGCTGATGGCGCATTCGGCGCCGCAACTGTTCTACATCGGGCTGGCCGGACTGTTCATCGGCTGGGCTTATTCCGCGACGCCGTTCAAACTGAATAGCCGCGGATGGGGTGAGCTGTGCGTCGCGGCGGGGTTCCTGCTGGTCACAGTCGGCACCGACTTCGTGCAGCGCAAGGATTTTTCCGTCGCGCCGCTGATCGCGGGTCTGTCCTATGCGCTGCTGGTGACCAACCTGCTCTACATCAACCAGTTTCCGGATCGCCGTGCGGACACCGGGGCGGGCAAGCTGCACTGGGTCGCGCGGCTGGATGTGAGTCATGCGCGCTGGGGTTATGTGCTGATCGTCGTGTCGGCTTATGTTTGGCTGCTCGCGGCGGTGGTGCTGGGCTGGCTACCGCTGTTCGCGCTGTTGGCCTTGCTGGCGCTGCCGCTGAGTATCAAGGCTGCGCGTCTGTTGCTGCGCCATGCCGCGCAACCGCAACAACTGGGCGATGCGATCAAACTGACCATCGCCGCGATGATGGCGCATGGGGCGTTGCTGTCGCTGGGTTTAATTTTAGGATAAGAAAATGATCGGTCGTTTAACCGGAATATTGCTGGAAAAGAACCCGCCGCAAATCCTGCTGGATGTGCAGGGCGTGGGTTACGAGGTGGACGTGCCGATGAGCACGTTCTACAACCTGCCGGCGTTGCACGAGAAGGTGGTGTTGCATACGCATTTCGTGGTGCGCGAAGATGCGCAACTGCTGTACGGTTTCGCCACCCAGGACGAGCGGGCGGCGTTCCGTCAGTTGCTGAAGATCAGCGGCGTTGGCCCGAAGCTGGCGCTGTCGGTGCTGTCCGGCCTGAGCCTGGCGGAGCTGGCTCAGGCGGTGGCGAGCAAGGAGGCCGGGCGGCTGACCAAGATCCCCGGCGTCGGCAAGAAGACCGCCGAACGCCTGTTGCTGGAACTGCAGGGCAAGTTCGTCGTCGCGGCGCTTTCGGGCGGCGCGGCGGCCAGCGTCACCGCCTCCGCCGACAACGACATCGCCAATGCGTTGATTGCGCTGGGCTACAGCGAGAAAGAGGCTGACTGGGCGGCGAAGCAGCTGCCCAAGGATGTCGATGTCTCGGGAGGAATCCGGCAAGCACTTAAGTTATTATCCAAGGCATGATCCAGCACGACGACCTTTCCGCAGCACCGCGCATCATCTCCGCCGCCCCCGCCTCGCGTCAGGAGGAGGCGCTGGAGCGCGCGCTGCGCCCGAAGCAGCTCGACGAATACGTCGGACAGGAGAAGATACGCGGGCAACTGGAGATATTCATCGAGGCGGCGAAGCGGCGCGGCGAGCCGCTCGATCATGTGTTGCTGTTCGGCCCTCCGGGCCTGGGCAAGACCACGCTGGCGCAGATCATCGCGCGCGAGATGGGCGTGAATATCCGTCACACCTCCGGCCCGGTGCTGGAGCGTGCGGGCGATCTTGCCGCACTATTGACCAATCTCGAGCCTCACGACGTGCTGTTCATCGACGAGATACACCGGTTGTCGCCGGTGGTGGAAGAGATCCTGTATCCCGCGCTTGAGGACTACCAGATCGACATCATGATCGGCGAGGGCCCGGCTGCGCGTTCTGTGAAGCTGGACCTGCCGCCGTTCACGCTGGTGGGCGCGACCACGCGCGCGGGCATGCTGACCAACCCGCTGCGCGACCGCTTCGGCATCGTCGCGCGATTGGAGTTCTACACGCCGGAAGAATTGCAGCGCATCGTGATGCGCTCGTCCGGTTTGCTGGAAATGAATCTGTCGCACGACGGCGCGCTGGAAATCGCCAAGCGTTCGCGCGGCACGCCGCGTATCGCGAATCGTTTATTGCGTCGCGTGCGCGACTTCGCCGATGTGAAGGCTGCAGGCGATGCGAGCCGCGAAGTCGCCGATGCCGCGCTGACCATGCTGGACGTGGATACGCGCGGGCTGGATCTGATGGATAGAAAACTGCTGCTCACCGTGATCGAAAAATTCATGGGCGGGCCGGTCGGTGTGGACAATCTTGCCGCCGCTATCGGCGAAGAGCGCGACACTATCGAGGACGTGCTGGAGCCTTATCTGATCCAGCAGGGCTACCTGCAACGCACGCCGCGCGGCCGCATGGCGACGGCGAACGCGTATCGCCATTTCGGTCTGGCGGTCGCCCATAATCCAAACAATATCCATCCGGTGATGGGGGACCTGCTGGATGACCAAGCATAAGATTTTCGCGCTGCCGATCCGGGTCTATTACCAGGACACCGACGCGGGCGGGGTGGTGTATCACGCGAACTATGTGAACTTCATGGAGCGCGCGCGCACCGAATGGCTGCGCACCTTCGGCTACAGCAATGCCGGGCTGATGACGGAGCTGGGTGTGATGTTCGTCGTGCGCAAGCTGGAGTTGAACTATTTGCGGCCTGCGCTGCTCGATGACATGTTGAGCGTGACCGCGCAGCTCAAGGAAGTCGGCCGCAGCCGCATCACGCTGGTGCAGACTGTATTGCGCGGTGAAGAGGTGATGGCCGAGGGCGAGGTACATCTGGTGTGCGTCGGCGCTGAGAGTTTCAAGCCGGTCAGCGTGCCGGTGGTGTTGAGCAAGCACTGGAAGATTTGAACGGGAATGCAATGATTAAGGAACTGGCATGGAAGTGACTCAGGATCTGTCTTTTATACATTTGATCGCCAATGCCAGCGTGCTGGTGCAGCTTGTGATGGGCTTGCTGCTGCTGGTGTCGCTGATGTCGTGGTGGTACATCTTCATCAAGCTGTTCGCGATCCGCGCCGAGGTCAGGCTGACCGAGGAGTTCGAGGATGCGTTTTGGCGCAATCCGGACTTGAATCATCTGTATCAGGGGGCAAAGAGCGGGCGAGGCGATCAGGGCGCGCTGGAGCGCATCTTTGCGGCCGGTTTCGCCGAGTTCGCCAAGCTGAAGAAACAGCATGGCGTGGACTCCAGCGCGGTGATGGACGGCACGCGCCGCGCGATGCGCGCGACTTACCAGCGCGAGATGGACAGGCTGGAATCGCATCTGGCTTTCCTCGCCTCTGTCGGTTCGGTCAGCCCTTATGTCGGTCTGTTCGGCACGGTGTGGGGCATCATGAATGCGTTCCGCGGACTGGCGAACGTGGGTCAGGCGACGCTGGGGCAGGTGGCGCCCGGCATCGCCGAGGCGCTGGTGGCGACGGCGATGGGCCTGTTCGCGGCGATCCCGGCGGTGATCGCCTACAATCGTTATTCGCACGACATCAACCGCCTGGCGACGCGCTTCGAGAGCTTCACCGAAGAGTTCTCCAACGTGCTGCAACGCCAGCCCTGAGCGAGGTCGTCGTGAATTCCAATCGCCGCACTTCCCGCCGCCTGATGAACGAGATCAACGTCGTGCCTTACATCGACGTGATGCTGGTGCTGCTGGTGATCTTCATGGTCACCGCGCCGATGATGAATCCCGGCCAGATCGACCTGCCGCAGGTCGGCGAGTCGCTGGCGCCGCCGGTCTCGCCGCTGGAGGTGGTCATCAAGAAAGACAATACGCTGGCGCTGCGTGACCATGCGCGCGGGGGCAAGGAGAGTCGCGTCACGCGCGACGAGCTGGTTGCGATCCTGAAAGGGCGCGAGGGCGAGTTCGCGGACCAGCCGGTGGTGATCTCCGCCGACAAGAGTGTGCGCTACGAAGAAGTCATCGATGTGATGGATGTGCTGAGGCAGCAGCAGATCAAGAAGGTCGGCCTGCTGACGCAAGCGAGGAAATGAGCGCAGCGATTTACCAAGAGCCCTACAGATTGCCGGCGGGGCTGCTCGCCGTCGCGGTGCATGGCGCGTTCTTTGCGCTGCTGTATTTCGGCTTCTCATGGCAGACGGAACCTCCGGCGACGATGAGCGTGGAGCTGTGGGACAGCATCCCGAGCAAGGCCGTCGCTCCGCCCAAGGTCGAGGAGCCTCCGGTCGAGGAAGTCGAGCCTCCGAAGCAGGAGGCTATGCCCGAGCCGGAGATTGCGCTGCCGGACAAGAAGCCGAAGCTGATCGAGAAGAAGCTCGAAGCCAGCCCTACTCCGCCGCAGGTCGACGAGGCCGCGTTGCGAGCGCAGGCCGAACGCGCAGAGCGAGCCGCGGCAGCAGGGCGGGTGGTTGACGAATACATCGCCAAGATCGCCGCCAAGATACGCAGCCGCATCGTGATGCCGCCGGGCGTGCCGGACGATGCGCGTGCCGAGTTTGCGGTGACGGTGCTGCCGGGCGGGTCGGTGCTGAATCCGCGGCTGCTGAAATCCAGCGGCAACGCGGCCTACGACAATGCGGTGGAGCGCGCTATCCTCAAGGCGCAGCCGCTGCCGTTGCCGCCGGATGCGGCGCTGTTCAACAGGTTTCGTGAAATGAAATTGGGCTTCAGGCCAAAGGAGTAGGGTTCATGCGTTTGATACAAAGCATCATCGGTTTGCTGTTGCTGATACAGGCATCCGCCGCGTCCGCCGTTCTGGACATCGAGATCATCGGCGCCGGAGAGAAGCAGATACCGGTGGCCATCGTGCCTATGGGCGGCGACCCGAAACTGTCGCAGACCATACACGAGGTGGTGGTGGGCGACCTGATGCGCAGCGGCCTGTTCAGGATGGTGGACCTCGCGGGCAAGTTCCTCACCGAGCCGTCGCAGGTCAGTTATGCCGATTGGCAGGTTCGCGGTGCGGATGGGCTGGCGATAGGCAATGTGACGGCGCTGCCCAACGGGCGCATCGAGGCGCGCTTCCGTCTGTTCGATGTGGTCAAGCAGGCCGAGCTGGTAGCTCAGGCGGTGTCGGCGAACGACGGGCAGGCGCGTGCCATCGGCCACCGCATCGCCGATCTGATCTACGAGAAGATGACCGGCGACAAGGGGGTGTTCAGTTCGCGCATCGCCTATGTGAACCGGAAAGGAACGAGCTTCAAGCTGCTGGTCGCGGACAGTGACGGTTACAACGAGCAGGTGGTTCTTTCCCAGAACGAGCCCATCATGTCGCCGGCCTGGTCGCCGGACGGCAGCCATCTCGCCTACGTGAGTTTCGAGACGGGGCATGCGACGGTGTTCGTGCAATCGCTGTATACCAACCAGCGCAAGGTGCTGGCCGACTTCCGCGGCAGCAACAGCGCGCCGGCGTGGTCGCCGGACGGCAAGCAACTGGCCATCGTGCTGACGCGCGACGGCGGCTCGCAGATCTATCTGGTGCGCCCGGACGGCAGCAATCTGCGGCGCATCAGCTTCAGCGGAGCGATCGACACCGAGCCGCACTTTTCGTCTGACGGGCAATCCCTGCTGTTCACCTCGGATCGTGGAGGCAGCGCGCAGATTTACCGCATGCCGGTAGAGGGCGGCGCAGCGCAGCGCATGACTTTCGGGGACGGGGCGAACTATTCGCCGCGCCATAATCCGGACGGCAGCGGCTTCGTGTTTGCGCATCGCAACAACGGAAAATTCTATATCGCGATGCAGGATTTTCAGACCGGACAGATGGAATTGCTGACCGAGGGCGGGTGGGAGAAGAAGCCCAGTTTTGCGCCCAACGGCAAGCTGATCCTGTTTGCCAGCGAGGCGCGAGGGCGTGGTATATTGGCAACCGTTTCCAGTGACGGTCGCGTCAAGCAGCACATGTTCACGCAAAGCGGCGATGCCCGCGAGCCGGTATGGGGACCGAATCCTTAACTAACCAATAAAAGGGGATGCACCATGAAAAAACTCGTTATCAGTCTCGTGTTGGTCAATTTGCTTGCCGCTTGCGCCAGCAACAAACCGGCGGAAACCACAGGCGGCACGGCTGCATCCGGAGCATCCTCTGCTGGTGCATCCACCAAGGCGGCATCGGCTGCACAGACCGCAGGCGATCCGCTGAACGATCCGTCTGGCATCCTGGCCATGCGTAGCGTGTATTACCCGTTCGACGTCGATGCGGTGCAGGACGCGGACAAGCCGGTAGTGCAGGCGCACGGCAAATATCTGGCTGCCAATTCGAATCGCAAGGTGCGCCTGGAAGGCAACTGCGACGAGCGCGGCAGCAACGAATACAACCTGGGTCTGGGCCAGCGTCGCGCCGATGGCGTGAAGAAGATGCTGGAACTGGGCGGTGCTAAATCCGCACAGCTGGAAAGCGTCAGCTACGGCGAAGAGAAGCCGCGTTCTTCCGGTCACGAAGAGGCCTCCTGGTCTCAGAATCGCCGTACCGACATCAAGTACGCCAAGTAAACCATGCTGAAGCAGCGCGCTTTCCTGTTGCTGGCTCTGTGTTGTGCCGCTCCCGCGCAGGCGGGGTTGTTCTCGGATGACGAGGCGCGACAACAGATCCAGTTGCACGAGGCGCGCCTGCTCAAGCAGGAATCCGCCACCGAGCAGCAGACCCGCTCGATGCTGGATTTGCAGACACAGATCGAGGCGTTGAACGCCGAGCTGCGCAAGTTGCGCGGACAGAACGAAGAGTTGGCTCGCGGCCTGCAGGATGCAGAGAAGCGCGAGAAAGATTTCTATGTGGATCTGGATACGCGCTTGCGCGTTCTGGAAACTGCAGCAAGCAATGAGCAGGCTCAGCCGGTCGCTGTCGGCGAGCAGCCAGTTCCGGTCGATCCCAACGACCCGGCGCAGGAGAATCGCGCCTATGAGGCGGCTTATGCCTTGTTCAAGGTGGGCGATCATCTGGGGGCGATCAAGTCGTTCGAAGACTTCTCCAAGAAATATCCCGCATCGGTGCATTCGCCGAATGCTTATTACTGGTTGGGCAATGCACAGTTCGCGATGAAGAACCACAAGGCCGCGTTGGAGACCTATCGCAACCTGCGCAAGAACTATCCGTCGTATGCGCGCGAGGCCGATGTGCTGTTCAATATCGCCGGATGCCAGCAGGAGCTGAAGCAGGGCGACAACGCGAAGAAGACCCTCAAGCTGCTGATTACAAAATACCCGGATAGCGAAGCCGCCGCCAAGGCGAAAAAACAGCTCGCTGCCGCCAAGTAACTTCCCATGTCTCAAACCGATCTTGACGCGCAGCTGCGCATCAGCGAAATATTCTTCTCGTTGCAGGGCGAGACCCGCCGCATCGGCTTGCCTACCGTATTCGTCCGCCTGACCGGCTGCCCGCTGCGCTGCACTTATTGCGACACCAGCTATGCCTTCAGCGGCGGGCAGGGCATGAGCATCGCGGACATCCTCGAACAAGTCGCCGGTTTTGCGCCGCGCTATGTTTGCGTCACCGGCGGCGAACCGCTGGCGCAGAAGCATTGCCTGACGCTGCTGACCGCGCTGTGCGACGCCGGTTACGACGTTTCGCTGGAAACGAGCGGCGCGCTGGACATCGGCGGCGTGGATGCGCGGGTGATGCGCGTGCTGGACATCAAGACCCCGGCCTCTGGCGAAGAGGCGAAGAATCGCTGGGACAACCTGCCGCTGCTGACGCAGCACGACGAGATCAAATTCGTATTGTGCGGCGAGGACGATTACGCATGGGCGAAACAGGTCATCGCGCAGCACGATCTTGCGGCGAAATGCGAAGTGACCTTCTCGCCCGCACACGGCTCGCTGGATGCGACACAGCTGGCCGAATGGATATTGCGCGACCGCTTGCCGGTGCGCATGCAGCTGCAATTGCACAAGATACTCTGGCCGGACGAGGCGGGACGATGAGGAAGAAGAATGCGGTGGTGCTGCTGTCGGGCGGCCTCGATTCCGCCACGGTGCTGGCGATGGCGCGCGCGCAGGGCTATGAGTGCTACGCGCTGAGCGTCGATTACGGCCAGCGCCATCATTCCGAACTCGAAGCCGCCGAGCGCGTCGCCAAGATGCTGGGGGCGAAGGAGCACCGCGTCGTCCACATCGATCTCACCGGCTTCGGCGGTTCCGCGCTGACCGACAACAACATCGCCGTGCCGCAACAGCCGGGTGAAGGCATACCTACAACCTACGTGCCCGCGCGCAACACCATCATGCTGTCGCTTGCGCTCGCCTGGGCAGAGGTGCTGAAGTCGCAGGACATCTTCATCGGCGTGAACGCGGTCGACTACTCCGGCTATCCGGATTGCCGCCCGGCCTTTATCGAGGCCTTCGAGCGCATGGCCAACCTCGCCACCAAGGCCGCCGTCGAAGGTAACGCGCTGACGATACATGCGCCGCTGTTGCATCTGTCCAAGGCCGAGATCGTCCGGCAGGGCAGCGCACTCGGTGTGGACTATGCGCAGACCGTCTCCTGCTACCAGGCCGACGAACAAGGACGCGCCTGCGGTGTATGCGACTCCTGCCGCCTGCGCCGCGCCGGCTTTGCCGCTTCGGGAATCGCCGACCCGACCGCTTATCGCAATGTTTAACATGAGACTTTTATCGAAACGATCCGTGTGAGCGTTTCGGACACTCAGGAATTTCTTGACAATTTTCGTTGCGCCTCTACAATGCGCGCCTCTACACGGGTCGTTAGCTCAGCTGGTAGAGCAGCGGACTCTTAATCCGTTTGTCGCAGGTTCGATCCCCGCACGACCCACCAACAAAATAAAAATGCTCGCAGAAATGCGGGCTTTTTTGTTTTTTGAACGAGGCTTATCGTTGACGGGCGAGGCGGAGTCTGTATAATTCGCGCTCCTTGCAGTGAGGGTCGTTAGCTCAGCCGGTAGAGCAGCGGACTTTTAATCCGTTGGTCGCGTGTTCGAATCACGCACGACCCACCACTCACAAGATTCAAGCCAGTTTTTCCCCTAGCCGCTTTAGCTCAGTTGGTAGAGCAACCGCCTTGTAAGCGGTAGGTCGTCAGTTCGAATCCGACAAGCGGCACCAATAAAATCAAGCCCTGCAGCGATGCGGGGCTTTTTGTTTTTACGGCTTTCCCGTTCGCTGTCTAGGGAAACCCTGATGCGGTGCGTGAGCAAGAAAGCCGTGCCGTGAAGAGAATATGAGAATAAAATCGGCATGCGTTCTTCTCTATATCCCCGGCTCTTTCGGGGGCGCTTCGGTGGTCGGCCGCCGGATCGTTCGTTGCAATGACTGAAACAAGTGAAGGTGATCATGGATACCCCGCACAAGAAACCGCCGCAAAAATATCTGTTGCGCTCCGAACAGAGCACCATCGAAAACTCGTTGATCAATCATCTGCTGTATACCGTCGGCAAGGGCAGCAAGGCTGCGACCGGACGCGACTGGCACGACACCGTGACCCATACAGTGCGCGATCATCTGATCGAGCGCTGGGTGCATACGGTCGACAATTACTATGCGCAGGATCCGAAGCGGCTGTATTACCTGTCGCTGGAGTTCCTGATCGGTCGCATGCTGTCGAATGCCGCGCTCAATCTGGGTATCGAGCAGTCGGTGCGCGGCGGGATGCAGGCCTTCGGCCAAGATCTCGAGAAGGTCGAGGAGATGGAGGCCGATGCGGCGCTGGGTAACGGGGGTCTGGGGCGTCTCGCTGCCTGCTTTCTGGATTCGATGGCGACGCTGGATATGCCCGGTATGGGGTACGGCATCCGTTACGAATATGGCATGTTCAATCAGCGCATCGAGCGCGGACAGCAAGTGGAGCATCCGGACAACTGGTTGCGTTACGGCAATCACTGGGAGTTCCAGCGCCCGGAACGTCTGTATCCGGTGAAGTTCTATGGCAAGGTGATCCGGCTCTCGGAGTCCGGCGGTAAGGTCGAATATCGTTGGACCGATCCCGAGATCGTGATGGCGATGGCTTACGATGTCCCGATTCCGGGCTATAAGACCAAGACCGTCAATAACCTGAGGCTGTGGGCAGCCAAGGCGACGCGAGAGTTCGATCTGGATTCGTTCAATGCGGGCGATTACATCGGTTCGGTGGAAGAGAAGAACAGCACCGAAAATCTGTCCAAGGTGCTGTATCCCAACGATACCTCGGCGATGGGCCGCGAGTTGCGCCTGAAGCAGGAATATTTCTTCGTGTCCGCATCGATCCAGGACATCCTGCATCGTTTCCAGTCGGATCACGACGAATGGCCTCTGTTGCCCGAGAAGGTGGCGATCCAGCTCAACGATACCCATCCTGCGATCGCAGTCGCGGAAATGATGTATCAATTGCACGACGTGCAGCATCTGGACTGGGATTGCGCCTGGCAGATGGTCACCGAGATATTCGCCTATACCAACCACACGCTGATGCCGGAAGCCCTGGAGACTTGGTCGGTGGAGATGTTCGCAAACGTGTTGCCGCGTCATCTGGAGATCATCTACGAGATCAACCACCGCTTCCTGGCATGGGTGAACCACATGTTCCCCGGCGACACGGATCTGTTGCGGCGCGTCTCCATCATCGACGAAGAGCATGGGCGGAGGGTGCGCATGGCGCATCTGGCGGTGGTCGGCAGCCATACCGTGAACGGTGTCGCGGCGATCCATAGCGAGCTGCTGAAGAGCACGCTGTTCGCCGATTTCCACCGCATCTTCCCCGGCAAGTTCATCAATGTCACGAACGGCATCACGCCGCGCCGCTGGTTGAACCAGGCGAATCCGCTGCTGACCAAGTTGATCGATGCGCGTATCGGCGCAAACTTCGTGCGCGATCTGGAGCAACTCGGCGAGTTGACCAAATACGCCGAGGATGCCTCGTTTCGCAAGGAGTTTCGCGCGGTCAAATATGCCAACAAGCTGCGCCTGGCCGAATACATCGAGCATGTGGTCGGTGTGCGAGTCGATCCGCATTCGCTGTTCGATGTGCAGGTCAAACGCATACACGAATACAAGCGCCAGTTGCTGAACGTGCTGCATGTCGTCACGCTTTATAACCGCATCCGCGCCGGGCAGACCGAGGGCATCGTGCCGCGCACGGTGATTTTCGGCGGCAAGGCCGCGCCCGGCTACAAGATGGCCAAGCTGATCATCCGGCTGATCAACGATGTCGCGGGCATCGTCAATCACGATCCTGCGGTGCAGGATCTGTTGAAGGTCGTGTTTATCCCCAATTACGATGTGTCCACCGCGGAGAAGATCATTCCGGCCTGCGAGCTCTCCGAGCAGATATCTACCGCCGGCACGGAGGCTTCCGGCACCGGCAACATGAAGATGGCGCTCAACGGCGCGCTGACGATAGGCACGCTGGACGGCGCCAACGTCGAGATACTCGAGGAGGTGGGCGAGGACAACATCTTCATCTTCGGGTTGACCACGCCGGAAGTTGCGGAGCTGCGCGACCGCGGCTACAACTCGTGGGAGTACTATCATGCCGATTTCGAATTGCGTCAGGCGCTGGATATGATAGGCGGCGGCTTCTTCTCGGTGGAGGAGCCGGCGCGCTACCAGCCGATACGCGACAGCCTGTTGAATCAGGGCGATCATTACCTGCTGCTGGCCGACTATGCCAGCTATGTCGAGGCGCAGAGAAGAGTCGCCGCGCTGTACCGCGATCCGGAGGAATGGTCGCGGCGCGCGATCCTCAACGTCGCGCGCATGGGCAAGTTTTCCAGCGACCGCTCCATCCGGCAATACGCGGAACAGGTCTGGAACGTGAAAGCGACTCCGGCGGCCGAATGAGGCCGGTGCAACAAGGGGTTTGGAGTTGAATTTAAGCAGAGGTAATCATGGTTATGCTAAATAATGCAGATCGCAGGGATGGCACGGACCTGTCGGGCAGTGAAGAAAGGCGTGCAAACCCTCATCTGCGCGCACATTTCGATTCGGCCTGCAAACTGACGGCGCCGTTCTTCGATCCCGCACAGGGATGGGGTGGGCAGTCGCTGACGATGTATGCACGCCAGGCGTTGCGCGAGGCCTATCCGGAATTGACTCAGCAGGATACAGCGCTGTTGTTCGCTGCCGTGCAGCGTTTCCACAGGGGCGCACAGAGCAAATAGCGGGTCGTTTCGTGCCCGGACTGTTTCGCTTTTTCGATCGCTGCGCCATCAGGGTGCAGCTGTTCCTGCTGTTTTCGTCGTTATCCTTCTCCGCCGGTGCGGCCAGCCTTTCGCTGAGCGTCGCCGATATTTCAGCCTCTGACTTTTCCGCAAGCGGTATCGCATTGACCTTGCCGCAGGACGGTTCCGCCGAGTTGCGTATCGAGAAACTGCATGTGCAGCGGCGCGAATTGCGCAAGGTGATATTGCGCTGCGCACGCTTCGAGTTGTCCACCGCGGCGATGAGTTGCAGCGGCGGCAGCCTGGACAAGCTGCCGGGGATGGCGATCGAATTCGATTATCGCTTCGGCGGTGCATGGCGTTTCTCGGCGCAGTTACACAACGCGTCCGGCAAGGCGCTGGCGGACTTTCAGCCCGCAGACATGCCGCGATTCACCCAGGGAACGTTGCACGGCAGTGTGCAGGCCGATGGCGATGCCGCAGGTGCACAGGATGTCCGGGTGGATCTGCGGCTCGCCGATGTTGGATTCAGCGATGCGGATGGTTTGCATGCGGCGGAGAAATTGCGCGGCACGCTGAAGCTGGCTGCAACGCGCAAGGCATTGCGGTGGAATTGGCAGGGCGAACTGGTCTGGCAGGCCGGAGAGCTGTTCTGGCAGCCGTTGTATCTGGGCGGTGCCGTCGAACGCAGGTTGAGTGCGGCCGGCAGCTACGACGGCACGAACCTGGTGGTCGAGCAGGCCGAGGCTGCATCGCCGCCGATCGGAAAGATGCGATTCACTGCGTACTGGGACGTCAAGCAGGGGCGGCTGATCGAGGCTACGGTGCGCGGCGACGATCTGGCGCTGGAGCGGTTGTTCGCCGATTACGCCACGCCGTTCTTCGACGGCGGCGCATTGGCGGAGGCGACGCTGTCCGGCCATGCCGACGTGGACTGGCACTATCGCGAGGGCGCGACGCAATCGTTGCGCCTCGCCTTGCGCGATGCGGGCATCAATGACGCGCAGCAGCGATTCGCGTTGCGCGGGCTGAACACGACATTCGATTGGCGGCCCGACGCGGCGGCGCAGCATGTGGACATTGTTTTCGACGGCGGCGAGATGTTCGGCGTGCCGTTCGGCAGCGTGCAATGGAGGATGCAGATGCAAGGCATGCAGTTCGACGTAGCTCAGGCGGCGCTGCCGCTGCTCGACGGCAAGCTGGAGCTGAGCGATTTCAGTCTGCGGCGTCACGGGGACGATTGGCGCTGGCAGTTTGGCGCCGCGTTGAGCGGGATATCGATGGAGCGGTTCAGCCAGGCGTTGGGTTGGCCGAAGATGCTGGGCACGCTGGCGGGACGCATCCCTCGCGTGAGTTACGACGGCACGGAGATAGCCACCGAGGGCGCGCTGCTGTTCAAGCTGTTCGACGGCACGGTGGTCGCGAGCCGACTCAGGCTGGCCGACCCGTTCGGGCGCGCGCCGCGCCTGTACGGCAACCTCAATATGCGCGATCTCGATCTCGGCCTGCTGACGCGCACCTTCTCGTTCGGCAGCATGCAGGGGCGCATCGACGTGGACGTTAACGATCTGGAGTTGCAGAGCTGGCAGCCGGCGCGTTTCGACGCGCGCATCGCCAGCAGTGCGGGCGAATACCCGAAGAAGATCAGCCAGAAGGCGGTGCAGAACATCTCCGCGCTGGGCGGGGCGGGGGCCGCGGCCGCGATACAGCGCAGTTACCTGCGTTTCTTCGAGAACTTCGGCTATGACCGCATCGGTTGGCGCTGCAAGTTGCGCAACGGCGTATGCGCGATGGGGGGCGTGGACAACGGCAGCGGCGGGGTCTATGCCATCGTCAAGGGCGGCGGCATTCCGGCGATCACCGTGATGGGCTACAATCGCGCCGTTTCGTGGGACGAACTGGTCAGCCGCTTGAAGCGCGTGACGCAGGGCAATATGCAGGCGGTGGTCAAATAAAGGAGAAGTGATGAAAAAGATCTGGATCGCATCGGCAGGACTGGCGTTGAGCGCCTGCGTCACCATCAATATCTACTTCCCCGCCGCGGCGGCGGAAAAGGCCGCTGACAAGATCATCGAGGAAGTGTGGCAGACCCAGAAGGCCGACCAACCCGCCGCCACCGAACCTGTCGTGAAGGAGACAAAATGAACGCCATGATGAAAATTATCGTTAGCCTGTTCGTGTTGCTGTTTGCATTCAATGCCGGCGCTGTCGATCTGGAAGTGAACACGCCCGGCGTGAACGCGATCAAGCAGAGCATGCAGGCGCGCCATTCCCAACTCTCGCCGTACTATGCCAGCGGTGCGGTGGGCATCGCCTCCGACGGCATGATCGCGCTACGCGATGCCGGTGCGGTACCGCTCCCGCAGCGCCAGGCGGTGAACGGGCTGGTGGCTGCCGAGAACCGTGACCGCAACGCGCTGTACGCGGAGATCGCCAACGCCAACGGCCATCCCGAATGGGAGCCCGAGATCCGCAGCACCTTCGCGCAACGCTGGGTACAGCGCGCCCAGTCGGGCTGGTGGGTGCAGAGCGGCGGCGGCTGGTCGCAGAAGTAATTATTTTCTTTGGCCCGTTCGGGCTGAGCTTGTCGAAGCCCCATGGCAGGGCTCTTCGACAGGCTCAGGGCGAACGGTTCGCTATTTTCAGGCCAGCGGCAATAAACAAATGAATCCAATCCTAGTCTTCGACATCGAAACCATTCCCGACATCTCCGGGCTGCGCGCGCTCTATGAAGTGGATAGCGCGGTCAGCGACAAGGAAGTAGCCGAGATGGCCTTCCAGATGCGACGCCAGAAGACCGGCAGCGATTTCTTGCAACATCATCTGCAGAAAGTGGCAGCGATCTCCTGCGTGCTGCGCGAGGGCGACAACTTCAAGGTGTGGTCGCTGGGCGAAATGGGCGAGGATGAGGGCAGCATCATCAAGCGTTTCTTCGACGGCGTCGAGAAATATACGCCGCAGCTGGTGAGCTGGAACGGCGGTGGTTTCGACCTGCCTGTGCTGCATTACCGCGGCCTGATCCACGGCATCCAGTGCTCGCGCTACTGGGACATGGGCGAGGACGATCGCGACTTCAAGTGGAACAACTACATCAGTCGCTATCACACGCGCCACCTAGACCTGATGGACCTGCTCGCGATGTATACCGGCCGCGCCAATGCACCGCTGGACGAACTGGCCAAGCTGATCGGCTTCCCCGGCAAGCTGGGCATGGACGGCAGCAAGGTGTGGGACGCGTATCAGCAGGGTCAGCTGGCCGACATTCGCAACTACTGCGAGACCGATGTGGTGAACACGTATCTGGTGTTCGCGCGCTTCCAGCTGATGCGCGGCCAGTTCACGCAGGCGCGCTACGAGCAGGAGTTGGAGCTGGTGCGCGCTACGCTGGCCAAATCCGCCGAGCCGCACTGGGCGGAATATCTCGCTGCCTGGAAATGACCATGCATAAGCTGCGCAAACCGTGGCTCGCGCTCGGTTGGTTGTGGATCATCGCGATCGTGTATCTCTCGCTTGCCCCCAACCCGCCGGAGCCGATGCGCTTCCCCGGTGTCGACAAGCTGCAGCATGCGTTGGCGTACTGCCTGCTGATGCTGTGGTTCTGCCAGGTCTATGTGCGACGAACCCAGCGCTTGTTCGCTGCGGCGCTGCTGACTGCGATGGGCATTGTCGTGGAGCTTCTGCAGGGCATGACCGGCTACCGCTACTTCGAATTCGCCGATATGGCGGCGAATGCGACCGGTGTGCTGCTGGGCTGGGTATGGGCGCGCACTGCGCTGGGTCGCATCGGCTCTGCGCTGGAAACAAGATTCTTGAAATAGCTGAACGATATGACTGACAAAACCAATAAACCCCCTGTTGTGACCATCGAGTCGCTCGACCATGAAGGCCGGGGTATCGCACATGCCGACGGCAAGGTGATATTTATCGAGGGTGCGCTGACCGGCGAGCGCGTGACTTATTCCACGTATCGCAAAAAGAACAATTATGAACAGGCGCAAGTCGGCCAGATACTGAAGCAAACTTTCATGCGCGTACAGCCGAAGTGCCCGAATTTCGGCGTGTGCGGCGGCTGTTCGATGCAGCATCTGGAGGTGCGTGCGCAAGTCGCAGTCAAGCAGCGCGTGCTGGAAGATAATCTGGCGCGTATCGGCAAAGTTAAGCCCGAGACCATGCTGCCGCCGATCTACGGACAGCCTTGGGGTTATCGTCAGCGCGCACGTTTGTCGGTGCGCCATGTGTTGAAAAAGAGCAAGACGCTGGTGGGCTTCCGCGAGAAGAACGGCAAGTATGTGGCTGACATGCAGCATTGCGAAATCCTCACGCCCAAGATCGCCAGCCTGTTGCCACTGCTGGGCGAGTTGAATGAAAAATTCACTGCCCGCGATATCCTGCCGCAGATTGAGGTGGCGGTGGGCGATCATGTGGATGTGCTGGTGCTGCGCATTCTTGATGCGCTCACACCGTCGGATGTGGCGCATATCAAACAATTCGCCGATACGCACCAGGTCCAGTTCTGGACGCAGACCAAGGGGCCGGAAACGGTCGCGCCGTTTTACCCGCTGGATGCGCCGCAACTTTCCTACAGCCTACCGGAGTTCGGCATCACCATGCCGTTTGCGCCGACCGAATTCACCCAGGTGAACAGCGACATGAATCGCCTGATGGTCAGCCGCGCACTGCGCCTGCTGGCCCCGCAGGCGGGCGAACGCATCGTCGATTTCTTCTGCGGACTGGGTAACTTTACGCTGCCGATTGCAAGAAGCGGTGCGCAAGTGTTGGGCATCGAAGGCAGCGATGCACTGGTGAAACGCGCCGGACAGAACGCCGAATCCAACGGCTTGTCAGCCAATACCGAATTCCGTGCAATGAACCTGTTCGAGATGGATGCGGCCGCACTGGCGAAACTGGGCCGTTTCGATAAATGGCTGGTTGACCCGCCTCGCGACGGGGCATTCGAGCTGATGAAATCTATCAGCGATGAAACTGCACCGCGTCGCATCGTCTATGTTTCTTGTAGCCCGTCGACATTGGCGCGCGATGCCGAAGTGCTGGTGCATGCCAAGGGTTACACGCTGAAGGCGGCGGGCGTGATGAACATGTTCCCGCAGACCTCGCACGTCGAATCCATTGCGGTGTTCGAGAAGCCATGATGCGCTACGACGATCTGGTTGCCGAGGCGCTCACGCGCGTGAAGGAGGTCATGCCTTGGGACTTGAGCCGGTCGTTGGCCGCTGGCAACAAGCCGCTGCTGCTCGACGTGCGTGAGCCGGCGGAGTTCGCGATGCTGCGCATCCCCGGCTCGATCAACGTGCCGCGCGGCGTGCTGGAACAATCCTGCGAATGGGATTACGACGAGACCGTGCCGGAGTTGGCCGCCGGATGCGACCGCGAGATCGTGGTGATCTGCCGCTCCGGCAAGCGCTCGGTGCTCGCCGCCGACATGCTGCTGAAAATGGGCTATACCAACGTCGTCTCGCTCAAGACCGGCGTGCGCGGCTGGAACGATTTCGAACAGCCGATGGAAGATGCTGCGGGCAATTCCATCGATGCGGATGCTGGCGACGAGCTGCTCGCGCCGCGAGTGCGTCCGGAGCAGCGCAAACCGTAGGCCAAGTTGTTACCCGTTCGGGCTGAGTAGGGGCGTAGCCCCGTATCGAAGCCTGCCCTTCGATACGGCCTGCGGCCTACTCAGGGCGAACGGACCTCCAAGTCAATCGGATTTCTTCGTCAGGGCTTTACCTTCGAATCTGACGCCATCCCAGCCGCTCTTGATGAAATTCCTGATGTTCTGGTGATCCGTCCCTTCCGGATTGCCGAGCACGTCCTTGCGGTAATAATCGCCGAAGCAGGTTAGCGTCTGTTGCTGCGACAGGCCGTTGAGTTTCGCGAACGAAAACAGCTTGCATGAGCCGTTGTTCTGGCCCGCTTCGTTGCGCATCGTGCCGTTGGCGAAAGCGGTCGGGGTGAAATCGTACAGCGCATCGATCAGTGCGATGGTGTCGTTGAAGCAGATGCTGTCGGGTGCGTCGTTCAGGCGTTGCAGAAATTCGTTCAGTTCCATTTTCGATTCCATTAGTTGATAAAACAAAAGGCGGCCCACAGGCCGCCTTGTCGTTGAGGTCGTAAGGCTTATTCGCGTTCGCCCGCGAATGCCATCAGTAGTTGCAGCAGGCTGATGAACAGGTTGTAGACGTTCAGGAACAGGCCCAGCGTCGCCATCACGTAGTTGGTCTCGCCGCCGTGCACGATCTGGCTCACGTCGTACAGGATGTAGGCGGAGAAGATCATCACGGCAATCGCGGAGATGGTCAGCGACAGCGCGGGAATCTGGAAGAAGATGTTGGCCAGCGATGCGACGATCAGCAGGATCAGACCGATGAACAGGAACTTGCCCATGAAGCTGAAGTCTTTCTTGGTCACGGTGGCGATGGTGGCCAGCGAGAAGAAGATGATGCCGGTGCCGCCCGCGGCCATGCCGACCAGTTCTGCGCCGTTCTTCAGGTGCAGCGCGACTTGCAGGATGGGGCCGAGGAGCACGCCCGCGACGAAGGTGAAGCCCAGCAGGGCGACGATGCCCCATACGCTGTTGCGCAGCGCGGACACGGCGAACATCATGCCCATCATCGCGCCGAACATCAGCAGCGCGGAGATGATCGGGCTTTCGGCCATGAACGAGAAGTTCATGGACATACCGACGGATGCGCCGATCACCGTCGGGATCATGGTCAGCGCCAGCATCATGTAAGTGTTGCGCAGGACCTTGTTCTGTTCGATGGCAAGTGTGCCGGTTGCGGTTTGGTATTGCATGTGCGAACTCCCAGTAATCGTTAAAAACCCTTACCCCGCAAGGGGACATCGACAATGGCATCCTGTCTTGCGTCGGCCTTTGTCGCTGCGGCCGTAAGACTAACCAAGTGCGACAAAAGTTTCAATTCATATCAGGATGCGACCTCGCCATGGCCGGACATTTTGAGTGGACTTGACCTGTCAGGGAGCTCGGGTTGGCTTAAGGAAGCGCCTAGGCCGAAATATATAGGCTTTCCGGTCTATTGTTATTTTCTTAGGGCGGGGGGATGATGGCTGTCGGCAAACTTGTTGAAAAACAAGGACGCAATACCACGGGGCTAATGGATGATCATCCTATGCCAGCCGGGTTGCCGGTTCGAGATAGGTCGCGAACTGTCGGTAGTACTTCATCTGTGACGCCGTGTTTCTCGCGTTCCTTGTCGACCGGAAAAGATGCTCAATGCGTTCGCCTATGGCCATATTGCCAAAGATGGAATCGAGGAAACAGCCATGAACAGAGAACATTATTTATCGAAACGCTTGCAGTCTCCACCGGAGACCGATCGGCAGGTCGAGCCGGAGAGCGAGGGAGCGAGAGCCGCCCAGTCTGCATCACCTGTTGATCAGGCCGAAAAAAAACCAACGAAGACGAAGGCCGCGGGAAGCGCAAAGCCGGACGTGCAGACCAATCGGTAGCTGTCGATTCATTACGTTATATTGTGATGCAGGGGCAGTTCGGCCGGAGGTATTGCCAGACTCCGGGCGCACCTGAATGAGCCGCCAACAAGGGAGCGCAACATGGATCATGCTACACACGCACTGGATAGTCTGGCCAGTGACAGCTTCATGCCGCACGGCCATTGCTATCTGTGGACGCCGGAATTGCTGTGGATTTTCGTGATTGCCGAATCCCTCATCGTCCTGTCCTATTTCTCTATTCCGTTTGCACTGATGTATTTCGTCAGCAAGCGCCGCGACCTCCAGTTCAACTGGATATTCAAGCTGTTCTCGCTGTTCATCTTCGCCTGCGGTATCACCCATCTGCTCGGTATATGGACCATCTGGTATCCGGATTACTGGTTGGATGCGCTGGTCAAGGCAGCTACGGCGATGATATCCGTGGTTGCCGCGGTGTTGCTCTGGCGCCTGATGCCGCGTGCGCTGAAGCTGCCCAGCACGCAGCAGCTGGAAGATGTGGTTAGCCAGCTGCAGCAGGAAGTGGAACAGCGGAAGTCCACTGAAGCCGAGCTGTTCCAGCTGAAAGCAGCCAGCGACGAACGCTTCCGTGTTCTATTCGATCAGGCGGCTATTGGCGTGGCGGAAGTGGATGCCGATACGGGGACGTTCCTGCGCATCAATCGAAAGTATTGCGATATTCTGGGATATAGCCCGGAAGAAATGCGCAGCATCAACTATCGCTCGCTCATTCATCCCGATGGCTGGCCTGTCATCCAGGAAAAACTGCAGTCGCTTATGTCCGGCATGCTGCCGGAGTTTTCGATAGAGGAACGTTTTCTGCACAAACGCGGCCATCTCATCTGGGTCGAACTTACCGTCTCGCCGCTACGTCAGCCCAGCACGTCGTCATCGACTTACGTTGTGATCGTGCAGGACATTACTGTCCGCAAACAGGCAGAAATGACACTCAAGGAACAATTCGACGAGCTGCGTCGCTGGCGTGAAACGACGATAGGCCGCGAGAGTCGCGTGCTGGAACTCAAGCAAGAAGTCAACGAACTGCTGGTCAGTAGCGGCCAGCCGCCGCGCTATGCCAGCGTTGAGGCGGATGGGCATGGAACGTAAGTCGTCATCGTGACGGGGGCATCATGAAACCTCCCGAGTATTGGGATAGTAAGGATTTCTGGCTGGCGCTCGCCAAGGGAGCCGGGTTATTCGGGGCTTTCATCGGCCTGCTGGTACTGTTCGGCTGGCTGCGGGATATTCAGGAGTTGAAGAGCGTCGCCCCGCATTGGGTCGCGATGAAAGCCAATACGGCGCTGGGTTTCGTGCTGTCCGGCCTGGCGCTCTGGCTGAAGGCCGACGACACCGTCAGGCTGGGGGCATCCTGGAGTGTGCTCAGAAAGACGTTGGCCGGCACCGTCTTTCTGATCGGCGCGCTTTCGTTACTCGAATATCTATTCGCTGTCGATCTCGGCATCGATCAATGGCTGTTCCACGAGCCGGCCGGTGCGATCGGCACGCTGGCGCCGGGGCGCATGGCGCCTGCTAGCGCCTTGGGTTTCATGCTGTTGGGTTCGGCCTTGCTGATGAGCGGAAAGACGGCTCGAAGCAGGCTGCGCATTTCGATGCTCGCCGTGTTGACGGCGCTTCCGGCTCTGGCCTCTGTCCTGATATATCTCTATGACACCGATAACGCCTATGGTTTGGGGTACTTCCTGCAGTTGGCCGTGCACACGGCATTGGCGTTCTTTGTCCTCGCACTGGGCCTGCTATGTTCGCAGCCGGACGAAGGTATGGTCGGTCTGCTCAGACGCCATGACGGCGGTGGCGCGCTCGCCCGCCGTCTGCTGCCGGTCAGTCTGTTTCTGCCCATCCTTATCGGCTGGCTGAAGCTGCAGGGAGATCGCAGCGGCCTGTACGAACCCGATTTCGGCGTGGCGTTGGTTGCGCTGACCTACATCGTCATGCTCGGCACCTTGGTGATGTGGGGCGCCCGGTTCCTGGCGCGCATCGAAGTCGAGCGCGAGTGGATGCATGCGAGCGTTGCGGTGAGCGAAGCGCGCCTGCGTACGCTGGTCAGTACCATCCCCGACCTGATCTGGCTGAAAGACCCTGAGGGCGTCTATCTCGCCTGCAATCCGGCCTTCGAACGATTCTTCGGCGCGAAGGAGGCCGACATTATCGGCAAGACCGATTACGATTTCGTTCCGCGCGAACTGGCCGACTTTTTTCGCGCCAAGGACCAGGCCGCCATCGCAGTCGGCGGCCCCAGCAGCAACGAGGAGTGGCTCACCTTGGCCGACACAGGCCGTCGAATTCTGGCGGAAACGACCAAGGCACCGATGTTCGGGTCGCAGGGCGAACTGCTAGGCGTGCTCGGTATCGCCCGCGATGTCACCCAGCGTCACGAGTCCGAAGCGGTGATTCGCTCCGCCCAGATGGACGCCGAGCGCCTGCTGGTCGAAGCGAACCAGTCGCGCCAGGCGCTGCTGAGCGCGCTGGAGGACAGCCAGGCCGCGACCCTGGCTTTGCAGCAAAGCGAAGAATCGCTGCGCCATAGCCAAGTGCGCTATATGTCTCTGTTCGGCGCCATCGCCGATGCAGTCTATGTCAATGAAATCCAGCCGGACGGAATGCCGAGCCGGTTCATGGAAGTCAACGAGGTGGCCTGCCGGATGACCGGCTATACGCGCGACGAATTGCAGGGCATGAGTCTGCTGCAACTGGATGCGCCGGACTCCGGCGTCGATCTCGGTCCCATCTTAGAACGTCTGCAGGCGGGGGAGTCCGTCACCTTCGAGCAGGTGCATCTGGGCCGTGACGGACGCCGCATTCCGGTCGAGATCCACGCGCATTGGTTCATGCTCGGCGAGCATCCTGCGGTCATCTCGCTGGCTCACGACATCAGCGAGCGCAAGCGCGCCGAATACTCATTGCGCGAGAGCAATGCGCTGCTGCACGCCTTCATCGAACATTCCCCGATCTACGCCTTCATCAAGAACGTGACGCCGGATGAAAGCAGGACGGTGATGGCCAGTGAGAACTTCCGTGACATGATCGGCATTCCGGGTTCTGAAATGGCGGGAAAAACCATGGTCGAGCTGTTCCCGCCCGATTTCGCCGCAAAGATATCGGCGGATGATTGGGCCGTCGCGTCCGGCGGCGAGGTGCTGCATCTGGACGAGGAGCTGAACGGCCGCAGCTATACCACCGTCAAGTTTCCTATCCATGTAGGCGGGAAGAACTATCTCGCCGGTTACACCATCGATATCACCGAGCGCCAACAGCTCATGGATGAGTTGGAGAAACATCGTGCGCAACTGGAACAGAGGGTGATGGAGCGAACCAGGGAGTTGCAGGCGGTCAACAAGGAACTGGAAGCGTTCTCCTACTCGGTGTCGCACGACTTGCGCGCGCCGCTGCGTGCGGTCGCCGGTTTTGTCGAGCTGCTGAAGAAACACAACTACGAGGCCATCGACGACAAGGGCAGGCATTACATGGACGTGATCGCCGAGGCGGCCATCCAGATGGGGCGGTTGATCGACGACATCCTGACCTTCTCGCGCATCGGGCGCGCCGAGATGAGCGTATCGCGCGTCGATATGAACCAGCTGCTGGCCGAGGTGCGCAACACGCTGCGCCCGCAGTCCGAGGGGCGGCACGTCGAATGGAAAATCGCGCCACTGCCGGAAGTGACCGGAGAACGCACGATGCTGTCGCTGGTGTTGCAGAATCTGTTGTCGAATGCGCTGAAGTTCACCCAGACCCGCGACGTGGCGGTGATCGAGATCGGTACGGTCGCGGGCGGACGGGGCGAAGCGGTATGTTACGTGCGGGACAATGGGGTAGGATTCGACATGCGCCATGTGGATAAGCTGTTCGGCCTGTTCCAGAGGCTGCATCCGCAAGAGCAATTCGAGGGCACCGGTGTGGGGCTGGCCAATGTGCAGCGCATCGTCCAGCGTCACGGCGGTCGGGTGTGGGCGGAAGGCAAGGTGAACGAGGGCGCGACGTTCTATTTCGCGCTACCGGAATTCGGAGGGCTGAAATGAATACGCTGGCACGCATACTGTTGGTCGAAGACAACCCTAACGACGAAGAAATGACGCTGGAGGCTTTCGCCGAATGCAGACTGGCCAACGAGGTCGTGGTGGTTCGCGACGGTCAGGAGGCGCTCGACTACCTGTTGCATCAGGGGGATTACGCGGACCGCCAGTGCGGCAGCCCGGCGGTAATTTTGCTCGATCTCAAGCTGCCCAAGATCAGCGGCATGGATGTGTTGCGCCGGATCAAGGGCAACCCCGAACTGAAAACCATACCGGTGGTGATCATGACCTCCTCGCGCGAGGAACGCGATGTAGATGAAGGTTATGAGCTCGGTGTGAATGCCTATGTGGTCAAGCCGGTCGATTTTTCCAGTTTCGTCAAGGCAGTCAAGGATCTCGGCGTATTCTGGGCGTTGATCAACCATCCGCCGCTCGGCAGTGTGAGCAGGAGCGTCTGAATGTCCCATGCGGATCCGAAACACGGGAAGCTTCGTGTCCTCAATCTCGAGGATAACCCGAACGACAGCGAACTGATTCAGGCTGAGCTCGAAAGGGAGTGGGCCGAGGTCGAGTTTCTGCGTGCGGGGACGCGCGAGGAGTTCGTCCGGGCATTGAGCCAGTTCGTGCCGGATATCGTCCTGTCGGACTTCAATCTGCCCGACATCAGCGGGCGCGAGGCCTTGCTGATGGTGCGCCATAACTATCCGGATATCCCGGTGGTGATGGTCACCGGTGCGCTCGGCGATGTCGAGGCGGTGGAGCTGGTCAAGCTGGGAGCCAAGGATTATGTGATGAAAGACCATCTGCAACGCCTGATATCGGCGGTGCAGGGGGCTATTTCGCAGGAAAAGAGCATCCGTGCGCGCAAGGCGGCAGAGCAGGCATTGCGCCAGAGCGAATCGGAGATCCGCGCGTTGATCGAGCACTTGCCGGTTGCGACGGTGATCTATGCTGGAGTCGATCCGGAGGCGAAGATTCTCATGATGAACCGGAAATTCAGCGACCTGTTCGGTTATACGCTGGAAGATGTTCCCGATCTGAAGCATTGGTGGTTGTTAGCCTATCCGGACGAGGGATACCGCGAGGAGCTCCGAAAGGAATGGACGGAGCGCTCGGCACAAGCTGTCCGTAACCATTCCAGCATCGAGCCGATGGAGGCCACGGTTACCTGCAAGGATGGATCGTTCCGTTATGTCAGGGGAGCCTTCTCTTCGATAGGCAGCCGGAATATCGTCACGCTTGAGGATCTGACCGAACACAAGCAGGCCGAGGTGAGGATCGAACGGCTGAACCAGCTCTATGAAGCACTCATTCAGTGCAACCAGGCAATCGTGCGCAGCAACGACGAACAAGAGTTATTCGCGCGGATATGCCAAAGCACGGTGCAGTTCGGCAGTTTCAAGATGGCTTGGATAGGACGGATCGATCCGGCCGCGCAGATGGTCGTGCCGGTAGCGAGCGCAGGCACCGGAGCGGAGGAGTATCTGCACGATATCAATATTTCTCTGGATGCCGACAGCGAATTCGGAAATGGCCCGAGCGGCCTGGCGATCCGGGGGGATCATCCATTCTGGTGCCAGGATTTTCTGGGGGCGCAGGTCACCGCTCCCTGGAAAGGTGATGCAGCCAAATTGGGATGGCGCAGTTCGGCCGCCTTGCCGCTGCATTGCGATGGCAAGGTCATCGGGGCGTTCATGCTGTATGCCGATGTGATGAATGCCTTCGACGAGGATGTGCGGGAGCTGATGCTCGAAATGTCCGCCGACATCGATTACGCGCTGGATTATTTCAGCCACGAGGCCCAGCGAAAACAGGCGGAAGACCAGTTGCGCAAGCTGTCGCTGGTCGTCGAACAGAGCCCCAGCTCCATCGTGATCACCGATCTCGATGCCAGGCTCGAATACGTCAACGAAGCATTCGTCAAGGCTACCGGCTACAGTCGCGAAGAGGCGATCGGAAAGAATCCGCGCATCCTGCATTCCGGCAAGAATCCCCGTGCGAGCTATGACGATATGTGGGCGCATCTGACTCGCGGCGAGGTGTGGCGGGGTGAGTTCGTCAACCGGCGCAAGGACGGCAGCGAATACATAGAATCCATCCTGATCTCGCCGGTGCGCGATGCAGACGGGCGAACGACCCACTACTTGGCCATCAAGGACGATATCACCGAGCGCAAGCGCGTGGAGCAAGCTCTGCTGGAAAGCGAGGAAAAATTCCGCGTCATGTCCGCTTCGGCACAGGATGCCATCGTGATGATGGACCATGACGGCAAGGTCTCCTTCTGGAATACCGCAGCAGAAAAGATATTCGGCTATGCATCGAGCGAGATAGTCGGCAAGGATATGCATCGCCTGCTGGCGCCGTCCCGCTTTCTTGAAAGCTTCCGCAACGGGTTCGAACACTTCCGGCATACCGGCGAAGGGCCGGTGGTCGGCAAGACGCTGGAACTGAGCGCGCTGTGCAAGGATGGGCGAGAGATTCCGGTCGAGCTGTCGCTCAGCGCGGTCAGGATCGCCGATCATTGGCAGGCTATAGGTATCATGCGCGACATCACCGAACGTAAACGGGCCGAGGCATTGTTGCGCACCAGCGAGGAGCGCCTGCAGCTTGCGCAGATGGCCGCAGCGGTCGGCACTTGGGATTGGGACTTGGTAGCGAATGCCGCACAATGTTCCGATAGCTATTTCAACATCTTTGGTATTCCGGTGTCGTCCGAACCGCTCAACTATGCGGAATGGCTGAAGCGCATCCATCCGGACGATTGCTACAGGGTGGAAGCGGATATCCGCCGGGTGATGGAAAGCGGTACGGACTATCGTTCGGAATATCGTATCGTCAGGCCGGATGGCAGCATCCGCTGGCTGGAGAGCAAGGGGCGCCTGAAAAGAGATGCGGATGGCAAGGCGCTATCCATGTTCGGCGCGGTGATGGATATCACTGTGCGCAAGGAGATCGAGGCCCAAGTCGTAGCGCAGTACGAGCATGTCGCCGGGATCAATGCGCAACTGCTGGAGGCGAACAAGCAGCTGGAGCACGCAAAGAATCAGGTCCTGCAGTCCGAAAAGATGGCTTCGATCGGGTTGTTGGCGGCCGGGGTCGCGCACGAGATCAACAATCCTGTCGGTTATGTGAATTCCAATCTCGGTACGCTGGAAAAATATCTGGCCGACATTTTTGTGGTCATGGATAAATACGAGGCAGTCGAGGCGTTTCTTGGGGCGGAGAATCCGCTGCTGAACGAGACGCGGCAACTCAAAGCCAGGGTCGATCTCGATTTTCTGCGCAATGACATCAAGGCGCTGATCGGCGAATCGCATCAGGGCCTGGAGCGCATCAAGAAGATCATCCTCGACCTGAAGGACTTCTCCCGCCAGGATGCCGAAGAGCAATGGGTTTGGGCGGATCTGCGTCGGGGCTTGGATTCCACTCTGAACGTGGTATGGAACGAGCTGAAATACAAGTGCGAGGTGGTCAAGGAATATAGCGATCTGCCCGATATTTATTGTTTGCCTTCACAGCTCGATCAGGTATTCATGAATCTGCTGATCAACGCCGCGCAGGCCATCGAAGTGCGCGGCACAATCACGATACGCACCGGACAGGAGGGCGAATCGGTGTGGGTGTCGGTCAGCGATACCGGAAAGGGTATCCCGCCGGGAAATATCCCGCATCTGTTCGATCCCTTCTTTACCACCAAGCCGGTCGGCAAGGGCACCGGGCTGGGGCTGTCGGTCTCTTACAACATCGTCGAGAAACATGGCGGTAAGATTGAAGTGCAAAGCGAAGTCGGCAAGGGAACGACCTTCAGGGTCTGGCTGCCGCTGCAACAGACAAATGCCAAGGAGAAAGAAGCATGAACCAGGAAGCGATACTCCCTGCAAACGAGCCGGCGACATTGTTGTTCGTCGACGATGAAGCCAATATCCTCAACTCGCTGAAGCGCCTGTTCCTTCCGCTCGGTTATCGGATACTGACCTCCGAGACTGGCGCGGAGGCGCTCGCCTTGATGGAGACGGAATCCGTCGATCTGGTGATCTCCGACATGCGCATGCCGAAGATGACCGGTGCCGAGCTGCTCGAACAGGTGCGGATGAAGAGCCCGGAGGCGATACGCATCCTGCTGACCGGATACGCCGACCTGACCTCGACCATCGCCGCGATCAATCGCGGCGAGATATATCGCTACATCTCCAAGCCCTGGGACGACAATGACATCGTGCTGATCGTGCGCGATGCGCTGGAGCGCAAGCAGCTGCTGGCCGATAAGCAGCGTCTTGAAGCGCTGACGCGCCAACAGAACGAAGAGTTGAAGCTGCTCAATGCCAGCCTGGAGGACAAGGTGCGTCAGCGTACCGAGGAGTTGCGCGCTGCCATGGACTCGCTGGCACAGGCGCACGAACACCTGAAAAAAGACTACTTCGCCACCATCCAGGTGTTTGCCAACCTGATGGAACTGCGCAAGGGGGCGATGGCCGGACACTCGCGCCGGGTGGCGCAACTGTGCCGCAATATCGCCCAGCAGATGGGGCTGTCTGAGGGCCACATCCAGACGATAGAAACGGCCGCTTTGTTGCACAACATCGGCAAGATAGGTCTGCCGGACCGTTTGCTGGAGCAGCCTTATTTCGAGCTGCCGTATGCCGAGCGCGCCGAATTCGACAAGCACCCGCTGCGTGCGGCGGCGGCATTGATGGCGCTCGATCCGCTGGTGCAGGCCTCCGAACTGATCCGCTATCACCGCGAACACTATGACGGGATGGGCAACCGCTCCGGGCTGCGCGGCGATGCCATTCCGCTGGGCGCGCGCATCCTGCTGGTCGCCAGCGATTACGACGCCCTGCAGGAGGGGCTGCTCGGCCATGACAGGATGAGGGCGGAAGATGCACTCGATACGCTTGCCAATGGCAGCGGCTTGCGCTACGACCCCGCGGTCGTCGAGGCATTCCGCAGCATCATTGGCCGTTCCGCACAATATGGGAACATCGCGGCCGAATTTCAGATGACCAGCAACCAGTTGCACGAAGGCATGCTGCTGACGCACGACGTGATCACCAAGGACGGCATGCTGTTGCTGTTGAAGGACACCGTACTGAATGCGGGGCATATCCGCGAGATCAAGGAATTCGAGGCGTCGGCGGGCGAGCCGCTGGCGATCTTTACCCACACGATCTAGTCATGACGCCATGAACAGTTATCGTATCCTTTTGCTCGACGACGACGACTTCATCCTTGCCGCATTGCGGCGCGAACTGATGAACCAGCCCTATGTCGGCCATGAAGGATTGGAGATCGAGGCGTTTGTTTCCCCCGTCGCCGCACTGGCGCGCGCCAGAGAGCCGGACGGCTATTTCGACGTGGTGATCTCCGACAACCGCATGCCGGAAATGAACGGCATCGATTTCCTCAGGGCGTTCCGCGAGATACAGCCTGATGCTGCGCGCATCATCCTGAGCGGACATGCCGACATGCAGGACATGATGCGGGCGATCAACGAAGCACATATCGACTTCTTTATCGACAAACCATGGCATGAGTACGATCTGAAAAGCGCGTTATGGCAGGCGCTCCGGCATTACGAGCTGCGCTACGAAAACCGGCGGCTGGCGAAGGAGTATCTCGAACGCTTCGGATTGCACCACCAGTTGAAACGCAAGGACAAATACTTGCTGATGATCGTGGACGACGAGCAGAATGTGCTGCGGGCGCTGAAACGGGAGCTGGATGCATCCTATAGCCAGGGCGCTTTTGGCATGTACCAGATCGAGGTGCATACCTTCGATCAGGTCGATGCGGCCATTCAGGCGGCGCAGGAACGCCAGTTCGACGTGATCCTCAGCGATTATGCAATGCAGGGAATGAACGGCATCGAGTTCCTGAGCTTGTTCCGGGACGCGCAGCCGGATGCGGTGCGCATCTTGCTCAGCGGCACGGTTGATGTGAACGTGCTGGTTTCCGCAGTGAATCGTGCCAGCGTCAGCTGCTTTATCGGCAAGCCTTGGCGCGACTATGAGTTGCGCGCAGCGATCGACCGGGCGCTGACGCATCGCGAACTGGAACTGGACAATCGCATTCTCGCCGACCTGTTGCGGCTGAGAAGTAAACGTTGATGGGGAGGGCTGCCATGAACCGGATACTGATAGTCGACGATGAGCAGAATGTGCTAAATGCGCTGCGGCGCGAATTGCTCGGGGAATACCTGGTCGAGACGTTCGATAAGCCGGACGCGGCGCTTGAGCATTGCATTCATGCGCAGTTCGATCTGGTGATCGCCGATTACCAGATGCCCGGGATGAACGGCATTCAGTTCCTCAAGCAGTTCGGCAAATTGCAGCCGGATGCGGCACGTCTGGTGCTGAGCGGCGAAGCCGATTTCGGGGCAGTGGTCGGAGCGATCAACGAAACGCATATTTACCGCTTCATCGGCAAGCCTTGGGACAGCGCCGAACTGGTTGCGACGCTGGCACAGGCGCTGGCGCACCGCTCCATCCTGCTGGAGAACAGGCGTCTGGCCGAACTTTGCCGCAGGGAGCGGCATTGGCAGCGCGCAGAGGACCCGGACAAGCTGTATCAGGTGCTGGTGGTCGATGACGAGCCCAATGTGCTGAGTGCGGTGGCGCGTAACCTGACCGTGCGCGAGCGCTTCGACGACTTGCATGCCGCGTTGCTGTATGCGGATGATCCGGAACTTTCGTCGGCGCATCGCGATTTTCGATTTAACGTGCATACCGACACCTCGCCCCTGCAAGCGTTGGAGCGCGCAAGGCAAGTGAGCTACGACGTAGTGATCGCGGACTATCTGATGCCGGAAATGGACGGGTTGCGTTTTCTGGATGCTGTCCGACAAATACAGCCGGATGCGACGCGCATCCTGTTTTCCGGTCATGCCGACAAGAATGTGCTGGTCAAGGCGATCAACGACTCGGAGATATACGGCTACATCGCCAAGCCTTGGCGCGAATACGAACTGAAAAACACGATCTCGCAGGCGGTGGCTTACCGCAATCTGCTGCGGGAAAATCGCCATCTCGCCGAACTGATGGCGCATTAAGTCGCATCGGCGGACTCGCGCAGGGCGAGGCGGGCGGACGCTTGCGATACACCTCAGGGAGGTGGCGATGGGATCGGGTTCTCCGGCAAGACAAATAGCTGAGTCTCGCCTTGCCGATGACTGGTCGCTGGACCGGAAAGCTATCGCTGTTATTGCAGGCGGGGAGTATGGCTGATGAACCAATACAGCATTCGTCAATATGTCGCATGGCTCACTCTGACGCCGCTGCTGATCATCACGGTCAGTCTGGAGCTGTTCTTCCTGCAGGATAATTTTTCCGGCCTGGATCGCAATCTGCTGGAACGCGGCCAGCTTATCGCCCGTCAGCTTGCTTCCGGCAGCGAATACGGAGTGTTCGCCAATAATCAGCCATTCTTGCAAAATATTGCGCAGGGAGTCTTGCGGCAACCTGATGTGCAGGGCGTGATCATCCTTGATGGCGCTTCTCGCGTGCTGGTCGATGCGGGAGAATTTTTCGGAGTGCCGGAAAATGTCGCGGGCGACGAAGGTGCGGCGATTCCGGATGCCGACATATCTGCAGACAGACCGCCCAGCACGGCGCGAGTCGACAAGATCAAGAGCACGGTCAATTTGCAGGTGCCGATCTATCGCAGCAGAGAGAGCTTGCGGATATACCACCCAATTCATCCGGCGCAAGTGGTGCTGGATGAACAGGATGCCAGTCATGACGCAGAACAGATCGGCGCGGTCATTGTGGAAATGAGCCGTTTGCACACCGAGCAACACAAGTCGCAGATGCTCTGGCTGACGGTGGGATTTACGGTGTTGTTTCTGATGTTCCCGATCGGATTGATCTATCTGGGCAGCCGCAAAATCACATACCCCATCCGCAAGTTGAGCGATGTCGTACAGCGGCTGGGCGAAGGCCGATTTGAAGCGCGCGCCGCCGTATCGGCGGCGGTGACCGAAATCGATATTCTGGTCCGCGGCATCAATAACATGGCCGAAAAGTTGCAACAGGAGCAGTTGAAGCTGCAACAGGAAACCGCCCGATTGATCGAAGCCCAGCGCATCGCTCATCTCGGAAACTGGGAGTGGGACGTCGTCAATAACACGATGGGCTGCTCGGATGAGATTTTCCGCATCCTTGGATTCGCGCCGCAGCAGTTGGTCGCGACTTACGATGTTTTCATGCAGGCCGTACATCCCGAAGACAGGCAGATCGTGGAGAGTAAGGTGCGAGAGGCGCTGGAGCGAGGCTATTCATATAGCCTGGATCACCGCATCCTGTTGCCGGACGGCACGGTGCGTTTTGTGCATGAGCAGGCCGAGATATCTCGCAATGAAAACGGGCTTGCCGTAAAGATGCAAGGAACGATGCAGGACATCACCGAGGACAAACGTATCGAACTGGAAGCACAGCAACGCATGCTGGAGCTTACCCATGTCAACGCCGAGTTGCATGAACTCAATGCCAAGCTGAAGCAGACCCAAAGCCAGCTGATGCAATCCGAAAAAATGGCCTCTATCGGCATACTCGCGGCAGGGGTGGCGCACGAGATCAACAATCCCATCGGCTATATCCAGTCCAATTTGGGTGTGCTCGCCAGCTATGTCGCCACGCTCCTTGCCATGCTGGAGGCTTACGAAAAGGCAAAGCTTGCCTTGTCCGACAAGCAAGACCAATTCGCCGGGGTGTCGGAACTGGAGCGGGATGCCGATCTCGCTTACCTGAAGCAGGACGTGGTGGTGCTGCTGGGCGAGTCTCAGGAAGGGATTGATCGGGTGAAGCAGATCGTGCGTAACCTCAAGGATTTTTCGCGCATCGACACTGAAGAAAAATGGATGCAGGAGGATATTCACCACGGACTCGACAGTACGCTTAGCGTGATCTGGAATGAACTCAAGTACAAGTGCGAAGTGGTAAAGGAATACGGCGAGCTACCGCCGGTGGAGTGCTTGCTTCCCCAATTGAACCAGGTATTCATGAATCTCCTGGTCAATGCCGCTCAGGCGATCGAAATCAAGGGCCAGATTACGATCCGGACAGGGGCCCGCAACGACCATGTGTGGATCGAGATAGCCGACAGCGGAAAGGGTATCCCGTCGGAAAACCTGAACCGGATATTCGATCCCTTCTTCACCACCAAGCCGGTCGGAGAAGGAACCGGGCTGGGGTTGTCCGTTTCCTTCAGCATCATCCAGAAGCATCACGGAAAATTCGAAGTGGAAAGTACGCTGGGCAAGGGCTCGGTGTTCAGGGTGATACTGCCGATCAAGCAGCCGACAGGTGTTGCTGCCGATATTTGAGGCGGTTGGAGGCCCCTTCAAGAATTTCCTCGCGATGTTGCACCAGATACAACTCGACTATCCCGCAGACACATCCCCCATCCGCACGGCTCTGATTACGGCTCGTGGCGCTCCCGCACACGAGCGGGTCATTCGCACTCTCCGCGCTTGGAACATTCGCATCGACGAGGCCCTATTTCTCGGCGGCATGGACAAGGGGGGCTTCCTCAAGGCATTCGGGGCGGACATCTTCTTCGATGACCAGCAGGAGCATTGCGAATCCGCCCGCCAACATGTTGCTACCGGTCACGTGCCTCACGGTGTCGCTAACGAGAGTTCCTGAGTGGTCATGCCGATTGAGCGAAAGGGTGTAGAGGCTTTCGCCCAACTTGATGAGGATGCGCGTCAGTTCTTTGAGGGCCGTGCTGCCATCATGGAGTACCTGGATAGAGTCCCCCGCGAGGAGGTCGAGCGCAGGGCGTTAGTGGAAACTCTGAAATATGTTGCCTTGGGCTGGGTGACAACTCACCTGCATTCCCGGCTTTCCCGCTTCCTTAAATGGGCTGGGAGGAACGGGAGCCGGGAGTGGCTGTTTTCTGTAGCTTAGTATCGAACGGTGAACTGCTGCACTGAGATAAGTAGGGCGGTCTGCTCCTCGGCCTAAGCGGACTGTCAATGTAGCTCTTTCACAATTCCGTTATCGACCCGTTTCGGATATACGCTAACGAGGAGATTTCTGAATTATTTGGAATGCGCAGTGCATTTCGCTTGAAGTTGCATCCTAGGGAAATTCCTAGGCCGATAGGTCTATGTATTTCGGCATATATACATTTGCTAGGCCAGAAATAGAATGCACCTTAGTGTTATCGGCAAAGGTCTCCACCAGAGACCTTCATACTCTCCTCCAAACACTAGGGGGGCCTTTTCGGTCTCCCTTTTTGCTAGTGCTGTACGAGCAAGAGAGTTGTCTCGCGACAAATGCACATCGGGAGGATTTACTCCCACCGCTGCAGCGGGGTATGGTTTGATCATGCTGACTTTTTTGTAGTTATCGCCTTGTAAATTAAGGGGTTTCGTTGCAAGAAGAGGGGAGCTACTTTAGGAGCGTAGTCATGGATGAGAATCTTGATTCCGGAGGTCAGAAAGAGCATGAGCCGAGTCTCTGGTATGCGCACGCCATGGAGGAATTGGTAGAGGTCGTGCAATTACTTTCCCTTGCACGTGATTTGGATACGGTAATGGAGATCGTACGGCATGCGGCGCGCAAATTAACGGGCGCGGATGGCGCAACGTTCGTGTTGCGTGATAACGGAAAGTGTTTCTATGCCGAGGAAGATGCCATTAGTCCTTTGTGGAAAGGACAGCGTTTTCCGATGAGCGCCTGCATCAGCGGCTGGGCCATGCTCAATAGGCAGCCTGCCGTGATTGAGGACATCTATGCCGATCCGCGCATTCCTGCCGATGCCTATCGACCGACCTTTGTGCGTAGTCTCGCAATGGTGCCGATCCGCACGCTCGATCCTGTTGGTGCGATTGGCAACTATTGGGCTACGCAACATCTTCCATCTCCGGAGCAGGTTAAGGTTCTGCAAGCGCTCGCGGATATTACGGCCGTTACCATGGAAAATGTCCAGGTCTATGAAGAGCTTGAGCAGCGAGTGCAGCAGCGCACCTCGGAATTGCAATCCATACTTGACAATGTTCAGGTTGGGATAGTGTTTTCTGTAGGTGGGAGCATTGTTCGCGCCAATCCGAAATCGGCCGAGATGTTCAAATATGCGTCGCCGGACGCCATGATCGCTACTACGATGCAGAATTTGCTGCGTACCGCGGATTCAGGCCTGTCGTTGATCGATGTCGCGAAGGAACGTTTGGCCGAAGATGAGGTATTCAACGTCGAGTCTCGAATGTTGCGTCAGGATGGCGAGGAATTCTGGAGTCATCTGATCGCCAAGTCGCTCGATTCAAATAGCCAGTCCGGCAGTGAAATATGGGTGATCAATGATGTCAGCGAAGCGAAGGCAAAAGAAAAATTCCTCAATGAGCTGAAACTGGCCGCAGAGAAGGCTAATAGCGCCAAAGATTCGTTCCTCGCTACCATGAGCCATGAAATCCGTACTCCGCTTACCGGAATGCTCGGAATGCTGGAGTTGCTTTCCTTGACGGAGCTTGATAACGAGCAGCGCGATACCTTGGATGCAGCCTGGGATTCCGGCAGGGGATTGTTGCGCATCGTCAGTGATATCCTCGATTGGTCGAAGATCGAAGAGGGGAAGCTGGAGCTCTCTCCTCGCCCCACTTCGATCCAGCAGATGCTGCAAGATGTAGTCAATACATACTCGCGTGTGGCTAGTGCGAAGTCCTTGCTTCTTTGGCAACACACCGATGTCCGGCTTGACGCGGCTTATTTAGTCGATTCGCTGCGTCTTTCGCAAGTGCTCAACAACTTTGTCAGTAATGCGATCAAATTCACGGTCTACGGTGAAATCGAGTTGCGCGCCGAACTGTTGAATCATCTTGAAGGCGGTGATCGCATACGATTCTCCGTCAAAGACACGGGTAAGGGGATATCCCAGAATGTCCAGGGGCGATTGTTCCAGCGCTATCGCCAGGAAAGTGCAGATACAGCGCGCATGTATGGGGGGACCGGATTGGGGCTGGCGATATGTCGCCGACTGGCAGAAATGATGGATGGACAGATCGCGCTAAATAGTGAGTTGGGGCAGGGCTCCATTTTCAGCATCACGCTGACATTGCCCAGTTCAGGCGTTCCGGGGGAAGAGGTTCGGAACATGCATCTTGAAGTGAGGCAGCGAGATGTAAAACCGTTACTGCTGGACCGCGAGGATGCTCCCGTGGTGTTGGCGGTGGATGACCATCCGACCAACCGGGAGTTGTTGGCGCGTCAGATCAGGTTGCTCGGTCTTCGTGCCGAAACGGCGGAGAATGGGAACGTCGCACTCTCAATGTGGCGAGATGGTAATTTTGCGATGGTGATCACTGATTGCCATATGCCCGAGATGGACGGCTATGCACTCGCTCAGGAAATAAGGCAGATCGAAATCGCAGAGTCGCGCCATCGAATACCGATCATCGCATGGACTGCGAATGCGCTTGCGGAAGAGGTCGGGCGCTGCCATGGCGCAGGTATGGATGAGTTGCTGGTCAAGCCGGCTGACCTGATGCAGCTTAGAAAGGTGTTGGGAAAATGGCTGTCGATCGCGGAAACAAGCGAGGAGTCTGTTACCCAGGGCGATGAAGAGCCCGGGCCAATCGATTATGAGATGTTGAACATGATCGTGATGGACAAGGCTGTTCAAATTCAGGTGCTGAAGGACTTTCAGTCACATATTCATGCCGACCGCGCCAATTTGATCAAGATGTTGGAACAGAATGATCATGCCAGTCTGGAACGAGTTGCTCATCGAATGAGTGGGTCTTGCCGCATGATCGGGGCGAAGAGTCTGGCAAATGCATGTGCCTCTATCGAACATGCTGCGCGGGATGGTGATATGTCCGGAGCACGAGAGGCCCAAAGGGGGATCGATAAACTTTTCGATCAATTGGATGCGCATCTTCTCGAAAAGGACGTGGCAGGGAGAGGCGAATGAATATTTCGGATCTCAATGTGTTGATCGTGGAAGACGATGATTTTCAGCGTAGCGTTCTTGCCAGCATGCTGGAGTCGCTGGGGGTCACTGCAGTTTTTAAAGCAGGTAATGGCAGAGAGGCGCTGGAAATCATTCGCGGAGCGGGAGTGACGCCGATCAATGTGGCCCTTTGTGATTTGAACATGCCTGAAATGGATGGCATGGAGTTACTGCGGCATTTGGGTGAAGAGTGCCGGAATGTGGCCGTCATCCTGACGAGTTCGCTTGATGGCAAGCTGCTTGCGTCGGTCGGCAGGATGGCTCGGATGTATGGCATTCCGCTTTTGGGGACGGTTGAAAAGCCGGTCTTGCTGGCTGGTCTCAAGGGTTTGCTTTTGAACTACGATGCGACCCTGGTCAAATTGAACCAATCTTCCACTCGGAGCTTTACCCTCGAAGAAATAGTTCGAGGAATTCAGGCCAATCAGTTCGAGCCCTATTTTCAACCTAAGGTTGATATTAAATCCGGTCGAGTGGTGGGGGCGGAAGCGTTGGCGCGTTGGAGGCATCCTGAACATGGCGTGGTCGGCCCGTATGCATTTATCCCTCAATTGGAGCAGGCTGGCGATATCGTTGAATTGACTTTTCTGATGCTCAGAAAGTCTGCCGAGGCATGTCGCTCACTGCATTCGAGCGGGCATCTGTTGAGTATTTCAGTGAATTTGTCGCCGATCTTGCTGGACGATGCTTCTTTAGCCGACAAAGTCGCCGGAATGGTCCGCGAGGCAGGAACCGATCCGCAGTATATCGTATTGGAAATTACCGAATCCGCTGCCATGACCAATGTGGCGACGGCCCTGGAAAATCTGGCGCGCTTGTGTATGAACGGATTTTCGCTCTCAATTGACGATTATGGGACCGGCTCATCCAACCTGCAGCAGCTGATGCGCATCGCTTTCAGCGAATTAAAGATCGATCAATCTTTCGTGACTGATTTTGCTGAAAACAATGCGCTGCGCATCGTGGTCGAGTCGAGTATCGATATGGCGCGTAAGCTGCAGGTTAAGAGTGTGGCTGAAGGAGTGGAGGTGCAACAGGAGTGGGATATCCTGAAATCCATCGGATGTGACATAGTGCAAGGCTACTTTATTGCAAAGCCGATGGGAATCGGTGCACTGGAAGATTTCATCGTACATTACAAATGTCCGACAGCAGTATCCTCTTCCTCTGCTTCACATGCTATTCAGCATAGAAACTTGGTCAAGATTCTCATTGTTGAGGATGATGATTTCACGCGAAAGATCATTCTCAGGGTGCTTCACGATATTGGTTTTATAAATACGGTTGATGTGAGAAATGCGCTATCTGCCATCAAACAGATCGAGTCTAATGTGTTCGATTTGATTGTTACGGATGTCAATATGCCAGGGATAAATGGCTTGAAATTTGTCCAGCTGCTCCGATCAGGGAAAACGTTGGCCAAACCGGACACTCGGATCGTGGTGCAGACCATGTTTTCGCAGACGGAGATACTTGGCACGGCCTTGGCACTCGATGTTAATGGTTTTTTGGTAAAACCCATTGTGCCTGCCGTAGTTGAGGAAAAGCTCATGCGCGCGCTTACGGAGTCTTTTCATCCTCGTTCGCCGATAGCCTATGAGGCAGTACGGACCGAGCTGGAGCGTCTGCCACATGTTATTGATCACAAGCCTGAAGTTCCTAGAAGGGCTTACGCCGTGACGGGAGGTCATAAGACACAGCGTGGCAATGAAGGCTCAGATGCGCGTCCTCTTCCGTTAAGCAGGCTGAGGCCGGGAATGATCCTGAAAGAGAGTGCCCGTCTAAAAGATGGAACCTTGATCCTGTCATCTGGACATGCCCTTACCGAACTGTCGATAAATCGCTTAAATGATCTTAGGGAGTTGTTGCCGGCTGGCGGTATTGCTGCTCAGTAGAACGTGCGCTGTGTAGGTGATTCGTAAGGGAGGAAGAGAGCAGAGCGTGATGCATAACGATTTGTTGTTCAGTGACAAGTCGCTTTCATGGATATACAAATACGGGGAGTACTTCGTTAAATACACAAGATTCCGAACGTCCTCCGCCAAGAGTACGCAGTTGCATTTTGAGAAAGCTGCCGTTCGGAATGATTCCCGCACTTATGGCTGGTGACGATACCGGCCGTTGTGGTACCTAGATGCCACAGGCAGCTATGGCCGAATTGCAGTCGCGCTGAAGGCCTCCCTGATTGTCTCACTACATACCAAACTAAACGATGGGTAAGACGATGGGTGGGGGACTGCTGCGGTCACGGAGGCCTTGAGGGGCAAGGGGAATTGGCGGAAGCTGTGAGATTCGAACTCACGGAACATTTCTGTTCGGCAGTTTTCAAGACTGCTGGTTTAAACCACTCACCCAAGCTTCCAATTTGTATTTGCTCCGCACCAAGGCGGTAGTGCGTTGCCTTTGGGAAGGCGCGCATTCTGAAGCAAGCCGCGCAGAGTGTCCAGTAGGGGTACGGCGTAACAAAGTCAGGCAATCCACTATCCAGCAAGCTGGATGTGGAGTTGACACTGCCGTGCCTTCTGCGAGGTTGCGCTGTACCCTACGACGGCGCGCCGCTTCGCACGCAGTCCGCCCAGTTATTCGGTGTCTCGTACAGCCGCACCCGCTCCAGCCTCAGGTTGTTGCCGTACATGTCGCGGTAGGCGGCGTTGAGGATATCGAACGCGGCCTGCGCGAGGTGTTCCGCGGTCGGCACTACGTCGAGCACCACGGTCTTGTGGCCCGGCATGCTCGCGAGGAAGTCGCACACCGCATGATCGCCGCGATAGACGAGGAAGGCGTGGTCCCATGCGTCCACGACCTTCTCCTTGGCGACGCGTTTCACATCGGAGAAGTCCATCACCATGCCCTGCTCGGACTGGCCTTCGGTGGTGATGATGTCGCCGGACAGCGTGATCTCGATCGCATAGCGATGGCCGTGCAGGTGTTTGCACTGGCTGTTGTGGTTGGGGATGCGATGTCCGGCATCGAATTCCAGGCGGCGGGTGATGAGCATGATGGTCGTGTTCGGTTAACTGGCGCGGATTATAACTTGAAGCGAGGAAACACCACGAACCGTTCGTCCCGAGTAGGCGCGGCGCGCCGTATCGAGGGATAGAGATCATGATATGCCCTGGATGGTTCGATACGGCCTGCGGCCTACTCACCACGAACGGTTTCTAGGGATGGAATGCCCTGACTGCTTTGCAGAAGGCACGTAACGACAATTCATCCCGTTCGACGCCGTAGCGCAACGAGTTGTAGCGTGAGGCCAGGTCACGGATATCTCCGGCGAGGCCCGGGCGAGCGGCGGCGACGCGTTCGGCGTAGTCCAGCGCGCCTTCGTGTGCTGCGCGCGGCAGGCCAGCCTTGGCGAGTTTTCGGCATACCTTCAGCCAGGTGGTTTGCACTTTGTCCGGCTGGCGTTTGATCAGGTGGCGCAGCATGAACAGCGCGAATGCGGCGATCACCAACCCCAGGACGAAGGTCATGTTCAGTGCGAGTTTCTGCCAAGTGACGTCTTCCATGCCGAGGCGTGACAGGAAGGCGAACTGGAGTTCGCTGTTGTAGCCCAGCACCCACTGGTTCCAGCGGTTGGAGACGGCGTCCCAGTTCAGGCGCAGGTCGCGCAGCCATTGCGGCGCGCTGCGCGCCATGAAAGGTAGCGCGGCGGTGTCCGGCAATGCCGCGGCGAGGTTGCGTTCGACACGCGCCGGGGCGATGGCCGCGGTAGGGTCGATGCGCACCCAGCCTTGGCCGGATAGCCAGACCTCCGCCCAGGCGTGGGCGTCGGACTGGCGCACGATGTAGTAGCCGCCGATGTCGTTGTATTCACCGCCCTGATAGCCGGTAACCACGCGTGCGGGGATGTGGGCTGCGCGCATCAGGACTACGAAGCTGCCGGCGTAGTGCTCGCAGAACCCCCGCCGGGTCTCGAACAGGAATTCGTCTATGCTGTTCGAACCGGGCAACGGCGGCGGCTCCAGCGTGTAGTGGAAGTTCTCGCGATTGAAGTGCGCGAGTGCGGCGCGCACCACAGTTTCATCAGTTCCCATAAGGGGACGATTGCCCCCTCTCCCGCTTGCGGGAGAGGGTTGGGGAGAGGGTGCGGCTTCCGCTGCGGCGCGCCACCGCTGCGCGAGTTCTTGCGCGCGCGGGTTCAGTCCGGGAGGCAGCTGCAGCGCGCGCTGAATTTGCCGTTCGGACTCGAGCAAGTTGGCGTGATAGACGAGGTGCGAGCGCGCTTCATAGCGCAGCCTCGCTTTCAGCGGTTCCTTGCGCAATATCTGGAAATCGTAGGTGAGATCCGCAGCGACGGAAAGTCGATCCGGCATATCCAGCGCAAACAGCCATGTCTTGTTGTGCGGCTCCAGCGTCACGCTGTAATCGATAGGCTGCGCTGTGTCGGCGAATTGCGGTGCGACGGTGCGCATGGTTCTGCCCGGCGTCCAGGTTCGTCCGTCGAAATTCCACAACACCGGGCCGCGCCAGTACATCTGGTCGCGGCGCGGCGGTTGGCTGTTGTAGACGACGCGGAACGCGACCTCGTCCGACAGCGACAGCCTGCTCAGGCTGCCGGGCGACATCTTGTCGTCCAGCCCGCTGGTGGCGAAGGCGTCCTGCGGCAACCCCCACAGCGGTCCCTGCACGCGCGGGAAGAGCACGAACAGCACCAGCGTCAGCGGGATGGCCTGCAGCAGCAGTGTTCCGGCGACGAGTAGGCGCGGTTTGAATGCGATGCTCTGCCCGTGCAGATGCACCCAGGTCGTGACTATCAACAGCAGCGTGGCGAGCATGTACAGCGCGGTGGGGATGCTCTGCGAGTAGAAGAAGTTGGTGATGACGATGAAGCAGGCTAGGTAGATCAGCACCATCGCGTCGCGCACGTTGCGCAGTTCCATGAACTTCAGCGCGGTCAGCAGGATCAGCAGCGTGACGCCGGCCTCGCGTCCGAACAGCGTATGGAATTCGATCAGGATGCCGCCCGCGCCGGCGATGGTGATCACCGTCAGCAGCCAGCGTCGCGGCAGCGGGTTGCCGCTATGGGTGAGGTAGGCGCGCCAGAGCAGCAGTGCGGCGCACAGCGCGGAGACCCACGGCGGCAGATGTTCGGCATGCGGGGCGGCGACCATCAGGATGGACAGCAGCAGGGCGTAGATCGGCGGCTTGGTCATCGAGTCTCATCCAGTCCGAACAAGGCGAGGCGGCGCAGGCATTCGTCGCGATGCGGCTGCCCGTCGCCGGGCGGCAGTTCTCCGTTCGGCAGCTTCAATCCGTAACGCAATCCCTGTGCTTCGGCATCCAGCACCCAACGCGTCATATGTGCGAGCTTGCCTTCGATATCTGGCTCTGGCGCGGCGGCGAAGTCCAGCCATAGCTCTTCGCCGACCTGCATGGCGAACTGCTTGACCTGCAGGCCTCGTTCGCGCGCGTAGGCTTTCCATGCGATGCGCGGCAATGCGTCACCGGCGACGTAGCCGCGCAGTCCGGCGAAGTCGTCGTCGCCGACGACGCTGCGCTTGCCAGCTCCGTCCGGCGCATCGCCTGACGGCAATGTCGCTTCATCCGCGGGCCTGGGGTAGACCAGGCAGCGCATGTCGAAATGCAGGTAGGACCATGCATGGAACAGGCCGAGCGGGAATTCGGTGTACAGCGTCAACCGGCCCGGTGCGAGCCAGCCGCGTTGTGTGGCGAGGAGCGGGAATGCGACCTCGTTATCTTGTCGTGCGGGCGCATCGAAAGCGACCGTACCGCCGTTCTCATGGCGCAGCACCAGTTGATAGCGGGGCATCGCGCCCGGATTGCGGAAGTGCAGCATGAAGCGCGCGGTCTCGCCGCAGAACACCGCATCGGCGCGTCCGGCGCGGATCTCCAGATGCGCGAGGTTGCGGAACGCATGCAGCATGGACATCACCGCCATCATCGCCAGCAGAAAGGTCAGCACGTATCCGAGGCTGAGGTTGTAGTTGATGTCGCCCAGCAGCATCAGCACCAGCAGGAATGCCAGCGCCAGCCCCTGCCGGGTGGGCAGGATGAAGATGCGGCGCTGGGTCAGGACGACGGTTCCGCTGTCGATCTTGGGGCGGAACAGCCAGGTGTTGAAGCGTAGGCGGAGTGCGGCGAGCACGGGGAATCAACTGATCCGCGTAGCGGAACGTTTGCTTCCTCTCCCGCTTGCGGGAGAGGATTGAGGAGAGGGGGTGGATAGGGAAATTCCCATGTCCGCTAGGGGATGGCAACCGCAGCGATCAGTTCCTGCACCAGCGCGTCGCTGTCCTGCTTGGCGCGCTCGCCTAGCGGCTGCAGGCGGTGGCTGGCCACCCCGGGCAATACCGCCTGCACGTCCTCCGGCAGCACCGCGTTGCGCCCGTCGAGCAGCGCCCAGGCGCGCGCGGCGGCGAGCAGGGCGAGCCCGGCGCGGGGAGACAGGCCGTGGGTGTAGCGCGTCGCTTCGCGCGTGTGGCGCAGGATGGCCTGCACGTAGTCGAGCAGCGCGGGCGAGACGAACACCTGCTGGACGCGTTGCTGCAAGGCGAGCAGTTCGGCGCTCTCCAGCTGCGGCGCGAGCCCGGCGACGATCTCGCGCCGGTCCACGCCGGAGAGCAGGCCGCGTTCCGCCTGCGGGTCGGGGTAGCCCATGCGGATGCGCATCAGGAAGCGGTCTAGCTGCGATTCCGGCAACGGGAAGGTGCCGATCTGGTAAGTCGGGTTCTGCGTCGCGATCACGAAGAAAGGCGTCGGCAGCGGGCGCGTCGTGCCTTCTATGGTCACCTGGCGCTCCTCCATCGCCTCCAGCAGCGCGCTCTGAGCCTTGGGTGTGGCGCGGTTCACTTCGTCGGCCAGCACCATCTGCGCGAAGATCGGGCCGGGATGGAACTCGAACTTGCCGCTGTCGCGCTGGTAGATGGACACGCCGAGGATGTCGGCGGGCAGCAGGTCGCTGGTGAACTGGATGCGCTGGAACTGCAATCCCAGCGTGCGCGCCAGCACCTGCGCCAGCGTGGTCTTGCCGACGCCCGGCAGGTCTTCGATCAGCAAATGACCGCGCGCCAGCAGGCAGGCGAGCGCCATGCGGATCTGGCGCGGCTTGCCGACGATGACCTGTTCTGCCTGGGCGATGACGTTATTCAGAGATGGGTTCATTCGATCACCTGTAGGGGTGCGATTCATCGCGCCCGGAATTTACGCGAATTATCGCGTCCGTCCAATAAGATCAGGGCGCGATGAATCGCGCCCCTACGTTAAACCAAAATCGCCGCGACCACGTTGCGGTCTTCTGCGACCAGAATGTTGTAGGTGCGGCAGGCCGCCGGGGTGTCCATGAACTCGACCGCGATGCGGGCTTCGGTCAGCATTCGATACAGTTTCGGGTGGGCGAATCGCTGCGTAGTACCGGTGCCGAACAACAGCACCTCGGGCTTCAGTTTCAGGAAATATTCAAAATCGGCCTCGGTCAGGTCGTCGAAATCGGCAGGGTTCCAGTCGCTGTGCACCTCGTCGGCTTGCACCACGATGCTGGAGTCGTAGCGTACGCCGTTGACCGCCACATGGCCTTGTCCATGCGCGGTGAACATCCGGGTGTCGCCGAGGCGGGTCAGTTGCAACTTCAAGGCCGTTCTCCAAATATCGAATGCATACTCGCGTAGCGGGGCTTTATTCCCCACGCCCGCTTGCGGGCATGGGAAGGATTTGCCGCGGAAGGGGCTGGACGGGTAAAATCCCGCCCCTTGCGGTAATTGCGTCTATGCGCCGGATTCTATCATTGAGCGGCCGCGCTTTGCCCCGAACCAATTTGAGTGAGAGATCGTGAAACCCATCCTGAAATCGACCAAGCTTTCCAACGTGTGCTACGACATCCGCGGTCCGGTGATGGAGCGCTCCAAACAAATGGAGGAAGAAGGTCAGCGCATCATCAAGCTGAACATCGGCAACCTCGCGCCCTTCGGCTTCGAGGCGCCCGAGGAGATCCAGCAGGACGTGATCCTGAACCTGCCGAATTCCTCCGGCTATTCCGATTCCAAGGGCATGTTCGCCGCGCGCAAGGCGATCATGCACTACTGCCAGTCGAAGAACATCAAGGGCGTGGGGCTGGACGACATCTACATCGGCAACGGTGCGTCCGAGCTGATCGTGATGGCGATGCAGGGCCTGTTGAACACCGGCGACGAAGTGCTGGTTCCCGCGCCGGACTATCCGCTGTGGACCGCCGCGGTCACGCTGGCCGGCGGTACGCCGCGCCACTACATCTGCGACGAGGCCAACGAGTGGATGCCGGACCTGGCCGACATGCGCAGCAAGATCACGCCGAACACCCGCGCCATCGTCGTCATCAACCCGAACAACCCGACCGGCGCGCTGTATTCGGACGAGATGCTGAAGGAGATCATCCAGATCGCGCGCGAGCACCAGCTGATCATTTTCGCCGACGAGATCTACGACAAGATGCTGTACGACGGTGCGACCCACACCTCGATCGCCTCGCTGGCCGACGACGTGCTGTTCGCCACGCTGAACGGCCTGTCGAAGAACTACCGCGCCTGCGGTTATCGCTCCGGCTGGATGGTGCTGTCCGGCGAGAAGAAGCATGCGCAGGACTACATCAACGGTCTGACGATATTGGCTTCGATGCGCCTGTGCTCCAACGTGCCGGGGCAGTTTGCGATCCAGACCGCGCTGGGCGGCTATCAGAGCATTCACGATCTGGTCGCGCCGACCGGGCGTCTGTGCAAACAGCGCGACCTCGCCTATGAGCTGCTGACCGCGATCCCTGGCGTCACTTGCGTCAAGCCCAAGGCCGGCCTGTACCTGTTCCCGCGCTTCGACCCGAAAATTTACCCGATCAAGAATGACCAGCAGTTCATCCTCGAACTGCTGGAAGAAGAGAAGGTGCTGGTGGTGCAGGGCAGTGGTTTCAACTGGATACACCCTGACCACATCCGCATCGTGTTCCTGCCCATCGCCGACGACCTCGCCGACGCGATGGGCCGCATCGCGCGCTTCCTGGAAAACTATCGCAAGCAGCACGGCACTAACTAACCTTAGGTATAAGAACCATGAGCATCAAACCGATCAATGTAGGTCTTCTGGGTATAGGCACAGTCGGCGGCGGCACGTTCACCGTGCTGCAACGCAACGCGGAGGAGATCACCCGCCGCGCAGGCCGTCCGATCCGCATCACGATGGTGGCGGACAAGAATGTGGAGCTGGCGAAGCAGGTCACCGGCGGCGCATGCCGCGTCACCGATGACGCGTTCGCCGTGGTGAGCGATCCGGAAGTGGATATCGTCGTCGAACTGATTGGCGGCTATGGCGTGGCTAAGGAGCTGGTGCTGAAAGCCATCGCCAACGGCAAGCATGTCGTTACCGCCAACAAGGCGCTGCTGGCGACGCACGGCAACGAGATATTCAAGGCCGCGCAGGACAAGGGCGTGATGGTCGCGTTCGAAGCGGCGGTTGCGGGTGGTATCCCCATCATCAAGGCGGTGCGCGAAGGCCTGACCGCGAACCGCATCGAATGGATCGCCGGCATCATCAACGGCACCACCAACTTCATCTTGTCCGAGATGCGCGACAAGGGCCTGTCCTTCGATACCGTGCTGAAGGAAGCGCAGCGTCTGGGCTACGCCGAGGCCGACCCGACCTTCGACATCGAAGGCGTGGATGCGGCGCACAAGATCACCATTCTGGCTTCGCTGGCGTTCGGCATTCCGATGCAGTTCGACAAGGCCTACATCGAAGGTATCTCCAAGCTGGATGCCATCGACATCAAGTATGCCGAACAACTGGGCTATCGCATCAAGCTGCTGGGCATCGCCAAGCGCACCGATGAGGGCGTGGAGCTGCGCGTGCATCCGACGCTGATCCCGAGCAAACGCCTGATCGCCAACGTCGAAGGCGCGATGAACGCCGTGCTGGTGCAGGGCGATGCGGTCGGCGCGACGCTGTATTACGGCAAAGGCGCGGGCGCCGAGCCCACGGCGAGCGCTGTGATCGCCGATCTGGTGGACGTGACGCGCATGCATACCGCCGACCCGGAGAATCGCGTGCCGCATCTGGCCTTCCAGCCGAACGCGATGGCCGACCTGAAAATACTGCCGATGGACGAAGTCACGACCAGCTACTACCTGCGCCTGCGCGTGCAGGACAAGCCGGGCGTGCTGGCCGACATCACGCGTATCCTCGCCGACGAGCAGATATCCATCGATGCCGTGATCCAGAAGGAGCCGGGCGAAGGCGAAGACCAAGCCGACCTGATCATGCTGACGCACCAGACGCGCGAGAAACGTATCAATGCGGCGATCGCGAAGATCGAAGCGCTGGGCGTGGTCGCGGGCAAGGTGACCAAGCTGCGCATGGAAGAGCTGGGGAAATAAATCGAATCATGTAGGTTGGGTTAGCCGCTTGCGGCGTAACCCAACAAGCTGTCTGACGACTACAAATCAATTGTTGGGTTACGCTGCGCTAACCCAACCTACATCAAGTGAGCAATGCGATGAAATACATCTCCACCCGCGGCAATGCGCCCGCGAAGACCTTCACGGAAATCCTGCTGGGTGGTCTCGCGCCGGACGGCGGTCTGTATCTGCCGGAGCAATATCCGCAGGTGACGCGCGCCGAACTGGATGCCTGGCGTTCGTTGTCGTATGCCGATCTCGCGTATGCGGTGCTGTCCAAGTTCGCCACCGATATCCCGGCAGCCGACCTGAAGGCCATTGTCGCGAAGACTTACACCGCTGAGGTGTATTGCAACGGCCGCGCCGACAGCAATGCTGCCGACATCACGCCGCTGCGCACGCTGGCTCCCGGCGTGCATATCCTCGAACTGTCTAACGGCCCGACGCTGGCATTCAAGGATATGGCGATGCAGTTGCTGGGCAATCTGTTCGAGTACGCGCTGGGCAAGCAGAATGCCGAACTGAACATCCTCGGCGCGACTTCGGGCGACACCGGCTCCGCGGCCGAATACGCGATGCGTGGCAAGCGCGGTATCCGCGTGTTCATGCTGTCGCCGAACGGCAAGATGTCGGCCTTCCAGCGCGCGCAGATGTATTCGCTGCAGGACCCGAATATCTTCAACATCGCCATCGAGGGTATGTTCGACGACGCGCAGGACATGGTGAAGGCGGTGTCGAACGACCATGCATTCAAGGCCAAGTACAAGATCGGTACGGTGAACTCGATCAACTGGGGGCGCGTGTCGGCGCAGGTGGTGTACTACTTCAAGGGTTACTTCGCCGCGACGCAATCCAACGACGAGAAGGTCGCGTTCTCGGTGCCGTCCGGCAACTTCGGCAACATTTGCGCCGGCCACATCGCGCGCATGATGGGCTTGCCTATCGGGCAATTGATCCTTGCAACCAACGAAAACGATGTGCTCGACGAGTTCTTCCGCACTGGCCTGTACCGCCCGCGCGACACCGGACACACCTACGAGACCAGCAGCCCGTCGATGGACATTAGCAAGGCATCCAACTTCGAGCGTTTCGTGTTCGACCTGGTCGGGCGCGACGGTGCGAAGGTGCGCGAGTTCTGGAGCAAGGTGGATGCGGGAGGTTCGTTCGACATCAAGGGTACGGACTACTGGCGCGACCTGCCGAAGTTCGATTTCGCCTCCGGCAAGAGCTCGCACGAAGACCGCTTGAAGACGATCCGCGAGCTGTGGGAGGAATACGGTGTGATGGTGGACACCCATACCGCCGACGGTCTGAAAGTGGGGCTGGAGCAGCGTCGCCCCAGCCTGCCGCTGATCTGCCTGGAAACTGCGTTGCCCGCGAAATTCGCCGAGACCATACGGGAAGCGCTGGGTCGCGAACCCGAGCGCCCCGCGGCAATGGAAGGCATCGAGAATCTGCCGCAACGCTGCGAGGTGATGGGTGCCGACCTGGCGAAGCTGAAGGCCTATATCGCGGCGAACGTGCCGGACTGATACGGACTAGAACAATACGGTCAGCGAGTGGTTCTTGAGGTGTTCCTCGAGGAACACCGGGTCGTGATCCGTGCCGAATTTCAGGAAGCTGACCCCCGTACGGTAGCGCTGTTCTCTGGAATCGAACAGCGTATAGGCGATCTTGCAGAGTACTTCGACGACGCAGGGGATTCTAGCCGGCGGCGGCGGCGACACGTAGATATGCAGCTTGAGGAATTCTGCCGAATGGAAGTTGTGTTCATGCAGGATCGCCGCGCCCTTGATCGAGATATCCTTGATGTGGCCGTGGTGCAGTTGCTGCGAGTCTATGGACGCGGTGATGCGCCACTTCACGATATAGCGCTGCACCGTCCGGTGTTCCTTGCCGCTCTTGGGCGGAGCGGTGTATACCGGCTGGGCCTTTTCCAGTATGCCGGACAGGTCTGAGATATCGCACAGCGGTATCTCGGCGTTGTCTGTGCTGCTGAAAATATCGAGGTCTGAGGTCATGGGGTCTCGGTTATCGGTGGTGCTGCATGCTCATATTCGAAACATATGGCGCGCGATGCGCATGGGATGGATTGTCCAATAAAAATGATAAATCTGATACTGCTTTCGGTGTGCTTTGCGGCTGGGATTATACTCCGCCGCTTCAATCGTATGCCTGACAATGCCCCGGCCTCTCTCAACAGCTTCATCATCCACGTTTCCCTGCCGGCGCTGACGCTGCTTTATATCCACGACCTCAAGCTGTCCGGAGAGGTGGTGCTGGTGGCGCTGATGGCCTGGCTGGTATTCGGGCTGTCGGCCGGGTTCTTCTGGCTGGTCGGGCGCTGGCTGGAATTGCCGCGCGCGACGACGGGGGCGCTGATCGTGGTCGGCGGCTTGGGCAACACCTCGTTTTTCGGCTTGCCGATGGTCGAGGCCTATTACGGACAGAGCGGGCTGGCGACGGCCATCGTCGCCGACCAGCTGGGTTCCTTCTTCGCGCTGTCGGTGCTGGGTATCACCGTCGCCGGCATCTATTCTTCGGGGCGACCGACGGCCTCGGAGATCGCGCTGCGCATCGTGCGCTTCCCGCCGTTCATCGCGTTGCTGCTCGCGCTGCTGCTGATCCCGGTCGAGTACGCGGACTGGTTCTCCGCGTTGCTGAAACGGCTGGGCGACACGCTGGCCCCCTTGGCGCTGCTGTCGGTCGGGCTGCAGCTACGCTTCGGGCATGTCCTGGAGCATGGCCGCAATCTCGCGCTGGGACTGGGGTTCAAGCTGATACTTGCCCCGTTGGCGATCTACCTGTTGTATGTGCAGCTGTTCGGCGCGCAGGGGCAGGCGATACAGGTGACGCTGTTCGAGGCGGCGATGCCGCCTATGATCACCGCGGCCATCGTCGCCTCCGAACACGACCTCGATCCCGACCTGGCGAACCTGATGGTCGCGGTCGGACTTCTGGTCTCGTTCGTCACGCTGTATGGTTGGTGGCGGGTATCGGCCTTCATCTGAATCCGAGCCGGGAATACTTCGGCGCGATGCGGCATAATCGCGCTTCGGTTACGGCACATCGCAAGGGCATATCTAAATGCAAATGACTACATCGAGGTCGATCAACGGTCGCCTCATCAAGACGGCGACGCTGATCGCGTTGCTGGCGGCGCTGTCCGCCTGTTCGGGCAAGGACGAGACGCAGGCCGCCGAGAAGCCGGCCGCGAAACCTGCGCTGACGGTGCGCGCGGTGCAGACCGCGCCGGCGCAGTGGGCGCGGTCGCTTCCCGCCAACGGCAGCGTGCTGCCGTGGCAGGAGGCCGTCATCGGCGCGCAGCTGCCGGGACTGCGCATCATGGAGGTCAAGGCCGGCATCGGCGATTGGGTGAGGCAGGGCGATGTGCTGCTGACGCTGGGCAACCGCACGCGCGATGGCGGGGATTACATCCAGGGCCGCGTCGTCTCGCCCGACGACGGAGTGATCTCGGCGGCGAATGTCAGCGTCGGTTCGACCATACAGCCCGGCGCCGAACTGTTCCGCCTGATACGCAAGGGTCGCCTGGAGTGGCGCGCGGAGCTGACCGCGGACGAACTGATGCTGCTGCGCAAGGGCATGACCGCGGAGATCACCGTCGGCGAGGGACGCACCATCAAGGGCAGGGTGCGCGCGATCTCGCCGTCGGTGGACCCGCAGACCCGATACGGCCATGCGCTGGTCGATCTGCCCAAGGATGCAGGACTGATCGCCGGACTGTTCGCGCGCGGCGAGATCAAGCTGGGAGATGCCGCTACGGTCGCGCAGACGCTGCCGCAGTCCGCGCTGGTGCAGCGCGACGGCGCGGCCTATGTCTATGTCGTCGGCGCGGACGGCAGGGTGCAGGAACGCAAGGTCGAGATCGGCCAGCGCTCCGGCGACCGCATCGCGATCATCTCCGGTATCGAGCCCGGCGTTTCCGTCGCGGAATCCGGCGGTGCGTTCCTGACCGACGGAGACCTGGTGCAGGTCGTCAAGGAATAAACGCGATGAATGTATCGGCCTGGTCGATCAGGAACCCCATCCCGGCGTTGCTCGTCTTCGTGATGCTCACGCTGATGGGCATCATGGGTTTCAAGGCGATGAAGATCCAGCAGTTCCCGGACATCGACCTGCCTATGGTCTCGGTGACGGCCTCGTTGCCCGGCGCGTCGCCCGCGCAGATGGAGACCGAGGTCGCGCGCAAACTGGAGAACTCGCTGGCGAACACGCAGGGGCTGAAGCACCTGTACACCAAGGTGCTCGACGGCACGGTCATCATCACCGCCGAGTTCCGTCTGGAGAAGGGCACGCAGGAGGCCGTGGACGACGTGCGCGCGGCGGTGACGCGGGTGCGCGCCGACTTGCCGCGCGACCTGCGCGATCCGACCGTCTCCAAGGTCGAGTTGAGCGGGCTGCCCATCTTGACCTACACCATCTCCTCGCCGCGCATGACGGAAGAGGAGTTGTCCTGGTTCGTCGACAACGCGGTTACCAAGTCGCTGCTGTCGGTGCGCGGCGTCGGTGCGGTCGGCCGCGTCGGCGGCGTGACGCGGCAGATCGCCGTCGAGCTCGATCCCGCCCGGTTGCTGGCGCTGAATGCGACCGCGGCGGACGTCTCGAAGCAGTTGCGCGATATCCAGCAGGAGGCGTCCGGCGGGCGTGCCGACATCGGCGGCAGCGAGCAATCGGTGCGCACCATCGCGACGGTCGCCAGCGCGGAAGAATTCGCGCGCATGAGCATCCACCTGCCGGATGGGCGCAGCGTGCGCCTCGACCAGGTCGCCACGGTCAGCGATACGATCGCCGAGCGACGCAGTGCGGCGCTGCTGAACGGTCAGGAGGTCGTCGGTTTCGAGATCAGTCGCGCGCGCGGCTACGGCGAGGTCGAGGTCGCCGCGGGCGTGGGCAAGGTGCTGGAAAAACTGAAGGCCGACCATCCCGGCATCGTCATCACCGAGGCATTCAACTTCGTCGATCCGGTGGTGGAGAACTACGAAGGTTCGATGATGTTGCTGTACGAGGGCGCCGCGCTGGCGGTGCTGGTAGTGCTGGCCTTTCTGCGCAACGTGCGCGCCACCGTGGTCGCCGCGACCGCGCTGCCGCTGGCGATCGTCCCGACCTTCGCCGCGATGTATCTGATGGGCTTCTCGATCAACGTGGTGACGCTGCTATCGCTGTCGCTGGTGGTCGGCGTGCTGGTGGACGACGCCATCGTCGAGATCGAGAACATCATGCGCCATCTGGAGATGGGCAAGACGCCGTATCAGGCCGCGATGGAGGCGGCGGACGAGATCGGGCTGGCGGTGATTGCGACGACCTTCACTCTGATCGCGGTGTTCCTGCCGACCGCGTTCATGAGCGGCGTGGCGGGCAAGTTCTTCGTGCAGTTCGGCTGGACTGCGGCCATCGCGGTGTTCTTCTCGCTGGTTGTCGCGCGCATGCTGACGCCGATGATGTCCGCCTACATCCTGCGTCCGCGCGAGGCGCACGCACTGCCGTCGTGGATGGTGTGGTATCTGAAATGGGCGAGTTTCTGCCTGAAACACAGGGTGCTGACGCTGTTCGGCGCGGCGGTATTCTTCTTCGGCTCGTTCGCGCTGGTGCCGCTGCTGCCCACCGGATTCATGCCGCCGGACGACCTGTCGCAATCGCAGGTGACTATCACGTTGCCGCCAGGTAGCCGTTTCGAGGACACCCAGCGCGCTGCGGAACAGGCGCGCGAGATCGTTGCGAAGAATTCGCATGTGAAACTGATCTACACCGCCATCGGCGGCGGCAGCGCGGGCGGGGACCCATTCGCACCGCAGACCAGCAGCGACGTGCGCAAGGCGACGCTGACGCTGAACTTCACGCCGCGCCAGCAGCGCGACATCAGCAAGCAGACCATAGAGGCGCAGCTGCGCGACGCGCTGACCGCGCTGCCGGGCGTGCGCGTCAAGGTCGGGCTGGGTTCGTCGAACGAGAAATACGTGCTGGTGCTGGCCGGCGAGGACGGGCAGGCGCTGGCGCAATACGCGCAGAAGGTCGGGCGCGAGCTGCGCACGATACCGGGCATAGGCAACGTCACCTCGACTTCCAGCCTGGTGCGCCCGGAGCTGGTGGTGCGTCCCGATTTCGCGCGCGCCGCCGATCTCGGCGTGACCTCCGCCGCGATCGCCGACACGCTGCGCATCGCTACCGCGGGCGACTACGATCAGGCGCTGGCAAAACTCAACCTTGCGGATCGCCAGATTCCGGTCGTCGTGAAGCTGCGCGCCGATGCGCGGCAGGACATCGCGCTGCTGTCGCGGCTGGTGGTGCATGGCGCGCACGGCCCGGTGATGCTGGGCAGCGTCGCCGACCTGCGGCTGGAGAGCGGCCCGGCCGAGATAGACCGCTACGACCGCACGCGCAACATCAACTTCGAGATCGAACTCAACCAGCAACCGCTGGGCGAAGTCGAGGCGCAGGCGATGGCGCTGCCCAGTCTGAAGGAACTGCCGCGCGGCATCTCCGCCACAACGGTCGGCGATGCCGAGGCGATGGCGGAGCTGTTCGAGAGCTTCGGGCTGGCGATGCTGACCGGCATCCTGTGCATCTACATCGTGCTGGTGCTGCTGTTCAAGGACTTCGTGCAGCCGGTGACCATCCTCGCCGCGTTGGTGTTGTCGGTGCCCGGCGCGTTCCTCGCGCTGTTCATCAGCCATACCGCGCTGTCGATGCCGTCGATGATAGGTTTGATCATGCTGATGGGCATCGCGACGAAGAACTCCATCCTGCTGGTGGAATACGCCATCGTGTCGCGCCGCGAGCGCGGCATGAACCGAGCCGAGGCGCTGATCGACGCCTGCAAGAAGCGCGCGCGTCCCATCGTGATGACCACGATGGCGATGGGCGCGGGCATGCTGCCGGTCGCGCTCGGTATCGGCGTCGACCCCAGCTTCCGCGCGCCCATGGCCATCGTCGTGATCGGCGGCCTGATCACCTCCACCTTCCTGAGCCTGCTGGTGATTCCGGTGGTGTTCACCTATGTGGATGATGCGGTGCAGGTCCTGTCCAACTGGTTCAAGCGCAGGCACGCACACTCATGAGTATCTGGAACGAACGTTACGCGGGCGAGCACTACCACTTCGGCACCGAGCCGAATGCCTTCCTGGTTTCGCAGCGGCATCTGCTGAAGCCCGGCATGAGCTGTCTCGCGGTCGCCGACGGCGAAGGCCGCAACGGCGTATGGCTGGCGGAGCAGGGGCTGGACGTGCTGTCGGTGGACAGCTCGCCGGTGGCGTTGGAGAAGGCGAAACGTTTGGCTGCAGAGCGCGGCGCGACGCTGACTTTCGAGCTGGCCGATTTGCTGAATTGGGAATGGCCCGAGAACCGTTACGATGTCGTCGCCGCGATCTTCATCCAGTTCGTCGGGCCGGAACTGCGGGCGCAGATGTTCGAAGGGCTGAAGCGTAGCCTGAAACCGGGCGGCTTGTTGCTGCTGCAGGGTTACACGCCGCGCCAGCACGAATATCGCACCGGCGGCCCGTCGCAGGTCGAGAACCTTTACACCGAAGTGATGTTGCGCGAGGCGTTCTCCGACATGGAGATACTGCACCTCGTTGAGCATGACAGCATGCTCAACGAGGGTTCAGGTCATTGCGGTACGTCGGCGCTGATCGATCTTATAGCTCGCAAGCTTTAGAAGTTGTCTTGAAAATTCGCGAGGGGGGATGGATGCAAGGCGCACGGAGCACAGGAACCGGAATGTACATTCAGTACATGAGGATTCCGAGCACCGCGCAACGCCGCAGACGCCCTCCGCAGCAATTTTAAAGACAGCTTCTTAGATCACGCTGCCGACCCAGCGCACGATATTCCCCGCATCCATCGCACCCGCCTGGCGCGCGATCTCGCGGCCTCCCTTGAACAAAGCCAGCGTGGGGATGCTGCGGATGTTGTAGCGCGCGCCCAGCATCTGTTCGGCCTCGGTGTTCAGTTTCGCGACCCGCACTCCCGGCTCCAGTTTCGCCGCGGCCTGTTCGAACGCCGGGGCCATCATCCGGCAAGGCCCGCACCAGGGCGCCCAGAAATCCACCAGCACCGGGATATCGTTGCGATTGATATGCTTGTCGAAGTTGCCGCTGTTCAGCTCGACCGGATGGGCTGAGAACAGTACTTGTTTGCACTTGCCGCAGGTGGGGGCGGCGTTCAGCTTCTCGCCCGGTACGCGGTTCACCGCGTCGCAATGCGAGCAGACGATATGCAGGGAGTCGGTCATGGCATTCCTCTCAATTTAACGATAGACCGCAGATGGGGACGCGGCCACCGAATTCAATTGCCCGAAAGAGATTTGATCGGGCTGGGCGCAGTCAGCCGGTGCGTCACGACCTCGCCGTCGTGGAACAGCCAAAGGCTGCCGGGCGGCATGGTTACCCAAGGTTCGTTGTCGGTCAGCGGCAGCGTGGCGATCACCGCGACGCGGTCGTTCGGCGTGGTCACCTCGCTGAAATCCACCATCACGTCCTCGTCTTTCAGGTGAGCCTGGGCGAACGGCGCGCGGCGCACGATGTAGCTGAGCTCGGTGGAGCAGTGCGCGTACAGGCAGTCGCCATTGGACAGCAGGAAGTTGAAGATGCCCATTCCGGCGAGCGGCAGGATGAGCTCGTGGATCGCGTCGAATACTGCGTCGCGACCGGGCGGCGCGTCGCCGAAGCGGCTGCGCAGGCTCTGCAACAGCCAGCAGAAGATGCGCTCGCTGTCGGTGTTGCCCACCGGCAGGAAGCTGCCGTCGAGTTCCGGCTGGAACTGCGGCAGGTTGCCGTTGTGCGCGAACACCCAGTAGCTGCCCCAGAGTTCTCTCTGGAACGGGTGGGTGTTCTCCAGCGACACCACGCCCTGCGTGGCCTTGCGGATATGCGCGATGACGTTCAGCGAGCGGATCGGGTAGTGGCGCACCAGTTCGGCGACGGGCGATTGCGCCGAGGGCTGCGGGTCGAGGAACAGCCGCACCCCTTTGCCCTCGAAGAATGCGATGCCCCAGCCGTCGGCATGCACATCGGTCTCGCCGCCGCGCTTCTGGAAGCCGGTGAACGAGAAGCAGATGTCGGTCGGGGTGTTGCAGTTCATTCCCAAGAGCTGGCACATGGTTCCGGATGCTCCTTGATGTGTTGCTTAATGTAGGAGCGGGCCCTGGTGAAACTACTAGCCGTCTCACTAAGCCAGCAAGCTGGCAAGTGATTGGTTATGCCCGCGAATGGCATGGTCGCGGGCAGGGCCCGCTCCTACGGAAGGTTTAGCCGAACCGCATCGACAGATCCACCGCCTGTATATCCTTGGTCAGGCTGCCTATCGAGATGCGATCAACGCCGGTCTCGGCGATGCCGCGCACGGTGTCCAGATTGACGCCGCCGGAGGCCTCCAGCTCCGCGCGGCCCGCGGTCAGCGCGACCGCCTCGCGCATCATGGCTAGCGTGAAGTTGTCGAGCAGGATCAGCTTCGCCCCCGCGTCCAGCGCCTCGCGCAGTTCGTCCAGGCTCTCCACCTCGATCTGTATCGTCACACCCGACGGGGCGAGGTGGAACGCCTGTTCCAGCACAGCGCGTATGCCGCCCGCGGCGGCGATGTGGTTTTCTTTTATAAGAATCCCGTCGTAAAGCCCGACACGCTGGTTCACGCCGCCGCCGACCGTCACCGCGTATTTCTGTGCGAGGCGCAGGCCGGGCAGCGTCTTGCGCGTGTCCAGTATCTTCGCTTTCGTGCCTGCCACGACATCCACATAGCGGCGCGTGGCGGTCGCGGTCGCGGACAGCGTCTGCAGAAAGTTCAGCGCGCAGCGTTCGGCGGAGAGCAGCGCGCGGGAATTGCCCTTGATCGTGCAGAGCAACTGGTTGGGCTGCACGAGTTCGCCTTCCTGCGCCGCCCAGCGGATGTCGCAATCCGGAGCTAGCGCGCGGAAGCATTCCTCCAGCCAGGGCGAGCCGCACAGCACCGCCTGCTGGCGGGTGATGACGGTCGCGGTGGAGACTGCATCGGCGGGGATCAGTTGCGCGGTCAGATCGCCGTCGCGCATGTCTTCGTCCAGGGCGGCGCGGACGCTGGCGTGGATATATAAGGCTAGGTTGGGGTAGGGCATGATGCATTCCTGTTCAGATGGGCGCAGTATAGAGGATGAAGGCACGGGGTTGAAATTTCCGCGAGCCTCCCCATCTTGGGTTCAGACTCAACCCGTTCGTGGTGAGTAGGCCGCAGGCCGTATCGAACCATCCGGAGCGGTACGCGACGGGCTTCCCTCGATACGCCGCGCGTTGCGCGGCACTCGGGACGAACGGGAACTTAAATTCTAAAAGGAGAAGCCATGCGTTTCGACAAGTTCACCACCAAGCTGCAGCAAGCCCTGTCCGATGCCCAGAGCCTGGCCGTCGGTGCCGACAGCCAGTTCATCGAGCCGCAGCACCTGCTGCTGGCCTTGCTCAACGATGCCGACAGCGGTGCGGGATCGCTGCTGGCGCGCGCCGGGGGCAACGTCAATGCGTTGAAGACCGCGATGAGCGATGCCGTGTCGCGCCTGCCCAAGGTCGAAGGTCACGGCGGCGAGGTGCAGGTCGGGCGCGATCTGTCGAGCCTGTTCAACTTGACCGACAAGGAGGCGCAGAAGCGCGGCGACCAGTTCATCGCCTCGGAGATGTTCCTGCTGGCGCTGACCAATGACAAAGGCGAGAGCGGGCGTCTGCTGAAGCAGCATGGTGTGACGCGTGCGCCGCTGGAAACTGCCATCAGCGCGGTGCGCGGCGGCGAGTCGGTCGGTTCGCAGGAGGCCGAAGGCCAGCGCGAGTCGCTGAAAAAATACTGCATGGATCTGACCGAGCGCGCACGGCAGGGCAAGCTCGACCCGGTGATCGGCCGCGACGACGAGATCCGTCGCGCGATCCAGGTGCTGCAACGCCGTACCAAGAACAACCCGGTGCTGATCGGCGAGCCGGGTGTCGGCAAGACAGCCATCGTCGAGGGCCTGGCGCAGCGCATCGTCAACGACGAGGTGCCGGAGACGCTGAAGGGCAAGCGCGTGTTGAGCCTGGACATGGCCGCACTCTTGGCGGGAGCCAAGTATCGCGGCGAGTTCGAGGAACGCCTGAAGGCGGTGCTCAAAGAGTTGTCGCAGGACGAGGGCAAGAACATCGTGTTCATCGACGAGCTGCACACCATGGTCGGCGCGGGCAAGGCCGAGGGCGCGATGGATGCGGGCAATATGCTCAAGCCCGCGCTGGCGCGCGGCGAACTGCACTGCATAGGTGCGACCACGCTGGACGAATACCGCAAATACATCGAGAAGGACGCCGCGCTGGAGCGCCGCTTCCAGAAGGTGCTGGTGGACGAGCCCAGCGTCGAATCGACCATCGCCATCCTGCGCGGACTGAAGGAGAAATACGAGGTACACCATGGAGTCGAGATCACCGACCCGGCCATCGTCGCCGCGGCGGAGCTTTCTCATCGCTATGTCACCGACCGCTTTTTGCCGGACAAGGCCATCGACCTGATCGACGAGGCGGCATCGCGCATGAAGATGGAGATCGACTCCAAGCCGGAGGTGATGGACAAGCTTGAACGCCGCTTGATCCAGCTGAAGATCGAGCGCGAGGCGGTGAAGAAGGAGAAGGACGAAGCCTCGCAGAAACGACTGGCGCTGATCGAGGACGAGATCAAGAAGCTGGAGCGCGAGTACGCCGACCTCGAAGAAATCTGGAAAGCGGAAAAGGGTGCGGCACAGGGTGCGGCCATCGTGAAAGAAGAGATCGAGCAGATGCGCGCTGAGATCGTGCGCCTGCAGCGCGAAGGCAAGCTGGAGAAGGTCGCCGAGCTGCAATACGGCAAGCTGCCGCAGCTCGAAGCGAAAATGAAAGAGGCCGCGCAACGCGAGGCCGAGGGCGGCGCATCCAAAAACAAACTGCTGCGCACCCAGGTCGGCGCGGAAGAGATCGCAGAGGTGGTCAGCCGCGCGACCGGCATTCCGGTGTCCAAGATGATGACGGGCGAGCGCGAGAAGCTGCTGCACATGGAAGACAAGCTGCACGAGCGCGTGGTGGGGCAGGGCGAGGCGGTGCGCCTGGTGTCCGACGCGATCCGCCGTTCGCGTTCCGGCCTGTCCGACCCGAATCGCCCCTATGGTTCGTTCCTGTTCCTCGGCCCCACCGGCGTGGGCAAGACCGAGCTGTGCAAGGCGCTGGCCGGCTTCATGTTCGACTCCGAAGATCATTTGATACGCATCGACATGAGCGAGTACATGGAGAAACATTCCGTCGCGCGCCTGATAGGCGCACCGCCCGGTTATGTTGGTTATGAGGAAGGTGGCGGCTTGACCGAGGCGGTGCGGCGCAAACCGTACAGCGTCATTTTGCTGGACGAAGTGGAGAAGGCGCACCCGGACGTGTTCAACGTGCTGCTGCAGGCGCTGGACGACGGCCGCATGACCGACGGACAGGGACGCACCGTGGACTTCAAGAACACCGTGATCGTGATGACCTCCAACCTCGGCAGCCAGATGATCCAGCAGATGTCCGGCGACGATTATCAGGTCATCAAGCTAGCGGTGATGGGCGAGGTGAAGACCTATTTCCGTCCCGAGTTCATCAACCGCATCGACGAGGTAGTGGTGTTCCATGCGCTGGACGAAAAGAATATCAAATCCATCGCGCGCATCCAGTTGCAGTATCTGGAAAAACGTCTGGCTGCGATGGAGATGAAGCTGGAAGTCTCGGATGCGGCGCTGGCCGAAATCGCCGACGCGGGCTTCGACCCGGTGTACGGCGCAAGGCCGCTGAAGCGCGCGATCCAGGCACAACTGGAGAACCCGTTGGCAAAGGCCATCCTCGAAGGCCGCTTCGCCGCGAAGGACACCATCAAGGTGGACTGCACGGGCGGGATAATGAAGTTCGATAAGGGCTGATAAGCAGATACAAGGCCCGGCATCGCCGGGCCTTTTTCATGGCTGCGCCGGAGGCGCTACTTCCACGATATGTAAGTCTGTTCCTTTGCCGCGGCGGCGAACAGCTCGATCAGCGGCAGCGCCCTGTTCCTCAGGCTGACGGGGGCTTCGCTCCCGTCCTTGTCTCCGGCTGGCGCGGCGGGTTGCTGTGTCTCGATGGCCGTGCGCAGCCGCATCAGCGCGGCGGGGACATCCTCCTCCCGGATCGCGCCGGGGACGGTTCCGCTGTGTCCGGCCATTTTCAGCAGGGTGACTGCGACATCGCCGAACATGGTGATGTCGGCGTAGGCCTTGGTGGTGAAAGTTACCAGCATGCGATGCTCCGGGAATGAATCGACAGGTGCGACGCAATGTACCGGAGCCGGGCCGATTTGGCTATTCGGGTTGCAGGCCGCGCATGGGCCATGCCAGAATCGGACTCGCTCAATCGGGATTCGCGCATGACCGTCGCCATCGAAGAAATCCAGCCCATCCTTCGCGAGATCCTTGATGCCCGCCCCGCAGGTGTGACCGAATACGAGCTGCTGCGGGAGCTTGCCGGGCGCAAGGTCGCCCTGTTCGAAGAGTGCCATGCCAGCAGTCCTCTCGGGCTGTTCCAGCGTCATTTTCTGCTGTTTCATTGCCTCTATCGGCTGCGCGACACCTTGCGCGCGAGCGGGGCGGGGGACATGGATATCCATTGCCTGGGCATATGCATCGTCCCCGGCCGCGCCATCCGCTCCGACCATCCCGCACCGGTCGATACGCTCGCCGGTTATTACCTTGACCTGAACAATCTGGGGGCCACCGGGGAGGATGACGTGCTGCAGATGCTGGACGATTTCTGGAAACGCTACGCGGGCGAGGAACGGCGCGACGAAGCGCTGGCCGTGATGGAGCTGTCTGCCCCGGCGGGCTATCCGGAGATCGAGCGCCAATACCGCCGACTTGCGATGCGCCATCACCCCGACCGGGGAGGCGAGCCCGCCGAGTTTCAGCGACTGGAGCGGGCGATGGGTATCCTGCGGGGGCTGTATCGCTGAAGCCGCGCTCGTACCGTCGGCGTGCTTCCCGTTGTTGTTTGAGAATGGAAATGAGAAAGCCCGGCATCGCCGGGCTTTTTTTATCTGCCGTTTCCGTGTGACGAGAACCGAGAGGTTGTCTTCAATCGCTCTTTGCGCCGATATCGGCGTTCAGTGATGCGTGGTATCGGGAGTAATCAGCGGCAGGACATCGTGCATATGTTTCTTCGCACGTTTGGCCATCTTTTTTTCCTTCGGTGTCATCAGAGCTTCCTTTTTCATATCTCTGTCTCTACCGGCGTGATGTGACGACTTGGGCATGATCGAACTCCTTATGGTGATTAAAGGATGAACTGCAATTTCATGCTACTCCAATGTTTTTGCCTTGTCTGAGTTTGTTTTGGCTGCTCGTGCGCGCAGCTGCCCGCAAGCCCCTTCGACCTCCTGTCCCGCCGAGTCGCGCAACTGGGTGACGAGGCCACGCTGCTTGAGCTTGCCGACAATGTGCGCCATGCGTTCGGCCGAAGGGCGGCGATAGTCGAGACCGTCCACTTCGTTGAAGGGGATGAAGTTCATGATCGCGTATTTACCGGTGAGCAATTCCACGATGCGCTCCAGTTCTGCGTCGTTGTCGTTCACGCCCTCGATCAGCGTCCATTGGTACTGCACCGGATAGCCGGTGGCGCGCGCATAGGCCTCGGCGCGCTCGACCAGTTCCTCGACGGGTATCTGCGGCGCATGCGGCAGCAGCTTCGCGCGCAGCGCATCGTCGGTGGTGTGTAGCGACAGGGCGAGCGCAGGCTTCACTGTCTCCTGCGGCAGGCGTTCGAACACCCTTAAATCCCCCACCGTCGATAGCACGAGATTCTTGTGCCCGATATTTCCCTGCATGCCCAGCACCTCGATCGCTTCCAGCACGTTGTCGAGATTGTGGGCCGGTTCGCCCATGCCCATGAACACCACCTTGCTCACCGCGCGGCGACGGCGCGCGAGCACCACCTGTGCGACGATCTCGGCGCTGCCTAGCTGGCGCAAGAGTCCTGCGCGTCCGCTCATGCAAAACACGCAGCCCACTGCGCAACCCACCTGGGTCGACACGCACAGCCCGCCGCGCGGCAGCAGCACGCTCTCCGCCATCTGGCCGTCGTGCAACTCCACAAGCAAGCGCGCTACGCCATCGCCGGCAGGATGCTCGCTCTTCAGCCGCGTCAGCCCCTCCAGTTCTGCCTCGATCGCGGGCAGCTCGCGGCGCAATGCCGCCGGAAAAAAGGTCGCTGCGGGGCTGCCCTTGCGGTCGTACGAACTAACCTGGCTCCAGCCGCGCAGCAATCGGTCTTCGTGGCAAGGCTTGGCGCCGAGGTCGCGCAGACGTTCGCGGAGATGGGAGATGCGCATCGGAGAGGGGGCGGCGGGAATCACGGCAGGTTTGAAAATATTCGAGGAAAAACGCCGTGGATTCTACCCCATGCTGCGACCGGGCAGACTCGATCAAAATGGCGTGTGTGGCGATCCCACGCAAAATAACTTGCTGGGTGTATTCCTGTCGCGATAGCGGATCAGCACGCTATACGATGAACTTATCCATTTTTCCGCGCCGGTCTGCTTGAATTCGATTCCCGTCGCCTCTCTGATATTGACGATCAGCTCTGCAGGGCTGTTTTTGAATGTGGCACCGATAAAATCCTGACTGATGCCGACAAAGATATATTCAGCCGATGAGTTGAAAAGGCTCTCGTTCACCCTCCACCAGTTGGCCCCCCCGGCATTGAAAGCAGGCGAGCCAAAGAATCTCTGCATGTACTCGTTGAAGTAAATCGCGCTGACGCTATCCCTGCACATCAGCGCAGAGCCAATCTCTGCAGTGAAATGACCGGGTGCCGAATAGGCCGTGTTGCCGAGCAATAGCGACAGCAGTATCAAACGTCTCACCATCGAAATCATGTCGGTCTCCAGACCTTCCGGCGGTCCGCGTAAAAATCGCAAGGCCGGATGGAATCGGGATGAGCTTGCACGACCGGGCGAGATGCTATCTGTGCGCAACAGCGCATATGGGGCGGTACGGCAGTCCTGCTCGCTAAGTACGCTACAGCACGGAAGCGCCACCGGTAGTCGTTCAGACTGCGATCTCGGAATAAGGAGACTGCAATGAAAACAAACAGAATAGTCGGCGCAATCCTGCTGGTCGCGGCAACGCTGATGAGCGGCTGCGCGAATACCGGCTCTCAATCCCAGACTTCACCGTCTCGTGTCTATGGCGTGGTTGATGGCATCGAGTCGACTCGGGGCGGCAGCGGCGGGATAGGCGCAGGCGCCATCATCGGGGGAGTCGTGGGGGGCGTGGTCGGAAGCCAGGTCGGCGGCGGCACCGGCAAGGATGTAGCGACCGTGGCGGGCGTCGTGGGCGGCGCAGTGGCTGGACACCAGATCGAAAAAAGTCGTCAACAACAGGATGCATATCGCATAAGGGTGCGGCTCGAAAACGGCGGTCATCAGACCGTGACGCAGCCAGATATCGATGGCTTGCATATCGGAGATCGGGTTCGTATCGAAAACGATCGCGTGTCACGGTATTAGTTCGGCGTGACGGCTGGACGATGGCGTTTCGGTCGGCTCGCCCCAGTATGTCTATCGATTTAATTACGCAAAAGGTGAAAACATGAAAACCTCAAAAATGATGATCAGTATCCTGGCCATTGCCAGTGTGGGCTTGTCCGGCATGAGTTACGCGGATGAGATGACGAAGTATGGATATATGGTCGACAGCAGTGGCGAGGTGGTCAGGAGTGGCTCCGGGCTATGCTGGCACACTTCATACTGGACGCCAGCCGATGCGATCGCCGAATGCGACCCGGTTCCGAAGAAGCAAGCGATGCCGGTGATCTCGCAGGCAGAGAAACCCGTAGCGCGTCCGGTCGCGCCCAGAAAAGCGGTCGCTCCGCCCATCATCCTGAAAACGGATGCATTGTTCGATTACAACAAATCCGATATCCGTGAACGCGGAAAGGTGAGGCTGGATACCCAGGTCGTCGAAGAGATCAAGGGTTATGCGCAGGTGGGCGTAGTGCTTGTGACCGGTCATGCCGACATCATCGGCAACGACGACTACAACCAGAAGCTGTCGCAGCGCCGTGCGGATGCGGTGAAGGAATTCCTGGTCGAGGAGGGGATCGATTCCAATCGTATCGAAACTGCAGCCAAGGGTTCATCCGAACCGCTGGTCTCCTGCGATGAAGTAAAAGGCAAGGTCAATCGCTATAACAAGGAATTGATCGAATGTCTGCAACCCAACCGCCGCGTAGTGGTGGAAGTCAAGGTTCAGAAGCCGCTATAGCAGTCCTGCATTCGACTCTCCCCTTAACGTCATTCCGCATCGCATGCGGAATGGCGTTTTTTTTGGTTTGCCATACGTTGTGCCGTGCTACCCCGGCAAGCATCAATCGAATTTTTTGCGCAGCTCGTCGCGGTCGAACCACCATGCGTCGCCGACGATGACGTCGACCACCTGACCCAGGCGCGGCAGGAACACCTGCGGGTTGCGCAGTTCCAGCCTGTCTCCACTTGTCCAGCGCGGTCTGGTCGCGCACGTTGCTGTGGCGTGCGGCCACTTGCGCGATCAGGTGGTTGGCGAACAGGCCCAGATTTTCGTGCTGCGCGTCGTCGGCGCGCAGGTCGATCACATAGCGCGCGGCGACGGCGGCGAAGGCCTCGCGCGCCAGCGTCCATGCCTCGGGCTTGCGCTCCAGCGCTACCAGCAGCCGAGCGACCTCGTCGTCAGCGGGATATTAACTGTGCAGTCGCGCCAGCCCCTCTAGTTCCGCCTCGATGGCAGGCAACTCGTGACGCATCGCAGCCGGAAAGAAAGTCGCCGCGCGGCTACCCTTGCGGTCGTACGAGCACACTTGGCTCCAGCCGCGCAGCAGCCGATCCTCGTGGCAGGGCTTGCAGCCGAGGTTGCGCAGACGTTGGCGGAGATGGGAGATGCGCATCGGGGAGGGGGCCGCGGGAATCACTGTGAGATGGGAGCTATTCTCATGGAAGCGGCGGGGAGTTTAGCATTTTCCGCCCCTCGCCTCCGGCTGCCGAGAAAGTTTGATTGATGCGGCGGTCATGCCGCGAAATGGAACTTATATCATTGTGGTTATTGACCGCTCGTTTGGCTCGGGGTAGGGTTGCACCCGTCGATAAACGCTGCGCCAAGATGTCTTGAGAGGCTCATGTTTTTTCAATCCGCTTTGCCGAAAATTTTCGTAGGCCGCAAGCAATTGCTGCTCGTGGCGGCATTCTTGCTCTCATTTATCGCCCTCCCGGTTTGGGCGGCGACGCCTGTATTGCGGGTGTTGGCTTGGCCGGGATATGCCGAACCCGAAGTGGTGCAGAGTTTCGAGAAGCGGCACGGTGTGCGTGTCGAGGTAACCGTCATCACCTCGGATGTCTCGCTGTGGCAGAAGATCAGCATGCACAACATGGATTACGATGTGTTCGCGGTGAATGTGGCCGAATTACAACGCTACATCACTTCGAATCTTGTGCAGCCGTTGCAGCCGGAGCAGATACCTAATACCCATCGCCAACTCGTGCGCTTCCGCAATCTTGCGGCTATTCCCGGTCTGGTGAGTGGCGGCAAGACTTTCGGCATCCCGTTCACCTACTCCGAGATGGGGCTGATCTACGACCGCAAGCAGGTTAGCGCACCGCCGACGAGTATCGCTGCGCTTTGGGATACGCAATATCGCGGCAAAGTGATCGCCTATGATGGAGGCACTCACAATTTTTCGCTCGCGGCGCAAAAACTCAAACTCAAATCGCCTTTCCATATCGCAGAAGCAGACTGGCAGCGCGTTGCGGAAAATCTGATCGGAATGCGGCGTAACGTGCTGGGTTTCTACACCCAGCCGGAAGAATCGGCGGAACTCTTCTTGCGCCACAAGGCTGCCCTGATGTTTGCCAACTACGGCATGCAGCAAGTGCACCTGCTCAAAAACGCCGGGGCAGACATCGGCTATGCGATCCCGAAAGAAGGCGCGCTCACATGGCTCGATTGCTGGGTCATCACACGGTCGGTGCGCGATCCCGAACTCGCCCATGCGTGGATAGACCACCTGCTCGGCGAACAGGCCAGCCGCTTGCTGACCGAGCGACAGGGGCTGGCAAGCACCATGGTCGAATCGACTGCCACCCGGCCTGAAGACCGGCTGCTATGGTTACAGCCGCCGGAAGATACCGGACGGCGCGAAAAACTATGGGGACGCATCCGTTCCGGCGATAAACTTTCGCGTGTGATGGCACCATGAAATTTCCCATCGCGTGGCGTCTCGGTTTGATTCTGGTGCTGGTCGGTGTGCTGGGGGTCGGGCTGACCGGCTACTTTGCCTACCAAGCCAGCCGCGACCAACTGGTAAAGGCCTCCGAAGAGCGACTGCTGACCGAGACCCGCGTGCTGATGCGTCAGGTGACTGTGGCGCTGAAAGGCATTGTGGCGGATGTTCGTCTGCTGGCGCAGCACCCGCAAGCGGAGCGCATCTTGCTGCACACCAATCCCGGCTTTCAGGCATTGGCTGAAAGCAATGTGGCGATCCTGTTCGAAGGCATGATGGTGGTGCATCCGGAATATTTCCAGATCCGCCTGATCGAGGCCGCGAATTACGGGAAAGAGCGCATCCGCGTCGATCGCGGCATGGGCGACATCCTGCGCATCGCAAGCGCAGACCTGCAAGAGAAAGGCCACTATCCCTACGTCTTCGACACGCTCCAACTGGCACCCGGAGCGGTGTATATATCGCGCGCCTCGATCAATCACGAAGCCGGTGCGCATGCCGGAGAAGAGCGGCCATCCCTTCAGGTCGCATCGCCGGTCTACGGCGCAAACAACAAAGCGATTGGCGTCATCGTGATCAATGTCGACCTGCAAGGATTATTCGCGCAGCTTGCTGTCGATCTGCCGCCCGAGTTGAATCTTTATCTGGCCAACGTCAGCGGCGATTTCCTGATCCATCCCGATCCCGCCCACAGCTTTGCCTTTGACCGCGGACAGGATGCTCATGTGCAGGAAGAATTTCCCGATACCGTCGCGCTGCTGCACTCCAGCGGGCACCGCAAGAACTCCGTGGTCACATCCAAGAGAGATCCGAGTGCGACGACCGAAGCGATTGTCGCCGCTTTCATCTATCAACCATTGGAAGGGCTGGAAGCCGAAGATGAATTCATTCTCGGTCTTTCGCAGCCATTGCCCAGCGTATTGGCGCAAAGTGAACGACTTGCGGCAGACACACTGCGTATTGTGCTGAGCATCAGTGCCCTGGCCATTCTGCTCGCCATCATCTTGGCTCGCGCCCTTGTTCGGCCATTGAATCAGATCGTATCGGAAGTAAGACGTTTCTCCACAGACGGATCAATCGGCGTGTTGCCCACCGCGCGCAGCGATGAGATCGGCGAACTCGCGCTCAGTATCGAACTCATGGAAGCGCAGATACACAAACAGATCGAAGATATGCAGGAGCAGCAAAACAAGCTCGATCATATGGCCAGCCACGACAGTCTCACCGGCCTGCCCAATCGCCGTCTGTTCCTCGAAAGGCTCGATCAGGCTTTAGCACGGGCCAAACGTCATGAAAAACAACTGGCGCTGCTGTTCATCGATCTTGACGGCTTCAAGGTCATCAACGACACGCACGGACACAACGCCGGCGATATCGTGTTGCAGGCAGTGGCGCAGCGCCTGCGTGGCCTGCTGCGCGAAACCGACACCGCAGCCCGCATCGGCGGCGACGAATTCGTCGTTTTGATCGAAGACTCCTGCGACAACGCATCGATCGACAGCATCGTGCGCAAAGTGCAAGCTGGCATGTCATTGCCGATCCAGTATCAGGATATCGAACTTGTTGTCGGTGGCAGCATCGGCGTCGCGCGATATCCGGAGGACGGTACCACCGCCTCAACGCTGATCGCAGCCTCCGATCAGGCGATGTACCGATGCAAGGTCAAAAAATGACAAATAATTTCAGCAAAGAGAAAGCCCGGCGATGCCGGGCTTTGTTTTGATGCTGCCCCTAAAGTCGACCCGCGAAAGAGCGTTGTCGCGTGCAGGGCACTCGCCTACGTCCAGCTTCTTCCTGCTCGGGATGAGGTTCTGACCTTCCCTTAATCGAACTTCTTGCGCAGTTCGTCGCGGTCGAACCACCACGCATCTCCGACGATGACATCGACCACCTGACCCAGGCGCGGCAGGAACACCTGCGGGTTGCGCAGCTCCAGCCTGTCCATCCACTTGTCCAGCGCGGTCTGGTCGCGCATGTTGCTGTGGCGTGCGGCCACTTGCGCGATCAGGTGGTTGGCGAACAGGCCCAGATTTTCGTGCTGCGCGTCGTCGGCGCGCAGGTCGATCACATAGCGCGCGGCGACGGCGGCGAGCGCCGCGCCGTCCGAGTGGTCGGGCGTCTCCTCGACGATATGCATCAGCATCGCCAGCGTCAGCTCGGGATCGACCGGGAAGCTGACCGCCAGCCACACGCCCATGCCCAGCGCCGCGGTGGAGCCATCCTGCTCGCACTGGTACAGCACGTCGCAGGCTTCCACGGCATCCTTCCAGGCATCTTGCGCCAGCGCGGCAGTGAACGCTTCGCGCGCCAGCGTCCATGCCTCGGGCTTGCGCTCCAGCGACACCAGCAGCTCTGCGACATCCAGCTGCAGGCGCGCACGCGCCAGCGGCGCGGCATCGGTCAGGTCGTGCAACTCCTGCAACTTCCCGACCAGCAGCTTCGTCAGCTCGGCGCGTTCGTTGTTTTCCGGGGCGCCGTCTTTCGGGCCGTCTTTGATCTCGACAAAGTTTTCGCTCATACGGCGTCGACCTATTCCTTGCCAGGTTTGGCGAAGCTGATCACCTGAGCATTCGGCGGCTCGCCGTCCTGGTAATAGGGCTTGGCCTGGTCGAAATCGAGCAGTTCGGCTAGTTCCTTTTCCCGCTCCGAGATCAGCGCGAAGCAATCCTTGATATTCTGGATGGTGTCGCCCGTCAGCGGGTTGGGTCGCCCGCCTAGCGGCGTGACATCCCTGACGACGTTGCCCAGCGTCTTGCGCATCGCGCGCAGGATGGCCTGTTCCTTGCTCAATTCTGCTGTGTTCATGGGGGTATACCGGAGTGGATGACGGGTCGACTTTACTGGAATGGCCGCGGTGCCGCTATGCCCCGTTCGGGTCGTGTCGGCCTACCCCTGTTGCCGTCATGCTGTCGGCCATTCCTCGTCGAAGGCACGCTCGCATTCGGCCATGATGGACTGGCCGATCTCGGACTGGTAGCGCGGGTCCAGCGATTCCTGCATCTCGTGGGCGACATACAACCCCGCGTCGCGCGAGGTGGTCGAGGCGATCTGCCGGGCGAGCCGGTCGCTCAGGTCGGACAAACGCTTGCGCAGCGCCAGCGGCAACTGGCGTTTGGAGCGGGACAGCCAGTCCGCGGCGAGCGTGGTGCCCTGCGACTGGCTCAGCCATTGCCCGTGCTCGTAATGGACGGACAGGCGCTCGGCCACGAGGGCGTAGATCAGCGCGACGCAGCCGCCGCGATCCGTATCGTCCCCTTCGTTCCCCCTGATTTCCTGCATGCCTGTTCCCCGGATTTTCCGCTGTCGATGTGGTGTCCTGCCGCAGATTTCGCTGCGCCGGCATTGTAAGGCAGCAAGGTTATTCAGCATTTGCTAATTTGCCGCTATCATCCGGGACGTTCAATCAGGAGCTTTCCACATGTCTACGCGCAAACCCATCAACATCCCCGTCGTTGCCGCCGCGCAGGAAGACGACCCGGCCAGCTGCAATAGTTCCGGCAGCGAATGCTCCGGCAACGAGATGGTCGCGCTGATGGTGCTGGGCGACAGCATGGCGCCGGAGTTCATCGAGGGCGAGATACTGGTCATCGAAATGGGCGCACCCGCAACGGATGGTGCGTTCGTGGTCGGCACCGCGAACGAGGAATTCATCTTTCGCCAGCTCCAGCGCGACGCATCGGGCTGCTGGCGGCTGCATGCGCTCAACCCCGCCTATCCCGACATCGCCATCCCGGGACTGGACGAGATCAAGGGCGTGGTCACCCACAAGAAGAAGCCGGGGTCGCGCAAGTCGGTCAAATACTACGGGGCGCAGGCGGCGGGCTGAGCCTCAAGGTCTGAAGAGCAATTCCGCTGTGAAATGGAACGCCCGAAGATACCGGACTGCAGCGGATTTTAAGTCCGCTGAGCCCCTTGATTATTCATACGCAACTTGCGTACAATCATTCCATGAAAGCCACTTTCGTTGAGTTGCCGCCTTTTCTGCGCCATCGCCAGGACTACCTGAGCGACGAGAGCTTCCGGGCGTTCCAGCAGATGTTGATGGAGAACCCGGAGGCAGGCGACGTGATTGAAGGGACAGGCGGTTTGCGCAAAGTGCGTTTTGCCGACGAGAAGCGCGGCAAGGGAAAGCGCGGCGGCCTGCGGGCGATCTACTACTGGTGGCTGTCCGGCAAGCAGTTCTGGCTGTTCACCCTCTACAACAAAGACGAGATGGATGATCTGACTGCGGCGCAGCGCAAGACTCTTAAAGAACTGCTGAAACAGGAAGTGGATGCAAGGAGATGAAAATGAAACGCGATCTGTTCAATGAATTGACGGAAGGCCTGGGTGCGCTGGAGTCTGCGCGCAAGGGTAAGATCACATTGCGCGAGCATGTCGTCGAGAAGAAACCGGCAATCAAGATCACGCCGGAGGAGTTGCTTCGCCTGAGGGAGAAGCTGCACTTGTCCCGGACAGTCTTTGCCAGGTATTTGCGCACCAATGAGCGCACGCTGGAGAACTGGGAGCAGGGCAGGGCCAGCCCGAATGCCCAGGCGGCAGTCCTGATCCGGATGGTCGAACGTTATCCGGATACGGTTGAACGTCTGACGACTATCTGAGACGCCTGCTTTTCGGGCAGATCGACAGAATGCTGCAATGAAGAAAGCCCGGCGATGCCGGGCTTTCTTCATGGGAAGCATTGCGATGCTGCCCCCTTTCATTGCCCCTTTTATTCCGGTGCCTTTGATCGGGCCGGTCGCCCGCCGGTATCACTGGCCTGATGGTTTGGGAGCGCGGTGCATGTGCCGCAGCACCACTAGCATCAGGATGATGATGACCGGAACGCCGAGCGCCTTGACGGTTTGCGGGTCGATGGGGATGCCGCCAAGTTCCCCGATTTCCTCGAGCAAATAGGTCAATAGATTGACGCCGTAGTAGGGCACGATGACGAACGAAAGCAGTTCTGCCGCCCGCTGCAGGCTCAGTTGCGACTGGAAACTCTCGTTCATGCTGATGAGCAGGCTTTGGTTCTGGATTTCGTGTCGCACCTCGACGCGGGTGCGCAGCAACTGGCTGGCATGTGCAACCCGGTGGGAAAGCTGATCCAGTCGGCTGGCTGCGGTTTCGCAGGTGGTGCGGGTTGGCTCCAGGCGCCGCTCCAGAAACCCGCCTATCGAGTTGATCTGCGGGATAAGTTCTTCCCTCAATTCTTTCAGGCGGAGTGAGACCAGATTGAAATAGGCCGCGGAGGCCGACAGGTGGCGGGCGTTCGCTGCCGTCATGCGTTCCACGCGAGCGGCGATGGAAGTCAACTCTTCGAGCAGCGCCTTGTCTCCTTCGCTATCCCCGGTTGCAACTGCTTCGGTGAGCGAAGCGAGCTCGCTTTCCAGTGCCGGAAGCTCGTTCAGGATATTGCGTGCGGCGGGCAGGGAGAGCATGGCCAGCGAACGATAGGTATCGATCTCTATCAGGCGCAGCATCAGCCGACCATTTTGAGCGGGTAGCCGGGCCTTGGTGAAAACCAATAACGGGATCAGCCCATCTGCCTTGATGTGGAAATCCGTCATGGCCAGATTGCCGCTTCGGCCAACAAGGGAGGCGGAGAGCCGTCTGGAATCGAAGCTGGCGCCATACTGTTCGACGAGGGAAGCATCGGTCGCATCGGACGGATAATTCAGCAGCGCGATGTTCAGGCCGTTGAGCAGGCGGCCTGGCAATTGGCTCAACCAGCCTTGGGGCAACAGCTCGCCGAGGAAATCGGGGAACGGAGTTTGATCCAGCGAGAGCTGCGGCTTCCATACGAACTTGTATCGGGTGAATTCGATGTGCCGCTCGATTTTCAGGCGGAAAGCGCCGAAATCATAACGGCTGCTGTTGGAAGAAGCGTCGATGGACAGGGCGGGACATTCCGCTACCAGCGCCTGCAGATGCGCATCTTCGAGGCCGCGCTCCTCCGGCGTTACCAGCATGGCCAAGAGCACGACGCGCTCCGGCGGGTGCAGGGGTTCGTAGGAATGCCTGTGCAGCTCCTCATTGAGCGTGTGGCGATATGCGTATTCTGGCGGAAGAGTCTTGTCCATATCCTGATTCCGGTGGGTTGCGAACGGACGCTAGAAAAAGTGTCGGCCAAGTATATGTTGCCCGCAAGTGGATATGCCATCCTTCTCTGGAGGGGGGCGGCATGATGGCCATGGTGCGGAATTATTGCGAAGCCGATCCTATTAATTCCGGAAATGAAAAGCCCGGCGATGCCGGGCTTTTTCATGGGAGGTGTGTCGATGCCGACCCCATGGGCTCTGGGTGTTATAGAATCGGGCAGCTTCAGTCACTTCTCCTTGCGTTGTACGCTAGATAACAGCGCCTAAGGAGCCGGAGTCGAGATTCGTCGCCTCATCAACCCCCTCATTTTGATTGCCCCATGACCATCACAGTAAGCAACGGTGAAACCTTCATCACCAGCAAAGACGCCTCGCTCGAATCATCCATCCGTACCCTGCACGCCAAACTGGAAGCCATCGGCTTCAAGGTCGAAGAGCGTTCCTGGCTGAACGAGGTCGAGAATATTTGGTCGGTGCATGTGCGTGATCGCGATTGCCCGCGCCTGTTCAGCAACGGCAAGGGCGGCTCGGAATTGGCCGCGCGCGCCAGTGCACTGGGCGAATTCTTCGAGCGCCTGAGCACCAATTATTTCTGGACGCACTTCTATCTGGGCGAATCCATCAGCCGGCGCGAGTTCGTGCATTACCCGAACGAGCAATGGTTCGCCGTCAAGGGCGACCAGTGGCCCGCCGGGCTGCTCACGCCCGAATTGCAGAAGTTCTACAACCCGCAAGGCGAGGTGCAGGCCAGCCAGCTGGTCGACCTTAACTCCGGCAATGCCGAGCGCGGCATCTGCGCCATTCCCTACCAGCGTCTGCGCGACGGCAAGACCGCGCTGTTCCCCGTCAACCTGATCGGCAACCTGTATGTCAGCAACGGCATGTCTGCGGGCAACACGCTGATGGAAGCGCGCACCCAGGCGCTGGCCGAGATATTCGAGCGCGACATCAAGTACCGCATCATCCGCGAGGGCATCTGCTTGCCCGATGTGCCGGAAGAAGTCATCGCGCGTTACCCGCGCATCGCCGCCGGCATCGAAGGCCTGCGTGCGGCGGGCTACGGCATCCTGGTCAAGGATGCCTCGCTCGGCGGCAAATATCCGGTGATGAATGTCACCCTGCTGCATCCGCAGGATCAGGGCTGCTTCGCCAGCTTTGGCGCGCATCCCCGCTTTGAAGTGGCGCTGGAACGCGCGCTGACCGAGCTGCTGCAAGGCCGCGCGCTGGATAGCCTGAAAGACTTTCCCGCGCCCGGTTTTGACATGGAAGAGATCGCCGATGCGCAGAATCTGGAGATCCACTTCGTCGATTCCAGCGGCGTCATCAGTTGGGAATTCCTGCGCGACACGCCCGACTACGAGTTCGCGGACTGGAACTTCGGCACGACCACCGAAGAAGATTACCGCTGGTGCTGCGACACCATCCACGCCGGCGGCCATGAAATCTATATCGCCGACTTCACCCATCTGGACGTATATGCCTGCCGCATCTTCGTGCCCGGCATGTCGGAGATCTATCCCATCGAAGAACTGCAATGGCAAAACAACAGCGCGGGAAACCGGGTGCGTCCCGCCTTGTTGCGACTGCCGGAACTGGATGAAGACGAATGCGATGAACTGCTCGACACCCTGATCGATCTCGATCTTGCCGACAGCCACGAAGTCGTCACGCTGATCGGTCTGGCGGCCGACCCCGGCAGCAACTGGGCAAACCTGCGCGTGGGCGAACTGAAGACCCTGCTGGCAATCGCCGTCGGCGATTCAGACGGCATCCTCGAAGGCTGCGCCTGGATCGGCCAGTTCGGCGAACTGAACGAAACCCGCGCAAGCGTATACCGTTGCATCGCGCATCTGGTGCAGCTCGACCTTGAGTCTCAGGCACGATCAAGCGCGCCTTATGAAAATAGCCTGCGCCTGCTTTACGGCGCAGACACTTTGCAGCAAGCGCGGCAACTGCTGAACCGCGAAGTGAAGTTTTTCGGCCTGAATACGCTGGGGGAGAATATGCAAGGCAGCGACATGCACCATCGCGTGCTCGCGGCGTATCGCAAGATATGGGGAGAGGGACAGCGCTGAATACGACCTACACCACCAGCCGCCCCACCAGTTCCGATATATTCGAGTAAGTGATAAACGCCTCATGCGTGGCCCGCGTGATGGCGACGTAGGTTAGGCGGATGTCGTCTTCTATATCCTCGGCCTTCTTCAGCTCACCCAAGCCGCCGATTGCCACACAGGGGAACTCTAGTCCTTTGGCGTTGTGCATGGAGAGGAATCGCACTGCATCCCGCCCGGTTTCAATGCGGTTGCCGTGATCCTTCGCCACGTCCACAGGCACACCGTTCTTCGCCAGTATTTTCTCGAATTTCTCGCCGATGAAATGCCGGGGATACAGCACCGCCATCTGTCCCCACTGGTAACCGGCGGCCTTGCGTCCGAGCAGCCATTCGGCAATCGCATGGGCTTCGCCGTCATAGCTCACGCACTGGCGCACCACCGGCTCCACACCCTCGCGCCCGCCGTCTTCCGGCATCAGGATTGCGCTCTCGTCACCGGCGCATACGCCCGGTGCACCGATCACATCGGCGGCGAATTTGCGCGCGAAGCGCAAAATCTGCGCGGTGTTGCGGTAATTCACCTTGAGCACCGTGGTGCGACCGGCGGCCTCGATGCCGAGCTGCTTCCACACCGGGCGTTTCCGCCCTTTGTAGATCGCCTGCGCATCGTCGTAAACGATCATCAGCGCCTTCGTGTCCGGGTTCACCATCTTCGCCGCTAGCGCCAGCCATTGCGGCTCGAAGTCGTGCGCCTCGTCGATCAGCACCGCGTCGTACTGCCCGCCCGGAATCAGCCCGCGCTCGGCGGCATCCAGCACGGCCTGCACGTTGGCGGCGAGCCGCTCCGAATAGTCTGGAATGTCCTTCTCGCTTGGATGCGGAATATCGTAAGTGCGCAGCATTTTGTAGCACCAGGAATGGAAGGTCGAGGTGATCACTTTGTCCTCCACGCCTCTGTCCTGCATCGCATTCTCCAGCCGACCCGAGATGCCGTTCGCGTAACTTAGTATTAGCACCGGGCGAGTCGCCGCACGCGCGATCTGCTCGGCGCGGAACGCCAGAATCAGCGTCTTGCCCGAGCCCGCCACGCCGCGCACGATGCGGTGCCCCTCGCCCATGCTGCGCGCCAGCAACTCCTGCTGCATGTCCATCACTTCCAACTGGCGGTCATTGGCGGGAGAGGACTTCGCAGACGGCTTGTCAAACGGCAGCGCAATCTGGGTGACGCGAATCTCCGGGAACAGCAGCGCACGCACCCGGTCGATCTGCGGCAGCGACAAGGCAGGCCCGATGCGCGGCGACACCATGCGCCAGACCCGCTCGCGAAACGCATCCGCATCCACCTTCTCCGCCATCTCGTCGCGAAAGATGCAGCGCTCCGGCGGAAACACTTCATGCAAATCGGTCTGCTCGAACTGCTTGCGCGTGATGTTGCTGAAAACTACGCCATGCCCGAATGAAAATACCGGCTTGCCCTTGAAGCTCCCACCCTCGTTCACCAGCAGCGGATCGCGCTTCAACGTATCCACCACGTTGAACATGTAGTTGCGCACCTGCTCGAAAGGGCTTTCCACTGATACTGTCCCTTGCGGCGTCAGCAGCTCGACATGCGTACGTGTCGCATTGACGATGTTGTCCTTGTGCCAGTCCTTTACCTCCAGCACCACAATGCCCTGCTGCGGATGCAGCGTCACGAAATCGGGATGCAAGCCGAAAGGCCCAACCGGGATGTTGTGCCACACCCAGGCGTTGTCTTCTAGGCAATCCTTCAGCCGTTCAGCGAGACGCAACTCGCCGCGCGCATCGAAGCGGGCGGCGCCAAGGGTGGGGATTAGGGTGGCCATGAGGTGGGGTTAAGTGGGAGGAAGAGGCTAAAGGTGCGGAGTCGATTTTCTTTCAAACATCACGGAGAACTTCAAAGACATTTCGATTTCGGTGCCGTTAGTTCTATGGCTATTTCAATGCTGACCAGATTACTTGGCAACAATGTCATTTCGTGATTTTATTAGGCTAAAATTTTCTGCAAATCGCCATGACTAAGAGTCCAATGGTCATTAATGCTTCCTTTACGCTGGTCAGCGATTATCTTTTCAATAATGGGGGCTGTCATTCTAGTTTGAAGAACACGCCCCAGCTCTTTTCGAATTTCCTTCGGGCCGCTTAGACCCTTCTGGATAAAGAGTTCACGCGTTAAAAGAGTGGCATCATGTTTCTGTATAACGGTATGTATTGCGCGCTCGTCGATTTGTGAGGATAAGGTAAGAGCTAAATGATGGACTCGGGACACTTCTTTATCAGTAAGATTTAGAGGGTCGCCTATGTTTTGAAAGCGGCTTGGCCAAGCTATGGCAAGGTCGCTAGTAACAAATCTTGATGTATGCACAATTGCATTTCTTACTAGCGACCACTTTGCCCATTCTTCAACTTCAGGGAGCTTGCTAATTCCAGCTTTTACAAGTTTATCAATCCTTGAAATCATCTCTGCGTGCGTTTTGTTTCGGAGATATTTATCGGCCACCTTTGTTGCTAGCCATCGTCGAATATCTTGGTTGGCTATGAGAGATAACTCTTTTGCCTCAATTGGCATTGATGAGTCGCTGATTAATGTTGGATCAATATAGATAACTCGCTCTAACGTTTCGAAGAGAAAAAATTCAAATGCCGTAATAAAGCTAACGATGGAGTTTTCCCTAATAGAGGCTTGTATATGAAGGGAGTGTGAGAGAAATTCAGGAATTGGAAGGTCAATACTTTTAAACGGATTTTTGTTGTCACCAGGATGGCAGGATAAACGAGCTGGCTGAGGAGTGATATTAGTCAACCACCTAGTAGCATATTCTTGGCAAGACAGCATGTGCCAATATGCTCTTATCTCAGATTCCAGTGTGGCTTTAAATTTAACAAAAGTCAGGCTTCGTGCCATGGCGGTCATTCCAATTTTCTGTGGGTGAAAGGCGCTCTATACAAGTTCCTGCAAATACCCTCTTATCCAAAATTCATATTTTTGCTGAGCTGATCTTTGAACTCGCGTGGTAGTCGCGTGGCATCAATAAAATAAGACGCTGAGGCTAGAATAAATTGCCTTACTCGACTGTTTGAGTCTAAGCGCATAGTTAGGCGTCGATCTAGTTCTGTAGTTGGTGTACTAACTTCGCGGAAGGCCAAGTCTTTGAGTGGCAGGCAGACACTTCCTAGTAAAAGGGGTGCATCTAAGAATGTTCGAAATAGCTCTACGAATTTCTCCCATGCAGGAAACTCGAATGGTTCAGCTTCTGCAATACCTTTTGCATTCTGTAGCGCCACCTTTAGTTTTTGCCTCAAATCGTAATTTTCTTTTCCACCCCAAACATAGTACCTAACAATTTTTTCAAATTCCTTTTTATCCATTTCTGGATTAAAAATGTTGTGAAAATCACGAACCATTTCACTAAGGTAGTGACAAAACTGAACCAAGATAAGATTGAATAATGCTCTGTGTGAGTCCTTCGTTGGATCAAGCTCCCCTTCAATTTTTTTACTTTTCGCCATCAAGCTACGCAAGCCTTGTGTACCATGAGTCTCCAGCAATGCATTGGCAGTTAGGTAAGCCCAAAAGTCATATAGTGCAGGCTGCTTTGATGGGATTTCAGCCAAGCGTTCCCATGCAGCTAAATTTTCAAGATAAGAATTTTGAACCGCATAGTCTTTGGCGACGGTGTGAGCAAAACTGTCAAACAGTTTTTCAGTGAAAAGTCGGACACCTAGGCTGTTTCCGGCAAGACGATGTGCCTCGGGCGCTGCCTTTGAGAGAATTACAAATGCTTCATCGCTATGCGTCAGGTCAACAAGCCCCTTTGCCCAAAGAGCTCGATTAATAGCACTCATTTTATTTAGTGTTTTACAGTCAAATATGATTCGGTGTGACGGGCTATCGTTGCAAGGTTTAATTCCTAGCACATCAATATCTGTGATATTCGAAGGGGTTTCACTAACTTCCGATGAAAAACGCACCACAACTTCCATATGTGGAACGATTCCCAATGCTACGCAGTAGCGGACAGCTTTTAGCTTTTGATGAATATCTTTTATCATTTTAAATCCAATAGTAATTGGTCTACTTCGTGCTGTTCATCGGGCTTTAATACTAGTTTAGATGATGATCTAAAATTGGTAGAAGAAACGACGGATTGCACATAAGACTCATCTTGAGAAAGCGCAATTCGAGCACTTTCATCTACAGATGATTGGCTCATCTGCCCAGTTTTTACTAAGGACAAGGCTTCGTCGATAGCCCTCAAGTTTTCTGGTGTGTCAATTAGCTCAAGTTGAGATCTGCCTCCGCCAGTATCTACCAACTTTCCAACACGTAAGCTAACTAGATTGCGATATTGGTGCGGAGCTTCGCTGTTGGTGCGAATAAATTTACGGTCGCGTAATGCACCAAGTATGGCGGTTGGTGATTTTATTCGATACTGCTCAGGCAGTAATTGACCTTTTCGAATGGCGGCGACCAACCCCATGGCGCGCTCATATACTTCGCGATTCCCTGCATTAAGACGTGCGCCACCTGGACGTGGAGTAAAAACAAACAGTTCAGATGATGCATTAGGTCGATTAATGCTCGGGGGTTTTAACACGCCATCAGCCACCATTGATTTGAGAATATTAAGTTCATCAATACTGATTTTCGTACCAGCAACTTCACCTTGCTTCTCAATCATAGAAAGTGGCCAGCCTTGAGATTGTCCAATTAATTTTAGTACGCGCTCTACCCTTGTCGCACCTCCTGCGGCTGCCATATCTACTAATTTGTCGAGGTTGTCTGCAAAGTAAATTGGGCTTATCAATATGTCTTGCCCTCTAGCGCGCTTCGACAGAACTAAGCCGCTTTCTGAAACAATACTTTCACATCGGTTAAATAGTTTTTTCTCAGCACCAAGACGCCCAAAAAGCGCATCGCGTTTTTCAGGTTTGTTTGTGAGTTCACCTAAGATGGCTATAGCGAGTTGCTCATGCTCAGTTAGTGTTTCATTGGATAGATATTCTTCAATTCGCAAATATACAGAATCAAAGTGAGGCACTGACGGAATAACTGTCTTTATGCTTTTGCCGCTCTTGATAAGAGTTAGATATTCAATTTCTTCAAGCACCTCTAGAACTTGCGGCAATGCCACTGCGGGAATATCAAAGAAATGATCAGATACTTGCCGCAATACACCATATTCAATTGCACCGAGCCCTTTAATATGTAGCGCCAAAATGCTTGCCATTCCTACAATGGGAAGTCGATCAAAGTCAGGGATGCTTGTTCTACCCAGGCCTGTTTGAAGGTCATGAGCAAGTTCTGCGAAAACTGGTGTTTCTTTTGTGGTGGTCATTAAGTGAATACCTAATTAATCTACAATATTATTTGTCGGCTTCGAACAAATTAAACGGGTCAGCTTCGAATTGTTTTCAGCATGGGATATGGGGTCAGCATCGCAATTGATTCCTCAAGCCGCCATCTTCAATTCAACTTTCTTTCCCGCTCTGGTCGCCAACGTGATCAACATGTCCAGACTGAATTTCTCGAACTTGCCGCGTATCAGGTCGGACACGCGCGATTGCGAGATGCCGAGCACTTGGGCGGCTTCTGCTTGTGTCCATCCCATGTCGCTGATTTTGATGCGCAACTCCCCCATCAATTGAGAGCGCATCGCGAGGATGGTGGCTTCTTCCGGAGAGAAACCGAGATCGAGAAATACGTTGCCGCAGGATTCGGTGATTTTGAGTTTCCCTTTTTTCATTTTGCAATCTCCTAAGTGATACGGGGTCAGCATCGATTTATTTCTTCTCCCATGTCGCAAATCCGATAGGGCGTTTTTTCTTGTTTTCGGGCGGGGTCATCAGTTCGTGGATGGCCTCGAAGACTGCCTTGAAGCGCACGTCGTATTTCTTTTCCAGCGCGTTGAGTTTGCGGGAAAGCTCGGCATTGGTAGCGAGCATCTGCCGCAGGCGCACAAAGGCTCGCATGATTTCGATGTTGACCTGAATGGCGCGTTCGCTGTGCAGGACGCTGGAGAGCATGGCGACACCTTGTTCGGTGAAGGCGTAGGGGGCTGTGCGGATGCCGCCCCAACTTGAAATCACAAACTGTGATTTCAAGTTGGCAAATTCTTCCGGACTTAGTTGGAACATGAAATCTGCCGGAAAGCGTGAGAGGTTACGCTTGACTGCCTGGTTCAAAGCCCGTGGTTCGACTTCGTAAAGTTCCGCCAAGTGATGGCTGAGCATGACCTTTTGCTCGCGGATGAGATACATCCTCGATTCGATCTGCGCTACTGATGTGGTCATTTTTAGTGCTTCCCCTCTCCATGGCACGCGACCTTACCCGAACCTCGATTCGATAACCATAGGCCGAAGTATCTAGATAATTCGGCCTATGCGACTTCGCCGCGCCAGTCCGCAGAGAGAATCGGCTAAACTTCCATCATGAAAACAAAACACATTTCCTATTCCTCATCCCGTCGCCCCAGCCTGTTGCGCAAGGCCGTGACGCTGGTCGGCATGGTCGCGCTGGCGGCCGTGGCGCTGATGTTCTCGGCGGTGTTGCTGGTGGTTATCCTGGTCGTCGTCGTGTTCGGCGGCGCTTTTCTGTGGTGGAAGACGCGCGCGGTGCGCAGGCAGTTCAGGGAGATGCATGCCCAGATGCAGCAGATGCAGGAAGCTGCCGCACACGAGCCGCAGGCGTTCCGCGGCGAGGTGTACGAGGGCGAGGTCATCGAGGGCGTGGCGGTTCGTGTGTCCGAGATCGACGTTCGTCGCGACCGTTGAGAATTAAACGGCTCGGATTCGGATTGTTTTCGCGCCTTACCCTTGAATCATCTGAACAACCGCAGTTCGAGCCTGTTGCAATGCGGTCTTGTTGAGTGTGCCAACGGTATTGACCGGGAGGGATTCGTGACAGGTGAATAACTTTCCTGGGCGCAGGTAGCTTGTGCGCAGTAATCCGCCTTCGGCAAATTCGTTATCCGTCAGGGTGATTGCGCGCGTATCCGCGTAGGGGTTACTTGTGATTTGGCAGGCGATCCAGTCGCTGCGTCCGGCATCCGCCAGCAATAAGGCGGGGCGCAGTTTTTTCTGGCTGAGGTCAGAAAACGGGAAGGGCAGTACGACTACTTGCCCGGCTGCAAGTGTGCCCATGCCGCATCCTCCTCGGGATTGAGCCAGTCTTGCGCCAAGGCCGGCTCGGCCATCAGCGCAGGTTCGTGTGTGGCATCGGGTTCCAGCCAGGTCAGTAGCGCGCGCCCGGGTTTGATGGCCTGGCTTGATTCGACTGGGTGCAAATGTCCTGTCTTGTCGATCGTCACCTCTATGGTCGTCAGCATGCTGGGTTCTCCTGAAGTTGCTGTCGCGCAGTCTAACAAAAAGGCGCGTTGCGGGTAATTGGGTTTGCCCACTTAAGCGCAGGCCGGTTCACTGGGATGCGTCAGGGCAAATCCGGTCCCGTGTTCCTGAGCTTGCGATACAGCGTGCGTTCGCTGATGCCCAGCCGTTCCGCCAGCGCCTTGCGGTCGCCTGGGAAGTTTTCCGCCGCCCATGCGAGGTAGCGCTTTTCCAGGCTGGCGAGCGGGGCGATCTCTTCGGTCGGGCTCGTTTCCGGGTTCTCCGGTTTTGTACTTTTCAATGCGTCCAGATACAGGTGCTGCGGCAGGATGGTGTTGCCGTCGGCCATGATCAGCGCGCGTTCCAGGATGTTGCGTAGTTCCCGCACGTTGCCGGGGAAGTCGTGGCGCATCAGCGCGGCCAAGGCTTCTTCGCCTAGCGCGACCTTGCGCGTCGCATCGAGGTGGGCCAGCAGGCTGGTGGCCAGCATGGGCAGGTCTTCCATGCGCTCGCGCAGCGGCGGGAGCTGGATGGGGAAGACGTTGATGCGGAAGAACAGGTCCTGGCGGAAAGCGCCTTCGCGCACCATCTGCGCCAGGTCGCGGTGGGTGGCGGCGACCAGGCGGAAGTCGGCGCGCAGCGGCTCCAGTCCGCCGACGCGGCGATAGGTGCCGGCTTCCATCAGGCGCAGCAGCTTGACCTGCAGCGACAGCGGGATGTCGCCGACTTCGTCCAGAAACAGGGTGCCGCCGCGCACCGCCTCCACCAAGCCGATCTTGCGGCCGACCGCGCCGGTGAACGCGCCTTTTTCGTAGCCGAACATTTCGCTCTCGAACAGCGTCTCGGTCAGGCCCGAGCATTCGACCGCGACGAAGGGGGCGGCCGCGCGCGGGCTCATGTCGTGGATGGCGTGGGCGACCAGTTCCTTGCCGGTGCCCGATTCGCCCAGCAGCAGCACCGAGCTCTCGTGTTCGGCCACGCGTTTGGCGAGCTCCAGCATGCGGTTGAACGGGCGGGAGTAGCCGACCATCTTCCGCTCGGGCGCGTCTTCGGCATGGCGCAGGAAGTGCATGGTCTCCATGAAGTAGACCGTGCTGCCGGTCTCGTTCCTGACCGGCGCCACTTCCACCTCGACATGCTGCCTGCCCGCGGAGGTGTGATGCACATGCAGCACGCGGCTGGGGTGGCCGCTTTCTATGCAGTCCCGCAGCGGGCAGTTCTCGCCGGCCTGGTCGCAGGGTTTGTCGTAGTGGTGGGAGAGCTCGTAGCAGTAGCGCCCGACGACATCGCGATCCGCGCCGAACTCCTGCCGGTAGGCGGCATTGGCCGCGACGATGCGGTATTGCCCGTCGAGCAGGATCTTGGGTTCGGCGAAGCTGTCCAGCAGGGCCAGCGTCTCCGTCGGGATGGAGGGCTGGCTGGAACTCGTGTCGTTTATGGCTGTCATGGCGGTAAGTATATGCCAAATATGGCATGTGCTCCAGGTTGCAGGATATTTCAGTAGCTTGCCGGATATGGCTTATCTGGTTGAAGTTAAAGGATATTCTGCGGAAATGCGCCGGGTGGCATGGCGATTGCTGAATAGAGGTTGGATTACGGTGACGTAAACCTCCCTGATCTGACTGGACGTGCAGTCCGTCAGCTTTGACCTGTGGTGCGGTGCGCCACAGGTTCTTTTTGGCCCAATTGGCGCGCGCCTCGGGCGGCATCGAATGGCCGCAGGAAACAAACCGACGCAGCCGACGTAAAGGAATGAGAAATGGCACTGCTGATCACTGACGAATGCATCAACTGCGATGTGTGCGAGCCGGAATGCCCGAACGACGCGATCTCGCAGAGCGAGGACGTCTATGTCATCGCCTCCGACAGGTGCACCGAATGCGTGGGCCACTTCGATGCGCCGCAGTGCGTGGAGGTGTGCCCGGTCGATTGCATCCTGCCCGACCCGGCGCATGCGGAAAACAGGGAGCAGTTGCTCGCCAAGTTGGAGAAGATTGGAGTGCCAGCATGAACGATGTCACTGAAAAAAAGGAGATGGGCACTGTCACGACCATCTATCACGAGCTGGATACGTGGGACGCGAACCTGGGCGAGAAGACCATCCATGCGAAGCGCATGCCGGGTTTCTTCCGCACCCTCAGGACTTATACGCAATGGGGGCTGTGGGCGCCGTTCTTCTTGCTGCCCTATCTGCGCTGGAACGGCAAGCAGGCCATCCTGTTCGACATCGAGCATCGCCAGTTCCATTTCTTCAACCTGACGGTGCTGCCGCAGGACATCTGGATGCTGTCGCTGGTGTTGCTGGTGGCAGCGATGACGCTGTTCGCGGTGACTTCGGTCGCCTCGCGCGTGTGGTGCGGATATTTCTGTTTCCAGACCGCATGGGCCGACTGGTTCACCTGGGTCGAGGACAAGATCGAAGGCAATCCGATTGCGCGCCGCAAGCTGGATGAAGCGCCGTTGAGCGTGGACAAGCTGAAGAAGAAGGCGCTCAAGCATGCGGTCTGGGTGCTGACGGCCTTGCTCACCGGCATCAGCTTCTCGATCTGGTTCGTCGATGCATTCGATTACTGGAACGACCTGTTCCATTTGCAACTGCCCAAGATCGGCTGGATCGTGCTCGCGCTGTTCCTCGTCGGCACTTATCTGCTCGCGGGATTCCTGCGCGAACAGGCCTGTTTCTGGCTCTGCCCCTATGCGCGCATCCAGGGCGTGATGACGGACGCGCAGACCATATTGCCGACCTACGACTACAACCGAGGCGAGCCGCGCGGCAAGCTGCGCCGGGGGGCGGAGAAAGTCGCGCAGCAGGGCGACTGCATCGACTGCTACCAGTGCGTGCAGGTCTGCCCGACCGGCGTGGACATCCGCAAGGGGCAGCAACTGGGCTGCATCACCTGCGGCCTGTGCATAGACGCCTGCGATTCCATCATGGACAAGATTGGCAAGCCGCACGGCCTGATCCGCTACGCGTCGCTGGACGAGCTCTCGGGCATGCCGCCGAAGAAGCTGTACCAGCATCCGCGCACGCTGGTCTATCTCGGCATCATCGTCGTCGCGCTGGCCGGTATCACGTACGGCCTGACCCATCTGGGTTCGATGACGCTGAACGTGCTGCCCGAGCGCCAGCCGCTGTTCGTCAGCATGAGCGACGGGTCCATACAGAACAAATACACCTTCAAGGTGCTCAACAAGACCGACAAGGATATCCATGTGAAGGTCGGCGCCGAAGGCGGGGTGGCGGGGCAGGAGATCATCGGGGCCGACAAACCTCTGCTGACCCACCATGGCCGCGGCACGTCGTTCACCATCTTCGTGAAAGCGCCCGGCGCGAACGTGAAGCAGGAAGTGACGCCGATCGAATTCCGCGTGGAAGGTGTCGAAGATCCGTCCGTGTTCGCGGAGTATTCCAGCAAGTTCAACGGGCCGAAGCGCTAGCAGGTTGCTACTCAGCACGAACGGGCTTTTGCCGATCCCGGTGAGACGCCGTTCGCCCTGAGTAGCCTGCGCAGCGGGCGTATCGAAGGGGGCGTTTAGCCAACAGTGGTGATGGGGTTCAGCGCACCCACACCGTCTTCGCATTCACGAACTCGTGCATCCCCAGTCTGGATAGTTCGCGTCCGTAGCCCGAGGCTTTGATGCCGCCGAAGGGCAGGCGCGGGTCGGATTTGACCATGCCGTTGACGAAGGTGCAGCCGGCCTGGATGCGTTCCGCGAGCCGCTCGGCCCGTTCTGTATCCCGGCTCCAGATCGAGGAGCCCAGCCCGTACTTGTTGTCGTTTGCGATGCGCAGGGCGTCGTCCTCGTCCTCGGCGCGGATCACGACGGCGACCGGGCCGAACAGTTCTTCGTGGTATGCGCGGGTCGCGGGTGTGACATGGTCGAGGATGGAGGGGCGGTAGAAGAAGCCGTCTCTCGTAAGCGGCTCGCAGCCGGTCACCGCGACCGCGCCTTGCGCGATGGAGTCGCGGACCTGTTCGTGCAGGGATTCGCGCAGGTCGTGGCGCGCCATCGGGGCGAGTGTGACGGCCTCGTCCATCGGGTCGCCGGGTATGAGCACCCCGATTTTTTCCTTCAGTCTATGCAGGAATTCGTCCGCGATCTGCGGCACGACGATGAAGCGCTTCGCGGCGATGCAGGATTGGCCGCAGTTGAGGAAACGCGACTTCACCACCATCTCTACGGCGTATTCGAGGTCGGCGTCGTGCAGCACGATGAACGGGTCAGAGCCGCCCAGTTCCAGCACGCATTTCTTCAGGTGCTGGCCGGCCAGCGCCGCGACCTTGCGCCCCGCAGCTTCCGATCCGGTGAGCGTGACCGCATGCACATGCGGACTGGCGATGACTTGCTCGGCCTGCTCCACCTCTATCATCAGGTTGGTGTATACGCCCTCTGGCAGGCCGCAGTCGCGGAAGACGGCTTCGATGGCGAGCGCGCAGCGCGGCACGTTGGGCGCATGTTTCAGCGCGACAGCGTTGCCCGCCATCAGTGCCGGAACGGCCGCGCGGAACGCCTGCCAGAACGGGAAATTCCACGGCATGATCGCGAACACCACGCCCAGCGGTCGATATTCGACATGGCTGTGTCCGGCATCCGATGCGATGACCTCGGGGCGCAGGAAGTCCTCTGCATGCTGCGCGAAATATTCGCAGGTCGCGGCGCATTTCTCGACTTCGGCGCGGGCTTCCGCCAGCAGCTTGCCCATCTCCTGAGTGATGGTCTGGGCGTACTCGTCGCTTCTTTCTCTCAGCAGGCTGGCGGCCTTGAGCATGATCCCGGAGCGCGCGGCAATCGGCGTCTGCCCCCAGGTTCGCTGCGCATCGCGGGTTTGTTCCAGCGCCTGTCGCAGATGTTGGTCGTTCCAGCTGTCGTGGAGCTGGAGCAGCCGGCCGGTGGCGGGGTTGAGGCTGGCGTAGGGCATGTCGATCTTCCGGTGAGGATATGGGCACACCATATTCCATGAGGCCGCTATGCACAATACGACACATCATCCGGTCGGCGCTTGCGCGATAATGTCGCCGATACTCTCATCGGGACGAAAAGATTCATCATGTGGCTGCAGAAAGAGATACGCCTGTCACCGAAGCCGCGCGGCTTTCATCTGGTCACCGAGGAACTTCTGCGCGAGTTGCCAGAACTGCGCGACTTCTACGTCGGCATGATGAACGTGTTCATCATGCACACCTCCGCATCGCTGACGCTGAACGAGAACGCCGATCCCACGGTACGGCAGGATTTCGAGAGTTTCTTCAACCGCGCGGTGCCGGAGGGCGAACCTTACTATCGCCATCGCGACGAGGGTTCGGACGACTTGCCCGCGCATATCAAATCCAGCCTGCTGGGTGCGAGCCTGAACATCCCGGTCGCCAACGGTCAGCCGCGGCTGGGTACATGGCAGGGCATCTATCTGTGCGAGCACCGCAACCGCGGCGGCAGCCGCCGCATCGTGGTGACGGTGCAGGGGGAGCGAGCATGAGCGATACGATCAAGAAGCTGCATCTGGTGATGTACGGCCGGGTGCAGGGCGTGTGGTACCGCGACTCGATGCGCCGCGAGGCGGAGCATCTGGGCGTCAGCGGCTGGGTGCGCAACCGCAGCGACGGCGCGGTGGAGGCGATGGTGCAGGGCGAGGCAGGGGCGGTGGATGGGCTGGTGCGCTGGGCGCATCGCGGGCCGCAGCTCGCGGAGGTGGAACGCGTCGAGGTCGAGCCGGGCAGCGGCAGCTATGCGGGCTTCGAAGTGCGGGGTTCGGCATGAATACTTTCGTGCCGCCCGATGTGTTGCTGTTCGTCGCACCGGATTGTCCGCATTGCGCGACGGTGAAGCGCGGGCTGGACGAGCTTGCGAAGCAGGGCGTGATCGGCAGCGTGACGGTGGTGGATGCCGCAGCACACCCGGAACAGGCGGCGGAACATGGCGTGCGCGCTGCACCCTGGCTGCGGCTGGGGCCGTTCACGCTGACCGGTGCGCAGAGTGTTTCCGAGTTGCGCCAGTGGGTGGAATGGGCGAGCGGCGAAGAAGGCATCGCGCGCTATGTCGCGCATCTGCTGAAGCTGGGCGAGTTCCAGCATGCCGTCGCCTTCGTCTCCGCGGATGCGCAACGCCTCAAGCCGTTGCTGGACATCCTTGCCGACACCGATGCGGGTATCGATCAGCGCCTCGGTGTCAGCGCGCTGCTGGAGCGCTATGCCGACACATCCGAACTGCGAGCCTTGCTGCCGCAACTGGCCGAACTCAGCCGTCACGCCGACCATCGCGTGCGCGCCGATGCGTGCCATCTGCTCGGACTCACCGGCAGCGCCGCCGCGCTGGTGCCTCTCGAAGCCCGGCTCGCCGACGAGAGCGAAGAGGTGCGCGAGATCGCGGCGGAGGCGCTGGAGGCTCTGGGGCTGAAATAAGCCGATGCGAGGGAGGGCTTGCCCTTGCGGTCACTTCACATTTGCCACGGCGACACGCGTCTTGGGCAGGCCCTGCCCCAGGAAGAAGCGCTCGGCGATGTTCACCGCATCTTCCGGACCGGCGATATAGATGTCTCCCTGCAGCAGTTCAGCATCGGCCGCGACGATGTCGCCCAGTTGCCCGAGCAGCGTCTCTTTGCGTTTGCCGCTCACGCTGCGCAGGTCGAAGCCCGCGACATGTTCTTCATGGCGGAAGTTGTCCAGTGCGTCCTGCCACGCATGGGCCATGTTCGGAAGGTAGATGTGTTGTTGGCTGGAGCCGAACCAGTGCAGGCATATGCTTTCCGCTTCCAGCGACAGCGCGTGTTCGATCAGGCTCTTGATCGGCGCGAAGCCGGTGTCGAAGGCGAAAAAGTACAGCGGCCGAGGCGATTTCTCGTGCAGGATGAATTCGCCCTGCGGCCCTTCGATCTCCACCATGTCATTGTGTTTTAGATGTTCGAAGATATAGTCCGAGAACAGGTTGCCGGGTTGTCTGTGGATGTGGAACAGCAGGTTGCGGTCGTCGCAGGGGCAGCTGGCGATGGGCAGCTCCGCGCTATAGGCTTGCCCGACGCGCAGCGTCACGCTCTGCCCCGCCAGAAAGCGCAGGCGCTGGGTGCGCGGGGTCTGCAGGTGCAGCAATAGCATGTCGTCGTTGAGATGCCCGGTGTTTTTGACATGGGCGTCGATCTGCTGGAGGGGGATGTCCTGCACGCTGCCCGCGACGGGAGCTTCTATTACCAGATCGCTGACGGCGGTGTTGCTGCACAGCAGGACATAGCCCTGCTGCCTTTCCGCCTCGGAGATGACGAAGTCGTGCGACCGCGTCTTCTTCACTTCGCCCGACACCACCCTGGCCTTGCACAGGCCGCAGTTGCCGCCGCTACAGCCGTAATTGAGCGGTATTCCGGAACGCATCGCGGCTTCCAGCAGGGTGTCGTGTCCCTCGACCAGGAAGTCGTGTCCGCTCGGCAATATGGTCACCTGGGCGGTGATGATGCGCAGGATGTTGTCCTTGATTTCCAGCGGATTGATGAATCCCGGTTCCATCGCTGACTCCACTTCCTCTTTGATCCATGCCTTCAGCTCTGCCATCGTCATGCGCGATTCCGGGGGCAGCCGGGCTTCGATCTCGGCTAGCTTGTCCCACAGCTTGCCCAGTAACGCATTGAACTGCTTCACCTGCCCCTGGTTGATCGCCAGCGTCTTGCCGAGTTCGGTGACGCGCGCGGCCAGGACTTCCGCATCCGGCAAGGCGCGCTCGAATACGCGCTTGCCGAAAGCCCTCTCTTTGATCTGGGCGACCCGTCTGGACTCGGCGGTGTCTTCGAGCTGTGCGTCCGGATAACAGGCCAGCAGATTGCCGACTGAGACCATCCCGTCGTGGGAGATCATCTCGCCGCGCTGGATCTTCTTCTGCAGTTCCGCGCGCGTCACGCCGATCAATCTTGCGGCGCGTGTCAGGCTCAAGGCATCGCTCATGGCATCTCCCCGTTAAAGGTGTCAGGCTCGAACTGCGACTGCTTGGTTGTCTCCTTCGGGCTTCAGCGCCCGGGGATGTTCACGGCATGCCCGCCACATGGCGGGTCTGGTTCAGTTTCGCCAGCTTGGCCTTCAGCTCCGGCAAGATCGCAGCGACGGCCTTCTCCCCTTCGAGAACGGCCTTGTTGAGTCCGCTCACATCGGTGGATGGCAGGCCGGAGGTGATCGGGCGAATTACGATGTCCGCGCTGGAGTGCTCGTGTCGATTGATCGTCTGCCCGAAGATGGCGAAGGTCTGCCACAGGATGTCGGACATCCCCGCGGCCTTCCTGTCCTGCGGGCGGTCGGAGATATCCACGGCGATGACGAAGTCGGCGCCCATGCTGCGCGCCACGCTGGAGGGGACGGGCGCGACCAGTCCGCCATCGACGTAATCCTGCCCATTGATGGTGACGGGCTGGAAGAACACCGGCACGGAAGAGGACGCGCGCACGGCCATGCCGGTGTTGCCGGTGCGGAACACGACCATCTCACCGTTGTTCAGGTTGGTGGCGACGGCATAAAACGTCTTGCGGAGTTTTTCTATCGGGCGGCCGTCGACGTGCTTGTTGATGAAGTCTTGCAACGCTTGTCCCTTGATGCAGCCGCGCTTGTCCGAGAACACCGTCTCGGCGATGCAGCGGTACAGGCCGGAGCCGTCGAGCACCTGTTCCTCTTCCATGCTCATCGACAGCTCCTGTATCTGGAAGCCGTTGAGCCCGGCCGCATAGAGCGCGCCGACGACAGAGCCCGCGCTGGTGCCCACGACGATGTCGGCGGAGATGCCCTGTGCCTCAAGCGCTTTGATCACGCCAACGTGAGCAAAGCCGCGCGCCGCGCCGCCACCCAAGGCGAGCGCGATTTTTGCGGGCGGACGCTCCACGACAACAGGCGTGGGTGGAGGTGGCGTCTGCACGGGCGGATTGGGTGTGCTGCATCCGGTTGAGGCGAGCAGGAGGAGGGCGAGGGCGATTTTTTTCATGGTTCGGGTTCGGTTCGGGAGCGTCCGTCGACGGGACGGGATTCTTAAGCGTGGAAAACTATACCGCGAGCTTCGTCAGTTCGCTGCGGATTTCGGCGAATAGCGGACGCAGGTTCGTTTCTGCGTGATTGCAGCGTTGCTGCAGTGCGCGTAGCGAGGCTATCTCTCCGGGCGTCGCGTCGCTGCGATCCAGTAGTTCTTCCAGCAGGCAGCCGTAGGCGCGCACTTCGATGCGTTGCAGCGCGGCGGCTTTGTGTGCGTCCGGCGGCAGGAAGGAAGCTGCGCCGAAGTCGCCCAGCAGGCAATCGCCCTGTTCGTCCCACAGGATGTTATGAGCGTACAGGTCGCCGTGCATGATGCCTTGCGCATGGAGATGCTCAGCGACCGTCGCGATGCCGAGCGCGAGGTTCAGCGCGACGGGCAGCGTGAAGCGCAGGCCTTCCGGGTAGATGTCGCGGGTGCAGGAGTCCAGGCTGGGCGGGCCGGCGAGGTTGCGGAAGGCGGGGTTTATCAGCGACATCACCAGTCCCGGCGTCTGTTCGGGGTGGGCGCTGAGCTTGCCGACGACGGGGATGAGTCCGGGATGCGCGCCGGCGGCGATACTGGCCGCCTTCTCGCTGCGCGGGAGGCCGTCGCTGGTGAGCGCGCCCTTGAACATCTTCACCGCCACCGGCTCGTCGCTCGCATGGTGATGCGCGCGGTAGATCACGCCGGACGCGCCTTCGCCCAGCTTGTGTTGCAGCGAGAGTTCATGCCATTCGACCTGCGTGATGTGCAGGTGCTCCAGCGCAGCGGCTTCGCTGCGGTCGCTGCAGGGGTTGCCGGAATACGCCAGCCAAGCGAGTTTGGGCATGGCCAGCAGCCAGTCCGGCAGCTGCTCGAAACGGTTCGCGGCGATGCGCAACAGTTCCAGGTTGCGGCATGAGGCCAGTTCGTCGGGCAGGCGCTGCAACCGGTTGCCCGCCAGCATGAGTTTCTGCAGCCTCGAACATTTGCCGATCTCGGCGGGCAGTTCGCGCAAACGGTTGTCGGTGAGGATCAGCCAGCGCAGTTTCGCAGGCAGCGCGGCCGCGGGCAATTCGTCTATCCGGTTGGCCTTGAAGCCGATCATCTCCAGATTCGCGCAGCGCCCCAGCACTTCCGGCATGCGGGTGAAGTCGTTGTCGGAGCAGAAGATCACGCGCAGCTTGTGCAATCTCGGCAGGTCGTCCGGCAGCGTGGAAAGCGCGTTGCCTGATAGGTTGAGTATCTCCAGCGAGTCGGCGAGATCGAATATCTCGCGTGGGAACTCGGTCAGCCCGCAAGAGAGGTCGAGGCGCTCGATGCCTGCCAGTTCGCCGGCGCGCAGGGAGGAAAGCGTGTGCATGGCGAAGATGCGGCGCTCAGTAGCCAAGTGCCCGTGCGCCCTGATAGAACGCGAAGCTGACCAGCCAGGCGAGCAGCAGCGACCAGCCCAGTGCGAACAGCGTGTAGCGCATGTCCTTCGCCTCGCTGCGCAGCGTGGCTATCGCCGACAAACAGGGGGTGTAAATCAGGGTGAACAACATGAAGCTGTAGGCCTGCACCCAATCGAGCTGTTGCGCCAGTGCGCCGCCCAGCGCCTCGCCGGAGAGACCGTAGATCACCGCGAGCGAGCCGATGACGATCTCCTTGGCGACGAAGCCGAAGATCAGCGCGATGGTGAGGTTGGCGTCGATGCCGATGGGCGCGAAGATCGGGCTCAGCGCGCCGCCTATCATGCCGGCCAGCGTGTCGGCGCTGGCGGGTGCGGCGGAGGGCGGCAGGTTGGTCAGCAGCCACACCAGCACGACGCCGGCGACGATGAACTTGGTGGCGCGGCGCAGGAAGTGGCTCACCTCCAGCCAGCCGCGCATCGCCATCTGGCGCAGCGTGGGGAAGCGGTAGGGCGGCAGTTCCAGCACGAAGGGCTCGTTGCTGTTGAACTTGCCCTTGAACAGCAGCGCGGTGAAGATCGCCGCGGCGAAACTGAACAGATACAGGCTGAACAGCACCAGCGCAGCGTTGGCGGGGGCGAACAGCGCGGCGGTGATGAATACGAACACTTGCAGCCGCGCCGAGCATAGCGAGAACGGAATCACCAGCATCGTCAGTAGCCGCAGCGAGCGCGAGCGCATCACGCGCGTGCCCATCAGCGCGGGGACGTTGCAGCCGAAGCCCATCAGCAGCATCACGAAGCCGCGGCCGTCCAGCCCCATCTTCGCCATCAGCGCATCCATCAGGAACGCGGCGCGCGACAGGTAGCCGCTGTCCTCGACCATGGCCATGAACAGGAAGAACAGCACGATGATGGGCACGAAGGCGGCGACGGTGGCGACGCCGTTGTAGACGCCGTCCAGCATCAGGCCGGACAGCCAGGCGGGGGCGTCGGCGAACGCCGGGTCGAGCGCAGTCTCGCGCAGCCAGCCCAGCAGTTCCGCGACGCCGCCCTGCAGTGGCTGGCCGAGCAGGAAGATGCCCTGGAACAGCAGATACATGATGCCGAAGAAGATCGGCAGGCCGAGCCAGGGGTGCAGCATCACGCGGTCGAGCTTGTCGGTCAGGTGCTCCGGCATCTGCGCGGGCACCTGCACCGAGTGTTTCAGCACGCGCGCCATCTCGGTTTCGATGTGTTCGTCCTGCTCCAGTTGCGAGCGCAGTTGCTCGGCCATGCCGGGCGTGGGGTAGCGCAGCGCCTTGGTGATCGCTTGTAATGCTTCCTGATAGCCGGTGCCGTATTTGCCGCTGAGCAGGAAGATGGGCATGTCCAGCAGCTCGGCCATCTTCTTCACATCTATCGTGATGCCGTATTTCTTCGCCTCGTCGGCCATGTTCAGCAGCACGACGACATTCATGTTGAGCTGCTTCAGCTGCAGCAGCAGGCTCATCTGGCGTTCGATCTGGGTGGCGTTCAGGACTACCAGTGCGAGGTCGGGCACGTTGTCGTGCAGGAAGTGGCGCACCACCTGTTCGTCGTCGGAAAAGCCGTGCAGGTCGTAGATGCCGGGCAGGTCGATGAGCTCGACCATGTCGCCTCCGAGCAGGATCTTGCCGGAGAGCAGTTCGACGGTGATGCCGGGCCAGTTGCCGACGCGTGCTGCGCCGCCGGTCATGCGGTTGAATAGCGTGGATTTGCCGGTGTTCGGCATGCCCAACAAGGCGATACGTTTCATGTTCCGGATACTCCCTTGCATACGTCGATCTTGGCGGCCTCGTTGCGGCGCAGCAGCACGTCGGTGGTGCCGACGCGCACCTGCAGCGGGCCGGAGAACGCGGCCTTGCGGATCAGTTCGACCTGCTTGCCGCTGCGGAACCCCAGCGCCAGCAGGCGCTGATGCAGCGCTTCTTCGGCATGGATCGCGACTATCGTGGCGGTGTCGCCGGGATGCAGGGTGGCAAGGTTGGTCGAAGACATGGCAATGGATCCGGTAGGGGTTTTTGAAGATGATAATGGTTCTCATTTGCAACTGCAAGCGACTTCAGGCAAGATGCCAAAAAAGACAGGAGAGCGTTGATATGGATAAACCCCAACCCGAGGACCTGAAAGACGCAGGCCTCAAGTCCACCGTGCCGCGGCTCAATATCCTGGCCCTGTTCAAATCCGGGCAGGAGCGCCACATGAGCGCGGAGGACGTATACAAGCAGCTGTTAGCCAAGGGCGACGACGTGGGGCTGGCTACGGTTTATCGCGTGCTGACCCAGTTCGAGCAGGCCGGGCTGCTGGTGCGCCATTACTTCGAGGGCGGCAAGTCGGTGTTCGAGCTCAATCAGGGCAAGCACCATGACCATATCGTCTGTATGCAATGCGGCCATGTCGAGGAGTTCTACGATGCGGCCATCGAATCCCGGCAGGAGACGGTCGCCGCAGAACGCGGTTTCGCCGTACACAACCACTCGCTCCATATCTATGCGGATTGCGTCAAGAAGGAGTGTCCGCACAGGCGCTAAGGGGTGTCGGCGTCATCGTTACATGGCGCCCAATCCTTTTATTGCGCGGCCCTTTGGCGTGTCGGCGTATTGCGGTAGAATGCCGCATTTATTTTGGTGTCAGGAAAAATGATCAAGGGCAGTATCGTAGCAATCGTCACCCCTATGCATGAGGACGGCAGCCTCGATCTGGCGGCGTTCCGCGCGCTGATCGATTTCCATATCGAACAGGGGACGGACGGCATCGTCGTGGTCGGCACCACAGGCGAATCCCCTACCGTTGATGTGGAAGAGCATGAGTTGCTGATCGCAGAGGCGGTGAAGCATTCTGCCGGCCGCATCCCGGTGATCGCCGGGACCGGCGCGAACTCCACGAAGGAGGCGATCGAGCTGGCTGCCTTCTCCAAGAAAGCTGGCGCGGATGCATCGCTGACGGTGGTGCCCTACTACAACAAGCCGACCCAGGAAGGCCTGTACCTGCATTTCAAGGCCATCGCCGAGGCGGTGGACATGCCGCACATCCTGTATAACGTGCCGGGCCGCACCGTGGCCGACATGAGCAACGACACCGTGCTGCGTCTCGCGCAGATATCCAACATCATCGGCATCAAGGACGCGACCGGCAACATCGAGCGCGGCAGCGACCTGTTGCAGCGTGCAGCTGCATTGAAGGGTTCCATCGGAGACTTCGCGGTCTACAGCGGCGACGACGCGAGCACGCTGGCGCTGATGCTGCTCGGCGCGGCGGGCACGATCTCGGTGACCGCGAACGTCGCGCCGAAGCTGATGCACGAGATGTGCGCCGCCGCGCTGGCGGGCGATCTGACCAAGGCGCGCGGCATCAATTACCAGTTGCTCGGACTGCATCGCAACCTGTTCGTCGAGGCCAACCCCATCCCGGTGAAGTGGGCGGTGGCGCGCATGGGCAGGATGAAAAACACGCTGCGTCTGCCGCTGACGCCGCTTTCCGCGGGCGCGCAGCCGGCGGTCGAAGCGGCGTTGCGCCAAGCCGGCATCGTCAACTAATCGTACGGAACCACCGGAGAGAAACACATGAAGGCTTTGCATATCGGGATTTCCACTGTCGTGTTGTTCTCACTGGCAGGATGCGGTGCGGTGGGGTTGGGCAGCAAGCGTGTCGATTATCGTACCGGCGCGGTGCAAGCGCCGTCGCTGGAGATTCCGCCGGGCCTGACGTCGCCAGAGACTGACGATCGCTACAAGGTGCCGGGAAGCGGGGGCGAGACCGTCGCGACCTATTCCGATTACAGCAAGGGTGGCGAAGCTACGCAGGGCCAGACTGTTGCGGTGTTGCCCAAGGTGAAGGGGGTGCGGTTGGTGCGCAGCGGTGCGCAGCGCATGCTGGTCGTCAACGACAAGGCGGAGAACGTCTGGCCGCTGGTCAAGGCGTTCTGGCAGGAGAATGGGCTGAGCATCGCCAGCGAAGACCAGACGGTGGGCGTGATGGAGACCGAGTGGGCCGAGAATCGTGCCAAAATTCCACAGAGCGGCATCCGCAGTGTCGTCGGTAAAGTGTTCGATAACATCTACTCATCAGGCGAGAAGGATCAGTACCGCACCCGTCTTCAGCGCAGCAAGGACGGCTTGAGGACCGCCGTGTACATCACTCATCGCGGCATGGAAGAGGTGGTGTCCGCCGACGGGAATACCTCGAAGTGGCAGCCGCGCGCCAAGGACCCCGAGATGGAAGCCATCATGTTGCAGAAGCTGATGGTGAGTTTCGGAGCCAGCGAGGCCCAGGCGGCGAAGGCTGTCGCGGCTAAGGCAGGCGCTGCAGCAGCGCCTGCTGCCGGCAACGGCAAGGCCAACCTGCAGGAAGTATTCGACGGCAGTAAGGTCATCGTCGTGAACGATGCGTTCGACAAGACTTGGCGCAGGGTCGGCTTGGCGATCGAGCGCGCAGGGTTGGTGGTTGAGGACAAGGATAGAGCCAAGGGCATCTATTTCCTGCGTCAGACCAAGGCCGAGAAGGGCTGGATGGATAGCCTGATGTTTTGGCAGGACGACGAGGCAGGCGATCGTCGCCATCGCGTGAACGTCAAGGATGGCGGCGCGTCATGCGAAGTGTCGGTCACCGATCAGGACGGTGCCAGCAACGATGCGACCGTCCGCATGCTCGAGGCCATTTACAAGGACCTCGGCAAGTAGCGCGTAGCTTCATGCGTTTTGCGTCATTGGGCAGCGGCAGCGAGGGCAACGCGCTGTTGGTCGAGGTTGCCGGAACCCGGCTGCTGATGGATTGCGGTTTCGGGCTGAACGACAGCATCGCCCGCTTGGCCCGCCTCGGCATCGCTGCCGAGCAACTCGGCGGTATCCTCGTCACGCATGAGCATGGCGACCACAGCGGCGGCGTGGCACGACTGGCGCGCAAGTTCGGCCTGCCGGTCTGGCTGACGCATGGCACGCGGCGCAGCCTGTCGGACAAGCTGTCCGGCATCGAGCGGATATGCGAGATCGATCCGCATCAGCCTTTCGTCATCGGCGACATTGAGATCACCCCTTATCCTGTCCCTCACGACGCCGCCGAGCCGGTGCAGTTCGTGTTCGGCGACGGTGCGCGCCGCTTGGGCGTGCTGACCGATGCAGGCAGCAGCACGCCGCATATCGAAGCGGTGCTGGCTGGTTGCGATGCGCTGGTGTTGGAATGCAACCACGACAGCGACATGCTGATGAACGGGGATTATCCTTGGAGCCTCAAGCAGCGTGTCGGCGGGCGTTTCGGGCATCTGAACAACCGCGATGCGGCGGCGATCCTCTCGCGGTTGGATAGGAGCAGGCTGCAGCATCTGGTCGCGGCGCATCTGAGTCGCAGCAACAATACGGCGGAACTCGCGGTGGCGGAGTTGGTTGGGGTGCTGGGATGCGAGACGGGCTGGGTCACCGTGGCGACGCAGCAGGATGGATTCGGCTGGTGCGAGATAAGCTGAAGCCGGATAGCGGAAATAAAAAAAGCCGGCTTGCGCCGGCTTTTTTGTCGCCCGAAGGCTATTGCTTACTTGGCAGCTGGGGCTTCGACAGCAGCGGAAGCTGCAGCAGCGTCGGAAGCAGCAACAGCGTCGGAAGCAGCAGGAGCAGCTTCGACAACAGCGGAAACAGCAGCAGGAGCTTCAACAGCAGGAGCTTCAGCAGCCTTTTCGCCGCAAGCGGTCAGAGCCAGAGCCAACAGAGCAGCAACGAGAGCGGACAATTTCATTTTAAATACCTCGAGAGTTTAAGTTGAAGGAAAAGGAAAACTTTGCTTGATTTTGATACTTCCAAAACCGAAGGCGGCGCATTCTAGCATTTGCATAGAGGAAATCTAGTGGTTGCGCAACTATTTTTTCAAAATCCGGTTCGTCGTGTCATAACCCTAGTCTGGATGAGGACAAAGCGGAGTGCGAGGCCGTCCACATTTCCAGGAATCTGGACTTCAGCGCCCGCGCATTTTCCGGGTCGTTTTGTGCCAGGATGCCACGCGGATCGTCGAAATGGAAACGGCGTACATAGTGCGATTCGTCGGCCACCGAGAAGGGCGCCGTGATGTGCTGCAGGGTCTTCGGCGTCTGGTGGATAGCCATACTGACGCCGAACTGGTTCAGCAGCATCATCATGCGCGGGCAGCGGGTGGACAGGTAGCGGGTGTCGTGGGCCAGCACGAACAATCGATGCGCTGGGCTTTCAAGCAGGAAGCGGCGCAGGGTCTCGTAGCGCACCTCGTTGTTGAAGCCCAGCCCGTCGAAGTCGTTCTCGAACAGGTAGAGGTTGTGTTCGCCCAGCCCGCACAAGGTGTCGAGTGCGGCGGTGTAGTCGGCGATGCCGTCCAGCCTGGTGTGTTGCAGCGCCTCGTCGTTCATCGTTCGTTCCTGTTCAGCGTGGAGTGAGATAGCCGTCCTGATACCACTGATAAATCAATTCGGCACATTCGTCCGTCATGTCCGTCGCAACGGCCAGTTCGCGTTCGTCGGCCAGTCGGCGCAGCAGCGTGTAGGCGTCCTTGCCGGTTTCGAATGCCTCGCCGTTGATGAATATCCAGCCGGCATGACACAGCATCTGGCTCTTTAAATCCAGTTTCAGACCGCGCTTCTGTATGGCCTGCAGGAACTTTTCCTCGTTCAGCGGGCGATGCGGGGAGTCGAAGAAGATGTGCGGCTTGGGCTCGGAGAGATAGCAGCCGAGGAAGTTCGCGATGTCTTCCTTGTCCCAGCGTACCTGCTTGATCGCCTGCTCTACCTGGTTCAGCATCGCCGCGCCGATCTCGGACGGGTGCTTCTGCGTCTTCAGGTCGGGATCGGCGTACATGCCGTTCACCTCGATGCGGTCCTGCAGGTAAACCAGGAACTGTTCGGCCAGCTCCTGGTAGGCCGGTGTGCGGAAACCGATGGAATAGGTCATGCAGTCGTCTTCGGCGATGCCGTTGTGCGCGCAATGCGGCGGCAGGTACAGCATGTCGCCCGCTTCCAGCACCCATTCCTGCTCGATGCGGAAGTCCTTCAGGATGCGCAACGGCGCGCCTTCGATCAGCGTATGGTCTTCCTGTGTGGATATCTGCCAGCGGCGGTGGCCTGCGCCCTGCAGCAGGAACACGTCGTAGGAGTCGAAATGCGGCCCGACGCCTCCGCCCTCAGGCGCATAGCTGACCATCAGGTCGTCCAGTCGCGCATGGGGGATGAAGGAGAAGAGCTTCAGCAGTTCGGCACCTTCCGGTAAGTGGTGGTTCACGCCCTGCACCAGTACGGTCCATTTCTTTTTGCCGAAACGGCCGAAATCCTCCGGTTCGAACGGCGAATGTTGCAGGTCGAACTTGCCGGCATGCTGCGTGACGAGGCGCGCCTGTACGTCTTCTCCGCAGGCGAGGTCTATCAGTTGTTGCGGATCGAGCAGGCCAGTGAAGTCGGGCAGCGCCTTGCGGATCAGCAGCGGCTTCTTTTGCCAGTAGTCGTGCAGGAATTCGGCTACGCTGAGCCCGCCGAGCAGTGTCTGTATGGTTTTCATGCGGGCGATTATAGACGCACGGGGCGCTGTTCGTGCAGTGCGTAAAATTTTTTATGGCATATCGGAAATGTGTTTAAAATGCCCGGAAGGGGGATAGGATCATGCAAGTAGTCCAGCTCACCGCAGGAATGGAGGCGCCGCATTTCGAGTTGCCGGATGCGGACATGGAAAACTTCGTGCTGACCTCGCAGAAGGGCAAGCGTAACGTCGTGTTGTATTTCTATCCCAGGGACGACACGCCGGGCTGTACGCTCGAAGCCAACGAATTTACCGCGTTCGATGACGATTTTGCGAAGCTGGATACCTTGGTGGTCGGGGTCAGTCGAGACGATTGTCTGAGCCATGCGTCGTTTCGCGACAAGTACGGGCTGTCCGTGCTGCTGCTTTCCGATCCGGAAGCCCGCGTCTGCAAGCGTTATGGCGCGATGGCGGAAAAGGAGGTGGACGGACACAGGAAGCAGGTGATCCTGCGATCCACCTTTGTAATAGACAAGCAGGGCAAGCTGCGCCATGTCCTGTATGGTGTTCACGCACATGGGCATGCGCAGGAAATTCTTAATTTGATAAAGGAAATGAAATGAAAATCGCCAAAGACACCGTTGTATCGCTGCGTTACGAACTTTTCGATGCCGATGGCGAACTGCTGGAGAAGGTCGAAGACCCGGTCAGCTATCTGCATGGCGGCTATGACGGCATCTTTCCGCTGGTCGAAGAGGCGCTGCACGGCAAGGGCGTAGGCGATACATGCAACGTCACGATGAAGCCGGACGATGCCTTCGGCGAATACGACCATCAACTGGTTGAAGTCGAACAGCGCAGCGCGTTCCCGAAAGACGTCGCCATCGGCATGCAGTTCGAGGGTGGCCCGGAAAATTCGGACGAGGACGATTTCATGCTCTATACAGTTGTCGATGTGACCGACGAAGAAGTGACCGTGGATGGCAACCATCCGCTGGCTGGCAAGACGCTGACCTTCAATTGCTCCGTCGTAGGCGTGCGTCCCGCCACCGAAGAAGAGCTGGAGCATGGTCATGTGCATGACGGCGACGGACAGCATCTGCACTAATCGTCTTTGCCGTACTTGCGAGGCCACCGTCAGTGTGGCCTTCGTTTTTTGTAGCCATATGGCGGGATGTCCCTGAGAGGTGAGGTTAGAAGTGTCTTTCCGGTTTGTCTTCGTATGAAGAACAGATATACGCAGGACAAAGTAGCCAGTGCCGAGATATTGAGGTTGCTGCTGCAGAAGATGGCTGCCCATCCGGCTGCCTTCACGCCGTTCGCCTATACCTTGTGGTATGAATTCATCACCGGCATCAATCCGCCGTTGGTCAAGGCGGTGAACGCGCTGCTCGACGAGAAACGGCAGATCGACGACGATCTGGTGCACGAGCTGTATGCCGGCTATATCGCCGATGGCAACGTCGAGGCGGAGCAGGCGTTCAAGCAGAACATGCAGAAGGTGCTGGACAACCTGACGCGTTTCACCGAAGCGACGGACGACGAGGCGGGAAAGTTCAATGCCGGGCTGCAGAAGCATGGCGAGAGACTGTCCCAGGGGCTGGATGCCGAGTCGCTGCAGGGGCTCGTCGGCGAGATCGTGGTGGAGACGCAGACCATGCGTTCTTCGGTAGAGTCGCTGCAGGACAAGCTGCAGGAAAGCAAGAGCGAGGTCGAGCGGCTGCAGCAGGAGCTGACGAGTGCGCGCAGCGAGGCTCTGCAGGATCCGCTGACCGGGGTGTTCAATCGCCGCGGCTTCGATGCTCAGATGCGCAATCTGGCCGCCAATCCGGAGATGCTGGGCAAGCAGGTCAGTTTCCTGATGCTGGACATCGATTTCTTCAAGAAGATCAACGACACCTACGGCCATCTGTTCGGCGACAAGGTCATCCGTATCATCGCCGAGGTGCTGAAGGCGCAGGTCAAGGGGCAGGACTCGGTCGCGCGTCTGGGCGGCGAGGAGTTCGCGGTGATCCTGCCGAATACGCCGCTGGAGGGCGCCCGGGTGGTTGCCGAACGTATCCGGAAACTGATCGAGCAGGGCAAGATACGTCGCATGGACAAGGATGAGAGCGTCGGCGGCATCACTATCTCGATCGGCATCGCGGGTTGCGATATCGGCGCAGACTGGCTGGTGGCGCTGGGCCATGCCGACGAGGCGCTCTATGCCTCCAAGCAGGGCGGACGCAACCGCTCCACGATCTACGCGGCCAAGGACTGACGCGTCAGTCCTGCAGTCGGGCAGCCAGCCATTCGGCGACCTGCTCCCCGCCGGTCGGGACCGGCACCGGCGGGCGCGGCATATCCCACAGTCTTTCCAGTTCCGCCTCGACGCATCCCTCTTCCAGTGCCTGACGCGATACCTCGCGGCAACGCCCATGGCGTTGCAGCCACTCGATCAGTGCCGGGGACTCCGGCCAATCGGGCCGCCCCACATACAGTATCGGCACTTCGCCGCAGGGAGCTTCGACGAAGCTGCCGTAGCCAGGCTTGCACAGCAATGCATCGCAACTTGCCAGCAGGTCGCCGAAACCGACAGGCAGCGATTCCAGAACGACCGCATCCGGATGATCGACCTGCCAGCTCGCCTGCACTAGGTAACGCACGCCGTCTATGTGCGGCCAGCGCTCCATCGGCAGGCGGCTACTGATGCCGCCCATGCTGACCAGCACCAGCTTTTCTTCCCCGGATAGCCGCAGCAGCTTGTTCAGCTCGTCGCGCCGGTTCGTGCCGATATCGGCGATGGGGGCGACCGGAACGAGGTTGGGCAGGTCGCTCATCGCCATACCCGGCGTCGCTCGCAGGAAGGCGTCGGCATGCGCATAGCTTTCGTGTATCTGCGCGGCGATATGGTCGTCGCCGCAGTAATGGCGGTAGATGTCGTGCCAGTTCAGCGAACACAGCGCCGCGTTCGGGATGCCGATGCGCTGCGCACCGGCCAGCGGCAGGTAGCCGACGTTGGAGAACACCATGTCCGCACCTAGCTCGCGTAGCAGCCCAGCCTCGTCATCGACGCGCGACTGCCAGTCCGCGTGAAAGGTGCGATAGGCCGCGCGGCTGTCCTCGACGCGCACGTCCAGCGCCGAAGACATCAGCATGCCGATGTCGCCGTGGCTTTCCATATGCTCGAACGGCGCGTGGATGCGCGAATGCAGATGAGCTGCGGGCACCGCCGAGCGCACTGTGATGCGCAACTGCGGCATCAATCGATGCAGCCGGTTCAGGATGGGGGCAGTCTGTGCGACATGGCCGTAGCCATGGCCGGAGATCGAAACGACGAGGTGGGGCATGTGGCGATGATGGGATTGCTTGTTCGGGATGCGATTATCCCATGGAGCGCACGAGTGCTCCGCGCGTCAGGGAGAGCCGGGCATGCTTACGCCGCGGCGCTCGGCCATGCGCATGCCGACCTGCCGGAGCTGCTCCGGTGTCAGCAGGCGTGCAGCGAGCGGAATCAGCTCGGAATTCTCCACCGCGATATGCACGGTGTAGGCGTTGATGAATCTTGCCGCGAGTCCGTCGTCCATCCGCGCATTCATGCCTTCGGCGATCTGCAGCAGTACTGCGCGCAACTCGTCCCATGCGGACAGCATCACGACATGCTCTTTCAGCAGGCGTTGCAGCAGCGCATCGAGCTGCTCCTGGTCCGCGTCGGCGCTTGCGCGCAGTGCCGGGAACAGGTTCTCTTCCTCGTCCTGATGATGGAATTTCCCTGCAGTGTCGAAGTAGCGCAGGATGCCGAGTGCAGCCTGTCGCGCCTGCGCATCGCAGCCATAGGTATTCAGGTGTGTCGTGAGTTTTTTCAGCGTGTCGCACTGGCGCAATATCTTGCCGTGGCAGGCGAGCAGCATTTCCAGCGGATGGTCGAAGGTAGGGGCGCCGGTGCTCGAGTCGAGTCCTATCATTCTTTTCTCCTTTATCGGAAGAACGGCAGCGGATCGTGGTGCAGCGCGACCAGCACGATGTAGCCGAACACTGTCTGCGCCGCCAGCCAGGCGGCTAGCCGGATGATTTTGCTTCTGCCGTACTTCAGCGCGACGAAACCGAGTGCGATATACAGCAGCAGGGCGGCGACCTTGGCGGTCAGCCAGTTTTCCGCGAGGGGATATTGCCCTATGGTGTAAGCAAGCGCAATGGCGCTGGCGAGCAGCATCGTGTCTATCGTGTGCGGGACTATCTTCACCCAGCGCTGGCGCATGACGTGCGAGTCGCGCAGCATCCAGATGCCGCGCAGCAGGAACAGCGCATAGCTGGCAGCGGCGCAGGAGATATGCAGGTGCTTGAGCAGGGTGTAGCTCACGTCTTTTTAATGGGTGGTCTGCGATTTCGCCAAGATAACATAAAACATGTATCATTCGCGCATCATTAAATCGGGATTGGGCAGAATGGTCGCAAAAACGATATTGAAGCTGCTGGGTGTGGCGCCGGACGCCACCGGACATGGCGAGAAGCTCATCGCCGCAACGGGCGCGCTGCTGGCGATTGCGGCGACGATGGCGACCAGCCTGCATGTCGTCGGCGCTCCGGGGGCGGCGTTGCTGGTGGCCTCGATGGGGGCTTCTGCGGTGCTGCTTTTCGCGGTGCCGCACGGCGCCTTGTCTCAGCCTTGGGCGCTGGTCGGCGGACATCTGGTATCGGCGTCTATCGGCGTGAGCTGCGCGACGTTCGTTCCCGATCCCTATGTCGCCGGGCCGCTGGCCGTCGCACTGGCGATATTCGCGATGCATCACCTGCGCTGCATCCATCCGCCCGGCGGCGCGACCGCACTGGCGGCTGTGGTCGGCGGGGCGGAGGTGCATGCGCTGGGCTACCAGTTCGTGCTGACGCCGGTACTGCTCAACGTCGGCATCATGCTGCTGGTGGCGGTAGTCGTGAACTATCCATTCCCTTGGCGGCGTTATCCGGCCGCGCTCAAGCCGGTTCCGGCAGTGCGTCTTCCGGAAGTCCAGGCGCAACTCGGCCATGCCGATTTTTCCTATGCCTTGCGCGAGATCGGCTCCTATCTTGATATCACTGAAGACGATCTGGCTAGGGTATACCGGCTGGCGCGCAAGCATGCGTCGCGCGTCTCGGACGAAGACGCGATGGCCCCCGGCAACTATTACAGCAACGGTGAATTCGGCGACGGCTTGTCCGTGCGCAAGGTGCTGAGTCTGGATGGCGATGCCGTGAGCTACCGCATCGTTGCCGGAGAAGGCGAGGGCAATGACGGAACCGCGAGTCGCACGGAGTTCATGTCCTGGCAGAGCTACGAAGTGATCTCTGCAGATGGCGCGTGGCATCGCATCATGCCGGCTCGATGACTGGAATGCACTCGTGAGACTGACCCAGTATTCCGACCTCGGCCTGCGGCTGATGATGTATCTGGCGTTGCGCCACGGCGAGCCGGTGACCATAGGCGAGGCGAGCGAGAGACTGTCCGTGTCGAAGAATCATCTGGTCAAGGTGTCGCATCAGCTGACGCTGGCGGGTCTGATCGAGAGCATCCGCGGCCGCAACGGCGGGGTGAAGCTGGCGTTTCCGCCGGAACAAGTCACCGTCGAGCAGGTGTTGCGCGCGACAGAGGACAATTTCGATCTGGTCGAGTGTCTGGGCGGGGCGAACACTTGCGTGATCTCCGGGGCCTGCAAGCTGGGTTCGGCTCTGGAAGTCGCGCGCGAGGCGTTCTTCGCGTCGCTGCGTCAGGTCAGCATGGCTGATCTGGTCAGCAACGGGCGTGCGCTGGAACGTTCGTTGCTGCCGCAGCAAACCGTCGCTCGCATAGCAGTCAAACGCATCCCTAAGCAAGGTCGCCCGTAGGGGTGCAATTCATTGCGCCCAATGGGCGGGCGCGCGACTAAACGATCAATTTTCAACCAACCGAAGGAATACATCATGGTACACAACTGCGCCAACAGCTTTGCCCAGGACATGCGCTATCCGTTCGACGCGCGCGCCGTCGCCAAACGCTTCCGCCATGCCGCGATCTTCGGCGCGCTGGACTCGCTGAATCCGGGCGAGACGATGGCCTTCGTCAACGACCACGACCCCTTGCCGCTGCTCGCGCAATTGCAGCAGCGCTACGGCGACGGGATAGAGATCAAGTACGTCGCCCGCGAACCCGGGAACATCGCGATCGACTTCACGCGCCACCAGTAATCGCCGCATGAGCCATCCGATCTGGCAAGTCGGCTTCCGCCCGTTCTTCGCGCTGGCGATGCTGTCCGGGCTGAGCCTGCCGGTGTTGTGGGCGCTGATTTTTTCGGGCGTGCTGACAGCGCCGACGACGAGTTTCGGCATGGTGCAGTGGCACGCCCACGAAATGTTCTTCGGCTTCGGCTGGGCGGTGCTGGGCGGATTCCTGCTGACCGCGACGAAGAACTGGGTCAAGGTGCGCGGCTACCACGGGCAGGCGCTGATGTTCCTCGCGGCTGCATGGCTGTTCGAGCGCATCGGCATGTGGTTCGAAGGCAGTTGGCCGCATGCGCTGTTCCTGCTGTCGAACAATCTGTTCCTCTGTTCCATCGTCGCGATGCTGGCGTGGACGCTGGCGAAGAATCGCGCGACCGATGCCTATCGCGACAACTGGCTGTTCCTGCTGGTTCTGCCGACTTTCTTGATCGCGAAGCAGCTGATGCTCGGCGACGAGTATTACCTGCTAGGCTGGAGCATCGCGCTGGGGCTGTTCCGCATGGCCTTCCTGGTGATGCTGGAGCGCACGCTGGTGCAGTTCATGAAGGGCGCGTTTCAGGTTGGCATCCTGCAGCATCCGGCGCTGGACAAGGCAATCAAGCTGCTCGGCCTGCTGCTGGTGTTCGCGGGACTGCTGCCGACTATGCTGGCCGCGTATGCCGGGCTGTCGCTGGCCTTGTTGCTGATGTTGCGCTTCGCATTCTGGAAGCCGCAGCTGGCGCTGACGCGGCTCGACATCGGCATCATGTATCTGGGCTATCTCGCTATCGTCGCGCAACTTCTGGTCGAATTTTTCCGGTTGACCATGACTATGCCGGAACTCGTTTCGCTGTCCATACACGTGTTCACCTTCGGCGCGATGGGGCTGATCGTTCCGGCGATGCTGATGCGCATCTCGCAGGGACACACCGGCAGGAAGGTGACGTTCGGCGGCGCGGATAAGCTCGCACTGTGGATCATGATGCTGGCCTTCTTGCTGCGCATTGTCGCACCGCTTTTCGATCCGGCGCATTATGCGTTGTGGATATCGGCGGCCGCCGCTTGCTGGCTAGCTGGTTTCGCGCTGCTCGCCTGGCGCTACATCCCGATGCTGCTGAAGGCGCGCGTCGACGGCAAGCCGCATTAGTTCTTGCGCCTGTGGCGCTGCCAGCTCTGCTAGAATGCCCGCACCGTGATACCTAAAGCCGGGGCCGACGCTTTCCATCCATGACTGTCATCGCCGTATTCAACCAGAAAGGCGGAGTGGGCAAGACCACCACGGCGGTCAATCTTGCCGCCGCACTGGCGCGTCGCGGATTCCAGACCACGGGTATCGATCTCGACCCGCAGGCGCAGTTCGGCTCTACCGTCGGCATCACCGCCGCTTCCGGCGACGACAGCATCTACGGCCTGTTCCAGCGCAACCGTCCGTTGCGCGAAATGATCCAGAAGTCATCCAGCGGCATGGGCATCATCCCGTCGCATGTGGAGATGTCCAAGGTGGATGCGTTGTACGGCAAGGGATACAACGCGATCAACAAACTGAATCTGGGGCTGAAGGCGGAGAATGCCGGTAGCCCGGATCAGCATTGGGTGCTCGATTGCAGCCCGGTGGTCGGCGTGCTGTCGCTGAACGCCATCTTCGCCTGCGACGGCGTCATCGTCCCGATGTCGGCGGACTACCTGTCGATCAAGGGAGCGATGCAGATACAGAAGACCCTCAAGGCACTCGAGCTGGTGCTGAAGCATCGCATCAATCGGCGCTATCTGCTGACGCGTTTTGATGCGCGTCGACGTCTGTCGCGCAACGTTCTGCTGATGGCGGAAAAGGAATTCGGCGCGGACGTCTGCCGGACGCTGATCTCGGAGAACGTCAGCCTGGCGGAAAGCCCGCTGATGAACAAGACGATCTTCGAACATTCGCCCACCAGCCGCGGTGCCAAGGACTACGACGCTCTGATGAACGAGTTGATCGCGGACGGGTTTATTTGATGCCCCGCCCCGTTCATTCCCGCGACAGGTTCGGGACGAACGGATGTTGAGTGGGGTGTCGGCTAACTGTGTTTGACGATCAGCGTCAGCACATCCTCGATATCCGCCGACTGCTGCAGCTCCTTCTCTACGACGACCTCCTGGTTCTGGACGATCTCGCAGTGCATGTACATCTGGCGCAACTTGCGCTCGGCATCGGCCATGTCCTTGCCGAATATCCGGATGTTTTCGACCAGATGGCCGTTCCGCGTTTTTATCGTGAAGTCGTATTTCTGCATGGTTCGATCAGGCGATACGTGAACTGTCTTGCGCCCAGAGTAGAGGCATAGCAGGCGTTGCGTCAAGCACGGAGATACCAAGGCATGCCGGATTTGTCGGTGCCGGGTGCTCTGCTAGAATGCCGCGACTATTGAGCATTGGAGAATGACATGACCTACGTGGTTGCCGAGAACTGTATCAAGTGCAAGTACACCGACTGCGTGGACGTGTGCCCGGTGGACTGCTTCCGCGAGGGACCGAACTTCCTGGTGATCGATCCGGACGAGTGCATAGACTGCACGCTGTGCGTCGCCGAATGCCCGGCCGAGGCGATCTACGCCGAGGACGACCTGCCGCAGGCCCAGCATCATTTCATCGAACTGAACGCCGAACTGGCGAAGCTGTGGAAACCCATCGTCGACAAGAAACCGGCGCCACCCGACGCCGATCAGTGGCGCGGCGTGCCGGACAAGCTGCGCCTGCTGGAACGTTGAACACTTCCATTTTTTACCGCGTAGCGCAGTGCATCCTGCATGCGCAGGGCGACCGCGACCTGCGCGCGGCCACCGTGCTGTTGCCGAACAACTATGTCGCGAAACCGCTGGCACAGGCATTTGGCGCGGTCGCCGGTGCGACCGTGCTGCTGCCGCGCATGCTCACGCTCACCGACTGGGCGCAGTCGATCCCTCTGGATGCTCCGGTACAACCCGACACCCGGCGCATCGCGGCGCTGTATCAGGCGCTGCGCGAACGCGACTGGTTCGGTGACGCCGACCTGTGGAGTCTGTCGCGCGAACTGCTGGGGCTGATGGATGAGCTGACGCGCCATCATGTGGTGTTGCCCGAATCCGAAAGCGACTTCGCCGCACAACTGACCGAGGCCTACCGCGCGCGCAGCGGACAGGCGTTGCAGTTTGAGGCGCGCGTGGTGCACGAGCTGTGGTATGCGATGACCTCCGGTGCAGAACTGGATGGCGAGCGCGCCTGGCAGCAGCGGCTGGCGAGGCTGGTTGAGGCTGTCGAGGGGCCGTTGTATGTGCTACAGACCTGCGACCTCGCTGCACCGGAACGCCATTTTTTGCAGGCGTGCCGCGAGCGCGTGCCGGTCGAGATATTCGATATGCGTGAGATGGTTGCCGAGTCCCCCGATTGCGCGCTGTTGTCGCGCGCCTTGCAGCGCGATGCGAACAGCGCCGACCTGCGCAGCGATGCCGCAGTATTGGAACAGCAGCCGGAGGCGCGATTGGATAAGCGCTTGCAGTTGTTCGGCGCGCACGGCTTGGAGCAGGAGGCGCAGGCCGCCGACGTGCAAATCCGCCGCTGGCTACTGGAAGGCAAGCAATCCATCGCGGTCGTCGTGCAGGATCGCCTTGTCGCGCGCCGCGCGCGCGCGTTGCTGGAGCGCGCGCAGGTGCAGGTGCGCGACGAGACCGGCTGGACGATGGCGACGCTGTCGGTCAGCACCGCGCTGATGCGCTGGCTGGAAGTGGTGCAGGGCGACTTTTATTATCAGGACATGCTCGACCTGTTGAAGTCGCCGTTCCTGTTCGCCGATGCGCCTCCCGCGGAACGCAAGCAGGCCGCTTATCTGTTCGAGCAACTGGTGCGCAAGCACGGCACGGTCGCGCAACTGGAGAGCTACATCGAACTGGCCGAACGCGAACAGCGCGAATTGGTGCAGCCGCTGGTGCGGTTGCGCCAAGCGATGCAGGCGCTGCCGAAAAAGAGCGTACCGTTGGCCGAATGGCTGCATGCATTGAACGACAGCTTGCAGATACTCGGCGTGTCTCAGGGCTGGGCGCAAGATGTCGCGGGGCAGCAGTTGCTGGGCTTGTTGGCGCAATGGACGGACGAACTCGGCGAGGACAATACTCGCTGCAACTTCGCCGAATGGCGGCGCTGGCTCGCGCAGCAGCTCGACCTGAACACCTTCCGCGACCTCGGTGTGGAAAGTCCGGTGCTGTTCACCCATCTTGCAGCTACGCGCTGGCGGCAGTTCGACGCGGTGCTGCTGCTAGGCAGCGATGCGGCCCACCTGCCCGCACCGGCGAATGCGGGGCAATGGTTCAACGATGCGGTGCGCGCCTCGCTCGGCCTGCCGCTCGCCAGCGCACAGCAGGCGCAGGTGCGCGACGACCTGCTGGCGTTGCTGGCGATCAACGACAACGTACTGGCGAGCTGGCAGGCGAGCAAAAACGGAGAACCAAATTTGCTCAGCCCGCATCTGGAAATGCTGCGGGCCTTGCATCTGCTGGCGTATCGCGACGATCTGGCCGCGCACGAACTGGGCGACCTGCTCGCGCAGGCGCAGGTGCAGGGCGAGGCGTTTGCGTTGCCGCCGGCGGGCGAGATGCCGCGGCCGTCTGTGCAGCCGGAACTGGTTCCGCCGCGAGTCTCCCCATCCGGCTACAACAGCCTGGTCGCCTGCCCGTACCAGTTTTACGCGCGCCATATGCTGCGGCTGAACGAACTGGACGAGGTGCGCGAAGAACTCGACAAGCGCGATTACGGTACCTGGGTGCATGCGGCGTTGCAGCGTTTTCACGACGAATTCAAGTCGCTGCTGGAGCATGAGCGCGAGGCGGTCGAAGAGGCGTTGCATCGCATCAGCGCGGAGGTCTTCGCCGAAGCGCTGGCGCACGACTATCTGGCGCAGGCCTGGCTGCTGCGCTGGCAGGCGCAGATCCCCGCTTATATCGACTGGCAGTTAGCCAACGAACGCGCAGGCTGGCGCTATTCTGGGGCCGAGACGGAATTCGAGATCGGTGTGATGGAGAATCTGACATTGCGCGGACGCATCGACCGTATCGACTACCAGAGCGAGGACATGGAAGTGCTGCGCGTGCTGGATTACAAGACGCAGGCGGTCGCGCCGCTGCGCAATAAATTGAAGGAGGCCGGCGAGGATGTGCAACTGGCTTGTTACGCCTACGACCTCCATGCGAGCGAGGCCGCCTTCGTCGCGCTGGACGGCGGCAAGGTGGATGCGGTGCAGCCGCCGCAAGACATAGTCGAGTTGGCGCAACTGAACATCGAGCGTTTGAAGAGCGTGTTCGAACGCATGCATGGCGGTGCTGCGCTGCCCGCGAACGGCGCGGAATCGGTGTGCGGCTATTGCGAGATGCGCGGCCTGTGCCGTCATGGGACTTGGAACGATGAATGAATTTCCTAAACGACCGTTCGGGCTGAGTAGACGCGTAGCGTCGTATCGAAGCCGGCTGACGTCCTTCGATACACCGCGCTACGCGCGGCACTCAGGACGAACGGAGTTATTACATGGATAACCGCGCCGCACTCGATCCTACACACAGCGTCGTCGTCGAGGCCTGCGCCGGCAGCGGCAAGACCTGGCTGCTGGTGTCGCGCGTCGTGCGCCTGCTGCTGGACGGCGTACCGCCCGGCGAGATATTGGCGATCACTTTTACGCGCAAGGCCGCGCAGGAGATGCAGGCGCGGCTGCGCGACTGGCTGTACGAGTTGGCCTCTGAAGACGACGACCATGTGCGCGAATTCCTGCGCCTGCGCGAAGTGGACGAGGCCGACATCGAGCGCCTGCTGCCGCGTGCGCGCAGCCTGTACCAGCAGTTCCTGCTCGCGCAGCCCAACATCACCATCAGCACCTTCCACGGCTGGTTCATGCAAGTGCTGCAGCGTGCGCCACTGAATGCGGGCATGGCGGGCGGCGTGCAACTGGTGGAACAGACTTCCGCGCTGCGCGACGAGGCGTGGAAGACCATGCTCGACAAGCTGCATAGCCATCCTGAATCGCCCGAGGCGCAGAGCATGCTCGCGCTGTTCGCCGAACTGGGGCTCTCCAGCTCCGAACAACTGTTGTTCAACTTCCTCGCCAAGCGCAGCGAGTGGTGGGCATACAGCGCGGGGCAAGCCGATCCGCTCGCGTTCGCGCTGGACAGCCTGCGCGCCGAACTCGGCGTAGACATGGAATTCGACCCGGTCGCGGACTGGGGCATGTGCGGCAATGTCGAGGAGAGCTTCTTCGCGTTCTCGCGCCAGCTCGCCGCCAGCGGCACCGACACGCAGCAGAAGAACGCCTCCGAGCTGGAGCGCGCATGGACGGACTCCGAACCCGAGGCTCGTTTCGATGCGGCATCGCCGCTGCTGTTCACCAAGGCGGGCGAGCCGCGCAGCCTGAAACCGACCAAGAAACAGAATGCGGAGGCGTTCCTGCTGACGCGCGAATCATTGTTCGCCACGTTGCAGGAAGTGCGCGACACGCTGGCCGAGCAGCAGGCGTACCGGATGAACGAGCACGCGCTGCGCTGCGGCGTCGCGTTGCTGGACAGCTATCAGACGCTGAAACAGCGCCAGCAGATGCTGGACTTCGGCGACCTGGAATGGCGCGTGTGCCAGCTGCTGAACGATAGTGATCACGCGGAATATCTGCAGTACAAGCTCGACAGCCGTTACAGCCATGTGCTGCTGGACGAGTTTCAGGACACCAACCCGCTGCAATGGCAGATCCTGCAGTCGTGGTTCGCCGCCGCCGACGCGGTGGACTCGCGCCCTACGGTGTTTGTCGTCGGCGATCCCAAGCAGTCCATCTACCGCTTCCGCCGCGCCGACGCGCGACTGTTCGGCGTCGTGCGCGAGTTCCTGCAACGACATTACGGCGCGCACCACCTGACGCAGAACATGACGCGCCGCAACGCGCCCGCGGTGCTGGACGCGGTCAACGGCGTGTTCGACGGCCTGCCGGAATACGCAGGATTCGAGCGGCACGGTGCGCATCAGGTGACGTTGCCGGGCTATGTCGAGGTGCTGCCGCTGAGTGCGATGCCCGAGACCGAGAAAGAGGCAGAGGGCGGTATGTTGACGCTGCGCGACCCGCTGACCGAGCCGCGCGACGAGCGAGAAGAAAGCGCGCGCGAACTGGAGGCACAGCAGTTCGCCGCGAAGGTGAGCGAGATCGTCGGCCACTGGCAGGTCAACGACGAAGGCGAGGCGCGCCCCGCGCAATACGCCGACATCATGGTGCTGGTGCGTCGCCGTACCCATCTGAAGATATACGAGCACGCGCTGCGTCAGCGCGGCATCCCCTGTCTCACCTCGCGCCGCGGCGGACTGCTGGAAACGCTGGAGGCATCGGACATCCAGGCGCTGCTGACCTTTTTGATCACGCCGTTTGCCGATCTGCAACTGGCGCATGTGCTGCGCACGCCGATGTTCTCCTGCAGCGACGAGGATTTGATGGCGCTGGCGCAAGGCGAAAAGGAGAGCAGTTGGTGGGTGCGCCTGCAGCGGCTCGCGGAGAGCGGTGTAGCTTCGTCCCATCTGCAGCGCGCGCATCGTTTGTTGCAAGGCTGGCTGAAGCTAGCCGACAAGCTGCCGGTGCACGACCTGCTCGACCGCATCTATTTCGAGGGCGACGTGCAGAGGCGTTATGCCGCGGCGGTGCCCGAGGCGATGCGCGCGACCGTGCTGGCGAACCTGCAGGCCTTCATTGAGATCGCGCTGAACGTCGATGCCGGGCGTTATCCCAGCCTGCCCGGATTCCTGCGCGAGCTGGCCGAGCTGCGCCGTGCCGATGACAGCGAGTCGCCCGACGAGGGCAAGGTCGCGCACGCGGGCAACGCGCTGCGCATCTACACGGTGCACGAGTCCAAGGGGCTGGAAGCGCCCATCGTCTGGCTGCTGGACACGAATGCGAAGCCGCCTGTTGATCGCGGCTACGACGTGTTGCTGGACTGGCCGACCGCGAGCGCGCGCCCGGCGCATTTCTCGCTTTACGGCGACAAGTCCAGCCGCGGCCCGACGCGCGAGCGCTACTTCGAGCAGGAAGCGCAGCTCGCGCAGCGCGAAGACCTGAACCTGCTGTACGTCGCGATGACGCGCGCGAAACAGGCGCTGCTGGTCAGCGGCTGCGGCGAGATCGTCGAAGGCCTGTGGTACGAGCGCATCGCGAATGCGATGCCGCAGGCCGCGGAGAATCCGCTGGCCGCCGCATCCGCGGTTCCGGCACATGCTGCCGTTAAGCAGAGCGAGGTATCGGTCGATGTCCGCCTGACGCAGCCGTTGCCGACCGGATCGCGCAAGCCCGCTTTGAGCGCACCGCAGCAGCGCGGCATCTGGCTGCATGCGCTGCTGCAACATCTGCTGCCGCCTGTCGAAGTCGCGGACGAGGCCGAGCTGCGCCAGCGCTGCGGTATTCCCGAGGTCGAGTTCGACGCGCTGCTGGAACAGGCGCAAAGCCTGCTCGCTCAGCCGCATCTGCAGCACTACTTCGATCCGCAGCATTACCGCAGCGCCTGCAACGAGATGCCCTATGTCGATGCACAGGGCGAACTGAAGCGCATCGACCGGCTGGTCGAGTTCGACGATGCGGTCTGGGTGCTGGATTACAAGCTGGGCAGCAGCGAAGACGCGGCGTGTCATCGCGCCCAACTGGAGGAATATCGCAGCGCGATGCGTACGGTGTATGCGGACAAGCCGGTGCGTTGCGCGCTGGTGTTCGCCGATGGCACATTGCAGGAGATGGAATGAGACCGAACAAGAGACTTATTGCGATGCTGGCATCCTGCCTGATCGCATTCCCCGCAACTGCCGCCGAGCAGTTCGACAGCGAACAGGCGGCGCAGCAGCATTGCCCGTCCGATACCGTGATCTGGATGAACCTGCGCAGCGGCTCGGTGCATGCGAAAGGGCAGCGCTGGTATGGGAAGACTCATGTCGGAGCCTATGTCTGCCGCAAGGAAGTGGTCATCAAGGGAGGTCGGGTCGTGGCCGATGCACCGCTCGAAAAAACAGCCGACAAACCGGCCGAGCAATGGCGCAAGGTCGTCGAAGACGACAGTCGCATCGTCTATGCCGCCTCGATGCCGGTCGCGAAGGAGGGGAATATGGTGACCATCCTGTCTCTGACCGATCTGCGCAAGGCCTCCGCGCTCAGCGACGGCACGGCGTTCCTGTCGTGGGAGACGCAATACCGCTTCGATTGCAAGAAACGCCTGTCGCGCATCGAGGCGGCCTCGATGTATGCGGGCAACATGGGTGCGGGCGAGGTGGCCGGCAGCGTCGTCTACGACGAACCCGAATGGAAGTCCGTACCTAAGGGCAGCAACGGCGAACTGCTGTGGAAGGCCGCCTGCGGACGGAAGTAGGCGTTTTCTGATGGCATCCGGCAAGAGCCGGGGCTATATTGGAAACAGCAAATGACGAAGAGGTAATTGAGATGAACGACATCATCAAAGGTGGGACAAAAGCGCGCAATCCCGATCTGGACTGGAGCCAGTTGCGCGAGACGATACTGATGCTGGAGCTGGCCGCCGGGCAGATTGAGCATGCGATGAAAGACAGCAACACCTCGGTCGAGGTGCTGACCGACAGCTTCACGACGATGGCGGGTTATCTGCATTCGATGTCGGACGTGATGGATAGCCTGCCGGACACCGGCGAGGCGGGCGAGAAGAAGGCCGAGATGCAGCGCATGGCCGAGAACGTCACCGGCATGGTGCAGCAATCCATCATCGCGTTCCAGTTCTACGACAAGCTGAGCCAGCGGCTGACCCATGTCTGCCACAGCCTCGCGGCGATGAACGACTTGGTCGCCGACCGCGGCCGCTTGTACAGCCCGAACGAATGGGTCGCGCTGCAGGAGAAGATACGCAGCAAGTACACTACGGCCGAGGAGCATGCGCTGTTCGACGCGGTGATGGACGGCGTGCCGGTGCAGGAAGCGCTGGATCGTTATATGAGCAGCATGAAGGACAAAGGCGACGACATCGAATTGTTTTAGGTGGATGCTGGCCTTTTTTTCCGTTCGTGCTGAGCTTGTCGAAGCACGAGTGTCCGTTCACATTTCGACAGGCTCAATGCGAACGGACTCGCGGATGCAGAGATGAAGCATGAAGTAAACAAAGGTCGCGGCGCGACCTTGCAGATCGAGGGGCGGTTCGAGAGCGTTGCGCGCGAGCGCTTCGACGACGGCTGGACTGCGGACGACGAGCTGCCGCCGCTGAAGACCATGGTGACGGAGGAGCGCGCGAAGAGCGTGATCCGGCGCCAGGATTCGCCCGACCTTCCGTTCGAACTGTCTCTGAACCCCTATCGCGGCTGTGAGCACGGCTGCATCTATTGCTACGCTCGCCCCAGCCACGGTTACCTGAACCTCTCGCCGGGTCTGGATTTCGAAACGAAATTATTTGCCAAGCCGGACGCGGCGCAACTGCTGCGCGAGGAACTGGCGAAACCCTCGTATCGCTGCGCGCCTATCGCGCTCGGCTCCAACACCGACGTCTACCAGCCCATCGAGCGTGAATGGAAAATTACGCGCCAGATACTGGAAGTGCTGGCCGAGTGCAAACATCCGCTTTCCATCGTGACCAAGTCTTCGCTGATCGAACGCGACCTCGACCTGCTCGCGCAACTGTCAAAAGACAATCTCGTGCAGGTGTTCGTCTCGGTCACCACGCTGGACGCTGACCTCGCGCGCAAGTTGGAGCCGCGCGCCGCATCGCCGCGACGAAGATTGGAGACGATACGGCGGCTCAACGAGGCGGGCGTGCCCTGCGGCGTGATGGTCGCTCCCGTGGTGCCGTTCCTGACCGACGCCGAACTGGAGAACATCCTGCAGGCCGCGAGCGAGAGCGGCGCGCGTAGCGCGGCCTACACGTTGCTGCGGTTGCCGTACGAGCTGAAGGATCTGTTCAAGGACTGGCTCGAAACGTATTACCCGCTGAAGGCGGCGCATGTGATGAGCCGGCTGCGCGAGATGCGCGGCGGGAAAGAGAACGATTCCGAGTTCGGTTCGCGCTTCCGCGGCGATGGCCTGTTCGCCGACCTGCTGGAGAAGCGATTCCGGATCGCCTGCGAGCGGTTGGGGTTGAACCAGGAGGAGAGGCGGCTGGATTTCAGCCGCTTCAGGCCGCCCGCCAAGGGCGGGCAGATGGGGTTGTTCTGAACTTGTTATGCGGGATCAATATTGTTCGTTCAGGTAGCGGATCAGGTCTGTGCTGGTGAGAATACCGACGATATTGCCGCTTTCGTCAATTACCGGAAGCGAGTGAAAGTGTCCCTTGATCAGCAATTCCGACGCTTGGCGCACGGTGTCGGTATCCTTGATGGTGATCAAGTCAGTCGACATGATGTCCGCGATCCTGAAGTTCTGGTCGATGATAGTGCTGATGCTGCGTTCATCGGCGCCGTTGATGACCATATTGATCTTCATCAGGTCGGTGAAACTGATCAGTCCGACCAGCTTCTTTCCATTGACGATAGGCACATGGTGAATATGCATGTCGCACATCGTTTGACGCACATCGCTTAGCGGCTGGCCTTCCTGAATGACGGCGACGCTTGAAGACATGATTTTGGATACGGGATCATTTTTTTTCATACGAACTCCTCCTGATGATGTTATTTGTTTGGTGAATCGGGTTGATCAATGTTCGGTCGCCGATGCCTTTGTTCCGGATGCGCTCAGTCGTCCTGAAGGTCTGAAAGCACGCGCTGCAATTGCAGGTAGCAGGTTTTGAAACTCTCATGCCCTTTCGGACTCAACGAGAACTGCACGACGCGCTGATCGTTTTGCGCCGCACTCTTGATGACCATGCCATCCTTGACCAGCTTGTTGAGATGGCGGCGGACGGTGGCGGGAGAACCCGTTTCCAGCAACAGCAACTCTTTCAGCGACAGCGGCTTGCCGATTTTCTCGTGGTAGCCGATCTCGATGGCGATATCGAAGTCCTTGTAGGTTCTTAAGCCGGGAAGCAAAACAAGATGTTCTCTGGCAGCCTTGAGCTTTTTGAATGTATCCATATGGCGGCAAATTATCCAACTTCTAGAAAGTACGACAATCGTCGCATGGGCTCAACTTGAAATGGTGATCATATTGATCAAGGTTTCCTCTGGAGGCGCTGCCACGCCTCCAGCCTCACGTGCATGCGCTTGTAGTGCGAGCCGCGCCAGTAGACTCTTCTGCATGTCGGGCAATGACGCAACAGTTCGTCGGGGCGGCGCGCGTCTTGCGGGATGCGCGCCGTCGCGGCTTCGTCGGCGGGGACCAGCGGGGTGTTGTCCATCAGGCAGCGGGTGAAGGCGTGCGTCAGCCAGTCGAGATGGAAGCGTGCGTCGACCAGTTCGGCAAGATGGTTCAGCGGTGCGTGCGGCAGGATCAGCGCGATGCCGTCGGCGGCTTTGTGTTCGGATATCAGCGTGTCCTGCGTCAGGAAATAGCGGCCTTCTTCGCGGCATTGCCGCAGCAACTCGGCGTCGCGCTCGCCGCCGTTCGCGAGCAGGGTGTCGTAACCGGCGGCGCGCAGGTAGCGGCACAGGTGGCCTAGCATCTCGTCGCAGAGGAAACGGGGCGGGATCATGTATGTATGTTAACTGCGGCCGCGGGAGGAAAATAGACGATGGATTCACTCAACCATTGTCCGTCCGGCGGTAATTGGCTAGAATCCGGCATCCCGGATTCCGGTATCCGATCCACAGTCCCTAGGAGAATAAAAATGGAACATACCCTGCCAGCTTTGCCGTATGCGAAAGACGCGCTGCAACCGCACATGTCCGCCGAGACTTTCGACTACCACCACGCCAAGCACCATCAAGCCTATGTGACCAACTTGAACAACCTGATCAAGGGCACCGAGTACGAGAACCTCGACCTCGAAGCCATCATCAAGAAGGCTCCGGCCGGCGGTATCTACAACAATTCCGCGCAGGTGTGGAACCACACCTTCTTCTGGAATTGCATGAAGCCTAACGGCGGCGGTGCTCCGACCGGCGCGCTGGCCGACGCGATCAACGCGAAGTGGGGCTCGTTCGACGAGTTCAAGAAGGCGTTCCAGACTTCCGCGGTCGGCAACTTCGGTTCCGGCTGGACATGGCTGGTGAAGAAGGCCGATGGCTCTGTGGACATCGTCAACATGGGCGCGGCCGGCACGCCGCTGACCACCGCCGACAAGGCGCTGCTGTGCGTGGACGTGTGGGAGCATGCCTACTACATCGACTACCGCAATATGCGTCCGAAGTTCGTCGAGACCTTCCTGAATAGCTTGGTGAACTGGGACTTCGTGGTGAAGAATTTCGCCTGATGCGTCTTTTGTAAACTGTGCGCTCCGCAAAAAACCCGGTTCCCCAAACCGGGTTTTTTGTTGTCGGCCGCAAGTGGGGGAAGGGATGCGGAGGCGAGCTTTCCGGCACGGCGTCGCACATGATTGAAATGTGCGACAGATTTAGGGAGGCTCTGAACAAGTATGACTTTGTCGTTCCCGCGAAAGCAGGAACCCAGTTAAATCAACAAGCTGGATTCCCGCTTTCGCGGGAACGATGATTCTCTCGGGATTCCCCTAGGCTTACTCAGCATTTCCTTAGGCTCGTGTAGAATGCACGAATAAAATAAGCTTACAAAATGGTCGCATAGCGATACATGCTCTGGGAGGGCAACAGGAATGAATCTTTCGACAATGGCGACGGCGATTTTGCCGCGTCCCGGTTTTCGTGTAACGGTCATCGCAGTCGCGCTCGGTATGGCGCTGTCCATGCATGCGGTGGCCGCATCTCAAACACCGGAGGCAGCAGACCTGACCGGCCTGTCACTCGAACAGCTACTGAACGTCGAAGTCAGTTCGGCGGGACGCAAGCCGCAGAAGCTGGAAGAGACCGCCACGGCCATCCACGTGATCACGCAGGAAGATATTCGCCGCTCCGGCATGACTACCATCCCCGAGTTGCTGCGCATGGTGCCGGGTTTGCAAGTGGCGCAGATCAACGGCAACACCACTGCGGTCAGCAGTCGCGGCTTCAATCAGCGGTACAGCAATAAATTGCTGGTGTTGCTGGATGGTCGCACCCTGTATACGCCGACGTTTTCGGGTGTGTATTGGGATGCCCAGGATGTGGTTCTGCAGGACATCGAACGGATCGAGATTATCCGCGGTTCCGGGGGCACGTTGTGGGGTGCGAATGCGGTCAACGGTGTCATCAATATCACCACTAAATCTGCGGCGGCGACCCGGGGCGGCATGGTAAATGCCGTAGCCGGCAATTATGAGCGGCAAGGGGTGCTGCGCTACGGCGGCGAGATCGGTGAATCCGGCTATTATCGGGTGTATGCGAAGCAAGCAGGCTACGATAACCAGCTGCTTGTTACAGGTGCGCAGGCGCATGACCAGCGAAAAATCCAGAGTGCCGGTTTTCGCGCAGACTGGAATCTTTCCGGTGGCGACACGGTCATGGCCCAAGCGGGTGTTTTCGACGGAAATTCCGACCAAACTGTCCCGGTAGCGCAACTGGTACCTCCGGCCACGCTACCCGTCGATTTGACCCTCACACAAAAAAGCAACAACTTGCTCTTGAACTGGAAGCATGTGCTGTCTTCCGATGCGGAGTGGTCGCTCAAGTTTTACTATGACCATTACGAGCGCAAGAGTGTGGCCCTTAATCTGGGCGAGAGACGCAATACCAGCGACCTGGATTTTCAGCATCGGTTTTTGCCGGCGGAAAACCATGATGTCGTGTGGGGGCTGGGTTATCGACAGACGAGCGACGAGTTACGGGATTCTTTTATCATGTCGCTCACCCCGTCCAGTCGCCGGGACAACACCGTCAGCGCTTTTTTCCAGGATGAAATCGGGCTTGCCCAGGACAAGGTACACCTGATTGTAGGTTCCAAGTTCGAACACAACGACTACAGCGGTTTCGAATATCAGCCCAACCTGCGCCTGCGCTGGACGCTGGACGAACGGCGGGCGGTTTGGGCGGCGGTATCGCGTGCGGTGCGCACCCCGACGCGCGCCTATTCGGATGCGCGGGCCAATGTGGCCGCATCCGCCCTTGTAGGGCCTCCATTTCGTGCGCTGGTGCGGATCGTAGGCAGTCAGTCTGTAAAGCCCGAAGAGTCGCTTGCTTATGAGGCTGGTTATCGGGTGCGCGCTTCCGAACGGCTGTTTTTAGATGCGACGGGGTTTTATAACGAATACCGCAACCTCCTGACCATAGAGCCCGGGACTCCCTTTCTGGAAGCGGGACCGCCGGCGCGGATAGTCGTGCCACAGCAGTTTCAAAGCAAGGCAAGTGCGACCAGCCACGGACTGGAGTTGTCGACTAGCTGGCAACCCGCAGAAGACTGGCAGCTCAAGGCCGCTTACTCATGGCTGCAAATGCGCATCCGCCGCGATGCCAATAGCCTCGATACAACTATTGAGGGCAAAGCTGGCGACGTGCCGCAGCACCAGCTGCAGCTCCATGCGCACCATGAGCTGAATGCCCATAACAATCTGGATGCTTCGCTCTATTATGTGGACAGGTTGCCCAACCAGAATGTTCCAGCTTATACCCGCGTGGATGTCCGTTGGGGCTGGATGCCTCAGCGCGATCTGGAGCTCAGTCTGGGCGCGCGCAATCTGTTCGACCGGGGGCATCCCGAGTTCGTCTCCACTATCGTCGGGCCTAACACCAGCGAAATGCCGCGCAGTCTTTATGCTGCGGCGATATGGCGATTTTGAGCAGGTGTGACCGTAATTCCAGGTTCAGGTATGAACCGCGGGTTTTGAGATAGGACAAACATGTCGAGTAAACCGTTCAGGGCTGCAATGTATACGGCATTATTTGCCGCATCGTCCTGTGCGAGTGTACAGGCCGCGACGCTCACCGAGCACGAGGTCGAAGCGGCTTTTGTTTACCACATCGTCAAGTTCGTCGAGTGGCCTGCCGAATTTCGCGCCGGAGGCAAGCTGCGGCTGTGCATCATGGGGCAAGCTCCGTTCGCGAAAGCGGCCGCTTTGCTTGCGGGCAAACAGGTTGGCGGGCGAGCGTGGGAGGTGCGGCACGTCGATTTTTACGCGAATCTGCAGGAATGCCGGGTGTTGTTCATCGCCGCCTCCGAATCGGACAATCTCCGCCGCGTTCTGGCGGATATCAAGGACAGTGCCATACTGACGGTGGGCGATAGCGAGGGTTATGCGGAGCGGGGAGTCATGGTCAATTTCTATTCCGAACAGAACAAGGTGCGCCTGGAGATCAATACGGATGCCGTTCGGCGTGGTGGACTCAAGGTCAGTTCGCAGTTGCTGAAGCTGGCGCGCATCGTCAATCAACCGCGGGGAATGCAATGAACCTCCTGAATTGGTTCCGGGACGCCCCCATCAAGCGCAAGCTGCTATTGGTCGGGTTGTTGTTGCCCGCGGTCGCGCTGCTGGTCGTCAGCTTCATCCTGACGGCCAAGGATGTCTTCGAATGGCGGGGGCGGACGGTATCCGAGCTGACCAGTTATGCGAAAGTGATCGGCAGCAACGCAGCGCCGGCCATGCTGTTCGATGACCGCGCCGCGGCTATCGAAACCTTGTCCGCCTTGTCGGTCAGGCCTGATATCGTCCATGCCATCATCTATGACCGGAACGGGAACGTGTTTGCGGTCTACGACAATCGTTCTAGACATCGCGATTACTTGCCGACTATTGCGCCGGGGGAGCATCTGTTCACCCTCGATTATCTGGCTATTTCCAATGCCATCCATTTCAAGAACGATACGTTGGGCAGCATTTACATCGAGTCCAATCTGCGCGGATTGTATGCGGGGGTTTTGCGCAGCGTCGGGCTGATCTTTCTGACGGCATTCGGCGTGTTTCTGCTGGCTGCGGTTTTATTCGCGCGGCTGCAGAAGATCATCCTAGCCCCCATTATGGATATGTCCGGGGCGATGCGGCGCGTCATCGCCGAGCAGGATTTCGCCGTGCGGGTGGCGTTCCAGGGAAAAGACGAAGTAGGTGCGCTGGCCGAAACTTTCAATGTCATGCTGGAATACATTCAGCAGCGCGATGCCGAGCTGCTGCAGCATCGGGAGCACCTGGAGGAGCAAGTGGCGCAACGCACCGCCGGATTGACCGAGGCGCAGCGCATCGCTCATCTGGGCAGCTTCGACTGGAATGTGATTTCCGGGGAGTTGGAATGGACGGCAGAGCATTTCCGGCTGTGGGGGCTGGAGCCTTACGCCGTCACGCCGGACTACGAGCTATTCAGGCGGGGCGTGCATCCGGATGATGCGGCGAGGGTCGAGGAAATTCTGCAACAGGCGCTGCATGGAGGCCACCCTTACGACTGCGAGCATCGCGTGGTCTGGTCCGATGGCAGTCTGCGTCATATCCACGGGCGAGGCGAGGTGATTTTCGATGATGCCGGGCGGGCGGTCAGGATGACCGGAACGGTGCAGGACATCACAGGATTCAAGCAGGCCGAGCAGGATATGCGCATCGCGGCTACCGCATTCGAGAGCCAGGAAGGCATCATGATCGCGGACCGCGATGGTCGCATCGTTCGGGTCAACGGCGCATTTACCCGGGTGACCGGTTACAGCGCCGAGGAGGCGATAGGACAGACGCCCGCGATGCTCCAGTCCGGGCGGCAGGATAAGGCGTTCTACCGCAGCATGTGGGACAGCATCGTCCGCGCCAGGTTCTGGCAGGGCGAGGTCTGGAACCGGCGCAAGAACGGCGAGATTTATCCGGAATGGCTCACCATTACCGCTGTCACCGATGCGGATGAGCAAGTGACGCATTATGTCGCGGTGTTTTCCGATATCACGCTGCGCAAACGGAATGAGGGCGAGATCCACAATCTTGCCTTCTTCGATCCGCTCACCCAATTGCCCAACCGCCGTCTGCTGATGGATCGCCTGAGCCACGCGCTGGCTTTCGGTGCGCGCAGCGTCGAGAATGGCGCATTGCTGTACATCGATCTCGACAACTTCAAGATCATCAACGACACGCAGGGGCATGCCGTCGGCGACTTGTTGCTGATCGAATCCGCGCGGCGTTTGCGGGGCTGTCTGCGCGAGGGCGATACCGTCGCCCGTTTGGGCGGCGACGAGTTCGTCGTCATCCTGGAAGGCCTGAATGCAGAGGCGGAGCAGGCCGCCATCGAGGCGGAGGCGGTCGGGCAAAAGATCCGAGCCTCGCTCAATCAACCCTATTTGCTGAACGGCGTCGAATACCACAGCTCCTGCAGCATCGGCATAGGTTTGTTCCATGACCACGAGATCACGGTGGACGAACTGCTCAAGCGTGCCGATATGGCTATGTACGAGGCAAAGAATTCGGGACGCGATATGTTGCGCTTCTTCGACCCAGTCATGCAGACTCGGGTGGAGGAGCGTTCCATGCTTGAGGCCGATCTGCGCCGCGCTATCACCGGGCAGGATCAGTTCCTGCTTTACTACCAGGTGCAAGTCGATCTGGCCGGAGGGTGGGTCGGCGCCGAGGCGCTGGTGCGCTGGCGGCATCCCGAGCGCGGTTTGGTGTCTCCTGTCGATTTCATTCCGCTAGCCGAGGAATCGGGATTGATCCTGCCGTTGGGGCACTGGGTGCTGACCGCCGCCTGCAGGCAACTGGCGGACTGGGCAATGCGGCCGGAAACGGCGCATCTCACGCTGGCCGTGAATATCAGCGCCAAGCAATTCCGGCTGCCGACTTTCGTGGAAATGGTGTGCGCATTGGTCGATGAGTTCGGCGTGAATCCGGAGAATCTCAAGCTGGAGATCACCGAGAGCATGTTGCTGGACGATGTGGACGACATCGTCGCCAAGATGATGGCGCTGAAGGAACGCGGCATCGGTTTCTCGCTGGATGATTTCGGTATCGGCTATTCCTCGCTTTCCTATTTGAAACGCTTGCCCTTGTGCCAGTTGAAGATCGATCAGTCCTTCGTGAGCGATGTACTCGACGACCCCAATGATGCGGCCATCATCAAGGCCATCATCGCCCTGGCCCAGAGCATGAATCTGGCGGTCATCGCCGAGGGCGTGGAGACCGAGGCGCAGCGCATGTTCCTCGAGCTGAATGGCTGCCATGCTTTTCAGGGATACCTGTTCAGCAGGCCGATCCCGGTAGCGGAATTCGAGCAGCTGATCGCAGGTGCGGCTTCCCTTCCGGATCGAAGATAGCGTCCGCCAGGCGGCCGCTCCAGCCGTTTGAAGAAGCTTGCCTGCAAATGGCCCATTCCCTCTCAGTCAGCCCCTGGCGGGCGATGCGCCGTTCTGGATATTCGCCATTCTGGCGGCATGGATGTTTAAAAAAACCGTTTCAACGGTTGACCAAAATGCCGCCAACCTTTATCTTACGCGGTTCTTTTTTGGCTTAAATTTAGGGTGTTTGCGATGGAGTTGACCGGCGCGGAGATAATCATCCGTTGTTTGCAGGAAGAGCAGGTCGAGTACGCGTTCGGCTATCCCGGCGGGGCAGTGCTGTTCATTTACGACGAGCTGTTCAAGCAGGATAAGGTCAAGCATGTGCTGGTGCGCCACGAGCAGGCCGCGGTGCATGCTGCCGACGGCTATGCACGTTCGTCGGACAAGGTCGGCGTGGCTATCGTCACCTCCGGCCCCGGCCTGACCAATGCCGTGACAGGTATTGCGACCGCCTATATGGACTCCATCCCGATGGTGATCATTAGCGGTCAGGTGCCGACTTATGCGATCGGCGAGGATGCGTTCCAGGAAGTCGATGCGGTGGGCATCACCCGTCCCTGCGTGAAGCATAACTTCCTGGTCAAGGACCCGAAGGACATCGCGTCTACGATCAAGAAGGCGTTCTATCTGGCGCGCACCGGCCGTCCCGGCCCGGTGCTGGTGGATATCCCCAAGGATGTCTCCAACCAGAAGGCGGAGTTCGAGTATCCGGCCAGCGTCAGCATCCGTTCCTATAACCCGCCCGGCAAGGCAGACAGCACGCAGATCCGCCATGCGGCGCAGATGCTGCTGGAAGCCAAGCGGCCGATGATCTATGCCGGCGGCGGCGTGGTGCAGGGCGATGCATCGCTGCAATTGATCGAGCTGGTGCGCCTGCTCGGTGCGCCGTGCACCAATACGTTGATGGGGCTGGGCGGTTTTCCTGCCAGCGACAATCAGTTCGTCGGCATGCTGGGGATGCACGGCACTTACGAAGCCAACATGGCGATGCAGAATTGTGACGTGCTGCTGGCCGTGGGTGCGCGCTTCGACGACCGCGTGATCGGCAACGTGGCGCACTTCGCCGAAGTGCCGCGCAAGATCATCCATATCGACATCGACCCGTCCTCTATCGCCAAGCGCGTCAAGGTGGATCTGCCCATCGTCGCCGACCTGAAGCTGGCGCTGAACGAGTTGCTGGACGTGCTGAAGAGCAGCAAGCAGAAGCCGGATGCGGCTGAGCTGGCTTCCTGGTGGAAGCAGGTGAACGAATGGCGCGTCAAAGGCGGCGGCATGCGTTACAAGAACTCTACCGAGGTCATCAAGCCGCAGTACGTGATCGAGACGCTGCACAAGATCACAGGCGGAGACGCTTTCATCACCTCTGATGTGGGACAGCACCAGATGTGGGCGGCGCAGTACTACAAGTTCAACAAGCCGCGCCGCTGGATTAATTCCGGCGGGCTGGGCACGATGGGCTTCGGCCTGCCCGCGGCGATGGGCGTGCAGCTGATCAACCCGGGCGAGACCGTGGCCTGCGTGACCGGCGAGGGTAGCATCCAGATGAACATCCAGGAGCTATCGACCTGCAAGCAGTTCCGCCTGCCGATCAAGGTGCTGGCGCTGAACAACCGCTATCTGGGCATGGTGCGCCAGTGGCAGGAGTTCTTCCATGGCAACCGTTATTCCGAGTCGTACATGGACGCGCTGCCGGACTTCGTCAAGCTGGCCGAGGCCTACGGGCATGTCGGCATGCGCATCGACAATCCGGCCGACGTCGAGCCGGCGATCAAGGAGGCGTTCGCGCGCAAGGACGATCTGGTGTTCATGGACTTCCGCACCGATTCGACCGAGAACGTGTTCCCGATGGTGCCGGGCGGCAAGGGCCTGTCCGAAGTGATACTGGCGGAGGACCTGTAATGAGACACATCATTTCCCTGCTGATGGAAAACGAAGCGGGCGCGCTGTCGCGCGTGGCCGGGCTGTTTTCGGCTCGCGGCTATAACATCGAGTCGCTGACCGTAGCGCCGACCGAAGATCCGACGATGTCGCGCATGACCATCGTCACTCGCGGCTCCGATGCGGTGATCGAACAGATCAACAAGCAGCTCAACAAGCTGGTGGATGTGGTCGCGGTGATGGATCTCTCCGAAGGCGAACATCTGGAGCGCGAGTTGATGCTGGTCAAGATCAGGGCGAAGGGTGAGGACAGGGACGAGCTGAAGCGCATGGCGGACATTTTCCGTGGTCGCGTCATCGATGTTTCCAGCGACACCTACACCATCGAACTGACCGGTGCGGGTTCCAAGCTGGACAACTTCCTTGAGGCGATCGGTCGCGAACTGATCCTGGAAACGGTGCGTACCGGTGCTTCGGGTATCGGGCGTGGCGACAGAATTTTGAAACTTTAATTTTGAATTTTTAATTTTTTTGGAGAAGAGGGCAACATGAAAGTTTATTACGACAAAGACGCAGACCTTTCCCTGATCAAGGGCAAGAAAGTCACCATCGTGGGCTACGGCTCGCAAGGCCATGCTCACGCGCAGAATCTGAAGGATTCCGGCGTGAACGTGACCGTCGCGCTGCGCAAGGGCGGTGCTTCCTGGGCTAAGGCCGTGGCCGCAGGCCACAATGTTGCAGAGATCGCGGACGCCGTGAAGGGCGCCGACCTGGTGATGATTCTGTTGCCGGATGAATCTACTCCTGCCGTGTACCACGCCGACGTGGAAAAGAACCTGAAGTCCGGCGCAGCACTGGCGTTCGCTCACGGCTTCAATATCCATTACAACCAGATCGTGCCGCCCGCAGACGTCGACGTCATCATGATCGCGCCCAAGGGCCCAGGCCACACCGTGCGTTCCGAGTACCTGAAGGGCGGCGGCGTTCCTACGCTGATCGCGGTGTATCAGGACAAGACCGGGAAGGCGAAGGATATCGCGCTGTCTTATGCGGCTGCGAACGGCGGCACCAAGGGCGGCGTGATCGAGACCAACTTCCGCGAAGAGACCGAGACCGACCTGTTCGGAGAACAGGCCGTGCTGTGCGGCGGTGCAGTTGAACTGGTGAAGGCCGGCTTCGAGACGTTGACCGAAGCGGGCTACGCTCCGGAAATGGCTTACTTCGAGTGTCTGCACGAGCTGAAGCTGATCGTTGACCTGATGTACGAGGGCGGCATCGCCAACATGAACTACTCGATCTCCAACAATGCGGAATACGGCGAGTACGTCACCGGCAATCGCGTGATCGCCGATCAGGCGCGCGCCGCGATGAAGGAGTGCCTGGCCAACATCCAGAACGGCTCGTATGCCAAGCAGTTCATCCTGGAAGGCCGCACCAACTATCCGGAAATGACCGCACGTCGCCGTCTGAACGCAGAGCATCCGATCGAAGTCGTCGGCGGCAAGCTGCGCGAGATGATGCCGTGGATCGGCAAGAACAAGCTGGTCGATCAGTCGAAGAACTAAGAAGCGTGAAGGGGGATGGGTTAAGGGGGAAGAGTTAACCCCCACCCCTCCCCCTTCTCCTTTTATCTTTCCAAAATATGAACCCATACCCGCATCCCATCATCGCCCGCGAGGGCTGGCCGTTTCTGGCCATGTCCCTGATTCTCGCCATCGCCGTCACCGTCTGGTGCGCCGTATGGTCGATCCCGTTGTGGATCATTTTCGTGTTCGTACTGCAATTCTTCCGCGATCCGCCGCGCGAGATCCCGCAGGATGCCGGTGCGGTCCTGTCGCCCGCAGATGGCCGCGTCATCAAGGTCGAGCGTACGCAGGACCTCTACGGCAAGCGCGACGCTATCTTGGTCAGCGTGTTCATGAACGTGTTCAACGTGCACTCCAACCGCAGCCCGGTGGATGGCAAGGTCGAGCAGGTGCAGTACTTTCCCGGCAAGTTCGTCAACGCCGATCTGGACAAGGCATCGGCCGAGAACGAACGCAACGCGGTCGTATTGACGACCAGCGATGGCCGCACCGTGACCTTCGTGCAAGTGGCCGGCCTGATCGCCCGCCGCATCCTGTGCTACATCAAGCCCGGCGATGTGCTGGCGCGCGGCCAGCGCTACGGCTTCATCCGCTTCGGTTCGCGCGTGGACGTCTACCTCCCGTTGGATGCCCAGGTCAAGGTCAGCATCGGCGACAAGGTGTCGGCGACCACCACGATATTGGCCGTTCTTCCCCAAAGCTGATAGTCTGGGCACATGGACGACATCACTTCCCGTAAAACAATGAATCTGCGCAGGCGCGGCATCTACCTGCTGCCCAACCTATTCACCACCGGTGCGCTGTTCGCCGGGTTCTATGCCATTGTTCAGGCGATGAACGGTCGCTTCGAGTTCGCCGCGGTGGCAATCTTCATCGCGATGGTGCTGGATGGACTGGATGGTCGCGTCGCCCGCCTGACGCACACCCAGAGCGAGTTCGGGGCCGAGTACGACAGCCTGTCTGACATGGTGTCGTTCGGCGTCGCGCCCGCGCTGGTGATGTACGAATGGGCGTTCAAGGGGCTGGGCAAGTGGGGCTGGTTCGCCGCCTTCATTTACTGCGCCGCGACCGCGTTGCGTCTGGCGCGCTTCAATACCAACATCGACGTGGTCGACAAGCGCTATTTCCAGGGCCTGCCCAGCCCGGCTGCTGCAGCGCTGGTAGCCGGTTTCGTCTGGGTGATGCTGGATTACGGCTTCAAGGGCGGCGAGTTGAGCTGGTATGCCGCCGCGCTGACGGTGTTCGCCGGTCTCTCCATGGTCAGCAACTTGCCGTTCTACAGTTTCAAGGACATCAACATGCGCAAGAGCGTGCCGTTCCTGGTGATCTTCCTGGTCGCGCTATTCTTCATCCTGATCTCCAGCTACCCGCCCGGCGTGTTGTTCGCGCTGTTTCTGGGCTATGCGCTGTCCGGTTACGTACTGTGGATGACGAGGCGCTTCGGCAAATCTTCTGCTCCTCCGGCTGTTTGACCATTCTGGGCTAAAGGTCTTTGCTGTTTGGATGCTGAATTCAGGCCCATATTCCCCCCCTGCTGGAATATGGGCCTGATGTTTTTTATCGCTTGATCGGCCATATAGGGAATTAACTGTAAATTTACGCTCTAATCATCCGATTGAACTAGTACGTCAAGAGTAGAATCAAGCAGTTTTATCAAGTCCTGCCGGACAATTGGATTTTTAGGAGGTCGCATAGTTATGGTTGCCACATCTAAGTACTACATAACCAGTTCTCCGGGAAGTAATCTGCTTGATTTCGATCTGGCGTATGGCTCTTTGAGTTTGGTTGGGCAGGAATACGTTTTTTCCGGCACTACCTCGGTTGATATCGTCTTCGTGCGGCCGGGTATCGTGGTTGATTTCACAGGCAGTTCCGCAAGTGCAGATAAGCTCTATCTGACAGGGAATTATGGCGACTACGCGAAGTCTCTTTCGGGTACCTTGATGACGTTGACCCGTACTGTGGGCGGGCAGCTGGAAACCGTAAAAGTTTCCAAGACGACTAATGTAGGAAATAGCGACAAGTTGATTTTTGCGGATGGCACGGTTAGTACTTTCGATCTCTATGCGCATCTGAGTCCGGTCAGTCCTACGGTTGCGCCGACTCCGTCTGGCGAAACTTCTGTGTCTCCCACGCTGCCTACGACGCTCAATGCGACGGTTAAGGCATATGCGGTGGATTCGGCAGGGGAAAACTTTGCGCCGGTTGCTCCGGGCATTAATTTGGTGACTATCGGCAGTGCCGGTGTCGATAAGGTATACGTCAAGGCTGGTAGTAATGTTGATGCTTCCTCGCTGGGTGGGAGTTTCGACAAGATATATATGACGGGAAGTTGGGCGGATTACACCAAGGCAATCGCGGGGACCAACATTGTTTTTCAGCGTACGGTGGGGGGCAGTACAGAGTACGTCAAGATTGCCGCAGCGACAGGAGCGAACAATGATGTGATCGTGTTTGCGGACGGGACTATTCGATCGAACGATGCGAAGATCGCTTTGCAAACGAATGTCAACATTGCCGCTGCTTCTATCACGACAGCCTCTTTTGGTGCTGCTGCGGGTTGGCAGGGAGGTTGGAGCACTTCGGAAGTGACGCCTAGTGTGGTACCTCGGACGATCGCTGACCTTGACGCCGAATTGATTGCTACGCAAGTGACGCCTATCGCTATCTCGATCGCAGATACGACGGCCAATATGGTGTCGGGCGGAGTTGTGTCGTCTTATATTGCCTCCGGAGTAGCTGTAGAGGTGATGGATGCGATCACGGTCGCCGATCTGGCTTTGATCGATGCGGCGAACGGCGGCGGGGCATTGAAATATGCATCGCTTACCGATACCCAGGCGAACCTGTCGGGTAGTGCCTATGTCAAGTCCGGTGTTGCCGTTACGGTCACGAACGCGGCGAGTGTTGCGCAGTTGGCTGCCATGGATGCCGCGAATGGCACGTCGAGCGTGACTGCGACCGCCATCGCTGACACCGAGGCGAACCTGTTCCCCGGCGGAGTCATCTCTGCTTACATTCAGTCCGGCGTGGCGGTGAACGTGACTGGTGCGATTTCGTTCGCTCATTTGGCTGCGATAGATGCGGCGAATGGAGCGGCGGCGGTGACCTATGCCGGCATCAGCGGCACGTTGAGCGAGATCAACTCTAGCCTTGGCAGCCTGGTGGGGGTTGCCGTTACCGTCACGGATGCCGTGAGCATGCAGGATATGCTGAGTATCGAGGGTGCAACGGGCGTGGCTCCTGTCGCCACATCGATCGCCGACACCGCGGCCAATCTGGCGGGTTACTCGCAGTACATCACTTCAGGCGTGAACATAACGGTCACGGATGCGATCACGGTCGCCGCGTTGGGCGTGATCGATGCTGCCAATGGCGCAGGCACGCTGACTTACTCGCTGTCCGACATTCAGGCGAACTTGTCTGGCAACGCCTATATCAAGTCCGGAGTCGCCGTTACGGTCACGAGCGATGCGACCGTCGATCAGTTGAATGTACACAATACGGCTAATGGCACGGCGAGCGTGACGGCGACCAGCATCACCGACTCGGCGGCTAATCTGGCGACAGGTCTGGCCTTCGTCACCTCCGGCGTGGCGGTGAATGTGACCGGCACGATCTCACTTGCGGCTCTTCAGACGCTAGATGGTGCGAACGGGGGCGGTGCCCTGAATTATTCCGCTGTCAGCGGCACGCTAAGCCAGATCAACGATGTGACCTTGGGGGGGGTATACGTGGTCTCCGGCGTGGCGGTTACCGTCACGGATGCTGCGAGTCTGGCGGACTTGTCGGTGATCCAGGCGATCGCCGGTGTGCAGCCTGTCGCTACCTCGCTCGTGGATACGGCGGCTAATCTGGCTCCTGGCGGGGTCGCTTCGGGTTATGTCACCAGCGGCGCCGCCGTGACGGTGAGCGATGCGGTATCGATCGACGCTCTGGCGGCACTCGATGCGGCAAATGGCGTCGGCACCCTGACGGCAAACTCCATTGCCGACGTGGCGGCGAAACTGGCTCCCGGCGGAGTCGCCTCTTCCTATATCAAGGCAGGAGTGGCGGTAGCGGTGACCGACACGATCTCGGCCACTCATCTGGCGGCGATAAACACAGCCAACGGAACCGGGGCGCTGACCTATTCCGGGGTCACCGGTACGCTGGCCCAAGTCACCCCCTATGTCGCCAGCAACGTGACTGTCACGGTCACCGATGCGGTGACCGTGCAGCAGCTGAGCACCATACAGACGACCAGCGTCATCAAGCCTGTCGCCACCACGATCTCCGACACGTCCGCGAATCTGGTTCAGGATCTGATCGGCGGGGGCACCAATTATGTGACCGATGGCGTGGCGGTGACCGTGACCGATACGGTCACGCTGGCCAATCTGACCTCGATTGACACGGCGAACGGTGGCGCCAGCGTGACGATATCCAGCATGACCGACACTTCCGGTCAATTGGCGACCGCGCGCAATACGCTCAATCTCGATGGCGTTGCGCTGACTGTCACGGATGCGATCGCACTGTCCGAGTTCGTCGCGCTCGATGTTGCGAACGGAACGGCAGGCGTGACGCTGGGCTCGGCCTCCGGCATCAGCGGTACGGCCGGAACCGCCGATAGTCTGCAATTCTCGAACTCCCTGAGCAGCATCGACCTCGGCGTGTACAACCAGAACGGGCAACCCACACTGAATGGCTTCGAGATATTCGATATGTCTGCGGATGCCGGTGCCAACGTGGTCAGGTTGACGGCTGACGGATTGTTCCTTCAGGCCAGCGACTTCTTCGATACGACAAGCGGCCATCGGACGCTGGTCGTCAATGGTGGGAGCAACGACACGGTCTATCGTCCTGTGGTCGGCGATTGGGCCATGCAAGGTACGGCAAATACCTTCGATGTGTCCGGCGCTGCGGGGGCCGGGTACAGTCAGTACTTCGTCACCCATACCGGCTCGGGGACAGTGATGGAAGTGCTGATACAAAATGGCGTCGTGATCCTGTGATGAGGCGCTCGGGAAAAGCCGGAGCGGCGTTTATGAATATTGACGAGTCATGGGCGGGCGAATAGCATGCTGCCGTCATATTTCCTGCTGTCCCTTTGTGCTGTCCCGGCATCGCGTCAAGTCGGTTTTGCAGATCGAAAGCACCAGTCCGTAGCGACTAATTAATTATTTGTTTTAATCAAGTTAAGGGAGTTTCAAATGGCCGTTATTCCAGAACAGGGTTCCACTCATGGCGCTAAAGCTGCCAATGTCGATGTTCAGCTTGCGGACATCTCACTCATGGATACCAACAAACTGGCTGCCGACGGAGCTCCCAAAAAGCTGTCCGGACTGGTGAAGCGCAAGAAAATCGAAGAGGATGAGGTTTTCAACTCTGGCGATGAAGAATTCGTGGCGGCAGAGGATGCCGAGGCTATCGCTCAGGAAGAGCCGATGCAGTTGGCACAGGCCGAAGAGGCTGGCGTAGACAGCGCAGAGGGCTTGGACGGTGTGGATAACTGGGATAGTACAGAGGGCCTGGACGATGTAGATAATTGGGACAGCTCAGAGGGTTTGGACAGTGTAGATAACTGGGACAATACGGATAGTCTCGACAGCCTGGATAGTGCGGATGGTCTGGACAACCTGGATGCCCTGGATAGCGTAGATGGCCTGGAGAGCCCGGCCACCGCAGAGAGCACAGCCGCCGCAGAAAGCACAGCCGCCGCAGAAAGCACAGCCGCCGCAGAAAGCACAGCTGCCGCAGAAAGCACAGCTGCCGCAGAAAGCACAGCTGCCGCAGAAAGCACAGCTGCCGCAGAGAGCACAGCCGCCGCAGAGAGCGCAGCCGCCGTAGAGAGTACCGCTGCCGTAGAGAGTACAGCTGCCGTAGAGAGTACAGCCGCCGTAGAGAGCACAGCTGCCGCAGAGAGCACAGCTGCCGTTTCTGGCGGTACTGCTTCGGGTGCCGGGGCTGGAGCTACTGCGAGCGCTGCAGGAGCGGAGAGTGTTGCGGTCGCTTCGGGTAGTGCTGCACCAGCTGCTGGCGGTACGGCGAGTGCCGGTGGCGCAGTCGCCGGAGCGGGTTTCTCGGATATGGGTTTGGGTACGTTGATCGTGGCTGGCGGTGTGGGCGTAGCTGTGGCTGCGTCGGGAGGAGGCGCAGCTGCGGCGGCGGCGGCCCCTTCGGTCGGTTTCGTGCTTGCGGGCGTGATTGCGCTGGGTCAGGTCAACAATAACACAGGTCTCGTCCTGGAAGCCTTCAAGGCGGACGGCACTGCGTTGCAGATCAGCTCATCGGTGGTCGATGCGACCGGCGCCTTCACCATTACGGTGACCGAAAACTACGCCGGTCCGGTGCTGCTGCGCCTGAAAGACACCAATGCGGGCACGAACTATGTCGACGAAGGTACCGGTGTCGCCGCGGATATCACCACCGACCTGCGCGCCGTGGTCAATGTCTCCGGCAGCGGCGGGGCGACCATCACGGTCGCGATCACGCCGCTGACCGAACTGGCGGTGCGCGAATTGCTGGGTGACGCCGGTGGCGACCTCGGCACGTCGGGAACCGATCTGACCGGCGTTACGACGGCTCAGGTGACGGCGGCCAACGATAGCGTCAAGACGGCCTTCGGCCTGACTACCGATATCGTGACCACCACGCCAGTTACCGTGGACAATGCCGGATTCGCTACTGCGACAGCCGCACAGCAGGCCTACGGCCACGCATTGGCCGCAGTCTCCGGTATGGAAGTGAGTACCGGCCAAAGTACCGGTGTAGTGCTGAATACGCTGTCGCAGAATCTGACTACCGGCACGCTGGGACAGTCGGCGGTCGACAAGTTGCTCGCCGGTGCGGCCGTGGTCGATGGCGTTGTCGGCAATGCCGGCGGCACCGTGGCGGCACTGACACCCGTTCTCGCGACCAACATCAGCGCCATCACCATCACCGCCGACACAGGTACGGCAGGTGACTTCATCACTGGAACCGCAGCACAGACCATAGGCGCGACACTCGATGCCGCGCTGTCCGGCACCAAGTTGTGGGGCTCGCTGGACAACGGTGCGACCTGGGCGGATATCAGCGCCAGCGTGGCGGGTACGACGCTGACCTGGAACGGCGTGACGCTGGCTGCCGGCGTCAACGTCGTCAAGCTGGCCGTCACTCCCAGTACTGTCGGTACGGGCACGGTTCCTCCCTTTACCGGTGCGGCGGCGGATCTCGTCACCGGTACCAAGATCTCGGTGCAGAACGTCGCGCTGGATACCACCGCTCCAGCCTTCGGTGCGGTGGCAGCGAATTTCGCCGAGAACGGCACCGGGGTAGCTTATGCCTCTACGGTGACCGATGCGCACCTGGTGACCTATAGCGCGCTGGGCGGCGCAGATGCGGCGAAGTTCACCATCGACCCGAACTCGGGTGCGATCTCCTTCGTCGCGGCCCCGAACTTCGAGGCACCGCTCTCGGCGGCGACAAGCAATGTCTACACCGTCAACGTGACGGCCACGGATGGCGCGGGCAATGCCACCACCCAAGCCGTGACGATCACCGTGACCGATGTGAACGAAATGCCCACTGTCACCAGCGGCACCGCGGCCAACTTCCTCGAGAACGCCACCGGCACGGTCTACACCGCGACGGCGACCGATCCGGATACGGGCGCGGTTCTGACATATGCGCTGGGCGGTGCTGATGCGGCGCTGTTCAACATCAATGCGACTAGCGGTGCGGTGACCTTCAAGGCGGCACCGAACTTCGAAGCTCCGGCCGATGCGGGCGCCAACAATGTGTACGACATCACCGTGACGGCTTCCGACGGAACCAACACGACGGCGGCCAAGGCGGTCGCCATCACTGTGACCAACGTCAACGAAATGCCGACGATCACCAGCGCCGCTACGGCTAGTTTCGCCGAGAACGGCACGGGTACGGTCTACACCGCGACGGCGACTGACCAGGATACCGGTACGACGCTGACCTATGCGCTGGGCGGTACGGATGCGGCGAGATTCAATATCAATGGCGCGACGGGCGCTGTCACCTTCGCTGCGTCGCCGAATTTCGAGATTCCGAACGATGCGGGCGCCAACAATGTGTACAACATCACCGTGACGGCTTCCGACGGCACCAACACGACTGCCGCCCAGGCGGTCGCCATTACCGTCACCGACGTCAACGAAGCGCCCACGGTCGTTACGCAGAATGCGCCTGCGAGCCTGACGCTGCCCGTTAACCAGGTGATCACCACCAACAACAACGTCTCCGCGATGTTCGCGGATGTGGATGCCAATACGACGTGGACCTACTCGGCCACGGGCCTGCCCGCGGGCGTCACCCTCAATCCGACGACCGGCCTGATCACCGGCACCCCGACGACCACCGTCACCGCGGCACCTGTCGTCATCACCGCATCGGACGGCGCGTTGAGCGTAAGCCATTCGATGACGGTAAGCGTCGTCACTGCGCCAGTGATCTCCAGTATCGCTTCCAGCGTTGCTCAGGCCAATAACGGCGATGCATTGACCTTCACCGCAACGTTCAGCGAGGCGGTCGCCGTGACCGGCGCACCGACGCTGACGCTGGATGTCGGCGGAACGCCGATGACCGCGACCTATAGCGGCGGCACGGGCACCAATGCGCTGACCTTTACGGCCACGACGCCTGCGACGGGTACCGACTCCACCGTGACTGTCACCGCGATCACCCTGGGGGGCGGCGCTACCGTCATCGGCAATACGACCGGGCAGCCGCTGGTGACCGCGACGGTAGGTCAGGTCGTTCCTTCCTTCGTCGTGGACAACACGGCTCCGACGTTCTCCAGCGCCGCTACAGCCAATGCCGCCGAGAACCAGACTGCGGCCTACACGGCGGCAGCCACCGACAACGTCTCTGCCGTTACTTACAGCCTGACCGGCGGTGCCGATATGGCCCTGTTCAATATCAACGCCAACTCGGGTGCGGTGACCTTCAAGAATGCGCCCAACTTTGAGGTAAAGGGGGATAACGGCGCCAACAACGTGTACGACATCACCGTCACCGCGACCGATGCGCTGGGCAATGCAGCCAACAAGGCCGTCGCCATCACGGTCACCAACGTCAACGAAAATCCCGCGCTCACTGGTTCTGCGACATCTTCGCAGACCGTGGTCGTCGGTCAGGCGTTCAGCAGCGACATCACCCCCCTGTTCACCGATGTGGATGGCGATACGCTGACCTATACCACTTCGGCCTTGCCGACCGGCATCACCATCAACGCCGGGGTGATCAGCGGCACGCCCGCTGCTGCAGGCGTCGTGCCTATCACTATCACCGCGACGGATGCCGGCGGATTGTTCGTGTCGCATACGGTGACGGTTACCTCCGTTGCTGCGCCGACGCTCACCAGCTCGATCGACAACGTCGCTAACTTCGACGTGAGCAGCAATATTGTGCTGACCGCATCGTCGGCGGTGACGGCGGTTGCCGGCAAATATATCCATATCATCAACGATGGCGGTACCGGCTTCCATGGAGAGGCGACACTCAATACACAGGATATCTTGGTCACCGATACGAATCTGGTCAATATCGTCAATAACACTATCACCATCAACCCGGGTTTCGATTTGGATTTGGCCAATAACTATCACATCACGGTGGATGCGGGTGCGTTCCTGGGTAACGGGCTCAGCAGCGTTGCTGTGAGCGATGCTGTGACGATGAATTTCTCGACCGTCACGCCCGGAACTGGAGTTGGCGGTGTAGCTGGTGCAGCGGCTTCGCAGAAAATGGTGTCCGGCACCGATGCGATGGCAGCTAGTTACAGCTGGTGGGATGTCGAGGGTTTGGGATCGACGATTAGTTCTACTGCAGTCGATGGCGATCTGGCCGCAGGAAACATCGCGGTCGTGTTCAAGGATTACGACCCGGCGGCCGGGGATGTCAACCTTGGTTATGCCGGTGTCGGTTCTCCTGGCGATGACTGGGTCAATCTGTTGAATTTCGGTAATGGCGACTTGTTGTATATCGACAACCAGACCAATGCTGTTGCTAACGACTTGACGCAGTCTGCGTTCAATAATAACGGCGTCTCTGCTCCTATTGTGATGCAGATTGATGGATACGCCGGAACAGGCGGCTTCCCGACGTCGGTGGGTATCACGACTACGCAGGGTGCCTCAGGACTTTTCTCGGATGTCGCGGGACTCCAGAGCCTGCTGAGTTTAACTTACGTCCCAATCGTAAGCGCCTAGGACGGGCTCGACAGGCAGGTGGAGTAATCCATCTGCCTGTCGTCGAGAAGACAGAAGGGCAAGCTTTTCGGCCTCCCCTTGCGCGCGTTTGCGGTAATATCAAGCCCCGCCCTCAACAGGGGCGGGGCTTTTTTTGTGGCATGACGTGCAGATAAATCAGGGATTCCCTAAGGTAAACCGTGAAGAAACATACGACGCTAGCACTGGCCGTGCTGATGCTTTGCCCCGGTCTGGCCCGGGCGCAGCCGGCACTGACCTTCGAGCAGGCCTTGGCATCGACGCTGTCCGGCCATCCGGTGATACAGGGCAAGCGCTCGGCGCATGTGGCGGCACAGGCCGACCAGAAGGGCGCTGAGTGGCTGCGCTATCCCACGCCCAGCATAGAGGCGAGCACTCAGGGCAACGGCAACAATAACGGTTTGCTGCGCCTCGATCAGCCCTTGTGGAGCGGCGGCCGCATCACCGCGTCTATCGATGCGGCAGGCAGCCGGGTCGGCGCGGCCGATGCGTCCATCGACGAGTCGACACTGGACCTGTCGCTGCGGGTGATCGCCGCCTACAGCGAGGCCTTGCGCCAGCAAGCCAAGATGCAGCATGCGCAGGCCGGGGTGGACGAGCATGAGAAGCTGCTGGGCATGATACGTCGGCGCGTGGAAGGCGAAGTGAGTTCCCAGACCGATCAGCGTCTGGCCGAATCGCGTCTCTATCAGGCCGTCAACGATCTGGCGCTGATCAAGCAGGCTTATCGCAATGCCATCGCGCAACTTGGACAATTGTGCGGCTGCGATGCCGGGACGCTCTCGGAGCGCGGCGTGAGCGCGAAACTGGATGCGAAGAATCTGGACGATGTGCTGGCGGAAGCGCTGGCTTATTCGCCGACGTTGCGCCGCATGAAACTCGAGGAAGAGGCCGCCGACGCTGACATCGCCGCCAAGCGTTCCGTCTATTCGCCGCAACTTTCCCTGCGCCTGGAAAAGAGCACCGGGGATATCCAGACTTCGCGCGCGATGCTGGTGTTGCAGGCGCAGCCGGGCGCGGGTTTGTCCGCGGTGTCGGGGGTCGATGCGGCAATCGCCCGGCGTGAGGCGGCGCGCATGGCGCGCGAAGCGGCAGAACGCGATGCGCGCGACCGCGCGACGCTGGACTGGAACGAGTGGCAATCCGCAAGCTTGCGTTACGAGAACTCCCTGCTGTCGCGCACGATGTCCACCCTGGTGTTCGAGTCGTTCGCGCGGCAATATGCGATCGGACGCAAGAGCTGGATCGAGGTGATGAACGCGGTGCGCGAGGCCAGTCAGGCCGAATTCACGCTGGAAGACGCACGTAGCCAGATGATTGCGGCCAGCCTGCGCCTGCGCGCGCAGACCGGGAAGTTAACCATGAACGAAGGGTTGAAACCTTGATGGGCGTTATGAAGAACAATGTGGCCGCGTTGATCGACCTGTCTGCCCGCGTGGTGGGGCAGCATGTGGTCGGCGCGCGTCTGGCCGATCTCGAACGCAGGCTGGACGAACTGGACGATCATCACGGGGCGCTGGCGCTGTTCGCCGAGGCCTGGCGCGCGGCCGATCTGGAGGGCACGCCGACGAGGCTGTCCGATCCCAAACTGCCCGACTTGCCGTTCGCGGTCTGGAGCCCCATTACCGGATGGGGGCTGGTGCAGATGCGCGGGGCGGACGGCGTCTGGCGCGGCGAGAGCGCGACCGGCGGCGAGCTGTCGCTGGCGGGATTCGACAAGGCGGAATGCATCGCCTTGCCGCGTCGCTCCGGCGTGGCAAGGAAGGCGCCCGGCGCCGTCGAGCTGGTGCGCAATGCCCTGTGGGCGCGCAAGAGCGTGTTCATCGATGCGGTGCTGGCGACCGCGCTGGTCTCGCTGCTGGCGCTGGCCGCTTCGCTGTATTCGATGCAGGTGTTCGACCGCGTGATCCCCAATCAGGGGTTCGAGACGCTGTGGGTGCTGACGGTGGGCGTCACGCTCTCGATCTGCCTGGAATTCTTCCTCAAGCAGGTGCGCAGCCATACGGTGGACCGCGCGTGCAACGAGGTGGATCACGAGCTGTCCGAATGGTTCTTCAACCGCATGCTGGGCATACGCATGGAAGCGCGCCCGGCATCCGTGGGGACGCTGGCTTCGCAGATCAAGGGCTTCGAGATGGTGCGCGGGGTGCTGGCCTCGACCTCGCTGTTCGTGCTCGCCGATGTGCCGTTCGCGCTGTTCTTCATGCTGGTGATCGCGATCGTCGGCGGCTGGGTGGTGGCGGTGCCGCTGGTGGCCTTGCCGATCGCGCTGATGACCGGCCTGATGTTCCAGCGCGTGATCCAGCGGAATACGCGCGAGAACATGTCGGCGAGCAATCGCAAGACAGGCCTGTTGGTCGAGGCGGTGGACGGCGCTGAAGCGCTCAAGTCCAACAGCGCCGAGTGGACCGTTCAGGCGCGCTGGAATCGTTTGGTTGCAGAAACGAGTTTTGCGGAACAGAGCATACGCAACTATTCCTCGTTGTCGCAGAACATGACGGTGGGCCTGCAGCAGCTCAGCTATGTCGTGCTGGTGGCGGTGGGCGCCTATTTCGTCACCATCAACGAACTGACCATGGGCGGGCTGCTGGCCTGTTCCATCATCGGCAACCGGGCGATGATGCCGGTCGTGCAACTGCCGGGCGTGATGGTGCAATGGGCGCTGGCGCGCGCGGCGATCGACGGCCTGGAGCAGATCATCGCCTTGCCCAACGAGGACGACGAGGCGCACCAGAACATCGTGCTGCAATCCGTCGAAGGCGGGCTGCGTTTCGAGCGCACCCGCTTCGCCTACGGCATGGTGGACCGCATGGCGCTGGAAGTGGAGCGCCTGGAGATACGGCCCGGCGAGCGGGTCGGGCTGGTCGGCCCTATCGGTTCGGGCAAGAGCACCCTGCTCAAGCTGGCGTCCGGGCTTTATCGTCCCGCAGAAGGCAAGCTGTTCCTCGGCGGGATGGACATGTCGCAGCTGGCTCCATCGGTCGTGCGCGAGATCGTGGGCTATCTGCCGCAGGAGACGCGTTTGTTCAGCGGTAGCCTGCGCGACAACCTGCTGCTCGGCCTGCCCGATCCGGGCGAGGAGGCGATATTGGCCGCCGCCCGGCGCACCGGCCTGATCGAGCTGATCTCCGGTCAGCCGAAAGGACTGGCGCTGGAAATCACCGAGGGCGGCCGCGGCGTGTCCGGCGGGCAGAAACAGCTGATCGCCCTGACGCGCATGTTGCTGGCGCGCCCCAAGGTGTGGCTGCTGGACGAGCCGACCGGCGCGATGGATTCGGTCAGCGAAGCGCGCGTGGTCGCGCTGTTGCGCGAACTGGCTGCCGAGGGGGTGACGATGGTGGTCACCACGCACAAGACGGCATTGCTGCCGCTGCTGGATCGCTTGATCGTGTTGCAGAACGGCCGCCCGTTGCTGGACGGCCCGCGCGATACGGTGCTGGCCAAGCTGTCCGGCCGTTCCGAACCGACGCCTCAGGGAGGGGCTGCATGATGAAGGGGAAATTGAATGGGGGCAGCGGCCGCCTGCTGATCTGGGCCAGCGCCGTTGCAATCGTGGGTTTTCTGGTCTGGGCCGCCTGGGCCGAACTGGATCAGGTCACGCGTGCGAGCGGACAGGTCATCGCCAGTTCGCGCAACCAGGTGATACAGTCGCCGGAAGGCGGCGTGCTGTCGGAGATGCTGGTGCGCGAAGGGGACGCGGTCAAGCGCGGCCAGTTGCTGGCCCGTTTCGACAAGACCAAGGCCGAGTCGGGTTATCTGGAAGGCATGTCCAAGGCGATGGCGCTCACGGCGACGGTCAGCCGTCTGAATGCCGAGGTATACGGGGGCAAGCCGAAGTTCCCGCCGGAGCTGGATGACTATCCTGAGTTCCGCGCCAACCAGCTGTCGCTGTTCAACAAGCGACAGTCGGCGGTGCGAGACGAAGTCAGCGCGCTGGAGAAATCCATGAAACTGATCAAGGAAGAGCTGGAGATGACCATGCCCTTGCTGAAGACCGGCGATGTGAGCCGGTCCGATGTGCTCAAGCTGCAGCGCCAGGTCGTGGACATCGAGGCGCAGGTCACCAACCGGCGCAACAAGTACCTGCAAGAGTGCCAGTCCGAACTGAACAAGGCCGAGGAAGACCTGGCAGGGGTGACGCAGATCGTGAAACAGCGCAAGGAACAGCTCGATTACACTGAGATCCGCTCGCCGATGGACGGCGTGGTGCGCAACATCCAGCTGACCACGCTGGGCGGCGTGGCCAAGCCGGGCGAGGAGATCCTGCAGATCGTGCCGGTGGACGACGACCTGATCATTGAGGTCAAGGTCAAGCCCTCCGATATCGCATTCGTCAAACCGGGCTTGCCGGCGACCGTCAAATTGGATGCCTACGACTATTCGATCTACGGCTCGCTGGACGGTAAAGTGTCCTACATCAGCGCGGACACTCTGAACGAAGCGGTGCGCGGTAACGAACAGCCCTATTACCGGGTGCAGATCAAGACCAGTATCCAGAACCTGACAGGCAAGAGGGACGAGCGCATCGACGTCCAGCCGGGCATGACCGCTACCGTGGACATCAAGACCGGGCGCAAGTCCGTGCTGAACTACCTGACCAAGCCTATCACCAAGACGATCTCGGAATCGATGGGCGAGCGGTAGGAGTTGCACCGGCGTCGACCAGAGAAAAGACCTGCCGTTGTTGGGCAGGTCTTTTCGTTTCTGCTGTAAATGGGGGTACAGGATGGCGGCATTGACAGGCGTTGCCGTACGACCTACATTACTGACTGGTCAGTCAGTAATGGTTTTTCGATGAATCATCCCCAGGAAGCCCCCGTACGTCAGCGCCGCAAAGAGGCGCGTCCCGCCGAGTTGCTCGCGGCGGCGCTGGATCATTTCGTCGAGCGCGGTTTCGCCGCGACCCGGCTGGAGGATGTCGCCGCGCAGGCGGGCGTGTCCAAGGGCACGCTGTATCTGTACTTCGGCAGCAAGGAGACGCTGTTCAAGGCGGTGATCGAGCAGGGCATCCTGCCGGTGATGGCGCAGGGCGAGGCGATGCTGGCGCAGCACGACGGCGATGCGCGTTCGCTGCTGCAAGGGCTGTTGCTGCGATGGTGGGAGCTGATCGGCGCGACGCGGCTGGGTGGCATCGTCAAGCTGATGATCTCCGAAGCGGGCAACTTCCCCGACGTCGCGCAGTATTACTACGAGCATGTCATCGTGCGCGGACGCAACCTGTTGCGCCAGACGCTGGAGCGCGGCATCGCCACGGGCGAATTCCGCGACCTGGACATCGAATCGGCCATCGACGTGATCTTCGCGCCCATGCTGATGCTGGCCATCTGGCGCCATTCGCTGGCGCCCTGCGGCTGCGGCAAGCAGGACCCGGAAACTTATCTGCGCACCCATCTCGATTTGTTGTTGAACGGACTGGAAAACAAATGAAACGCACATTACTGCTCTTGTCGGTCGTCGCCGCACTCGCCGCCTGCGGCAAGCAGGAGGCGCCGCCCGCGAAGGTCGAGCGTCCCGCTTTGACCCATGTCGTCGGCGCACAGGCTGGCGAAAACGCCAACGTCTACAGCGGCGAGATACGCGCGCGGCAGGAGGCGCAGCTGGGCTTTCGACTGGGCGGCAAGATCGTCGAGCGGCTGGTGGATGCGGGTGCGGCGGTGAAGGCCGGGCAGCCGCTGGCGCGGCTGGATGTGTCCGATGCCGCGTTGCAGGCGGGTGCGGCGGAGGCGCAATACCGGGTGGCCGAGGCCGACGCGCGGCGCTATCGCGAGCTGCATGCCAAGGGCTTCGTCAGCCTGGCCTCGCTGGATGCGAAAGAAGCCGCGCTGAAGTCCGCCGCCGCGCAGGCCGGGCTGACGCGTAACCAGAGTGCCTACACCACGTTGCGCGCCGATCGCAACGGCGTGGTTGCGGCGACGCTGGCGGAGACCGGACAGGTCGTTTCCGCAGGGCAACCGGTGCTGCGCGTCGCTTACGACGGTGAGCGCGAAGTCGCGATATCGATACCGGAATCGCAACTAGCCGGATTGAAAGTCGGCGCGCCAGCGGAGGTCACGTTGTGGGCGGGCGAGGGCGAGGCGGCTGTTTACAAGGGACGATTGCGCGAACTCGCGCCTGCGGCCGATCCGGTCAGCCGCACCTATCCGGCGCGTATCGCGCTGGAGCAGGCCGATGCTCGGCTGGTGCTGGGTATGACCGCGCGGGTTACGCTGGTTAGCTCTTCGGCGGGGTCGGAGCAGAGCAGCTATCTCGTGCCGTTGTCGGCGATCTTCCAGCAGGGCGACCAGTCGGCGGTGTGGGTCGTCGCGGCGGATCGCAGCGTCGGCCTGCGCAACGTCAAGGTCGCGGCGTATCGCGACGACGGCGCGCTGATCGCGGATGGGCTCGCCGCGGGCGAGCGCATCGTCGCCGCCGGTGTGCACAAACTGGCATCCGGTGAGAAGATACGCATCGTCGAAGGCGCGAAATGAAACGCTTCCCCAACCTCTCGGCCTGGGCGCTGAACCATCAGCAGATGGTGGTGTACCTGATCATCGTGCTGATGGCCGCGGGCGCGATCTCCTACTTCAAGCTCGGGCGGGCCGAGGACCCGGACTTCACGTTCAAGGTGATGGTGGTGCGCACGCTGTGGCCGGGCGCTGCCGCGCCGGAGGTCGAGCGCGAGCTGACCGAGCGCATCGAGAAAAAGCTGCAGGAGACGGCATGGGTGGACATCGTTCAGTCCGCTTCCAAGCCGGGCGAGTCGCTGGTGTTCGTGATCCTGAAGGACTACACGCCCAAGGCCGAGGTGCCGGAGGCCTGGCGGCAGGTGCGCAAGAAGCTGGACGACATACGCCACACGCTGCCGCAAGGCGTGCAGGGGCCGTTCCCCAACGACGAGTTCGGCGACGTGCAGATCAATGTGTTCGCGCTGACCGGTGACGGCTTCGACCTCGCTGCGTTGCGTCGCCATGCCGACCGCATCGCGCTCGAACTGCGCGGCGTGCCGGACGTGAAGCGCGTCGAACTGATAGGCGTGCAGCCCGAGAAGATATTCCTCGACGTATCGCCGAACCGCTTGGCCAGCCTCGGCGTCACCGTGCAGCAGGTCTCGGAGGCATTGCAGAAGCAGAATGCGGTGAGTCCCTCCGGTTTCATCGAGACCGACAGCGAGCGCATCCGGCTGAACGTCAGCGGTGCGTTCGATAGCGTAGCCCGGGTGCGCGACACCGACCTGCTGGTCAACGGACAGCATCTGCGTCTGGGCGACATCGCCAAAGTCAGTCGCGGGCTGGTCGATCCGCCCGCGCCGCAGATGCGCGTCGCGGGCAAACCCGCGATCGGTCTCGGCGTGGTGATGACCCGGGGCGGCAACGTGATCGACCTGGGCGAGAACCTGAAGCGAACGATGAAGCGCATCTCGGACGAGCTGCCGGTCGGCGTCGAACTGCATGTGGTCGCGAACCAGCCTGAGGTCGTCAAGGGCTCGATCAGTTTGTTCGAGAACTCGCTGCTCGAGGCGATATTGATCGTGCTGGCGGTGACCTTCCTCAGCCTGGGCTGGCGCACCGGCACGGTGGTCGCACTGTCTATCCCGCTGGTGCTGGCGATCACTTTCTTCATGATGAAGGTGTTCGGCATCGACCTGCAGCGCATCTCGCTGGGCGCGCTGGTGATCGCGCTCGGCCTGCTGGTGGACGACGCGATCATCGCGGTGGAGATGATGGTGGTGAAGATGGAGCAGGGCTGGGACCGCTTCAAGGCGGCGACGTTCGCCTACACCTCGACCGCGTTCCCTATGCTGACCGGCACGCTGATCACCGCCGCCGCTTTCACGCCGGTGGGTTTCTCCAAGTCCGCCGCGAGCGAATACACGATCTCGATCTTCCAGGTCGTGACCATCGCGCTGCTGACCTCGTGGGTCGTCGCGGTGGTGTTCACGCCCTATCTCGGCTACAAGCTGCTCGACCCGAAGAAGCTGATCGCCAAGGCGCAGCGCCACGGCGAGGACATCTACGACACGCCGTTCTATCGCCGTTTTCGCGCGCTGGTGGAGTGGTGTCTGCGCAACCGCTGGAAGGTGATCATCGCGACGGTGCTGATCTTTATTCTGTCGATGGCCGCATTCGGCAAGTTCGTGCAGAAGCAGTTCTTCCCCTCTGCGAGCCGGCTGGAGCTGATGGTGGATCTGTGGCTGCCGCAAGGCGCCTCGCTCAAGGCAACAGGGCACGAGGTCGAACGCATCGAGCAGATGCTCAAGGAAGACAAGGCGGTGGACTACTACTCGTCCTATGTCGGCAACGGCGCGCCGCGCTTCTTCCTGTCGCTGGACCAGCAACTGTTCGCCGACAACTTCGGCCAGTTCGTCATCGTGACCAAAGACCTGCAGGCGCGCGAAGAACTGAAAAGCAAACTGGAGCAGCGCTTCGCCGCCGACGACTATTCGCACTTGCGTGTGCGCGTGGTGCGCCTCGAAAACGGCCCGCCTATAGGCTATCCGGTGCAGTTTCGCGTGATGGGCGAGGATGTCGCGCAGATACGCGAGATTTCCGAACAGGTCGCCGCGGCGATGCGCGCCAACGCGCATCTGCAAAACGTCAACTTCAACTGGAACGAGAAGATCAAGAGCGTGCGCGTCGAGGTCGATCAGGACAAGGCGCGCCGTCTCGGCACCTCCAGTCAGGAAGTCGCGCAGGCGCTGCAGGGCTGGCTGAACGGCGTCGCGCTGACACAGTATCGCGAGGGCGATCAGTTGATCGACGTGGTGTGGCGGGGCGGCGCGAACGATGAGACGCGCTCGCTGGACCGGCTGCCCGACCTCGACATCCCGCTCGCGGGCGGTCGCCATGTGCCGCTGGCGCAGGTCGCAAAGCTCGTGCCGGTGCAGGAGGAGGGCATCATCTGGCGGCGCAACCGCCTGCCGACGATGACCGTGCGCGCCGACATGGCGGACAAGGTGCAACCGGCGACGGTGTCGGTCGAACTCGACAAGCAGTTCGACGAGTTGCGCGCTAAATTGCCGACCGGCTACCGCATCGAGATGGGCGGCAGCGTGGAGGAATCCGCGAAGGGCGAGAACGCGATCAAGGCGGTGATGCCGCTGATGCTGGTCGGCGTGATCACGCTGCTGATGATGCAGTTGCAGAGCATCAGCCGCACGGTGATGGTGCTGCTGACCGCGCCGCTAGGCCTGATCGGCGTGGCACTCGCGCTGCTGGTGTTTCAGGTGCCGTTCGGCTTCGTCGCCAACCTGGGCTTCATCGCGCTGGCGGGGATGATCATGCGCAACTCGGTGATCCTGGTGGACCAGATCCGACAGGACGAGGAGGCGGGAAAGACCCAGTGGGAGGCCATTGTCGGCTCCACCGTGCGCCGATTCCGCCCGATCACGCTGACCGCCGCCGCCGCGATACTCGCGATGATCCCGCTGACCCGCCAGGTGTTCTGGGGGCCGATGGCCGTGTCCATCATGGGCGGTTTGGTCGTCGCGACGCTGCTGACCTGTTTGTTTCTGCCTGCGCTGTATGCAGCGTGGTATCGGGTGAAGGAGGCGTGAGGCAACCGCCCTCGGGGTGGAGTTGGGATAGTCGGGTAAGTTGTAGAAGAAAAAGACCAGCTCGGCCGAAGGCGGAACTGGTCTTTTTAATTGCTGTTGCGTTGGCTTGCGCTACAAGGTGATTTCTCGGCTTATTGAGCGAAGAAGTCCTTGACCTTGTGGTTCCGGCCGCAGCCCGTTGAGCTGCTTAACCTGCAAGCAGGTTAGCCTCCACCGTAAGGTGAAAGATTTTTCGCACTACTGTGCGAAAAAGTCTTTCACCTTATGGCTAGGACCGGGCTTGCGCCCTTAACTTGCTGCGCAAGTTAGTCTTCACCGCAAGGTCAAGGAACTCGATTATTGAGCGAAGAAGTCCTTGACCTTGTCCATCCAGGACTTGGCACGCGGGTTGTGGTGACCGCTGTCCGCATCATTGATCGCCTCGAACTCACGCAGCAGTTCCTTCTGGCGTTCGGTCAGGTTGACCGGGGTCTCCACGATCACGTGGCAGTGCAGGTCGCCGTGGCTACTGCTGCGCACGCCTTTGATGCCCTTGCCGCGCAGGCGGAACTGTCTGCCGCTTTGCGTTTCTGCGGGAATCTTGATGAGAGCCTTGCCATCCAGCGTGGGGATCTCGATCTCGCCGCCCAGCGCCGCGGTGGCGAAACTGATCGGCATCTCGCAGTGCAGGTCGTTGTGGTCGCGCTGGAACACGGCATGCGGCTTGATGTGGATGACCACATACAGGTCGCCGGCGGGGCCGCCGTTGACGCCATGCTCGCCTTCGCCGGAGAGCCGGATGCGGTCGTCGTTGTCCACGCCGGCCGGGATCTTCACCGCAAGCGTCTTGTGCTGCTTGATGCGCCCCGCACCCTGGCAGCTTCCGCAAGGCGAGTTGATCTGCTTGCCGCTGCCATGGCAGCGCGGGCAGGTCTGCTGGATCGAGAAGAAACCTTGTTGCATGCGCACCTGGCCGTGGCCGGCACAGGTGGAGCAGGTGGTCGGGGTGGTGCCGGGTTTCGCGCCGGAGCCGTGGCAGGTGTCGCACTCGGCCATGGTCGGTACGCGGATCTGCGTCTCGGTGCCGCGTGCGGCCTGTTCCAGCGTGATCTCCAGGTTGTAGCGCAGGGCGGCGCCGCGATGCACATTGCTGCGCCCCGCGCCGCCGCGAGCTCCGCCGAAGATGTCGCCGAAGATGTCGGAGAAATCGAACCCGCCTGCCGCGCCACCGGCGCCGAACGGACTGCCGCCGCCCATGCCGCCCGCCTCGAATGCCGCGTGACCATACTGGTCGTAGGCCGCGCGCTTCTGCCCGTCGGACAGCGTCTCGTAGGCTTCCTTGGCTTCCTTGAAGTGTTCCTCCGCTTTCGGATTATCCGGATTGCGGTCGGGGTGGTGCTTCATCGCCAGCTTGCGATAAGCCTTCTTGATCTCATCGTCCGAAGCGTCGCGGTTGACGCCCAGCACTTCGTAATAATCTTTTTTTGACATATTGAGCTTGTAGCTCGTAGCTTGTGGCCTGTAGCTGGTTCGCAGTTGCTACCAGCTACAAGCTACCGGCTACAAGCTTACTTCTTGTCCTTCACTTCGGTGAACTCCGCATCGACCACGTCGCCTTCGTCCTTCTTGTGGTCGTTGCACTGTTCGCCCGGCTCGCAGCTGCCGCAGCCGGCGTCGCCGCCCTGTGCCTTGGCCTGCTCGGCGGCGTACATCTTTTCGCCCAGCTTTTGTGCGGCGGTGGCCAGCGCTTCGGTCTTGGCGTCGATGGCATCCTTGTCGTCGCCCTTGACGACTTCTTCGGCTTCCTTCAACGCGGCGTCGATGGCGGACTTCTCGTCGGCGGTCAGTTGCTCGCCGTATTCCTTCATCGACTTGTTGGTGGAGTGGATCAGGCTATCCAATTGGTTGCGTGAGGTCACCAGTTCCAGTGCCTTGCGGTCGTCTTCGGCATGCACCTCGGCGTCCTGCACCATGCGGTTGATCTCTTCTTCGGAAAGACCGGAGCTGGCCTGGATCTTGATCTTGTTCTCCTTGCCGGTCGCCTTGTCCTTCGCGGAAACGTGCAGGATGCCGTTCGCGTCGATATCGAAGGTCACTTCGATCTGCGGCATGCCGCGCGGTGCGGGCGGGATGTCGGACAGGTTGAACTGGCCCAGGCTCTTGTTGCCGGATGCCACTTCGCGCTCGCCCTGCAGAACGTGGATGGTCACCGCGTTCTGGTTGTCTTCGGCGGTGGAGAACACCTGAGAAGCCTTGGTCGGGATGGTGGTGTTCTTCTTGATGAGCTTGGTCATCACGCTACCCATGGTCTCGATACCCAGAGACAGCGGGGTCACGTCCAGCAGCAGCACGTCCTTCACTTCGCCCTGCAACACGCCGCCCTGGATGGCTGCGCCGACTGCAACGGCTTCGTCCGGGTTCACGTCACGGCGAGCTTCCTTGCCGAAGAACTCCTTGACCTTCTCCTGCACCATGGGCATGCGGGTCTGTCCGCCGACCAGGATCACGTCGGAGATATCGGATGCGGAAACGCCCGCGTCCTTCATCGCGATCTTGCAAGGCTCGATGGTGCGTGCGACCAGGTCTTCGACCAGGCTTTCCAATTTCGCACGAGTAATCTTCACGGCCAAGTGTTTCGGGCCTGTCGCGTCTGCCGTGATGTAAGGCAGGTTCACTTCGGTCTGCTGCGCGGAAGACAGTTCGATCTTGGCCTTCTCGGCCGCGTCCTTCAGGCGCTGCAAAGCCAGCATGTCCTTCTTCAGGTCCACGCCGCTTTCCTTCTTGAACTCGTCCACCAGGAATTCGATCACGCGCATGTCGAAGTCTTCGCCGCCGAGGAAGGTGTCGCCGTTGGTGGACATCACCTCGAACTGGTGCTCGCCGTCGATTTCGGCGATGTCGATGATGGAGATGTCGAACGTGCCGCCGCCCAAGTCATACACCGCGATCTTGCGGTCGCCTTCCTGCTTGTCCATACCGAAAGCCAGCGCTGCCGCGGTCGGCTCGTTGATGATGCGCTTCACGTCCAGACCGGCGATGCGGCCCGCATCCTTGGTGGCTTGGCGCTGCGAGTCGTTGAAGTAAGCCGGAACGGTGATGACCGCTTCGGTGACCGGCTCGCCCAGATAGTCCTCGGCGGTCTTCTTCATTTTCGCCAGCACTTGCGCCGAGATTTCGGGTGCGGAGATTTCCTTGTCGCGCACCTTCACCCATGCGTCGCCGTTCTTCGCCTTGACGATGGTGTAAGGCACCATGTCGATGTCCTTCTGCACCATCTTCTCGTCGAAGCGGCGGCCGATCAGACGCTTCACGCCGTACAGCGTGTTCTTCGGGTTGGTCACCGCCTGACGCTTGGCCGGCGCGCCGACCAGCACTTCGCCGTCTTCCATGTAGGCGATGATGGACGGAGTGGTGCGAGTGCCTTCGGCGTTCTCGATCACCTTCGTCTTGCCGCCTTCCATGATGGCCACGCAAGAGTTCGTCGTACCCAGGTCAATACCGATGATTTTTCCCATGATGCTATTCCTTTCAGTTAATTGGTTTGATTCGTAAAACTGCTGTCGCCTAAGATGGGGCGGGTAATTCAGATTTCAAGAGGGGAGCGAGCTTGTAGCTCGTAGCTTGTGGCTGGTAGCCAAACCCGGTGTTGCTACAAGCTACCGGCTACGAGCTACCAGCTTCAGTCCTTGCCTTTCGACACCATTACCAGCGCCGGGCGCAGCACGCGCTCGTTCAGCGTGTAGCCCTTCTGCATCACGCTGACCACGGTGTTGGCCGGTTGGTCGCTGTCCATCATGCCTATGGCCTGATGTTTGTGCGGGTCCAGCTTCTCGCCGAGCGGGTTGATCTCGACGATTTTGAATTTCTCGAACACGCTGGAAAGCTGCTTCAGCGTCAGCTCCATACCGCTCTTGAAGCTCTCGACGTTCTCGGTCTCGACGGCCAAGCCGGCTTGCAGACTGTCCATCACCGCCAGCATCTCGCCGGAGAAGCGTTCGACGGCAAACTTCTGCGCCTTGGCGACATCGTCGGCGGCTCGGCGGCGGATGTTCTCGCCCTCGGCCTTGGCATACATCCAGGCATCGTAATGTTCCTGCGACTTGCGTTCCGCGGCCTGCAGCATCTCTTCGAGACTGGGCATGGTTTCCGTCTTGCTCTCAGCGGCGGCTTCCGAGGTCGGGGCATCCGCTTGTTGTTCGATCTGAGGGGTGTTTTCCTGCTGTTCCATGTGGTTCTCCTGTTGGCGACTTCCCGTTAGTTGGGGCGGGGAGAGCGATTTCAAGAGATTGCCGGGAATATTTTTTCGGCCGGAGTTGAAGGCCGGGCCGAACGACTGTTTCCGCCGGACAGTCGTTGATATGGCGGCAGGGCGCGCTTTACGGTTGAAAACTCGATGTTTTAGCGATTCTCGCCGCGATACCTCGATTCGTCCATCAGCCGATCTAGCGTGCGTTCCTGATAATGCAAATCGCTGCGCGCACGCTCCCGGCTGCGATCCAGATCCCGGATTTCATCGCGGAGGCGGCGCTTTTCCTTGTCGGACGTTTCCTTCTCGGATAGCTCATGTTCTTTCCTGGATAGCTGGCGGTCGATGTCTTCGATTTTCTTTTTCGAGTTGTAGACTTCCAGCGCTGCCGCATTGTTGCGCCGGAATGCCGGGTCTACATCCAGCGGGCAAACGTTGCTGTACTCTTCGCCGTTCATGCCGATGCGGAAGGCGTTATCGAGCTGGCAATATTGTCTGAGGCCGGTTTCACGCCCCGCGAGATATCGTTCCTCGTTCGGGTTGATGCCGTATTTTGTGCATGACTCCTTGTGATCATTCAGCAAACTTGCCGGTTTGCCTTGCCGGCCGTCGCTGACGCCGAGTTGGTGCCAGTCGGCTGTGCGGCATTCCTTCTCGCTTAACGTCGAACAGCCTGAGAGCAAGACGATGCATGCAAGGACGATGTGCGAACGCGTTTTCATTGGTTGCTCCTGCGGTATTCATAAGATTTGGCACATATTTGCATATGCTCGCGGATTTTATATGAAACCGGCTCTGTTCGAATCTCGCGTGTAGAATGCTCGCCGTCGAGTCGTCATGCCTGCCATGTCCACCAAGAATTACCACTGGCGCATCGCCGGATTCTATTTTTTCTATTACGCCTTCGTGGGGATGTTCGCTCCCTACTGGAGCCTGTACCTGCAATCCATCCATTTCAGCGCCATCGAGATCGGCATTCTGATGTCGACGCAGCCGGTGATGCGCATGATCGCGCCGAATATCTGGGGCTGGCTGGCCGACCATACCGGCAAGCGCCGCGAGGTGGTGGTTGCGGCGGCGTCCTTGAGCGCGGTGTTCTATGTCGGGGTGTTCTTCACCACCAGTTTCTGGGGCTTGCTGCTGGTACTGGTGCTGATGAGCTTCTTCTGGAGCGCATCGATTCCGCTGGTGGAGTCGACCACGTTGAGCTATCTGGGCAAGAACACCGAACATTACGGGCGCATCCGTTCATGGGGGTCGGTCGGTTTCATCGTCGCGGTGGTGGGGTTGGGCTATGCGTTCGATTACATCGCTATCGCCTGGCTACTGTGGGCGGGGCTGGTGTGCGAGATAGGCATTCTGTTGTTTGCGCGGCAGATTCCGCCGACCGAGGTGGCGCCGCACCATGCCGACAGCCTGCCGATTCGACAGTTGTTGATGCAGCCCAAGGTGCTGGCGCTGTTCGGCGCATGCTTCTTGATGTCGGTCGCGCACGGGCCTTATTACACCTTCTATTCCATCTATCTGGTCGAGCACGGCTATGCGAAGAGTGCGGTGGGCGCGCTGTGGGCGCTGGGTGTGATCTGCGAGATCGGCGTGTTCTTCCTGATGCCCGCGCTGGTACGGCGCTTCGGCTATGTGCGCATCATGCTGGCCAGCTTCGCGGCAGCGGCGGTGCGTTTCGTGCTGATAGGCTGGACGGTGGATATCGTCGTGCTGCTGCTGTTCGCGCAGGTGCTGCATGCGCTGACCTTCGGCGCCTATCACGCCGCGTCGGTCGGGATGGTGCACGAGTTCTTTCGCGGGCGGCACCAGTCCAAGGGGCAGGCGCTGTTCGGCAGTGTCACCTACGGGGCGGGCGGTATGCTGGGCAGCCTGGCGAGCGGCCCGATCTGGCTGCACTACGGTGCCAGCGCACTATATTCTTTCAGCGCGCTGATGGGGCTGTTGGGTTTGTTGCTGATGCTGTGGAAGCCCGGCGTGGCAGGCGAGCATCGGACCGAATAAACGGAGACGGTTCACAGCGGAGCCGGAATCCAGTAAAGTGCCTACCCGTTCCTCAACCAAGAAGAGCAATAACATGAGTGCAAAAGGACAACAACTGCAAGACCCGTTTCTGAACACGCTGCGCAAGGAGCATGTCCAGGTAGCCATCTATCTGGTGAACGGCATCAAGCTGCAAGGCCATATCGACTCGTTCGACCAGTATGTGGTGCTGCTGAAGAACACCGTCACGCAGATGGTCTACAAGCACGCGATCTCCACTATCGTTCCGGCACGCGCAGTCAATATCAATTATGACGCTGCAGAGTAATGCAGCAGAATTCCGCCGGTTCTGAATTAGCCGTACTGGTCAGCCTCGATCTGGGCGAACCGGATTACGCCGAAAGCCTGGAAGAATTACGCCTGCTGGCCGAGACTGCCGGCGTGCAGACGCTGGCAATCATCGAGGGCAAGCGGCAACGCCCTGATCCCGCATTGTTCGCCGGCAGCGGCAAGGTGCAGGAGATCGCCGACCTGCTCGTCGAGCATGAGGAAGTCGGCGTCGTCATCTTCAATCACGATCTTTCCCCCGCGCAGATGCGCAACCTTGCGGCCAAGCTGGAGCGGCGCGTGATCGACCGCACCATGCTGATCCTGGACATCTTCGCGCAACGCGCGCAGAGCCACGAGGGCAAGGTGCAGGTGGAGTTGGCGCAGCTGCGCTATCTCGCGACGCGGCTGGTCGGCATGAACATGGACATGGGGCAGCAGAAGCACTCGGTCGGCGCGCGCGGCCCCGGCGAGACCAAGCTGGAGCTGGATAGACGCAAGCTGGACAAGCGCGTGCACCTGCTGAAGGAGCGCCTGGAAAAGCTGCGCCGCCACCGTCAGGTGCAGCGCCGCGCGCGCAATCGCAGCGATGTGCTGTCGGTGTCCATCGTCGGCTACACCAACGCCGGCAAGTCCACGCTGTTCAACGCCCTGACCAAGGCCAATGTCTACGCCGCGAATCAGTTGTTCGCGACGCTGGACACGACTTCGCGCCGCATCTATCTGGAAACGCCGGTTGGCGAAGACGGCGAGCCTGTGTCTCGGGATGGTATGCGGGAGCAGGAAGTCGTGCTGTCGGACACCGTCGGTTTCATTCGCCATCTGCCGCACTCGCTGGTCGCCGCGTTCCGCAGCACGCTGGAGGAGACGATACAGGCCGATCTGCTGCTGCATGTCGTCGATGCGAACAACGCGAATCGCGACGCGCAGGTGGCCGAGGTCAACAAGGTGCTGGAAGAGATCGGCGCGCAGGATATTCCGCAGATATTGATCCTCAATAAGATCGACCTGCAGGACGTCGCGCCGGGCGTCGAACGGGACGAATATGGTAGAATCGCGACCATTCGCTTGAGTGCCAGGACGGGTGCGGGATTGGACGATCTGCGGGCCGCTCTGGTGGAAATTCGCGATGCCGAACCGGTGGAAGCGCCGGTGCAGGAATGGCATCCGCTAAACAATTAGGTAGGTGAATCATGGGATTGAACGATCCGCAGTGGGGCAAGAAGGACAACGGCGGCCCGCCGGACCTGGAAGAGTTGATGCGCAAGATCAACGCTAAGGTCGCGGCGATGATGGGCGGCAAAGGCGGACAGGGTGGCCAAGACGGTCGTCCGTCCGGCGGCGCTCCCGGTCAGGGCTTCGGCGTCAGCATCGGTCTGATCGCGGCAATCGCCGGGTTGATCTGGCTGGCCAGCGGCTTCTATATCGTCGACGAGAGCCAGCGCGGCGTGGTGCAGCGTTTCGGCAAGTTCGTCGAGGCGACCCAGCCGGGTCCGCGCTGGCACCTGCCGTTCCCGGTCGAAAAGGTCGAGGTGGTCAGCCTGAGCCAGGTGCGTACCGTCGAGGTCGGCTATCGCGAGAACGTCAAGAACAAGATGCTGAAAGAATCGCTGATGCTGACCGACGACGAGAACATCGTCGACATCCAGTTCGCGGTGCAGTATTTCCTGAAGGATCCCGCCGATTACCTGTTCAACAATCGTGCGCCTGACGAGAACGTGCGTCAGGCGGCCGAGACCGCGATCCGCGAAGTCGTCGGCAAGAGCAAGATGGACTTCGTGCTGTACGAAGGCCGCGAACAGGTGGCGGCTTCCGCGACCAAACTGATGCAGGACATTCTGGATCGCTACAAGTCCGGCATCGTGATCAGCAAGCTGACGATGCAGAACGCGCAGCCGCCCGAGCAGGTGCAGGCCGCGTTCGACGACGCGGTGAAGGCCGGTCAGGATAGAGAGCGCCAGAAGAACGAGGGCCAGGCTTATGCGAACGACGTCGTGCCGCGTGCGCGAGGTACCGCATCTCGCCTGATTCAGGAAGCAGAAGGCTACAAGGCCAGCGTGATCGCCAATGCCGAGGGTGATGCCAGCCGCTTCAAGCAGATCCTGGTCGAATACGAGAAGGCGCCAGGCGTGACGCGCGAGCGCATGTTCCTGGATATGCAGCAGCAGGTGCTGAGCAATGTCAGCAAGGTGCTGGTGGACCAGAAGAACGGCAGCAGTCTGTTGTATTTGCCGCTGGACAAGCTGATCGAGACCACGCGCGTCGCTGGCGGCGCGGCGGCTGCAGGCGAGGCGGTAGCGCCCGCACCGGCACCTACCACCCAGGCGAGCGACAACAATGCGGCGCAACGTGCGCGCGATTCGCTGCTGAGCCGCGACAGGGAGGCACGCTAAATGAACAAGAGTATGAGTAACATCCTGATAGCCGCGGTCGGCGTGCTGGTGCTGCTGAGCATGAGCATTTTCGTCGTGGATCAGCGCCAGCGGGCAATCGTGTTCCAGTTGGGCGAAGTAGTCAGCGTCAAGACCGAGCCCGGGCTGTATTTCAAGATTCCGCTGATGCAGAACGTGCGCTATTTCGATTCGCGCATCCTGACGCTGGACACTTCCGAGCCCGAGCGTTTCATCACCGCCGAGAAGAAGAACGTGCTGGTGGATTCCTTCGTCAAGTGGCGCATCATCGACGTGAAGCAGTATTACGTCAGCGTCGGTGGCGACGAAGTGCGCGCCAATACGCGATTGATGCAGACGGTGAACTCCAGCATGCGCGAGGAGTTCGGCAAGCGCACCATCCACGAGGTGGTGTCGGGCGAGCGAGACAAGATCATGGAAGTGCTGCGCACCAAGGCGGATGCCGATGCGCGCAAGATCGGCGTCGAGGTGCTGGACGTGCGCCTGAAGCGCGTCGACTTCCCGGTGGAGATCAGTTCCTCGATCTACAGCCGCATGGATGCCGAGCGCAAGCGCGTCGCCAACGAACTGCGCGCTTCCGGTGCGGCCGAGGGCGAAAAGATCAAGGCCGATGCCGACAAGCAGCGCGAAGTGATCTTGGCCGAAGCCTATCGCGACGCGCAGAAGACCAAGGGCGAGGGCGATGCCAGAGCCGCCGCGTTGTACTCCGCCGCGTTTGGCCGCAATCCCGAGTTCTATTCGTTCTATCGCAGCCTGGAAGCCTACAAGCAGAGCTTCAGGAACAAGAGCGACGTGATGGTGCTGGACCCGAGTTCCTCGTTCTTCAAGTACCTGAAGGGCTCGGGCCGCAAGTGATGCCAGCGTCGCATCGTGCTTGATTTTTGGTTGATGGCGCTGGGTTTGATGTTGGTGCTCGAAGGCATGATGCCGTTCCTGTTTCCCTCTGCCTGGCGCGAGACGTTGCGCAAGCTGGTGCAGTTTCAGGACGGCCAGCTGCGTTTCCTCGGGCTGACGCTGATGCTGAGCGGTCTGCTGCTGATTTACTGGATTAAATAAATGCCGAACTGGTTGTTGCCGGAACACATACAAGACATGCTGCCCGAGGAGGCTTGGCGCGTCGAGGCTATGCGCGCGAAGTTCCTCGAACTGATGCGCACCCATGGTTACCAGCTGGTGGCGCCGCCGCTGCTGGAATACGCAGAGTCGCTGCTGATCGACGGCAGCGCGGACATGGACTTGCGCACCTTCAAGCTGGTCGATCAATTGAGCGGTCGCACGCTGGCGTTGCGCGCCGACATCACGCCGCAAGTGGCGCGCATCGATGCGCACCTGCTGAACCGTCAGGGCGTCGCCCGCCTGTGCTATGCGGGCAGCGTGCTGCACACCCAGCCCGCCGGGCTGACGCGTACCCGCGAACTGTTGCAGATCGGTGCGGAGCTCTACGGCCACAGCGGTCTCGAAAGCGATTTGGAGATACAGCAGTTGATGCTGCGGGCGCTGGCCTTGCTGGGCGTCGATAATGTGCATCTCGATCTCGGTCATGTCGGCGTGTTTCGCGCGCTGGTGCGCCATGCCGGCCTCGATCGCGAGCTTGAGAATGCATTGTTCTCCGCGCTGCAGAGCAAGGACAGCGCGACGATACAGACGCTGGTGCAGCCGTTGGATGCGCCGGTGCGCGATGCGCTGCTGGCGTTGCCGACGCTGTATGGCGATTGTGCAGACGTGCTGGCGCGCGCGCGCCATGCGCTGCCGAATCATCCCGACATCGTCGCCGCACTGAACGATCTGGACACCGTTTCCGCGAAGCTGACGCCGCTGGTCGCAAAAGTGGGCATCGATCTGGCCGACCTGCGCGGCTATCACTACCACAGCGGCATGGTGTTCGCCGCCTATCATGCGGGCAGTCACGACGCGATCGCGCTGGGCGGACGCTACGACGATCTCGGCAAGAGCTTCGGGCGCGCACGCGCGGCGACCGGTTTCAGCATGGACTTGCGCCAGTTGTATAGCTTGCTCACGGTGCAGTCGCCTAAGCTGGGGATATGCGCGCCCGCGCTCGACAATGCTGCGTTGCGCGACAAGATCGCGCAGTTGCGTGCGGCGGGCGAAGCGGTCGTGGTGGACCTGCTCGGCGACGCCGCATTGCGCGCAGAGCTACAGTGCGACCGCGAGCTGATGTTGCGCGACGGCAAGTGGCAAGTCGTCGCGTTGTAATGTAAACCTCGCAAGGCGAGACGGGATTCGATTTATAGACAGGAAGTTTTGTAATGGCTAAGAACGTAGTAGTGATCGGCACCCAGTGGGGTGATGAAGGCAAGGGCAAGATTGTCGATTGGTTGACAGACCATTCGCAGGGCGTGGTGCGCTTCCAGGGCGGCCACAATGCCGGCCACACGCTGGTGATAGCCGGCAAGAAGACCGTGCTGCACCTGATCCCCTCCGGCATCCTGCGCGACCATGTGATGTGCTACATCGGTAACGGCGTGGTGCTGTCGCCCCAGGCGCTGCTCAAGGAGATGGATGAGCTGCAGCAGGCCGGCATCGACGTATACAGCCGCCTGAAGGTCTCGGAGGCCTGCCCGTTGATCCTGCCCTACCACGAGGCGATCGACAAGGCTCGCGAGCTGGCCAAGGGCGCCGCGAAGATCGGCACCACCGGTCGCGGCATCGGCCCAGCCTACGAGGATAAGGTCGCGCGCCGCGCGATCCGCTTGCAGGACATCTTCTTCCGCGAGCGTTTCGCCGCGAAGCTGGGCGAGGTGCTGGATTATCACAACTTCGTGCTGAAGAACTATTTCCACGCCGACACGGTCGATTTTCAGAAGGTGCTGGACGAGACGCTGGCATTGGGCGAGCGCATCAAGCCGCTGGTGATGGACGTGCCGCGCGCGCTGTACGAGGCGAACCAGGCGGGCAGCAACCTGTTGTTCGAGGGCGCTCAGGGCGCGCTGCTGGACATCGATCACGGCACTTACCCCTACGTCACGTCGAGCAACTGCATCGCCGGTGCGGCCTGTGCCGGCGCGGGCGTCGGCCCGCAGATGCTGAACTACGTGTTGGGTATCACCAAGGCCTACACCACGCGCGTCGGCTCCGGGCCGTTCCCGACCGAGTTGTACGATGCGGTGGACAAGCGCGATCCGGTCGGCGAAGGCCTGGCCCGTCGCGGCCACGAGTTCGGTTCCACGACCGGTCGCGCGCGCCGCTGCGGCTGGTTCGACGCGGCAGCACTGAAGCGTTCGATCCAGATCAACGGCGTATCCGGCCTGTGCATCACCAAGCTGGATGTGATGGACGGCATGGAGACGGTGCGCCTGGGCGTCGGCTACCGCATCAACGGCGTGGATAGCGATATCCTGCCGGTGGGGGCCGATGCGCTGGCGGATTGCCAGCCGGTGTACGAGGAGATGCCGGGATGGAGCGAGAGCACCGTCGGCGTGAAGCGCTACGAGGACCTGCCGCAGGCAGCGCGCAACTATCTGGAGCGTATCGCCCAGGTGTGCAGCGTGCCGGTGGACATGGTTTCGACCGGGCCGGATCGCGACGAAACCATCGTGTTGCGTCATCCGTTTGCATAAGCCGCTCTCTGGCCGTTGCGAATGTCGCGTCGTGCACGAAATCTTGAATAATTGCTATATCGGAAACAATTGCAGTACCGAAACTACGGTGCGCACCGCGATGTCTGCGGTGCGTGCTTTGTTTTTTTGTGTTCGGCGGGAAATGAAAAAGGCCCGCATAAATGCGAGCCTTTGTCGTTGGTGCCCAGAAGAGGACTCGAACCTCCACAGTGTTGCCACCGCTAGGACCTGAACCTAGTGCGTCTACCAATTCCGCCATCTGGGCGATGCGAAGGCGCGCACTTTAACTACTGAAGGAAATGTTGTCAATGAAAAAGAAAAATAATTTACGTTCGCAGGACCCTCACCTCGACAGAGAGCGCGAGCAATACGAACATCCGCTGCCTAGTCGCGAGTTCATCCTGCAAATCCTGGGTGAGCAGGGCGGCCCGGTAGACGAGGACGAGTTGCTGCATCTGCTGCAGATCGAGGATCACGAGGAAGACCTGTTCTCGCGCCGCCTGCGCGCGATGGAACGCGACGGCCAGATCATGCGCAACCGCAAGCGAGCTCTCTGCGTGGTGGACAAGCTCGACCTGGTCAAGGGCAAGGTGCAGGGACACCCGGACGGCTTCGGCTTCCTGGTGCCGGAAGACGGCAGCACCGACATGTTCATCAGCGAGAAGGAGATGCACAAGGTTCTGCACGGCGACGTCGTGATGGTGAGGCAGAGCGGCGTGGATCGCCGCGGACGTCCGGAAGCCAAGATCGTCGAGGTGCTGGAGCATGTCAACATCCGCGTGGTCGGCCGCCTGTACGAAGAGCACGGCATCTGGTTCGTTGTCGCCGAGAACCAGCGCATCAGCCAGGACATCCTGGTGGCGCCGGGCGCTGCGGGCGGTGCCCAGGTCGGCCAGGTCGTGATCCTGGAGATCATGAAGCATCCGGATAAACACGCGCAGCCTATCGGACGCATCGTGCAGGTGCTGGGCAACTATGCCGATCCGGGCATGGAGATCGAGATCGCGTTGCGCAAGCACGACCTGCCGTACGAGTTCCCTCATGCTGTGGAGAAGCAGGCCAAGGCGATTTCTCCTGTCGTTGCAGCAGAAGACTGGGCGGGGCGCGAGGACATCCGCAATCTGCCGCTGGTGACCATAGACGGCGAGACTGCGCGCGACTTCGACGACGCGGTGTATTGCGCGCCGGAGAAGGGCGGCTACCGCCTGGTGGTGGCCATCGCCGACGTCAGCCATTACGTGCAGAACAACGATGCGCTGGACCAAGAGGCGATCAAGCGCGGCAACTCGGTGTATTTCCCGCGTCGCGTGATTCCGATGCTGCCCGAGGAACTGTCCAACGGCCTGTGCTCGCTGAATCCGCAGGTGGATCGTTTGTGCATGGTGTGCGACATGCATGTCAGCAGCAAGGGCGAGATCGGTAAATACCGTTTCTACCCTTCGGTGATGTATTCGCATGCGCGGCTGACCTACACCCAGGTCGCCGAGATGCTGGGGCAGCCGGACGGCGAATTGGCCAAGAGCCGTGCCGACATCGTGCCGCACCTGCAGCACCTGTACGAGTTGTTCCAGAAGCTGTTGCATGCGCGCGAGAAACGCGGCGCGATCGACTTCGAGACCGTAGAGACGCAGATGATCTTCAACGACACCGGCAAGATCGAGAAGATCGTGCCGGTGGTGCGCAACGACGCGCACAAGCTGATCGAGGAATGCATGCTGGCGGCGAACGTGTGCGCGGCGGACTACCTGCACGAGCACAAGCACACCGTGCTGTACCGCATCCACGAAGGCCCGACGCCGGAGAAGCTGGAAGCGGTGCGCGAATTCATGAAGGAGTTCGGCCTGCAACTGGGCGGCGGCGAAGAGCCGCAGGCTGCCGACTATTCCAAGCTGCTGAAGAGCATCAAGGGCCGTCCCGATGCCGGGCTGCTGCAGACCGTGATGCTGCGCTCGTTGCGCCAGGCCAAGTACGATCCTGAGAACGTCGGTCACTTCGGTCTGGGCTACGAAGCCTACACCCACTTCACTTCGCCTATCCGCCGCTATCCGGACTTGCTGGTGCATCGCGCGATCAAGGCGGTGCTGCAGGGTAAACAATACAAGCCCTCGCAGAAGTGGGAGGAGCTGGGTGCGCATTGCTCGATGACCGAGCGCCGCGCCGACGACGCGACTCGCGACGTCGAAGCCTGGCTGAAGTGCTTCTTCATGCGCGACCATCTGGGCAGCGTGTTCACCGGCACCGTCTCTTCGGTCACTGGCTTCGGCATGTTCGTCTCGCTGGACGACCTCTATGTCGAGGGCCTGGTGCATATCTCCGAGCTGGGCAAGGACTACTACCATTTCGACGCTGCCAAGCACCAGTTGCTGGGCGAGCGCACCGGCAATCGCTATCGCCTCGGCGATCGCGTACAGGTGCGCGTCGTGAAGGTGGACATGGAGAGCACCAAGGTCGACTTCGTGCTCCATGAAGAAGAGTCCGACGACGAGGGTGGGGATGACGCGCAGAAGTCGGAAGCCCGGAAATCCGGCGGCAAGAAGTCCGGACACAAGAAGGCGTCCGTCGGCGGAAAGAAGAAGCATGGCTGATCTGCGTCTGATCTACGGCTTCCACGCCGTCACCTCGCGTATCCGTCAGAATCCGGACGGCGTGCTCGAAGTTTATTTGCAGTCCCAGCGCAACGATCCGCGTATGCGCGATTTCATTAAGCTGGCCGAGGCCAACAGCGTGCGCATCATTCCGGTGGACGCGAAACGCCTCGACGGCATGGCCGGCAACGAGCGCCATCAGGGCGTGGCGGCGCGGGTTGATGCGGCGCGGCGCGTGCAGCATCTGGACGACGTGCTGGACACACTGGAGGAACCGCCGTTGCTGCTGGTGCTGGACGGCGTGCAGGATCCGCACAACCTCGGCGCCTGCCTGCGCAGTGCGGATGCCTTCGGCGTGCATGCGGTGATCGCGCCCAAGGATAGAGCGGTCGGCATCACCGCGACGGTAGAGAAGGTCGCCTGCGGCGCGGCCGAGACCGTGCCTTACATCACCGTCACCAACCTCGCGCGCACGTTGCGCGAATTGCAGGAACGAGAGATATGGGTCGTGGGTGCGGCGGGTGAAGCGGAGCAGGACTTGCATAGCTTCAAGCACAAGGGCGCGCTGGCGCTGGTGCTGGGGGCGGAAGGCGAGGGCTTGCGCCGCCTGACGCGCGAAACCTGCGACGAGCTGGTGCGTATCCCGATGCTGGGCAGCGTCGAAAGCCTGAACGTCTCGGTCAGTGCCGGTATCTGTTTGTTCGAGGCGCGCCGGCAGCGACAGGGTGGGGCGTAAGCCCCGGGCACCCGTCGGCGTACCCCTCGCGGGTGCAGCGACAGGGTTGAAGCCCATGTGGCGCAGTCGGCCGGATATCGAGCAAGTTGGCTTGGCGCTCCTAGAGTACGAAATCTTGAATCAGGAAGACCGATGAAAAAGAAGAAGCCGTTACGCGTTCCTGTCACACAAGGCCTCAAGGACATCTATGCGCTGGATATGCGCACGGCCTATCAGGCCGCCAGCATGGGCCGCTTCACCGTCGAATCCTTCGGGCGGCTGGCGGCAGCGATCTCGGTCGTGCGCTCGGCGCTGGAGCAGAAGCAGACCCGGATCGAAGGCGCCATCGAGACGCTGGATGAGACCATAGCGACGCTGCTGGCGGTGCGTCAGCGCGGCGACGCGACCGACGTCTGGGAGATCACCGAGAGCGAACGCCCCTCGGTGATGGACGGGATAGACATGGCCGAGCAATGCATAGGCACGCTGGATGTCGCGTTGTTGGCGCAGACCGCCGACATGCTGCTGGCTTCCGTTTCCGCCAGTCAGGCGGGCTGATAGGGACGGTTCAGATCGCGCCGCCCATCGCCACCGGGATGCGCCGCTGACCGAACGCGCCGCTGAATTTCTCGTAGTACCCGGCGATCTGTGCACCGCAGTCCGGGCAGCGACCGTCGGGCGTCAGCCGGTACTGTTCGATGTCGTACCAGTCGCGCACGATCACGGCATGACCACACGACGGGCAGAAAGTGGTGTCGCCTTCCCGGTTGTGCACGTTGCCGGTGTACACATAGTGCAGTCCAGCGGCCATCGCGATCTTACGGGCGCGACCCAGCGTCTCCGGCGGCGTAGCCGGAACGTCCAGCATCTTGTAGTCGGGATGGAACGCGGAGAAGTGCAGCGGTACGTCCGGCCCCAGCTCCTTCAGTATCCACGCGCTCATCCTGCCCAGCTCATCGTCCGAGTCGTTGTGGCCGGGGATCAGCAGCGTGGTCAGTTCCAGCCATACGTCGGTCTCCTGGCGCAGATAGATCAGCGTGTCCAGTATCGGCTGCAGATGCGCGCCGCAGAGCCTGAGATAGAACTCGTCGGTGAAACCCTTGAGATCGACGTTGGCGGCATCCATCTTCGCGAAGAACTCGCGGCGCGGCTGGTCGTGGATGTAGCCCGCGGTGATCGCGACGGTCTTGATGCCGCGCGCGTGGCAGGCGTCGGCGGTGTCCATCGCGTATTCGGCGAACGGCACCGGGTCGTTGTAGGTGAACGCCACGCTCTTGCAGCCCATGCGTTCGGCCGCCTGCGCGATTGCCTCCGGGCTGGCCTGGTCGGCCAGCTTGTCGAAGCTGCGCGACTTGGAGATGTCCCAGTTCTGGCAGAACTTGCAGGTGAGATTGCAGCCCGCAGTGCCGAAGGAGAATACGCTGGAGCCGGGGTAGAAGTTGTTGAACGGCTTCTTCTCGATCGGATCGATGCAGAAACCGGACGAGCGCCCGTAGGTGGTGAGCACCATGTGGTCGCCGACGCGTCCGCGCACATAGCACGCGCCGCGCTGGCCGTCGTGCAGCTTGCAGTCGCGAGGACACAGGTCGCACTGGATGCGCCCGTCGTCCAGCCCATGCCAGTATTTCGCCGGATGCCGCTCGTCAATGCCGATAGCTTCGTCCATGTCGATACTCCTTGTTCGTGCCGATGCCCTTTACTCGTCCCAGACAGACCCAGTATAGCGCGGCGGTATCGCGAAGACGACGGGCGGGAAGTCGTGATGATTTACAATAGCCGGTCCCGGGTTTCGGCAAATGTTGCGGACGGCGCCGGGCCATTAACAGAACAGGAATCGGGAAGTTGGCTATCTATCTCACAGGCGGCAGGACATGAGCCATACGAACAAGCATCAGGACGAACCGGCATTCGTGCTGCACAGCTATCCGTTCCGCGAGACCAGCCTGATCCTCGACGTGTTCAGCCGACAGCACGGCCGCCTGGCGATCATGGCGCGCGGCGCACGCAGGCCTCGGTCGGCATTGCGCGGCGTGCTGATGAACTTCCAGCCGCTGCTGTTATCCTGGTTCGGCAAGGGCGAGGTGCGCACGCTGCACAGCGCCGAATGGCAGGGTGGTCAGCCTTACCTGCAGGGCACGGCGCTGATGTGCGGTTTCTATTTGAACGAGCTGCTGCTGAACCTGCTGGCGCGCGACGACCCGCACGAGCAGTTGTTCGATTATTACCGCGCGACGCTGTACCGTTTGGCGCACGAGAGCGACCATGCCGCGACGCTGCGCTGTTTCGAGAAGCATCTGCTGCAGGAACTGGGCTACGCGCTGCCGTTGACGCACGAGGCGCGCAGCGGCGAACCGATAATCCCGGATGTCTGCTATCGTTACATCGTCGAGCGCGGCCCGGTTCCGGACGAAGGCGAATCGGAATCGGGGCTGCCGATCGCGGGCAAGACGCTGCTCGACATCGCTGCCGACGATTACGTCGATGCGACCACGGTGCAGCAGAGCAAACAACTGATGCGCATGCTGCTGAACCACTATCTCGGCGGCAAGGCGTTGCATACCAGAGAACTCATCAAGGACCTGCAAAAACTATGAAACTCGGACTTAACATCGACCATATCGCCACGCTGCGCCAGGCGCGCGGGTCGCGCTACCCCAACGTCGTGCGCGCCGCGTTGATCTGCGAGGAGGCGGGCGCCGACGCGATCACGTTGCACCTGCGCGAAGACCGCCGCCACATCCAGGATCGCGACGTCGAGATTCTGCGCGACATGCTGCAGACACGGATGAATCTCGAATGTGCGGTCACCGACGAGATGCTGAATCTCGCATTGCGCACCAGGCCGCACGACATCTGCCTGGTGCCGGAGCGCCGCGAGGAACTGACCACCGAGGGCGGGCTCGACGTGGTGCGCTATTTCGACGCGGTCAAGTCCGCGACCGAACGCTGCACCGCCGCCGGCATTCGCGTGTCGCTGTTCATCGACCCGGACATGAAGCAGATCGACGCCGCGCACCGCATGGGCGCGCCGGTGATAGAACTGCACACCGGCAGCTATGCCGATGCCGACAGCGTGCCGGAGCGTGCCCGCGAGCTGGAGCGCATCCGCGCCGCGGCGGCGCATGCCCACACACTAGGCCTGCAGGTCAATGCAGGCCATGGCCTGCATTATCACAACGTACAGGACATCGTCGCGATCTCCGAGATCGTGGAACTCAACATCGGCCACGCGATTGTCGCCGAGTCGGTGTTCATCGGGCTGGATGCCGCGGTGCGCAAGATGAAGGCGCTGCTGGTCGCATGATTCACGGCATCGGAACCGACATTGTTGAGTTCTCTCGCATTGAAAAAATGTGGCAGCGCCATGGTCAGCGCTTCGCGGCGCGCATCCTGAGCGCAGGCGAATTGCCCGAGCTGGAAGGCCACGCCGCCCCTGCGCGCCTGCTGGCCAAGCGCTTCGCCGCCAAGGAGGCGTTCGCCAAGGCGGTGGGCAGCGGCCTGCGCCACCCGGTCTCGCTGCAACGCATCGGCGTCGCGCACGACGGCCTAGGCCGTCCGGTGCTGACTTTCGACGAGTTGCTGCGCACCCATCTTGCCCAGCTCGGCATCAACGGCCATCATCTTTCGATCAGCGACGAGCGCGGTATGGTGGTCGCGTTCGTCGTGCTGGAATGCGCGTAGGGCCGGATCGACTTCAGGCGGATTCGGGCCGGCCAGGTTTGTGAACGGGGTATGACCATAGGGGAATTCCATGCTTGAGGACGCTGCTGTGAAGTATCTGTCCATACATCTGGACGAGGAAGGGCACAAGGTCATTGCCGCTTTCGTCCCCGAAGGCTTTCCCGCTGCCATCACCCCAGATGATCTCAGGCAAGCCATCGATGCCGCCGGATTTGGCGGATATTGCATAAATCCGACGTCCATCGAGCAGGCGACGAAGAAATACAATTCGGGCGAGGCATTCGAGATCGAGGTGGGCCAAGCGCTGGACGGCAAGTTCTCGGTGCGCATCGCCCCCGACCAGATGGTCGCCTATTTGAGCTGCACGCTGCCGCAGGGCGGCGAGCCAGCGCAACGGCAAGGCGTTCTGGATGAGGCCGCAAGAATAGGCATCACTGCCACGCTGGATCTCGAGGCCATCGATCAGGCGCTACGCGAAGGCGGCGACAACATACGGATCGCCGGCGGCAGGCCACCGGTACCCAGCATAGACGGGAGGTTCGAAGTCCTGTTCCCCGCCATGAAGGAAAGGCATCCCCATCTCGATGAGCATGATCTGGCCGATTTCCGCGATCTCGGCGGCATCGTTACCGTGGATGCCGGGGACAAGCTGATGCGCATAGTCGAGCCGATCGAGGGTGAGCCTGGGGAGACCGTGACCGGCAAGGCCATTCCCGTGAAGCCCGGAAAAAAAGTCTCGTTTTCATCCCGGCTGGATGGCGTCGTCGTCGATGCCGAAGATCCGAACCTGCTGCTGGCTGCGATCTCCGGCAGTCCTTCCGCATTGAAGGATAGCGCGTCGGTGGAGCCGGTCTTCAGCATCAAGGACATCGATCTGCATACCGGCAACATCTCCTTCAACGGAACGATACATGTGACACATGACGTTCATGCCGACATGACCCTCACGGCCACCGGCGATATCTATGTCGATGGCACGGTCGAGAACTCGCGGCTGGAGGCCGGCGGCGACATCATCGTCAAGGGGGGCATCATCGGTGCTTCGGAATTGCATGCGGGCGCGGGCGCGCACGTCCGGTCCTCCATCAGCTGCGATGGCTCGTGCACCGCCCGTTTCGTGCAGTACGCCCACATCACTGCGGGTAACGGCATCTTCATTCACGACCTCGCCATGCTGAGCGAACTGACTGCCGGACACCAGATCGTCGTTGGGGACGAGAGCAGTCGCAAGGGCGACATCGTCGGCGGGATCGCCCGTGCCACCATGCTGGTCAAGGCCAAGAACATCGGTTCCGATGCGGGTATGAGGACGGTGATCATCGCGGGGGCGGATCAGCGGTTGCACGAACGCCTGAACGTCGTGATCAAGGATAGAGAGGCGGCCGAACACAAGCTTGCCGACATCATCAAGCTGCTTGAGTTGACTCATGAGCATCCTGGCCGCATACCCCAGGAATCCATCGATACGGCGGAAGCGACGCGCGATGCTCTTGGTGCAGAGATCGAGGTGTACAAGCAGGAAGAGACCGAATTGAATGAGGAAATCAGCCTTGCCGACGGTGCGCAGGTGATCGCGGAAAAACAGGTCTTCGGCGGCGCCGAGATACGTATCGGCCTGGAGCACTATACGACGACAGAGTTAAGGGAAGGCGGCGTCTTCCGTATCGTTGAAGACGAGCTGCTTTTTGACTGATCCGGGAGAATCGGGAGTTGGAGAGGACTGTTTTTCTGTCGCAACGCACGGCGTTTATCCCGCCAAAGCCTTATAATCCGGCGCATTCGAGATAATGCCAATCAGGGAGTGTGTATGGGTTTGGGGCCGGTGATGCTGGATGTGGTGGGCAAGACGCTCACCGCAGAGGATGAACGACGTTTGCGCCATCCGCAGGTCGGCGGAGTGATCCTGTTCGCACGCAACTACGAGTCGCCGTCGCAACTGTGCGAGCTGACCGCGGCGATACGCGCGGTGCGCTCGCCGCCGTTGCTGATCGCGGTGGACCACGAGGGCGGGCGAGTGCAGCGCTTCCGCGAAGGCTTCACGAAAATCCCGCCGATGCGCGAGCTCGGCAAGATATGGGATGAACATCCGCAGCGCGCGCGTCATCTGGCGCAGCAGGCCGGTTATGTGCTGGCGGTCGAGTTGCGCGCCTGCGGCGTGGACTTCAGCTTCACGCCGGTGCTGGACGTGGACTACGGGCAGAGCAGCGTGATCGGCGACCGCGCCTTCCACAGCGACCCGCAGGCGATCGCCGAGCTGGCGCACAGCCTGCTGCTGGGGCTGAAGCAGGGTGGCATGCACACCGTCGGCAAGCACTTCCCGGGGCATGGTTACGTAAAGGCCGATTCTCATCTCGACATCCCGGTGGACGAGCGCGAGTTCGTCGATATCGAGATGTGCGACCTGATCCCGTTCAAGCGCATGGTGGACTACGGCCTGTCCGCGGTGATGCCGGCGCATGTGATTTACCCGAAGGTGGACGATCGCCCGGCGGGCTTCTCGCCGGTCTGGCTGAAGCAGGTGTTGCGCGGCCAGCTCGGTTTCGAGGGCGTGATCTTCAGCGACGATCTGAGCATGGAGGGCGCTACCGTCGCCGGCGGCATCGTGCAGCGCGCCTCCGCGGCATTGAATGCGGGCTGCGACATGGTGCTGGTGTGCAACAAGCCGGAATCGGCGGACGAGCTGCTGCAGGGGCTGCACTGGGAGATGCCCGCGGTCAGCAAGGCGCGGCTGGTGCAGATGCGCGGCAGGCCTCATCCGGAGACGCTGGACCAGTTGCACGAACAGTCTGCCTTCCTGAAGTCGCTGGGCGAGGTGGCAGGGATAGGCAAGAGCAATGCAGAATTGCCCTTGGTTTGAGCGCTTGAGATAATCCAACAGAGTTTTCATTCGCATATCGGTATCCAGAGCATGAGTGAATTACAAACGGCCTTGTTGGCGATCGGTTTTGGCGTGATCGTCGCGGTATATGTCTACGGTTGGTGGCAGCAGCGTAAATACCGGCAGAAGTTCGGCGCGGCGTTCAAGTCGGCCCATGCGGATGCGTTGTATCAGGAGAGTCCAGCGCGGCCGTTGCCGGAACTGGCGGATGAGCCGGAAGCCTTGCTGTCGGAGCGTCCTGCCGCACCCGTGACGGAGCATTTCGTGAACATCGCGGAAGAGGCGGCCGAACCTGTCGTGGCGGAAGTCGGCGAATCCGCATCGGAGGAATCTTCGTTCGAGGAGACTCGGGCCGAAGAGCAAGCGTTCGACGAGGACATGACTGAAGAGCAGACTCACGAAGAATCCGTGGCTGAACCCGAGGTGCCCGCGCCTCAGGACGAGAACTGCGCGCAGCTCGATCTGCGCAGCGATTTCATCGTCGAGCTGAATCTCGCCGAGCCTTCGCCGGCCTCGGCGTTGAGCGGGCTGTGGCAACGCAAATTCGATTTCGGCAAGCCGGTGCTGGTGTGCGGGCTGACGCTTGCTGGGCCGTCTTCCGGGGCGCGTTGGGAGCGGGCGGTCGCCGAGGGGACGATGCTGTATTCGCGTTTCCGCATCGCGCTGCAACTGGTGGATCGCGGCGGCGCAGTGAGCGCCGCGAAGCTGGCGGATTTTCGTGACCTGGTGCTGGGCATCGCCGCTCGCATCAAGGCCGATGCGAACGTGCCGGACGTGCCGCAGACGCAGCAGAACGCGGTCGAGCTGGACGGTTTTTGCGCCGATGTCGACCAGATGGTCGGCGTCAACTTGGTGGTGCCGGGCGAGCGCCTGCTGTCCGGTACGCGCATCGCCGAGGCCGCCGCGCTGCAGGGGCTGACGCTGGAGGCGGACGGCGCGTTCCACTTGCTAGGCGCGCACGGCCATAGCCTGTTCAGCCTGATCAACATCGACAGCATGCCGTTCCAGCACCATACGCTGGCGAACCACACGACCCGCGGCCTGACGCTGTTGCTCGACGTGCCGCGCGTGGAAAGCCCGGCGGTGCAGTTCGATCGCATGCTGGTCGCGGCACACGGACTGGCCCGCGAACTGCAGCTCAACCTGGTGGACGATCACCGCGTGGTGCTGACCGATGCCGGACTGGCGCGCATCCGCGACCAGATCGTCGAGGTCGAGGCGAAGATGGTCGACCACGGCATCGCTCCCGGCAGTGCGCAGGCGCGCAGGCTGTTCGCCTGATGGCAGTAGCTGCACGCATCGCGCAGCTGCGGTCACGACACGGTGAGGCGGAGCCTTCCGGTGCGGGAGTGACCGCAGGGCAGTTGCTCCCGCAAGCGGCTGACTTCGTCAGTAACGTGTCGCAACTGCGCGCAGAGATCGAACGGCACAATCATGCCTATTACGTGCTGGATGCGCCCGCCGTCCCCGATGCGGAATACGACAGGCTGTTCCGCGAACTGCAAGTCCTCGAAACGCAACATCCCGAACTGCTGACGCCGGATTCGCCTACGCAGCGCGTCGGCGGCAAAGTGCTGGACGGTTTCGCGCCGGTGAAGCATGCGGTGCCCATGCTGTCGATCCGCACCGAGACAGATACCGAGTCCAGCGGTGCTTCCAACTTCGATACTCGCGTGAAGAATGCGCTGGGCGCGGCGGACGAGATCGAATACGCCTGCGAATTGAAGTTCGACGGCCTCGCGGTCAATCTGCGCTACGAGCACGGCGTGCTGAAGCAGGCCGCGACGCGCGGCGACGGCGAGACCGGCGAGGATGTGACGCAGAACGTGCGCACCATCCATTGCATCCCGCTACACCTGAAAGACTGCATCGCCGAGGTGCTGGAAGTGCGCGGCGAGGTGTACATGTCGCGCAAGGATTTCAATCGCTATAACGAAAAGCAGCGCGAGCTGGGTTTGCAGACATTGGTGAACCCGCGCAACGGTGCGGCGGGCAGCATACGCCAGCTCGATCCGGTACTGGCCGCAAGGCGTCCGCTGTCGTTCTTCGCCTACGGGCTGGGCGAGGTCAGGGGGTGGACGCTGCCCACGACGCACAGCGCGATACTCGATGCCCTGCAGTCCTTCGGCTTGCCGGTATGCGCCGACCGTGCAGTGGTGCGCGGCGCGGAGGCGCTGGCGGAATTCCACCGCAGCATCGCGGCCAAACGCGATGCGCTGCCGTTCGACATCGACGGCGTGGTGTACAAGGTCAACAGCCTCGCATTGCAACGAGAACTCGGTTTCGTTTCACGCGAGCCGCGCTGGGCGGTGGCGCACAAGTTTCCGGCGGAAGAGCAACTCACGGTGGTGAACGACATCGACATCCAGGTCGGTCGCACCGGCAAGCTGACGCCGGTCGCCAAACTCGCCCCCGTTTTTGTCGGCGGCACGACGGTATCCAACGCCACGCTGCACAACGAGGGCGAGACGCGGCGCAAGGACGTGCGCATCGGCGACACGGTGATCGTGCGCCGCGCGGGCGATGTGATCCCCGAAGTGGCCGGCGTGGTGCTGGAGCGACGCCCGGCAAATGTCGGCGAGCCGTTCGATCTGTACCGGCGGCTGAACGGTCATTGCCCGGTATGCGGCAGCGCCATCGTGCGCGAGGAGGGCGAGGCGGATTGGCGTTGCAGCGGCGGCCTGTTCTGTCCGGCGCAACGCAAGCAGGCGCTGCAGCATTTCGCCGGTCGCCGCGCAATGGATATAGAAGGTCTGGGCGACAAGCTGGTCGAGCAACTGGTGGACGGCGGCATCGTGCATAGCCCCGCCGAGCTGTATACCCTGGGCATGTCCGCGCTGGCCGATCTGGAGCGCATGGGCGAGAAGTCGGCGCTCAATCTGCTGGACGCCATCGAGAAGAGCAAGCACACCACGCTGGCGCGTTTCGTCTACGCGCTGGGCATACGCAACGTCGGCGAGGCGACGGCGAAAGATCTGGCGCGCCATTTCGGCAAGCTGGAGCGCCTGATACTGGCTGACGAAGTTGCCTTGCAGCAGGTGCCCGATGTCGGCCCCATCGTGGCGCAGAGCCTGCGCGCCTTCTTCGCCGAACCGCACAATCTCGAAGTCGTCGATGCGTTGCGCCGTCATGGCGTGGAGTGGGACGAGCATGAGGGCGTCAGCGATCAAGTGCTGCCGCTGACCGGCAAGACCTTCGTGCTCACCGGAACACTCGCCAGCATGAGCCGCGATGAGGCAAAATCGCGGCTGGAAGCTCTGGGCGCGAAAGTCGCGGGTTCGGTGTCGAAGAAGACCGATTGCGTGGTGGCCGGAACCGAAGCGGGCAGCAAGCTAGACAAGGCGCGCGAGTTGAACGTGCCGGTGTGGGACGAGCAACAGTTGCTGAGTCAACTTGAGGAATTGGAAACAAGATGAAACAGAAAGCAAAAGCGGTTTTGGCTGCGGCCGCCCATCACGCAGTGCCGGGTTTAACATCGAGTGTCTCGATGTTCACCCTTGCGGGTACCAGAGCCTGTGCCGAAACGGCTTCCGTTATCACAGCGATAAGGGAGATTTGAAGTGAAGAAGATTACGAAAGCTGTTTTCCCCGTTGCCGGTCTCGGCAGCCGCTTCCTGCCTGCGACCAAGGCGACCGCCAAGGAGATGCTGCCGGTGGTGGACAAGCCGCTGATCCAGTATGCGGTGGAGGAAGCGGTGGCGGCGGGCATCACCGACATGGTGTTCATCACCGGGCGCCACAAGCGCGCGATCGAGGATCATTTCGACAAGGCCTACGAGCTGGAAGCCACGCTGGAGGCGGCGGGCAAGACCGAGCTGCTGCGCATCGTGCAGGAAGTCGTGCCCAAGCATGTGAACTGCATCTACATCCGTCAGGCTCAGCCGCTGGGGCTGGGGCATGCGGTGCTGTGCGCCAAGCCGGTGGTGCAGGACGAGCCGTTCGCGGTGATCCTCGCCGACGACCTGATCGACGGCGAGCCGCCCATCGTCAAGCAGATGGTGGAAGTGTTCGGCAAGCACCAGTGCTCCATCCTCGGCGTGCAGGACGTGCCGCGGGCCCATACCGGGCAATACGGCATCGTCAGCAGCAGCAACCTCGAGCCGGATGTGGAGCAGGTGCACGGCATCGTCGAAAAGCCTAAGCCCGAAGTTGCCCCGTCCACGTTGGCGGTGGTCGGGCGCTATATCCTGACGCCGCGCATCTTCCATCACCTGGAGAATATCTCGCCGGGGGCGGGCGGCGAGATACAGCTCACCGACGGCATCGCCTCGCTGATGCAGGAAGAGCGCTTGCTGGCCTATCGCTTCAACGGCGTCCGTTACGATTGCGGCTCCAAGCTCGGCTACCTGCAGGCGCAGGTGGCGTTCGCGCTGAAGCACGAGGAGTTGCGCGAGGGCTTCGCGGAATACCTGAAGACGGTCGTTCGATGATAGGCGACCCAGAGGCACGCGACATCCTGGCCGGGGCCGAGCTGCTCTGTTCCGCGGAAGAAGTGCAGGACGCAGTGCGTCGGGTGGCGCGTGAGATCAATGCTGCGCTGGCGGGCAAGCATCCGCTGGTGCTGTCGGTGATGGGCGGCGCGGTGGTGTTCAGCGGCCAGCTGCTGCCCATGCTCGAATTCCCGCTGGATTTCGATTACCTGCATGTGTCGCGTTACGGCCATGCGCAGCAGGGCGGCGAGTTGCACTGGAAGGTCGCGCCGCGCGAGAACGTGCGCGGTCGCGTGGTGCTGGTGCTGGACGATATCCTCGACGAAGGCGAAACGCTGCATGCGATCAGGCAGCGCGTGCTGGGGTTGGGCGCTACGGCGTTCTACAGCGCGGTGTTCGCCGACAAGGAGAACGGCAAGGCGAAACCCATACATGCCGATTTTGTCGGCATGGAACTGCCGAACCGCTTCGTGTTCGGCTACGGGATGGATATTCATGGAGCGTGGCGCAACCTGCCCGCGATTTATGCAACGAAGGAGAATGGATAATGCTCGCAATCATCGGAGGTCGCGGTCTGACCGAACTGGCCAACCTGAAGATCACCCACCGCCAGGTGTTGCGCACGCCCTACGGCGAGCCGTCCGGCGCATTCATGTTCGGCACGTTGAACGATCACGAGGTGATCTTCGTGGCGCGCCACGGCTACGGGCATACCATTCCGCCTCATCTGGTGAATTACCGCGCCAATCTGTGGGTGTTGCGCGATCAGGGCGTGAGCGAGGTCATCTCGGTGGCAACCGTCGGCGGCATACGCCCGGATCTGACGCCTGGCGTCATCGTTGTGCCGGATCAGATCATCGACTACACCCATGGGCGCGACGCCACGTACTTCGATACCGGCGACACGCGTTACACCAATGCGAATTTTGCGCTGCCTTACAGCTCGGAGCTGCGCGGCCGCATCCTGAAGAGTGCCGTTATCGCAGGGCGGCCCTGTGTGGATGGCGGGGTATATGCGGCGACGCAGGGGCCGCGTCTGGACAGCATCGCCGAGGTCAACCGCTACGAGCGCGACGGCGCCGACATGATAGGCATGACCGGCATGCCGGAGACCGCGCTGGCGATGGAGCTGGAGCTGAAATACGCCACGATCGCCGTGGTCGCGAACTACGCGGCTGGCCGCGGCGACAGCAAGCAGGGCATCAATATGGAGAAGGTTAACGCCACAGCGGCCGCGACGATGGATCAGGTGCGCAGCATCCTGGAGTGCGTGGTGAATTGCAGCGAGGACTGAAAATCCGGGAATGAAAAAAGCCCGCCGAAGCGGGCTTGAATGTCACGCCGGGTTTTTAATCAGAATCCCATGCACACGGTGTAAGGAGTGTCGTCATCAATGTCGGTGGTGGCAATAGCAGTTGGGGCAGCCACAGGGTCGAGTACGCGCATGGAACCTGCTTCAGTATTGCTGTCATCCATCGTAGTGTCCAGTTGCTTGGCGAATTTACCAGCGATGCTGCTGGAACAAACGATATATGAACCCTTCAGCCCGGTAATGGGGAGGTTGGTACCACTATTTGTGATACCGAGCGTGCCGCCAACTGCATTCTTAGGAATGTAGGTATTGCCTGCAGCAACGCTAACGGTGGTTTCTCCTGGAGCCAGTCCTGCTAGGCGCACATGTTGCCAGAACAGTACGGATTCATCTGTGGCGGTTGACGAGTTCCATGCACCTTCGATGATGCCGTTGCCGCGATTAGTGGCTGCCCCAGGTGTAGTGGCAAGTGTGCCGTTTACATGTGCGACTACTGCGGCATCGTCTCCCGGTAATGCCTTGAATTTGTCCTGATAGCCGTAGATGAACACCGGGACGTTCTTGAAGTCGGTCGCCAGGTTCTTGACCTTGGCGCTGTTGATGAGCTCCTGACCCTTGAGCACGCCGCCGAGCAGCAGGCCGATGATGACCAGCACGATGGCGATCTCGATGAGGGTGAAGCCGGACTGATGGCGTTTCATGATGGTCTCCCGTTTGTTATAAATGGTACTGAAAACGCAGCAAGTGCCATGCCAATGTTGTCGGCAATCGCCGTTCCGGCTGCGGAGAGGTTCTTGCGCGCTGAGGGAGGGTAATATGCGGAGGGTTTTGAATTGCTTAACGATATTTTGACAAGATGCTGACAGGTTGGTGACGAAATGTTGACACTTGGAGCGGGAGGGGCGCTGCACGGCGCGCGCTGGTTGCTGTTGGCGATGCTGCTGCTGTTGCACGGTGCATTGCTGTTCGGGGTCGAGAGTCCCTGGGCGCGCTCGCTGTTGCTCGCACACATGGGCCTGTTCCTGATCTGGCAGCCGTTGTGGCGCGGCGAGCGCGAGGTGGGGCCGGGTGCGCTGGCTTTCATCGCGCTGGCATCGGTGGGGATGGCCTACTGGCTGAACTGGTGGGCGGTCGCCTTCTGGCTGATCGGGCTGTTCGGGTTGGTCGGGGCGCGCGTGTTTGCGTTCCGGGATCGCTGGACGCGAAGGCTTTATCTGGCGGTGGTAGCTTATCTGCTGGCGGTGCTGTTGCTGTGGGTGGTGCCGCACCTGTTCGAAGCCGAGTTCACGATAGAGATCGGCCGCGCGATGATGAACTTCGTGTTGCCGCTGTTGCTGCTGGCGATGGCGCTGCTGCCGGGACACAAGGAGCAGCCCGAGGAGGCGCGCGCGGTAGATTTCATCTACAGCCTGCTGTTGTTCATGCTTCTGGCGCTGGTGGTGCTCGGCAGCCTGGCCTTCATGACGCTGGCCCAGCTCGATTATCCTGAAGCGCTGTTGCGCACGCTGTTCCTGATCGGGCTGGTGCTGTTGGTGCTCGGTGTGCTGTGGAATCCCCGCTTCAGTCCGGCGTTGATGCGCAGGACCGGTTTCGGCGGATTGCAGGCGATCTTCTCGCGCTATCTGCTGAGCGTCGGCACACCGTTCGAGAGCTGGCTGAGTCAATTGGCCGAGGCCGCGCAGCGCGAGCCGGATGCGGCTTCCTACCTGCGCCGCGCGGTTGCCTTGCTGGGCGAGTTGCCGTGGCTCTCAGGTCTGTCATGGCAGTCCGCGGACGGCGCGGGTCAGACCGGCGAATTCAGTCCGCACGACGTGCGCGTGCAGGAAGGCGGGTTGCGCCTGACGCTGTATGCCAGGCATGCGTTGAATCCCAGCACACTGCTGCATGTCTATCTGCTCGCACAGCTGATCGGTTATTTCTACCAGGCCAAGCAGCGAGAACAGAACCTGCGCGACATCACGCGCCTGCAGGCGGTGTACGAGACCGGTTCGCGCCTGACCCACGACCTGAAAAACATGCTGCAGTCGCTACATGCGTTGACCGCGATCGCCCAAAGCCCCGAAGCGCGGTCGCAGCAATTGTTGCAGCAGCAACTGCCGCAACTCACCCATCGTATCGAACAGACGCTGAACAAATTGCGCCAGCCGCAGATGCAGGACGATGGGCCGCAGCTGGCGCTGAATGCTTGGTGGGACGGCCTGTGCCAGCGCAACAGTCATCAGTCGCTGGCATGGCATGCGCCGGACATCCTGCCGGACAACGGGATTCCGGCGGCGCTGTTCGATTGCGTGCTCGACAACCTGATCGAAAACGCGCTGAAGAAACGACAGGCCGAGCGTGACATCGCCATCGGCGTCGAACTGCACATCGCGCCGCTGCGTCTGGTCGTCTGCGACAGCGGCGCGGCTATCCCGGAACAGCTGGTCGCCAACTTGCTGCGCAATGTCGTCGTTTCGGATAATGGGCTGGGGATAGGCCTGTATCAGGCCGCGCGCTGGGCAGAACAACAGGGTTACCGGCTGGCGTTGAGCAGCAATCAGCCCGGCAGGGTGTGTTTCGAATTGAGTAAGAGTGAGGCGAGATGAGCATCAGAACGGTATTGCGCATGGGAGATGCGCGTTTGCAGCAGATGGCCGCCCCGGTGCGGGATTTCGACAGCGAGGAATTGCGCGGCTTGTTGCGCGACATGCGCGACACGATGGAGGCATTGAACGGTGCGGGGCTGGCCGCGCCCCAGATCGGCGTCGGCTTACGCGTGGTGATCTTCGGCACGCCCCCGGACAAGGACGGGGGACAGAATCCGCGTTATCCCGATGCCGATGAAGTGCCTTATACCGTGCTGATCAATCCAGTCGTCACCCCGTTGGGAGAGTCGAGCGAAGAAGGATGGGAAGGGTGTCTCAGCCTGCCGGGGTTGCGCGGGGCGGTGCCGCGCTTCCTGCATATCCGCTATCAGGGCTACGACGAATACGGTGCATTGATAGACCGCACCGTGAGCGGCTTCCATGCGCGCGTCGTGCAGCACGAATGCGACCATCTGGACGGCATCCTCTACCCGATGCGGATGACCGACATGAGTCGCTTCGGCTACACTGCCGAACTGTTTCCGGGACGCGAAGTTCAGGACGAATAAGAATTGTTTAAGCAAAGGAGAAAAGCATGAACAGAAGGGAATTGTTGGTCGGGGGCATCGCATTGGCCGGTGCGGCGATGGTGGGAAACGTTCAGGCTGCGACGCATGCGCATGACCACGGACACCAGCATGGTGCGATGGCGAGCGGCGCATTGACGCTGGCGATCTCGGACTGTATCCAGAAGGGCGAGGTCTGCCTGAACCACTGCATCGAGTTGCTGGGGCAGGGCGAGAAGGAGATGGCGGCCTGCGCGCGGACCGTGAACGAGATGCTGGCGGTGTGCGGCGCGCTGCAGCAACTGGCCAACCAGAATTCGAAGCAGCTGGCGCGCATGGCCGCAATCGCGATGGACGTGTGCAAACAGTGCGAGGACGAGTGCAAGAAACACGCCGCCAAACACGAGCAGTGCAAGGCATGCGGCGAGAGCTGTGCCGCATGCTACGCCGAGTGCAAGAAGATCGCGGCCTGATATTTGAACCCGATTCAGCCCGCAGATTACCTCGAAGAGGTTCTTGTGCCCTTTAGGGTACACAGATTAAACAACAAACTATCTCGTTAATCAGGCACACCTTTTAGGCGGGGCGCTTATCGAGCATAAGTGCATGAAATCTGCGTCAATCTGCGTAATCTGCGGGTATTCTTTTTTCAGAATAACTGCGGCTCTCACACCGTGAGCGTGCGGTAGGCTCGTTCCAGCCTGCTGGCGAACTCCTCGTACTGCAGGTCGGTGCAATGCACCATGGTCACGGTCCAGTTGCGGCGATCGTAGCCGATCAGGTCGTTGAACACGATGGTCTCTCCGTGGGACTCGGCCGCGTTGTCGCGGCGTATGCCCATGCTGTCCAGCCTGATCGGGGTCTGGTCCAGGCGCAGGTATTGCGCCGGATCGAGCAGCACCGCGACGAAATCATCCTGATAGCGATCCAGTTCCAGGGTGCCGATGGCGCTTTGCAGCTCGGTCATCAGGCGCGCCAACTGTTCCTGCAGCGCAGGGCGGGAATGCTCGTCGGCCGCGTGCAGCCGCGCCATCAAGGTGTCCTTTTCCAGCAACAGGCGCTGTTTCTCCTGTTTGCGCAGGGCGATGCGCTGGGCCACCTTGCCGATCAGCCGGTCGAACAGGCTCGTCGCGACCAGTTCGCGGGCCTGGGTTTCGCTGGCTGCCGGGTTCTCTATCGTGTGGCTGATGAAATAGACCATGTCCTGCATCACGTCGTGTTGCACCACTTGTCCGGTCAGATGCATGCCGACCACGGCCTTCTCGATCCGGCGCATGCCCATCAGTGCATACAGCTCTCCATCGGCGGGGGAGGCGCGCAGGTGGTTCTGCAAGGCCAGGCTGCTGCCCAGCGCATCGGTGACGGACTCGATCGAGGGGAACAGCGCATGCACCAGCGGGTCGCGGGCATAGGACTCGCGGTTGATCGCTACCGGCCCCGGTATCTGGGCTGCCAGGGCATGGGCATATTCCAGCGCGGACTGGATGGGGGCGCGATAGGCATCGGGATAGCCGCCGGCCTGTTTGAGCAGCGGCTCCACGGCGTTGACCGCACGCTCGATGGCCGGCAGCAGGTCGGGTGTCGGCGGGCTGGACTCATGGCCGAACAAATGTGCGAACACATTCATCGTGTTTTCTCCATCATCGCAAACGGCATATAGCTCTCATCGGGGAGTTTCAGTTCAGGAACTGCTCGCTGATGAGTTCATAGTATTCCTGCTCGGTGTCCGGGCTGATGCCGAGTTCGGCCAGCACCTCGTCGCGCAGCTTGTACCAGATTGGATCGTCGATCCGGCCGATGCGATGGTAGTAGTGGATCGCCAGTTGCAGGATTCCGACCAGCGTGCGCACAGCGCCGTGTTCCTCGCGCGGCATCTCGTGATGGTACAGGATCGCTTGGCAGACGAAGTCCGGCAGCTTCCAGTGGCGCGCCACCAGATAGCCGATGCTGCTGTGGTCGACGTGGTATTGCTCGTCTTCCTCGCTCAGGCTGGGCCAGCAGCAGGCGCTGTCCAGATGCAGCCTGCTGCAGTACTCCGGGAAACGCTGCATCAGCACCGGCACGCCGCATTCGTGGAAGATGCCGGCCATGTAGGCCTGATCGGGGAAGATGTTGCATACCGAGACGCGTTCCGCGGCGATCAGCGCCGCGATCTGCGCGACCTCCTGAGAGCGGGTCCAGAACACCTCGAACGCCTTGCGCGCCGAGTCGGATAGAGTGCTGGAGAGCGAGACCGCCTGCACCAGATTGTAGGTCTGCTTGACGCCGATCACCATCAGCACCTGCTCTAGGTTGTCGAGTTTCTTGCTGCCGAACACCGGTGAGCGGACTGCCTTGAACAGCATCGCGGTGATGCCGGGGTCGCCGGAGATGATGGTCGCAAGTTGCTTCATCGTGTAATCGTCGGCGGCGAACTTCTTTTGCAGTTCCAGCAGCACACGGGGTTGTGGCGGCAGCTTGATGCCCTTGGAGGTTAGTTCCTTGACCGCATTGTCGATATCGATGGACATGGGATGATCTTTTCGTAAGCAGTGTGGCGGGGCGTGAGACCGAGGGCGTTATGATAACCGGACTACGCTACTCCCGTGCCGGGATGCACCATTTTCGCCGGTTGCACCCAGCGGTCAAAGTCGTCCTCGGTGACGTAGTTCAGCGCAATCGCGGCCTGTTTCAGCGTGCCGCCGTCGCGGTGCGCGCGCTTGGCGATCTCGGCGGCGCGGTCGTAGCCGATGTGCGGGGTCAGCGCGGTCACCAGCATCAGCGAGCGTTCCATCTGTTCCGCGATGCGCGAGTGGTTGGCTGTTATGCCGCGTGCGCAGTGTTCCTCGAAACTCGCCATGCCGTCGGCCAGCAGGCGCACGCTCTGCAGGAAGTTGTGCGCGATCATCGGGCGGAACACGTTCAGCTCGAAATTGCCGGATGCGCCGCCGAAGTTGATCGCGACGTCGTTGCCGAACACTTGGCAGCACAGCATCGTCAGCGCCTCGCACTGCGTCGGGTTCACCTTGCCCGGCATGATGGAACTGCCCGGCTCGTTCTCCGGAATGCTGATCTCGCCCAGCCCGGAGCGCGGGCCGGAAGCTAGCCAGCGCACGTCGTTGGCGATCTTCATCAGCGCGGCGGCGAGCGTCTTCAATGCGCCATGCGCCGACACCAGCTCGTCGTTCGCGGCCAGCGCGGCGAACTTGTTTTGCGCGCTGACGAAAGGCAGGCCGCTGCTACGCATCAGCTCGGCGGCGACGCGGTCGCCGAATTCGGCATGCGTGTTCAGCCCGGTGCCGACGGCGGTGCCGCCCACGGCCAGCCGGTGCAGCGGTTCCAGCACGGCGGAGAGCGCGGCTTCCGCATGCTCCAGTTGCGCGACGTAGCCGGAGAATTCTTGCCCCAGCGTCAGCGGCGTGGCGTCCTGCAAGTGGGTGCGGCCTATCTTCACGATGTCCGCGAAAGCGACGGCTTTCTGCGCCAGCGTCGTGCGCAGGATGCGCAGCGAGGGCAGCAGTCGATGCGCAATGGCGGTAGCCGCCGCGACATGCATTGCGGTAGGGAAGATGTCGTTGGACGACTGGCCGAGGTTGATCTCGTCGTTCGGATGCACCGCACGACTCATGCCGCGTTCACCGCCGAGCAGTTCGGAGGCGCGGTTGGCGAGCACCTCGTTCATGTTCATGTTGCTCTGCGTGCCCGAGCCGGTCTGCCACACCGACAGCGGGAACTCCTGGGCATGCCGGCCGGCGAGCACCTCGTCGGCGGCTTGCACGATGGCGCTGGCCTTCTCCTCGCTCAATAGTCCGAGGTCGCGGTTGACCAGCGCGGCGGCGCGTTTCACCGCAGCCAGCGCCAGCACGACCTCGTCCGGCATGCGTTCGGTCGAGATGCTGAAGTATTGCAGCGAGCGCTGCGTCTGCGCGCCCCACAGGCGATCCGCAGGCACCTCGATGAGGCCGAAGGAATCGCGTTCCTGTCTGGTGGTCATGGCATCACCCCTCTGCGCGGATACTGGTCCGGGCAAGTGTAGCGCATTGCAATGGGCCAGTGGATCCTGCTTCTTTATATATCCGGGCTAACTCATCTCGGATCGAAACTGGGCGAGTATTTCTGCATTGCAGGCTTCATCATCAGGTCTTCCTTGATGACATGTTCTATCAGCCAATTGCGCAAGAGGTTGGTGAAATGATGGACAGTTTCCGGAGACCAATCCTCCCCCATCGCTTCAAACTCGATTTTTGCCTGTTCCAGCTGTTCCATCAGCGTTTTGTGCGAGTTGTTCAAGTGCTCGGTTCGCGTATATCCGACGGCTTGGGCGAACTTCTCCTCCAGCGTAAAATGCATGAGCGAATACTCGGTAAGTTTCTTGAGCGACAGAGCCAGTTCAGCACGGTTCTTTTGCTGCAAGTTAAGCTCGACATCATTGATGATGCCTATCAGGTATTTGTGATCTGCATCGATCACATCGTTACCAACGCTTAACTGATCGCGCCACATTAGCCCCATCGTTAATCTCCAGAAATTGTTGTATACCGCACGCGACGAATCCTGGTTAATCCTGCTGCACCAGTTCCTTCAGCACATACGGCAGAATCCCGCCGTTCTTGTAGTAGTCCACCTCGATCGGCGTATCTATGCGGAGGAGAAGCGCGATGCTTTCCGAGCAGCCGTCCTTGCGGGTGATCGTGAGCATCACGTCCTGTTGCGGCTTCAGGTTGTCGTCGATGCCGGTCAGGTCGAAGGTCTCGTCGCCGGTGAGGTTCAGGCTCACGAGGGTGTCGTTGCCCTTGAACTGCAGCGGCAGCACGCCCATGCCCACCAGGTTGCTGCGGTGGATGCGTTCGTAGCTCTTGGCGATGACCGCCTTCACGCCCAGCAGCTGGGTGCCCTTGGCCGCCCAGTCGCGGCTGGAGCCGGTGCCGTATTCTTCGCCCGCGAAGATCACGGTCGGCGTGTTGTCGGCGATATGTTTCATCGCGGCGTCGTAGATCGCCATCTGCTCGCCTTGGTATAGCGTGTAGCCGCCTTCGACGCGAGAGCCGTCTTCCTTCAACGGCAGCATCAGGTTCTTGATGCGCACGTTGGCGAAGGTGCCCCGCATCATCACCTCGTGGTTGCCGCGGCGCGAGCCGTAGCTGTTGAAATCCTTTACCGCGACGTTCTTGCCTTGCAGGTACTGGCCTGCGGGCGTGGTGGGCTTGAAGCTGCCGGCCGGGCTGATGTGGTCGGTGGTGACCGAGTCGCCGAACAGCGCGAGCGCCTTGGCATTCTTGATGTTGCCGACCTTGGGCGTTGCCGCATCGAAGAACGGCGGACGTGCGATGTAGGTGGAGTCGTCCCACTGGTAACGGTCGCCGGTGGGCGCTTGGATGGCGTTCCACAGCGGCAGGTCGCGGGTCAGATCGGAGTACAGCTTCTGGTACACGGCCGGGTCGGCGGCGTACTTCATCACCGCTGCAACTTCGTGGCTATTCGGCCAGATGTCCTTCAGGTAAACAGGTTGACCGTCCTTGCCCGTACCCAGCGGCTCGGTGTCGAGGTTGATGTTCATCTTGCCGGCGATGGCGTAGGCGACGACCAGCGGCGGGCTGGCCAGGAAGTTGGCCTTGATGTTGGCGTGGATGCGCGCCTCGAAGTTGCGGTTGCCGGACAGCACGGCCGCGGCGATCAGGTCGTTCTTGACGATGGTCTCTTCCAGCTGGGCGTCCAGCGGGCCGGAGTTGCCGATGCAGGTGGTGCAGCCGTAAGCGGCGACGGTGAAGCCCAGTTGCGCCAGCGGCTCGATCAGGCCGGCATTGGTCAGGTACTCGGTCACCACGCGCGAGCCGGGGGCCAGCGTGGTCTTGATGTGCGGCTTGACGCGCAGCCCCTTGGCGACGGCCTTTTGCGCGAGCAGGCCCGCGGCCAGCAGCACGCCGGGGTTGGAGGTATTGGTGCAGCTGGTGATCGCAGCGATCAGCACGTCGCCGTGGCCGATCTCGACCGGCGGCAGCATCTCGCCCGGTGTTTCGCAGCGCACCGATGCGCTCGGGTGGTCGTCAGCCATTTCCATTTCGCTGCTGCTCTTGGCGTTGTCCTGCTTGCCGCCGCCGGAGACCGGGACGCACACGTTGCCGCTGCGGTCGGGCATCGCGGTGATGTAACGTTTGCCCAGTTCGGATGCGGGCTTGTTGAAGCCGTTCTCGGCGACGGGTTTGCTGAACAGGGTGTCGAAGGTCTCTTTCATTTTCGACAGCGCGATGCGGTCCTGCGGGCGCTTCGGCCCGGCCAGCGACGGCTCGATGCTGGACAGATCGAGTTCCACCACGCTGCTGTAGTCGATGCTGCCCGCCTGCGGGATGCCGAACAAGCCTTGCGCCTTGAAGTAGGACTCGAAGGCATCCACTTCATCGGCGGTGCGGCCGGTGTTTTTCATGAACTGCACGGTCACGTCGTCCACCGGGAAGAAGCCCATGGTCGCGCCGTATTCTGGCGCCATGTTGGCGATGGTCGCGCGGTCTGGCAGGGTCAGTGCGGCGGTGCCTTCGCCGAAGAACTCGACGAACTTGCCGACCACCTTGTGCTTGCGCATCAGTTCGGTGACTGTGAGCACCAGGTCGGTCGCGGTCACGCCCTCCTTGAGCTTGCCCTTCAGATGTACGCCGACGACATCGGGTGTCAGGAAATACACGGGCTGGCCCAGCATGCCGGCTTCCGCCTCGATACCGCCCACGCCCCAGCCGACCACGCCGATGCCGTTGATCATCGTGGTGTGGCTGTCGGTGCCGACCAGCGTGTCGGGATAGGTGACACCATCCTTCTGCAACACGCCGCGCGCCAGATATTCCAGGTTCACCTGATGCACGATGCCGATGCCGGGCGGTACGACCTTGAAGGTGTCGAACGCCTGCATGCCCCATTTCATGAAGCGATAGCGCTCGGTGTTGCGCTCGAACTCCATCTCCATGTTGATCTTGAGTGCGTTCGGGTTGTTGTAGCTGTCGATCTGCACCGAGTGGTCCACCACCAGGTTCACCGGTACCAACGGCTCGATGACCTTGGGGTCCTTGCCTGCCTTGGCGGCGGCATCGCGCATCGCGGCGAGGTCGGCCAGCAGCGGCACGCCGGTGAAGTCCTGCAGCACGATGCGCGCGACGATGAAGGGGATCTCTTCGGTGCGCGCCGCGTTCGGCTTCCAGTTCGCCAGTTCGCGCACATGCTGTTCGGTCACCTTCTTGCCGTCGCAGTTGCGCAGCACGGATTCCAGCACGATGCGGATCGAGACTGGCAGGCGCGAGATATTGCCTATTCCGGCTTTTTCCAGCGCGGGCAGCGAATACAGCGTGCCGGATCGGCCGTTGGCGAGATTGAAGGGCTGGCGGGTATTGAACAGGCTCGACATGACAGAAGCTCCAAATTTGCGGGAAAAAATGAGGGCGCGATTATAAAGCCTTGTGCTTCGCGCTTGTATCTTATTGATACGCCGAAAGGAATCCGGGCGTCAGCGAGGGCGCGAGCCGCAACGGCAGGCGAACGCGCCGGGAAACGACGGATTTTCCTGCGGACTCTTTTGCGGGTCGCTGTCGCGTTGCCTGATAAGCACTGTTTTGGGTTAGGATGGCGGGGAATATTAATCAACCGCCTGCAAATACAGTCTTGTCCATTTCCTGGAATATCTCGCTGGTTGCGTTGTCCGTACTGGTCGCGATGATCGGCTCGTTCACCGCACTGGCCCATGCCCAACGTATGCGCGAGAGCAGCGGGCGCACTGCGACATGGTGGATGATCGTCGGCGGCATCACGCTGGGGGCGGCGATCTGGTCGATGCATTTCATCGGCATGCTGGCTTTCCATCTGCCTATCCCGCTGTTCTACGATCCGGCCCTGACTGCGCTTTCCGTCGTACCGGCCATCGCGGCCGCCTTGCTGGGATTCCGGGTATTGCGCGATGCGCGCATCACGACTTTCCGTCTGCTGGTCGGCAGCCTGGCGATGGGAACCGGTATCGGCACCATGCATTACACCGGCATGGATGCGCTCAAGATGTCTCCGTCGATAGATTATTCCGCGCCCATCGTCGCGCTGTCGATGGCGATCGCGGTGTTGGCCTCTTGGGGCGCTCTGCTGATGATGTACCGGGGCGAGCGCATCCGGATGAGGCCGATGCCGCGTTCCCTGCTGGGGGCGATGATCATGGGCGTGGCGATCTCGGGCATGCATTACACCGCGATGCAGGGCCTGCATATCCAGCCCGGCAGTCTGTGCCTTTCCGCGGCCTCGTCGATAGAACCCAACGTCCTCGCGTTGCTGGTGGCGACGATCTCGCTGTTCTGGTTCGGCGGCGGTCTTCTGGCGTCATTGTTCGACCAGCGCATGGCGAGCCAGAGCGTGAAGGCGCTGGCCGAGCTGGAAAGGGCGCATGGCGAGTTGCAACAACGCGCGGAGCAGCAAGCCGAGGCGATGACGCAATCGCTGCGCGAGTCGCACGAGATTTTGCAGCGCGTGCTCGATTCCGTGGCCGAGGGGATCTACGGCGTGGACATGAAAGGCCGCTGCACCTTCATCAACGCATCCGGCCTGGCGATGCTGGGTTACGCGGAAGCCGACGAGTTGATCGGAAAGAACGTCCACAACCTGACTCACCATACCCGCGTGGACGGCAGCCCTTATCCTGCGCAGGAATGCCGCATGTACCTGGCGTTTTCGGCCAGCAAGGAGATACGGGTGGACAACGAGGTGTTCTGGCGCAAGGACGGCACGTCGTTCCCGGTCGAATACTGGTCGCATCCCGTCGTCAAGGACGGCGAAGTCCAGGGTGCGGTTGCGACCTTCTTCGATATCTCGGAGCGCAAGCGTGGCGAGGCTGCGCTGAGGGATAGCGTGGCGTTCAGCGAGTCGCTGCTGCAAACGATGCCGGTGCCGGTGTTTTACAAGGACAGGGAAGGGCGCTACACCGGGTGCAACAGCGCATTCTGCGATTTCATCGGTAAGGCCAGGGAGGATATCGTCGGCAAGACGGTATTCGAGATTTCCCAGCAACAGTTCTCGCAGACATATCGGGACAAGGATCTCGATTTGCTGGAGGGTGAGGAATCCGTGCAGGTCTACGAGAGCGGCATCAAGCATGCGGACGGCAGCACCCATGAAGTGATATTCCACAAGGCGCGGCTGACCGGAGGCGACGATAAGCCGACAGGCATCATCGGCGTCATCCTCGACATCACCGAGCGCAAGCAGAGCGAGCAGCAGATCCACCAACTGGCGTTCTACGATGCGCTGACCGATCTGCCCAACCGCAGGTTGCTGGTCGACCGGTTGCATCAGGCGTTCGCGGTCAGCGCGCGCAATCATCATCACGGTGCGATCATGTTCCTCGATCTGGATCACTTCAAGACGCTGAACGACACCAAGGGCCACGAGATTGGCGACCTGCTGCTGGTCGAGGTGGCCGCGCGCCTGACCGCCTGCGTGCGCGACGGCGACACCGTGGCGCGTCTAGGCGGCGACGAGTTCGTCGTGGTGCTGGAGACGCTGAGCGTAAGACATGACCAAGCCGCCAATCAGGCAGAGCGCGTGGCCGAGAAGATACAGGCGGCGCTGAACCAGCCTTATCAGCTCAAGGAACGCACCCATCACACCACGCCCAGCATAGGCATCGCGATGTTCAAGGGGCATCGGGACAGTATCGACGACTTGCTCAAGTACGCCGACGTCGCGATGTATCAGGCCAAGACCGCGGGGCGCAATGCGATCCGCTTCTACGACCCGGAGACCCAATCGGCGATCGAGGAGCGCGCCGACCTGGAGACCGAGCTGCGTCTGGCGCTGGAGAATCGCCAGTTCCAGCTCCATTACCAGATACAGGTGGACGGCCGCCACCGTCCGCTTGGCGCGGAGGTGCTGCTGCGCTGGCAACATCCGCAACGCGGCCTGGTGTCGCCGATGCAGTTCATCCCGCTGGCCGAAGAGACCGGCCTGATCGTGCCTATCGGCCTGTGGGTGCTGCAGACCGCCTGCGCGCAACTTCGCGCCTGGCAGGGCAACGCGCTGACCCGCGACCTGACGCTGGCGGTGAACGTCAGCGCCAAGCAGTTCCGCCAGCCCGATTTCGTCGCCAGGGTGCAGCGCGCGCTGCACGAGAGCGGCGCAAAACCCTCGCACCTGAAGCTGGAGCTGACCGAGAGCATGGTGCTGGAAAACGTCGAGGACACCATCGCCAAGATGCGCGAGCTGAAACTGCTGGGCGTGAGCTTTTCGATGGACGACTTCGGCACCGGCTATTCTTCGCTGCAATACCTCAAGCAACTGCCGCTGGACCAGATCAAGATCGACCGCTCCTTCGTGCGCGACATCGCCACCGACACCAACGATGCGGCGATCGTGCAGACCATCATCGCGATGAGCGATGCGCTGGGCCTGAACGTGATCGCCGAGGGGGTAGAGACGCAGGCGCAGCACGAGTTCCTCGACGAGCACGGCTGTCATGCGTTCCAGGGATTCTTGTTCGGCAAGCCGCTGCCGCTGGAACTGTTCGAAGCGTCGCTGAGTCAGGACGACGAGTCGTGATGCCGCGCAATCTGCTGGCGGCATTTGTGCTGGCTATCTGGTCGCTGGCGTTGCCTTGGCATGCCGCGCATGCCGCCGCCGAGCACGAGGTGCGCATCGGTGTGCTGGCGTTCCGTTCCCTCGAGCAGACGAGGCAACGCTGGCAGGCCACCGCCGATTACCTGAACGCCAAGTTGCCGGGCTATCATTTCAGCATCGAGCCGATGTTCTTTCCTGATCTAGATATGGCGGTCAATCGCCGGCGATTCGATTTCGTGCTGACCAATCCCGAACATTACATCACCAACCGGGCCGACCACGGTCTGTCGGTGATCGCCACGCTGATGCCGCTGGCGGAAGGCCATCCGGTCAGCAGTTTCGGCGGCGTGATCTTCACCCTTGCCGAGCGCGACGACATCAATGATCTGGCAGACCTGCGCGGCCAGGTAGTGGCCTTGACCAGCGATCAATCCTTCGGCGGTTACCTGATGCAGCGCTGGGAAATGTCCAAGCAGGGGATAGATATCGGCGAGCTCCGTGCGATGCGCTATACCGGCATGCCGTTCGACAGGGTGGTGCATGAGGTGCTGTCCGGACGCGCCGATGCCGGTTTCGTGCGCACCGGTATTCTGGAGTCGATGGTGCGCGAGGGCAGCCTCCGCCTTGATCAGATCAAGGTGGTCGGCCTGCAGCCGGACGTAAACTTTCCCCAGTTGCGTTCGACCGGGTTGTATCCGGAATGGGCTTTCTCCGCGATGCCGGACGTCTCCGAGAATCTGGTCAAGGTGGTTGCGCTGGCGCTGCTGAACATCGGGCCGGAGGACGAGGCGGCGCGCAGCGGAGGATATTTCGGCTTCTCGCCGCCCGGCAACTACGGGCCGGTCGAGGCAGTGGTCATGCGGATGGGCGTGACTTCCGCTCGCTCGCACGATTTCGACTGGCACGATGTGTTGCGCAAATATGCGTTGTGGCTGGTGGGAGGGGCGATGTTGCTGGCGCTGTCGATATTCGCCGTAGCGATCTATCTGTGGCGCAACAACCGACGTCTGGGCGGCGCCTACCGGGAGCGCGACCATCTGGCGCTGGAACTGTTGGCCGCCAATGCCACGCTGGAAGACAAGGTCGAGCAACGTACCGGTGAACTGCAGGCCAGCGAGGAGCGCTTCCGCCAGATGTTCGAGCGTCACGATTCGCCGATGCTGCTGATCGAACCGGTGAGCGGCACGATCGTTGATGCCAATCCGGCGGCCGAACATTTCTACGGCTACCCGGTCGCCGAATTGCGCGCGATGAACATCGCCAGCATCAATATGCTGCCGCCGGAGCAGATCGCCGCGGAACGCACGCGCGCCGAGCGCGAGGAGCGCAATTTCTTCATCTTCCCGCACCGCCTTGCCAGCGGCGACATCCGCACGGTGGAGGTGCATTCCTCGCCGGTGAGCGTGGAAGGCAGGACTCTGCTGTTCTCCATCGTGCACGACGTCACCGAGCGTTATGCGATGGAGAGCCATTTGCGGCTGAAGGACAGCGCGCTCGATGCGGCGGCCAACGCGATGCTGATCACCGATCCGCACGGCAGCATCGTCTGGGCCAACAAGGCTTTCACCGACCTGACCGGCTATACCGCTGAAGATGCGATAGGACAGACGCCGCGCGAGCTGGCCAAGTCCGGATCGCAGGACGACATGTTCTACCGGCAGTTGTGGAGCACAGTGCTGGCCGGCCATGTGTGGCGGGGCGAACTGGTCAACCGCCGCCGTGACGGTTCGACCTACGATGAGGAGATGACCATCACGCCGGTATTCGACGATGGCGGGCGGATCACGCATTTCATCGCCGTGAAACAGGACATCAGCGCGCGCAAGAAAGTCGAGCAGGAGATCCACAACCTGGCCTTTTACGATGCGCTTACCGGCCTGCCCAACCGGCGCTTGCTGCTCGACCGTCTCGGCAAGGCGCTGGCGGCCGCTGCGCGCGGCAAACGCTATGGCGCATTGATGTTCATCGACCTGGACTACTTCAAGACGCTCAACGACCTGCACGGGCACGATGCGGGCGACTTGCTGCTGATCGAAGTGGCGCGCCGCATCTCCACCTCCATTCGCGAGCAGGACAGCGCCGCCCGGCTGGGCGGAGACGAGTTCATCGTGATGCTGGAGGATCTGAGCGGTGACCTGGACGAATCGGTGCAGCATGCCGAGGCGGTGGCGGAAAAGCTGCGCGCTGCGCTGGGCCAGCTCTACCGGATAGTGCGGCCGGACGGCGGGACGATAGAGCACCGATGCACGTCCAGCATAGGCATCACACTGTTCATCAGCCACGACGAGAGCGTGGAGGACCTGCTCAAGTGGGCCGACATGGCGATGTACCAGGCCAAGCTGGCCGGGCGCAACGTTATCCGTTTCTTCGATCCCGAGATGCAGGCGACCGTCGAGGCGCGCGCGGCGCTGGAATCCGATCTGCGCGCCGCGCTGGAGGCGGGGCAGTTCAGCCTGTATTACCAGGTGCAGGTCGATGCCGCGCGGCATGCCTGCGGGGCCGAGGCGCTGCTGCGCTGGCAGCATCCGCAACGCGGTCTTGTGTCGCCGATGCAGTTCATTCCGCTGGCGGAAGAGACCGGACTCATCCTGCAGATCGGACTCTGGGTGCTGGACAGCGCCTGTGCCAGGCTCAAGGCCTGGCAGGACGACGCGACGACGCGCGACCTGCAGCTGGCGATCAACGTCAGCGCCAAGCAGTTCCGTCAGGCCGGATTCGTCGCGCAGGTCAGCGATGCGGTGTCGCGCTATGGCATCGATCCGCTACGGCTGAAGCTGGAGCTGACCGAGAGCATGGCGCTGGAGAACGTGGACGACACGATCGCGAAGATGTCGGAACTGAAGGCGCTGGGCGTGAGCTTCTCGATGGACGACTTCGGCACCGGCTATTCTTCGTTGCAGTACCTCAAGCAGTTGCCGCTGGCGCAGATCAAGATCGACCAGTCGTTCGTGCGCGATATCACCACCGACAGCAACGATGCGGCGATCGTGCAGACCATCATCGCGATGAGCGCCGCGCTCGGCTTGAACGTGATTGCGGAGGGCGTGGAGACCGAGGAGCAGCGCGAGTTCCTCGAGCAGCATGGTTGCCATGCTTTCCAGGGGTATCTGTTCGGCAAGCCGGTTCCTGTCGATCAGTTCGAGACCGCATTGCGGGGCATGCGGTAGCCGCCGCTGCAGAGCAGCGCGCTGCCGTAAGCCGCTTCCACTTGTGCGGCGACGCCGACCGGCACGCCGAGCAGGCGTGCCCGCAGTTTTCTCCAGACTTCGTTGGTAGCCCCCCCGCCGTTGGTGATCACCGCACGCAAGGGCGTAGCGCCCAGTTCTTCGAGTCTTGCGTAGCCCTCGGCCTCGATGCGGGCGAGGCCTTGCAACAGGCCGTGCAGGAAGGCCGCATCGTCCGCCGGGCGAGGCTCTATTCTCGGTGCGAGTCCGGGTTCGTTGAACGGGAAACGCTCGCCGGGGGCGCTTAGCGGGTAATAGTCCAGCGGGCTGTCTTGCGTGACATCGATGCGTGCGCTCAATTCGGCGAGCCGCCGTTCGTCGAAGTGCTCTTTCAATATTCCCGCCCCGGCGTTCGATGCGCCGCCAACCAGCCAGAGATCGCCGTAGCGATGGCTGTATACGCCGTATTCCGGCGCCTCGATGCGTTTGTCCGAGAGTTGCTTGAGCACCAGCGTGGTGCCCAGCGAGGTCACGCCGACGCCGGGTTCGGACACGCCGGAGGCGATGAATGCGGCGGTGCTGTCGGTGGTGCCGGCATGGATGCGGCAGTGCGGCGACAGGCCGAAGCGCGCCGCGAGGTCTGGACGGATCGTACCGAGGTCGTCGCCTGGCGCGACCACCTCAGGCAGCAGATAGGCATGCGGCAGGGCGGTCACCCAGTCAGGCCAGCGTAGCGCCTCGACGTCGTAGCCGGTCTTCAGCGCGTTATGGTAGTCGGAGATGCCGGGCCTGCCGCTCAGCAGCGCGGTGAGCCAGTCGGCCTGATGCAGGAAGTACGCGGCCTGTTCGACGTGCTGCGTCAGCCACATGAACTTGGCCAGCCCGGAGGTGGCGTTGAGTGCCATGTGTCCGGCCGGTGCGATGGAGGCGAGCTGTTCGGCATGGAGATGCGCGCGGGCATCGTGGTACATCAGCGCGTCCGACAGCGGCGCGAGACCTTCGTCGCACAGCAGCACCGTGCCGGACGTGCCGTCTATCGCGATGCCCTGCAGGTTCGCCGCGATGTCCTGCGGCATTCCGCTCAGCAGTGCGAGCAGCGCGCTACGCCAGTCTTGCGGGGTCTGTCGCGCCGGATTCGTATAGCCGACGCGTTGTTCGTGGACGACCGCACCGTTTTCGGCTATCGCGCAGGCGCGAGCGCCCGAGGTGCCGAAGTCCAGGCCGAGGCGAAAACTCATGGGAGGTCAGTGCAGCGTTCGTGCCGCGCCGCAGCAATCGCGGAAGTTCCTGCCGGAACCGCAGGGGCAGACGACGTCGTTCGCGGTGGAACGGATGCCGTATGCTTCCATCCCGGCAGTCGCCTTGCTCGGTCCGCGGAAGTGTTCGTAGATCAGCGCCACCGCGTTCGCGATGGATTCGTAGGCATCCTGCGTGGCGCGTCGTTCGTCGCCGCTTTGTTCCAGCATCTTCCAGCCGTGCTCGGTGCCCAGCAGCTCCATCGGTGCGACGAGGTCGGGGCGCTGGTCGAACAGCGTATCCCACGGTTCGGTGAACAGCGAGGTCGCGAGGATGAAGCCGCAGCACCAGCCTTCGGCATCGTAGAAGTCGCTGCCGTCGTCCTGCGGTAACAGGTAGAACAGCGGTTCGTAGCGGTCATTGCGTATGGCTTGCGACACGCTGGCGTAGTGGCGCATGATCAGGTCCAGCGTGCGCGCCGCGTCCTGTGGCGACTCGAATCCCGCCTCGTCCTCGCCGCGCTCGGAATCCCACACCCAGCGCAGGTGATCCTCCGGCGAGACCGGCTGCGGATGCAGCACCAGTGCGGCGAAGAAACCGTCCAGCATGGTGATGTCCATCACATATTGCGGCATTTGCGGCGACAGCAGGAGATCGTCCAGTTCGTCCAGTTCGTCGTCGTTCAGTGGGGGATGCATGCTCGTTCCTTGTTTGCGTTCTGCTGCAGGTATGCAGGGTATTGGCTTCGCGGCGGATTGGCAACTGTGACCGCAGGGTTGATATACGGCGGCACACAGGAGTATGCTGGAAGCGTACCTGAAAAAAGGAGGCAGTCATGAACGTCAACATGAACACCAGCGCAGCGCTCGTGCAGAACGCCAGCGATGCGGTCGGAGTCGCCGTGCTGAAGAAAGCCAACGACATCCAGGCGCAAACCGCGATGGCGCTGATCAACGCCATTCCCCAACCGCCGCAGCAAAGCGCGGCTAACCTGCCGCCTCACCTCGGGCAGAACATCAACACCACTGCCTGAACCGCTATCCGGCCGTAGCGTCGGCTGGGTCTTGCGCCACCTCGAAGAATTCCAGCTGCGGCTCCTGCGGCGCGCCGCCGACCGCGACGGGCTGGTAGGCGTGTATCTTGAACATCGTGCCGCTGGGCAATTCGATGCGGGTATTGAAGCGCTTGGTGATCTGCACCGCGCCCACGATGCCGGTCCTGACGAAGCGGTCGTCCTTGTGCGGCAACTGCCACAAAAAATCGTGCAGCAGCCCCGGGCTGATAAAACCGGCCTGCAGCGTCAGTTTCATCTTGGCGAAGTCCGCGTTCCACTCGATCTCGCAATTGTGCGCATCGGTCGCGGTGTGTTTCATGACGATGCTGGGCATGTTCTGTTTTCCTCTGGAAACGGGGCGGGTGATTCCGGCGTTGTCTGAATGATGGAATTATAGCGGGCTGCGCCAGCGCTTCAGCAGCAGCGCGTTGCTGACCACAGACACCGAGCTCAGCGCCATCGCCGCGCCTGCGATCATCGGGTTCAGCATGCCGGCGGCGGCCAGCGGGATGCCGAGGACGTTGTAGCCGAAGGCGAAGAACAGGTTCTGGCGGATTTTGCGCAGCGTGGCGCGCGACAGCGAGATTGCATCGACGACGCTGGCGAGGTCGTTGCGCATCAGCGTGATGTCGGCGGCTTCGAGCGCGATGTCGCTGCCGCTCTTCATTGCGAAGCCGACGTCGGCGGCGGCCAGCGCGGGGGCGTCGTTGATGCCGTCGCCGGCCATGCCGACGAGTTTTCCTTTCTGTTTGTAGCTTTCCACCAGCGCGGCCTTGTCCTGCGGCAGCACCTCGGCGCGGAACTCCGCTATGCCGACCTGTGCGGCGATGGCGGCTGCGGTTGCCTGGTTGTCGCCGCTGAGCATCACGACACGTACACCCATTTCATGCAGCCTTGCGATCGCGTCGCGGCTGCTGGGGCGCAGGCGGTCGGCGAAGGCGATCAGGCCGAGCAGCGCGCCGCCGCGCGCGATGGCGATGACGGATTTTCCTTGCCGTTGCAGCGCGAGCAACTGTGCTTCGTCGAGCGCGATGCTTTGCTGTTGCGCGAAGGCGGGCGAGCCGAGCATGCAGGGTTGGCCGTCGAGTTCGGCGCTCAGGCCCAGTCCGGCCTGTTCGCGCAGGTTCGTCGCTTCGGGTAATGCGATCTGTCCGGCATGGTCGAGCAGCGCGCGCGACAGCGGGTGGCTGGAGTGTTGCGCGAGTGCGGCGGCGGTGCGCACCAGTTCGTCTTGTGAGACGCCGGTCGAGGGCAGCAGGTCGGTGACGCTGGGTTTGCCTTCGGTCAGTGTGCCGGTTTTATCGACGACCAGCACCGCGAGCTGGTGGGTGCGTTCTAGCGCGGCGGCGTCCTTGACCAGTATCCCGGCATGCGCGGCGCGGCCGGTGGCGACGACGACGGCGGTGGGCGTGGCGAGGCCGAGCGCGCAGGGGCAGGCGATCACCAGTACGGCGACCGCATTGATCAGCGCGGTGGAGAATCCGGCGTCGGCCAGATACCAGCCGGTGAAGGTCAGTAGCGCGATTGCCAGCACCGTCGGCACGAACACCGCGGAGATGCGGTCGGCGAGTTTCTGGATCGCGGCCTTGGAGCCTTGCGCCTGTTCGACCAAATGGATGATGGCGGCGAGTTGGGTGCGCGAGCCGACCGCCAGCGCGCGGCAGCGCAGCAGACCCTGCTGGTTCAGTGTCGCGGCGTAGACCTTTGCGTCCGTCTGCTTGGTCTGCGGCAGGCTCTCGCCGGTCAGCATCGCCTCGTCCACGCTGGAAGTGCCTTCCAGCACCACGCCGTCCACCGGCACGCTCTCGCCGGGACGCACGACGAAGATGTCTTCGGGACGCAGCGATCCGGCGGAGACGTCGAGCAGTTGGCCGTTGCGCTCGACATGGGCGACCTTGGGTTGCAGGTTGATCAGCGCCTCCAGCGCGGCGGAGGCTTTGCCCTTGGCGCGCGCCTCCAGCAGTTTGCCTAGCAGCACCAGCGTGATCAGCGTCGCACTCGCCTCGAAATATACCGGCTGGTCGAGGTCGAGTAGCCACACCGCGACGCTGAGAAAGTAAGCCGCGCTGGTGCCGAGCGCGACCAGCACGTCCATGTTGCTGCCGCCGCTGCGCAGGCTGCTCCATGCGCCGGTATAGAAGCGAGCGCCAGCCCAGAACTGCACCGGCGTCGCGAGTAGCCATTGCAGCCAGATCGGCATCATCAGGTGGACGCCGAACAGCATCAGCGCCATCTCGATCAGCAGCGGGGCGGTCAGCAACGCGGAGACGATGAACAGGTTGCGCTCGCGGCGCAGCATCGCTACGCGTTCCTGCTTCTCGGCGGCGAAGTCGCGCGCCTCATGGGCATCGAACCCTGCGCGGCGGACGGTTGCGATGATGGCATCGACGCTCGTGACCGCGGGGTCGAAGGTGACGCTGGCCTTCTCGGTGGCGATGTTCACCACGGCCTCGGTACCCGGCATCTCATTCAGGTTCTTTTCCAGACGCCCGGAGCAGGATGCGCAGCGCATCCCGGTGATCTGCAGTTCGGCATGGTTGTTTTGATCGCTCATGAAAGCCATTATAGCCACTTCGTTCGGGCGGGCATCTTCTGATACTATCGCCCGAAAATATCGGGAGGATGCGATGGAACAGGCTGTGTGGGCGTGGGCGATACTGGGTCTGGTGCTGCTGAGCGTGGAGATGCTGAGCGGGACTTTCTACATCCTGTGGTTCGGCATCGCCGCGCTGTGCGTCGCGGGCATGCTGTTCCTGTTTTCGGACATGCCGCTTGCGGGGCAGTTGTTCGCCTTTACCTTGTTGTCGGTGCTGTCGCTGACGATTTGGAAACGAAACTATGCGCCGAAGCAGCCGGGGTTGCGCGTCGGCCAGGCGCAGGATGACACCATAGGTAAGGTCGGACGCCTGACGGCTGCGGTGTCGCCGGAACAGAACGGCACGATAGCCTTCACCGTACCGGTGATGGGCAGCCGCGAGTGGGCGGCGATCTCCGACCAAACTATCGAAGTCGGCGAACAGGCCGAAGTCGTCGCGGTGGTGGGGAATTATCTGCGCGTGCAGCGCAAGGCCGATTGATTACTTAATCCGGGAGAAAAATATGATCGAGTTTCTGGTAATCCTGCTGATCCCCGTCGCCATCGTGCTCTGGCAGGGCATACGCATCGTGCCTCAGGGCGAGGAGTGGGTGGTGGAGCGGCTGGGGCGGTTCAGTTCCATCCTCAGTCCCGGCCTCAGTATCATCGTCCCGTTCATCGACAAGGTGAGCTACAAGGTCACCACCAAGGACATCATCCTCGACGTACCCGAGCAGGAAGTCATCACGCGCGACAACGCGGTGATTCTCGCCAACGCCATCGCCTTCATCAAGGTCAGCGATTTGCAGCGTGCGGTGTACGGCATCGAAAATTTCCGCGAGGCGATGCGCAGCATGGTGCAGACCAGTCTGCGCTCCATCATCGGCGGCATGGACCTGAATCAGGCGCTGTCGTCGCGCGACCGCATCAAGGCCGAACTCAAAGTGGCCATCGCCGATGAAGCGGTCGATTGGGGTTTGACGGTCAAGTCGGTGGAGATACAGGACATCAAGCCCTCGCCCAACATGCAGAAGGCGATGGAGCTGCAGGCCGCCGCGGAACGCGAGCGCGTCGCGCTGGTGACGCGTTCGGAAGGCGAGAAGCAGGCGATCATCCTGAACGCCGAAGCGCGCCTCGAAGCCGCGCGCAAGGACGCCGAAGCGCAGAAGGTCGCCGCCGAGGCGAGTTCCGAATCGATGCGCATGATAGGCGAGGCGGTGAAGGACAGCAGCAGCTCGGCGACCTTCCTGCTGGGCGACCGCTACATCCAGGCCGTGCAGAAACTGTCCACTTCGGAGAACAGCAAGATCGTGCTGCTGCCGGGCGATATCATCGCCGCAGTGAAGAACCTGCTGGGTTCGAAGTAAGCTCGGACTGCGGAAAGCAAAGCGCCCGATGGGGATTCCCCATCGGGCGCTTTGTCGTTTGAGGTATCCGTTTTACGGGAAGTTTGAAAACCGTAGCGAGTGGCTCAAGTGCAAGGCGCACGGAGCGCAGAAACCGGAATGTACTTTCAGTTTGCCGCTACGCGGCCCCGGATTTCGACAACGAAGTTGCGGTGAAGGCTCATGCGCAAAGCGCGTGATGCCGAAGCCAACACCGCGCAACGCCGCAATTGAGTCGCGCAGTAGGTTTTACAGCGGACGCTTGATGCTGACTGCGCCGCGGATCTGCCCAGCCTCATAACCAGTCGCCTGATCGTGCGGGTAGTCTTCCGCGAGGCGGGCCTTCACGTTTTCGTTGATGTCGGTCGGCTTGCCGTGGCAGGCAACGCAACCTGGTTGCAGCGCGATGGCCTTCATGTAGCGGAAGTATTTTCCGTTCGGCTCTTTGACGATCTCGGCGGCTTCCATCGCGTCGGTCTTCTCGCCCTTGGCGGCGCGCTTCTCGAATTCCTTCAGCTGCTTCTGCTCCCATGCATCGGCCGTGCCGAGCAGCGGGTTGCGCACTTTCAGCGACACGCGAGTGAGGCGCAGGCCGTTCATGCGCGAGACTTCGCCGGCCATGGCAGGCGCGATGTCCTTGCAGACCTTGATCGCGGACTCGGGGCCGCCTTCCATGACGGCCTTCTTGTTCTCGGCGACCAGTTTCTGGACGAATGGACCAATGATGGCGCGGCTTTCGTCCTTGTACTTGGCGATGTCGTCAGCTGCGAATGCGATGTTGGCGGAAAGTGCCAGCAGCGAGGCGAGGGCGATGTGTTGTTTCATGCGAGTCTCCTGTAGTCAAAAAAACGCCCGATGGGGAGTGTCGGGCACAAGGGGGAAGAAAGGATTATTTCTTGTCCATCGGGCAGGTGTTCATGCCGAGCAGGGTATAGGCCGGGCAGAATTTGAACAGGCCGGTCACCAGCGGAACGACGCCGATATAGCCCCAGACGCCGACCATGCCGCTTGCAGCCAAGCCGATCAGAACCAGGCCTGCGACGATGCGTGCGATGCGGTCGAAACCGCCTACGTTTGCTTTCATTTGAGTCTCCTTACTGTTGGTTGAAAAAATTACTGAGCTGCCTGTAATTGCCACGAGGCATGGCAGGCGATGCAGTTGGACATCGTATCCGTCAGCATACCCATGATTTCGGGAGCCTGCTTGCCGCTTTCGGCCGCGATCGCGATGTCGTCCATGTTGTGATGCACCTTCATGCCGAGTTCTTTGAAGGGCATAGGCAATTTTGCCATGAGTACCGGATTGACGTCGGCTGCGGCGTTCATGCCGCCGGAACGGGCCGCCGTGGCGACCTGCTTCATGTCGTTGGCGTTGATGCCCTGCAAGATGCCGTGGGTGGCGATCAGCAGCCCGCGCATCTCGGTCAGCACCAGGTCGCGTTCGACGGGGGCGAGTACGACAGCGGTGCGGTTGTCGCTGCCTGACGCGGTGTTGCCGCGCACGAAGAACCAGCCGAAGATCGCGACCGTGGCGAGCCAGAGGGCGAGGGATAGCAGTGCGAGCTTGCTGAGTTTCATTAGGCTATGTCCGATGACGACCGAATTTGGTCGAGGCCGGATATTAGGCAGGCTAATGGGTGCTGTCTGTGAGGAAAGTCACAGAACGGGCCGGATGCTTAAAGTGCGGCGTATCTTTGCAGTGCCGGGACGTCGATCACTTCGATCTGCTCGCGACCGAGCCTGATCCAGCCCTGTTCGGCAAAGTTCTTCAGCAGGCGGCTGACGATCTCGCGCACGCTGCCCAGTTCGTCGGCCAGCGCCTGATGGGTGGTGTTGATCGGATTTGCTTTGGCGACCAGCAGCGCGGCGAGGCGCTGGTCAAGTTTCTGGAATGCGACCGCCGAGACCAGTTGCATCAGGTCGGTCAGGCGTTCGGAGAACAGCGCGAAGATGTAGTCTCGGAACGGCTCGCATGTGGCGATCAGCGTCTTGAATGCCGTGGGGGCAAGCACCGCCATGCGCGTATCACGTTCGGCGATGCCGCGCGCATGGTAGGGCGAGTGCCCCAGCAGACAGCTGCTGGTGAGGATGCAGCTTTCGCCGGGGCCGACGCGGTACAACTGCAGCTCGCGCCCGTTCGGCGAACTCTTGCTGACGCGGACGCTGCCGGAGAGCAGCAGCGGGAACCCTTGGCAGGGCTGGTTCTCGTCGAAGATAACCGTGCCTGCAGGAATGTCCATCACGTTCGCGGCGGACAGCAGCGCATCCCGCTCAGCGGCGGGCAGTTCGCGCAGCATCGGGTAATGCTGCAGCAGGTGTTCCTTGGATTCGCCGGTCAGCATGGGCGGCAGATCACTCCGGCCGCATGTGCGGGAACAGGATCACGTCGCGGATGCTCGCCGCATCAGTCAGCAGCATCACCAGGCGGTCGATACCGATGCCCTGTCCTGCGGTCGGCGGCAGGCCGTATTCCAGCGCGCGCACATAGTCGCTATCCTTGAACATCGCTTCTTCGTCGCCGGCATCCTTGGCCGCAACTTGCGCGTCGAAGCGCGCTTCCTGGTCTTCCGCGTCGTTCAGCTCGGAGAATCCGTTGGCGATCTCGCGGCCGACGATGAACAGTTCGAAACGCTCGGTGATCTCTGGGTTCTTGTCGCTGCTGCGCGCCAGCGGCGAGACCTCGACCGGGTAGTCGACGATGAAGGTCGGCTCGAACAGATGTCCTTCGGCTAGTTCCTCGAACAGCGACAACTGCAGGCCGCCGATGCCGTCTTCCGGCTTGTACTTGGCCTTGAGGTCTTCCAGTTCGTTTACCACGAAGTCGCGGTCGTTGAGCTGTTCGTCGGTGAACTGAGGGTGATATTTCTGGATCGCCTGAACCATCGTCAGGCGGTGGAACGGCTTGCCGAGATCGAGCTCCTTACCTTGATAGGTGATCAGCGTCGTGCCCAGCACCTTCTGCGCGACTTCGCGGAACAGGCTCTCGCTGAAGTCCATCAGGTACTTGTAGTCGCGATACGCCTCGTAGAACTCCAGCATCGTGAACTCGGGGTTGTGGCGCGTCGACAGGCCCTCGTTGCGGAAGTTGCGGTTGATCTCGAACACTTTCTCGAAGCCGCCGACGACCAGGCGCTTCAGGTACAGCTCGGGCGCGATGCGCAGATACATCTGCATGTCCAGCGCGTTGTGGTGGGTGGTGAACGGCTTGGCCGACGCGCCGCCGGGAATGGGGTGCAGCATCGGTGTCTCGACTTCCAGATAGCCGTGGCGCACGAAGAACTCGCGGATCGCCTGGATGATCTGGGTGCGCTTCTTGAATACTTCGCGCGCGTCCTCGTTGGTGATGAGGTCGAGGTAGCGCTGGCGATATTTCTGCTCCTGGTCGGTCAGGCCGTGGAACTTCTCCGGCAATGGGCGCAGCGACTTGGTCAGCAGGCGGATCTGAGTCACGCGCACCGACAGTTCGCCGGTCTTGGTCTTGAACAGCACGCCGGTCGCACCCAGGATGTCGCCGAGGTCGTAGTGCTTGAACTCGGTATGGGCTTCCTCGCCGATGGCGTCGTTGGTGACGAACAGCTGGATGCGGCCGCTGGTGTCCTGCACCGTCGCGAAGCTGGCCTTGCCCATCACGCGCTTCAGCATCATGCGCCCGGCCACAGCGACTTGAACCGGTGCGGCTTCCAGTTCTTCGTTCGTCTTCTCGCCGAACTCGGCATGCAACTCGCCCGCCATGTGCTTGCGGTCGAAGTCGTTCGGGAACGCGACGCCTTGCGCGCGAATCGCGTTCAGTTTGGCGCGGCGCTCCGCAATAATTTGATTATCGTCTTGGTGGATGGGAGTCTGTTCGGTGGTCATGAGGGTTCTCTTTTGAATTAAACGCCTTGCTTCAGGCTGGCTTCGATGAAGACGTCGAGGTCGCCGTCGAGCACTTTTTGCGTGTTGGCGATTTCAACGTTGGTGCGCAGATCCTTGATGCGCGAATTGTCGAGCACGTAGCTGCGAATCTGGTGGCCCCAGCCGACATCGGACTTGGTGTCTTCCAGCTTCTGCTGTTCTGCCTGGCGTTTGCGCAGCTCTTCCTCGTACATGCGCGACTTCAGCATAGACATCGCTTCGGCGCGGTTCTTGTGCTGCGAGCGGTCGTTCTGGCACTGCACCACGATGCCGGTCGGGATGTGGGTGATGCGGATCGCCGAGTCGGTCTTGTTGATGTGCTGGCCGCCCGCGCCGGAGGCGCGATAGGTGTCCACGCGCAGGTCGGCCGGGTTGATGTCTATCTCGATGGAATCGTCCACTTCGGGATAGACGAACAGGCTGGCGAAGGAGGTGTGGCGGCCGCCCGAAGAATCGAAGGGCGACTTGCGCACGAGGCGGTGTACGCCGGTCTCGGTGCGCAGGAGGCCGTAGGCGTATTCGCCTTCGACTTTCAGCGAGGCGCTGCGGATGCCGGCGACGTCGCCGTCGGTTTCTTCCAGCACCTCGACCTTGAAGCCCTTGCGTTCGCAGTACCTGAGGTATTGGCGCAGCAGCATCGAGGCCCAGTCGCAGGCCTCGGTGCCGCCCGCGCCGGCCTGAATGTCGATGAAGCAGTTGTTCGGGTCTGCCGGGTTGGAGAACATGCGGCGGAATTCCAGTTCCGCGACGCGCTTCTCGATGTCCTTAACATCGTCGGCGATGCTGAGCAGGCTGTCGTCGTCGTTTTCCTCGCGCGCCATCTCGAACAGTTCGCCAGCATCGGCGAGGTTCTGCTGGATTTGCGTCAGGCCGAGCACCACGGTTTCCAGCGACTTGCGCTCGCGGCCCAGCTCCTGGGCGCGCTTGGCATCTTCCCAGATGGCAGGATTTTCGGAGAGTTCGCAGACTTCGACTAAACGTTCCTGTTTGGTATCGAAGTCAAAGATACCTCCGTAGTTCGGCGCTGCGCAGACCCAAGTCTTGCAGCTGGTTGGAGATGGCGTTTAACTGTTCGGCTTCCATGATGTTGTCGCTTGCTGAAACGGAAAGGGGCGTGATTATACCTTCCACTTCGTCATTCCGGCGCTGCGTGTGTTGTTGTGGCTTTAGCCCCTTACAACCACGGCGTACCCAAAGCGGCTGAAAGACGGAATTCAAAGCTGTATCGGTAGGGTGGGCTTCGTCCATCATGTCGCGCGGAGCCCGAACTACATGGATGACGGTGGAACAGGTCGGGTTAGCGCAGCGTAACCCGACACTGGTCGTGGTCGCATCATGTCGGGTTACGCCCTGCGGTCTAACTCGACCTACATGAACTGTGAAGCCGTTATAGCGCAACCAGCCCGGCCAGCACGCCCAGGCTGATCGCGGCGAAGCCGACGGCGACCTGCCGGGCCAGTCCCCAGCCGCCGATGAACACGACCATGCCGAACTTGAACGCCAGGTTGGAGAGGAAGCCGATGGCGATGGCGATGACAGCCTGCTGTTCGCTCAATTGGCCGAGGTTGAGCAGGCGCAGGCTGGACAGTGCGATGGCATCCACATCGGTCAGGCCGGAAACGAATGCGACCGCGTACAGACCCTGGCTACCGGCGATATCGGCCATCCATGCGGTGAACAGCAATACGACCACATACAGCAGTCCGAAGCCGATGGCGGTGTGCAGTTCCGCCGGGTTGGCGGTTTCAGGGATGTAGAGTTCGGTTGCCTTGCTCATCTTGCGCCAGTTGTACAGGGCGACGATCAGCCCGGCGCACAGGCCGCCGGCGAATAGCGGGATCAGCGCAGGCAGGCTGCCGTAGGCCAGCACCGAACTGACCACGAACAGGCGCACCAGCACCACCATGCTGGCGATGACGATCACCGAGGCGGCAAGGCTCTGCATAGCCAGGTTGCTCTTGCCATGCTTGGAATAGATCAGCGTGGTGGCGGTGCTGGAGGCGAGTCCGCCGAACAGGCCCAGCAGCGGTGCGCCGTAGCGAGTGCCGACCACTTGCAGTGCCGCGTAACCCGTCAGGCTGAGGCCTGAGATCAGTACCACCATCAGCCAGGCCTGATGCGGGTTGAATGCGCCATAAGGGCCGTAGCTCTGGTCGGGCAGGATAGGCAGGACGATGAAGGTCAGCACCGAGAACTGCAACACGGCGACCAGGTCGCGGCGCGTCAGCCGTTGCGAGATGCCGCGCAGTTCCGGCTTGAAATAGAGCAGGGTGGTGATGCCTATCGCCAGCATCACGGCGAGTGTGGCCAGTCCGTACCAGATCATCGCGCCCAGACCGTAACTGAGCAGCAGCGCGATCACCGTGGTGGTGCCGGGATCGTTTTCCTCGGTGGGCGAGTTGATGTAGGCGGCAACGATCATGCCGGCCACCGCGATCATCCCGGCGACCAGCATCCATGGGGTGCCCAGCTTGTCGGATAGCAGCGCGGACAGCGTGCCGAACACCGCGACCAGCGCAAAAGTGCGCAGACCGGCCTTGGCCGAGGGATTGCGTTCGCGCTCCAGCCCGATCAGCAGGCCGATGGCGAGACTGGTGAGAAACTGGGGCAGCGCTCCCACGCCGTTTTCCTGTAGCAGAGCGAAGTCCATTATGTCCTCTTGTTTATTCCGGCTGCCAATGCCGGACGATTAGTTGCAGGCTCTGTTTACTATTGTATTCGTTGATATCCAGGCTGTACACGAGGCGCACCCGGTCCGGTAGCGGATCGGCTTGGTTGAACAGAATCGCATCGACCAGCCGCCCTTGTTTCTCCAGCCGCAGCCGCAGGTGCTTCTCGCCGACCACGCGCTGGTTCGCGATCGCGAATTCATCGTCGAACTGCGGTGCGGGGAAGCCTTGCCCCCACACTTGCTGGTCCAACAGGCGGGCGATCTCCAGCGTCATGTCTGCATGCTCCAGTGCGCCGTCGGTCTCGATGCGGCGGATCAGGTCGCGCTCGTCGAGCAGTTCGCTCGCGGCCTGTTCGAAGGCGGATACGAAAGCGTTGAAGTCGGCCTCGGCGATGCTCAGTCCCGCCGCCGCGGCATGGCCGCCGAACTTCTTGATCAGCGCAGGGTGTCTTTTGCTGACCAAATCCAGCGCGTCGCGCAGATGCAGGCCGGGGATGGAGCGGCCCGAACCCTTGATCTCGCCGTTGTTGGCGCGGGCGAAGGCGATGGTCGGGCGGTGGAACTTATCTTTCAGGCGCGAGGCGAGGATGCCGATCACGCCCTGGTGCCAGCCCTCGTCGAACAGCGACAGCGTGTAGCCTTCCTGCGGGTCGATGTTTTCGAGGGTCGCCAGCGCGCTGTCCTGCATGTCGGCCTCGATGCTGCGGCGCTCGCGGTTCAGCGCATCGAGTTCTTTGGCGATGCTATCCGCCTCAATTGCGTCGTCGGTCAGCAGGCAGGCGATGCCCAAGCTCATGTCGTCGAGGCGTCCGGCCGCATTCAGGCGCGGGCCGACGGCGAAGCCGAGGTCGAGGCTGGAGGTCTTGGCCGGTTCGCGTTTGGCGATGCGTAGCAGCGCGTTGATCCCGGCGCAGGCGCGACCGGCGCGGATGCGTTGCAAACCCTGCTGCACGAGGATGCGGTTGTTCTGGTCGAGTTTCACGACGTCGGCGACCGTGCCCAGCGCGACGAGGTCGAGCAGATTGGCTAAATTCGGCTCTCCCGATTGGGCGGACTCCCCCCTTTGCAAAAGGGGGGCTGGGGGGGATTTCTCGAACGCGCCGCGCTCGCGCAACTCGGCGCGCAGCGCCAGCAGCACATAGAACATCACGCCGACACCCGCGAGGTTCTTGCTGGGGAAGTTGCAGCCGGGCTGGTTCGGGTTGACGATGCAGGCCGCGTCTGGGAGTTGGTCGCCCGGCAGGTGGTGGTCGGTGACCAGCACCTGCATGCCCAGCCGGTTCGCCTCGGCGACGCCGTCTACGCTGGCGATGCCGTTGTCCACGGTCAGCAGGATGTCCGGTTTCAGTTCCGCAGCCAAGCGGACGATCTCCGGTGTCAGGCCGTAGCCGTATTCGAAGCGGTTGGGTACGATGAATTCGATGAGTGCGCCCAGGCTGCGCAGGCCGCGCACAGCCACGGTGCAGGCAGTCGCACCGTCGGCGTCGTAGTCGGCGATGACCAGCAGCCGCTTCTGCGCGGCGATGGCGTCGGCCAGCAGACGGGCCATCTCGCGTATGCCTTTCATCTGGTCGAACGGCAGCAGTGCGGCGAACGTGGTGTCCATCTGGCTGCCGTCGCTGATGCCGCGCGCGGCGAAGATGCGTGCCAGTGCGGGAGGGTAGCCGTTGGCGATCAGGTTCTGTGTCGCGGAGTCGCTGGCGGTGCGCGGGGAGATTGCTGTCATGTGATGTATGCGGGAATTGGAACTGTGATTCCGGCGGAGTGTAGCAAATGCAGGTATCTGCCCACCTCGTTTTTTTAGCGCACTTAAGCTAGAATTGCGCCCACTTTAAACAAGTCTGGCATGGAAAAATCGTGGCATTGATCGTTCAGAAGTACGGCGGCACCTCGGTCGGCAATCCCGACCGCATCAAGAACGTGGCGCGGCGCGTCGCGAAATTCAAGGCACAGGGGCATCAGGTCGTGGTGGTGGTCTCCGCGATGAGTGGCGAAACCAATCGCCTGATCGGCCTCGCCCACGAGATTCAGAAACATCCCGATCCGCGCGAACTGGATGTGATCATCTCCACCGGCGAGCAGGTCACCATCGGCCTGCTGGCGATGGCGCTGAAGGAGATCGGCCTGAAGTCCAAGAGCTACACTGGCGGTCAGGTCAAGATACTGACCGATAGCGCCTTCACCAAGGCGCGTATCGTCAGCATCGACGAACAGAACATTCGCGCCGATCTGGAGAGCGATCATGTGGTCGTGGTCGCCGGCTTTCAGGGCATGGATGAAGATGGCAACATCACCACGCTGGGCCGCGGCGGTTCGGACACCACCGGCGTGGCGATTGCCGCGGCGTTGCGCGCCGACGAATGTCAGATCTACACCGACGTGGACGGCGTCTATACGACCGACCCCCGCGTGGTGCCTGAGGCGCGCCGCCTGAAGACCATCACCTTCGAAGAAATGCTGGAGATGGCCAGTCTCGGCTCCAAGGTGCTGCAGATCCGTTCGGTGGAATTCGCCGGGAAATACAAGGTCAAGCTGCGCGTGCTGTCCAGCTTCGCGGAAGAGGGCGAAGGCACGCTGATTACTTTTGAGGATGACGACAAAATGGAACAAGCAATCATTTCCGGAATCGCGTTCAATCGCGACGAAGCCAAGATCACCGTGCTGGGCGTGCCCGACAAGCCGGGCATCGCCTACCAGATCCTGGGGCCGGTCTCCGACGCCAACATCGATGTGGACATGATCATCCAGAACGTAAGCGAAGACGGCACCACCGACTTCTCGTTCACCGTGCACCGCAACGAGTTCGTCAAGGCGATGGACATTCTGAAGAATCAGGTCCAGCCGCACATCGGTGCGCGCGAAGTGGTCGGCGACAACAAGGCCGCCAAGGTCTCCGTGGTCGGCGTCGGCATGCGCTCGCACGTCGGCATCGCCAGCAAGATGTTCCGCACGCTGGCGGAAGAGGGCATCAACATCCAGATGATCTCCACATCCGAGATCAAGATTTCCGTGGTCATCGACGAGAAATATCTGGAGCTGGCCGTGCGCGTGCTGCACAAGGCTTTCGATCTGGATCAGGAAGACGCATAACCCGCATAATCAGTTTGACCTTTCCGGACGTTTACATTAATATGCGCGGCCTTCGGAGAGGTGGCCGAGTGGTCGAAGGCACGTCCCTGCTAAGGACGCATACGAGCTTAAACTTGTATCGAGGGTTCGAATCCCTCCTTCTCCGCCAAAGGTAACAGCAGTAATGCTAAAAATGCGCCCGTAGCTCAGCTGGATAGAGTACTTGGCTACGAACCAAGGGGTCAGGAGTTCGAATCTCTTCGGGCGCACCAAATAATTACACGGGTTAGATCAGGAATGATCTAGCCCGTTTTCATCAGACGCTCCTGCAAAGGGAACAACAGCGTTACACGCGCCCGTAGCTCAGCTGGATAGAGTACTTGGCTACGAACCAAGGGGTCAGGAGTTCGAATCTCTTCGGGCGCACCAATAATCAAAGGGTTAGGCAGAAATGCTTAGCCCTTTTTCTTTTAGCGCAGGGCAAACGTCAGCATCTCCTGCAAGTTGTGTTGGGCGATTCTCGTTTCCGTACATGTTGTCTGGCGGTTTCTGCCAAATTTCCCCTTCCGTTCAAGACGTCGATTTCAGTCGCTCCCCATATGGGTTTGGAGATGCCTATATATATCGGCCTATATATATCGGCCTATATATTTCGGTCTATTCATTTCCCGGTGCGTGATAGATAGAATCGCCCGGCTTTCAAGCGCCGATGCGTCAGCCTTCGGCTCCGTGGATATAAAAATCAATAACCGTTAGGGGATGGCTGTCATGAAACGCCACGCATCGATGAACCGCATTTATCGTTTGGTCTGGAGCGAGGTTACGCATACCTGGATTGCCGTCGCCGAGAATGCCAAGGGGCATGGCAAATCGATTTCCGGGCGCAAACTCATCGCGGCTGCGCTGGCGCTGCTTTCGCCTATCGCCCTGTCCTCGCTCGCAGGGGCCGCGCCGAGCGGCGGGCAGGTCGTCTTGGGCGCAGGTAGCATTGCCCAGAGCGGCACCGTCACCACCATCAACCAGACCAGCCAGAATCTCTCCCTCAATTGGCAGGGTTTCAATGTCGGCGCGCAGGAGACGGTCAATTTCGTCCAGCCTTCCGCCTCCGCAATCGCGGTCAACCGCATCTTCGACACTAACGGCAGCCAGATACTGGGCAATCTCAACGCTAATGGACAGGTCTACCTGATCAATCCTAACGGCGTGCTGTTCGGTGCGGGCGCGCAGGTCAACGTCGGCGGTCTGGTCGCCTCCACGCTGGGCTTCGACGACGCCGACCTGGGCAGTGCGGCGCGCAGCTTCGCCGGTATCGGCACCGGCAGCGTGGTCAATCAGGGCAATCTCCGCGGCGGCTATGTCGCGTTGCTTGGCAACAGCGTCAGCAACACCGGCACGATCACTGCGAATTCCGGCACGGCCGCCCTGGGGGCGGGCAGCGCCGTCACGCTGACATTTGCCGGCAACAAGCTGGTCAAGATGCAGGTGGATCAAAGTACGTTGAATAATCAGGCCACCAACGGCGGGCTGATCCGAGCCGACGGCGGCACGGTGTTGATGTCGGCGGGCGCAAAGAACGCGCTGTTGGCCAGCGTGGTGAACAACACCGGCGTGATCGAGGCGCGCAGCGTGCAGAACGTTAACGGCACCATCGTGCTGGACGGCGGCAACATCGGTGAAGTCAGCAATAGTGGCATTCTGGATGCTTCCGGAAAGAGTGCGGGAGAGACCGGCGGCACGGTGAAGGTGCTGGGCGGACAGGTGGATGTGCTGGCTGGCGCGAGCGTAGACGTTTCCGGCGACGCTGGCGGCGGCACGGCGCTTTTCGGCGGCAACTATCAGGGCAAGGGGCCGGAACAGAACGCGAAGACGGCCAACGTCGCCGCCGGTGCCAGCATCGATGCCGATGCACTGACCGGCGGCAACGGCGGCAAGATCGTGGTCTGGTCGGACGGTCACACCACGGTGGACGGTACATTCAGCGCTCGCGGCGGGGCGATCGACGGAGACGGCGGCTTCGTCGAGACCTCGGGCAAAAAGCTGACTATCGGTGCGAACACTCGCGTCAACACCCTGGCACCCAAGGGCAAGGTCGGCGACTGGCTGCTCGATCCCACGGACTTCACCATCTACTCTGGTGGAACGGGTGACATACTCGACACCACCCTGATCACTAACTTGGGAGGTGGCAATATCACCATCCTCAGCAGCAGCGGCGGTTCGGGAACCAACGGAGACATCATCCTCAATTCTGATGTCTGGGTACAATGGGGCGCCGCGACCACGCTGACCTTGAGCGCCTACCGCCATGTGAACGTGAATGGTTGGCTCGATACGATAGGGGCGGGCGGCAGCGGCAGCATCGTTCTGCGCGCCGACAACACCGGCATCGGCACCGGCACTGTGAATATCGCCACTGGTATCTCTAGCGGTGGAACCTCGCTCATCGCGACTCAAGGCGTCGGCTCCACCACCATCTACACCAATGCGCCCTCATCGACGACGGGTTATAAGGCTGACGGTCCGGCCGATTGCGCTACCGGGTCCTTCTGCGGCACCTTCAATGTCTACCAGTTGGTGCGTGCCGATACAGCCGGCGTCGTAAATAACAAGACCTACGACGGCGGCACGACGGCGACGATGCAGACGGCATTCGGGCTGGTGGGAACGCCGGCCGGCGCCACCCTGACCGCCGGCACGGCGACCTTCGACACCAAGAATGTCGGTACCGGAAAGACCGTGACCTTCAGCGGCTATTCAGCTGGTGGCACGGTAGGGCTGGCTGGCGGCGTTACGGCCACCTATTACCTGAGCAATCAACCCGGAAGCAAGACCGCGAACATCACCGCGGCCAACCTCACCGTGACCGGCGTCACCGCAGGCAACAAGACCTATGACGCCACCACCGCCGCGACCTTGGGTGGCACGGCTGCCGTCGCCGCTCTTGGCGGCGACACAGTCACCGTGGGCGGCACCGGCAGCGGCACCTTCGCCGACAAGAACGTGGCCAACGGCAAGGCAGTCACCGTCACCGGTTATACCTTGGGCGGCGCGGATGCGGGCAACTACACCATCGTGCAACCGGTCGGTGTCACCGCCAACATCACTGCGGCCAATCTCACCGTGACCGGTGTCACCGCGGGCAACAAGACCTATGACGGCACCACCGCCGCAACCCTGGGCGGCGTAGCCGCAGTCTCTGCCCTGGGCAGCGACACGGTCACCGTAGGCGGCACTGGCAGCGGCACCTTCGCCAACAAGAATGTGGGCAACGGCAAGTCCGTCACCGTCACCGGCTACACGCTGGGCGGCGCCGATGCCGGCAACTACACCGTCGTGCAGCCCACCGGCGTCACGGCCAATATCACCCAGGCCGCCATCACCGTCAGCGGCATCACGGTCGGCAACAAGACTTACGACGCCACCACCGCCGCCACCGTGAATACCGCCGGCGCGGTATTTACCGGCAAGGTGGGCGGCGATACCGTTACTGTTTCCGCCACCGGCACCTTCTCCGACAAGAACGTGGCCAACGGCAAGACGGTCACGCTCGCCAGTTCCTACGGCGGCGCGGACGCCGGCAACTACACCATTACCGACCAAGCCACCACAACGGCAAACATCACCCCGGCCAACCTCACCGTCACCGGCGTCACCGCGGGCAACAAGACCTATGACACCACCACCGCTGCGACGCTGGGCGGCACGGCTGCCGTCACCGCCCTGGGCAGCGACACGGTCACCGTCGGCGGCACCGGCAGCGGCACCTTCGCCGACAAGAACGTGGCCAACGGCAAGGCCGTCACTGTCACTGGCTATACCCTGGGCGGGGCCGACGCGGGTAACTACACCATCGTGCAACCGGTCGGCGTCACCGCCAATATCACTGCGGCCAGCCTGTCGGTCACCGGCATCATCGCCGACAGCAAGGTCTACGACGGCACCACCACGGCGACCTTAAGTGGCACTGCAACCGTTTTCGCTCTGGGGGGCGACACGGTCACCGTGGGAGGCGCCGGCAGCGGCACCTTCGCCAACAAGAACGTCGGCACCGGCAAGACGGTTACCATTGCCGGCTATACGCTGGGCGGAGCCGACGCCGGTAACTACACCATCGTCCAGCCTGGCGGCACTGCGAACATCACCGCCAAGGCTTTGACGCTGAGCGGCATCACGGCCGGCAACAAGACCTACGACGGCACGACGACGGCGACGGTGAACGCTGCGGGCGCGGTGTTCACCGGTCTGGTCGGCGGCGACACGGTGACGGTGGGCGCGACCGGCACGTTCTCGGACAAGAGCGTGGCTAACGGCAAGACGGTTACGCTCGCCAGCAGCTACGGCGGGGCGGATGCCGGGAACTACGCGATCACCGACCAGGCGAGCACGACGGCGAACATCACGCCGAAAGCGATGTCGGTCAGCGGCATCGTCGGCAACAACAAGGTTTACGACGGAACGACGGCGGCGACCGCCAACACGGTCGGCGCAACCCTCACCGGCCTGGTGGGCGGCGACACCGTCACCGTCAGCGCCACCGGTACGTTCGCGGACAAGAACGTGGCCAACGGCAAGACCGTCACGCTCGCCAGCAGCTATGGCGGGGCCGATGCAGGTAACTATGCGATCACCGATCAGGCCAACACCACCGCCAACATCACGCCGAAGGCGCTGACGCTGGGCGGCA
>JAUXOL010000011.1 GCA_030682375.1 Gallionella sp. | reverse complement strand
GCCCGCCCTGAAAGAGCCGGAGTTCTTCCGCTCGCGGGTGGTGAACGATCTGGCGCAGTTCAAGCAGCAGGCGGATGTGATCGTGGCCAACCGTATCACCGACGATATCCGCGACGTGGCGGACAAGGTCTATAGTCGGGATCTGTTCGGTAAGGACTAGGTGTTTATCCACCTTAAAGCTCTTATCCAGAGAGCCCGGAATCACCAAGGGTTTAAGCGACATTTTGCGAACACTTCTTGGGTGATGGGCGAGCAGTTACTGCGACTGTCGGCGGAGTTGTTGGTCGGCATTTGGGTGGCGCGTCACTTGGGGGCGGAGCAATTCGGATTGCTGAGTTATGTGATTGCATTTGTGGCAATCTTCGGCGTTGTTGCCCGCTTAGGTCTGGACAGTATTGTGGTGCGCAATCTGGTCAACAACCCCGGTCAGTACAATCAGATACTGGGAACGGCGTTTTGGTTGAAGCTGGTCGGCGGGATATTCTCGCTTGCCATTGTTTCGCTGGCGCTAGTGATGCTGTCGAACGACACGACCGCCAATCTGTATATTCTGATAATCGCCAGCGGGATGATCTTTCAGTCGTTTGAGGTGGTTGCTTTATATTTTCAATCGCAAGTCCAATCCAAATATATCTCTTCTGCCAAGCTGATACAGCTTTTGCTTTCGTCGTTGCTGAAGATCTATTTGGTGTGCGTGGACGGGGATCTCAGATGGTTCGTGCTCGTAAGTCTGGTCGATCAAATTACATTGGCAGCTTCGTATTTCATAATCTATCGTCGTCGGCGACTGGGAAATTTCTTTCGAACTTTTGATTCCGCCACTGCGAAAAAGCTACTTATTGATAGCTGGCCATTAATTTTCAGCGGGCTCGTGGTCATGATTTACATGCGTATCGATCAAATCATGATCAAGGAAATGATGGGGGATAAGGAGGTCGGAATATATTCCGTGGCCGTTAGGATCAGCGAGGTGTGGTATTTCATACCGATGGTGATTACCGCATCGCTTTTTCCATCGATAATCAATGCAAAAAAGGTTAGTGAAGAGCTTTACTATGCCAGATTGCAAAGGCTCTACTCATTGATGGTGTTGATAGCAATAGCGGTCGCGGTGCCCACAACCTTCATAAGCGATTGGTTGGTTGTGTTTTTGTATGGCGAAGAATATCGTCTTGCCGGCGATATTCTCAGGATAAACATATGGGCTGGCGTGTTCGTTTTTTTGGGTGTCGCGAGTGGAAGTTGGTTGGCAAATGAAAACCTCCAGCATCTGGATTTCTATAGGACATTTTCAGGTGCGGTCGCCAATGTTTTGTTGAACCTTTTGCTGATCCCAATGTACGGTTTGATAGGTGCTGCGGTTGCGACGGTCATAAGTTATATGCTCGCGGGATTCTTGTTCGATTTTTTCAACAAAAAAACCAGAGTCCTGTTTGCCATGAAGATCGCGGCGTTCTCCATGAGGGGAATCAAGGCAGGCTTCGCAGCAAAATAACCAGAATATCTACATTTTTATTATGAAAGTACTTGGTATGAGAAGCACATTGTTCCGGATGATTCGCAAGTCAAAATTGCTTGTATTCATAATCGCGGTGAACTTCATCGCGAAATGGCTGAAAGCGCAAGGCTATGATCGGAGCTTGCAGACGCAGAAGGCGATTGATGCCAAAGACGCGCCGCTTCCCTGGTATTCGTACCCTCTGATTGAGTATCTGCGTCAATTTGATTTGAGCAATATTCGTGTCTTCGAATACGGATCGGGTCATTCGACTCTGTTCTGGGCGTCGAAGTGTGCCGAGGTCGTAGCGGTCGAGCATAACCCGGAGTGGTACGAATACATGCGCGGACGATTGCCGGGCAATGTGAGGCTGCTGCTGAGGGAGGGAGAGGATGAATATGCTTCCGCTATCAAAGAGGTAGGTGGCGAATTCCAGATCATCGTGATCGATGGTGAATGGCGACTCAGGTGTGCGCAACAATCGCTCGGACTTCTTTCGCCTCATGGGATGTTCCTGGTCGACAATAGCGATTGGTTTGTCGACACCAATCGTTATCTTCGCTCGAATGGTTTTTTTCAAATAGATTTCAATGGGCCAGGTCCAATCAATCGATATGCATGGGCAAGCTCGTTGTTCTTGCGTGCTCCCACAGATTTGCAGAAATCATTCTCAGATCCATTACCGCTTGCCGGAATCAGACAAAAGGTGAATGAGCATGAATAGAGACACCATCATACTGAACCCGCTGTTTCGGCTCGTGGCTCGATTCATGCGGGTTGCAATGCGATTTATCGATCCCTATGGCCGCGTCAGCTATGCTCAGGAGGGGGAGGATTTGCTCCTTCAGCGCATCTTCGCAGGAGTGAAGCAAGGATTTTATGTCGATGTCGGCGCTCATCATCCCCTGCGCTTCTCCAATACATATCTGCTCTATCGACGAGGATGGCGGGGTGTCAATATCGATGCGATGCCTGGGAGCATGGATAGTTTCGGTCGTTTAAGGCCGTCGGACATCAATGTCGAGAGTGCGGTGGCGCTAGAGGATGCTCGCCTGACATATTTTGTATTCAAGGAAAAGGCCTTGAATACTTTCGATGAAAACCTTGCCGAACAGTACACGAAGAGCGGTCTTGCCATCGTGTCCAGGCTCGAAGTCCGCGCGCGACCGCTCGCCGATTTGTTGAGCGAGCATCTGCCGGCAGGGCAAAGCATCGATCTGCTTACCGTTGATGTCGAAGGGCTCGATCTGGATGTGCTGAAATCGAACGATTGGCAAAGATTCAGGCCGAGAGTGTTGATCGTGGAAGAGCTTCGTCAGTCGCCCAGGGGTGGGGATGCATCAGTTCGCGACTATCTGATCGGTTTGGGGTATGGCGAGTTTGCACGTACTTACAATTCGGTTTTCTATGTGGCTAACGGGGAACATTTTTGAATGTGCGGCATATTGGGTTGGTTGTGGCCGCATACCCCGGAGGATGTTGCCCGGTTTGGCGAAGCGCTTGATCTGCTTGCTCATCGAGGCCCGGATGACCGTGGCGTCTGGAGTGCACCAGGAGTGCTATTCGGACATCGTCGCCTGTCCATCCTTGATCTGACCCCAGCCGGGCACCAGCCGATGGTAGAGCCCGCCACGGGCGCGGCGATCGTATTCAACGGTGAGATATATAACCATGTCGAGTTGCGTACGCAACTGGAAGGGCTAGGTCATCGTTTTGTGGGGCACTCCGATACCGAAGTTCTGCTGCATGCGCTGATCGAATGGGGTGAAGCCGCCCTGCCGAGACTGAATGGCATGTGGGCGTTCGCCTTCTGGCAGCCTGAGCGCAAACGGCTGATGCTTGCGCGAGATCGGTTCGGCGTCAAGCCGCTCTATTTCTGTCGCGATTCGGGCGAGCTGGCTTTCGCTTCGGAGCCCAAAGCGCTGCTGTCGTTATTTCCGGAGCGTAGGGCCGTGGCCGAAACGGTCCTGCTCGACTTTCTCGGCAACAACCTGCTCTATGCGCGAGGGGAATCGTTCTATCAAGGCATTCATGTCATGCCGCCGGCGCATTTTGCCATCTATGAGACGAATACGGCGGACTTGCGCCTGACGCGCTATTGGCAGTATCCCGAGGAAGAGGATATTGGCTTGACGCCACAGGAGGCCGTCGCACAATTCGACGAGCTGTTTACCGATGCCGTTCGTTTGCGTTTGCGCAGCGATGTGCCGGTCGGGCTGACTTTGAGCGGCGGACTCGACTCGACAGCTGCATTGGCCGCGGCCAGGTCGATGTCGTCGGCTCCGCTGACGTGTTTTACTTCGGTCTATGGACAAGGAGAGGCTGGCGAGTTGCCTTGGGCGCGACAGGCAGCGGAGTCGGCCAGCGCACCGTTGATTCCTGTCGAGGCCCCGGCGGAGGAGTGGCTGCCCACCTTGCGCAAAGTGGCTTGGCATATGGATGGCCCCGGGTATTCGCCGGCTGTCTATCCTCTTTGGCATTTGATGCAACGCGCTCGAAAGGAAGGTGTCCCGGTGTTGCTGGAGGGGCAAGGGGCAGATGAAGCATTGGCGGGCTATCCGCAATATGCGGTGCTCGACTGGCTGGATCGGCTGCAGCAGCGCAAGGGGCAAGATGCATACGCCGATCTTTGGCAGCGTCTTATCGGGATGCGACGCACGTTTACGTGGCGCTGGACGATGGCGTGGATGGCGCGGGAATTGTCTCCTTCGTTATTGAGTTGGCATCGGCAGCGCACGGGCTTTGAATCGTTGTTGCGTGAGGGGGTGGCGTTGCCACCGGCTCCGAGCGAGGCGGGCCAAGAGAAGGATGCGCGCGTCAGGCAGCGTCTGCTTGCCGACCATGCGCGTAATATTCTGCCGGGTTTGTTGCATTACGGTGATGCGATAAGTATGGCGCATGGCGTCGAAGCCAGGCATCCTTTCATGGATTACCGCTTGGTCGAATGGATGTTCCGTTTGCCGGGACATTTGCGCTTCCAGCGCGGTGAAACCAAATGGGTGTTGCGTGAGTTCCTGCGGGCGCATGACCAGGCCGCGATCGGCAACCGTCCCGACAAGAAGGGGTATCCGACCCCTGTCGGCAAATGGCTTGCCTCCAGCCAGGGGCGGGAGATTGAAGGCTTGTTGCTGAAACCGGATAATCCATTGCACCAATGGTGCGACCCGGGCAAAATCCGTCGCTTGATGGAACGCAACAGACGGGGTGTAATCGGTGCGGAGCACCACTTGTACAAGCTGGTATCGACGCAGATATGGTTGAACGAGTGCATCGACAACAAAGGAACACATTGAGCGCTCCTGCACCCATTGTCGTTTTCGCCTATCGCCGTCCGGAGCATTTGCGGAATACCCTGGCGACATTGATCCGATGCGATGGTTTTGCGGATAGTCCGGTGGTCGTCTATTGCGACGGGGCTCGCAATCCTGCCGAGTACGATGCCGTGATGGCAACGAGAAGGATCGCGCAGGAAATGCTCGGGGAAGCGGCCGAATACCATTTCAGCGAAGTTAATCAGGGCCTCTCCCGATCAGTCATCGATGGCGTAACGGAGATGCTGACAAGATATGATCGTGTCATCGTTATCGAAGACGATCTGGAATTGAGCCCGGGTTTCCTGAAATACATGAATGAGGCACTGGCACGGTATGCCGATGTGCAGAACGTATTTCAGGTGTCGGGTTACATGTTCGATGTCCCGGAATTGGCTGGGAACCGGGAAGCCTTGTTTTTTCCCGTTACCGTTTCATGGGGGTGGGGAACGTGGCGGCGGGCGTGGGACAGTTTCGATCCAGAGGCTAAGGGATGGGAGGGGTTGCGCTCGGATGCCGCATTGAGACAGCGATTCAACCTCCAGGGAGCGTTTGATTACGCGACCATGTTATTCCGGCAGATGGAAGGGATGCGTGATTCGTGGGCGATCCGCTGGTACTGGACGGTATTCAAGGCCTCTGGTCTGGTGGTTTTTCCGCCGGTTTCGCTGGTGCATAACAAAGGATTCGACGGAAGCGGTTCGCATGGTCGAGGCTGGCTGCGTCGTTTTTCCGGAGAATGCCACCGCTATCATGACGGAGACATCGTCTTGCCGGAGACGGCACAATTCAGTCAGGAGCAATATCGCTTCATGCTGGCCGCGCTGCGGTGCCAGAATGGCGGGCCGATGGCCCGGATAGCCGACGCCGTGCGTCGTATTTTCAGGAGTTAGTGTATGTTGTTCAGAGTCAAAGAATGGTTGGATTCCTTGTCGTACCCGATATACAGGATGCGGGGTGGACGCCCCTGGAGCATGGGATACTACACGGCAAAGAAGAAGGCCATCTGTGCTGCCATCGATCACGGCGCATTAAGGCCGCAACGATCGATGCCTGCGCATTTCGGGATCGGCATTGATGAGCGTGTTGTCGAATATCCCTGGTTATTCGCACAATTGCCGGAAAATCCCGGCAGGATGCTTGATGCGGGATCGGCATTGAATCATCGCTTCCTGATCGATCGACTGCCGCTCAGCAAGGCCGAGCTGACGATCATGACGCTCGCGCCGGAAAAGCGTTGCTTCTGGAATCGATCGATCTCCTATGTCTATGGAGATCTGCGCAAGCCGTATTTTGCGGATTCGTCTTTCGATGTGGTTGCCAGCATTTCCACGATAGAGCATATCGGGCTCGACAATACGATGCTCTATACAGGCGATGCGACGAAAAAAGAGGCGGACGCCATGGGATTTGTGCCTGCGATACTGGAGTTCAAACGGATAACCAAGCCCGGCGGGTTGTGTTTGTTGAGCGTTCCTTTTGGCAAGGCCGGGGTGCACGGGTGGTATCAGGTGTTCGATTACGATCTGGTCATGAAGATTGTCGAAGTTTTCCAGCCGAAAGAATTCAGTATCGAGTTCTTTGGGTATGGTGTGGATGGTTGGCATGCGGCAAGCCATGAAGAGATTGCCAACAACGAGTTCTTCGATATCAACGCAGGCCATTCGTTGGGCGTGGATCGTGCCGCCGCCGCTCGAGGGGTCGCCTGTCTGAGGATGGTTGCGTGAATCTGGACTATTGGCTAAGACGTCTGTCCGGCAGGGCGACCTGCATATTGGGCAATGGCGCAAGGCTGCACCCTTCGGCGAGGATCAGGAATATCGCTGGCGACTCGGCGCGAATTGCCATCGGCGAGAAGTCTCATATCGCCGGCGAACTGCTGCTGTTTCGCCATGGCGGACAGATTTCGCTCGGTACATGGTGTTACGTCGGCGAGGGGGCGCGTCTCTGGTCGGCGAAGTCTATACGCATCGGGAATCGTGTCCTGATTTCTCATGACGTCAATATTTTCGATTCCCTGACCCATCCCTTGTCTGCGGAGGATCGGCACCTCCATTTCCGTGCGATTGTCGAAACGGGGCATCCGGACTCGATCGATCTCGGCGAGCGCGAGATCGAGATCGGCGATGACGTCTGGATCGGTGCTGGAGCGATTCTGTTGCGTGGCGTGAAGATCGGAACGGGGGCAATTATTGGGGCGGGATCGGTCGTTACACATGATGTTGCGCCGTTTTCGATTGTGGCGGGAAACCCCGCTCGCGTGATACGAGAGTTGGACGCCGATGAACGCTGATCAGAACTTCTCCAGTTGGGAGGCCGCAGTCGCATGGTTGAGGCAGCAGCCGGATCAGACGCAGTTCGTGGCCGATTGTTACTACGACGATCCGCTGATCGCGGCGGCAGAACGCTATTGGCGCAGCGAAGAATGGAGCGCCGTCCGTGCGCTGATGGGGGGGGCGACAGGCAAGGCGCTGGACGTGGGTGCCGGGCGGGGAATCGCCAGTTATGCCATGGCGCGCGACGGATTCGTCGTGACCGCCCTAGAGCCGGATCCGAGCGATCTTGTCGGTGCCGAAGCCATACGCGGCCTAGCCGAAGCTTCCGGACTGGACATACAGGTCGTCGAGGAATTTTCGGAGCGTCTGCCGTTCGATGATGGCATCTTCGATGTGGTTTTTGCCCGGGCAGTATTGCATCACACCAAAGATCTGAAGGCCGCCTGTCGTGAGTTCGTTCGTGTCCTCAAGCCTGGAGGCCGGTTGCTGGCCATTCGCGAGCATGTTGTATCACACCCGAAAGATTTGCCGACGTTTCTTGCTTCTCACCCGTTGCACAGACTATATGGGGGAGAGCATGCCTTTATGCTGGATGAATATGAGGGCGCTTTGAAATCGGCAGGGCTTGAGGAGATACAAGTGATATCCCCATGGCACAGCCCTGTCAATTTTGCGCCGTACAATCTTGCCGGTTTTCAACGTGAGCTGGCTCGCCGTGCGAGCCTGGGCATCCCGATCGTCGCAGCGCTGTTGACCGGTGTGTTGCGAATTCCCGGAGTGTGGCCGATAGCCAGACCCCTGTTGGCGAGACTGGATCGCCGTCCTGGACGACTTTATTCGTTCGTTGCGAGGAAAGTTTAGTATGAGCGTCTGGATCACTGGTGCGCATGGTTTTATCGGCAGCCACCTGGCCAGGCAGCTGAGCCGCACTGGCGAGCTGGTGGTCGGCATCGGTCATGGCGCTTGGCCGGAAGCCGAGTCTGCAAGCTGGGGAATTTCGCACTGGATCAATGGGGAAATATCCGCCAGCAATCTTGCATCGTTAAGCCAGTCTGTGGGCCTCCCCGATACCGTATTCCACCTCGCAGGAGGATCCTCCGTCGGTATTGCCATTGCCAATCCGCTCGAGGACTTTCGGCGGACTGTCGATTCCACCGCCGAGCTGTTGGACTGGCTGCGGCAGCATGCACCGAATGCACGCCTCGTGGCGGTGTCGAGCGCAGCTGTCTACGGCAATGCCCATCGCGACCCGATCGCAGAGACGGCATCGGTTCAGCCCTATTCTCCATATGGCAGCCATAAATATCTCATGGAGGAGCTGTGCCGCTCGTACGCGACGAATTTCGGCCTGCGAATAGTGTTGCCGCGTCTATTCTCCGTGTACGGTACAGGACTGAAGAAGCAATTGCTCTGGGATATGTGCTGCAAGCTCTCAGGGAGCGGCCATGTTGAGCTGGGGGGCTCGGGAGAAGAGTTGCGAGACTGGATCGAGGTGCGTGATGTGGTGAGGGTTCTGCAGCGACTGCCAGTCTTGGCCGATACCGATGCGCGGGTCGTCAATGTCGCTTCGGGCAAGGCGACAGCGGTGAAAGAGATAACCGCACTGGTTGGCGCGGCCTGGCAAGCGATGGGCAGGGCGGCGAGCGACATCACCTTTAACGGAAAATCCAGGCCGGGCGATCCATTCAGTCTGGTTGCCGATACGGCGCTTATGCAGACACTGGAGATCGGCGATCTGGTGCCCGTTCAGCAGGGTGTGGATGACTATGTGCGCTGGTTTTGTACTCAGCAGGCCGATTATGGTCTGAAGGGAAGTTGATGCGGATTGCATTCACACTGATCGGCGGAGCGCATTGGTCGGGAGGTTACAACTATCTGGCCAATCTGCTCAGGATACTGTCGCAATACCAGAAGCATCGTCTGACTGCGGTGTTGTTTCTGGGGGCCGAGGGAGTAAGCCAAGGGGCAGAAGAGCTTGCCGCCATTCACGGGATTGAGGTAGTGCGCACCCCGCTTCTCAATGGCTCGCGGCGAATTACATCGTTGCTGCAGGCAATGCTGTTGGGCAGGGATGTCGCCATGCAGCAGTTATTGGTGCGGCAGCACATCGATGTGATCTTCGAGAATGCACAATTCTTCGGCTGGAGATTAGGCATTCCGGCCATCGCGTGGATACCCGATTTTCAGCATCGTCTGTTGCCAGCGATGTTCCCTTTGTTAAGTCGATGGAAGCGGGAATTGGGGTTTATGGCGCAAGTAGTCGGGGGGCGTCATATCATGTTAAGTAGTGAGGACGCCCGCTTGGCCTGCGAGCGATTTTTCCCTGCCACGCGGGGACGAACCAGCACGATACATTTCGCGGTTCCCGCGAGTGATGCCGAGGCGGATTTCTTGCGCGCGCGCATGGTCGCCGATCAATACGGCTTGCCGGAGCGGTTTTTCTTCATGCCGAATCAATTCTGGAAACACAAGAATCATGCTCTGGTGGTAGATGCGTTGGCGATCCTGAAGCAGCGCGGCGTATCGATAGTCGTTGCGGCATCGGGCGTACAAAGCGATCCTCGTGACTCGGGGCATTTCTCGCGTTTGCGGGCACGAATCGAGTTGCTCGGTGTGGAGCAGAATATGCGTCTTCTCGGCGTGATTCCCTATGCGGATCTCGGCTCGTTGATGCGAGCTTGTGTCGCGCTTTTGAATCCGTCCTTGTTCGAGGGATGGAGTACCACGGTGGAAGAGGCGCGCGCTATGGGGACGCCAATGCTGTTGTCCGATCTGGATGTGCACCGCGAACAGATGGGAGCCGCGGCGACCTACTTTAATCGCTGTTCAGCCGAGGACCTTGCTGACGCCTTGCAGAACTTCCCCGTCCTGGATATGCCGCAAAGACGCGATATGGCCGATCTGGCGCGGATCGATTCCGTGCAGCGCGTAAAGCGCTTCGGCGATGAGTTTGCAGATCTGGTCGATACGCTTGGCAGGGGTGTGGGGTGAGAGTCAGTATCATTACAGTGGCGTACAACTCTGCCGCCACCATTGCCGATACCCTGCGCTCGGTTTCCGGGCAGACCTATCCCGATATCGAACATATCGTGATCGATGGAGGGTCGACGGATGCCACGCTGGAAATCGTCGCGCGCGAAGGGGCAAGAGTCAGGCAGTTCGTTTCGGAGCCTGATGCCGGTATTTACGATGCAATGAACAAGGGCTTGCGTCTGGCGAGCGGGGAAGTTGTCGGATTCCTGAATTCGGACGACTATTTTGCCGATCCATCGGCGATTGAAAAAGTGGTTCGCCGTTTCAAGGAGCGCGATACGGATGCGGTGTTTTCCTGTCTGGATATCGTCGATCCGGATAATCTTGATCGTGTGCTGCGCAAATATCGTATCTCTCATTTCAGTCCATTCATGTTGCGGATAGGCGTGATGCCGCCGCATCCGACTTTCTATTGCAAGAAATCGTGTTACGACAAGGCCGGTCCGTATCGCACGGATTATCGTATCGCTGCGGATTTCGAAATGATGGTTCGGCTGTTGCTCAGGTATCGCATCACCTGGAGTTTCATCGATGAGACTATCGTCAAGATGCGGGCGGGCGGGTTGAGCAGCAGCGGGATAAAATCCAGCTGGATAGTCAATCGCGAGATCATTCGAGCCTGTGCCGAAAACGGCCTGTACACCAATATGTTCATACTGGCGTTGAAACTGCCGATCCGGCTGTGGGAAAGAATCTCATGAGCAGGATGCTGGTGACCGGAGCAAGCGGATTCGTCGGTGGCTGCTTGTGCGATGAGATCGTCAGACTCGGACATGAGGTCAGGGCCGCGATACGTACGGCTGGTTCCGGGAGAGCGGGCACTGAGCCGGTTATGGTGCGGCAGATAGATGGGCAAACGGATTGGACTGAGGCACTACGCGATGTCGATGTAGTGATCCATCTCGCCGCCCGCGTGCATGTGATGAAAGACACCTCGGTCGATCCATTGGCGGAGTTCCGCAAGGTCAATGTGCAGGGCACGGAGAATCTGGCGCGGCAGGCGGCGCGCGCGGGGGTGAGGCGGCTGGTCTATGTCAGCTCGATCAAGGTGAACGGCGAGGGGACTTCCGGGTCGCAAGGCTATTCCGAGTCCGATGCGCCTGCGCCGCAGGATGCCTATGGGATATCGAAATGGGAGGCCGAGCAGGCTTTGCATCGCGTCGCGCAGGAGACCGGGCTGGAAGTCGTCGTCGTGCGTCCGCCGCTGGTCTATGGGCCGGGCGTGAAAGGGAACTTCATCAGCCTGCTGGCGGCGGTCGGCAAGGGCATCCCATTGCCGCTGGCTGGCGCCGATAATGCGCGCAGTCTGGTGTATGTGGGTAATCTGGTGGATGCGCTGATCGCCTGCGCGACCCATCCGGCTGTGGCCGGGCAGACTTATCTGGTCAGTGACGGGATGCCGGTTTCGACGGCAACGCTGGTCGAGAAGATCGCCGGAGCGTTGGATTGCCGCAGTCGCTCTTTTTATTTTCCGCCTGTGTTAATGCGAGCTGCTGCCGCGCTGCTGGGGCGTTCGGCCCAGATCGACCGCCTGTTCGGTTCGCTACGGGTCGATGACGAGAAGATACGCCGCGAACTGGGCTGGATTCCGCCGTACACGCTGGAGCAGGGGCTGCGCGCGACCGCGGAGTGGTACCGCGGCCAGCGCTGACCCGATTTCCCTTCGACAGGCTCAGGCGGGAGCCAGACCGAAGCTCTATGGGGCGAACGGTCTTTAGATCTTGCGCACGAATACCTTGGATTTGCGCTGGTAGTTGTATAGCGACTTCTTTTGCGCGGGCAGTTCTGCGACGTCGCTCTCCTTGAATCCCCGTTCGATGAACCAGTGTGCGGTGCGCGTGGTCAGCACGAACAGCTTCTTCAACCCCTGTCCCTTGGCGATAGACATCATGTGGTTGAGCACGGCTTCGCCGTAACCCCGGTCGCGGCATTGCGCATCCACCGCCAGGCAGGCGAGTTCCGCCGCGGCCTCGTCCGGGAACGGATACAGCGCTGCGCAGCCGATGATGCGGTGGTCGTGTTCCAGCACCACGAAGCGGTCGATCTCGCGCTCCAGTAGTTCGCGCGAGCGCCGCACCAGGATGCCGCTCTCTTCCAGCGGACGCAGCAGTTCGATGATGCCACCGATGTCGTCGATGGTGGCTTCCCGCAAGGTGTTGAGCGTGCTCTCCACCACCATCGTGCCTATGCCGTCATCGCTGAACAATTCTTGTAGAACAGAGCCGTCGGTGTGACGGCTGATCAGGTGGGTGCGCGCCACACCGGCCTCGCAGGCGCGGATCGCGCAGGGCAGGAACAGGCCGACGTCGTCCGACAGTTTGCGTTTGCCTGAAAGCGCCTCTTGCGCCTGGGCGATCGTGAGCTCTTTCAGCAGCTCGCCCTTCTTGCCCGTCACGCCGTCGGTATCCATCAGGAACACCAGCTTGTCGGCGTCCAGTGCCACGGCGGTCGCGGTGGCGACGTCTTCCAGCGTCAGGTTGAACACCTCGCCGGTCGGCGAATAACCCAGCGGCGACAGCAGCACGACCTCGCCGAATTCCATGCGGTCGTTCAGCGCCGCGACATCCACCTTGCGCACGCTGCCGGTGTGCTGCAGGTCCATGCCGTTGATCACGCCGATAGGCTGCGCGGTGATGAAATTGCCGCCCGCGACGCGGATGTCGGCATTGGCCATCGGCGAATTCGCCAGCCCCATCGACAGCAGCGCCTCGATCTCGACGCGCACGCGGCCGACCGCCTCCTTCACGCATTGCATGGTCTCGGCATTGGTCATGCGTATGCCTTGATGATAGGTGTCGCCCAGATTGTTCTTCGCCAAGTGTTGCTCGATCTGCGGGCGCGCACCATGCACCAGCACCAGCCGGATGCCCAGTGCGGCGAGCAGGTTGAAATCGTGGGTCAGCTCGACGAACTTGCCGTCCGCGACCACTTCGCCGCCGAAGGCGATCACGAAAGTCTTGCCGCGGAACGCGTTGATGTAGGGCGCGACGGAGCGGAACCATGCGACGAAATCGGCTGGGCTGGTGGTGGCGGGCATCAATGGTCTCCCTGTTTGGATATGCGCATCATGCCGTGCTATTCCTCATCCAGCAACTTCCCCGCAATGGCCCAGTTCTCGTCAGGCAGCTCGTCGAAGGCGATATAGGTGTAGGACGCGGGCTTGAGCGCGATGCGCTCCAGCGTGTCGGTGATCTCGGCGGCAATCTTCGCCTTCTGTTCGCGGCTCAAGGTGCCGGCGATGCGGATATTGACGTAGGGCATGTTGTGGTCTCCGGAATGAATCGAGAAATGGCGTGGGCAGAGTTTATCCCGGCTGCCCGAGAAGTTTTTGGGTATAGAATCTGACCCGTGTGGCGCTGAATCTTGGGCAGTCGCGGCATTTTATAAATATCGGCGCGGGTAGTCATGATATCTCCAGTCAATAAATCGTCGAAGAACTTTGGAACAGCCGTGATGCTGTGCAGAGATGTACTGGTCGGCGTCATGCTGGTTCTTTTCCTTGCGACCGCGGCTCACGGCAATTCCGGCGGCAAAGAGATTCTGAACGCCGCCGAGCGTGCCTGGCTGATGAAGAATCAATCGCGTCTGGTGCTCGCGGTCGAAACCGGCTACGCCCCGTTCGTGTTTCTCGATGCCCAGCAACAACCCACCGGCCTTGCCCACGATTACCTGCGGCTGATCGAGGCCAAGCTGGGCGTGCAATTCAGGCAGCGGCGCTTCTCATCGCTGGACGAGATATTCCAGAAGGTCCGCGACGGCGAGGTGCATATCGTCAATGCCGTGACCAGTACCCCCGCCCGCTCCAAATTTCTTTCGATGACAGAGGCCTACGTCTCCGTACCCAACGTCATTATCGTGCGCAAGGATCACTCCGGACAGATGCCGGAATACGAGCTTTCCGGATTGAGGGTGGCTCTCGTGAAGAGTTATGCCATCACGGAGCATATGAGCAATCGCGGCCTGCACTTCATTCCCGATCTGGTGCCGGACGACCTCACCGCCTTGTTGAACGTATCTTTCGGGCGCTCCGATGCGGCGGTGATTGATTTGGCGACCGCGTCTTACCTGATTTCGGAAAAGGGGATCGCCAACCTGCGGGTGGCGGGTGAGGTGGCATACGATATCCGGCTTTCGATAGGCACCCCGCTGAACGAACCGGTGCTGCACGGCATACTGCAAAAAGGGCTTGCAGCCATTACCGAGGCCGAGCGTCTGGAGATAAAGAACCGCTGGATCAGTGCACCGCAAAACCAGAGCATCTTCGAAGTCAGGCAGTTCTGGATCATTCTGGGTAGCGTGCTGGCGGTGGTGCTTTCGGTGCTTGCCGTTATTCTCGCGTGGAACCGCACGTTGCGGCGGCAGGTGGCCATGCGTACCGAAGCGCTCGTCAAGGAGCAGGATGCGCTCAGGGAGAGTCAGGCCAGCAATCTGGCGTTCGTCACGCTGTACAACCAGGAACTGGAAAGGCAGATCGCCGAACGTACCGTCGATCTTTCCGAGGCGAACCGCAAATTGCAGCAGCTCAGCGAGATCGATGGGCTGACCGGGATCGCCAACCGCCGCAAGTTCGACGCGGAGGTGGAGATGGAATGGAGGCGGGCGATACGCGAGGAACAGCCGTTGGCCCTCCTGATGTTCGATATCGATCATTTCAAAGAGTACAACGACCTGTTCGGCCATCAGGAAGGCGATAAATGTCTGAGGCTGGTGGCGGAGATGCTGGATGCGTTGATGCAGCGCGCCGGCGATCTGGTGGCAAGGTATGGCGGTGAAGAGTTCGTGGCGATCCTGCCGGGGCTGGACACCGAGTCCGCAGTCGAGGTGGCAGAAAAAATCCGGCTTGCGGTCGAGCAGATGCACATGCCGCATCCGGGTAACGTACCGGCAGCCGTTGTGACTATCAGCATCGGCGTGGCCGCGATGACGCCCGATCAGGCTGCGCGATCCTCGGCGTTATTGCAGCAGGCCGATGCAAACCTCTATCGGGCGAAGCGCGAGGGGCGGAACCGGGTGGCGGCGGGCTAGCTTCCTGTCGTCGCCTGTGCAGTCATGCCCCGTTGAAATCCCCCCACAGCGTCTGTAATGCGGCCAGCCCCGCGACGGCGGCGGTCTCGGTGCGCAGCACGCGTGCGCCCATGCGGATAGCGGTGTAGCCGCAGTTCAGCGCGGTTTCGCTCTCGGCGGCGGTGAAGCCGCCTTCCGCGCCGATCAGCAGCACGACGCCGGACTGCGGTCTGGGCTGCGCATGCAGCGAGGTCGCACCTTGCGGCAGCAGGATCAGCTTCGTTTCTGGCGCAGCTTGCGTCTGGCGCAGCCAGACCATGATGTCCAGCGGGGCGTGGATGGTCGGAAGCACGTTGCGGCCGCATTGTTCGCAGGCGGAGATGGCGACCTGGCGCCAGTGTTCCATGCGCTTCTCGGCGCGTTCGGCGGAGAGGCGGGCGACGCTGCGCTCGGTGTCCAGCGGCTGGATCTCGGTCACGCCCAGCTCGGTGGCCTTCTGCACCACCCAGTCCATCTTTTCGCTGCTGGCCATCGCTTGCGCCAGCACCACTCGCAACGGAGATTCGCGTCCCGCATCGGTGACGGCCAGTTCGCCGACGACGACGCGTTTGCCGGCGAGTTCTGCGATGAAGCCACGGCGCTCGTTGCCGATACCGTCGAATATCTCCACGGCATCTCCTTCGCGCAGGCGCAGCACGCGCGAGGCATGGTGCGCCGCGTCCGGCGGCAAATCGAAGGAACCGTGATCGGGCAGTGGGGGCGGGCAATAGAAGCGTGGCATGGCGGGTGCGGGCGAATGATTTGGTCGGCGTGATAATATAACGCCCCTCGAATGTTGTGAGGAATTTCCCATGGTCAGTCTGCAACCCCCATTGTGCGATTTCGGCTGGAAAGCCCGAGATTTCGACCTGCCGGGCGTCGACGGCAAGCGCTACAACCTCGCCGATGCGCGCGGCCCTAACGGCCTGCTGGTGATGTTCATCTGCAACCACTGCCCCTACGTTAAGTCCATCCGTGACCGCATCATCCGCGACGTGCGCGAGCTCCAGCAGCACGGCATCAACACCATCGCCATCATGTCCAACGATCCCGCCGAATACGAGGAAGACTCGTTCGAGAACATGAGGAAGGTCGCGCAGGAGTTCGCCTATCCTTTCCCCTATGTGTGGGACGAGACCCAGCAGATCGCCAAGGACTACGGCGCGGTGTGCACCCCGGACTACTTCGGTTTCAACGCCAACCTCGAGCTGCAATACCGCGGACGTCTCGACGCCTCGCGCAAGGAAGCCGTGCCCGATGCGGCGCGCGACCTTTATAACGCGATGGTGCAGGTGGCGCAGACCGGACAGGGGCCGCGCGAGCAGCTTGCCAGCATGGGCTGTTCCATCAAGTGGAAGGACGAGGCGTAAACAGCCATGGAAAGCCGCCGAACGATAGCCGGTGCGGGCAAAGGCATGAGCGCGATGCTCAAGGCGGTGGCCGCCGCGATCAAGCTGGTCGCGGCCGAGGAGATCATGCCGCGCTACATGAAGGTCACCCATCAGCGCAAAAGCGACGGCAGCCTGTGCACCGAGGCGGACATGGCGACCCAGACCGCGCTGACCCGCAAGCTGCAGGCGATATTGCATGTGCCGGTGCTGGGCGAGGAGATGTCGGCCGAGGAGCAGCATGCGATCTGGCAGTCCGGCAACGACGGGCTGTGGTGCATAGACCCGATCGACGGCACCTCGAACTTCGTGCGCGGCTTGCCTTATTTTGCGGTATCGGTCGCTCTGCTGCGCGACGGCAAGAGCGTGCTGGGCGCGGTGTACGACCCGGTCGGGGACGAGATGTTCGCCGCCGAGCTGGGCAAGGGCGCGTTCCTGAACAACGAGCCGCTGATCGGCCGCGAGCCGATCGGCTCGCTGGCGCAGGCGCTGGCGAATGTCGATCTGAAGCGGCTGAACATCAAGCTGGTCGAACAGCTGGCGATCCGTCCGCCGTATGCTTCGCAGCGCAACTTTGGTGCGAGCGCGCTGGACTGGTGCTATACCGCGGTCGGCCGTTACGATCTGTACCTGCACGGCGGGCAGAAACTGTGGGACTATGCGGCCGGTTCGCTGGTGCTGTCCGAGGCGGGCGGTCACGCGTGTTGCATCGAGTGCGACGACTTCGCGCAGGGCGACATCTGGCAGCGTTCGGTGATCGCCGCGCGCGACGCGAAGCTGTTCGAAGAATGGAAGAACTGGATACGCGCGCAGTAAGGGCACGGTGCGCCGTGCTCGTGCAACAGGAGGAACTGTGAAGATATTGATACTGGGAGCGGGCCAAGTCGGCTCTACCGTGGCGGAAAGCCTGGTCGGCGAGGCCAACGACATCACCGTCGTGGATTCGGATGCCGCCAAGCTGCGTCTGTTGCAGGACCGGCTGGACCTGCGCACGCTGACCGGCAATGCCGCCCACCCTTCCGTGCTGGAACAGGCCGGCATCGCCGACACCGATATGCTGCTCGCGGTGACGCAGAGCGACGAGGTCAACCTGGTCGCCTGCAAGCTGGCCGCCAGCCTGTACAACACGCCGACGCGCATCGCGCGCATACGCGCCGCCGACTACCTGAACCGCGAAGAGGTGTTCAGCGCCGACAACTTCTGCGTCGATTTCTCGATCTGCCCGGAGCAGATACTGACCGACTACATCGCCAAGCTGATCGAGTTTCCGGAAGCGCTGCAGGTGCTGGAATTCGCCGATGGCAAGGCCTCGCTGGTCGCGGTGCGCGCTTTCGTCGGCGGGCCGCTGGTGGGCAAGCCGCTGAGTTTTCTGCGCACGCATATGCCGCAGGTCGAGACCCGCGTCGCGGCGATCTTCCGCCAGGGCAGCCCCATCATTCCGGAGGGCGGCACCGTCGTCGAGGACGGCGACGAGATCTTCTTCATCGCTGCGACGGACAACATCCGCAGCGTGTTGAAAGAGATGCGCCGCATGGACAAACCTTCCAAGCGGGTGATGATCGTCGGCGGCGGAAACATCGGGCGGCGGCTGGCCAAGGCGCTGGAAAACGACTATCAGGTCAAGCTGATCGAGTTCAACAAGAAGTCCTGCGAGAAACTGGCCGGCGAGCTGAAGAATACGCTGGTGCTGAACGGTGACGGCACGGACGAGAAACTGATGCAGCAGGAGCATGTCGACGAAGTCGACGTGTTCTGCGCGCTGACCAATGACGACGAGAACAACATCATGTCCTCCCTGCTGGCCAAGCAGGCAGGGGCGCGCAAGGTGATCGCGCTGATCAACCGCAGCGCCTATGTCGATCTGCTGCAGGGCGGCAAGATCGACATCGCGTTGTCGCCCGCGCATGTCACCATCGGTTCGCTTTTGGCCTATGTGCGCCAGGGCGACGTGGTGGCGGTGCACTCGTTGCGGCGAGGTGCGGCCGAGGCATTGGAACTGGTGGCGCACGGCGACCGCAAGTCCTCCAAAGTGGTCGGTCGCCACATCGACGAGATCGACCTGCCCAAGGGGGCCACCATAGGCGCCATCGTGCGCGGGGGAGCGGTGGTCATCGCGCATCACGACACCGTGATCGAGGTCGGCGACCACATCATCGTGTTCGTGATCGACAAGCGTATGGTCAGGAAGGTCGAAAAACTGTTCCAGGTCGGTGTCGGATTCTTCTGATGGAACGCACACTGCCCGTTTTTCATGCGCTGGGGCTGTTGCTGGTGATGTTCAGCATCGCCTACGTCATTCCTATCGTCACCGCGCTGATCTACGGCGATGCCACGATGTTCCTGGATTTCCTGCTGGCGATGGTGTGGACCGCGGCTGCGGGGGTGCTGATGTGGATGCTGACGCGGCGCTACAAGGGCGAGCTGTCGATACGCCACGGCTACCTGCTGGTGGTGACGATGTGGACCGCGATGCCGCTGTTTGCGACGATACCGCTGCTGCTGATGATCCCCGGTTTGTCGCTGACCGACGCCTATTTCGAGACCATGTCTGCGATGACTACCACCGGCGCGACCGTGCTGGTCGGGCTGGACACCATGCCGCCCGCGATCAACGTCTGGCGACATGAATTGCAGTGGCTGGGAGGTTTGGGTGTCATCGTGCTGGCGGTTGCGGTGCTGCCGCTGTTGGGTATCGGCGGACGCCAGCTGTTCAAGGCCGAGATGCCGGGGCCGATGAAGGATGCTGCGCTGACGCCGCGTATTGCCGATACCGCGCGCAACCTGTGGGTGGTCTATTTCGTCATCACGCTGGCCTGCATCGCCGCGCTGAAATGGGCCGGGATGGACTGGCTGGATGCGGTGTGCCATGGTTTTTCCACGATGGGGCTGGGCGGTTTCTCGACCCACGATGCCAGCGTCGGTTACTTCGACTCGCCGTTGATCGAGTTCGTGATGATCGTATTCATGCTGTTCGCGGTGGTCAACTTCGCGACGCATTTTCTGGTCTGGCGCAGCAAGTCGCTGTCGGTCTATCTCGGCGATGCCGAAGGGCGCGCCGCCGTGAGCCTGATCCTGCTTAGTTGTTTCGGCATCGCCTTCTTTCTGTGGTGGAACGGCGTCTATTCCGATTTCCTGACGGCATTGCGCCATGCCAGCTTCAATGTGGTTTCTATTGGAACCAGTTCCGGCTATGCCAGCGTCGACTTCGCGCAATGGCCGATCTTTGCGCCGATATGGATGATGTTCCTCGCCTGCATCGCGGCCAGTTCGGGTTCGACCGGTGGCGGCATCAAGATGATACGCACGCTGGTGCTGGTGAAGCAGGCCGGACGCGAATTCCTCAAGCTGCTGCATCCGGCGGCAATTAACCCGATGAAAATTGGCGGCCATGTGGTGCCGAACAACATCGTGTTCGCGGTGTTGGGCTTCATCTTCCTGTACTTCATGACCATCGCGACGCTGACCTTCGTGCTGCTGATCAGCGGCATGGACTTCCTTACGGCGTTCTCTGCGGTGTTGGCCTGCGTGAACAACTTCGGCCCCGGTCTGGGTGTGGTCGGCCCTGCCGGCAATTACGCCGGTCTGACCGATTTTCAGACCTGGGTGTGCATGTTCGGCATGCTGGTCGGTCGTCTGGAGATCTTCACGGTGCTGATCCTGTTCACGCCGCGCTTCTGGCAGCGCTAGCCATGGGTTGCGCTATGCCGCTGCCCGGCTTGCCGCTACAATGCCGCCATGGCTGATTTCAATCTTACCCACCACTTCCTGATTGCGATGCCCGGCACGCAGGATGGCGTGTTCGCCGGAGCGCTGGCCTATGTCTGCGAGCACAACGAGAACGGTGCGCTGGGCATCGTCGTGAATCGGCCGCTCAGCCTGACGCTGGGCGAGATGTTCGACCAGATCAATATCCCGCTGCACCAACCCAATCTGGAACAGATGCCTATCTATTTCGGCGGACCGGTGCAGACCGAGCGCGGCTTCGTGCTGCACGACACTCAGGGCGACTGGCAGTCCACGCTGCGCATCAACGACAAGCTATCGCTGACCACGTCCAAGGACATCTTGGAGTCGATGGGCGAAGGCACCGGGCCGCGCCACATGATCGTCACGCTGGGCTATTCCGGCTGGGATCAGGGGCAGCTGGAGCACGAGATATCGGAGAACGTCTGGCTGACCGTGCCGGCCTCCGAGCACATCCTGTTCGAGCTACCGCCGGAAGAGCGCTTCGCGGCGGCGATGGCCCTGCTCGGCGTGGACTACGCGTCGCTGTCGGACGAGGCCGGACATGCCTGAGGGGGCGAGGCTCCCACAAGGTACCTTGCTAGCATTCGACTTCGGCGCCCGGCGCATCGGCATCGCGGTCGGCAACACCATCTCGGCCTCGGCCAACCCGCTGGAAACCATAGACGAAGAGAAGAACGAGCCGCGCTTCGCTCGCATCGCCGCGCTGGTCGCCGAATGGCAGCCGGCCGCGCTGGTGGTGGGCCTGCCGAGCAACGACGACGGCACGCCGCACGAGCTGACCGCGCTGTGCCGCCGCTTCGCCAACCGCCTCAAGGGGCGATTCGCTCTGCCCACGATACTGGTCGACGAAAGGTATACTTCGCTCGCCGCGAGTGAGCGGCTGAACGAGGTCGGCGTGCATGGTCGCAAGCAGAAGGCGCTGCTCGACCAGTATGCCGCGCAACAGATATTGCAAGCGTATTTTGACGAACCCTCGGCGGGAAGGCTGGTCGTCCGCGAACCGTCAAGGCGCGATGAGAAATAGATTTTCGAGGAGCCAATGAATAATCCACAACTGAACAAAGACGGCGAGCTCCAGCACCTGCTGACCACCGAAGGCCTGCCCGCGCGCATCGTGCGCGACATCCTCGACCGCGCCGCGACCTTCCTCGATGTCGCCGAAGGGCGCGAGATCAAGAAGGTGCCGTTGCTGCACGGCAAGTCGGTGTTCAATGTGTTCTTCGAGAACAGCACGCGCACGCGCACTACCTTCGAGATCGCGGCGAAGCGGCTGTCCGCCGACGTGGTCAACCTGAACATAGGCTCGTCCTCGACCAGCAAGGGCGAGACCCTGCTGGACACTGTGGACAACCTCTGTGCGATGCATGCCGACATGTTCATCGTGCGCCACTCGCAGAGCGGCGCGGCGCACCTGATCGCGCGCCATGTCGCACCGGAGATCCACGTGATCAATGCCGGTGACGGCCGCCACGCGCATCCGACGCAGGCGCTGCTGGACATGTTCACCATCCGTCACTACAAGAAGGAATTCCACAACCTGCGCGTCGCGATTGTTGGCGACGTGCTGCACTCGCGCGTGGCGCGTTCGCAGATACACGCGCTGACCACGCTGGGTGTGCCGGAAGTGCGCGTGATTGCGCCCAAGACCTTGCTGCCGACCATGGTCGAGAACCTCGGCGTGCGCGTCTACCACGACATGGCGCAGGGCCTGAAGGACGTGGACGTGGTGCTGATGTTGCGCCTGCAGAACGAGCGCATGCAGGGCGCGGCGCTGCCCTCGGCGCAAGAATATTTCAAGAACTACGGCCTCACCGAGGAGAAGCTGGCGCATGCGAAAGACGATGCCATCGTGATGCATCCGGGCCCGATGAACCGCGGCGTCGAGATCGACTCTGTCGTCGCCGATGGCCCGCGTTCGGTGATCCTGTCGCAAGTGACCTTCGGTATCGCGGTGCGCATGGCGGTGATGAGCATGCTGGCGGGAGACAAGCAATGAATATTCACATCAAGAACGGTCGATTGATCGACCCGAAGAACAAGATCGACGGCCAGATGGACTTGTTCGTCGATGCCGGCAAAATCGCCGGCATCGGCAACGCCCCGGCGGGTTTTGTTGCGGACAAGGTCATCGATGCGAGCGGTCTGATCGTCGCCCCCGGCCTGATCGATCTCGCCGCGCGCCTGCGCGAACCCGGCTACGAATACATGGCGACGCTGGAGTCCGAGATGGCGGCGGCGGTCGCGGGCGGTATCACCAGCCTGGCTTGTCCGCCGGACACCGACCCGGCGCTGGACGAACCGGGGCTGGTCGAGATGCTCAAACACAAGGCGCGCAACCTGAATCAGGCGCGCGTCTATCCGGTCGGCGCGCTGACCGCCGGGCTGCACGGCAAGGAGTTGACCGAGATGGCCGAGCTGGTCGATGCCGGTTGTGTCGCGTTCAGCCAGGCCGATGCGCCGCTGACCGACACGCGTGTGCTGCTGCGCGCGATGCAGTATGCCGCGACTTTTGATTTCCCGGTGTGGCTGCGTCCGCAGGATAGCTTCCTCGCCAAGAACGGCGTGGCGCACGACGGCGAAGTCGCGACGCGCTGCGGCCTGCCCGCGATCCCGGTCAGCGCCGAGACCATCGCGCTGGCCACCATGCTCGCGCTGGCGCGCGACACCGGTGTACGGTTGCACATCTGCCGCATCTCCAGCGCGGCGGGCGTCGAGATGATACGTGCCGCGAAGCGCGAGGGCATCAAGGTCACCTGCGATGTGTCGATGAACCACACCCATCTGTCCGAAAACGACATCGGCTTCTTCGACCCGAACTGCCATCTCGTGCCGCCGCTGCGCAGCCTGCGCGACCGCGCCGCGCTGCGCGCCGGTCTGGCGGACGGCACCATCGACGCGATCTGCTCCAACCACGCGCCGGTGGACGAAGATGCGAAACAACTGCCGTTCGCCGAGGCCGAGCCGGGCGCGACCGGGCTGGAACTGTTGTTGCCGCTGGTGCTGAAATGGGCTGGGCAGGAGAAGGTTGCGCTGTCCGATGCGCTCGCCCGTGCGACGTTGCACCCGGCGCGCGTGCTCGGCCTGGACGCGGGCCACCTGAGCGCAGGGTCGACCGCCGACATCTGCGTGTTCGATCCCGAAGCCTGGTGGAAGGTCGAACCCGCCGCGCTGAAGAGCCAGGGCAAGAACACCCCGTTCAACGGCATCGAGCTGCAGGGCCGGGTGCGCTATACGCTGGTGGATGGCAGCGTCGTCTATCAGGTTTGATGTATTGATTCTCTCCCCGATACAGGGGAGAGCTCGTTCCATTCTCAGAGTTTTCACATGAACCCATTACTCGACTTTACCGGTCTGCCGCGCTTCGCGGAGATCAAACCCGAACATGTCGCACCGGCGATAGAGCAGTTGCTGGACGAGAACCGCGCGTTGGTCGCGCGCCTGCTGGCGGACGATGTGCCGCCGACTTGGGACGATTTTGTGCTGCCGATGGAGGATGCGAACGAGCGCATGTCGCGTGCTTGGGGGCCGGTGGGGCATCTGAATGCGGTGATGAATTCGCCCGAGTTGCGCGAGGCGTACAACGCGACGCTGCCGAAGATCACGCAGTATTACGCCGAGATGGGGCAGAACCTCGCGCTGTTCCAGAAGTTCAAGGCGCTGCGCAACAGCGACGAGTTCGAGGCGTTGAGCGGCGCGCGCAAGAAGGTGATCGAGAACGAGTTGCGCGACTTCCGCTTGGGCGGCGCGGAGTTGCCGGATGACAAGAAGCCGCGTTATCTCGAAGTGCAGGAGCGGCAGGCCGAGCTGTCGTCGCGCTTCTCCGACAACTTGCTGGATGCGACCAACGACTACACGCTGGTGATCGAGAGCCGCGACGAATTGAATGGCCTGCCGGAAGACGTGCTGCAGACGGCGCAGGAAGCTGCCCAAGCCGCGGGAAAACAAGGCTGGCTGTTCACGCTGAAGGCGCCGTCCTACATGCCGGTGATGCAGTATGCCGACAACCGCAAACTGCGCGAGACGATGTACCGCGCCTATGCGACGCGCGCTTCCGAGTTCGGCAAGTCGGACTGGGACAACGGCCCGCTGATGGATGAGATCGTCAAACTGCGCGGCGAGGAGGCAGCACTGCTGGGCTTCGCGAATTACGGCGAACTGTCGCTCGCGGCGAAGATGGCGGAGACGCCGCAGCAGGTGGTGCAGTTCATGCGTGAGCTGGCGCAGCGCGCGCGGCCGTTCGCCGAGAAGGACCTGGCCGAGCTGCGCGAGTTCGCACGCAAGGAACTGGGTTTGGCCGAACTGCATTCCTGGGATGTCGGTTATGCCAGCGAGAAGCTGCGCGAGCAGCGCTATGCGTTCTCCGAGCAGGAGGTGAAACAGTATTTTCCCGAAGACGCGGTGCTGCCCGGCATGTTCCGTTTGGTCGAGACGCTATACGGTCTGCAGATCACGAGGGGCGAGGCGCCGGTCTGGCACGAGGATGCGCATTTCTACGACATCCATGATGCACAGGGCAAGCTGATCGGCCAGTTCTATCTGGACATGTACGCGCGCAGCAGCAAGCGCGGCGGCGCGTGGATGGACGACGTGATCGCACGCCGCCGCAAGGCTTCCGGCATACAGACGCCGGTCGCGTATCTGAACTGCAACTTCTCCGCACCGGTCGGCGGCAAGCCCGCGACCTTCACACACGACGAAGTCATCACGCTGTTCCACGAATTCGGCCACGGCCTGCACCATCTGCTGACCGAGGTAGAGGACATCGGGGTGTCCGGCATCAATGGAGTGGAGTGGGATGCGGTCGAGCTGCCCAGCCAGTTCATGGAGAACTTCTGCTGGGAGTGGGATGTGGTGCAGGGCATGACGCGCCAGGCGGACACCAGCGAGAAATTGCCGCGCGCGCTGTTCGACAAGATGCTCGCCGCGAAGAACTTCCAGAGCGGTTTGCAGACGCTGCGCCAGATCGAGTTCTCGCTGTTCGACATGCTGATGCACAGCAGCTTCGAGGCGGGCGGCGGCAAGACTATTTTGCAGCTGCTCGACGAGGTGCGCGCCGAAGTCGCGGTGCTGCTGCCGCCAGATTTCAACCGCTTCCCGCACAGCTTCTCGCATATCTTCTCCGGCGGTTACGCGGCGGGCTACTACAGCTACAAGTGGGCCGAGGTGCTGTCCGCCGACGCCTACAGCCTGTTCGAGGAACACGGCGTGCTGAACCCGGATATCGGCGCGCGCTTCCGCGCCGAGATACTGGCGATGGGCGGTTCGCGGGGTGCAATGGATTCGTTCAGCGCGTTCCGCGGGCGCGAGCCGAGCATAGACGCGCTGTTGCGGCACAACGGGTTGGTCGAGGAAGGTTGATCCTGCAAGGAGGCAAGATGAAACGCATCGTTCTGTTGATTGGTGGACTGCTGGCGGTATCGTTGTCGGCACAGGCTGGCGAGCTGTATCGCTGGATAGACGATAAGGGCAAGGTGCATTACGGCGATGTGCCGGTGCCGGTCGCGGATATCGAAAAGAAGAAATTCTCCGATGCCGTCGAACCCGATGCGGGCCAGCCTTACGCGACGCGGCGCGCGCAGCAGAACTTCCCGGTGACGCTGTATGTCGCGGACAACTGCGCCGAGTTCTGCAAGCAGGCGCGCGAGCTGCTGACCAAGCGAGGCATCCCGTTCGCCGAGAAGAACCTGGCGACCCAGGAAGAGATCGATGCGTTCAAGGCCGCTTCCGGCAGCGAAAATATCCCGGCGCTGGGCGTCGGCAAGAGTTTCGTCAACGGCTTCAACAGCGAGCGTTGGCATAACGAGCTGGATATCGCCGGTTACCCGAAGCTTGCACCCTATCGCCCGCGTGCGGCAGAAGTGAAAGATGCAGTTAGCGCGGTCTCCCCGGCCGGAACCGCAGCACCATGAAGCTCGCTACCTGGAACGTCAATTCGCTGAAGGTGCGCCTGCCGCATGTGCTGGAATGGCTAGAGGCGAATCCGGTCGATGCGTTGTGCCTGCAGGAGACCAAACAGCAGGACGCCGATTTCCCGCAAGCCGCATTGCATGAGGCGGGCTATCACTCCGTGTTCATGGGGCAGAAGACCTACAACGGCGTCGCGATCCTGAGTCGTGTACCGGCTATCGACGTGCAGTACGGCATCCCCGATTTCGACGACGAACAGAGGCGCGTGATCGCCGCGACCGTGGGCGACGTGCGCGTGGTGTGCGTCTACATCCCCAACGGGCAGGAAGTCGGCTCCGACAAATATGCATACAAGCTGAAGTGGCTGGCCGCGCTGCATGACTGGCTGCGCGACGAGCTGACGAAATATCCGAAGCTCGCATTGTTGGGAGACTACAACATCGCCCCTGAAGACGCCGACGTGTACGACCCCAAGGGATGGGAAGGCAACGTGCTGGTCAGCGAGCCGGAACGCGACGCGTTCAAGGCCTTGCAGGCGCTCGGCCTGCGCGACAGCTTTCGCCTGTTCGAGCAGCCGGAGAAGAGCTACTCGTGGTGGGACTACCGCATGATGGCCTTCCGCCGCAACATGGGTCTGCGCATCGACCATATCCTGATCAGCGAACCGCTGGTCGCGTCGTGCAAGGGCTGCATCATCGACAAGACCCCGCGCAAGCTGGAGCGGCCGTCGGATCACACGCCGGTGGTGGTGGAGCTGTAGGGGGCGCGCTGATTAAGTCCGTTTGTGTTGAGTAGGCCAAAGGCCGTATCGAAACATGAATAACCAACATCAAAAGCAAAACCGTCGGGGGGTAGCCCGACAGTTTTGACTTTGATTGATGGGTATCTGATGGGTATCGCTGCGCTCAACCCATCCTACTAACCTTATCCGTTCGCCCCAAACATCATCCTCTTCGCCACAAACTTCTTCGCGAATGGCAAACAATCCAGCAGCGACAGCGAAGCCGCCCGTGCTGGGGCCAGCAGCGGCAGGTCATTGGAGAACAGCCGCACCAATCCGTCGGTGAAGCGGATACCCGCCTCGCGATCGGTGCGGCGGCTGCTGCGGTAGGCGGCTAGCATCGCTCCGGCACCGAGTTGTTCGGGCGCGACATCGAGGATTTCCTGCGCCAGTTCCCACGCATCGCGCACGCCCATGTTGAAGCCTTGCCCGGCGACTGGATGCAGCGTCTGCGCGGCGTTGCCGAGCAGCACGGTGTGTGGCATCGGCGTTTGTTGCGGTGCGCGTTTCAGGCCGAGCGCGAAGCAGCTGCGTTTGCCGGCACCGGTGAATGCGCCGACGCGGTCGCCGAAGTGGTTGTGCAACTCGTCGAGAAACCGTGTATCGCTCCAAGCGAGCATTTCCTGCGCGCGTTCGTGCGGTGCGGTCCATACCAGTTCGTAGCCGTTCTGGAACGGCAGCAGCGCCATCGGGCCTTGCGAGGTGAAGCGTTCGAATGCAGTGTCGGCCTTGGGCGCGGCGCAGGTGACATGGGCGATCAGCGCGCTCTGGCCGTAGTCGCGTGTCTCGGGCGGAAATTGTTGCGCCAGCAGGCGTCCGCCATCGGCGACGACCGCGAGGCGGGTGTGCAGTTCGCGTTCGATGCCTTCGTGCCGATAGCCGATCACGGCATGATCCGCCTCGCCAGTCAGTTGTGTGACGGAAGCGCCGTAGACCACCTTCGCGGCGGAGGCGCGCATCGCGTCGTCCAGCGCGTCTTGCAGCACCGGGTAGGGCAGCACGTAACCGAGTTCCGGGACGTCGAGTTCGGCGGCGCGCAGCACTGCGCGGCCGAAGCTGTGGCGTTGCGAGACATGGATGGTGCGTATCGAAGACACCGGGTTGAGCTGGTTCCAGATGCCGAGCCTGTCCAGCAGCAATCGGCTGCCGCAGGACAGCGCCAGCGCGCGCGCGTCGCTGCTGGGGGCGTCGGCCTGACGCGCTTCCAGCACGCGGATATCGAGGCCGCTGTCGCGCAGTGCGAGGGCCAGAGCGGCGCCGACCGGGCCGCCGCCGATGATCGCGATATCACATTTTTCAGTCATGGCGCATGGTCTCCTCGATGTCTGCTACGGTCTTGGGCGCATTCAGCGTCAGCACCTCGTTGCCGGTCGCGGTGACCAGCACGTCGTCCTCGATGCGTATGCCGATGTTCCACAGTTCCAGCGGCACATCGTCGGCCGGGCGGATGTAACAGCCGGGCTCGACGGTCAGCACCATGCCGGTTTGCAGCGGGCGCCAGTCTGCGCCGATCTTGTAATCGCCGACATCGTGTACGTCCATGCCCATCCAGTGGCCGGTGCGGTGCATGTAGAAGCGCTTGTAGCTCTCGGTCTCCAGTACCTCGTCGAGGCTGCCGTGGCAAAGCTTCAGGTCGATGAAGCCCTGTGCCAGCACGCGCACCGCGGCATCGTGCGGCGCGTTCCACAGCGCGCCGGGCCGCGTCGCACCGATCGCGGCGGCCTGCGCGGCGAGCACGAGTTCGTAGACGTCCTTCTGCGCGGACGAGAAACGTCCGTTGACCGGGAAGGTGCGCGTGACGTCGGAGGCGTAGCCTTCGAGTTCGCAGCCGGCGTCGATCAGCAGCAGTTCGCCGTCCTGCAGCTGGCAGTCGTTGCCTATGTAGTGCAGTACGCAGGCGTTCGCGCCGCTGGCGACGATGGAGGTGTAGGCCGGATGGCGCGCGCCGTGGCGGCAGAATTCGTGCAGCAGCTCGGCCTCGACTTCGTATTCGTAGCGGTCGGGTCGGGCGAACCGCATCGCGCGGCGGTGCGCCTGCGTGGTGATGGCGGCGGCGCGGCGCATGATGCCGAGTTCGTGGCTGTCCTTGATCAGGCGCGCTTCGTGCAGCAGCGCGCGTATATCGCGCACCTCGTCGGGTGCGCGGATGCCGCTGCGCACCTTGGCCTGCACCGCGGCGCGCAGTTTCAGCAGGCGCTGATCCCAGTCGGCGTCCTTGCCCAGCGGGTAGAACAGGATTGGCTGGTTGCCCATCAGCTCGATCAGCTTTTCGTCGAGTTGGTCTATGGTGTAAGCGGCAGCTAAGCCGAAGGTTTCCTGCGCGGCCTCGGGGCCGTGGCGGAAGCCGTCCCAGATTTCGCGTTCGATATCTTTGTCGCGGCAGAACAGGATGGATTTGGGATCGTCGCCAGCTACCAGCACAAGCACCGCCTCGGGTTCGGCGAAGCCGGTCAGGTAATAGAAGTCGCTGTCGTGGCGATATTCGTAATGCGTGTCGCCGTTGCGCGGGACTTCGGGCGCGGTGGGGATGACGGCGATGCCGCGCTGCATCCTGGCGAGCAGGCGGGAGCGGCGTTCGGCGTAGGGTGTCGATGTCATGGTCGAATGATAAACCGGTTCGTTCGCTTCATGCGGAGGCTCAGTGCAGCCATCCCCCGGCGCGGAGTATGCCCACGATGCCGACCATCACCCAGAAGACGTTGAGCATGGTGTAGGCCGCATCTTTCTTCAGCAGTGCGCACCAGGAAAGCATCACCGCGTCTATGGTGTTGAACACCCAGACGAACATGAACGGGCTGGCCGGTCCCATCCAGCTCACCAGCGAGAAGCTGAAGATGCGCATCAGCACCCCGGTCATCTCGATGTGCTTGATGTACTTCAGGACAAAGCGATTGGCTGGCGCGATGGGCATGGTGTTGATGACTCAGTGAGTGCGCAGTTGCTGGTCGAGTTCCTGCAGTCGTTGCGGCGTGCCTACGTCCACCCACCAGCCCGGATGGTGTTCGCCGCCGACGCGGCCAAGCGCGATACGTTCGCGCAGCAGCGGGCCCAGCGGCGCGACGCTGCCGCGGGCGATATGGGCGAACAGTTCGGGGCGATAGACCCCGATGCCGCTGAAGGTGAGCTTGGCCGACTCGTCGGCCGGGACGAGGCGTCCGTCGCGCAGATGGAAGTCGCCGTTCGGATGCTGTTCCGGGTTGTCGACCATCACCAGGTGCGCGTCTTCGCTGCCCAGATTGTCGGCGATGGCGGGCAGGCGCGAGAAATCGTAGTCGCAGAATACGTCGCCGTTGATCACCGCGAACGGTTCGTCCCCTTGATGGGATGAGGTCAGCAGAGGCATCGCGTTGGCGATGCCGCCCGCGGTCTCCAGCGCGCTGGCTTCGGGCGAGTAGCGGATATGCGCACCGAACCGGCTGCCGTCGCCCAGCGTATCCTCGATCTGCTGGCCGAGATGCGCGTGGTTGATGACCAGTTCGGTGATGCCGGCTTTGACCAGCTGTTCGATGTGCCAGACGATGATGGGTTTGCCGCCGACAGGCAGCAGCGGCTTGGGCGTGTGGTCGGTCAGCGGGCGCATGCGTTCGCCGCGGCCGGCCGCGAGGATCATCGCCCGCATCAGGAGGCCGCGCCTTCTTTGTCCGCTTGTTGCACCTGCGCATTCAATTCGAGCAGGATGTTCAACAATGGCTTGAGGTCGATGTAGCGCTCACAGGCCTTATGCAGATATTCCATGACCAGCGGCATGTCCTTCAGGTAGCCTGCTTTGCCGTCGCGGTGATACAGCCGCGCGAAGATGCCCAGCACCTTGATGTGGCGCTGCACGCCCATCATCTCGTAATCGCGGTAGAACTCGCCGAAGTCGTCGTGCACCGGCAGCCCGGCACGGCGGGCCTTTTCCCAGTAGAGGATCAGCCAATCGATGATGTCGGCCTCTTCCCATTTGATGTAGGCATCCTTGAACAAGGACACCAGATCGTAGGTGATCGGGCCGTAGACCGCGTCCTGGAAATCAATAATCCCTGGATTCGGTTCGGTCACCATCAGGTTGCGCGAGTGGTAGTCGCGGTGTACGTAGGTTCTGGGCTGCGCAAGGTTGTTCGCGACGATGCGGGTAAAGACCTCTTCCAGTTTGGCGCTTTGTTTCTCGGTCAGCGTCACGCCCAGATGTTTGGCGATGTACCACTCCGGGAACAGGTTCAGTTCGCGGCGCAGCAGCGCCTCGTCGTACGGCGGCAGCTCGTCCTCGCGAGAGGCGCGCTGGATCTTGATCAGCGCGTCGGTGGCCGCGCCGTAGAGCTGTTTGGCGTTGGCGATATCGCCGTCGGCGAGCGCCTGCGCATAGGTGGTGTTGCCGAGGTCGGACAGCAGCAAAAAGCCCTGTTCCAGATCCAGTGCATGCACATGCGGCACATGGGTTCCGGCCTCTTCGAACAGCCGGGCGATATGCAGGAACGGTCGGCAGTCCTCGTGTTGCGGCGGGGCGTCCATGACGACCAGCGTGCGGCCGTCCGCGAACGTGGCGCGGAAATAGCGGCGGAAGCTGGCGTCGGCGGAGGCCGGGGCGATGGACAGGGTTTGGTCTGGATATTGGCTTTGCAGCCAGTCGGTCAGTTGTTTCAGGCGTTGCATAACGGGATTTTCGGATGGTCTTAAGGTAAACTCGCGCCAGTTTACCATTTGGCTATCGTTATGCGGTTCCGTCTCAAACCCGTCGTCTTTTCCCTGCTGTGCGCGTTCGCGCACGATGCGGCCGCGAACGTCGAGCTGCTGGCATTGCGCATGGACAAGAGCTTCATGGCGATGGCGGAGTCCGGTCAGGAGACGCCGGCGTTCGTCGAGGCGGACCGGCTGGAAGGCAGGAAGGACAACCAGATCGAGGCGACCGGCAATGCGGTGTTGCGCAAGCGCGGCCAGTCCATCCGCGCCGACCGTCTGTTGTATTTCCAAGACACGCGCGAGCTCGATGCGCAGGGTTCGGTGGTGGTCGAGCAGGACGGCAACACGATGAGCGGCCCGCACCTGAGGCTCAATCTTGATACCAGTGTCGGCTTGATGGAAAAGCCGGAGTTCTACTTGGCTGAGAACGATGCGCGCGGATCGGCCGATGCGATGCATTTCCACGACAAGAAGCATTACACGTTGGACAACGCGACCTATACCACTTGTCCCGCCGACAACGAAGACTGGCTGCTGAAGATGGGCGGGCTGGAGATCGATCGCGACCGCCAGATCGGTACGGCGCATCAAGCTTGGGTCGAGTTCATGGGCTTGCCCATCCTGTATTCGCCGTGGATGGATTTTCCGCTCGACGACAAGCGCAAGTCCGGCTTTCTCGCGCCGGTGTTCGGCGGCACCACCAAGGGCGGCAGCGAGTTGACGCTGCCGTATTACTGGAACATCGCGACTAACCGCGACGCGACCATCGCGCCTCGGGTGATGGTCAAGCGCGGGCTGCAGCTCAACAATGAGTTCCGTTATCTGGAGTCGGGTTATGCCGGCGAGTTGCATCTGGACGTCCTGCCGAACGACAGGGTGGCGGGCCGCAGCCGCACTCGTCTCGGGGTGCTGCATCAGCAGGCGATCGTCGATGGGCTGAGCGGCTATCTCAATCTGAACAGCGTGTCCGACGACAACTACTATCGCGACCTGGCCGATTCTGTGGGTGCCACCTCGCAGGCGAATCTGGTGCAGGAAGGGATGTTGAACTATTCTGCCGCATGGTGGAATGCCGCGCTGCGCGTGCAGCGCTACCAGACCTTGCAGGATCTGGCCGCCCCTATCGTGGTTCCGTACAAGCGTTTGCCGCAGCTGACCGTCACTGCGCAGCAGGACTATTCTTCGGCCTCGATGGCCTTTGCCGGCGAGTATGTGGACTTCGTCCATCCGACGGCACTGAACGGCAAACGTCTGGTGCTGAATCCCAGCGTGAGTTATCCGCTCGTCAATGCGCCGGCCTTCTATGTCACGCCCAAGGTGGCGATCCACGGCACGCATTACGCGATGGGCATGAACAATCCGGCAGGCTTGCCGGACAGCACGCGCATATTGCCGATACTGAGCGTGGACAGCGGAGTGTCGATGGAGAGAGACTGGGGGCTGGGCGGAGGCAATTACCTGCAAACGCTCGAGCCGCGCGTGTTTTATGTATACGTGCCGTACAAGAATCAGGCCAATTTGCCGAACTTCGATTCGGCGCAGGCCGATTTCAGCTTCACCCAGATGTTCACCGAGAACCGCTTCTTCGGTAGCGACCGCATCGGCGATGCCAATCACGTCACGCTGGCGATGACCTCGCGCCTGCTGGAGCAGGCAAACGGCAAGGAGCGCCTGAAAGTGACCGTGGGCGAGCGCTTCAGCTTCAGCGCACCGCAGGTCAATCTCGTTCCTGCAACCGTCAGTACCAATCGTTCCGATATTCTGCTGGCGGCCAGCGGGCTCGTGACCGATGCGTGGTCGCTGGACAGCGAATTCCAGATCGATCCCAACCAATCGCATACGCAGCGCTACAACGTAGCGGCACGTTACCGTCCCGAAGCGGGCAAGGTGCTCAACCTCGGCTACCGTTTCATGCGCAACACCCTGCGCCAGGTCGATGTCTCCGGGCAGTGGCCGCTGTCCAGCCGCTGGCATGCGGTGGGGCGCTGGAACTATTCGCTGCAGGATGCCCGCATTCTGGAGGCGATAGCCGGGCTTGAGTATAATCAAAGCTGCTGGACGCTGCGCATGGTGGCACAGCGCTTTGCCATCGGCGCACAGCAGACCAACACCGGTTTCTTCCTGCAGCTGGAATTGAACGATTTCGTCAAGGTCGGCTCCGATCCTTTGACCCTGCTCAAACAGAGCGTGCCCGGTTATGCCAAGCTGAACGAGAAACCTGCCGACGATGCGCGGCAGCCTTTGCAGTGATTACGGAAAGAACAAGATGCGAATGAGATCCCTGATGATGTGCGGCGCGTTGCTGGTATTGCCAGCGGCTCATGCTGCCGAACCCGTGCCGGCCGCGGAACCGGCGCCAGCCGCCAAGCCGGCGACGGTCATCCCTGCGGCGCTCGATCCGCAGAAACAGGTGGCGGTGATCGATTCCGTGGTCGCCGTGGTCAACGACGATGTGATCACACGCCGCGAGCTGGGCGACCGGTTGGCGGTGGTGATTCGTCAGTTGCAGAAACAGGGCACGCCTCTGCCGGCGCAGGAGGTGCTGGAAAAGCAGATACTCGAGCGCATGATAGGCGATATGTTGCAGGCGCAGTTCGCCAAGGAAAGCGGCGTACGGGTGGACGATCCCCAGCTTGACCTGGCGATCGCGCGCATCGCGCAGCAGAACGGATTCCCGTCGCTGGGCGAGTTTCGTGTCAAGCTCGAAGAAGAGGGCGTGGACTACAATAAATTTCGCGAGGAGGTCCGCAGCGAGATCATTTCCACGCGGTTGCGCGAGCGCGAGGTCGAGAGCAAACTGGTGATCGGCGACAGCGAGGTCGACAGCTATCTGGCCAACAAGTCGAAAATGGGCGGCGCCGAGCAGGAGCTGCATCTGGCGCATATCCTGGTGGTCGTGCCGGAGCAGGCCAGCGCCGAAAAAATACAGGCGGCGCGCGACAAGGCGGAGCAGGCGTTGGCGCAGTTGAATGGCGGCGCGGATTTCGCGCAGGTCGCGGCAGGCTCGTCCGATGCCAAGGATGCGCTCAAGGGGGGCGACTTAGGCTGGCGTCCGTCCGATCGCATTCCGCCGTTGTTCCTGAATGCATTGCAGGAATTGCAACCCGGCCAGACGTCGGCGGTGCTGCGCAGTCCTAGCGGTTTCCACATCCTCAAGTTGATCGATCGCCGCAGCGGCAGCGCGCCGGTGGTCATCACGCAGACCCATGCGCGGCACATCCTGATCAAGACCAGCGAGATTGTTTCGGAAGCCGAGGCGAAGAAACGCATTATGGAGGTCAAGGCGCGCATCGAGGCGGGTGCCGATTTCGCCGAACAGGCCAAGCGCTTCTCGCAGGATGGCAGCGCCCAGCAGGGCGGCGATCTGGACTGGTTGTCGCCGGGGCAGACCGTGACCGACTTCGAGGAGGCGATGAACAAGTTGCAGCCCGGCATGATAGGGGCGGTGCAGACGCAGTTCGGCTGGCATCTGATCCAGGTGATCGAGCGGCGCAATACCGACATCAGCGAGCAGCAACAGCGCCAGCAGGCGCGTCAGGCGATCGGCAGCTTCAAGTCCGAAGAGCTTTATCAGGACTGGCTGCGCCAGTTGCGCGACCGCGCCTTCATCGAATACCGCCTCGAAGAGCAAAATTAGCCGGTGAGCAACGCCTTCCTTTCCGCGCCGCTGGCGATCACCGCCGGCGAACCCGCGGGCATCGGTCCCGACCTGTGCGTGCGCCTTGCGATAGAGCCGCCCGATTTTCCGTTTGTCGTTGTCGCAGACAGGCAGCTGCTGCAACAGCGCGCCGCACAGCTCGGTGTATCGATACGAGTTCAGGACTATGTGGCCGGACAGGGAGCCGTTTTCCCTTCCCCCTTATCCCTTGTGCGAACGGGTAACGGCGAAGCCGTTGGGCACCCGTCGGCCTCCCCCTTGCGGGGGCCCCCTTCTCTTTCGGTAATTCACGTCCCGCTCGCCGCACATTGCCATGTCGGCGTGCTCGATGCGGCGAACGGCGGCTATGTGCTGGAAACATTGCGCCGTGCGCTGCAAGGCTGCCAATCCGGGGAATTCTCCGGCATGGTCACCGCGCCGGTACACAAGGGCATCATCAACGATGCCGGCATCCCGTTCACCGGTCACACCGAATATCTCGCCGAGCAGACCGGCACGCCATTGGTGGTGATGATGCTGGTCGGCGGCGGCATGCGGGTCGCGCTGGCGACCACGCATCTCGCGTTGCGCGAAGTGCCGGACGCGATCACCGCGCCGCTGCTGGAAGAGGTGCTGCGCATCATCCGGCGCGACCTGCAGCGCCGCTTCGGCATCGCGCATCCGCGCATCCTGGTGGCCGGGCTGAATCCCCATGCGGGCGAGGGCGGCTATCTGGGGCGTGAGGAAATCGAGGTGATGATCCCGGTGCTCGACCGCCTGCGCGCCGAGGGTTTCGATGTCAGCGTCCCGTTGCCTGCGGACACGCTGTTTACGCCGCACAAGCTGGCGCAATGCGATTGCGTGCTGACGATGTATCACGATCAGGGCTTGCCGGTGCTGAAGCATGCCAGTTTCGGTCAGGGGGTCAACGTCACGCTCGGTCTGCCCATCATCCGCACCTCGGTCGATCATGGTACCGCGCTGGATCTGGCGGGGACCGGCAAGGCTAATGTCGGCAGCCTGCTGGAAGCGATCCGGCTGGCCGCGGAGATGGCGAAATGCGAAAGGTCCGGATACCCCGAATGAGTTCACATAAAGCCAAAAAAAAGTTCGGTCAGAATTTCTTGGTCGACCAGCAAATCATCGCCGACATCGTCAGCGCGATCCGTCCCGAGCCGGACGACAATATGGTGGAGATCGGTCCCGGCCTCGGCGCGCTGACGCGGCCGCTGCTGAAACGGCTGAATCACTTGCATGTCGTGGAGATCGACCGCGACATCATCGCGCGGCTGGAAAACGACTATCCGCAGGAGGCCGCCAGCAGAAAACTGACCATCCATGCCGGGGATGCGCTGGCGTTCGATTTCGCGACCCTGCCCGCGCCGCTGCGCATCGTCGGCAACCTGCCGTACAACATCTCGTCGCCGCTGCTGTTCCACTTCGCCGCTTACACCGAGCGCGTGACGGACATGCACTTCATGCTGCAGAACGAAGTGGTCGAGCGCATGGTCGCCGAACATTCGACGCCGGCCTACGGTCGGCTGTCGGTGATGCTGCAATACCGCTTCTACATGGAGAAGCTGCTGGACGTGCCGCCGGAATCCTTCCGCCCCGCGCCCAAGGTCGATTCCGCGATTGTGCGCATGATCCCGCTGCCAATCGCCGAAATCGCCGTGAAGAACGAGAGGCTGTACGCCCAGATCGTTAGCGCCGCTTTCGGCCAGCGCCGCAAGACGCTGCGCAACACGTTGCGCGATCATCTGGACGAAGCGGCTTTCGCCGAACTCGGTATCGATTCGCAGTTGCGCGCCGAGAACCTGGCGGTGGAAGATTTCATCCGGGTGGCGAATTACCTGAACGATCGAGTGTAAGGCGGGTCGGGCGCAGGGCGGATAAGCGCAGCGCAATCCGCCGCAAGGCTTTGAAGCAAGACGCACCGCTTATATAGGGTAAAATGCTCGCCCAAGCGCATCATTACTGTCACAAAAATGTCCGAATCCTTTCCCTTAGTAATGAGCTTTGCCGCGACCGACCCGAGCGGCGGCGCGGGCCTGCAGGCCGACCTGCTGACCATCTCCAGCATGGGCTGCCATCCGCTGTCGGTGGTCACCGCGATCACGGTGCAGGACACCAGCGGCGTGGACGACATCTTGGCTATCGATGCGGAATGGGTGGTGGATCAGGCGCGCGCGATGCTGGAGGATGTGCCGGTCGCGGCGTTCAAGATCGGCCTTCTCGGCAGCGTCGAGAACATCGCGGCGATTGCCGAGGTGCTGGCGGATTATCCCGATATCCCTTTGGTGCTGGACCCGGTGCTGGCATCGGGGCGCGGCGACGAGCTGGCCGACGAGGATATGCTGGACGCAATGCGCGAACTGCTGATTCCGCAGACAACCATCATCACACCGAACAGCATTGAGGCACGTCGGCTGGTGATGAACGACGACGAAGACGACGATCCGAGTCTGGACGAATGCGCGAAACGCCTGCTGCGTATGGGCTGCGAGTATGTGCTGATCACCGGTACACACGAGCAGACCCACAAGGTCGTCAACACGCTGTACAACGAACACGGCATCGTGCGCAGCGACAGCTGGGCGCGCCTGCCGGGCATTTACCACGGTTCCGGCTGTACGCTGGCGTCGGCGATCGCGTCTTTGCTGGCGCAGGACGTGGATGTGCCGGAGGCGGTCAAGGAAGCGCAGGAATACACCTGGCAAGCCCTGAGTGCGGGCTTCCGTCCGGGCATGGGTCAGCATATTCCCGACCGCCTGTTCTGGGCGCGCGGCGAAGAAGATATGCCGGAGCGCCCAAATTAAAATCAAGGGTCTGTACGCGATCACGCCGGATGAGATCGATACGGCGGCGTTGCTGTACAAGGTGCGGCTCGCTTTGTTGGGTGGCGCCGGTGTGCTGCAATACCGCAACAAGATCGCCGATGCGTCGTTGCGCGCCGAGCAGGCGGGCGCGTTGCGCCGACTGACGCGCGAGTTCAGCGTGCCGCTGATCGTCAATGACGACGCGGTGCTGGCGCGGCATGTGGAGGCGAACGGCGTGCATCTGGGCGGCGAGGACGGTTCAGTGGCCGAGGCACGCGCGCTGTTGGGGGATGCCGGGATCGTCGGCGTGTCTTGCTATAATCGTCTCTCGCTGGCGCAGGAGGCGGTGAAGCAGGGCGCGGATTACGTGGCGTTCGGCGCGTTCTTCCCTTCCGGCGTCAAGCCCGGTGCGGTGGCGGCGTCTCTTGAATTATTGCGGCAGGCGCGGCACGAGTTGAATGTGCCCATCGTCGCGATAGGTGGCATCACCGCGCAGAACGGTGCGCAGTTGCTGGAGGCCGGCGCGGATGCGCTGGCGGTGATCTCGGCGGTGTTTGCCGCACCGGACATTCAGGACGCGGCCAGGCAGTTCGCAGATTTGAAATATTCCCGAAACAACAGTTAGAAAGACGCAACATGACTTCGCACAACCAGCAGCTATTCGACGAATCCCAGAAGATCATCCCCGGCGGTGTGAATTCGCCGGTGCGCGCGTTCAAGTCGGTCGGCGGCACGCCGCTGTTCTTCAAGCGCGGCAAGGGCGCTTACGTGTGGGACGCGGACGACAAGCAGTACATCGACTACGTGAATTCCTGGGGCCCGATGATCGTAGGCCACTGCCATCCCGAGGTGGTCAAGGCGGTGCAGGATGCCGCCGCCGAAGGTCTGGGTTTCGGCGCGCCGACGGCGAGCGAGCTGGAGATCGCCGAACTGCTGTGCAAGATCCTGCCGTCGCTGGAAATGGTGAGACTGGTCAGCTCCGGCACCGAGGCGACGATGACCGCGATCCGTCTGGCGCGCGGTTTTACCGGCCGCAGCCGCATCGTCAAGTTCGAGGGCTGCTACCACGGCCATTCCGACGGTCTGCTGGTCAAGGCCGGTTCCGGCGCGCTGACCTTCGGCCAGCCGAGCTCCTCCGGCGTGCCCGCCGAGATCGCCGCGCTGACCACGGTGCTGGACTACAACGATGCCGCCGGTCTGGAAAAAGCCTTCGCCGAGTACGGCGACGAGATCGCCGCGGTGATCGTCGAGCCGGTCGCCGGCAACATGAACCTGATCCTGCCTAAGCGCGAGTTCCTCGACGCGATGCGCAACCTGTGCACCAAGCACGGCGCGGTGCTGATCCTGGACGAGGTGATGTCCGGCTTCCGCGTTGGCCTGCAAGGTGCGCATGGTTACTACGGCATCAAGCCTGACCTGATCACGCTGGGCAAGGTGATGGGCGGCGGTCTGCCCGCTGCCGCGTTCGGCGGTCGCCGCGACATCATGCAATGCCTGGCTCCGCTGGGTGCGGTGTATCAAGCCGGTACGCTGTCCGGCAATCCGGTCGCGGTCGCGGCGGGTCTGGCCACGTTGAAGCTGGTGCAGGCCCCCGGTTTCTACGAGCGTCTGACGAAGATCGCCAAAGATATGACCGAAGGCATCGCGGCCAGTGCGAAGAAGCACGGCATCCCGTTCAGCGCCCAGTCCATCGGTAGCATGTTCGGTCTGTATTTCAGCGAAAAAGCGCCGACCAGCTATGCCGAGGTGATGGCCAGCGACAAGGCGGCGTTCAACCGCTTCTTCCACGCGATGCTGGAGGAAGGCGTGTATCTCGCGCCGTCGGCGTTCGAGGCCGGTTTCGTGTCCGCTGCCCATACTGACGCGGACATCGCGGCGACCATCGCCGCCGCCGACAGAGTCTTCGCGGCCTGGAAATAATGGGACTCTTCTCTAAGGCGGAGTTCTACACCACCGTCAACCACATGAAAGATCTGCCGCTGCACGGCGGTAGGGAAGTCGCGTTCGTCGGGCGTTCCAACGCCGGCAAGTCCAGCGCGATCAACACGCTGGCGAACCATGTGCGGCTGGCCTATACCAGCAAGACGCCGGGACGCACCCAGCACCTGAACTATTTCTCGCTGGGCGAGGATAAGTTTCTGGTGGACTTGCCGGGCTACGGCTATGCCAAGGTGCCGCCCGATGTGCAGAAGCATTGGGAAAAGTTGCTGGGCGATTACCTGCAAACCCGCGATGAGCTGGCGGGGCTGGTGGTCATCATGGACTCGCGCCATCCGCTGACGGCGCTGGACGAGGGCATGCTGGAATGGTTCGCTCCGACCGGCAAGCCGGTGCATGTGCTACTGACCAAATCGGACAAGCTCAGCCGCCAGCAGGCGACCAAGACCTTGCTCGAAGTGAAAGCCTACCTCAAGGAACATTTTCCGAACTGTACCGTGCAATTGTTCTCCAGCCTGAAGAAGCAGGGCACGGAAGAGGCCGAGGCGGTGATCGCTGGCTGGCTTGCTGCAGAAGCGAATCCGGTCGAACCGGATTAACCGCAGGCGGCATTTGGATTCTGGGGGGCAAAAAAATGCCCCCGGCGTACCGGGGGCAAACATCTTAACAGGGTTAAGATGCACGCTCAGGGAGGAGAAACGTGGAACGATTCATCATCATTCACGCGATCAGATAAGCGTTTCCTAACTTAGTTCCAACGAAAATAAAACTTTTCAGGAAAATTATGCAAACACTAGGACAATACCCCCACAAGCGCATGCGTCGGATGCGCCATGACCAGTTCTCGCGCGACCTGATGCGAGAGCATGTGCTCACACCGGCGGATTTCATCTACCCGGTCTTCGTGCTCGAAGGCGCGAACAAGGTCGAGGACGTGAAGTCCATGCCGGGGGTGCAGCGCAAGACGCTGGATCTGCTGCTGAAGGACGCCGAGCAGTGTGTGAAGCTGGGTATCCCAGTGATGGCGATCTTTCCGGTGATCGAAACTCCGTTAAAGAGCTTGGGCGCAGAAGAAGCCTACAACCCGAACGGTCTGGTGCCGCGCGTGGTTGCCGCGCTGAAGAAGAATTTCCCCGAACTGGGCGTGATGACCGATGTGGCTCTCGACCCCTACACCAGTCACGGCCAGGACGGCCTGATCGACGACAGCGGCTATGTGCTCAACGACGAGACCATCGCGGTGCTAACCCGTCAGGCGCAATGCCATGCCGCAGCGGGTGCCGACATCGTAGCACCCTCCGACATGATGGACGGGCGCATCGGCGCGGTACGCGCGGCGCTGGACGAGCACAAGCACATCCACACCCGCATCATGGCCTACTCCGCGAAATACGCTTCCAGCTTCTACGGTCCGTTCCGCGATGCCGTCGGCTCCAGCGGCAACCTGGGCAGCGGCAACAAATACACCTACCAGATGGATCCCGCCAATTCGGACGAGGCGCTGTGGGAAGTCGGCCTCGACCTGCAGGAAGGCGCGGACATGGTGATGGTCAAGCCCGGCATGCCCTACCTCGACATCGTCCGCCGCGTGAAGGACGAGTTCAAGGCGCCGACCTTCGTCTACCAGGTCAGCGGCGAATACGCGATGCTGAAAGCCGCCGCACAGAACGGTTGGTTGAACGAGGAGGCTTGCGTGCTGGAATCGCTGCTAGCGTTCAAGCGGGCGGGTGCGGACGGGATACTGACCTACTTCGCGATCGACGCGGCGAAGTGGCTGAAGGCTGGCTGAAAACGAATCAATTCACAAAAAACGCGAAGGAGTCCTAACGACTTCTTCGCGTTTTTTGTGCATAAATATCCTTCGTATCAAGCCAGCAGAGCTTCCACCGCCGCAATATCCCCATGCGTCTCCGGATGCCGGCTGCCGCTGTGGCGGGCGTTTTCGGGCAGCACGACGATATGCGTCTGGATGCCGGATTCGGCTGTCAGCGTGTAGCTAGGCACGCTCTCCTCGCGCCCGTTTATCTTCACCCGCCATTCCCCGTCGTCGAATTCCAGGTTGTGTTTGAGCAGGAACAGCAGCACGGCTTTCACGTCGTCGGAGAACAGCATCAGGTTGATGTCGGAATGTCGGCCGGCGGTGCCGTTCAGCACCGAGCCGGTCAGGTAGGGGTGAAAGGCCGACAGCAGGCGCATGGTGTTTAGCGCTTCCTCGCGCAACAAGCGCAGAACCCCGGGATGGCTGTCCTGCTGATACAACGCGCGGTAGCTGTGCAATGCGTCATCCACTTCCTGATTGCCGGGCAGGTGCTGGGTGTCCATTGCGCCAAGCTGCTTTGCCGCCTTGCGTTTGGCGAGGGCGTGGTCGGTGATGCCGCCCTCGGCCATCAGTTTGGCGGCCAGGTGCGCGATCTGTTCGCGCATCAGGTCGCGCTTGTGTCCATGCTCTCGGTTCATAGCTTTAGAGCAGCTGGTCTTTGAGCGTTTCGGTAGTCCGTACTTCGCTGCCGGGAAGCGGCTGAGGCGGCGACGGCAGTTCGGACGGGATGTTCTCCTGATAGAAGTAGTCGGTCAAGCTGCCGTTCTCGTCGCGCTGTCCGGCTTCATTGACGCGCACGGTTGCGATGCCTTCCGGTACGGCATAAATGGCTTGCGGCACATCCTTGAGCACCTTTTCCATATAGCCTATCCACATCGGCAAGGCCGCGCCGCCGCCGGTCTCTTTGTCGCCCAGACTGCGCGGCTGGTCGAAGCCCATCCACGCGACGCCGACGACGGTGGGCTGGAAGCCGCAGAACCAGGCGTCGATCGAGTCGCTGGTGGTGCCGGTCTTGCCTGCCAGGTCCATGCGGCCCAAGCGCATCGCGGAGGCGGCGGTACCGCGGCGGACGACGTCCTGCATCATGTTGACCATCGTGAACGCGTTGCGCACGTCGATGACTTGTTCTGCGCCTTCGCCCGCGATCACCGGTGCATGACGGCTGAGCACCTTGCCGTTGGCGTCCTCGATGCGTTCGATGAAGTAGGGCTGGATGCGGAAGCCGCCGTTGGCGAACACCGAATAGCCGGTCAGCATCTGCATCGGAGTCACCATGCCGGCGCCCAGCGCCATCGTCAGATAGGGAGGATGCTTGTCGGCGTCAAAGCCGAACTTGGTCAGGTAGTCCTGCGCATATTGCGGTGTGATCGACTGCAGGATGCGGATCGAGACCAGGTTCTTCGATTTGGTCAGGGCTTCGCGCATGCGCATCGGGCCTTCGAACGTCCCATCGTAGTTCTTGGGTTGCCAGGGTTCGCTGCCGGTTTGTTCGGCGTCGAACATCAGCGGTGCGTCGTTGATCACAGTCGCGGGAGTGAAGCCCTTCTCCAGCGAAGCGGAATAGATGAAGGGCTTCAGACTGGAGCCTGGCTGGCGCCACGCCTGGGTGATGTGGTTGTACTGGTTGCGGTTGAAGTCGAAGCCGCCGACCAGCGCGAGGACCGCGCCGTTGCGCGGATCGGCGGAGACAAATGCAGCCTCGACCTGGGGCAGTTGGCCGATCTGCCAGACGCCTTTTTCATCCTTCTGGACGCGAACGATGGAGCCGGCAACGATGCGCTGGTTGAGGGCGACCTTGTCGCTAAGGGCTCGCTGTGCGAAGCGCAGTCCTTCACCGCTGAGTTCTGCGACTTCGCCGCCCTTGGTGTAGGCGCGAACCAGTTTGGGCGAGGAGGCCAGCACCACGGCCGGGATCAGATCGTCGTTGTCGGTGATGTCTTGCAGTGCCTCTTCCAGCAGTTCGTCGCCGCTGCCGTTTCGCAGGTCTACGAAGCCCTCCGGGCCGCGGTAACCATGGCGGCGATCATAGTCCAGCACGCTCTTGCGCACGGCCTGATAGGCGGCGAGCTGATCCTGCTGGCGTATCGTGGTGTAGACCGTGAAGCCTTGCGTATAGGTGTCTTCATGATATTGCTCATAGACAGCCTGGCGCACCATCTCTGCGATGTAGTCTGACTTGACGCCGAATTCCTGATTGCCGTGCTTGACTGTCATGGGTTGCAGTTGCGAGACCCTCAATTGCTCGTCATCTATGAAGCGGAGTTCGTGCATGCGGCGCAGCACATACATCTGGCGCAGTTTGGCCCGTTTCGGATTGACCACGGGATTGTAAGCCGAGGGGGCTTTGGGCAGGCCGGCGAGCATCGCAGCTTCGGCGGCCGTCAGCTGGCCGAGCGGTTTTCCGAAGTAGATCTGGGATGCGGCGGCAAAGCCGTAGGCGCGCTGACCGAGGTATATCTGGTTGAAATACAGCTCGAGGATCTGATCTTTGGTCAGATTATGTTCGATCTTGAAGGCGAGCAGCACTTCGTTGAACTTGCGCGACAGGGTCTTCTCCTTGGAAAGGAAGAAGTTGCGTGCGACCTGCATCGTGATGGTGCTGGCACCCTGTTTGGCGCCGCCGGAGGTGAAGTTCGAGAGCGCCGCACGTAGCACGCCCATGTAGTCTACGCCACCGTGCTGGTAGAAACGGTCATCCTCGGCGGCAAGGATGGCATGTTTCATGACGTCCGGCACTTCGGCGATCCGGACCAGTGCCCGGCGCTCTTCGCCGAACTCACCCAGCAGCACGCCATCGGCGCTGTAGACTCGCAGCGGGATCTTGGGGCGATAGTCGGTGAGCGCTTCCAGGGAGGGCAGTGTAGGATAGGTCAGCATCACCGCCAGACCGAGCAGGATCGCGGGCAGCAGCAGCAGAGTCAGTGAAACAAGAAGGGGGAGTAGCCAACGGCGCGAAAGCATAAGCAGTTATCCGGGAACGGAAGCCTGTGATAATTCGGCTGATTATATAGGCTAGACGAGGATAAATAACCCCCCAGAAATAGCTTTACACGATTTATAGTTATTGCTAGGATTTAAACCACTTTATACGGAAATCTCCTAAACGGCCTATGCCTAAAGTAAATTTCGATATTCCACTGGATTTTTTGCAGGCCTCCACGCCTCCGTTGATCGGTGTGGATATCAGTGCATCTTCGGTCAAGATGGTCGAGCTGAGCGAAGTGCCCAAGAAGGGCGGCTACGTCGTTGAACGCTATGTGATCGAGCCGTTGCCCAAGGATGCGGTAAGCGACGGTAACATCGCCAATCTGGAGGCTGTCGCCGAAACTTTGCAGCATGCATGGAAGCGGATGGGGACGCGCATCAAAAACGTCAGTCTGGCGCTTCCCGCCGCCGCTGTCATTACCAAGAAGATATTGCTGCCCGCCGGTATGCGCGAGGAGGATCTGGAGTATCAGGTCGAATCCGAGGCCAACCAATATATTCCATTTGCGCTGGAAGAGGTCAATCTCGATTTTCAGGTGGTCGGCCCGGCACCCGGTAACCCGGACGAGGTGGAGGTGCTGCTGGCGGCGTCGCGCAAGGCGAATGTCGAGGATCGCGTAGCCGCTGCTCAGGTTGCAGGGCTCAGGGCGCTGGTCGTCGATGTCGAGCCTTATGCGGCGGAGATGGCGTTCGGGCAGATCATGGCGCAGCTTCCGGATGGTGCCGAGGACAAATGCGTGGCGCTGGTCGATATCGGTGCGAACGTGATGAATGTCAACGTGTTGCGCAACGGGCAGTCGATATATCTGAGGGATCAGCAGGTCGGCGGCGATCAGTTGACTCAGCAGATTCAAGCGATGTTCGGCCTGTCGGCGCAAGAGGCCGAGTCCGCTAAGCGCAATGGCGGGTTGCCCGACAATTACGAAAGCGATGTGCTGTCGCCGTTCCGCGAGAACGTGGTGATGGAAGTCGCTCGGGCCTTGCAGTTTTTCTTTACCTCGACGCAATACAACGAGGTCGATTACATCGTGCTGGCTGGTGGCTGTGCGGTTTTGCCGGGGCTGGACGATGCCGTCGCGACCCGAACCCAGGTGAGTACGATGGTTGCAAATCCATTCGCGCTGATGACGCTGTCCAGCCGCATCAAGCCGCGCCAGCTGCAGGCCGATGCGCCAGCCTTGATCATTGCATGCGGGTTGGCCATGCGGAGGTTTGACCCATCATGATACGCATAAACTTATTGCCGCACCGCGCCGAGAAGCGCCGCGCCCGCCAGATCCAGTTCGTCGCATTCAGTGTGATCTCCGTCATATTGGGTGCGGTTCTGGTCGGCTTCGTGCATGTCGCGATCGGCACCCAGATATCCAATCAGGAGCGGCGCAACGAATATCTGAAGCAGGAGACCGCAGTGCTGGATCGGCAGATCGCCGAGATCAAGAAGCTGCGCGAACAGACGGACTCCCTGCTCGCGCGCAAGAATGTGGTCGAGAATCTGCAAAGCACGCGCTCCGATGTGGTGCATCTGCTCGATCAGATGTTGCGCATCCTGCCTGACGGGGTTTATATCAAATCTCTCAAGCAGACCGGCAACAAGATCAATCTGGTCGGCTACGCGCAGTCCAATGCGCGTATCTCCACACTGATGCGGGCGATCGAGGACTCTCCTTGGCTGGATTCGCCGGCGCTGGTAGTCATCAGTGCCACCAATGCCAACGGAGCACGGGTGAGCGAGTTCACGCTGACGTTCAATCTGACCAAGACGCAGGTCGATGCGGTTGCAGGAGCGGCGGCCAAGCCGGCCGGTCCGAAAGGGTGAGCGCCATGATGAATATGGATGAACTGAAGAACCTGAACCCGAAAAATCCCGGGTCATGGCCGTGGCTGGCGAAAATGCTGGCCTTTGCGGTGCTGTTCTTGAGCGTGGTTGTGGCTGGCGCGTTGTTCGACTGGCAGGGTCAGTGGGAGGCTTTGCAGGCAGTCCAGAAGGAGGAGGAGAGCCTCAAGGAGACTTTCCTGGTCAAGAAGAAGCAGGCCATCAATCTGGATCTGATCAAGAAACAACTGATCGAGACGCAGGAATCTTTCGGCGCCTTGCTCAAGCAGTTGCCGAGCAAGTCGGAGATGGATGCGTTGTTGACCGATATCAACCAGGCTGGGCTGGGACGAGGCCTGCAGTTCGAACTTTTCCGTCCCGGAGCTGAAACGGTAAATGGCGCGTTTGCCGAGCAGCCGATCACTATCAAGGTGACCGGAAATTACGACGACATCGGCAAGTTCTCCAGCGACATATCCATGCTGCCGCGTATCGTTACGCTCAACGAGATAGCGATTAGTCCCTCCGGTAGCGGGTTGACTATGGACGCGATCGCGAAGACTTTCCGTTATCTCGATGAAGAGGAAGTGGCGACTCAGAAGAAGGCCGGAGCAAAGGCGCCAGGAGCGAAAAAACCATGAGACTGATCTATCTGGTATTGGCTTCGGCGCTGCTGGTCGGTTGCGGCGGCGAGGAGTTTCAGGATTTGCGTGACTTCGTGAAGAATGCCGGGGCGGACATGCGCGGCAAGATACCGCCCCCGCCGGAGGTGAAACCTTACGAGCCCTTCGTATACGACAACGAGGCCGGTTTGCCGGATCCATTCAAGCCGCGCAAGCCGGATCGTTCTGCCAGTCGGCCCGGGTTGAATCAGCCGGACATGGATCGTCCTCGGGAGGCGCTGGAAGAGTTTCCGCTAGAGGGTCTCAGGATGGTGGGCTATATCCATCAAAACAGGGTCGGTTACGCGGTGATACGCGCGCCTGACGGAAAGCTGCATCGGGTCAGGGCCGGTAACTATGTAGGCATGAACTTCGGGCAGATCAAGGAAGTGAGCGACACGGAGATCGTGATACAGGAAACTGTGCAGGATAGTGCCGGCGACTGGTCCGAGCGAATGAGCAGTTTGCAGCTGATCGAATGAGTGGCGAGTGCTACAGGGCGATTCTCGACGATGCTGTAGTCATGGTGTCATTAATGTTTGATCCGGCAATGCCGGTTTAGGAGCGAAGCAATGAAACCATTCAATTCCATCCTTAAGGGTATGGTGCAGGTGCTGGGACTGATCGCCGTGCTGGGTGCGGTATCGGTTGCGCAGGCCGAGGGGCAGAACAGTATCACCGCGCTGGGTGCGAGCAGTGCCGGCAATGGGGCGACGGTTGTCAAGGTTGAGTTCGCCCAACCGCTGACCGGAGTGCCGCGCGATTTTACGATCAACACTCCGCCGCGCATCGCGCTGGATTTCCCCAATACCACCAATGGGCTGGGCAAGTCGGTTCAGAATTTCTCCGAAGGGGAGCTGCGTAGCGCCAATATCGTTCAGGCTGGAACGCGTACGCGCCTGGTGATCAATTTGAACCAGATGCTGGCCTACGATACCAAGGTCGATGGCAATAGCCTGCTGATCACGTTGCAAGGCAAGGTCGCCGCGACGGCTGTGTCCGGCACTCCCTCGCGTTTCGCCGAGGTAAAGCAGCAGGGGGTGCAGAAGCATTCCTTGCGCGATATCGACTTCCGTCGTGGAAAGAACGGCGAGGGACGTATCCAGGTGGATCTTTCCGATTCCGGTATCGGCATCGATATCCGTCAGCAAGGCACGACGCTGATCGTCGATTTCCTCAAGACCAGTTTGCCGCGCAATCTGCAGCGCAAGCTCGATGTGGTCGATTTCGCCACGCCGGTACAGGGCGTGGATACTTTTGCGCAGGGCGACAGCGTGCGCATGGTGATCGAGCCGAAGGGGCTGTGGGAGCATGCCGCTTACCAGACAGACAACAAGTTCATCGTCGAAGTGAAGCCGGTCGCGGACGATCCGAACAAGCTGGTCAAGGGTAGTCAGATCGGCTATGCCGGCGAGAAGCTGACACTGAATTTCCAGAAGATCGACGTGCGCGATGCGTTGTACATCATTGCGGATTTCAATAATGAAAACAACAATCCGATGAACCTGGTGATCAGTGATACCGTGAGCGGTAACCTGACCTTGCGTTTGAAGGACGTACCGTGGGACCAGGCTTTGGACATCATTCTCCAAAGCCGCGGTCTGGACATGCGCAAGAGCGGTAATGTGATCCAGGTCGCACCGCGTGAGGAGATCGCTGCCAAGGAGAAGATCGATCTGACTGCACGCCAGGAGATATCCGATCTAGAAGAGTTGCGTACCGAGAGCTTCCAGTTGAGCTACCAGAAAGGCGATGCGGTCACCAAGCTGCTGGCCGGAGACAAGCAGCGCATCCTGTCGAAGCGGGGCAGCACCGTGGTCGATCCGCGCACCAACACGTTGTTCGTGCAGGACACGCCTTCACGTCTGGAAGAGGTGCGCAAACTGATCAAGCAAATCGACGTGCCGGTGCGTCAAGTGATGATCGAGGCGCGCTTCGTTTCCGCGACCGACGACTTCAATCGTACGCTGGGCGGCAAGCTGGGCTTTACCGGCGAAGCGGTCGGCGTTGGTAATGGATTCTCGATAGGCCGGAACGGGCCATCGGTGACGCGCGGTGTGATTGGCGGCAACGTCAACTTGCCGGGTGCGGCCAGTGGTACGGGAGGCTTGACGCTTTCGCTGTTCAACCCGGCTGCGACCAAGGTGCTGACGCTGGAGTTGACCGCCTCGGAGCTGGACGGCAAGACCAAGAATATTGCCAGCCCGCGCGTGGTGACGGCGGACAAGGCCGAGGCCAAGATCTCGGCCGGTACGCAGATCCCGTATCAGCAGGCATCGAGCAGCGGTGCGACGGCGGTGGCATTCAAGGATGCGACGCTGAGCCTGACGGTGACGCCGCAGATCTCGCCTGACGACAACATCGACATGAAGCTGGATGTTAATCAGGATACGGTCGGCGCCATTTATGGCGGTGTGCCGAGCATCAACACCAAGCAGGTCAGTACGCAGGTGATGGTCGAGAACGGCGGAACGGTGGTGATCGGTGGCGTCTTCACCCAGGATGTCGGCAATACGACCCAGAAGGTTCCCTTGCTGGGTGATGTGCCTGTGGTCGGCTGGATGTTCAAGAACAACGTCAGGAGCGACACCAAGTCTGAGTTGTTGATCTTCATCACGCCGAAGATCATGAAGGATGCGATGAATCTGCGCTGATCGTTACTGGTACAGGCTCGACGGAAGCCCGGCATAGTCCGGGCTTTTTGTTTTATCGTTTACAATGTGCGCCATGCATAGCGATCAAGCAAACAGCGGCCTGCAGGGTGGTCGAAAGTTCCAGTCGGGCAATCTGATCCTGGTGGGCATGATGGGTTCGGGCAAGACCACGATAGGGCGCACATTGGCGAAACATCTGGACAAGATATTCGTGGATAGCGACGAAGAGGTCCAGCAGCGTACCGGAGTGACGATACCGCATATTTTCGATATCGAAGGTGAGGCCGGTTTTCGGTTGCGGGAAAGTGCGGCGATAAGTGAACTGATGAAGCGCGACAACATGGTGCTGGCGACCGGGGGCGGAGCGATTCTCGCCGAGCAGAATCGCGACATGCTGCGCCAGAACGGCATCGTCGTCTATCTGAGGGCCAATGTGCATGATTTATGGGTGCGCACGCGACATGACCGTAACAGGCCGTTGCTGCAGACGGACGATCCTCGCGCTAAATTGACGGAGCTGTTCGAGCAGCGAGACCCGCTGTATCAGCAGGCGGCCGACATCGTGGTGCAAAGCGGCAAGCAAAGCGTGCAGGCCTTGATGCTTCATTTGGTGGATGAAATCGAGGCATTCAGAAAGAATAACGGAAGGTAGGGGCACGCCGCGCCCCTACAAAGCCATAACAAAATTGACCGAAAGAATATGCAGACATTGACCGTAGGCTTGGGTGAGCGCAGTTATCCGATACATATCGGCAGCGGGCTGCTGGGGCGGCCTGATCTGTTGCAGGCGCACCTGCCGCGCAAACGGGCTGCGATCGTGACCAACACCACGGTCGCGCCGCTGTATCTGGCAAAGCTCGAGCAAACGCTGGCGAGCATCGGCGTCAGCAGCGTGTCGGTAATCCTGCCGGACGGCGAGGAATACAAGACCGCAGAGACACTGAACCTGATCTATGATGCGCTGCTGCAGAATCGTTGCGAGCGCAGCACGCCGCTGATCGCGCTGGGCGGCGGTGTCGTCGGCGATATGACTGGTTATGCCGCGGCGACCTATCTGCGCGGCGTGCCGTTCATCCAGATACCGACCACGCTGCTGGCGCAGGTGGATTCCTCGGTCGGCGGCAAGACCGGCATCAACCATCCGCTCGGCAAGAACATGATAGGCGCGTTCTACCAGCCGCAGCTGGTGCTGGCCGACACCGATACGCTGAATTCACTGCCGGACAACGAACTGGCGGCAGGTATGGCCGAGGTCATCAAGTATGGGTTGATCCGCGACCTGCCCTTCCTCGAATGGCTGGAGCAGAACATCGACAAGCTGCAGGCGCGCGATACCGCTGCGCTGCAATATGCGATTGCGCGCAGCTGCCAGAACAAGGCCGAGATCGTCGCTGCCGATGAGCGCGAGAGCGGCGAGCGGGCGTTGCTGAATCTGGGCCACACCTTTGGTCACGCCATCGAGTCCGGCATGGGCTACGGCAACTGGCTCCACGGCGAAGGCGTGGCAGCCGGAACGATCATGGCGGCCGACCTGTCGCATCGCTTGGGCTGGATATCCGCGCAGGATGTCGCGCGGATTCGCCAGCTGTTCGAGCGAGCCAATCTGCCGGTGATCGCACCGGATATCGGGACCGGAAAGTATCTCGAATTTATGGGGCTCGACAAAAAGGTCGAGGGCGGCAAGATACGTTTCGTGCTGCTGAAGGAAGTTGGGCGCGCGGTGGTGTATGGCGACGCGCCGCCGGAGTTGCTGCAACAAACGCTGGAAGCGTGTGTGCATGGTTGAGCTTGCCCCCTATGCAGTAAGCGAATCCAATTCGCACGGACGCAACATTGTGGAGCCGACGCCGCAAGGGCGAGGCGAGTTCCAGCGCGACCGCGACCGCATTATCCATTCCGGTGCGTTCCGTCGTCTCGAATACAAGACTCAGGTGTTCGTGAATCACGAGGGCGACCTGTTCCGCACCCGACTGACCCACAGCATCGAGGTCGCGCAGATTGCCCGTTCCATTGCACGCCGTCTGCGTCTTAACGAGGATCTCGCCGAGGCGATTTCGCTGGCGCATGACCTTGGCCACACGCCGTTCGGCCATGCCGGACAGGATGCGCTGAACAACTGCATGCAGGCCTGGGGCGGGTTCGAGCACAATCTGCAATCGCTGCGCGTGGTCGAGTTGCTGGAGGAACGCTACGCCGAGTTCGACGGCTTGAATCTGACTTTCGAGACGCGCGAAGGCATACTCAAGCATTGTTCGCGCGACAACGCCGCGAAGCTCGGTGACTTGGGGGCGCGTTTCCTGAATGATCGTCGGCCGTCGCTGGAGGCGCAGATCGCCAACCTCGCCGACGAGATCGCTTACAACAATCACGATGTCGACGATGGCCTGCGCTCTGGCCTGATCACGCTGGAGCAACTGGCCGATGTGCCGCTGGTCGCGCGCCATCTCGACGAAGTTCGATCCGCTTATCCTGTATTGCCGGAACGCCGCATCGTGCACGAAACGGTGCGGCGCATGATCAACACGCTGGTGTCAGACCTGATCCGGCAGAGTGAACAGAACATCGCGGCGCAGAAGCTGGCGACGCTGGAAGATGTGCATTGCGCGCCGGTGCTGATCGCGTTCAGCGACGAGCTCAACGAAGAGCAGCGCGTGCTAAAGCGCTTCCTGCACACCAATCTGTATCGCCACTATCGCGTGATGCGCATGAGCGCGAAGGCGCAACGCATCATCGGCGATCTGTTCGGCGTATTCATGGGCGACAACCGGCTGCTGCCGCCCGCATTCCAGCGCCCGGCCGAAGTCGAGCGCGCCCGCTCCGTCGCCGATTACATTGCCGGCATGACCGACCGCTATGCGATCCGCGAGCACCGCCGCATCTTCGCGGTCGAAGAAGTTTAAGCCTGGGGGCCTCGAAAACCTACTGCGCGACTCGATTCACCCGCAAGGGGGGCGGCGTATGCAGCCACCCTTCCGCACGCTGCGTTGCGCGGTGTTGGCTTCGGCATCACGCGCTTTGCGCATGAGCCTTCACCGCAACTTCGTTGTCGAAAACCGGAAGGTTTCAGTGAGGCTCATATGGGCATAGACCATGTGATGCCGGTGCTAAATCCGGGGCCGCGTAGCGGCAAACATTGAGTACATTCCGGTTTCTGCGCTGACCAGCGACTTGGCTGGCGTTTTCTGCCAGCTTAGTCGATTGGCCATGCAAAGCTCCGTGCGCCTTGCACTCAAGCCGCTCGCTACGGTTTTCAAGGCTCCCTCATCTCCTTCAGGCCTCGCCAGTCCGGCGCGGTTGCCCGCAACCCCCGAACAAGGTAAGATTCCCGCCCTTTCGCTTTTGTATTTGACATGGCGACATGTGTCGCCATTGTTTTGGCTTTAATGAATTGACCGAGGAATGCCGTGAGTAATTTGCCGATGCAGCAGGGGTTGTACGATCCGCGCCAGGAGCGCGATGCCTGCGGAGTGGGTTTCGTCGCCCACATCAAGGGAAAACAGAGCCATGACATGGTGCGTCAGGGCTTGCAGATTCTGGAGAACCTGACGCATCGCGGTGCGGTCGGTGCAGACCCGCTGGCGGGCGATGGCGCGGGTATCCTGATCCAGATCCCGGATCGCTTCCTGCGCGAAGAGATGGGCTGGGGCAACATCCAGCTGCCCGCGGCTGGCGACTACGGCGTCGGCATGATGTTCCTGCCGCGCGATGCGGCGGCCCGTGCCGCTTGCGAGCAGATCGTCGCCGACAGGATCGCCGCCGAAGGTCAGGCCCTGCTGGGCTGGCGTGATGTGCCGGTGGATAGCTCCGGTCTGGGCGAGAGCGTCAAGAAGGTCGAGCCTGTCGTGCGCCAGGTGTTCGTCGCGCGCGGCGCGAATTGCGCCGATCAGGATGCGTTCGAGCGCAAGCTGTTTGTGATCCGCAAGACCGCGGAGCATGCGGTGCGCGGCCTGAAGAACGGCAAGGGTTTCTACATCCCGTCGCTGTCGGCGCGCACCATTGTTTACAAGGGTATGCTGCTGGCCGACCAGGTCGGCAAGTACTACCTCGATTTGCAGGACGAGCGCGTAGCCAGCGCGCTGGCGCTGGTGCATCAGCGCTTCTCCACTAACACCTTCCCGACCTGGGATCTGGCGCACCCGTTCCGCATGATCGCGCACAACGGGGAAATCAACACCGTGCGTGGCAACGTCAACTGGATGGCGGCGCGCCATGCGGCGATGTCGTCCAAGCTGCTCGGCGAAGACCTGGAAAAACTGTGGCCGCTGATCGTGGACGGTCAGTCCGACTCGGCCTGTTTCGACAATGCGCTGGAATTGCTGGTGGCCGGCGGTTATTCGCTGCCGCACGCGATGATGCTGCTGATCCCCGAAGCATGGGCGGGCAACCCGCTGATGGACGAGGAACGCCGCGCGTTCTACGAATACCATGCCGCGCTGATGGAGCCGTGGGACGGCCCCGCCGCCGTGGCCTTCACCGACGGCCGCATGATAGGCGCGACGCTGGATCGCAACGGCCTGCGTCCGGCGCGCTACCTCATCACCGACGACGACATGGTGCTGATGGCTTCCGAGATGGGCGTGCTGCCTATCCCTCAACACAAGATCGTCAAGAAATGGCGTCTGCAGCCGGGCAAGATGTTCCTGATCGACATGCAGGCAGGCCGCATCGTCGACGACGTCGAGTTGAAGCAACAGCTTTCCACTGCCAAGCCGTATCGCCAGTGGATCGAGCAGTCGCGCTATTTCCTCGGCGACCTGCCCGAGTCCAAGTCGGAAAACAAATTGAACGCATCGCTGCTGGATACCCAGCAGGCGTTCGGCTACTCGCAGGAAGACCTCAAGTTCATCCTGACGCCGATGGTGAATGCGGGCGAAGAGCCGACCGGTTCTATGGGCGTGGACGCCGCGTTGCCGGTGCTGTCCAACAAGAATCGTTCGTTCTACGACTACTTCCAGCAGTTGTTCGCGCAGGTGACCAACCCGCCGATCGACCCGATCCGCGAAGAGATCGTGATGTCGCTGACCTCGTTCATCGGGCCGAAGCCCAACTTGCTCGGCATCGACGAGACCAATCCGCCGCTGCGCCTCGAAGTGCATCAGCCTGTGCTGTCGAACGACGACATCGCCAAGCTGAAGAACATCGCCAAGCTGACCAAGAACCAGTACAAATCGCTGGTGCTGGACATCACCTATCCGGCCAAGGACGGCGCGGAAGGCTGCGCCGCTGCGGTTCAGGCGCTGTGCGCCGCTGCCGACAAGGCCGTGGCCGACGGTTACAACGTGCTGATCCTGTCGGATCGCTCGGTGTCCGCGAAGCGCGTAGCGATTCCGGCACTGGTCGCCTGCGCCAAGGTGCATCACCATCTGGTCAACGAAGGCCTGCGCACCAGCACCGGTCTGGTGGTGGACACCGGCTCTGCGCGCGAGGTGCATCATTTCGCTCTGCTCGCCGGTTACGGCGCGGAAGCCGTATGCCCATGGCTGGTATACGAGACCATCGCGGACATGAAGCTGCCCGCTAACGTCGACGTCAAGGAAGCGAAGAAGCGTTTCATCAAGGCGATCAACAAGGGCCTGATGAAGGTGATGTCCAAGATGGGCATCTCGACTTACCAGTCGTACTGCGGTGCGCAGATTTTCGAGGCCATCGGCCTGAACGCGTCGTTCGTCGCGCAATATTTCACCGGCACGGCAACCCAGATCGAAGGCATCGGCCTGAAGGAAGTCGCCGAAGAAGCGGTGCGCACCCATAGCGCCGCATTCGGCAACGATCCGGTGCTGGCGAACGCGCTGGATGCAGGCGGCGAATACGCCTGGCGCGCGCGCGGCGAAGAACACATGTGGACGCCGGATTCCATCGCCAAGCTGCAGAGCGCGACGCGCACCAACAACTTCGCGACCTACAAGGAATACGCGAAGTTGATCAACGAGCAAAGCCAGAAGCTGAAGACGCTGCGCGGCCTGTTCGAGATCAAGTCCGTGGGCAAGGCAGTGCCGCTGGCGGAAGTCGATTCGGCCAAGGAGATCGTCAAGCGTTTCGTCACCGGCGCGATGTCGCTGGGTTCGATCTCGACCGAGGCGCACACCACGCTGGCGATCGCGATGAACCGCATCGGCGGCAAGTCCAACACCGGCGAAGGCGGCGAAGACGCGACGCGTTTCCGTACGCTGAAGGCTGGCGAGAAGTTGTCCGACATCATCGGCAACAAGCGTATCGAGCGCGACTTCGTGATGCAGGAGGGCGATTCGTTGCGCTCCGCAATCAAGCAGGTTGCCTCGGGCCGTTTCGGCGTCACCGCCGAATACCTGGCCAATGCCGACCAGATCCAGATCAAGATGGCGCAGGGCGCGAAGCCCGGCGAAGGCGGCCAGTTGCCCGGCGGCAAGGTGTCCGAGTACATCGCCAAGCTGCGCTTCTCGGTGCCCGGCGTCGGCCTGATTTCGCCGCCGCCGCATCACGACATCTATTCCATCGAGGATCTGGCGCAGCTGATCCACGACCTGAAGAATGCGAATCCTTCCGCGTCGATCTCGGTCAAGCTGGTGTCCGAAGTGGGCGTGGGCACGGTCGCCGCGGGCGTGTCCAAGGCCAAGGCCGACCACATCGTGGTATCCGGCTTCGACGGCGGCACCGGCGCGTCGCCGGTCTCCTCGATCAAGCATGCGGGTACGCCGTGGGAGCTGGGTCTCGCCGAGGCGCAGCAGACGCTGGTGCTGAACCAGTTGCGTGGCCGTATCGGCCTGCAGGTGGACGGCCAGCTGAAGACCGGCCGCGACGTGCTGATCGGCGCGCTGCTGGGCGCGGACGAATTCGGTTTCGCGACCGCGCCGCTGGTGGTCGAAGGCTGCATCATGATGCGCAAGTGCCACCTGAACACCTGCCCGGTCGGCGTCGCGACGCAAGATCCCGAGCTGCGCCGCAAATTCACCGGCCAGCCCGAGCATGTGGTGAACTATTTCTTCTTCGTCGCCGAAGAAGTGCGCGAACTGATGGCGCAGATGGGCGTCCGCAAGTTCGACGACCTGATCGGCCGCTCCGACCTGCTCGATGTCAAACAGGGCATCGCGCATTGGAAGTCGCAGGGACTGGACTTCTCCAAGGTGTTCCATCAGCCGGACATGCCGGCCAGCGTGGCGCGCCGTCATGCCGAATCGCAGGATCACGAGCTGGACAAGGCGCTGGACAACACCCTGATCGCTCAGGCGCAAGGCGCACTGAACGACAAGAAGGCGGTCGTCATCGAGAGCCGCATCGGCAACGTCAATCGTACCGCGGGCACCATGCTGTCGCATGAGGTCGCCAAGCGTTACGGCCACGCCGGCCTGCCGACTGACACCATTCAGGTGAAGTTCACCGGCACCGCCGGACAGAGCTTCGGCGCGTTCCTGACGCACGGCATCTCGTTCGAATTGCGCGGCGAAGGCAACGACTACGTCGGCAAGGGCTTGTGCGGCGGACGCATCGCCATCATGCCGCCGGGCGACAGCAAGCTGGTCGCGCACGAGAACATCATCGCGGGCAACACCGTGCTGTACGGTGCGACTTCCGGCGAATGCTATTTCAACGGTGTCGCGGGCGAACGCTTCGCGGTGCGCAACTCCGGCGCGGTCGCGGTGGTGGAAGGCCTGGGCGATCACGGCTGCGAATACATGACCGGCGGCATGGTCATCGTGCTGGGTCAGACCGGGCGCAACTTCGCCGCGGGCATGTCCGGCGGCGTGGCCTTCGTGCTGGACGAGGACGGCGGTTTCGAAAAACGCTGCAACCTGTCCATGGTCGCGCTGGAACCGGTGCCTGCAGAGGTCGATACGCTGGAGAAGGGCGAGATCAAGCCGGAAAGCCACGGTCGCGTGCATTTCAACCACCTGAACAAGACGGACGAGCATGTGCTGCGCGAGTTCATCAAGAACCACTGGCACCATACCGGCAGCGTGCGCGCACGAACCATCCTGGATAACTGGTCGCAATACCTGCCGAAGTTCGTCAAGGTGATGCCGACCGAATACCGTCGCGCGCTGCAGGAAATCGCGGCGCAAAATGCAAAGCAAGTGGAGGCTGCATAATGGGTAAGCCAACCGGATTCATGGAGTTTCAGCGTCTGAGCGAGGAGTATCTGCCGGTCGCGAAACGCTTGAAGAACTACAAGGAGTTCGTGCTGCATCTGAGCGACGAGCAGGCGAAGACGCAGGGTGCGCGTTGCATGGACTGCGGCATCCCGTTCTGCAACAACGGCTGCCCGGTCAACAACATCATCCCGGACTGGAACGACCTGGTGTACCGTGGCAACTGGCGCGCGGCGCTGGATGTGTTGCACTCCACCAACAACTTCCCCGAGTTCACCGGCCGCATCTGTCCCGCGCCCTGCGAGGCCGCCTGCACGGTAAACCTGAACGGCGATGCGGTGGGCATCAAGTCCATCGAGCACTTCATCATCGACAAGGCCGGCGAGAACGGCTGGGTCGTGCCTCAGCCCGCAGCGAAGAAGACCGGCAAGAAGGTCGCCGTGGTCGGCTCCGGCCCTGCTGGCCTGGCGGCTGCGCAGCAGCTGGCTCGCGCCGGTCATGCGGTGACCGTGTTCGAGAAGAACAGTCGCGTAGGCGGCCTGTTGCGCTACGGCATCCCCGACTTCAAGCTCGACAAGGGTCTGATCGATTGGCGTATGGCCCAGCTGGAAGCCGAAGGCGTGAAGTTCCAGACCAACACCTACGTCGGCAAGCAAGCGCCAGGCGCCGGGGTTGCTAACGATGCGAAGAAGACCGTTTCGCCCGAGGAACTCGCGAAGAAATTCGATGCGGTGATCCTCGCGGGCGGTTCCGAGCAGCCGCGCGACCTGCCGATGCCGGGACGCGACTTGAAGGGTGTGCATTTTGCGCTGGAGTTCCTGATCCCGCAGAACAAGGAAGTGGCGGGCGACGGCAAGAACCCGATCAACGTCAAGGGCAAGCATGTCGTCGTCATTGGCGGCGGCGATACCGGCTCCGACTGCGTAGGCACCTCCAACCGTCACGGTGCGGCGTCGATCACCCAGATCGAAGTGATGCCGCGTCCGCCCGAGCAGGAAGACAAGTCGCTGGTGTGGCCGAACTGGCCGCTGAAGCTGCGCACCTCCAGCTCGCACGACGAAGGCTGCACCCGCGACTGGTCTATCGCCACCAAGGAATTCGTCGGCGAGAAGGGCGTGCTCAAGTCCATCAAGGCGGTGCGCGTCGAGTGGAAGGACGGCAAGATGAGCGAAATCGCGGGCAGCGAGTTCGAACTGAAGGCCGACTTCGCGTTCCTCGCGATGGGCTTCACCAATCCGCTGGCACCGGTGCTGGATGCGTTCGGCGTGGAGAAGGATGGTCGCGGCAACGTCAAGGCCGACACCGACAGCTACCGCACCAGCGTGGACAAGGTATTCGCCGCGGGCGACATGCGCCGCGGCCAGTCGCTGGTGGTGTGGGCGATCCGCGAAGGCCGCCAGTGCGCACGCTCCGTCGACGAGTTCCTGATGGGCTCGTCGGTGCTGCCACGCTAGGTGAGACAGCTTGTAGCTTGTAGCTTGTAGCGCGTAGCAGAACCTGTTTTTGCTACCCGCTACAGGCTACGAGCTACCAGCTCCTTAGTTAATGAACGGTAAATAGAGAACATAATGAATTTCAAGCTGAAGAACGACACCTTCCTGCGCGCGCTGCTGCGCCAGCCGACCGACTACACCCCGCTGTGGATGATGCGCCAGGCCGGCCGTTACCTGCCGGAATACCGCGAGACACGCAAGACGGCGGGCAGCTTCCTCGGCCTGTGCAAGAGCCCGGACTTTGCCACCGAAGTGACGCTGCAGCCGCTGGACCGTTTTCCTCTCGATGCCGCGATCCTGTTCTCCGATATTCTCACCGTGCCGGATGCGATGGGTCTGGGCCTGTATTTCTCCGAAGGCGAAGGCCCGAAGTTCGAGCGCCCGCTGAAGACGGAAGCCGACATCAAAGCGCTGCGCGTGCCCGACATCGGCACCGATTTGCGTTACGTCACCGACGCGGTAACCCAGATCCGCAAGGCGCTGGACGGCCGCGTGCCGTTGATCGGTTTCTCCGGCAGCCCGTTTACGCTGTCCTGCTACATGGTCGAGGGCGGCGGCAGCGACGACTACGCCAAGGTGAAGACCTTGATGTACAACGAGCCCAAGCTGATGCACCACATCCTGGAAGTGACCACGCAAGCCGTGATCGCTTACTTGAACGCGCAGATCGAAGCAGGCGCGCAGGCCGTGATGATCTTCGACTCCTGGGGCGGCGTGCTGTCGCATGCGGCGTTCCACGAATTCTCGCTGGCCTACACCCGCCGCATCGTCGACGGCCTGATCAAGGAAAAAGACGGCGTGCGCATCCCGTCCATCGTGTTCACCAAGGGCGGTGGCCTGTGGATCGAGAGCATCGCCGACACCGGCTGCGATGCGGTCGGGCTGGACTGGACGATGGACATCGGCGTCGCGCGCCAGAAGGTCGGCCACAAGGTTGCGCTGCAGGGCAACCTGGATCCGGCCGTGCTGTTCGCTTCGCCGGATGCGATCCACAGCGAAGTGGAAAAAGTGCTGAGCAGCTACGGCTACGGCAGCGGCCACGTGTTCAACCTGGGTCACGGCATCTCGCAGCACACCAACCCGGATCATGCAGCGGCACTGGTTGCAGCGGTGCACGAGCTGAGCAGGAAATATCATTAATCCAGCTCGCTTCACCGAATGAAAAAGGCCGCGAATCCCGCGGCCTTTTTCATTGCAGCGCATAAAGCCTGCGGCTATCGCAGCGCGTAATCGACAACCAGCCCGGCGAACACCGCCGCGCCGAACCAGTTGTTGTGCAGGAACGCGGCGAAGCAACGCTCGCGGCTCCTGTCCTTGATGAGGGTGTAGTGATACAGCGCGATGCCCGCCGCGGCCAGCAGGCCGACGTGGTAGGCCGTACCCAGCCCGCTCATCTGCCCCGCCCAGGCCAGCAGCGCCAGCGTGACCGCATAGCAGCCCATCACCGCGGCGACGTCGTGTTTGCCGAAGAACAGCGCCGAGGAATGAATGCCGAGATGCACGTCGTCGTCCCTGTCCACCATCGCGTATTCGGTGTCGTAGGCGACCGCCCAGAAGATGTTCGCGAGCAGCAGCACCCAGGCGACCGCGGGCACGTCTCCGGTCTGCGCGGCGAAGGCCATCGGGATGCCGAAGCCGAACGCGATGCCGAGGTAGGCTTGCGGGATCGCGAAGAAGCGTTTGGTGAACGGGTAGCTCGCCGCGAGGAAGGCAGCGGGGAAGGCCAGCAACCAGGTCAGCGGATTCAGCGGCAGGATCAGCGCGAACGCGAGCAGCGTCAGCACGACCGCCAGCCACAGCGTCTCGCGTTCGCTGACCTTGCCGCTGGTCAGCGGCCTGTCCTTGGTGCGCTGCACATGCTTGTCGATATGGCGGTCGGCATAGTCGTTGACCGCGCACCCGGCGGAGCGCATCAGCACCGTGCCGAGCGCGAAGATCGCCACGATCAGCCACGACGGCCGTCCGTCGCCGGCGATCCACAAGCCCCACAGCGTGGGCCACAGCAGCAGCAAAATGCCGATAGGGCGGTGCAGCCGGGTCAGCTGGATATACAGGGAGAGGCGTTCGGAGAGGATCATCGGGCAGCGGGTATCGTCGGTACGGGGCGCGAGCATATGCGCTACGAACGCAAATTTCAATCGAACGGACTTCAAGACGTCATGCTGGACGCGTAGCGCCGTCCGGCACTATCATCGAGCCGACCGATGAATTCAGGAGCAATGCCATGCAACATCTCACCCCCAAGCAGGCCTACGAATTTTTGCAATCCAACCCCGAGGCGATCTTCGTCGACGTGCGCAGCGAGATGGAACACATGTTCGTCGGCAGTCCCAAGGATTCCATGCTGATTCCCTGGGTGGACGGCCCGGAGTGGGATATCAACCCGCATTTTGTCGCCCATGTGAAAAAGGCTGCCAGCCAGAACCGCCCGGTGGTGCTGATCTGCCGTTCAGGTCGCCGTTCGATGGATGCCGGTCAGGCGCTGGAGCAGGCCGGGTTCACCGAGGTGTACAACGTGACGCACGGATTCGAGGGAGATCTGGACGATAGCCATCATCGCAATTCGCATAACGGGTGGCGGTTTGACGGGTTGCCGTGGGGGCAGACTTAACGTTCGTCATTCCGGCGCAGGCCGGAATCCAGAGCGTATCCGTTCGTGCTGAGTAGGCCGAAGGCCGTATCGAAGCATAACGATTTAGTCGGTACTCAACGAAAACCGCCGGGGGTTGCCCGGCAGCAAGTTACCTTTCTTGTCTTGCCCGGAATTATGTAGCAACCGCACAAGGATATTCTGCCCCATCTTCGTAGAATCTCCCTATTCAAGAATCGTTGAATGGAGAGATAAATGGGACACACCTACGCCATATCAGGGCTAGTCGGCAAACGTTCAGAAATGGCCGGAATGATCGAGCATCACCAGAAGGAAATCGAGCGTCTTCGGCAATGCTTGTACCAGATCGACGCCGCGATCCGCATCTTCGACCCGGCCTATCGTATCCGATCTATCAAGGCGAAGGAATACCGTCGCTACAGCCGCATCTTCAAGAAGGGGGAATGCTACCGCCTCTGCTTGGAGGCGTTGCGCCGCGCAGATGACGTGCTGAGTACCACGCTCATCACCGAGATCATCATGCACAAGAAGAACGTGCCGCAAGAACAGCAATCGACCGTTACCGACAGCGTGAACAACTCACTGCGCTTCGCCGAGCGAAGGGGCATCGTCCAGCGCGTTGGCATGGATGGTGTGAGCATCCGCTGGAAGATCGCAGATTAGAGGGGAAACATCATGTCTGAATCTCATGTTGTATCCGGTTTGATCGCCAAGTATTCCGAACTGAGCAGCCAATTCCAGCATCACCAGGAAGTTATGCGGCAGATCGCCGCCGATCTCGACCACTTGACCACCACGATCAAACTATTCGATCCCGATATAGATTTGCGCACCATCAAAGTGACCAATCATCGGCTTTCAAATATCTGGTTCGAACATGGCGAGGCGAACCGGCTGATATTGAATGTGTTGAGAACGGCTGGAAAGCCACTCTCAACCCGTCAGATCGGCGAAGCGATGGTTGCCCTCAAGGACATGACCGTCAACGGCGTTAAGGAATGGGATTCTTTCTTGAAGCCGGTGTTGAGCGCCGCTCAACGGCTGGAGAGAAAAGGCACGATCAAGATGGTTGGTCGTGTCGATGACTCTCCCAGAGGCGCAATGATCTGGGAGCTTGTTTAGCGATTCAGTTAAGCGGCAAGGCGCTCTTCCTGCCGCTTGTTCCCCTGCCAGTAACCGCACCAGTCACGATTAGTCAGCGTGCGGGCGCACTTGGTCATAATGTCAGTGAATATTTTGCCGTTCGCCCAGCGGCGTGTGTCCTCGCGGTAGGCCGCTTCATTGGCATAGTTGGCGAGGTACAGATTCCCGAACTTGTGGACTTGTCCGTACTGCATCCGGCGGAAGCGGGAGAAGTAGGATTCAGCCAGGTTGTTCGTGGTGCCATCGTCGGCGCGATATTCGACGCTGTGATTCACCCGGCGAGTGTCGTATTTTGCATGCAGCGGATCGTAGGCGTTGGATTCGTCTGCGCAGATGATCGAGCCTTTCTTCACATACGATTCCGCTAGGTTGCTTACGTCGGTTTGATTCTCGCCCTTGATGACGAAGGTAAGCGTTTTAACGGCTCCTGCGGCCAGTTCCTGACACTTCTGACGCATTACGAATACGCAGCGCTTGCCGGGCTTCTGGTTGACGGCCAGGCGGCGATCAATACGGTCGGCCTTCTTGTTCTTCGGACGGATATGGCCGTTGACGTATGCGCCGTCCATGTGGACTTCACCGGACAGTGGCGCGTCGTCGCGCTTTTCCATCAGCGACTCGCGAATCTTGTGCGCCAGCACGAAGGCGGTCTTGTATTGAACGCCGAGGTCGCGGCCCAGTTGCAGGGCTGAAATACCTTTCACCGCATTGGTGAAGATAGCGATGGCTCCGAGGTATACCTTCAGCGGCAACTTGTGGAAGGCGAAGATCGTCCCACTGGTCACGGAGAACGTGTGCTTGCAGTCCTTGCATTGCCACTGCTTGCGAGTGGCCTTGAAGTAATGCTTGCCGATCACACCACACACCGGGCACACCACTTCCCCGCTCTTGCCCCAGCGCACTTCACGGAACACGGCGAAGGCCTCGTCGTCGCTCATTTCGAACACCTTGCGCACAGACAGGGTGCGGGCTTCGGCTGAAAGTAAGAAATGTTGTTTGTGGTGGGACATAGCGAACCTCCGTCATAAATATATGACATGAATCATAGTCACTAATTTATGTTCAGTCAAGAGATTCGAACATTTACTAATGTGTTTTTGACATTGTTATATGTTGTTGATATATTAAAGCCTGACAATGGGGAAATTGTTATGATGCGCGCCATGACTTATGAGGAATTTCAGCGGCAGATCGGGAAAGCCGGGTTGAACCTTCGCCAGTTCGCGGATCTGGTGAAGATGAACCGCATCTCGCTAAGCAATTACGGCAAGAAGGGAGAGGTACCTTCCCACTTGGCCGTAATCGCCACCCTGCTGGGGGAAATGGCCGAGCGCAAGATTGACTTTCGGGAAGTGCTGTCGAACATCGATATCACGCCCAAGAAGCCACGCGGAGCAGGAATTGGCAGGTTTGGCGGCGACAACAAACAAAATTACCTGTTTCCACGGGGCTAGTAGTGGAGACCAAGTGCATGTCGTTTACAACCGAAAAAGAACTGATCGCTGCCTGCGTTGCATTGATAACGAACGTCAATGATCTTTCGCCTGCCGAGAGGTCGTTGGTTGGCAACATTACGCCCATGGCAGCGCGCGATAGCAAAGTATTGGCGCTGCGGAAAGCCATACAGAAGGGCATGGACCCGCTCGGCGATGCATTTGCGGAATTGCGTTCTTCATCGGATCGCCGCAGTATGGGTGCGGTTTATACTCCACTGACCATCATCGGCTCGATGCTGCGCTGGCTGGGCAACGAAACTACCCCGGCGCGTATTGTCGACCCTGGCGCTGGTTCAGGTCGATTCATCCTGAATGCAGGAAGAAGCTTTCCTCGTGCTCAGCTCGTTGCTGTAGAGCTGGACCCATTGGCCGCGCTGATGTTGCGGGCGAACCTGCATGCTGCCGGGATGGCTGACCGAACTACTGTGATAGTGGACGACTACCGAGCCATTGAATTGCAAGAAATCGAAGGGGTGACCGCCTATATCGGCAACCCGCCCTATGTCCGTCACCACGCAATCGGCAAAGAGTGGAAAGCGTGGTACGTGGACAACTTTGCTGAGCTCGGTATCCGTGCCAGTGCACTCGCCGGACTACATCTGCATTTCTTTCTTAAGACCCGCATGCTCGTCAAAGAGGGGGACGTGGGTGTTTTCATTACGTCCGCCGAATGGATGGACGTTAACTATGGCGCGTCATTGCGCAATCTCCTGATTAACGAGCTTGGCGGTTTAGCCTTGCACGTCCTAGAGCCCACGGTCGAAGCTTTTCCTGGTACCGCTACCACCGCTGCCATTACGTGCTTCCGTGTTGGGGAAGCAGAAGCTCCGTTTCGTGTACGCTCCGTCAGTACTCTCCCCAAGCTGAATGGGTTGTCTTCCGGGACTCTGGTTGAACGCGACCGCCTGCATGACAGTGCCAAATGGTCGATCATTGTTCGTCCTACAGAAATGCGCCGAGAGGGCGATATGGAATTGGGCGAACTGTTCCGAGTGCATCGCGGGCAGGTCACAGGAGCAAATAGTGTTTGGATTGCCGGCGAAGAGGCTCTACGATTGCCTGAGCGCTTGCTTATTCCCACTGTTACAAAGGCGAAGGACTTGATCATGGCGGGCGAGCGATTGCAGAATGCCGATATCTTGCGTCGTATCGTAGATATCCCGCCAGAACTCGAAGAGTTCACGCGTGGTGAGCGTCAGCGCATAAGTGCATTTCTGAAATGGGCGCGAGGGCAAGGAGCGGATAAGTCCTATGTTGCCCAGCATCGCAAGGCTTGGTGGTCTGTCGGACTTAAAGCGCCTGCGCCGATTCTGTGTACCTACATGGCTAGGCGGTCGCCGCAATTCACCATGAATGGCTGTGACGCTCGCCACATTAACATAGCCCATGGCCTTTACCCACGCGAGCCCATTGCGCCCGAGATCATGACCCGCATTGTCGCTTGGCTGAACGAGAACATTTCGGTTGCCGCAGGGCGGACTTACGCGGGCGGCTTAACCAAATTCGAACCGAAAGAGATTGAACGATTGCGCATGCCACGGTTGGAAGGATTTACCGAGTGAATAGCCACCCTCCCCGCTGGACCGAAGAAGAGCTAAGTGCTGACGCGGACATCTCTGCCGCCAACTTCCGGGCCGAGCGCCTGTCGCCTACACAGGCGTGGTCGGATCATTACCATGCCGCACGCGCCAAGTTCGAGACACTTTTCGGCGAGCTTGGCGATCTCGACCCAAAGAACTTTACGGATGCAAGTCTTGCATTGGCTTACAAAGGGAAACTTGGGGAAGCGCTGCGTTACTTGGCGGGGCCACCAATTTCGGATGATGACCTGAAGGTAATTGCCGATGTCAGCTCGCTTGCACCTGGCGTCCTGAGCGCCGATCCAGCGTCATTGCGAAAAGTTTTTGATGTGATCGAACGGGTTATCGACCCATTCCGTTTTCCATGGGTTATTGCGCAGCGTGCTCCCACAGACGCAGAGAAGTCCGCCGCATTGCTAGCCTCGTCCGTGCTATTGGCAGCACAACGGATCGCAACTGAGCGACGCAGTGAAGGGAAGGATGAACAAGAAACCATGGTGAAGGACTACCTGCGCACCCGCGGCTTTACCGAAGTGCCAGCAGCAACTATCAACACCATCGTGAAAGGCCCTGGTCCAGGCCAGTTCAGCGCTGAATGCATGTTGGGTGATCGCAAAGCCGATGTCGCACTTCGGTTGCACGATACACGTTTGATGGCGATTGAATGCAAGGTATCCAATTCCGCGACGAACAGCGTAAAGCGCGTGAACAATGATGCAGCGGTGAAGGCTGCGCATTGGAACAAGGAATTTGGGTTGTCTCAGGTCGTTCCGTCAGCCGTATTGTCCGGTGTGTTCAAGACCCTGAATCTGGTACAAGCCCAGAAGGGCGGTTTGACAATTTTCTGGGCGCATGACTTGGATCGCCTCGGCCAGTTTATTGAATCAACCCGCTGACCCAGAAGGCTCGACGCCACAAGGCACCTCATTAGTAGTGGGTTAGTTAGGCCTTTCGTTGAAAAGCTGAGGCGGGTCGGCTCTCTGTTGTATAGACTTCGTTATCAACCAGAATTTTGTTGATGGCATGACGTACATCCAGGCCTCTTGCAACCCACCTCGCCACTTTTACAACGTTGGTTGATATCAGCATCCCCGATGCGCGTAGCCGTATTTGCATCTCAAGCCATTTATCGGAGTGGATGATTTCCTGCAATTCCCCAATCGACATGGCGGAAAAATCGTCCTGCCCACCAGTGTAGAGAGTGATGTAATCATTCTTTCCTGCTCTGCCGCCCAGCCGATTCAGGCGAGCACATTGCGCCACAATGCTCGGCCTAACATTTTCTGGATGGACTGATTGGCGAGGTGGAGGAGCATCCACCTCGCCCAACCTCGCAGAGAGTTCTAATACCCGATCGCTCTGGCGATCAAGGATGTTTGTGAGAACTTCGGATAAGTATTTGGCGCGATCTTCACCCGATGCCCGAGCCATTGTAGTTGAAACATGTGTCATAGCATCGGACGCCAGGTCAAGAATCTCAAAGTCGATATTGAGTAAGTCAGTAACGTCCACGCTTACGCCATCGACCTGGTAAATGGCGGCCTTCTCAGTCCGCTTCTGGCGTGATGCCGGGGTGATGGACATTCCTGCATCTACAATCGGACGTTGATGTTCCCGGCTGTCATGCCACTGACGCAAATGCTTGAGGATCATTGCCATGCTACCAACACCAAGAGCCTCGCGAACGGCGCGCGCCGTGGGCTTTTTGCCTTGTTTAAAAAGGCTGTCCGCTATAGCTGCGACCATATTGTAAGTAATAGTGGATTCGCGTGGCATAGGGAGTCACCTATCTCTTCTTCTTGAAGTTTGCTGCAAGCGCTTCCATCAACCAAGGAATTTCACGCAGTTCGTTGATGACTTGCTGGCGACTTGTTTGTGACTTGGCTGCCGACCTGATCGTTTTGGCGACCTCACTTCCGACGTTAGAAGCTTGGCGTTTTGGCTTGCGCGTTACCTCTCCATAGGCTTCCCGTTCAGCCGCTGCCATATCAATCCCGATTTGTCCTGTCCCCAATTCTTTGAAGAATTCGCCCGCCAGGATTCGAGCGGCTATATCTGGGCGATCCCTCTTCAGTTTTGCCAATCGGTATTCAAGCGAGGTTCCTCCAGCATTGTGCCAACCCATCGCTTGCGTAACGGCTGCGTGAGCCTCTGTTGTGTCGGAATAGAGACGTTTCTTAGCCTTCGTCACGCCATTCTGCGCGAGTGCTGGAATTGAACTTAACTTTTCCAATTTCTTGCGTAATTGTTTAGCCCCTTCGAAATCAATACCGAAAAGTTCAGGACACGCGGTCTTGGCAAAATTGTAAATGCCCTCTAGTTCCTTGAATGACTGGAACGCAGGGCCAGCTTTGGCCCGCCAAAAGCTCTCGAAGCTATCAAACCCTTTCGACTGCCAGTACGACTTCTGTTCTCGAATGATCGAGACAGCTTCGTAGAATTTTGCCCAATTACCCCAATTGCTATCGAGTTTGGTGGTGATCGAGTCCAAGAATCCTTGGCGCTGCTCGTCATTCTCAAGAGAGGCAAATCGGCCTCGTACATCGCCGCTCGTTATTGAAATGAGTTCCGGGATAGGTACGGTCGCCGCAACGTTATGCCCGGTTAAATTGTCGCGTACAGCCTTACTCTCGCTGGTTGTCCGTGCCACGTTAGCTCCTTGTATCTATCGTTATTATTTGTCGCAACATCAGTATGTTACATAGCTTTGATGCGGCATCAAAGCTATGCTTCCTCCCAAAACCGCTCAAAACGCAGCACCGCCCACAAATCATTAAGGCGTTTCTCCTTAAGCAGTATAAAACACACCCAAGCCTGGAGCTGAGAGACAAAAGGCTCGGATCGGAAGGCGTAGGTGATCTCAGGACGGCAGAATGCGCCGCCCTCATCGAAGTCGTCCAATGTTGTCGCTCCGAGACTTCCCAGATGATGCACGGCGCCTTCAAGCGCCAATTCCCGAACTCTTGCCGCACTATCCTCAACGTTAAGGTTCTTGGTGATCTCATCTGCCATCGACATCAAACGAGCCGCCGGTGTTTGCCTAACATCAAGCTCGTACTTGTCGAATTGGCCCTCCCAGGAGAGGCGCATTTGATTCACGGATTCCAACCATTCCGCTTCATCCGCATCGGTCAACTTGCGAAGCCAGTACGGCCCAAATCCAAACTTGGATAGCCATGCTTTTGCCCCCTCTAGGTCAAGTGCCTGAACGGCCATTCGCTCGGCCTCCAACACCTGTGCTGGTTCGGGTGGTTCAATTCTCAAAACGCCCCGCTTGAGGTCTTCAATGGCATCCACAGCCTTGTCGGCCACCACGCCATCCTTGATGACGTGGCAATGACTTGGATGATGATTTAGGGCACTTTCAGCGAAGGCGCGGACGTATGACTTCTTCAATTCGCTAGTCCCGCCAAAATTGCGGACGAGCCGACCAATTTGAGGACGCCGCCCCTGTTGCAGTGCTTGGCCTATCTGAACCGCAATAGCGTACTTTGCCCATCTGGTGAGTTGGGAAGCTCGATTGATGTCACCCGTATCGGTTTCGCTGACATCCAATGCTACGTATTCGTCCAGCGTCATAATGTCAGCCGTCGCTTGGTGCATGTCAACGATGAAATCGACGCTCTCACTGATCGTTCTGGCGGTGGAAATCGTAGTGCCGCTTGCACTTGGTCTGGATTCGAACGCTTCGTGGGTAATGATGTAAGCCTGGTCGTGCGATGCTGGCGGAATGAAGAATTTGCCCCCATCGCGTACCGCTGCAGAGCGCATGATTCGTCCAATACGCTGAACACCCTTGCGCACACTGCCGAATGTCTCAGCCGCTCCCCAAATGCCCAAGTAGCGATTATTCATTCCTTCAACGGCCATTTCGTTGACCACGAGAAATCGGCAACACCGCGAGTCCAGTTTTCTCGTTTCCTTGTAACGGAAAAAGGGATGGTTCTTATCTAACGCAATCGAAGCAGTCGAATGCGCGGCCATCGCTTGCCAGCCATCTTTCTTTGGATACTTGCCGCGATCAGCGCTGAATACTTTGTTCATGTAATCAGCCACGTCATTCGCCGTTTCAATGCTGCCAACTGAAACAAGCCCATGAACAGGATACGTCTGCCCTAGAACCAGCGTTTCCTCGCCACGATAATGAATCCAATGCTCGTCATGTAGCAAATACTCTTTGTCGCCCTTGATCTGAGTATCGTCAAGCTCGTATGCCTGCTTGATAACAGCATTAACCACCGAGCGCACAGTCGGCAGGCCGCTTAGTTTCGTATCGCTCGCCCATTCGCCGCCGAATGTTTTTTGCTCCTTGGCCGTGAGTACGGTCAGACAGCGTGGATACTGTGCCGCAGGGGATGTGGTGGTTACGTTCTCAATCTGATTTTCGGCGGTCATGTTGCATTTCCTCAATTAAGAAACGTGCTTCATCGAACCATCATTCACGATGGCATCGTGATAGGTGTAAACCGTCACGCGAATCATGTCATCAAGAAGCTCACCGCAAGAATCAATTGGCGAAGCGGTAAAGCCGAATACCAACGAATGCCTTGCGGCATTTATCAGGCGGCGAATGCTCGAATGCGCGTAGTGCATTTCGTCAAAAGCAATAAGTGGATGTCGATTGAGAATGCGCTCGATGCCGGGACTCCAGGTGTAAACTACGTTGCCCGTCTCTGAATTGTTGTCGGCTTGTGGCCAAAGCATGTTCGGGCACATCACCGCGATGTCATAGTCCAGATTGGTGTCGGTCAACATATCGCCTTTTGTGATTTCCACGACTCTAGGGACTTCGTTGACGAATCCATATTTCATCGGCTCTTCGAGTATCTCCTTGGCAATCTGCCCACGAAGCGTCTGATCTTTGGTCACGATAAGCATTCGATCAATGCGGGCTTGTGCAGTGTGGTTACGATTGATTGCCGTATTGAGCGCAAACGGAAGGCAGAACATTCCCAAGGTTTTCCCTGCGCCGACGATCTGAATGAAGGAAAACAGCTTGCCGTTGATGGCACTGTATGGCCGCGAAAAGAATTCTTCATTCTCAAGGATCGGGTTGTACACGTAATCCATTTGAGAAATGCGCAATTGGTTTGTATTGAGAGGCTTGTCGAAGTAGAACGACCTGCTCCAATAGCCATCAGGACGCGCGCCTTTCTTGGAATTGCAGGATCGGCATAGTGGTTGTAGGTTGGACACATCATTCGTTCCCCCTGCCGTACGTGGCGTAATGTGATCAACGGACATGTGATCTCCGTTGAACTCGCCGCAATTCGGAGTAACGCAGGTGATGCTTCCGCTCTCATCTTGCCAGCGACTAACAAATTCAACCCACGCTTCTGGAGACATCCATTTTGGCCTGTGCATTTTTGCCTTTCGTCCGTTCTTCAAGTTTCGTTAGTCGCGTTTTACAACCCATCGCAATATGCGACATATTGTCCAGCCTAACATATCGTGATAGGCTCCGCAACACATAAAAACTCTTATAACTAGCCCGCCTGATGTCAAAAGCAGCCCCTGCCAAATCCACTGCCGACCTCCCGTTCACCATCCGACAGCGGATGGAACACATTGAACGGTGCCTTTTCTGGAAGGGGGAATTAAAACGAGCTGACTTGATAGATCGCTTTGGGGTCAACCCAGCGCAAGCGGCAGCGGATTTCAGTAGCTATATGTTGATGGCGCCCGGCAACATGGATTACAACAAATCCAGGAAGCGGTATTTGCCACTGCCGGAATTTGCTCCGAAGTTTATTCATCCCGCGTCTCTCGATGAGTTTGTCGGAATGGAGTCTCCTGTAATTGAAGTCGAAGAGTGGCCGCTTCCGCCGCGTGTAGCCTCGCCTGAAACTTTACAAGCTGTTATTCGAGCAATTCGTTGTCATGAGGCACTGGAAATTCGCTATCAGTCGATGACCGATCCGAAACCCTCCTGGCGCTGGGTGTCGCCCCATGCTTTTGCGTCTGATGGCGACCGCTGGCATGTTCGGGCGTTCTGTCACAAGCGAGGCGATTTTCGAGATTTTGTGCTTGGTCGAATCATTGCGACTCGACATAGCAAGTCAACTAACGCCATTCCCAGCGAAGACCTGGATTGGCATACGCTTGTTACGGTGGTTCTTACACCCAACCCGCAATTATCCGAAGACCAACAAGCTGCTATTGCAGCCGAGCACAATATGCCGCGCAACCATGTGCTGAAATTGCGGTTAAGGAAGGCGATGCTGTTCTACCTAAATGCGCGGTTCTCGCCGCAACCTGAAAGCGTGGCAGCCGCTCACCAATTGGTGGTCGTTCAACAAGAAGGGGATCAGCATTAAGGATTTGGGAAGGGCTTGGCCCAAGCTGATACTAGAAGTTACCGCACAACGCATCATCGACGGCACTGACGTCCAGTTCGCGATCAAGGAACACATCGACGAGTGGAACCGCTCGTTCGATGGGAGCCTATACGCGGACGAGCCACCTTTGACGGGTATGCCGTATGTGGATGCCTGGCTGGCCGGCGCTGCCGAGTACGAAGCCTTCATGATCGATCAGGCAATTCCTGTGTGGGCTGACGCGCCATGCAGATTCTTATCCGAACCGTTCTACGTTGGTGGCCGGAACAGCCAGATCGTAGGCTTGGCTGAAACGCCGTTTGCATTCCGCCGCCGCTTGCTGTTCACGGGGAAGACATTCATCACAGGAAAGCAATGAAGCTATACGTTTTGAGCGATTTGCACCTTGAGTTTTCGACGTTCGAACCATTCAAAACGGACGCTGACGTAGTGGTGTTGGCTGGCGATATCTGCAAGGGAATAAACGGCATCGCGCAAGGTTATGCGAATGAAGAATCAGTACCGAAATAACCGATGGGTTGCATACCGAGAGGAGCTAATCGAACTGGATGGTGGCGCGTGCGTTAGATGTGGGAGAACACGCGAAGTTGGCGCAATTCTGCAAGTGCACCATAAAAAGTATATTGCAGGGAAAGCGCCTTGGGAGTATCCGTACGATCTATGTGAAACTCTATGCAAAAGGTGTCATGCCGTAGAGCACGGAGAGATTCGTCCAGAAATTGGATGGGAATATGTCGGCGAAGATGATCTTGGCGGACTTTATGGCACCTGCGACCGATGTGGAACGAGTCTTCGTTATGTATTCTTTGTTCAACACCCAAACTGGGAACCAATGTCGGTCGGTACTGTTTGCTGTGATGACTTGACCGGCACCCAGATTGCTTCTGAAAAAAGAAAATATGATGATCGCTTGATGCGATTCATTAAATCAAAAAGATGGTCAGAATCTGATAAGCGACACCTCATTAAACAAAAGCAGATTGAGATTCAAATTGTTTCAGCTAACAGCGGATACAGTATCCACATGAACGGCATAAAAGGAACGAAGATGTATCCGACTCTCGATGCCGCAAAGGAGCGAGTGTTTAACTTCATAGAGAGCGGTGAGGCTGAGGACTATTTTAAGGACAAGGACTAATTTGGCAGGCAAACTCGCAACATGTTGTTTCTTTGTGTTTTGTGCGGCTGCTACATAATTCCGGTCTTGCCAAGAAAGGTAACCCAAAGAAGGCGCCCCCGGTTCGCCGCCCGCTACGCGGGTCCCCTGCGTTGCTCGGCCGGTCAAGCGGCTGCGGAACTCGCGCTACGCGCTCAGACAGTCCTCGCCGACATCCCCTGACCGTCCTCCGCTACTCGGCGGCTCTCAGGGGAAATTGAAAAGCATGTGGTGTGGGCGCTGCGCGCCCACGTTCATTTTTTGAGTGAGCGATGGCGAAACGCCATCGCTCACGGGTGGCCTATATATTTCGGCATATGGTTTTTGGGGCGGGATGCTGGTAGGGTTCGCTCCAGTTTATGCGGCGTGTCGTCTACTTTACGTTGGGGGTCTCTATGAGTTTCGATCTGCCAGGCGTCAAACCGAACAGCGACATTGAAACGCTGTTTAAAACTGTTGGATTTATTGTCGTCCAGTGGGGCCAGACAGAACAGAATCTAGACCTAATGGTTGCTGGCCTCTTTGGCTCTTTCAAAGGGCATCCATTATTCAATAGGCGACCGCGCAACCTTGAGCCAAAAGTGAAATTTTTGCGCGACTGCTTTGAACAACTTCCTGAGCTTGCGCAATTCCGCGCTGAAAGCGATCCATTGCTTTCGCGTTTTCTTACAGTTGGAGAGAAAAGAAATGACATAGTGCATGGAGGCATTGCAGACCTTTCAATAAAAGATGGAGCGTTCATTTTTTTGAAGATTGATGTAGTTGCCAAAGAGCATCACAGCATCCGTTCAGTCTTCCTCGACGATTCGGATTGGCCTGCGTTTCGTAAAGAGCTAATGCGTCTGGGCAAGGACGTACAGTCTCTTTCTCGAAGAGTGCGGGATAGCCTGAAAGCACGCACATGATCACGTCCGCTGCATCCTGCTCGCTAAGTCCTCCGTCCCGCCAGTACGCGAGAAAATCGCCAATCCAGTCGGTCAGCATTTCTCTGTCTGTCATGGCAACCGACCCCCAACCCGGCGTTCAACCGGACTCCGCAAAAAGCGCGGAGCCGGTTAACTCTACGTTGACGCTGTAGAAAAACTCAATTTCAAAAAATCGGAATCGTGATGGTAAAAAATCGGCCTCGTATAACGCGCTACAACAGACGATCATCATGTTGGGATGGGTCGAGCCAGTGAAACGGGGTCAGCATCGTATTAAATTTCGCCACGTTGCTTTGATGTGTATCAGCGCGGCAATGCCGCGCTGATATCAAAAACAAGCTGTGCGCGTAGCGCACACAACACCTGCTTTTCAATTCCCCTGTGCGCCGCCGAGTAGCGCAGGCTGGTCAGGGGATTTCGGCGAGGACTGTTTGAGCGCGAAGCGCGAGTTCCGCAGCCGCCTGACCAGTCGAGCAACGCAGGGAACCCGCGAAGCGGGCGGCAAACCGGGGGCGCCTTCTTTGGGTTACCTTTCTTGGCAAGACAAGAAAGGTAACTTGCTGTCGGGCAACCCCCGACGGTTTTGTTTCTGATCTAGCCTATTGTCCATTCTTCGCCGGCACACAAACCGGCGCCGCAGCCACCGGTTGAGCAGCCACCGGCACAGGAGCAGGCAACTCCATCCCCTTCGGCAGCAACACCCACATCTCCCCCTTCTGCTTCATCTTCCCCGCCATCGCGCCAGCCTCGTCGCCGTAGCCCCAGAAGAAGTCCGCGCGCACTGCGCCCTTGATCGCGCCGCCGGTGTCCTGCGCCAGCATCAGCCGTTGCAGCGGTTCGCCGCTGTTTGGGTAGGTCGTTGAGAGGAACACCGGCGCACCCAGCGGCACGGTGCGGGGATCGACGGCGATGCTGTAGGCTTCGGTCAGCGGTACGCCCAGCGCGCCCAGCGGGGCGGACAGGCTATTCGGCAGTTCGCGGAAGAACACGTAGCTGGGGTTTTGCGCCAGCAGCGCGGGCAATTTCTGCGGGTTCTGTTCGGCCCAGCGCTTGATGCCCTGCATCGATGCCTCTTCCAGTTTCAGTTCTCCAGACTCGACCAGCTTGCGGCCGATGGAGTTGTACGGGTGGCCGTTCTGGTCGGCGTAGCCTACTTTGACTAGCGTGCCGTCCGGCAGCTCGATACGCCCCGAGCCCTGCACTTGCAGGAAGAACAGTTCGACGGCGTCGTCCACCCAGAACAGTTCGCGTCCCTGCAACGGCGCTTTAGCCTCGTCGATGGCAGCGCGGTCGTAATAAGGCACGACGCGCTTGCCTTCCACCCGGCCGCGCAATCGCAGGCCCTTGAGCTGGGGATAGAGCTCGCCCATGTCTATCGTCAGCATGTCGTCCGGCACGGCGTACAGCGGGTGTTTGAAATGTTCGGTGCGTACGCGGCTGCCGGAAAGGCGCGGTTCGTAATAGCCGGTGACCAGGCCTTGCGTCGTGCCGTCCGGGTTGTTGACCTGATAAGGCGTGAAGTCCTGCTCGAAGAAACTGCGCAGCGCCGCATTGTCTGGATCAGCGAGCTGTTCGCCGCGAGCGCACACGTCCTGCCAAGCCGATTTGTTCTTCAGCGCGCGGCAGCCTTCGCGGAAGGCTTTCCAACTTTGTTGCAAGTCGGCATCCGGCCAGCCCGGGAGATTCTCCCATTGGCTTGCGACCAGCGGCGCAACCGGGACGGCCGTTGTCGGAGGGACGAGGATGGGGAGCGTGGGCGGTGCGGAGCAACCGGCGAGCAACAACAGGACGAGCAGCGGGATTTTCTGAAGCATCATTGAAAAGAGAAGCAGGTTATTGGATCAATGCAGCACGCGCGGGACACTCAGCACGAACATCGGGATATCGACGTCGAATTCGCTGCCGTCTTCACGCTGCATCCGGTAGCTGCCGTGCATGGTGCCGACCTGGGTGGCCAGCGCGGTGCCGCTGGTGTACTCGAAGCTCTGGTTGGGCTTGAGCATCGGCTGTTCGCCGACCACGCCCTGGCCGCGCACTTCCTGCACATGGTTGTTGGCGTCGGTGATGACCCAGTGGCGGCTGATCAACTGGGCGGCGGTGTCGCCGGTGTTGGTGATGCTGATGGTGTAGGAGAACACGAAGCGCTGGTCGGACTCGCTGGAACGCTCCGGCAGGTAGCTTACCTGCGTCTCGATGATGAAGCCGTGCCGGTTGGGGTTTTCCATGCCGGGCATTTGAACCGATTTTGACGTGCGTCGCAATAGCGCAGAGCGCTTCAGTCTTCGGGCTTGTGGAAGCAGATGGTGTTGCGTCCGCCCGATTTGGCGCGATACATCGCGACATCCGCCTGCTTGAGTATGTCGTCTGCGCTGGCGTTCAGGCCGTTGAACAGTGCGATGCCGATGCTGGAGGTGCAGCGATGCTCGATCTCGTCGATGTTGTCTTTGGCTTGCAGCAGGTGCAGGCGATAGGGCGCTGCCAGCACGGTGCGGATCTTTTCGGCGACGCTTGCAGCCTGCGCGACCGCGATGGCGGGGTTGCTATCCATATCTTTCATCAGCACGACGAACTCGTCGCCGCCGAAGCGCGAGACGGTGTCCTCTTTGCGTATGCAGGTGGTGAGCCGCTGGGCAGCCTCGGTCAGCAGCAGGTCGCCGATATCGTGTCCGTACACATCGTTGAGCGGCTTGAAGTTGTCCAGGTCGAGGAACATCAGCGCGCCGTGCCGGCCGGAGCGAGTGCAGGAGGCCAGCGTCTGGACCAGGCGGTCGAGCAGCAGGCGGCGGTTCGGCAGCTGGGTCAGCGCGTCGTAGAACGCCAGGTTCTTCAGGTGTTCCTCTTGTTCCTTGCGGGCGCTGATGTCCTGTTTCACCGAGACGAAGTGCGTTATCCGCTGGTGCTGGTCGCGCACCGGCGTGATGCTGGTCTCGTCGTGGTACAGGCTGCCGTCCTTGCGGCGGTTGATCAGCTCGCCGTGCCAGGTCTTGCCGGAGAGTATGGTCTTCCATAATTCCGCATAAAAGGCGCTGTCCTGGTGGCCCGAGTTGAGGAGTCTGGAAAGCTGCTTGCCGACCAGTTCCTCGAATTCGTAGCCGGTCAGCTCGCTGAAGGCGTGGTTAGCCCAGACGATGCGGGCTTTCAGGTCGGTGATCAGGATCGCATTGGCGGCGAAGTTCAGCGCGGCATCGTGCAGGCGCAGGGCTTCGGCGCTGTGGGTGCGCTCGATCGCCAGCGCGGCCAGCGCGGCGTAATGCTCGATCAGCAGGATCTCGGCCATTTGCGGTGCGATGGCGTGGCGGTGATAGATCGCGAAAGTGCCTACGATGCGTTCGCTGGAGTCCTTGATCGGCTGAGACCAACAGGAGCGCAGGTTGGCTTGTTGCGCGATGGTGCGGTAATTTTCCCAATAGGGGTGAGTCTGGATGTCTTCGACCACGACTCTCTCGCCGGTGTATGCGCAGGTACCGCAGCATCTCTCTCCCCGGCCGATGGCCGTGCCGTCGATCGCCTTGTTGTAGAACTCGGGCAGGTTGGGCGCCGCGCCGTGGCGCAGATGCTGCCCATCCGGATCCAGCAGCAGGATGCTGCACAGCATGTCCGGGTGATGCACTTCGACCAGCAGCGCCAGCATCTCCAGGATATCCGGCAATTCGGCGTTGTGGGTGATCATCTCCAGCACGGCGTTCTGGTGGGTCAGTTCGGCGGTGCGTTGTTTCAATTGCGTCTGGCTGGCCTCCAGTCGTTGCTCGGCGTCGGCCTTGCGCTGGAGATAGCGGACCAGCATATAGGCCAATCCTGCCACCAGCAGACCTTGCATCGTGCCCAGCATCTGCACCGTTTCGAGCCCGAGCACAGCGGCGAAGGCAATCGCGGCGGCTGCGGCTGGGACGAGTTTTGGCGGCAAGTTGCGGAGAGACATGGACTGGATTCGGTAGGTTACCCGTGTAACTTATACGTCAAATGCTTCAGCTCCGATATATCCCGAAAGGTCTATGCAAATAGGCCTAGGGGAATTCTGAGTGGCTGGTCTGGCGGCGCGGCGCGGGTCTGCCGGGAACAGGGGCTTTGTGCTACTCTTCGCGCGTATTTTCCAGTCAGATGAAACCATGAACGATTACCTGAAACGCATCCTCAACGCGCGCGTCTACGACGTCGCGGTCGAGACACCGCTGGAGCCGGCCCCGAGTTTGTCGGCGCGTCTCGGCAACACCGTGCTGTTCAAGCGCGAAGACATGCAGCCGGTGTTCTCGTTCAAGTTGCGCGGCGCCTACAACAAGATGGCGCAGCTTTCTCCCGAACAATTGAAGCGAGGCGTCATCGCCGCCTCTGCGGGCAACCATGCGCAGGGGGTGGCGTTGTCCGCGCATCGCCTCGGTTGCAAGGCCGTCATCGTGATGCCGACCACCACGCCGCAGGTGAAGATCGACGCAGTCAGGCATTTCGGCCAGCGCGCGGTCGAGATCGTGCTGCACGGCGACAGCTACAGCGATGCATGCAGCCGCGCTTATGAGCTGGAGAAGGAAAAGCAGCTTACCTTCGTGCATCCGTTCGACGATCCTGACGTGATCGCCGGGCAGGGCACCATCGCGATGGAAATCCTGCGCCAGCACCAGGCGCCTATCCACGCGATCTTCTGCGCCATCGGCGGCGGCGGCCTGATCGCGGGCGTGTCCGCCTACGTCAAGGCGTTGCGCCCGGACATCAAGATCATCGGTGTGCAGACTACCGATTCGGACGCGATGTACCGTTCGCTGAAGGCAAAGAAGCGCGTCACGCTCAACGACGTCGGCCTGTTCTCGGACGGCACTGCGGTCAAGCAGGTCGGCGAGGAGACCTTCCGCCTCTGCAAAAAATACGTGGACGAGATCGTGCTGGTCGACACCGACGCGGTGTGCGCGGCGATCAAGGACGTGTTCCAGGATACCCGCTCCATCCTCGAGCCGGCGGGCGCGCTCGCGGTCGCGGGCGCGAAGCTGTACGCCAAGCGCGAAGGGCTCAAAGGCGAGACGCTGATCCCCATCGCCTGCGGTGCGAACATGAACTTCGACCGCTTGCGCTTCGTCGCCGAGCGCGCCGAGATCGGCGAAAAGCGCGAAGCCATCCTCGCGGTCACTATTCCCGAGACGCCCGGCAGCTTCCGCAAATTCTGCACGCTGCTCGGCAAGCGCAACATCACCGAATTCAACTACCGCTACGCCGACCCCAAGGCGGCGCAGGTGTTCGTCGGCATCCAGGTCAAGGACCAGTCGGAGACCGCCGATCTCGTCGATAAGCTGCAACGCGGCAAGCTGCCTACGCTGGACTTGTCCGATAACGAGATGGCCAAGCTGCATCTGCGCCACTTGGTCGGCGGTCATGCCGCAGCCAAGGACGAGATCCTGTTTCGCTTCGAGTTCCCCGAGCGTCCCGGCGCGCTGATGAACTTCCTGAACAGCATGGATCACAACTGGAATATCAGCCTGTTCCACTACCGCAACCACGGCGCGGACTACGGCCGCGTGCTGGTCGGCATGCAAGTGCCGTATCGCGACAAGAAGGCGCTCAAGATATTCCTCGATACGCTCGGTTACCGCTATTGGGACGAGAGCGCGAACCCGGCATACAAGTTGTTTCTTGGATAGAATCGTCACCTCTTGCGGGAGAATGAATCATGGGCGCTATGGAACTCGTCGCAGAAGCATTGAAACTGAATCCGGCAGAGCGATTCGAACTCGTCGACCGGGTGCTGCACAGTCTCGATCAGCCAGATCCGGAGATCGACCGCATCTGGATTGAAGAGGCCGAAAAACGTCTGGCAGCCTATCGCGCGGGCAAGGTTAAGGGCATTCCGGCGGAAGAGATTTTCGGGGGTTTTTGATGCGGGTGATTTTTTCGCCCGAGGCTAGACTGGAATTCGAGGATGCCGAGCGTTATTACGACAAACAAGTCGAGGGGTTGGGAAGCCGCTTCCGCGCCGAAGTAAAAGCAGCCCTGTCCCGGATGCGGGCATGGCCGCTATCTTGTCCGGAGGAACGGAGCGGGATCAGGCGGCTGCTCCTGAGCCGTTTTCCTTACAAGTTGCTCTATTCGCTGGAAATCGATCAAATCTATGTGATTGCCGTCGCCCACCAGCATCGCCAGCCGGATTATTGGGTGGGCCGCATGTGAGTCGCCAATGGCGCATCCTTTCAGGTTAACGGGGATCGATCATCGTTAACTTGTGGTGTGGTTAAGTTAAGGTTGGGATGTCGTCGTATTTAATTATGGGGATTTTGAGCCTCTTAAGTCATGGCCTCCATTAGCAAGAATTCAATTCGTACATGCATCAAAGCCGAGCGCGAGGCGCTGCCGGTGGAGGTGCGCGTCGCACATAGTGCGACTATCGTTCAGCGCCTGCTGCAATTGCCCGAATGTCGCGATGCTTCGGCGGTGCTGGGCTACATGAACTTCGGCTCGGAATTCGCGAGCGACCTGTTCGCGGCGGGGGTGCTGGCGGAGGGCAAGCGGCTGGCGTTGCCGAAGGTGAATCGCCATGCCAACCAGCTCGACCTGTACTGGGTGGAAGACTTCGAGAACCAGCTGGTGCCGGGCTTGTGGGGCATACGCGAGCCGGTGGTGGAACGCTGCGAGAGGCTGGAAACGCTAAATGAGGTAGAATTCGCCCTCTTGCCGGGGGTGGCCTTCACCCGCGGCGGGGCGAGGCTGGGCTATGGCGGCGGTTTTTACGACAAGCTGCTGGCCGGATCGGATGCTGGGAGAGAGCGTCCGGTTCTGGTGGCCGCGGCGTTCGCGCTGCAGATAGTCGAGCAGCTTCCGCAGGAAGCAACAGACATAAAGGTCGAACGGATCGTCACCGAGCAGGAGACGATAGCCTGTACGGCGTAACAATAAATCGAATCGCAATAAGGAAAGAGCAGAGATGGCAAACAACATCCCGGATATGGATCCGCCCGATATCGATCCACAGGAGACTCAGGAGTGGCTGGACGCGCTTGAGTCGGTGCTGGAGAACGAGGGCGCGGAGCGCGCCCACTATCTGATCAGCCAGTTGATCGACAAGGCAAGGCTGGGCGGCACCGACATGCCGATCAGCGCGACGACGCCTTATATCAACAGCATCCCGCTGGATCGGGAAGAGCGCTCTGCCGGTAACCACGAACTGGAGCACCGCATCCGCGCGCTGACGCGCTGGAATGCGATGGCGATCATCCTGAACGCGAACAAGGAATCGTCCGAGCTGGGCGGCCACATCGCCAGCTTCGCTTCCGCGGCCACCTTGTACGACGTCGGCTTCAATCACTTCTTCCACGGCAAGACCGACACGCACGGCGGCGACCTGGTGTATTTCCAGGGCCACTCCGCTCCCGGCATCTATGCGCGCGCCTTCCTCGAAGGCCGCCTGTCCGAAGACCAGTTGCGCGGCTTCCGCCAAGAGGTGGACGGCAAGGGGCTGTCCTCCTATCCGCATCCCTGGCTGATGCCGGATTTCTGGCAGTTCCCGACCGTGTCGATGGGTCTGGGCCCGTTGATGGCGATCTATCAGGCGCGCTTCATGCGTTACCTGCAGCACCGCGGTCTGGCGAGCACCGACGGGCGCCGCGTCTGGGCCTTCCTCGGCGACGGCGAGACCGACGAGCCGGAATCCCTCGGCGCGATCTCGATGGCCGGGCGCGAGAAGCTGGACAACCTGATTTTCGTGATTAACTGCAACCTGCAACGTCTGGACGGTCCGGTGCGCGGCAACGGCAAGATCATCCAGGAGCTGGAAGGCGTGTTCCGCGGCGCAGGCTGGAACGTCATCAAGGTGGTGTGGGGCCGCCAGTGGGATCGCTTGCTGGCCAAGGACAAGACAGGCCTGCTGTTGAAGCGCATGGAAGAAGTCGTGGACGGCGAATACCAGACCTACAAGTCCAAGGACGGCGCCTATGTGCGCCAGCACTTCTTCGGCAAGTATCCGGAGCTGCTGGAGCTGGTCGCCGACATGTCGGACGACGAGATATGGCGTCTGAATCGCGGCGGTCATGACCCGTTCAAGGTGTTCGCGGCCTATGCTGCGGCGGTCAAGCACAAGGGCCAGCCGACCGTGATCCTTGCCAAGACCGTGAAGGGATACGGCATGGGCTCGTCCGGCGAGGCGCAGAATCCGACCCACCAGCAGAAGAAGATGGATGGCGAGTCGCTGCGCAAATTCCGCGACCGCTTCAACATCCCGGTCAGCGACGAACAACTAACCAAGATTCCGTTCATCCGTCCCGCCGAAGACAGCCAGGAAGCCAAATACCTGCGCGACCGCGTCGCGGAGATGGGCTCCGTGCCGTCGCGCCGGCCCGAGGCCAAACCGCTGGCGATGCCGGCGAGCGAGGCGTTCGACGCGCTGTTGAAGGGCACCGACGACCGCGAGATTTCGACGACGATGGCCTTCGTGCGCCTGCTCGGCGCGCTGGTCAAGGACAAGCACATCGGCAAGCAGGTCGTGCCCATCGTGCCCGACGAATCGCGCACCTTCGGCATGGAAGGCATGTTCCGCCAGCTCGGCATCTTCTCGCAGGTCGGTCAGCTGTACACGCCGCAGGATGCCGACCAGCTGATGTACTACAAGGAAGACAAGACCGGCCAGATCCTGCAGGAGGGCATCAACGAGCCGGGCGGCATGGCCGACTGGATCGCCGCCTCGACCGCGTACGCCAACCACGGCGTGGCGATGATCCCGTTCTACATCTATTACTCGATGTTCGGCTTCCAGCGCATCGGCGACCTGGCTTGGGCGGCGGGCGACCTGCGCGCGCGCGGCTTCATGGTCGGCGGCACCGCCGGACGCACCACGCTGAACGGCGAAGGTCTACAGCATCAGGACGGCCATAGCCACCTGATGGCGGCGACCATCCCGAACTGCGTCAGCTACGATCCGGCGTTCGCCTACGAACTCGCGGTGATCGTGCGCGAGGGCATGCGCCGCATGTATGTCGAGCAGGAAGACGTGTTCTACTACCTGACGGTGATGAACGAGAACTACGCGCACCCGGCGATGCCGAAGGGCGCGGAAGACGGCATCGTCAAGGGCATGTACCTGTTCTCCGAGAACAAGAAGGCCAAGGGTCCGAAGGTGCAGTTGCTGGGCAGCGGTACCATCCTGCGCGAGGCGATCTTCGCCGCGGAGATGCTGGAGAAGGACTTCGGCGTGGCCTCCGACATCTGGAGCGTGACCAGCTTCAACGAACTGCGCCGCGAAGGTCTGGACGTCGAGCGTTGGAACATGCTGCATCCGGAGTCCAAGCCGCGCACCAGCTTCGTCGAGCATTGCCTCGCCAAGCGCGAAGGCCCGGTGGTCGCCGCGACCGATTACATCAAGAGCTATGCCGACCAGATCCGTCCGTATGTGCATGCGCGCTACAAGGTGCTGGGCACCGACGGCTTCGGCCGTTCGGATACGCGCAAGAAGCTGCGCGGCTTCTTCGAGGTCGATCGCCACTATATCGTCGTCGCGGCGCTGAAGGCGCTGGCCGAGGAAGGCAAGATCGAGGCGGTGCAAGTCAGCCGCGCGATCAAGCTCTACGGCATCAATCCCGACAAACCGAACCCGACGACAGTCTAGGCCGGGGAGAACAACATGGCAGAACAACAAGTACTGGTGCCGGATATCGGCGGCTTCAAGGATGTGGCGGTGATCGAGGTGTTGGTCAAGGCTGGCGATACGGTCGCGGCCGAGGACACGCTGGTCACGCTGGAAACCGACAAGGCGGCGATGGACGTGCCGTCGCCCTACGCCGGGACGGTGAAGGAAGTGAAGGTCAAGGTCGGCGACAAGGTGGGAGAGGGCAAGCTGATCCTGGTGATGGAGACCAGCGGCGCGGCGGCTGCGCCGGTTGCCGCTCCCGCAGCGCCGATCGCGCCAGCGGCTCCGGCCGCACCTGCGCCCGTAGCGGCCAAGCCGGCTGCCGCCCCCGTTGCGACTGCAACGGTGCAGCCCGCGGTTTCTGCCGGTGCCAAGGGACACGCCAGCCCGGCGATCCGCCGCTTTGCGCGCGAACTCGGCGTGGACATCGCCCAAGTCAAGGGCAGCGGCGAGAAGAATCGCGTCACCAAGGAGGACGTGCAGAACTTCGTCAAGCAGTCGCTGGCGCAACCGCGCGGCGCTGCGGGAGCCGGTCTTCCGGGTCTGTTGCCGTGGCCGGATGTCGATTTCGCCAAGTTCGGCGAGATCGAGACCAAGCCGCTGTCGCGCATCAAGAAGATCTCCGGCGCGAACCTGCACCGCAACTGGGTGATGATCCCGCATGTGACGCAGTTCGAGGAGGCCGACATCGGCGAGCTGGAGGCCTTCCGCAAGCAGCTCAACGACGAGCACGCCAAGGCGGGCATCAAGATCACGCCGCTTGCCTTTTTGCTGAAGGCGGCAGCGGCGACGCTGAAGCACTTCCCGGATTTCGCGGCCTCGCTGGATGCGAGCGGCGAGAACCTGATCGTGAAGAAATACATCCATATCGGCGTCGCGGTCGATACGCCGGACGGCCTGATGGTGCCGGTGATACGCGACGTGGACCAGAAGGGTATCGTGCAACTGGCCAAGGAGCTGGGCGAGATCAGCGCGAAGGCGCGCGACAAGAAGCTGACCGCAGCCGACATGCAGGGCGGCTGCTTCACGATCTCCAGCCTCGGCGGCATCGGCGGCACGGCGTTCACGCCTATCATCAACGCGCCGGAAGTCGCCATCCTCGGCGTGTCCCGTTCCAGCATGAAGCCTGTGTACCAGGACGGCGAATTCGTCGCGCGCCTGATGTTGCCGCTGTCGCTCTCGTATGATCATCGCGTGATCGACGGGGCGGCGGGCGCGCGCTTCACCACCTACCTCGCGCATGTGTTGTCCGACGTGCGCAGGCTCGCGCTGTAACCGGTGAACCCCATCGGCATCCTCGGCGGAACCTTCGATCCGATCCATTTCGGGCATCTGAGGCTGGCCGAGGAAATGCTGGAGCTCGCCGGGCTGGAGCAGATCCGTTTCATCCCGACCGGTACGCCGCCGCATCGCGATTCGCCGCAGGTGTCGGCGCAGCAGCGCAGTGTGATGGTGAGGCTGGCCATCGCCGACCAGCCGGCCTTCGTGCTGGACGAGCGCGAAGTGAAGCGCGACAGGCTGTGCTATACCGTAGACACGTTGGGCGAGCTGCGCGCCGAACTGGGTGCGACGCAGCCGTTGTGCCTGCTGATGGGCGGCGACGCTTTTCTGCAACTGCACACCTGGCACGAGTGGGAGCAGCTGTTCGGGCTGGCGCATATCGTCGTGGGTTATCGTCCCGGTTATACATTGGACGAGCGCATCGAAGTCGCGCCCGAGGCGCTGCGCAAGCATTACCGCGAGCGCTTATGCACCGTGGAATCCATGGCGCAGCGTCCTTGCGGCGGCGTCGCGGAACTGGCGATCCCCAAGCTGGAAATATCGGCCACCGACATACGCCGCCGCGTGGCCGAGGGCCGCACCATACGTTATCTGCTGCCCGATGCCGTAGAGAATTACATTCATCAACATCAACTATATTCACCATGCTAAATATCGAAGAAAAAACCAAGGCCGTCGTTGACGCGCTCGAAGACATCAAGGCCGAAGACATTGCGGTGATCGACACCAGCAAGCTGAGCCCGCTATTCGAACGCATGATCATCGCCAGTGCGAAGTCATCGCGCCAGACCAAGGCCATCGCCGACAATGTCGTGGTCAAGCTGAAGGAGCGCGGCGAAGTGGTGAACGGTCGCGAGGGCGAAGACAGCGGCGAGTGGATACTGATCGATCTGGGCGAAGTGCTGGTGCACGTGATGCAGCCGGCGGTGCGTCAGTACTACAACCTGGAAGAGCTGTGGACCAAGGGCCAGACGCTGCGTCCGAAGCTCGCGGCCCAGAAGCCGGAATAGCGGTAGCCGGAATAACCGTGACATCGGAAATGCATCCGGCCGAATGAAACTGCTCATCGTCTCCGTCGGCCACAAGATGCCGGACTGGATCACCGCGGGCTACAACGAATACGCAAAGCGCATGCCGCGCGAGGCGAAGATCGAGTTGCTGGAGATCAAGCCAGAGCCGCGCACTACCGGCAAGACCACCGCGCAGATCATGGAGGCCGAGGCGCAGCGTATCCTCACCGCATTGCCGCAAGGCTGTCTGCGCATCGCGCTGGACGAGCGCGGTGCCATGCCGACCACGAAGCAACTCGCCGCGCAGATGCAGGACTGGATGCGCGAGGGCCGCGACGTGGCGTTCATCGTTGGCGGCGCAGACGGGCTGCACGAATCGGTCAAGCAGGCGGCACAGCACCTGATGGCGTTGTCGGCACTCACCTTGCCGCATGCGATGGTGCGCGTGCTGCTCGCCGAACAGTTGTACCGTGCGCATAGCCTGATGCACAATCATCCCTATCATCGTGAATAACAGGGAAGGGAGAGGAGAGAAGGGGGAAGGGAAGGCCGCTGCGCGGCCGTTACCCTTGAGCGCCGCAGGCGCGGTCCCTTTTCCCTTTGCCCTTCTCGTAAAGGTTCAACCATGAGTATCGTCAAGCCTCGTATCTATCTTGCCTCGCAAAGCCCACGCCGCCGCGAGTTGCTGAAGCAGGTCGGCATCAATTTCGAGTTGCTGCTGCTGCGCTCCAGCCCCGGTCGCAGCGTGGACATCGACGAGACGCCGCACTCCGGCGAGCAGCCGGAAGACTATGTGCGCCGAGTCTGCCAGACCAAGGCGGAGGGAGGGTATGGCGCGTCGCGTATGCGCAACCTGCCGCCGTTCCCGGTGCTGGCCGCGGATACGACCGTGGCACTGGACGGCGAAATATTCGGCAAGCCGGAGAATGCCGAGCACGCCGGCGAGATGCTGCGCAAGCTTTCCGGCAAGGAGCACCGTGTCCTGACTGCGGTCGCGATCGCGATGGGCGAGCATATCGAGCAGGTCGTGTCCGTTTCCACGGTGCGCTTCGCGAAGCTTTCCGATGAACGTATCAACGCTTATCTGCGTACCCACGAGTATGCCGACAAGGCAGGCGGTTATGCGATACAGGGCCATGCCGGCGCATTCATCGAACATATCTCCGGCAGCTATTCCGGCGTGATGGGCCTGCCGCTGTTCGAGACAGTCGAACTGCTGCGCCGTTTCGACTATCCGGCGATATAGCAATGTCAGAAGAAATACTGATCAACGTCACCCCGCAGGAAACGCGTGTCGCGGTGATGCAGCTCGGCGTGGTGCAGGACCTGCATATCGAGCGCAGCGGCAGCCGGGGTATCGTCAGCAACGTCTATCTCGGACGCGTCAAGCGCGTGCTGCCGGGCATGCAGTCGGCGTTCATCGATATCGGCCTGGAGCGGTCGGCCTTCCTGCATGTCGCCGACATCTGGGGCAACGGCGGCGAAGGCGTCGAGCCCAAGCCAATCGAGAAAGTCCTGTCCGACGGGCAGACGCTGATGGTGCAAGTCATCAAGGAGCCTATCGGCACCAAGGGTGCGCGCCTGTCCACCCAGATCAGCATCGCCGGACGGCTGCTGGTGTATCTGCCGCAGGAGACGCATGTCGGCGTGTCGCAGCGCATCGAGAGCGTCGAGCAGCGCGATGCGCTGCGCGCGCGGCTGCAGGCTGCGCTGCCGGAGGACCACAAGGGCGGTTACATCATCCGTACCGTCGCCGAGGCGGCGACCGATCCGGATTTCGATGCCGACATCCGCTATCTCGACAAGCTGTGGAGCAATCTGAAGTCCGCCGCACAGACCGCAGGCGCGCCGCAATTGCTGTACCGCGAACTGGGCATCAGCCTGCGCGTGCTGCGAGATTTCGTCACGCAGGATACAGCGCGCATCCTGGTCGATTCGCGCAGCACCTTCCAGAAGATGCAGGAGTTCGCCGGGGACTACAACCAGGGTGCGCTGGAGCGGCTGGAGCATTATCCCGGCGTGCGTCCTTTGTTCGATCTCTACGGCGTCGAGGAGGAGATCGAACGCGCGCTGTCAAAGCGCGTGGACCTGAAGTCCGGCGGCTACCTGATCATCGACCAGACCGAGGCGATGACCACAGTCGACGTGAATACCGGCGGTTTCGTCGGGCTGCGCAACTTTGACGACACGATATTCAAGACCAATCTCGAAGCCACCCAGGTCATCGCCCGCCAGCTGCGTTTGCGCAACCTCGGCGGCATTATCATCTGCGACTTCATCGACATGGATACGCAGGAGCACCGCGATGCGGTGCTGGACGAATTCAAGAAGGCGCTGGCACGCGACCATACGCGCGTCAGCGTCAACGGTTTCTCGTCGCTGGGTCTGGTGGAGATGACGCGCAAGCGTACCCGCGAGAGCCTCGCCCATGTGCTGTGCGAATCCTGCCCGACTTGCCAGGGGCGAGGCGAGGTGAAGACGGCCCAGACCGTGTGCTACGAGATCCTGCGCGAGATCGTGCGCGAGGCGCGCCAGTTCAACGCGCGCGAATACCGCATCCTCGCCTCGCAGCAAGTCATCGATCTGTTCCTTGACGAGGAATCGCAGGCGCTGGCGCAGCTTTCCGATTTCATCGGCAAGCCGATATCGATGCAGGTCGAGACCATGTACACCCAGGAACAATACGATGTCATCCTGATGTAGGGGTTGCGCGTTAATAGCGGCGGTCTGCTAGACTACGTCCGCGTTTCTGACGCATTTCAAAAATACCGTTTCGGGGAGAAAAGTATGTTCAAGAAGCAATTCGCGGTTCTGCTGGCCGCCGCAGCATTCGTTACGCCTTTCGCAGCCCACGCCAGCGGCGAGCATCATGCCGGCGACGCCGCCGTAGCACAGGCCTTCATCAAGGAGATCCAGGCAGACCAAGACGCATATGCAGCTGCAAAGGGCACCGCGTTCTTCAAGGAACTGTCCAAGGGGCAGACCCCGCGCGCAACCGTGGTGACCTGTTCCGATTCGCGCGTTCACACCAACATGCTGGACAAGACGCCTGAAGGCGACCTGTTCATGGTGCGCAACATCGGCAACCAGCTGGCGACTTCCAAGGGTTCCGTGCAATACGGCGTTAACCACCTCGCTTCCTCGCTGCTGATCTTCGTCGGCCACTCCAAGTGCGGCGCGATCGCTGCTGCGGGCGGCGATTATTCCACTCTGGAAGAGCCTATCAAGAAGGAGCTGGACACTATCAGCATCGCCAAGGGCGGCGCGAACATCGATGGCGTGAAGACCAACGTCAACAACCAGGTTGCCGCTGCGATGAAAGAATGGGCCGAGCAAGTGAAGGCCGGCCAACTGCTGGTCGTGGGCGCGGTGTATGACTTCGCCGATGACATGAAGAAGGGTGCGGGCAAGCTGAACATCATCAACATCAACGGCGAGACCGACCCGGCCAAGCTGCGCAACATGCCGGCTCCGGCCGCCAAGGCGGATCACGGCAGCGCGCATCACTAAAAACTGATTTAGCTGCAGAAATAAAAAAGCCGGCGCAAGCCGGCTTTTTTATTGCGGTTCGAGCAGTTGCTGCGGATCGACCGTGCTGCCGCTTATTGCTACCACCTTGTGGCGCGACTGGCTGCCCTGCTTCAGCTCCACCTGCCGCACCGGCACGTCGAACAATCCCGCGATGAATTTCAACAGTGCCTCGTTGGCACGGCCCTCGACCGGCGGCGCAGCCAGCCTGATCTTCAGCGCCTCGCCGTGCAATCCGGCGAGTTCGCTACGCTTCGCGCCCGGCTGGATATGCAGCGTCAGCGTCAGGACTTCGCCGTTGCGGCGATGCCAGTCCGCCATGTCAGAAAAACAGGCCCAGGGTCATGCGCTCCAGCGCACTGATGGGGACGATGACGATCAGCTGGCAGACGATGAACAGCAGCAGCGGCGACAGGTCGAAGCTGCCCATCAGCGGCACAACCTTGCGGATAGGACCCAAGAAGCGGTCGGTGACCGAGGATAGCAGCGGGGCGACCGTCGAATGTGGATTCACCCAGGACAGGATCGCCTGCGCGAATACCGCGGCCATCAGCAGGTACACGCTGATCTTGAGCAGCTTGACCGCAGCCAGCGCCAGCAATCCGACCAGCGGGAAGCCGTGCGACAAATCGCCCTGCACCATGTACAGCGCGCTCAGATAGAGCAACTCGGCCAGCAGCGCGAGCAGCAGCGTCGCGCTGTCGAGTCCGGCGAACGCGGGGAGGCGCTTGCGCAGTGGCAACACCAGAAAGTCGGTGATCGCCATGATGAATTCGCCTATGGGGTTGCGCATAGGCGTACGCAGCCAGACCGCGTGGAAGCGGAACAGCAGAATCGCCGCGAACGGCTGCAGCAGCATGTCGAACAGGAAAATCAGGCCTTCGCTCATCATTGTTGTGCTCCCAGTTCGTCGCCCATTTCCTTGGCTCGGTCGGCGGCGGCCTTCGCCGCCCGTGCGATGTGCTCGTCGACATGGTCAGCAGCCATGCTCAGCAAGGCGCGCTCGGTGGTGCCGTTCTTCGAGGTCACGCGCGCGCGCAGCACACCGGGCTCCTCGTCGCTGGAAGATGCCAGTTTGCTCGCGCCGAGGAAAGTGGCGAGGCTCAAGCGGCGCGCGTCGTCGGCGCTGAAACCCAGCTCCTGTCCCGCTTTCTGCATCGCCTCGATGAAATAGAACACATAGGCCGGACCGCTGCCGGAGATAGCGGTGACCGCATCCAGCATTGCTTCGTCCTGCACCCACAGGGTTTCACCCACCGCCGCGAGTATGTCCTGCGCCTGTTCGCGTTGAGTCTTGCCCACCGCCGACAGCGCGTACAACCCGGTCATGCCGCTCTGCACCAGCGCGGGGGTGTTGGGCATGGCGCGCACCACGGCCTGGCTGCCCGCCCAGCGCGCGAGATCGCCCGCGCGTATGCCGGCGGCGATGGAGATCAGCAACTGGCCGTCGAGCAGTGCGGCCAACTGTTGCGCCACCTCGCGCAATTGTTGCGGTTTCACCGCGAGCACGACGACATCGCTGTCGGCCACGCCCTTGGCGAGGTTGTCCGTGGTGCGCACGCCGAACTTTGTCTGAAGCAGCGCACGGTTGTCCGGGTTGATCTCGACCACGTTGATTTGACCCGCGTCGTAGCCCTTGCCGACCAGGCCGCCGATCAATGCGGTCGCCATGTTGCCGCCGCCGATGAAGCAGATATTCATGTTGTTTCCTTGTGATAGATACGGTTGCCGAAGATGGCCGAGCCGATGCGCACCAAGGTCGCGCCTTCGGCGATGGCAGCGGGGAAGTCGTGCGACATGCCCATAGACAGCGTGTCGAGCTGCAGTCCATCCCGCTTCAGCCGCTCGAACAATACGCGCAATTGTGCGAACGCGGCGCGCTGTTCCGCGATATCGTCGCTGGGCGCGGGTACGGTCATCAGGCCGCGCAAATGCAGATTCGGCAATGCGGCGATGTCGTGCGCCAGTGTTTCGGCCTCGTCCGGCGTGACGCCGCTCTTGCTGGCCTCGCCGCTGACGTTCACCTGCAGGCAGACCTGCAGCGGCGGCAGTCCGGCGGGACGTTGCGCCGACAGCCGTTCGGCGATCTTCAGCCGCTCGATGCCGTGCACCCAGTTGAAGTGCTCGGCGATGGGGCGTGTCTTGTTGCTCTGGATCGGGCCGATGAAATGCCACGCTATCTGCAGGTCCTGCAACGCGGCGATCTTGTCCAGGCCTTCCTGCACGTAATTCTCGCCGAAAAGGCGCTGTCCGGCGTCATAGGCCTCGCGCACCGCGTCGGCGGAGAAGGTCTTGCTGACCGCCAGCAGCTCGATGTCCTGCGGCGCGCGCCCGCAAGTTTCTGCCGCATCCGCTATCGCGGCGCGCACGGCTTGCATGTTGGAAGCGATTGTTGTCATAATCCGGCGGACTCTTGCAGCCTTCCAGGCCGCACCATTGAACGGGAAAGATTATATATGGATATCACCGAGCTGCTCGCCTTCGGCGTCAAGAACAAGGCTTCCGACCTGCATCTTTCCGCCGGACTGCCGCCGATGATCCGCGTGCATGGCGACATGCGCCGCATCAACCTGCCGGCGATGGAGCACAAGGAAGTCCACGCGCTGGTGTACGACATCATGAACGATGGCCAGCGCAAGTTCTACGAGGAGAACAAGGAGGTCGACTTCTCGTTCGAGGTTCCCGGTCTGGCGCGTTTCCGCGTCAACGCCTTCGTGCAGAACCGCGGCGCTGCAGCGGTGATGCGCACCATTCCCTCCAAGATCCTGTCGCTGGAAGACCTGAAGTGCCCACCCATATTCAAGAGCATCTCCGAGTTCCCGCGCGGCATGGTGCTGGTGACCGGCCCCACCGGCTCCGGTAAATCGACGACGCTGGCGGCGATGGTCAACCATATCAACGAGAACGAGATGGGCCATATCCTCACCGTTGAGGACCCGATCGAATTCGTGCACGAATCGAAGAAATGCCTGATCAACCAGCGCGAGGTCGGCCCTCATACGCTGTCGTTCCAGAACGCGCTGCGCAGCGCGTTGCGCGAAGACCCGGACGTGATCCTGGTCGGCGAAATGCGCGACCTCGAAACCATCCGTCTGGCGATGTCGGCGGCCGAGACCGGCCACCTGGTGTTCGGCACGCTGCACACCAGCTCGGCGGCGAAGACCATCGACCGTATCATCGACGTGTTCCCGGCGGACGAGAAGGAGATGGTGCGCGCGATGTTGTCCGAATCCCTGCGCGCGGTGATCTCGCAGTCTCTGCTGAAGACCAAGGACGGCTCGGGCCGCGTCGCGGCGCACGAGATCATGATCTGTACCCCGGCGATCCGTAACCTGATCCGCGAGGCCAAGGTGCCGCAGATGTATTCGGCCATCCAGACCGGCCAGGGCATGGGCATGCAGACGCTGGACCAGTGCCTGACCACCTTGGTGAAGAACAACGTCGTCACCCCGGCCGAGGCGCGCAGCAAGGCTGCCAACAAGGATCTGTTCCCGGGCTGATTCGCCCGCATCGAATTCATAGAGGTATCCCATGGAAAGAGACCAGGCCACCGAGCTGATCCACAATTTGTTGCGCGGAATGATCAGCAAGAAGGCGTCAGACTTGTTCATCACTTCGGGCTTTCCCCCGGCATTCAAGGTGGACGGCAAGATGACGCCGGTGTCGAACCAGACACTGACTTCGGTGCACACCCAGGAGCTGGCGCGCGCGATCATGAACGACCGGCAAGCCGCCGAGTTCGAGGCGACGCACGAATGCAACTTCGCGATCAGCCCGCCGGGCATCGGGCGCTTCCGCGTGAACATCTTCATGCAGCAGCAGCGCGTCGGCATGGTGCTGCGCACCATCACCACCAAGATCCCCGATCTCGATCAGATGGGTATGCCTGAAGTCCTAAAGGACATCGTGATGACCAAGCGCGGCCTGGTGATCCTGGTCGGCGGTACCGGCTCGGGCAAGTCCACCACGCTGGCCGGCATGATCGGGCATCGCAACAAGAACAGTTACGGCCACATCATCACCATCGAAGACCCGGTCGAGTACGTGCACGAGCATGCCAACTGCATCATCACCCACCGCGAGGTCGGCGTGGATACCGAGAACTGGCACAACGCGTTGAAGAACACGCTGCGCCAGGCGCCGGACGTGATCCTGATCGGCGAGATCCGCGACCGCGAAACGATGGAATACGCTGTGGCGTTCGCCGAGACCGGCCACCTGTGCATGGCCACGCTGCACGCCAACAGCGCGAACCAGGCGCTGGACCGTATCATCAACTTCTTCCCGGAAGAGCGTCGCGAGCAGTTGCTGATGGACTTGTCGCTGAACATCAAGGCACTGATCTCGCAACGCCTGATCCCGAAGAAGGACGGCGCCGGACGCGCGGCGGCCATCGAGATCCTGCTGAACTCGCCGCTGATCGCCGACCTGATCTTCAAGGGCGAGGTGCATGCGATCAAGGAAGTCATGGCCAAGTCGCGCGAACTCGGCATGGAGACCTTCGACGGTGCGCTGTTCAACCTGTACGAGTCGGGAGCAATCGCTTACGAAGAGGCGTTGAAGAACGCCGACTCGGTCAACGACCTGCGCCTGCGCATCAAGCTGGAGAGCAAGCTGGGCGGCGACCGCGATGTGATGAGCGGCACGGATCATCTGAAGCTGACCTGACATCGACATACTCCCGCAAGGACAAGCCGCGCATCAGCGCGGTTTGTCACTGGGGATGCCGCATGGCTACTACAGTCAACTTCGGTGGGCGTAGTTAAAGTGTTAAAATCAAAACCTTATTAATCCTGGTTCGCGCGCCAAACGGCGATGGGCGACTCTGTAGTGGACATAGTATTACTTCTGTTTTTAATTCTTCTGAATGGCGTTTTGGCGATGTCGGAAATCGCCGTAGTGTCTTCTCGCAAGGCTCGTTTGCAAAAGCTGGCCGATGACGATAGCCCAGGAGCGCAATCGGCGCTTCAACTAAGTAACGAACCCTCCACTTTTCTTTCTACCGTTCAGGTAGGAATTACCACTGTAGGCATTTTGAGCGGCGCCATCGGAGAAACCGCATTGGCCGACCCGCTGACTGTGTGGATTTCCGGTTTTCCGTTGCTGGAGCCTTACGCCAGAGGCGCGGCGATGACGATAGTTGTCGTGGGTTTGACGTATTTTTCTGTCGTTATCGGGGAGCTGGTTCCCAAGCAGCTGGGATTGCTGGCCCCGGAAAAAACCGCATCGTTGATCGCGCCGCCGATGAATATGCTGGCCCGGATCACCCGTCCTCTGGTCTGGTCGCTTTCGGCTTCTTCGAGTTTTTTGCTGCGCATGCTGGGCGCGGTTCGCCAAGGGGAGCCGCCTGTCACCGATGAAGAGATCAAGGTGCTGATGGAGCAAGGTTCCGAGGCGGGCGTATTCCATGAGAGCGAACAGGCCATCGTTTCCAACGTGTTGCGTCTTGACGAGCAGCGTATCGGGGCAATCATGACGCACCGTAATGACATTTACGTGCTGGACCTGGACGAACCCGAAGACGTGATCCGTAACCGGATTGCCGAGAGCCCTTACACGCGCATCGTCGTTTGCCGCGATGGACTGGATCATATCGTGGGTATATTGCGCACGGCCGACATCCTGAAAGATGCTCTGGCAGGAAGGCAGATCGCGGTCGATCTGTCTTTGCGTCCGCCGTTGTATGTGCCGGAGGGTGTGACGACCACGCATCTGCTCGAAAATTTCCGCAAAGCTCGGCAACAATGCGCGTTGATCGTGGACGAGTATGGTGAATTGCAGGGTCTGGTTACGTTGACCGATGTGCTGACCTCTATCGTCGGGGAATTGCCTTCTTCCGATCTTCCGGAAGATCAGGACATTATCGTGCGCGAAGACGGATCATGGCTGATCGATGGCAGTGTAACGATAGAGCGTATGAAGTCGGTGCTTGATATCGATGAAGAATTGCCCGGCGAAGAAGAGAACGCCTTCAATACACTGGGCGGTTTCGTCATGCATGAACTTGGCCGTATCCCAATGGCTTCAGACCACTTCGAAGTGGCCGACTGCCGTTTCGAGGTGATGGATATGGACAAGAATCGAGTGGATAAAGTGCTGGTTGCGCGTGTGGTCTTGCCGAATCAGGATGAAAGCGGCGCGTGAACTGAATGACTCGAACCGTCTAGCCAAGGTCCCTGAGGGTTGGGGATGCAAAGCGACGACGGTCGGGGCATATGGAAACAACTTCGCGCGGCTCTTCCCTGCAGCAGATTCCGTACGACGTATTACTTCCGGTTTGTTCCCGTTACGATTTTGTATTCCAGCAAACGGCATTCAATCGCGCCGTTGAACAACGGCGTGCGTTTCGACGGTGACAGCCGCATCAGCTTCAGGATCGCTCGGTCGGCGGTGAACAGATAGGCCGTCCAGCCTCCGAACTTCTTCTTCAGCGCGTCGCCGAGTTTGGGATACAGCTCGGCCAGTTCGTCCAGCTCGCCCATGCGCTCGCCGTAGGGCAGGTTGGCGACCAGGATGCCGTGTTCGGCCGGTGGCGTGATTTCCAGCACGTTGGCCTGCTTTAGCTGCACGCAATCTGCCAGCCCGGCCTCCTGCAAGTTGCGCGATGCGGTCCTCAGCGCGTCGCCGTACAGGTCGCTGCCGTAGAGTTCCAGTGGCGCGGGGGGCAGTTGTGCGGCGATGGCGTGTTCGCGCATGGCCTGCCAGTTCGCCGCGTCGAAGTTCTTCAGCTTCTCGAAAGCGAAGCGGCGGGCGATGCCGGGCTGGATGTTCAGCGACATCTGCGCCGCCTCGATCAGGAACGTGCCGCTGCCGCACATCGGATCGACCAGCGGCGTGCCCGGCTGCCAGCCAGTCATGCGCAGGATGCCCGCCGCGAGGTTCTCGCGCAGCGGTGCGATGTTGGTGTACTGGCGCACGCCGCGCTTGAACAGCGCATCGCCCGAGGTGTCGAGGTACAACATCAGCTTGTCGTCTTCGATGAACACATGGATGCGCACGTCGGGTTCCAGCGTGTCCACGCTGGGGCGTTCGTTGCAGTGCTCGCGGAAGCGGTCGCACACCGCGTCTTTGACCAGCAGCGTGATGAACTCCAGGCTTTTCAGCGGGCAGCGTATCGCGGTGGTATTCACGCGTATGGTGTTGTTCACGTCGAACCAGCGTTGCCACTGCAGATCGAACACCGCCTTGTAGACATCCTGCTCGCTGCGGTAGCGCGTCTCCTTCACGCGCCACAGCACGCGGCTGGCGAGGCGGCTTTCCAGGTTGACGCGGTAACACAGCGGCCAGTCGCCGCTGAACTCCACGCCGCCGTCGGTGGCGCGCACGTTATGCGCGCCCATGGTTTCGAGGTCGATGCGCAGCAGTGTTTCGAGGCCGCGCGGGCAGGGGGCGAAAAAGTCAGGCATGGCTCAGAAAGGTTTGACGGTGGCGAGGATCACGATAGCCAGCAGCAAAAACACCGGCGCCTCGTTGAAGAAGCGGTAGAACACGTGGCTGCGCGTGTTGCGGTCGGCGGCGAATTCTTTGACCAGATGGCCGCAATACAGGTGATAGCCGGCCAGCAGCGCGACCAGCGTGGTCTTCGCATGCAGCCAGCCACCCGAGAATCCGTAACCGAACCACAGCCACAGGCCGAAGACGATCGCCAGCGCGCCTATGGGTGTGACGAAGCGGTAGAGCTTTCCTTCCATAAGCTTCAGCCGCGCGATCTCCGCCGGTTCGGTCGCCATCGCATGGTTCACGAAGATGCGCGGCAGGTAGAACAAGCCGGCGAACCAGCTGACGACGAAGAAAATATGAAATGCTTTGATCCACAACATGAATAACTCCCAACGATATACCCCCTCACTAGCCCTCCCCCTTTCAGGGGGAAGGTTGAGATGGGGATGAAACTTTCGAACTCAAAGAAACCGGATTTATTGCGACAGCCTTTTCCTGAACAGCGCCAGCGATACATAAAACCCCGCCATCGCGTAACCCAGCAGTACGGCGGCATGCAGCAGCCAGTTCGCGGGAACCGTGTCGTTCAACAGCGGTCGCGCGATGTCGATCGCATGCGTCAGCGGCAGCGCGGAAGACACGCCCTGCAGCGCCGCAGGCAGTTGATCGACCGGAAAAAACACGCCGCATAATAGCACCATCGGCGTGATCGCCAGCGTGAAGTAGTACATGAAGAAGTCGTAGCCGGGCGCCAATGCGGTGACGATCAGCCCGATCGCGGCGAAGCACAGGCCGACCAGCAGCGCGAGCGGTATCAGCCACAGCGTCAGCGGCGAATGCGACAGCCCGAGCGCCCAGATCACCGCCAGCACCGCGATGCCGGAAAGCAGGCTTTTGCTTGCCGCCCAGACGATCTCCGAGAACACGATGTCGTCCAGCGTCACCGGCGTGTTCATGATCGCCTCCCAGGTGCGCTGCTCGTGCATGCGCGCAAAGCCGGAATACAGCGCCTCGAAGCTCGCGCTGTTCATCGTGCTGTAGCACACCGTACCTGCGGCGAGGAAGGCGATGTAGGACATGCCGCCGACCTCGGGCAACATGCCGCCGAGGCCGTAGCCCAGACCCAGCATGTAGATCACCGGGTCGGCGAGGTGGCCCAGGATGGACGGACCGGCCATCTTCTTCCACACCATGAAGTTGCGCCTCCAGATCGGGATGAATCTGAGACTCGGACGTGGCAGGGCGAAATAATTTGGTTTCATCTCGGCATCGTCCGTCCGTAGGGGCGCGATTCATCGCGCCCTTGTGTATATTGATGAGGCAGGGCGCGATACCCACAGGGTACAAGAACCTCTGCGAGGTGAATCGCGCCCCTACATGTGATGATGGAGATCATTCCCGCATCTCCCTTCCCGTCAATTTCAGGAACACGTCCTCGAGATTCGCCGGTCTGTGCAGATAGCGCAACTGCGGCTGTTTCTGTAGCTCGTTCAGCAGCGGCTGTGCATCGTTCACGTAGCAGAACGCGGTCTCGCCGCTGACTTCGAAACGCTGTGCGTGATGTCCCGCGTGTTCGTTCGCCCAGGCCGTCGCATGCTCGCCGAACACTTCGATCACCTGCGGCTCGATGTTGTCGGCAATCAGTTCGCGCGGCGAGCCCTGGCTGATGACGCGGCCTTCGTCCATCACCGCGAGGCGGTGGCACAGGCGCTCGGCCTCGTCCATGAAATGAGTCGTCAGCAGCAGCGTCTTGCCGCGCGCGGTCAACTCGCGCAGCCGCTGCCAGATCAGGTGGCGTGCCTGCGGATCGAGGCCGGTGGTGGGCTCGTCGAGGAAGATCACGTCGGGATCGTTGACCAGCGCGCGTGCCACGGTCAGCCGTCGTTTCATGCCGCCGGACAGCGTCGGCACTTTTGCATTGGCTTTATGCGTCAGGTTGGCGAATTCCAGCAGCTCCGGCAGGCGCGCCTCGATCTCGCTGTCCTTCATGCCGAAGTAGCGGCCGTACACCATCAGGTTCTCGGTGACGGTGAAATCGGGGTCGAGGTTGTCCATCTGTGGCACGACGCCGACGCGCAGTCGCGCCTCGCGCGCATGGTTCGGCACGTCGTGGCCGAGCAGCGTCAGCTTGCCGCCGTCCGGCGCGATAAGGCCCAGCAGCAGGCGTAGCGTGGTGGTCTTGCCCGCGCCGTTGGGGCCCAGCAGGCCGAAGCACTCGCCGCGCCGGATGGACAAGCTGACGCCGTCGACGACGCGATGATCGCCATAGCTTTTGGTCAGGCCTTCGGCCTGAATGACGAAACTCATAAGCGACACCCGTGAAATTCGTGCAGCACGATCTGTTTGAGCTGGTTCAGCCGACCGTGGAAGAAATGCCCCGCCTCGGGTAGCACCACGATGGGCAGGTGTTGCGGGCGCGCCCAGTCCAGCGCGTCGGCCAGCGAAATCACCTCGTCGTGTTCGCCGTGCAGCACCAGCGTGTTGTGCGGCACATGCGGCATTTGAAAACGTCCGACCGCAGGCGCAATCAGCACCAGCTTGTGCGCCTGCGGGTGTAGATGCTGTGCGGCGCGCGCGGTCACGTAACCGCCGAACGAGAAGCCGGAAAGAATCAATGGCAAATGGCCGAACTCGTCGCGTGCATGCTGCACCATCGTCAGCAGATCCTCGACCTCGCCGTTGCCGCTATCGAACTCGCCCTCGCTCGCGCCTACGCCGCGGAAGTTGAAACGCAGCGCGGCGTAACCCAGTTCGACGAAGGTCTTCGCCAGCGTCGTGACGATCTTGTGCTCCATCGTGCCGCCCATCGTCGGCAGCGGGTGTGCGACCACCGCGATGGCGGATGGCTCGGCATCCGGCAGGTGCCAGATGCCTTCGAGCCGTCCGGCCAATCCATCGAGAACTATCTTGCGTTGTTCCGGCATCAGATCTTCAGGCGTTCGACCACGCGGCCGTTCTTCAGGTGTTCCTCGATGATTTCGTCGAGGTCGCTCTCGTCGACGAAGGTGTACCAGGTGGCCTCCGGATAGACCACGATCACTGGGCCCTCGCCGCAGCGGTCCATGCAGCCGGCGGAGTTGATGCGGATGTTGTTGTGGCGGTTGGAGATGCCCAGTTCCTTCACCTTCTTCTTCATGTAGTCGCGCGCCTGCTGCGAGCCGTGGTTGGCGCAGCAGTCCTCGCCGTCGTCGCGCTGGTTGGTGCAGAAGAAGACATGTTTGTCGAAATAGCTCATCGGATGCTCCAAAGTTAGATGGTTCGGAATTATAGGGCACCACGGAAAACCGTAGCGAGCGGTTCGAGTGCAAGGCGCACGGAGCACAGAAACCGGAATGTACTTTTAGTACATGAGGATTTCGAGCACCGCGCAACGCCGCAATCGAGTCGCGCAGTAGGTTTTATACTTTGCGGATGCGCCACAGATGCCACAGCAGCAGCAGGGGATATAGCAGCGAGATGGTCTGCGCCAGGCCGTTGTAGTTCAGCAGGTGGCCGTAGTGCCAGTGGTAGATGCTCGCGGCAGAGGCCGGGGTGCTGTCGCCGAGCAGGAAGTTCACGATGACGAAATACCCGGCGGCGATTGCCGCGCCCAGCGAGATCATCGCTGCGCGCGGCGGCCACAGCAGCGCGAAGAGCAGCAGCATGCCGATCAGCATGCCCAGCACGGCTTCGCCGTTGATCCACAGCAGTAGTGCCCAGGATTTCAGCAGTAGCGCGGCGGCGACGAATTTTGCCAGCGCGACGATGCTCAACACCAGCAGCAGCGCGGTGACCACGTTGCGCGGCGCACGCAGCAGCGTCAACAGCAGCGTCCCTAGCATCAGCAGGTTCAGCATCACGGCGACGCTCTCCCAGATGTCGAAAGGGGCGGGTGGCAGTGCGACGAAGGGCTGGCGCGCGACTTCGCTGATGAACACGTTGCCGAGCATCGGCAGCGACGGGTTGATCTGTCCGAACATCCACAGCACGAGCAGCGCCAGCCCGAAGTCCATCTCTTTGCCGTGATGGAATAGCCGACTGCGCCAGTGCAGCAGCCAGCCGAACAGACGTGTCCAGGATGCGATGCTGAACGCAAGTAACGCGCCGATCAACGCGCCGGTGCTATTGGATAGCAGGTCCATGTTAGAGCTGATGCGTCTCGGCAGGTACATCTGCAGATATTCCATGCCTGCCGACAGCAGCATGCCTGCGGCCAGCGTCAGCACGACGCTGGCCAGCGCGCCGAGACGCGCGCGCAATGCCAGCGCGATCAAGAGGCCGAGCGGCAGGTAGGAGAGCAGGTTGAGCGCCGCATCGAAATGGGTGTAGGTTAGCGCCAGCGGCACGGCGAGTACGTCGGCGAAATTCAGCCCCTGCTCGCGCCAGCCGGTGAAGGGCGACAGGCTGGCGTACGCGATGAACAGCGCATAGCCCAGCGCCAGCCAGGTGCGGAGTCGCGCGCGGGTCTCGGTGATGAATAACTCTTTCATGGGCAGGGGAGTGTTGGCGAAATCGCCGGAGGTGTCAATACGGAAAGCGGGTTGATCGAGGTCGCGTGTTAAACTCCGCGCCGAAGCTGGCTAGACAGTCGCCGCACTTGCAAGAGTGGGGAGGAAAGTCCGGGCTCCGCAGAGCAGGATGCCGGTTAATGGCCGGACGCCGTGAGGCGATGGAAAGTGCCACAGAAAACGGAACGGAGTGGAGTTTCGGTGCAGGCTAACCTTCGGGTCATGCCCAGCCGCCACTCGAAGGTTCCCTTTTTGGCGTTGAGGGCATGACCCGAAGGTTATGCCGGAGCCAAAATGACACCGCCGATGGCCTGTCGTCCGCAAGGGTGGCGGGATCAGGTAAGGTTGAAATGGCGAGGTAAGAGCTCACCGCGCTGGTGGCAACATCAGTGGCAGGGTAAACCCCATCCGGAGCAAGATCAAATAGGCTGACTATGGCGTGGCTCGCGTCGTCAGCGGGTAGATTGCTTGAGCGTCAGGTAACGAAACGCCTAGAGGAATGACTGTCCACGACAGAACCCGGCTTATCGGCCAGCTTCACCTTCTTTCAACAGGGGCGCTAGTGCGCCCTCGTGCCTCAGCAACCAGCGTTTGATATCCAGCGATTCACCCTCGGCATGCTGCATGAATCCCCCCAGCCCGGCCTTGCCGACCACGCGGTGGCAGGGGACGACGATGGGGATGGGATTCGCGCCGCAGGCCTGGCCGACGGCTTGCGCGGCGGAATGCAGTTCGGTCGCCAGTTCGCCGTAGCTCTTCGTCTGTCCGCAGGGAATATCCAGCATCGCATGCCATACCTTTTGGCGATGAGGCGTTCCGTGCAGTTCGAGCGGAACGGTGAAAGTTGTATGGGGATCGTCGAAATAGCGCTGCAGCTGTTCGCACACTGTCGCGGTGAATGCATTCGTCGGCGCTTGCGGTTGTTCTGACGTGGGCAGGAAGTCGATGCCGCTCAGGGCGTCTGCGGTGCAGCGTATGCCCAGCATGCCGAATGGCACCTTCAATTTGGCCTGATATTCCATGATGGAATCATAGCGCACAAAGCGGCAGCTTCAGTGCGGGCTCATATCGGCGCAGTGAAGCCGCAAAGCGGCGGCCGAAACTAAAAACGGGAGCCGAAGCTCCCGTTTTGTGTCGCAGAAAAACCGCGTGCTGCCAGTCTTTAGCTTCGGCTAGCGCCTGTATGCAGGCGAGCCGAAGCTAAAAACTTACCTGGCTGCAAGTTTTTCCTTGATACGTGCCGACTTGCCCGAACGCTCGCGCAGGTAGTACAGCTTGGCGCGACGCACTGCGCCCTTGCGCTTCACTTCGATGCCAGCGATCACGGGCGAGTAGGTTTGGAACGTACGTTCCACGCCTTCGCCGGCGGAGATCTTGCGCACGATGAATGCGGAGTTCAGGCCGCGATTGCGCTTGGCGATTACCACGCCTTCGTAGGCCTGGACGCGCTTGCGCTCGCCTTCGACCACGTTTACGCTAACGACCACTGTGTCGCCGGGGGAGAAAACCGGGATGACCTTGCCCAGGCGGGCGATTTCTTCCTGTTCCAGTTGTTCGATCAGATTCACTTTACTGCTCCTTTAGTATCGGGTCTTGTTCCTTCTGGAACTGAGCCAGAAGCCGAGACTCCTCTTTTGTCAAATCGCGTTTGGCCAATAGATCCGGCCTGCGCAACCACGTCCTGCCCAACGACTGCTGAAGCCGCCAGCGCTGTATGTCCGCATGATTGCCGGACAACAAAACCGGGGGCACGGCTTCACCATTAAACACTTCCGGGCGGGTGTAGTGCGGACAATCCAGCAGGCCTTGCACGAACGAATCCTGCTCCGCCGAATCGGCATCGCCCAATACGCCGGGCAAGTGCCGCACCACGCTGTCCACCAACACCATCGCCGCCAATTCGCCACCGGACAACACATAGTCGCCGATGGAAATTTCGTCGTCCACATACTGGCGGATCAGGCGCTCGTCCACGCCCTCGTAACGTCCCGCCAGCAGTATCAATCCTTCGTCCTGCTGTGCTACCAACTCCTTGACCGCCGCGTGGGTCAGCAATCTGCCCTGCGGCGACATGTACACCACGCGGCTGGTCTTCGCGCCGCTTGCCGCCTGCCGCTGCCTGGCCGCGGTTATCGCGCCTGCCAGCGGTTCGCCCAGCATCACCATTCCGGGGCCGCCGCCGTAGGGGCGGTCGTCTATGGTGCGGTAGTTGTCGGTCGTGAAGTCTCTCGGATTCCACGTCTTCAACTCATACTTGCCTTGCTCCGCCGCGCGCCGCGTGATGCCGTACTGCGTCAGCGCATCGAACATCTGCGGAAACAGCGTGATGACGTCGAAGATCATTTCAGATAATCCGCCGACCAATCCACCCGGATAGTCCGGGTTGCTGTATCCACCTGCTTGATGACCGCATCGACGAACGGTATCAGCATCTCGCCGCTGTCGCCCTTGACGGTCAGCACATCGTTCGCGCCGGTTTCCAGCAGGTTAGCCACTGTGCCAAGAGGCTCGTTGGCTTCGTTCACTACAGCCATGCCGATCAGGTCGGACCAGTAGTACTCGTCCTCATCCTGTTCCGGCAATTGGCTGCGCGGCACTGCGATCAACTGGCCTTTCAGTCTTTCGGCTGCGTTGCGATCCGGGCAGCCGGTCAGCAAGGCGGCCAGCGTCTTGTTGTGGACTTCGCTCTGCTCGACCTTGATCTCGCGCCACGGGCCATGCTCCGGCCCTATCCACCAGATGTCGTAGTCCAGCAGACTGTCGAGATACTCGGTGAAAGGCTGGATCTTGACCCAGCCGCGGATGCCGTGAGCGGACGCCACGCGCCCCATGATCACCATGGGGTCAGTTGTTTCAGGCGTTGACACGCTCTGGATTAAGCTGCTGCGGCTCCGGCGCGCTTGACCAGCTTGGCAACGGCGTCGCTCAGTTGCGCGCCCTTGCTCTGCCAGAAAGTAACGCGTTCCATCTGCAGACGCATAGCTTCCTGGCCTTCAGGTGCAACCGGGTTGTAGAAGCCGACGCGCTCGATGAAGCGGCCATCGCGACGATTGCGCGAATCGGCTACCACCACGTTGTAGAACGGACGGTTCTTGGAGCCGCCACGGGAAAGACGAATGATTACCATATAAAACCTATTAAAGTTGTTAGCCCAGCGAAAGGGCGCGAATTCTACGACAATTCCGTAGCTTATGGCAAGCGCAAGAAAATCAAGGAGTTTTCCGGGGTTTAGCGCTGCAGTAGCACCTCGATGACGAATTTGCTGCCCAGATAGGCCAGCAGCAGCAGCACGAAGCCGCTCACCGTCCAGCGTACCGCAGTGCGTCCGCGCCAGCCGTAGAAGCGATGACCCCACAGCAGCACGGCGAACACGCCCCAGGAGATGAAGCCGAACAGCACCTTATGATTGAACTGCCAGGCTTGGCCGAAGATCGCTTCGGAGAACAGTACGCCGGACGCCAGCGTCAGCGTCAGCAGCACGAAGCCTATGCCTATCATGCGGAACAGCAGCGTCTCCATCGTCAGCAGCGGCGGCAGGTTCTGCAGCACGCGCGGCAGCGTCGCATGATGCAATCGCTTCTCCACCATCGAGATCAGCACCGCGTGCAACATCGCAATCGTGAACAGGCTGTAGGCCAGCATCGCTGCGGCGATATGCGCCTTGAATGCCAGCAATCCGGTGTTCTCCAGCTGGTGTGCGGCCGGGAATATCTCGGGCAGCAGCACCGCCACTGCCGCCAGCGGCAGCACCAGCGCCTGCAGGCAGCCGACCGGGTAGAAGAAGCGCGCGATCCAGTAAACCAGCAGTGTCAGCCAGACGATCAGCGCCAGCGCATTGACCATGCTGAGATTGAATCCGCCTCCGGCGAACATATCCTGGGCCAGCAGATAGCCCTGCAGTGCCAGCGGCGCCAGTACCCAATGCCCTGCCGCGCCGCGACTCAGTACGTCGCCCTTGCCGCGCACCTGCGCCTGCCAGAAATAGACCGCGAGCACGCTGTAACCGGTGAAAGCCAGCCAGGAAAGGAGAACGTTAGACATTTTTCGCCGGGATGTTTTAGACTTCGCGGATTCTACACCATACGTAATAACATACCCACATGCTGGACAATCTGACGCAACGCCTATCCGGCGTCATCAAGAACCTGCGCGGTCAGGCCCGCCTCACCGAGAGCAACATCCAGGACGCGCTGCGCGAAGTGCGCATGGCGTTGCTGGAAGCCGACGTTGCGCTGCCCGTGGTCAAGGATTTCATCGCCCAGGTCAAAGAGGCCGCGCTCGGTCAGGAAGTCATCGGCAACCTGAATCCGGGGCAGGCGCTGATCGGCGTGGTGCACCGCGAACTCACCAAGCTGATGGGTGAGCACAACGATGCGCTCAACCTCGCGACGACCCCGCCCGCGGTGATTCTGATGGCCGGCCTGCAGGGCGCCGGCAAGACCACTACCAGCGGCAAGCTGGCGAAGCTGCTGCGCGACCAGCAAAAGAAGAAGGTGTTGCTGGTCAGCTGCGACGTGTATCGCCCTGCTGCTATCGAGCAACTGCGCACGCTGGCGCAGCAACTGGAGATCGACTTCTTCGCCTCGGACATCAGCCAGAAGCCGCAGGACATCGCGCTGGCCGCGCACGATTACGCCAAGCGGCATTACCACGATGTGCTGATCGTCGACACTGCCGGTCGCTTGGCAATCGATGCTGCGATGATGGAAGAAATCAAGCAATTGCACGCGGCGCTGAAGCCGATCGAGACGTTGTTCGTGGTCGACGCGATGACGGGTCAGGATGCGGTGAATACTGCCAAGGCGTTCGGCGAGGCGCTGCCGCTGACCGGCGTGATTCTGACCAAGCTGGACGGCGATGCGCGCGGCGGCGCGGCGCTGTCGGTGCGCCAGATCACCGGCAAACCGATCAAGTTCGTCGGCGTCAGCGAGAAGCCCAACGGCCTCGAAGCCTTCCATCCCGAACGTATGGCGTCGCGTGTGCTGGGCATGGGCGACGTGCTGTCGCTGCTCGAAGAGGCACAGCGCGGCGTGGATATCGCCGAGGCCGAGAAGCTCGCGAAGAAGGTGCAAAGCGGCAAGGGTTTCGACCTCAACGACTTCAAGATGCAGATCGTGCAGATGCGCAAGATGGGCGGCATGTCCGCGCTGATGGACAAGCTCCCGGCGCAGCTCAGCCAAGCCGCATCCGGTGCCAAGGTGGACGACAAGCAGATCAATCGCATCGAGGGTATCATCAACTCGATGACCCCGCTGGAGCGCACCAAGCCCGAACTCATCAAGGCCTCGCGCAAGCGCCGCATCGCGATGGGCGCGGGCGTGCAGGTGATGCATGTCAACCAGTTGCTCAACCAGTTCGAGCAGACGCAGAAGATGATGAAGATGTTCAGCAAGGGCGGCGGCATGGCCAAGATGATGCGCGGCATGGCCGGCAAGCTGCCCGGACTCCGTTAACCTTTACATTACAAGAGCCATATCATGACTATCAAAGCCATCATATTCGACGTCGACGGCACGCTGGCCGATACCGAAGACGGTCACCGTCTTTCCTTTAATAAAGCATTTGCCGAAAACGGCCTGGACTGGAGCTGGGATGTCGCACTGTACGACAAGCTGCTGAAAGTGACCGGAGGCAAGGAGCGTATCAAGTATTTCGTCGAGACCTGTCTGCCGGATTTCGACAAGCCCGCCGACTACGACGGTTTCGTGAAGAATCTGCATATGGTCAAGACCGGCCATTACAACGCCATGTTGCGCGAAGGCGGCATCCCGCTGCGCCCCGGCATCAAGCAACTGATCTCGGACGCGCATGCCGCGGGTATCACCTTGGCTATCGCGACTACCACCACGCCGGAGAATGTGGCCACGCTGCTCGAAGTCGGCCTCGGCAAGGATTGGCAGAAGCACTTCGCCGCCTTGGGCTGCGGCGACATCGTGCCGCACAAAAAACCCGCGCCGGATATCTATTTCTGGGTGCTGGACAAGCTGAGCCTTTCTGCCGCCGACTGCATCGCGCTGGAAGACTCCGAGAACGGCCTGCGCTCCAGTCTTGCGGCGGGCATTAGAACCTACGTCACGCTGAACCATTACACGCGCCATCACGATTTTTCTGGCGCGTCCGGCGTGTTCGATGATCTGGGCGACCTGGCCGGTTTCTACCGCAAGGCAGGGCTGCCGCTTCCCAAAGCGTAGATTTCTGTTTAGGATTTCGTTGCCGTGGGGGTGTAGCTCAGTTGGGAGAGCGTCTGGTTCGCAATCAGAAGGTCGTCAGTTCGATCCTGATCACCTCCACCACGTCACCCATTTCGCATCTGAACCGAACTGCCGTTTCGGTTAGAATACCTTTTTTGAATTCGAACCAACCGTAAGGAATACACTATGTATCAGATCGCTCCTAGCATCCTCTCTGCCAATTTCGCCAAGCTGGGCGAGGAAGTCGACAACGTCCTGGCTTCCGGCGCGGACATCGTGCACTTCGACGTGATGGACAATCACTACGTGCCTAACCTGACCATAGGTCCCTTGGTATGCGAAGCGCTGCGCAAGCATGGCGTGACTGCTCCGATCGACGTGCATCTGATGGTCAAGCCGGTGGATCGCATCATCCCCGACTTCGCCAAGGCCGGCGCGACCTTCATCACTTTCCATCCGGAAGCTTCCGAGCATATCGACCGCACCATCGGTCTGATCAAGGAAAACGGTTGCAAGGCCGGTCTGGTGTTCAATCCATCCACGCCGCTGGACATCCTGGAATACACCCTGCCCAAGCTGGACATGGTGTTGCTGATGTCGGTGAATCCCGGCTTCGGCGGCCAGAAGTTCATCCCGCATGTGCTGGACAAGGCGCGCAAGGTGCGCAAGATGATCGACGACGGCGGATACAACTGCCTGTTGGAGATCGACGGCGGCGTGGGCCCGGCGAATATCCGCGAAGTGGCCGAAGCCGGTGTGGATACTTTCGTCGCCGGTTCCGCAGTGTTCGGCAAGTACAACGCCAACGACAAGAATCGCTACGACACCATCATCGGTGAACTGCGCGCCGAGCTGGCCAAGGCCAAGGTTTGATCATGCGTGCCGGTGCATACGCGTTGCTGTTGGCGGCCTTCGGGCTGGCCGGTTGCGACCGTCTCACCGGTGAAGCCGACCGGAAGATCTACGATGCGGAGGCGGTAGGCTATGCCTGCCGCGTCTCGCTCAAGGTGCCGGAAGACTGCATGAAGGAAAACGAAGGGCACAGTCCGACCTCCGTTCTTGCCGGCTGGAAGAAGGCCAACAAGGACATCGAGGACAACGTGATCGACCCTTCGATGGGCAAGGATCATAAGCCGGAGCAGCTCGCGCAGAGCGAGCCGGTCGCGGCCGAAACCGTTGCCGCATCGGAAGTTACCCCCTCGCCTGCCAAGGGCGAAAAGACCGCTGCAAAGCCTCCCAAGACGGAAACACACTGAACATGACACTGCAAACCCGTTTCCCCCTGCCGCTGAACGTTCAGGCTATCGTCATCGACCTCGATGGCACGCTGCTGCATACCGCGCCGGAACTGGCCGAGTCGGCCAACCGCATGCTGCGCGACATGGGCCGTGCGCCGGTGTCGCAGGATCTGTTGATGAGCTACATCGGCAACGGCATCCACTGGCTGGTGAAGCGCGCGCTGACCGGCGACATGCACGCCGAGCCGGATACCGCGCTGTTCGACGAGGCGCTGCCTATCTTCGAAAAGCACTACACCGAGCTGGCCTGCGACAGCAAGCCGTTCGCGAACGTGGTGCAAGGGCTGGATGCGATGAAGGCCGCGGGCTTCCGGCTGGGCTGCATCACCAACAAGGTGATGCGCTACACCGATCCCATCCTGAAGGCTTCCGGCCTTGCGCCTTATTTCGAGATCGTGCTGGCGGGCGACACGCTGCCGGAGAAGAAACCGCATCCGTTGCCGCTGCTGCATGCCGCGAAGTTTTTCGGCGTGCCCATCGCGCAACTGCTGCTGGTAGGCGATTCGCTCAGCGATGCGCAGGCCGCGCGCGCCGCGGGCTGCCCGATCATCTGCGTGCCCTACGGCTACAACCACGGCGAGCCGGTCGAGACGCTGAACGTGGATGCGGTCATTCCTGACCTGACCGCAGTATTGCAACTTATTAAATCTGCATGACATGAAATTGAATAACCTCCTTAGTTGGCGATGGTGCTGAAGCCTTTGTAGGTCGGATGAGCGATTTCATCGCGTTATCCGACAGACCTGACGCAAAATTGTCGGATAACGCTACGCTCATCCGATCTACCCACACCGGAGGTTTTTCATGTTGTCCCCGATTACCGAGCAAGAATTCAACGCGCTGGCCGAACAAGGCTATAACCGCATCCCGCTGGTCGCCGAGACCTTTGCCGATCTCGACACGCCGCTGTCGCTGTACCTCAAGCTTGCCAACAAACCTTTCTCTTATTTGCTGGAATCGGTGCAGGGCGGCGAGCGATTCGGCCGCTATTCCTTCATCGGCCTGCCCGCCGACACGCGCATCACGGTGCGCGGCAAGCAGGTCACGCTGACGCACGGCGACGCCGAGACCACGCATGAGGCGGACAATCCGCTCGACTACATCAGCGAATACCAGTCGCGCTTCAAGGTGGCGCCGCTGCCTAACCTGCCGCGCTTCACCGGCGGACTGGCGGGCTACTTCGGTTACGACACCGTGCGTTACATCGAACCGCGCCTCGCGAAAACTCAAAAGCCCGATACGCTGGGTACGCCGGATATCCTGCTGATGCTCACCGAGCAGCTCGCGGTGATCGACAACCTGTCCGGCAAGCTCACCTTCATCGTCTACGCCGATCCCGCGCATGACGACGCCTATGCGCTGGCGCGCGAACGGCTGCGCGAGCTGATCGGCCTGATGCGCCTGCCGGTGCATATCCCGCACGCGCCGGCGATGCACGGCGGCGAGGCCAAGTCGGAATTCGGCGAGGCCGCGTTCAAGGCCGCGGTCGAGAAGGCCAAGCACTACATCTACGACGGCGACATCATGCAGGTGGTGCTGGCGCAGCGCATGTCGCAGCCGTTCCCGGCCGACCCGCTGTCGCTGTACCGCGCGCTGCGCAGCATCAATCCTTCGCCCTACATGTTCTATTACGACATGGGCGACCATCACGTCGTCGGCTCGTCGCCGGAGATACTGGCGCGCCTGGAAGGCGACACCGTCACCGTGCGCCCCATCGCCGGCACGCGCCCGCGCGGCAAGACGCCGCAGCAGGATGTCGAATTTGAAAAAGACCTGCTGGCCGATCCCAAGGAGCTGGCCGAACACCTGATGCTGATCGACCTCGGCCGCAACGACATCGGCCGAGTCGCGAAGAACGGCACGGTCAGGCTCACCGACAAGATGGTGATCGAGCGCTACTCGCATGTGATGCACATCGTCTCCAACGTCGACGCGAAACTGAAGCCGGGCCTGAACGCGATGGACGTGCTCAAGGCCACGTTCCCTGCCGGCACGGTGTCGGGTGCGGCCAAGGTGCGCGCGATGGAGATCATCGACGAACTGGAGCCGTCCAAGCGCGGCATCTACGCCGGCGCGGTCGGCTACCTCGGCTTCAACGGCGACATGGATGTTGCCATCGCGCTGCGCACCGCCGTGGTGAAGGACAACATGCTGTACGTGCAGGCGGGCGCGGGCATCGTCGCCGACTCGGTGCCGGACAGCGAATGGATGGAGACGCAGAACAAGGCACGCGCCGTGCTCCGCGCCGCGGAGATGGTGCTCGACGGGCTGGACGCAGAAGTTCATCGTTAAGCCATGCTGCGCCTGACCGAAATCAAACTGCCCATCGAGCATCCCGAGGGCGAAATCGAAGCCGCTATCCTCAAGCGGCTGGGCATTCCCGCGGAAGACCTGCTCGGCCGCATCGTGTTCAAGCGCGGCGTGGATGCGCGCAAGAAGAACCATATCCTGTTCGCCTACACGCTGGATGTCGAATTGCGCGACGAGGCCGCGGTGCTCGCACGTTTCGGCAAAGACCCTCACGTCAAGATCGCTCCCGATACCTCCTATCACTTCGTCGCGCAAGCGACGCAGCCTCTTGCCGAGCGCCCGGTGGTGATCGGCATGGGGCCGGCTGGACTGTTCGCCGGGTTGTTGCTCGCGCAGATGGGTTTCAAGCCGTTGATACTCGAGCGCGGCAAGGCCGTGCGCGAGCGCACCAAGGACACCTGGGGCCTGTGGCGTCAGGGCAAGCTCGATCCGGAATCCAACGTGCAGTTCGGCGAGGGCGGCGCGGGCACGTTCTCCGACGGCAAGCTGTACAGCCAGATCAAGGATCCGCGCCATCTCGGGCGCAAGGTGCTGACCGAGTTCGTCCAGGCGGGTGCGCCGGAAGAGATCATGTACGAGAGCCATCCGCATATCGGCACCTTCCGCCTGGTCGGCATGGTCGAGAAGATGCGCGAGAACATCATCGCGCTGGGCGGCGAGATACGCTTTCAGAGTCGCGTGGACGACATCGAGGTCGAAGACGGGCCCGATGGCATCAAACAGATTCGCGGCGTGGTGCTAAGCAGCGGCGAACGCATCGCGACCAACCATCTGGTGCTGGCGATAGGCCACAGCGCGCGCGACACCTTCGAGATGCTGCACAAGCGCGGCGTGTATCTGGAGGCCAAGCCGTTCTCCATCGGCTTCCGCATCGAGCATCCGCAATCGCTGATCGATCGCGCGCGCTACGGCAGCAACGCGGGCAACCCGCTGCTGGGCGCGGCGGACTACAAGCTGGTGCATCATGCCGCCAACGGACGCGCGGTGTACAGCTTCTGCATGTGCCCCGGCGGCACGGTAGTCGCCGCGACCTCGGAGCCGGGGCGCGTGGTCACCAACGGCATGAGCCAGTATTCGCGCAACGAGCGCAACGCGAACAGCGGCATCGTCGTGAACATCTCGCCGGAGGAGGATTATCCCGGCGACCCGCTGGCCGGTGTCGAATTCCAGCGCCGCTGGGAATCGCGCGCGTTCGAACTGGGCGGCGGCACCTATCAGGCGCCGGGGCAACTGGTCGGCGACTTCCTCGCCTGCAAGCCCTCGACGGTATTCGGCGAAGTGCAACCGTCGTATACGCCGGGCGTGCACCTGACCGACCTGTCCACCGCGCTGCCCGACTATGCGATCGAAGCCATCCGCGAGGCGCTGCCCGCGTTCGCGAAACAGATACAGGGCTTCGACATGAAGGATGCGGTTCTGACCGGCGTGGAGACGCGCACCTCGTCGCCGGTGCGCATCAAGCGTGACGACGAAAATTTGCAGAGCCTCAACACGCGCGGCCTGTATCCGACCGGTGAGGGCGCGGGTTATGCGGGCGGCATCCTGTCCGCCGCGGTGGACGGCATCAAGGTTGCCGAGGCGGTGGCGTTGAGTATGATGCAGACGAAGAACTGAGACTGGAGCAAAACATGCTTTTGATGATCGACAATTACGACTCCTTCACCTACAACCTGGTGCAGTATTTCGCCGAACTCGGCGCAGACGTGGTGGTGCACCGCAACGACGAGATCACGGTGGAGCAGATCGAAAAACTGAACCCGCAGCACATCGTCGTCTCGCCCGGCCCCTGCACGCCGACCGAGGCGGGCGTGTCGGTCGCCGCGATCAAGCACTTCGCCGGCAAGGTGCCGCTGCTGGGCGTGTGCCTGGGTCACCAGAGCATAGGATCGGCCTTCGGCGGCAAGATCATTCACGCGAAGACGCTGATGCACGGCAAGACCTCGCTGATACACCACAACAGCAACAGCGTGTTCACCGGCCTGCCGAACCCGTTCACCGCGACGCGCTATCACTCGCTGGTGATCGAGCGCGAGACCATGCCCGAGTGCCTGGAGGTCACCGCGTGGACCGATGACGGCGAGATCATGGGCGTGCGCCACAAGACGCTGGCGGTGCACGGCGTGCAGTTCCATCCCGAATCAATATTGACCGAGCATGGGCACGACATGCTGAAGAACTTCCTGGAGGGCAAGCCATGAAACCTCAAGACGCGCTGAAGCGCATCATCGAACACCGCGAGATTTTCCACGACGAGATGGTGTCGCTGATGCGCCAGATCATGGGCGGAGAAGTCACGCCGGTGATGATCGCGGCAATCATCACGGGATTGCGCGTGAAGAAGGAGACCATAGGCGAGATCGCCGGTGCGGCGACCGTGATGCGCGAACTCTCGACCAAGGTCGACATGGCCGACGACGACAGGCTGGTGGATACCTGCGGCACCGGCGGCGATGGTGCGCATACCTTCAATATCTCCACCGCATCGGCCTTTGTCGCGGCGGCGGCGGGCGCGAAGATCGCCAAGCACGGCGGGCGTTCGGTGTCGTCGCAATCCGGCAGCGCGGACGTGCTGGAGGCCTTGGGTGTGAACATCAACCTGACGCCGGAACAGACCGTGCGCTGCATAGCCGAAGTCGGTTTCGGCTTCATGTTCGCGCCGAACTATCACAGCGCGATGAAGCATGCCGCACCGGTGCGCAAGGAGCTCGGCATACGCACGCTGTTCAACATCCTCGGTCCGCTGACCAATCCGGCGGGCGCGAAGCAGCAATTGATGGGTGTGTTCCATCCGGACCTGGTCGGCATCCAGGCGCGGGTGCTGCAGCGCCTAGGCAGCAAGCGCGTGATGGTGGTGCACGGCGAGGATGGGCTGGACGAGATCACCATCACCGGCAACACGCAGGTCGCCGAACTCAAGGACGGCGAGGTGCACGAGTACACCATCCATCCGGAGCAGTTCGGCTTGAGCACCGCGACGCTGGAAGACATCAATGCGACCAGCGTACAGGCCTCGCGCGACATGATCCTCGACGTGCTCGACAATCAGCCCGGCCCGGCACTGGACATCGTGCTGCTGAACGCGGGTGCGACGATCTATCTGGCAGGTCTGGCCGATACGCTGGAGAACGGCGTCGGCAAGGCCGCCGAGATCGTCGCCAGCGGCGCGGCGAAGGACAAGTTGGCGCAGCTGGTCAAAATCAGCAACGCCCAATCCTGAAGCCAGCCATGATCCGTGGTCTCCGTCCAGCATAATTTCCCGCCCATCACGGGCGAGGACAGCGCCGACATCCAGCGCTGGCTGGCCGCGCTGTCGGATGTCTACGCGCCGGGGGAGATCGCGCTGATCCGGCGCGCATGCGAATTCGCTGCGCCGCTGTATCACGGGCAGTTCGCGATCGCCGGTATTCCGCTGCTGCCGCACGCGCTGGGTTCGGCGGGCATTCTGATCGGATTGCATCTGGATCACGAGACCATCTCAGCCACTGTGCTGCATGCGGTGCCGGATTATCTGGACGACTGGAAGGATGTGCTGGCCGAGCGCTTCGGCGCCAATGTCGCCGCGCTGGTCGGCGGCATTTCGCGCATGGAGCGCATCCGTTTGTTCAGCGAGCTGCGCACAACCCGGGACAAGGACGAGGCCGCGCAGCAGGTCGAGAGCCTGCGCAAGATGTTGCTGGCGATGGTTGAGGACATCCGCGTCGTGCTGATCAAGCTCGCCGAACGCACCCAGACGCTGCGCAGCCTGTCCGGCACGGATGTGGAACAGCAGCAACGTATCGCGCAGGAGACGCACAGTATCTTTGCGCCGCTGGCGAACCGGCTGGGCGTGTGGCAGCTCAAGTGGGAACTGGAAGACCTGTCGGTGCGCTATCTGGAACCGGTGCTCTACAAGCAAGTCGCGAAGCTGCTCGACGAGCGCCGCGTGGATCGCGAGCGCTATATTGCCGACGTGGTTGCCAGCTTGCGACAGCGGCTGGACGATACGGGTATCGCTGGCGAGGTGAGCGGACGCCCAAAACATATCTACAGCATCATCAACAAGATGAAGCGCAAGCGCATCGCGTTCGGCGATCTCTACGACGTGCGCGCGGTGCGCATCATGGTCGAGAATATTCAGGATTGTTATGCGTCACTCTCGGTCGTGCATGAACTGTGGCCCGCGATCGCCAGCGAGTTCGACGACTACATCGCCAACCCCAAGCCCAACGGCTATCGTTCGCTGCACACCGCGGTGACCGGTCCGCGCGGGCTCGCGGTGGAGGTGCAGATACGTACGCGGGATATGCATCACGACTCCGAGCTGGGCGTCGCCGCGCACTGGCGCTACAAGGAGAACAAGAAATCCGATACCGGCTTCGACGAGAAGATCGCCTGGCTGCGCCAGATCCTCGCGTGGAAGGCGGAGCTGGCCGACAGCGGCAACCTGCAGGAACAGTTCCGCAACGAGCTGTTGCAGGACCGCGTCTACGTGTTCACGCCGCAGGGCAAGGTGATAGACCTGCCCCGCGGTGCGACGCCGGTGGACTTCGCCTACATCCTGCACACGGACCTCGGCCACCGCACGCGCGGCGCGAAAGTGGACGGCAACATCGTGCCGCTGAAGTATCAATTGCAGAATGGCCAGCGCGTGGAGATCCTGACCACGAAGCAGGGCGCGCCCAGCCGCGACTGGCTCATCCCGCAGCAGGGCTATCTGAAGAGCGCGCGGGCCAGAGCCAAGGTGCGCCACTGGTTCAAGACGCAGAATCTGGACGACAGCATCGCGCAGGGCCGCTTGCTGCTCGACCGCGAGTTGCAGCGGCTGGGCGTGATTGCGGTCAACCAGGAAAAGGTCGCGCAGCGATTGAGCTTCCACAAGCTGGACGAATTGCTCGCCGCACTCGGGCGCGGCGATATCACCACGCGCCGCGTCGGGCTCGCGATCCAGCAGGAAGTCCCGGCGAAGGTGGAGATCGCCGCGCCGACCGCAATGCGCAAGCAGACTGCACCGCGCGCCTCGTCAACCGGCGTGCTGATCGAGGGCGTGGACAACCTGATGATCAAGATGGCCAAGTGCTGCAAGCCGGAAAAGCCGGATGCGATCACAGGCTATGTCACCCGCGACCGCGGTATCACCATCCATCGTCGGGACTGTGCGTTCATGCAGCGCGTGTCCGAGGACAAACGCGACCGTATGTTAGCTGCGGAGTGGGTGGTGACTAAAGGAGGGTGAGTGGCCGCGCAGCCGGGCCGGTCTCCGGATCGGCTAATCGCTGTTCGGCAGCGAGACTTCCTGATGGGCGAGAGCGACATGTTTTTCCTTCAGGTATCTCAGGAACTCCGCCGCGGAGAAATCTTCTCTTGGCGCGATCAGGTCCTGGGATAACGCGAAGATGGAGATATCCCTGTCCACGATCTGCAGCCCGCATTGCGATGCGGTGTCGGCGATGTATCTGATCTTGTCGACCAGCCTTTCGTTCACCGGGGTGTATGGCACCAGGATCCAGAAATCCGTGCCGTCGCGCGCGACCAGGTCGGTCTTGCGGAATGCCTTGCGCAACGCATGCGAGAATTCGTCCAGCTTTCCGGATGCGATGGCCGCACCGTAACTTTCACCGAGGACGGTGGGATTCCTGTAGCTGATGTGGGCCAGCGCAAAGTCGAAATGTCCGGAATGGCGATTGATAACCGCCAGCAGCCATTCCAGCGTAAATAAGAATTTCTCGCTTGCTTCGATATCTTCTGGGTGCATGGAATTCTTCCCGGGTTTACTGTCTTCCTCACTGCAGCGTGATCGCTACAGCATATGCATCATAAGCAATGCACATGCCGGAGTATATATCCAAAATCTATCAGTATCCCGGCAGGCGAGACGGTTTGATATTTTCCATCCCGGGCAGCATTAATAATGCTGAAACAATAGGATCTTATAGTGTGCGCGTTGGCCGATGACTACCCCGGGCCGACACTCTCCTCTGACGGCATCCTTCGGGATGCCGCTTTTTATTGCAGCGTGGCGTCCCGGCCGCGATCCCTTCGTCAGACCAGCCGGAACGGCATCTCATCCGGACCGGGCAGTGCGATCTTTATCGCCTGATCCAGATATTTCTCGACCAGCGCGACCAGGCTTGCGTCCAGGCGCTCGTCGATTGCAAGCTCCTTGAGTAGCCCGAGCACTTCATGCGCGGGCCAGCCGGCGCGGTAGGGGCGATCCTGTGCCATCGCCTGGAAGATGTCCGCGACGCGCAGGATGCGCGCCTCGATCGACAGCTCTTTCTCGTGGACATGGAAGGGATAGCCTTTTCCGCCCGGCTCTTCGTGATGGTAGGCGGCCCACAGCGCGATCTCCTCGAAGCCGGCGATGCTGTGCAGTATCTGGTAGGTCTCGAAGCTGTGGGTGTTCATGATCAGCCGCTCGTGCGCATCCAGTTTTCCGGGTTTGTCGAGTATCTCGTCGGGGATGCGCAGCTTGCCGAGATCGTGCAGCAGTCCGGCCAGTTCGAGCTTGTCGCAATTCTCCTGATTGACGCCGGCGCGTTCGGCGAGGAAGCGGGCGAGGCGGGCCACACCCAGCGAATGGTAGGCGGTGAAAGGGCTCTTGGCATCGACGATGTGGGAGAAGATCACCGACAGCTGTTTCAGCTCGTCGAACGTGGGTTGGTAGCTTGCGCCGTGCGACAGCAGGTCGTGCTGGTAATTCTGGATCGAGCGAGGCTCCAGCAGCAGCCAGAAGGCCTCCGCTTTCGACGCCGTCAGGAAGATGTCCACTAGCTCCGGTGAAAAGTAGCTGCCGGCGTTGGCGCGGATATGCTCACGAACATCTTCGATGTGATCGAACAATCCGCTGCCGTACCAGGGAGCGGCCAGTGCATCGACGCGATCGACCAGAAAGATCAGGTTGGCCTGTTGTGCTTGCTGCGCGGTCACTTCGGCGGCAGGCAGCGTGATCAGTCTGTCCCAGTGGGTGTGGTGGTAGCGCACCGGGATCGCCATGCGCGACAGCGGCGCGAATTCGCGCAGCAGCGCATAGCCCAGTTCGGCGTGCACCTGCGACTCCTGCCAGTCGAATTCGGCGACCAGATGGTGATGCGTCTGCGTCGTCGAGACGCCGATGTCGTGCAGCATGCCAAGATCGAACAGAAACGTCGTCTCCGCCTCCGGCAGACCCATGAGTTTCGAGCATTCGGCAGCCATGATGCCGACGCGTTTGCCGTGGGCGACGTCGTCTATCCCGACCAGGTCGAGCGCATCGGACAGCGCATAAATGACGTGACGCAGGTCGGATTTGACGGGCAGGTTGGCCATGCGGACTTCCGATCACGGGTTGCGATGAAGATGCATTCTAGCGGACTAAGTCTTGCAGTGTGACGAGTGTCACCGGATTTGCCGTTCCTGCGGCAACTCGGACAGCATGCTCGCCACTGTCGGATAGCGCAGGCGAACCTGTAACTCAGTTTTCATGCGCCGGTTCAGCAGTCGCCGCGACTCGTTCATGAACGACCACAGCGCGTGGGACACGCTGCGTTCGACTTCCGCGCGCGTCAGGCGCGGCGGGTGCGGCAGGGCGTATGCATCGGCTACTGCGTCGAAGTAGTCGCCCATTTTCAGTTCGCCGTCGTCGCTGGCGTGGTACACGCGATTGGCCCTCCCCTTGAGCAGGGCGGCCGTCGCGATACGCGCGAGATCGTCGGCGTGGATGTGGTTGGTGTAGCTGTCCTCTGCTTCGATGATCGCGGGTGTGCCGCTGCGCAGGCGTTCCAGCGGCAACCGGTCGTCGGCATAGATACCGGGCACACGCAGGATGGAGGCATTCACCCGGTTGCGCTTTGCCCACTCGCGTATCTGCCGCTCGGCATCCGCGCGCAACTGCCCACGAGCCGTTTGCGGATCAATCGGGCGGGCCTCGCTCACCTTCGCGCCGCCGCAATCGCCGTAAACGCCGCTGGTGCTGATATAGACCAGGCGTTTGGGCAATGCGCCGCGCGACAGGGCGGAGAGCAGGTTGCGGGTGCGGGAGTCTGTCGTTCCGCGGCCTGCGGCAGGCGGTGCGAAGTGCAGCACCGCATCGGCGAGTCCGGCGATACGCGCGAGGCTGGCGCGGTCATCCAGATCGCCCGCCAGCGGGATCGCTCCCCTCGCGCGCCATTCCGCATGCCGCGCGGGATCGCGCAGCAGCGCGTACACGCGGTAGCAGGGGAGCAGCAGGGGGAGGGTGCGCAGCGCGACATCGCCGCAACCGACTATCAGCAGGCGTCTCATGGCACGATTATGCGTTAAAATCGCGTGTTTTCTAATTCTTCATTTTCAGCCATGACGTTCAACGCCACCATCCTGCCGAGCAAACACAGCTTCTCCGTCGAGAAAGAGGAAACCATCCTCGACGCCGGCCTGAAGCACGGCTGCAATCTGCCGTACAGCTGCCGCAACGGCGCATGCGGCGTATGCAAGGGCAAGGTGGTGCAGGGCGAGGTCGATCTCGGCAACTATCAGGCCCACGCGCTGAGCGATGCCGACAGGGAGGCCGGCATGGCGCTGTTCTGCTGCGCGAAACCGTTGTCGGATGTGGTTCTGGAGAGCCACGAAGTCGTTGCGACCAAGGACATCCAGATCAAGACCATGCCTTGCCGCGTAGACAGCATGACCAGGGTCGCGCCGGACGTGATGGTGCTGAAGCTCAAGCTGCCGAGCAACGAACGTCTGCAGTTCCTCGCCGGTCAATACATCGATATCCTGCAGAAAGACCAGAAGCCGCGCAGCTTCTCGCTGGCGAACGCGCCGCACCACGACGAGCTGCTCGAACTGCATATCCGCAACATCTCCGGCGGTGCATTCACCCAGCATGTGTTCAACGAGATGAAGGAACGTGACATCCTGCGCTTCAAGGGGCCGCAGGGCAGCTTCTTCCTGCGCGAGGACTCGGACAAACCCATCGTATTCGTCGCCAGCGGCACCGGTTTCGCGCCGGTCAAGGCGATCATCGAGCATGCGCTGTACATCGGCATCAAGCGCCCTATGCACTTCTACTGGGGCGGGCGCAAACTGTCCGACCTTTACCTGCTGGATATGGCGCGCCAGTGGGAGGAATCAGGCATCAAGTTCACTCCGGTGCTGTCCGAGCCTGAGGCGTCCGACAATTGGCAAGGGCGCACCGGTTTCGTGCATTTGGCGGTGATGGAGGATTATGCCGACCTGTCCGGGTATGAGGCCTATGTCTGCGGCGCCCCGGTGGTGGTCGAGGCCGCGCACCGAGACTTCACGACTCAGCGAGCGCTGCCGGAAGACGCGTTCTTCTCCGACGTGTTCACGTTCGCACCGAAAAACTAAGGCTGCGCCTGCTGGCGCTGCTGCCTGCGCCGGTCCAGCCACCAAGCCAGCAACGGCAGCAGGAGTAATCCGCCCGGCATCACGAAGAGCACCAGATAAGGTGCTATCGCGACCATGCGCTGCAATTGCGCCCTGATGCCCCTGCGTTCCTCGTCGGTCCACCGTTCGCCGTTGCGCTGTTTCATCAGCAGCGGGATCAGTCGCTGGGTTGCCGACAGTTCGTCGCGCAATCGCATGCGCTCTCGGTGCTGTAATTCGAGCGCGCCGCGCACCATCATGCCGAAGCCGGAAAAAGGATAGGCCAGGAAAGCGCCGATTCTCGCCAGTGACCTTCTTATTCGGGAGAGCAGCATGTCCGTGACTCAGGCGGCCGGTTTGGCCGTACGCGTAGCCTTCTGGTAGTAGCCGGATGCTTCCGCCGGCTTGCCGAGTTTCTCGGCCAGCTGTGCGAGCGCGGTGTAGGCGGCGGGGCTGGGGGCGACACTGACGCTGGCGTCCAGATAGCTTTGCGCCTTGCCCCATAGTCCCTGATGCAGGCATAGCTTGCCGAGCGCGAGCAGCAGGCCGGCATCGTCCTTGTGCTGGTTGAGCCATTTCTCGGCCTGTTCGATCTGCGCGATCGCGTCGCCGGACGGACGGTTCTCGGAATGGCAATCGCCGTATAGCGTGACCAGTCCGCTGTCCCATTGAGCGTTCAGACTGTCCGCCAGCATTTGTTGCGCGAGCGGGCAGCCGCCGTGAGCTATCAGCGCGCGTGCTGCTGCGGCGGCGACCTTGCTGCGCCGTTTCAGGTCGCTCGGCAAATGCTTCAGGCAGTCGGTCAGGCCGACGATGTCTTCCTGCTGGCGGATCTTTTCCAGCCAGGCCTGTTGGCGCAGTTGCGCGGCCAGGGTGACGTCGATCGCCGAGCGTTTCTCCAGCTGGTCGAGTATGTTCAGTACCTCGTCCCAGTTGCCTGTCTGCTGCTGCGCCTTGAGTTCCAACGACAGTGCGCCGACATGGCCTTTGACCCCGCTGGCCCGCAGTTTATGCAGGGCGTTCAGCGCGGCGCGCGGGTCGTGTTGATCGAGCATGAACTTGGTGGTCGCCAGCAAACGCATCGTCGAATCGCCGGATGCCTTGTCTTCGGCAGCCGACAGATATGCGTCGCGCTTGTCGTATTCGCGAAGTTCGTGTGCGGCGCGCGCCGCGATGATGGGATGAAGCGCAGAGGTGTCGCCCAGTTCCATCGCCCGCGCCGCAGCCTTTTCGGCCGCCGCATAGCGTCCTTCGAAGAAGGCGTTCAGCGTTTCGTCCAGCAGTTCGCGCGCCTTGTTCTGCGCGCGCTCCATGCGGAACTTCTTCACATAGGCGGGCAGGTGAACTGCGGCGAGCAGCAGGCGCACCACCCCGTAGCCGAATACGAAGGCGAGCAGCAGCAGCGTGACGAACAGCATCAGCGACAGTTCGATGCGATAAGGCGGATAGACCAGCAGCACATAGGCCGGATTATGCGACGCGGTGGTCAGCGCGACCGCGGCGCCGAACAGCAACAGTATCCACAGCAGGTATTTCATCGTGCCGCCTTCGGCAGAGCCGCGCCTTCGCGTGTCAGGCGGTAATTGCGCACCGCCTGCAGGCTGGCGGAAACGTCCGGCAACTCGATGGCGATGCTGGCCGCCGCGGCCTTGCGCAGCGCGGCCAGCATCCTCGCGCCTTCGCCGGTCTTGGCATCGAAATAGCGCGCAGTCCAGGCCTGCGCGGTCTTCATTTCATGCCCGAAGCTTTCCTCGTCGCGCGACAGCAGTGCGAGGCGTGCCGACAGCAGGCGCAGTTTCAGGTTCTCGCGCAGGAAGAATTCCTGTTCCGGCGGCAGCAGCGGTATCTCGGCCTTGCCGGTGTCCTCGATGCGCACCAGTTGCTTGGCGTCCTGCCAGATCTCGCGCAGCAGTTTTTGCCAGGCGGTCTCGTCTGCGGGCGGGGCGGGCTGCGCGGCCATCTGCCTGGATGCGCGTTGCTGGTAGACCAGTGGCAATTCGTCCACGGCGACCATCAGTGCGTCGAGCTGATAGTTGATTCCGGCGATGTCGACATCGGGCAGCGCGCGCAATTTGTCCATATCTTGGGCGATGGCCTTGCGCAGCCCGTTGAATGCGGGTCTGTCCATGCGTTGCAGCCGCGCATCGGCGCTCTGCATCGCGATCAGTGCGGCCTTCACGTTGGCCGACAGTTGCAACTGCTGTCCTGCGATCAGCAGCAGCTGCTCGACTTCGGCCAGAGCGGTCTCGTCGCGGCTGACCGACAGGTCGTTGTACAGCGCCTCCAGCGCGACGCGCTGGTTCTGCGCCTCGGCCTGGTGCGCTTCCAGCGCCGCCATCTTGGTCGCGAGTTCGCGCACCTGATCCTGGCTGCCTTCCAGCAATATCTGGCTGGCTTTGCTCACGCCGTCCATCTGGGCGATCTTCTCGGCCAGTTCGCGGCGCATGTCGCTGATCGCCTGATGTCCCGCCAGCCATTGCCACAGGAAGATCGCGACCAGCACCGCCAGCGTCAGTTGGGTGACGCTGATGCGGGCGAAGATGTCCGCTACCGATGTGCGGGGCTTGGCGGTCGGCGCTTCCGGCGCGGCGGTTTGGGGTGTTTGCTCGTTCATCTGGTTTTTTCCTTTTGTGCCCATGCTATCAAACCGGACAGCAAGCCGTCATCACCCGAAGCGGTGGTTTCGACCCGCCCCCAGCCTTGTTGCCTGGCCAGATCGGCGATGCGCGGATGCGGCACGAACAGCGGCAGGTCGCGCCATGCTTCGCTGCCGCCGTTCTCCAGCATCTGTCGCAGATGCTCCAGCGCTTCGCTGCTGGTTGCGGTGATCGCATCGGGGGCGGCAGACAGCAGCTCGGCGATATCCTGTTGCGGTTTACTGCGGCGATAGCAGGCCGCATATTCCACCGTCGCGCCGCGAGCCTTGAGCGTGTCGCCGAGCAGTTCGCGTCCGCCGTCGCCGCGGAAGATCAGCACGTTCCACCCGGCGATATCCTGCAATTCTGGCAGCGCCAGCAGGCCTTCGCTGTCGAAGCGTTCGGTCGGCGCAAGGATGTCGGCGATGCCCAGTTCGCGCAACGCCTTTGCGCTGCCCTGGCCTACCGTGGCGATCCTGAGCTGCGGAGGAAGGTCGGTCGGGCGTATCGCCGCGATGCCGTAGTGCACCGCATTCGGACTGATGAATATTGCGAGGTTGAATCCTGCCAGCCGCGAGAGTTGTTCGCGCAACGGCGCATCGTCGGTGACTGGTGCGATATCCAGCAGCGGAAACAGCAACGGCGTCCCCCCTGCCTGTGCGATGCGCTGTGCCAGCGGCGCGGCCTGATCGCGCGGCCTGGTGACCGCGATTTTCAGGCCGGCGAGTCCGAGTTCAGCCATTCAGGGCGGCGAGGATTTCGCCTGCGCCCTGCGCGAGCAGGGTGTCGGCGATCCGGTTGCCCAGCGCTTCCGGGTCGGCGAAGTCGCCGGTGTCTTCGGCGCGCAGCATGCGCAGTCCGTCCGGGCTGGCGACGAAACCGCGCATGCGCAGCTTGCCGTCTTGCACTTCGGCGAATCCGCCCAGGGGAACCTGGCAGCTGCCGGCCAGCGCTCGGCTCATCGAGCGTTCGGCCAGCACGCAGGCGGCGGTCGGCGCGTGGTGCAGCGGTTGCAATGCGGCGATCACGTCGGCGCGGTCGCTGCGGCACTCGATGCCCAGCGCGCCCTGGCCCACGGCCGGCAGGCTGTCTTCGCTGGAGATGATGCCGCGGATGCGGTCGCCCAGCCCCAGACGCTTCAGGCCGGCGGCTGCGAGGATGATGGCGGCGTATTGGCCTTCGTCCAGCTTGCGCAAGCGGGTCTGCACGTTGCCGCGCAGCGGCTCGATCTTGAGATGAGGGAAGCGCGCGCGCAGCTGGCTCTCGCGGCGCAGGCTGGAAGTGCCGACGACGCTGTCGGCCGGAAGGTCGGCCAGGCTGGAGTATTGGTTGGAGACGAAGGCGTCATGCGGGTCTTCGCGCTCGCCGATGGCCGCCAGCACGAAACCTTCCGGCAGATGCATGGGCACGTCCTTCAGCGAATGCACCGCCAGATCGGCGCGGCCGTCTTCCAGCGCGGTCTCCAGTTCCTTGACGAACAGGCCCTTGCCGCCGATCTTGGACAGCGTCACATCGAGGATTTGGTCGCCCTGGGTGGTCATGCCCAATATGCTGACCTCGGTTTGCGGGTATAATGCGCGCAGTCTGTCACGGATATGTTCGGCCTGCCACATGGCTAACGCGCTTTCGCGCGAGGCGATCACCAGACGGGATGGGATGGTTGGGGAAGTTGGCGATGGTGAAGACAGAGAAGCTGGGCTCATCAAAATTTTCCTGATTTTCTGTGATTATGCGCGGCGCATTCTAGCATAGGGTGCGCCGCGCTTTTGCGCCGACATAAGTTTTGAGATGAACGTGATGAACCTGATTTCCGCACCCGCCGATATTTCCAGTAAGGACCAGCCGCTGCGCGAGGACGTGCGCCTGCTCGGCCGAATTCTCGGCGAGACGTTGCGCGAACAGGAAGGCGAGGAAGTCTTCAATCTGGTCGAGAACGTGCGCCGCGCTGCGGTGCGCTTCCGCAAGACGCAGGACGACCGCGATCGCGAACAGCTGGAGCAGATGCTGGATGCGCTGTCGCCCAGCGAGACGCTGTCGGTGGTACGGGCGTTCAGCTATTTCTCGCAGCTATCGAATATCGCCGAGGACCTGCATCACAACCGCCGCCACCGCGCCCACCTCAAGGCGGGCAGCGCGCACAAGGACGGCAGCCTGTTGCTGGCGCTGGATCGCCTCGAGGAAAAGAAGGTCGATAACAAGACGCTGCAATCCTTTTTGAACAGCGCGCTGGTCTCGCCGGTACTGACCGCGCACCCGACCGAGGTGCAGCGCAAGAGTATCCTCGATTGCCAGTTGATCATCTCCAGCCTGCTGTCGCAGCGCGACCGCATGGACATGACGCCGGACGACGAGGCCGACAACGAGGAGGCGCTGCGCCGCTTCGTGCTGATCCTGTGGCAGACACGCATGTTGCGCACGTCGAAGCTGACGGTGCGCGACGAGATCAACAATGGACTGGAGTATTACCGCTATACCTTCCTGAACGAGATCCCCAAGATCTACGCCGGGCTGGAGAAGCAGCTGGAAGGCCGCTTCGACAAAGACATCAAGGTGCCGCCGCTGTTGCGCGTAGGCAGCTGGATCGGCGGCGACCGCGACGGCAACCCGTTCGTCACCCACGACGTGATGTCGGACGCGGTGCGCAAGCATTCCGCGCTGGCGTTCGAGCACTATCTGAACGAGACCTATGTGCTGGGCCGTCGTCTGAGCCTGACCGACCGCGTGGTGGAGATCACGCCCGAGTTGCGCGCGCTTTCCGATGTCTCGCCGGACAAGGATGCCGCACGCACCGATGAGCCTTATCGTCGCGCGCTGAACCTGATCTATGCGCGCCTGTCGTCCACTGCCCGCAAGCTCGGCCACAATATCACGCACCTCCCTCCGCTGGATGCGCATGCACAGCCCTATGCGGCTGCGAAGGAATTCATCGCCGACCTCGATGTGCTGATCGACTCGCTGTTCAAGCATGGCGCGGTGTACCTCGCGCGCGGCCGTCTGGCCAATCTGCGCCGAGCCGCCGAGGTGTTCGGTTTCTATCTGGCGCCGCTGGACATGCGCCAGCACAGCGCGATCATCGAGCAGACCGTTAGCGAACTGTTTTCGCACAGCTCCGGCAAGGCCGGTTACGCCGAACTCGGCGAGGCCGACAAGCGCGCGGTGCTGCTGGAGACCTTGCAGGCGGCCAAGCCGCTGCTGGCCGATATCGAGCGTTATTCCGCGGTGCCGCAGAGCGAGCTGCGCATCATGCAGGCCGCCGCCGAAATACATAAGCACTTCGGCCAGGGCGCGTTGCCGAATCACATCATCTCAAAGACCGATGCGGTCAGCGACATGCTGGAACTCGCGCTGATGCTGCAACAGGTCGGTCTGCTGGAAGGCAGCGACCAGCTGCATGTGAACATCATCCCGCTGTTCGAGACCATCGAAGACCTGCGCGGCGGCGCGGCCATCATGGACGAGCTGTTCTCCATCCCCTGGTATCGCAAGTTGCTGAAGAGCCGCAACGACACGCAGGAAGTGATGCTGGGCTATTCCGACAGCAACAAGGACGGCGGCTACCTGACCGCGAACTGGGAGCTGTACAAGGCCGAGGTCGAGTTGGTGAAAGTGTTCGAGAAACACGGCATCGAGCTGCGCCTGTTCCATGGCCGCGGCGGCACCGTGGGCCGCGGCGGCGGTCCTAGCTACGACGCGATCCTCGCGCAACCACCGGGCAGCGTGAACGGGCAGATCCGCATCACCGAGCAGGGCGAGGTGATCGCCAGCAAATACTCCAATCCCGAGATCGGCCGCCGCAACCTAGAGACGCTGATCGCCGCGACCATGGAAGCGACGCTGCTGCACCATCACGGCGCGGACAGCACGATGCCGGAGTTCCATCGCATCATGGAGGCGCTGAGCCTGGACGCGTTCGCCGCCTACCGCAAGCTGGTGTACGAGACGCCCGGTTTCACCGAATACTTCTTCACCGCGACGCCTATCCGCGAGATCGCCGAACTCAATATTGGCAGCCGTCCGTCGTCGCGCAAGGCCTCGGACAAGATCGAAGATCTGCGCGCGATCCCTTGGGTGTTCAGCTGGGGCCTGAACCGTATCATGTTGCCGGGCTGGCTCGGTTTCGGCAGTGCGGTCAAACAGTTCATAGAACGCGAAGGCGACGCCGGCTTGGCGCAGTTGCAGGCCATGTACAAGAATTGGGCTTTCTTCCGCGGCCTGATGTCCAACATGGACATGGTGCTGTCGAAGACCGACATGGGCATCGCCTCGCGCTATGCCGAACTGGTCGAGGACGTCGAGCTGCGCGAGCGCATCTTCGGCGCGATCGAGCGCGAATGGGAGATCACGGTGGAGATGCTGTTCAAGGTCACCGGCAACAACACGCTGCTACAGGACAATCCTGCGTTCGCGCGCAGTCTGCTGACCCGCTCGCCGTACATTGATCCCTTGAATCACTTGCAGGTCGCGTTGTTGCAGCGCCATCGTGCAGGGGACAACGACGAACTGGTGAAGCGCGCGATCCACTTGACCATCAACGGCATCGCGACCGGCCTGCGCAACAGCGGCTAAGGCAGCGAGGGCGTGAACGTTTCTGAATCGGACGAGTCACAGCGGTCACCATGCGCAACATAGCCCTCGCTCTCGCCGCCATCCTGCTGCTGTCCTCATGCAGCAGCAAATCCACCCGAAGCATCGTCTCGGCCGCCACCAGCGGTACCGTGCGCACCGTCGCGCAGATCGCCGCCAGCGGCAGCCCGCAAGCGGCCGCGCGCGCGCTGTTGAAGCACAAGCAGGCGGCCTATGCACGCAACCCGCTGCAGATCGCCAGCGACCTCAAGGCGGTGCAGCGCGACTTCCAGCAGTTGCGCGACCTGCTGAGCGGCAAGGTCGGCAAGAAATGGGGCAAGAAGGAGACGCGATTGCCCGACCGCACCCACTACGTGAAATACACTCAGGGCTATCTGTCGCGCGCGATCGTGGATTTCGATCGCGGCGAGATCACCGTTGAGACGCTGGACGACAAGAATCCGGAGCGCAGTCTGAAGAACGCCGTCGTCACGACGTTGCTGACGCCGGACGATCCGCGCGCAGTCGACCTGTTCTCCGACCAGTCCATCCGCCTGTCCAGCGAGCGCGATCCCTATCTGCTCGGACTGGTGCTGGACGATGGAGGTCGCGCCATTGCGACGCCGCAGCAGGCCGAACGCTATGCCGACGGGCTGGTGAGCGTCGCGCAGACGCGCAACGTCGCTACCGACGCCGGCAAGAAGTCGGCGCGCTATGTGAAGTTCAGCATGGTCAGCAACTTCTCCAGCAAACAGGCGGAGAAATACCGTCCGCTGGTCGAGAAGTTCGCGCGCGACTACAACGTCAGCCCCAGTCTGGTGTTCGCGATCATGCGCACCGAGAGCAACTTCAATCCGTTCGCGGTCAGCTCCGCTCCGGCCTACGGTCTGATGCAACTGGTGCCGACCAGCGGCGGTCGCGATGCCTACAAGCGCGCGAAGGGCAGCGACACCGTTCCTACTAAGCAATACCTGTTCGATCCCGAGAACAACATCGAGCTGGGCGCGGCCTATCTCAGCGTGCTGGCGTTCAGCGAGTTGGACGACGTGCTCGATCCCGCCTCGCGCGAATACTGCGTGATCTCCGCCTACAACACCGGTCCCGGCAACGTGCTGCGCACCTTCGGCGGCTCGTCCAGAAACCGCACCGGCGCACTGGAGGAGATCAACCGTCGCTCCGCCCCCGCCGTCTACGCCCATCTGCGCGAACGCCTGCCTTACGCCGAGACGCGCCAGTATCTGCAGAAGGTGGTGGGCTTCAGGAAGCAGTTCGTCGCGGTCAACTAGCACGGTCATATGGATAACGCCGACCTGCTCGACGAGTTCTGCGACAACCTCTGGCTGGAAGACGGCCTGTCGCGCAACACGCTGGACAGTTACCGGCGCGACCTCGCCAAGTTCGCCGCGTGGTTGGATCAGCAGGGCGACCTCGCGCTACTGCAAGCTACGCATGCCGACATCCAGGGTTATCTCGCCCATCTGGTCTCCGCGCAAAAAGCCAAAGCAAGTTCCACCGGACGCAGCATCTCCAGTCTGAAGCGCTTGTTCCGTTACCTGTTGCGGCAGGGCAAGATTTCTGTCGATCCGACATTGCAGATCGACACGCCCAAGCTGCCGCGCAACCTGCCGAAGAGCCTCACCGAACAGGATGTCGAGCTGCTGCTGAATGCGCCCGATACGCAGACGCCGCTTGGCCTGCGCGACCGCACGATGTTCGAGGTGCTGTACGCCACCGGCCTGCGTGTGTCGGAGCTGGTGACCCTGCGCATCACGCAGGTGAGCATGGACATGGGCGTGGTGCGCGTGATGGGCAAGGGCAGCAAGGAGCGTCTGGTGCCGCTGGGCGAGGAATCGCTGGACTGGCTGCGCCGCTACCTTGCCGAAGGCCGTCCGGTGCTGTTGTCGGGCAAGGTCGCCGACGCGATGTTCGTCACCGCGCGCGGCGAGGGCATGACGCGGCAGATGTTCTGGTATCTGATCAAGAAGCACGCGAAGAGCGGGGGGCTGCACAAACCGATGTCGCCGCATACGCTGCGCCACGCTTTCGCGACACATTTGCTGAACCACGGCGCGGATCTGCGCGTGGTGCAGATGTTATTGGGCCATTCGGATATCTCGACCACGCAGATCTATACCCATGTCGCGCGGGAGCGGCTGAAAAAGCTGCATGCGGAACATCACCCCAGGGGCTAGCCTGTATAAGCCGGTCAAATAGGGGGGAATCTGCCGTCTTATCGACGGCTGTTCGGGAGGCGGGCAGGGTAGAGTGCTGCATGAAGCGCCTGTCATGCATGGATAGATAGGAGCTCGTTCGGGAGACGTGAAAGGGAAGTCATGCTTGTCCGCGGTCACTATTGCGAAGCCAAATCCGGGGTATTGCTCAGCGAAGAGCACTTGGAGGACGATGTCGAAAAAGCCATCGAGAGCATCAGTTCGAGCCAGATCGAAGTCGAATATGTCCCCGGCCGTTTGTTTACGGCGATCTTTCAGGGGGCATCGTTGTTGTCGTTCAACGCCATGCTGAATTTCGATCCCCGCACGGGAGAGCTTCGGCGTTATCGCGCGGCTTGTCACCATGCGGCGGAACGCGCCGTCAGCTTGGCGGAGCAGCAATTCGATTGCGAGCGGACTGCGTTGCCGGGGCGGTTGTCCGTTTCGCTCTATCGTTCAGGGGTGGAGTCGCTCGACAACGATGAGATGCCCGCTGCCTGCAAATTCCTGATCGACGGATTCAAGATGGCCGGCCTGCTGCAGGAGGGTGACTCGTCGCATATCATGTCTTTCGATACCCTCATGCAGCGTTGCGGCATCGGCGAACCTGCGTCGATCTGCATAACCTTCCGCCGCGCATACAAATCATAGCTGCGGCGGCTGTTCAGGGCGAACGGCTATCTCCAAGGTTCTGCTTTGGGTCGTTCATGTCCCGACAAGCTCGACACGAACAGTCATTTCGGGTTACTGCGTTTTTCCGCGCTCGATGCTGATTCCCACCATCTTGCTTCCCCGTATCGCCTGCAGCTTGGCGACGCTGACCTTGGCCCAGGGGGCCTTGAATTCGTCGAGCAGGAGCATGGCGATGTGTTCGGCCAGCGCTTCGAGCAGGTGGAAGTGGCGTGCTGCGAGTTCGGCCTGGATGCGGCGGACGATGTCGGCGTAGTTGAGCGCGTCGGCGATGTCGTCGGTCTCGCAGGCGCGGCTGCTGGGCAGCGCGATGTCGAGGTCGATCTGCAGGGTCTGGGGCACGCGCTTCTCCCACTCATAGACGCCGATGAGGGTTTCGACCTTGAGTTCGCGCAGAAAGATGATGTCCATGTGTTTTCGTAGTTTGGTGACCGAACGGCGATTCGCGTAGAATCAGCCTCCTGTTGAATTCTAAGGCATTACCGATGTTGACCATAGTTTTTGTAGTCGCGGCTTATTTGATCGGTTCGATCTCTTTCGCGGTGTTGATGAGCAAGGCGTTCGGCTTAGCCGATCCGCGCACCTACGGCTCCGGCAATCCGGGTGCGACCAATGTGTTGCGCAGCGGCAAGAAGGTCGCGGCGGTGCTGACGCTGCTGGGCGATGCGGCGAAGGGGTGGGTGGCGGTGTTCGCGGCAATCAAGCTGGCACCGCACGATGGGCAAGGCTTGCTGATAGTCGCCTTGGTCTCGCTGGCGGTATTCCTCGGTCACGTGTTCCCGGTGTTCTTGAAGTTCAAGGGCGGCAAGGGCGTGGCGACAGCGCTGGGCGTGCTGTTGGCGCTGAGCGGTTGGCTGGGGCTGGCGGTGATGGCGACCTGGCTGCTGGTGGCGGCGGTGTTCCGCTATTCCTCGCTGGCGGCGCTGGTCGCGGCCGTCGGCGCGCCTATCTATGCGATGGTGCTGCACTTGCGTCCGGAACTGGTCTTTGCCGTGGCGATCATGTCGCTGTTGTTGATCTGGCGGCACAAAAGCAATATCCATAACCTGCTTTCCGGCAAGGAAAGCAGGATAGGCAGCAAGAAGGCGGCTTAAGCCTTCAGCCCAATCTCCGCGAGGTTCCAGCGCGGCTTGACGTCGAAGCGGTAGTCCTTGCGACCCTGTTGCTGGGCCAAGCGCAGCGCACCGGCGAAGGCGATCATCGCGCCGTTGTCGGTGCAGAACTGCAGGTCGGGATAGAACACCTTGCCGCCGCGCTTGCCGATGTCGCGGCTCAGGCGCTCTCGCAACAGCCGGTTCGCGCCGACCCCGCCGGCCACTACCAGTTGATCCAGTCCGGTCTGCGCCAAAGCAGCGCGCGACTTGCTGGCCAGTACGTCAACGATGGCGTCCTGCGTCGCGCAGGCGATGTCGGCTCGGGTTTGCTCATCTATTGCATGTTGCTTGGTTAGCGTCAGCACCGCAGTCTTCAATCCGCTGAAGCTGAAGTCGAGGTCGCCGCTGTGCAGCATCGGGCGCGGCAGCTTGAAACGGTCGGAGCGGCCTTGTGTCGCCAGCTGCGCCAGTGCCGGGCCACCGGGATAGCCAAGACCGAGCAGTTTGGCGCTCTTGTCGAATGCCTCCCCTGCGGCGTCGTCCAGAGTTTCTCCCAATAAGGCGTAGCGGCCGACGCCGTCCACGCGCATTAACTGGGTGTGGCCGCCCGATACCAATAATGCGACAAAGGGAAACTCGGGGGCGGGATCGGACAGCAGTGGCGACAGCAAATGGCCTTCCAGGTGGTGGATGCCTATGGTCGGGATATTGAGCGCATAGGCCAGTGCGTTCGCCACACTGGCTCCGACCAATAGTGCTCCGCCCAATCCCGGTCCCTGTGTATAAGCGATAGCGTCGATCTGCTCCAGCGATACGTCGGCTTCGTGCAATACCTGGCGTACCAAAGGGACGACGCGCTGGACGTGATCGCGCGAGGCTAGCTCCGGAACGACGCCGCCGTATTCGCTGTGCATCGCGATCTGGGTGTGCAGTGCATGAGAAAGCAGGCCGCGCCCCATTTGATACAGCGCGACGCCGGTCTCGTCGCAGGACGATTCGATTCCTAATGTGATCAGTGACATAACAGTCTCTATATAGAAGCGCGCATTGTAGTCAATTAGCCGCTTCGGCATGGTCCGTGAAATATATTTAAAAAATATTTCAGAAAAGTGTTGACGGTTTTTTCTGGCTCCCTATAATGCGCACCTCTTCGCTGCTGCGGGGGTTTGAAACGAAGCGAAATTGTAGTCAACTTCGCTTAACAGTCGGTCAAATGACTCGTTCTTCCTCGCTTCAGTGGCAGATGAAAGAAGTTCGAAATTAAAGTTGACAGGAAGTTTTTAGTCACTATAATGCGCACCTCTTCGCTGCCACGGCAGCTGCTCTTTAAAAGTTAAAACAAACAACCGACGAGTGTAGGTACTTGGTTTTTGGGAAGTTTTGGA
>JAUXOL010000019.1 GCA_030682375.1 Gallionella sp. | reverse complement strand
GTCGATGAACGAACAGTCGATGAACGAACAGTCGATGAACGAACAGTCGATGAACGAACAGTCGATGAACGAACAGTCGATGAACGAACAGTCGATGAACGAACAGTCGATGAACGAACAGTCGATGAACGAACAGTCGATGAACGAGCAATCGATGAACGAGCAATCGATGAGCGAGCAATCGATGAGCGAGCAATCGATGAGCGAGCAATCGATGAGCGAGCAGTCCTCCGAGCTGGAGCGCGCTGATACGGAAGCGCAGGCAGGAACAAGTCAGGAAGAAGCATTGCCAGTGCTGGAGGAACAGCTGGCACAAGAAGAGGCTCTGGCGCAGGAAGCGACCGAGGACTCCGTCGTTGATGAGACTACTGCTGCCGACGAGATGTCGGCGGAAGAAGCCCAAGCCTTGCAGGTTGTCGCCGAGACGGATAACGACCAATCGACAGAGCCAGTAATCGAGTCTCAGTTGGACGGCCAGCCGCAGTCCGAACCGATGGCGTCCCAGGATTCATGGATGGGTGCGCAGCCCGCTCCATTGACACCTGAACAGATGCCCCGCCAGGATGCGCCTGCGTTCTTTTCCAGAGCAAAGATCATCGGCCTGACGGTAGCCGCGGCATCCGTGATCGGCGTCATGTTGTGGGCATTCCAGACGAGCGAACCCGAGGTGCGGGTGCCTGAATCGTCTGCCGTTCCGGCGGTCAGCAATGAACCGGCGGCAGAGGAGAGCAAGCCCGAATCTAGCGTCGCTCCCACGCTTAACGGATTGAAGCTGAGCGATCGTCTCGATCAGCAGCAGTGACAGGCTTCTGCGCCTCGCGACAGGGCCTATTTCAGCAGGGCTTCGCGTAGTGCAGCGGTCTTTTCCGGCTGCTCCAGCGCGCTGCCGCTGATCCAGAACACGTCTTCCGCACGGCTCCCCAACGTGTTGATCTTCGCGCGGTGCAGCCGGATGCCGCGCTGGTCCAGTATCTGGGCGATATGCGCCAGCAGTCCCGGCCGGTCTCCGGCGGTCAACGATAACACCATCAATCCCTTGTGATCGGGCCTGATCTCGACTTCGGTCTGGATAGGGAAATGCTTTAGCTGGCGGCTGATGCGTCCACCTGCCGAGATGGCGAGCGGTTCGGCCTGCGCGATCTGCTGCGTCAATTCGTGTTCGACGTAGTTCATGATGTCGCGATAGGCCGAATTGGATGATGCGGCCTCCATGATCTGGAAGCTGTTCAGCGCATAGCCATGCCGCGTCGTGTGTATCTTGGCCTCGACGATGGTGAAGTTCATGTGCGCGAAGAAGTCGCAGATGCGGGCGAACAGCGTGCGCTGGTCAGGGCAATAGACCAGCACCTGCAGGCCTTCGCCGGCGCGGCTCAAGCGAGTCTTGACCACCGGCGCTGCGCTGTTCGCCTTGAATGCCAGTTGGCGCGTATGCCAGGCGATCTCCTGCGGTTCGTGATCCAGGAAGTAGTTGTCGTCCAGTTGCGCCCACAGCAACTGGTAGCTGTCCGGCGAGAGCGCATACAGGTTCAGCAGGTTGGCCGATTCGCGGCGGATCTCGCCGAGCAGGTCGGAAGACTGCCCGTCGCTCAGGTAGCGCCGCGCGAGATGGAACAGGTCTTCCATCAGCTTGCCTTTCCATGCGTTCCAGACCTTGGGGCTGGTGCCGCGCACGTCGGCGACGGTCAGCAGGTAGAGCGCGACCAGATGGCGGTCGTTCCTGATCCTTCGGGCGAAATCGGCGATCACGTCGGGGTCCGACAAATCTTGCTTCTGCGCGGTGGCCGATAGCGTCAGGTGCTGTTCGACCAGCCACACCACCATCTCGGTATCGTCGTCGCTGAGTTCATGGCGTCTGCAGAATGCGCGCGCATCCTTCTTGCCCAGTTGCGAATGGTCGCCGCCGCGCCCCTTGGCGATGTCGTGGAACAGACCTGCGACATACAGCACTTCGGGACGGGCGAACTCGCTCATCAGCTTGCTGCATAACGGAACCTCGTGCGCGTGCTGCGGCAGCGCGAAGCGGCGCAGGTTGCGCACCACCATCAGGATATGCTCGTCCACGGTGTGGACGTGGAACAGGTCGTGCTGCATCTGTCCGACGATGCGGCCGAACGCGGGGATGTAGCGGCCGAGGATGCCGTACTGGTTCATGCGCCGCAATGCATGGACGATGCCCTGAGGTTGGCGCAGGATCTCCATGAATCGCTGCCGATTTATCGGGTCGTTGCGGAACGCAGCGTCGATACGATGCTGCGCACGCCACAGCGCACGCAGTGTTTTCGCTGACATGTCCGTCAGTTCGCCGTGTCTCTGCATCAGCAGCATGGCCTCGAAGATCGCATCGGAGCTATGCTCGAACAACTGCTCGTCGCGGATGTCCAGCAGCGTGCCGATGACGCGGAAGCGTTCGTTCAGCGCATGTTGCGGCGGCGTGTCACGAAAGATGCGATCGCGCAGGTTCTGCAGCAATATGGTGTTGAACTGGCGCACTGCGAGACGGGTGCGGTAATAGCGCTGCATCAGGTGCTCGCTGGCGCGGCGGTTGAGCGATGCGGTTATACCCATCTGGTCGGCCAACGCGGTCTGGTAGTCGAACAGCAATCGGTCTTCGCGGCGCTTCGCCAGATAGTGCAGGCGGATGCGCAACGTCTGCAGCAGCGCATCGTGGAGCGCGATCTGGCGCGCTTCCGTCGCGGTGATCAGTCCGGCAGCGGCCAAGTCGCGCCAGCTTGTGCCCAATCCTGCCGCGCGGGCTATCCAGTTGACGGTCTGCAAGTCGCGCAGGCCGCCGGGACTTTCCTTCAGGTTGGGCTCGAGGTTGAAGTCCGCCTCGAGGAAGCGCGCATGGCGCTGCTGCTGCTCTTGCTGTTTCGCGAGAAAAAATGCGCGCGGATCCAGATGCTGCTGCACCGCTGCGTTCAATGCCTTGAACAGCTTTGCATTGCCGCAAAGCAGCCGCACTTCCAGCAGATTGGTTTGTACCGTGATGTCGGCGGATTCGGCGAGGCATTGTTCTATGGTGCGGATACTGTGGCCGACTTCCATGCCTATGTCCCACAGCATGCCGATCAGCTGCTGCAGCTTGGATTGCAGCGATTCGTCGGGTTCTTCGTTCAGCAGGATCAGCAGGTCGATATCGGATTTCGGGTAAAGCTCGCCGCGGCCGTAACCGCCGACCGCAATCAGCGCAAGCGGAGCGGGCATGTCCAGCTGTTGCCAGATGAGGCGCAGGTAATCGTCGATCAGCCTGCAGTGCGCCTTCAACAGCGATGCAGCCTTACCGGAGCGTAAGGGACGCTGCGCAGCAGGGGGCCGGTCGGCCTCTCCCTTGCGGGGGTCGGACTGGAGAAACTCCTGTTCGAGGGCGGCGCGGTCGCTGCGCAGAGATTCGCGCAGTTCTGCGGTCGGGGTACGACCAATGGCTTGGCGAGCGTTGTTTGCTTGCCTAGTCAGATGGCCGGTAGTTCCATCAGGGACTGGGCGGGGGAGGGCAGCCATCGGAAACGGTCAGCACTTCGTAGCCGGATTCGGTGACGAGTATCGTGTGTTCGTATTGCGCCGACAGGCTGTGGTCCTTGGTGACCACCGTCCAGCCGTCGCCCAGCTGCTTGATGTCCTTCTTGCCGGCATTGATCATCGGCTCGATGGTGAAGGTCATACCGACTTCGAGTTTGATGCCGGTCTTCGGGCGGCCGTAGTGCAGTACCTGCGGCTCTTCGTGGAAGCGGCTGCCGATGCCGTGGCCGCAGAATTCGCGCACCACACTGTAGCCCATCGGTTCGACGAAGCTCTGGATCGCATGGCCGATGTCGCCGAGATAAGCGCCGGGTTTGACGGCGCGGATGCCGCGCCACAGCGCGAGCCAGGTCGTCTCGCACAGCCGCCGGGCCTGGATCGACGGTTCGCCGACCATGTACATCCGGCTGCTGTCGCCGTGGTAGCCGTCCTTGATCACCGTGACGTCGATGTTGACGATGTCGCCGTTCTTCAGCGCCTTGTCGCCCGGAATACCGTGGCAGATCTGGTGGTTGATCGAGGTGCAGATCGATTTCGGATAGGGTGTGTGACCGCCAGGCGCGTAGTTCAGCGGCGCAGGGATCGCATGCTGGACATCGACGATGTAGTCGTGGCACAGCTTGTCCAGTTCGTTCGTGGTAACGCCGGCCTTGACGAATGGGGCGATGTAATCGAGCACCTCGCTGGTCAGTCGGCCGGCGATGCGCATCTTCTCGATCTCTTGCGGGGTCTTGATGGAAACAGACATGTTTATTGGATGACTTTCTCGGATGCCGAGAATATCATGCGCCCCGGATCGCCGACAAATTCGATGAGGAACTTATAGCGAGTCGAACCAGACTAACCGGCGCAACATCCATAATCTGTTACGGAGAAATCATGAAAAAACAATTAGCACTCGTCTTGTTCCTTACTGCCAGCGTGAATGCCTATGCCGTCGACAGCGGAGCCGTGGTCGGAGGGGCAATCGGCGGGGCTGCGGGTGCGGCAGTCGGTTACAACGTCGGCGGGCAGAACGGCGCCATCCTGGGAGCCGCCATCGGCGGTGCGACCGGTGCGGCAGTGGGCAGCAGCAATACCGCTCCGGCCGTGCATGCGGCACCTGTAAAAGCGGTGCCTGTTCAGCGTGCGAATGACGACGATGAGGGAGAGCGTCATGATAACGGCAAGCATCGTGGGCACGATAAAGACAAACACAACAAGCATCGTCACGGCGATTGAGCGCTTGTTCTGGTATCGCGGGCTATGATGTGAATGGCCCGCCAAGAGGGCGAAGACGACTGATGTTCCTCGTTCTTTTCATATGCGAAAAAGGCACGTTTCAGTGCCTTTTTCGCATATTCGCTTTCATTATTCACTTCCTGGCCAACCTTGCTTCAGGCCTCAGGTCGGCTTCCTTTCATTATGGCGTTAACCGCATGAACAGATTCTGCGAGTAACCCCAACCGAGTTGGCATTACAATCCGCATATGGAACTTATGCGGTCGGCAGCAGGAACCACGGAGGATGTATGCGAGTACTGGTCGTCGATGATGCTCAGATGAATGTGACGCTGATGCGGCATCTCATTAAAAAATTTCCCGATTGCGAGTCATTCGGCTTTCTAGATCCGATCGAGGCAATTGGATGGTGCCGGGAAAACGAACCCGATCTGGTAGTAGTCGATTACATGATGGGGGAAATGGACGGCATTCAGTTTACCCAGCAGTTTCGCGCGCTGCCCGGCTATGAGGATATTCCTGTGCTGATGATCACCGCCAACCACGAGACCAGCGTGCGCCATCGGGCGCTGGGCAGCGGCGTGACAGATTTCCTCACCAAGCCGGTGGATAACGAGGAGTTTCTGGCGCGTGCGAGGAACATGCTGGCTCTGCGCAAGAGCTACAAGCATCTGGCGGATGAGGTGCGCAAGGCCACCGCCGAGATCGTGGCGCGCGAACAGGAGACCATCTTCTGTCTGTCCAGGGCCGCGGAGTACCGCGATCCGGAGACCGGGGCGCATATCCAGCGCATGTCGCACTACTCGCGTCATATCGCCTCTCGCATGGGGCTGTCCGTCGAACAGCAGGATCTGCTGCTGGAAGCCGCCCCGATGCACGACATCGGCAAGGTAGGGATTCCGGACATGATTCTGCTGAAACCGGGCAAGCTGACTCCGGAAGAGTTTGCCGTCATGCAGCAGCATTCGGTGATCGGCTATCAGGTGCTGAATGCCAGCCAGTCGCCGTTGCTCAAGGTGGCGGCGGAGATCGCCCATACCCATCACGAAAAATATGACGGTAGCGGCTATCCACAAGGCCTGGCTGGCGAGGATATCCCCTTGTTCGGTCGTATCGTCGCCGTCGCCGACGTGTTCGATGCACTGACCTCCGAGCGCCCCTACAAAAAGGCATGGGATATCGACAAGGCCAGACAGTTACTGCTCGATGGCGCCGGAACACACTTCGATCCCGTTTGCGTCGAGGCGTTTTTCGCCGATTGGGATGGGGTGATGAGAATCAAGAATAGGTTTATGGATGATAATCTCGAAATCGGAGATTTCACGCTGAAGTGACTGTCATTCCGGTTTTTAATTCAGGGGGAAATATGCGAATCAGTCAAACTCGTTGGTCGAGCAATGCCGGCTGGGGTATACCGCCAGATTTTGCCCAAGAGGCTGACCTTGTGTTGGTCTTTGCCGACCATGAATTTTTTCAGTCGGAAGATTGCTATGCCCAGTTGCATGCGATGTTTCCGGGCGCGCAGATTGCTGGCTGCTCGTCTTCCGGCAGTGTGATGGGAGTGGAAATCAGCGATGGAGATGTGGTGGCCACGGCGATTAAACTGGAAAAGTCCAGCATCCGCCTTACCTCGCTGGAGGTCTCTGCAGACCGGAATGCTCGCGAATTGGGAATGAGTTTGATGGCGGAACTGAATTCTCCGGATTTGCGCCATGTGTTCATCCTCTCGGATGGCTTGCTGGTAAACGGCAGCGAACTGGCGCAGGGATTGAATCAGGCAGGTATCCCCGTGACCGGAGGTCTTGCCGGAGATGGAACGAGGTTCGGCAAGACTTGGGTGATGGCCAATGCTCCAGCGCAAAATGGGCGCATTGCCGCATTGGGCTTTTATGGCAACGTGACAGTCAAGAGTGGCTGCTTCGCCGGTTGGGATGAGTTCGGCGCCGAACGGGTGGTCACCAGGTCTGTCGGCAATGTGGTGTATGAGATCGACGGGGAGCCGGCCCTCGAACTGTATAAAAAATATCTGGGGGCACAGGCCGCAGAACTGCCGGCCAGCGGGTTGCGTTTCCCATTGAGCATCCAGGCAAGCAAGACAGATCATCCGCTGACACGAACCCTGCTGGCGGTGGACGAGGTGACGCACAGCCTCACTTTCGCAGGCGATGTGCCTCAGGGCTGTTTGTGCAAACTGATGCGCACCAATCTGGATAATTTGATCGACAATGCAGGCATGGCAGCGGAAGTCGCAAAACCTGAGGAGTCGGCCTCAACAGGCCTGTGTCTGGTCGTGAGTTGCGTAGGCCGCCGCCTCGTGATGGGCCAATTGACCGAGGACGAACTGGAAATCATCAGGGAAAAGCTTGGGGATGCTACGGCGATAACCGGTTTCTATTCATACGGCGAACTGGCTCCATTCAGCGATGTCATGCAATGCCAGTTGCACAATCAGACGATGACGCTGACCACCATTTACGAATAGTCAGAACCTATGCATCGTCTTCTCGAACGCCAGTTGCGCCGCTACTTTGGTGCCGACTTCCAGCCCGATGAGGCACTGAAGCCGTTTCTGGATTCCATCGATAGCCACTATCACGAGACGGACAAGGAGCAGCAACTGCTTCAGAATGCGCTGTCGCTGAACAATTCGGAACTTAACGCAATCAATGAGCGTATCCGCAACCAGAACGCCGAGTTGACGCGCGCGCTGCTCAATACGCTGAGCGACGGAGTGTATGCTACCGACTTGCAGGGGCGGCTCACCTTCATGAATGCGGCAGCGGAAAAGATGCTGGGCTGGCCGGAAAAGGAATTGATAGGCCGCTCGGTGCACGAGACGGTGCAGCACCACTTTCCTGATGGCTCCCCGCTTCCGGTCGAAAAATGTCCACAAGTAAGCGTGCTTCGCACTGGCGAGCTGATGGACGGAAGCGCGCACTTCATTACACGTCATGGCAGCTACATGCCGGTTAACTTCCGTTCTCGCCCCATTATTCAGGATGGGGATATGATAGGGGCGTTGGTGTCGTTTCAGGACGTCACCCTGTTGCAAGAGGCGGAGAACAAATTACGCGAATCGCACTCGCGTCTGGAGCAAACGCTGCATGAACTCGAATTCCAGAAATTCGCCCTGGACCAGCATGCCATCGTCAGCATCGCCGATCGCACGGGAAAGATCATTTATGCCAACGAAAAGCTTTCCAGCGTCTCCCAGTACTCTCGCGAGGAATTGCTCGGGCAAGATCATCGCCTGCTGAATTCCGGCTATCACCCGCATGAGTTCTTCCGGGAAATGTGGCAAGCCATCGGGCGCGGAGAGATATGGCACGGCGAGGTCCGGAATCGCAGCAAGGACGGCAGCTACTATTGGGTCGATTCGACCATCGTTCCATTCATGGATGACAAGGGCAAGCCTTTGCGTTATGTCTCGATCCGTACGGATATCACGGGTCGCAAGGAGCTGGAGGAAGCCCTGCAGGGGCAGCGGGATTTTTACGAACGCATCAGCGAGACGTTGGGCGAAGGCCTGTATGTCCAGGATGCCGATGGACTGTGCGTGTTCATGAACGGAGAAGCCGAGCGTCTGCTCGGCTGGAGCCGTGCGGAGTTCATAGGCAGGCCGGTGCACGATACCATCCATACTGTCACTGCATCGGGCGAGCCGTTGCATCGCAGCGAGTGCGCAATCAACAGAATGACGCTGACCGGACAGCGCACGATCACCGAGGATCAGGTGTTTGTGCGCCGTGACGGCAGCGTGTTCCCGGTCGCGGTGGTATCTCAGGGGATATTCAGGAGCGACGAATATCAGGGGGCCGTGGTGGCGTTCCAGGACATCACGGAGCGCAAGCAGACCGAGGCCGTAATGAAGTCTGCCAAGGAGGCCGCCGAAGAGGCCAGTCGCGCCAAGGGAGAATTCCTGGCGAACATGAGTCATGAGATACGCACGCCGATGAACGGCATCATCGGTATGACCAGACTGGCACTGGAAACCGATCTGGATGCGGAGCAGAAGGAGTATCTCGAACTGGTGAAGACCTCGGCCGACGCCTTGCTCGAGATCATTAACGATATCCTCGATTTCTCCAAAGTCGATGCGGGCAAGATGGAGCTGGAGCGGGTCGAGTTCAATCTGCCGGACTTGCTGTCGCAAACCACCCGTTCTATCGCATTGCGGGCGCACCAGAAGGGACTGGAGTTGCTGCTCGATATCGATCCGCAGATTCCGGAGGTGTTGGCCGGAGATCCCGGACGGCTGCGTCAGGTGGTGCTTAACCTGGTCGGGAATGCGATCAAGTTCACCGAACACGGCGAGATCGCCGTCAAGGCGGTGTTGAGCCCAAACCAGATCCGGGCGAACAAGATCACGCTGTATGTCAGCGTGCGCGATACCGGCATCGGCATTCCCCAGGATAAGTTCCAGTCCATTTTCGAGTCGTTTTCGCAGGCGGACTCGTCCACTACGCGCAAATATGGCGGCACCGGTCTGGGGCTGACGATCACTACCCGACTGGTCGAACTGATGGGCGGATGCATCTGGGTGGAGAGCGAGGTCGGGAAGGGTAGTACCTTCTTCATCGAGATCGTGCTCGACAAGGCCGATGTCGGGATGCTGCCGCACTATGAAGCTGCACCGCTGAAAGACATGCGCATCCTGGTCGTCGACGACAATGCATCCAATCGCTTGCTCGCCACGGAGTTGCTGCAACGCTGGGGGATGCGTCCGCATGCGGTAGCCGATGCTCGCCAGGCGATGCTCGAACTGGAGAGGTGCGGCGACGACTATCGGCTGCTCTTGCTCGATGCGAGGATGCCCGACCTGGATGGTTTCGCGGTGGTCGAGTATCTGCGCACACGCCCCGAACTTGCGGCAACACCCATCATGATGCTGACCTCTGCGGTGCAGCGCGACGATGCGGCGCGCTGCCGCGAGCTGGGTATCCCGGTATATCTGCTCAAGCCGTATTCGCAGTCTGACCTGTTCGATGCGATCATGAATACATTGGGACTTTCGGATATCGCCGCTTCGTTACCGGATGCCGGACATGAGATGCGGCATAACATGCGCAAGTTGCATGTGCTGCTGGCCGAAGATAACAACGTCAACCAGGTTCTGGCGACGCGGTTGCTGCAAAAATTCGGCCACAGCGTTGAAGTCGCCGGCGACGGCTTGGCTGCCGTAGAAAAATGGCAGGCCGGAGACTATGACCTGATCCTGATGGACGTGGACATGCCGAAGCTGAACGGCTACGACGCGACTGCACGGATACGCGAACTCGAAGTCCAGTGCGGCGGACATATTCCTATCGTCGGTCTCACCGCACATGCGATGCAGGGTAGCCGCGAGGCATGTCTGGCAGCGGGGATGGATGGCTACCTTTCCAAGCCGATCGACACCGAAGCGTTATGGGCGGAACTGGAATCCATAGGTTCGGCTGCCCCGCAGGGTGCTGCGGTTTGCCCGAAATCTCCTGTTGTTGCGGATAATCATTTCGACCTCGGCAAGTCCATGGCTTTGATGGACAACGATATGGGGCTGTTCCGCGAAATGGTGCAGATATATCTCGCCGAATATCCAGTTCATCTAGGCAGGCTAGAGGAGGCGATCCGGCAGGGTGATGCCGATAAAACGCGCCACTTCGCGCATATGATCAAGGGCATGATTTCGGTGTTCTGCGTTCCGGGAATTTCCATTGTCGCCGAGCGGATCGAGATGCAACAAGCGCGCGACCAGAGCGAAGACGTTGCAGTACTCAGGCAAGGTCTGGATAGTCTGGCGGACGAGCTGAAGAAGGCTCGCGGCTAAAGCTTATTCCGCGGCCGCCACAACCGGCGCCGCTTCGGTATACAGCGCATCGAGCTGGGCTTCGCCGATATCTAGGATGCGCAGACAAGCGGCTCCCAGCTTCGTCCATTCCTGCGTCAGGCTCAGGTTGAGTTGCTGCTGTACGATGTGTTCGGCAAGCTGGGATGTCGCGATCAGCCTGCGGCTCTGCATCGGCAGGGCTGAACCGGCCGATTCGATCGCATCGAGGTCGTGATGATTGCGAATCGCCTGGCAAATCTCTTCCGGCAGCCACCAGCTCTGCGCCAATATGCATCCCACCATCGCGTGATTGGTCGGCAGGACCGTCTCTTCCACTGCGGTGAAGCTGCGCTCGGCATCGCGGTTGGCTTCGGCCAGCACGGCGGCGTAGTTCGGAAAGCGTCCGAGCAGGACAGGAATGCCGCAATCGCGGAACAGGCCATAGGTATAGGCGTCCTCGGCACGCAGGCCGCGGATATCGAGGTTCTGTGCCAGCCAGCCGGAGAGGTGTGCGATGCGCGCCGACGCGTCCCAGAAACGTTCCAGATTCGCCACGTTCGGAAACGAGTTGCGCAGGATGATGCCGGCCACGGCGCGGCTGGCAGGTTTCAGGCCGAGGATCGCGAGCGCCTCGTTGACCGAACGCACGCGCTGGCGCAGGCCGAAGAACGGTGAGTTGGCGGTTTTGATCAGGCCTGCCGCGAGGCCGACGTCGGTGCTGATGATGCTGGCCAGACGGTTGTAGTCCGGCTCGTCCTTGTTCGCTTCGGACATGAAACGGTCCAGGATCAGCGGACAGGGCGGGATGCCCACATCGATGATGGAGCGCTCGAACAGATTGTCGACGGCCGATGGTTTGGAGTCTTGTGCGTTCATTTGTTGATGTCCCTCGATTGTAGCCAGGGGAGCAGCGTCTCCTCCGGCATGGGTCTGGCATAAAAGAATCCCTGGATAGCGTCGACGCCGGCATCGAGCAGAGCGTCGATCTGTTCTTTTGTCTCGCAGCCTTCGGCGACGATGGTCATGCCCAGTTCATGGCCGAGCTGGGTCATCGCCCTGACCACCGCCAGTGCGCGCTTGTCTTCGGGCAGCACGGTGACGAAGGCGCGATCCAGCTTGAGTTTCTTGGCCGGGATGTCCTTCAAGTTGGCCAGGCAGGAATAGCCGGTGCCGAAATCGTCGATGGCCAGCCCGACGCCTGCGGCGATGGCGTTCTTCAGGTTCTTCTGGACGGTATCGGAGATGTCCATGAACAGCGACTCGGTCAGTTCCAGTTCCACCAGTTCAGGTTTGACGTTGGAGCAGACCAGCGCCGCATGCAGCGCCTGGGTGAATTTCGGCGAGACCAGTTGGGCGCGCGAGACGTTGATCGCGACCTTGGTGTGATAGCCGGCGTCCTGCAACAGACGCGCATGCATCGCTCCCTGCAGCAGGCTCCATTCGCCGAGGCGTATCACCAGCCCGGTCTTTTCGGCGACCGGGATGAACTTGCCGGGCGGGATGTTCTCTCCGCCGACCGAGCAGCGCATCAGCGCCTCGGCGGCCTCGATGCTGCCGTCCGCACGGATGATGGGCTGGTAGTGCAGGCTGAATCCGCCGGTCTCCAGCGCGGTATGCAGACTATTTTCGATAGACAGTTCCTCGCGTGCGAGGGTGATGCCCATGCGTCCCGGGATAGGCTCTTCGCCGGAGCTGACGATGGTGTTTCCGCCCTTGTTCTTGGCCGCGAACATCGCGCGGTCCGCCCGGTCGAGCAGGGCCAGCGCGTCTTCGCCGGGGTCGTGGATGGCGATACCTATGCTCGCGGTCGGGCGCAGCGTCAGGTTAGCGATCATGAGCGGTTCCTCGACCGTGCTGGCGAGTTCGCCGGCCAGTTGTTGCGCCTGGGCAGGATCGCAATGCGGCACCAGGAACACGAACTCGTCGCCGCCCATCCGGGCGAGTTCCGCGCGTCCGCTCACCCGGTTGCGGAAGCGCAGGCCGAGGTTCTTGATCAGTTCGTCGCCGCCGAGCTGGCCGAACGATTCGTTGATCTGTTTGAATCGATCCAGGTCGACCCAGATCACGGCCAGCGGCTTAGCCTCTGCCATCGGGCTGGCCACCAGTTTCATGGTGGTCTGGATGCAGCCGAATCGATTCAGGAATCCGGTAAGGGAATCTATGCTGTTCATATCTTGTGCGAATTGCACTGATGGCACGGAAGCGAAGGATAAACCAAACCGGGATATCGCGCAGCAGACGATATGTCTCGCGTCTAGGCTGCAGCGGCATCCAGTCGCGCGATGAAACCTTCCAGCTCCGGAGGCAACGGGGCGGTGATCTGCAGCGGCTCGCCGGTCAGCGGATGGTTGAACGAGATCGAATGGGCGTGCAGGAACATTCGCTTAAGCCCCTGTTTCATCAGCGTCTTGTTGCGCGCGAAGTCGCCGTATTTATCGTCGCCGGCGATGGGGAAGCCCAGGTGCGACAGGTGCACACGAATCTGGTGGGTGCGCCCGGTCTTCAGTTCGGCCTCTAATAAGGAGAAGGCCGACCAGCTTTTCTGTAGCGAGAAAATAGTGTGGGCCTGTTGGCCGTCCTCGCGCACCATCACGCGCTTTTCGCCCTGCGGGGTATCGAACTTGTGCAATGGCAGCTTCACGTGCTGGCGTGTGTTCTTCCATTGACCGAGCACCAGCGCGTAATAGCGCTTGTCGCTATTCCCCTCGCGCATGATCTCGTGCATGCCGGTCAGTGCGGAACGCTTCTTCGCGACCAGCAACACGCCCGAGGTCTCTCGGTCTAGCCGATGGACCAGTTCGAGGAACTTGGCCTGGGGTCTCGCGCGGCGCAACTGTTCGATGACGCCGAAGCTGACACCGCTTCCGCCATGCACCGCGGTCCCGGACGGCTTGTTGATCGCCAGCAGCGCGTCGTCTTCATAAAGGATGGGGAATTCGACCGCCGGAACGAACTCGGCCTCGGTCTTTTCCGCGACGCGGATAGGGGGAATGCGCAGCAGATCGCCCAGCTTCAGCCGGTAGGTCTGATCCACTCGCTTCTTGTTCACCCGCACCTCGCCGCCACGCAAAATGCGGTAGACATGGCTCTTGGGGACCCCTTTCAGGTGGCGAAACAGGAAGTTGTCGATGCGCTGCGTCTCGCCTGACTCATCCACTTCCAGAAAGGTGACAGATTCTTTGCTTAAACCATTCATTTTGAATATACTTCGCCGCTCGCGTGTGCGCCTTCGTAAAAACGGGTGGACTATCCCCCGTCGCATATTGAGGTAGGCAGTCAAGCCACCTACGGAGCAGCCGCCCGCCCGGTTAATGTCACTCACCGGAAATCAAGCAGTGATGGTAATTGAAATACGCGCTCAAAGCACCTGTGGATTTTTCGTGACGCGCCATTGGCCGCGCCATCCAGAATAATTAAAGACAAGCTACCGACAGAGAACCGATTTTGATCAAACGTAGGCTTAACCCGACACTGTTTGCACGATTGCTCCTCTCGCACGCTTAGCCGCGTGTAGCTTGGTCTCGCCCGTGTCAGAGCGCGGGAGACAATAAAAAATGAAACGCATGTTATTCAATGCGACGCAGCCGGAAGAACTCCGCGTCGCCATTGTCGATGGTCAGAAACTGATCGACCTCGACATCGAAACCGCCGGCAAAGAGCAACGCAAGAGCAATATCTACAAGGCCGTCATCACCCGCATCGAGCCCAGTCTCGAAGCCTGTTTCGTCGAATACGGCGGCAGTCGTCACGGCTTCCTGCCTTTCAAGGAAGTATCCCCCCAGTATTACCAGCCCGGTTGCGGCAGCCGCCCCAGCATCAAGGAAGCGTTGCGCGAAGGCCAGGAGCTGCTGGTACAGGTCGAAAAAGACGAGCGCGGCAACAAAGGCGCGGCGCTGACCACCTATATCAGCTTGGCCGGTCGCTACATCGTGCTGATGCCGAACAACCCGAACGGCGGCGGCGTATCGCGCCGCATCGAAGGCGAAGAGCGCAACGAACTGCGTGAAGTGCTGTCGCATATCGACGTGCCGCAGGGTATGAGCATCATCGCCCGTACCGCCGGTATCGGTCGCAGCGAAGAAGAGCTGCAGTGGGACCTGAATTACCTGAATCAGCTGTGGGACGCGATCGAAGGCGCAGCAACAGCCGAGAAGGCACCGTCGCTGATCTATCTGGAAGGTAGCCTGGTGGTGCGCGCGATCCGCGACTACTTCAACCCGGAGATCGGCGAGATTCTGATCGACACCGAGGATATCTACCAGCAGGCGCTGGCGTTCATGAGCACGGTGATGCCGGACAACGTCAACCGCATCAAGCGCTACGTGGACGACGTGCCGCTGTTCTCGCGCTTCCAGATCGAGCATCAGATCGAATCCGCCCATGCGCGCGAAGTGCGCCTGCCTTCCGGCGGCGCGATCGTGATCGACCATACCGAAGCGCTGACTTCCATCGACATCAACTCGGCCCGCTCCACCAAGGGTGCGGATATCGAATCGACCGCATTCAACACCAACCTCGAAGCGGCCGAAGAGATCGCCCGCCAGTTGCGCCTGCGCGACCTGGGCGGCCTGATCGTGATCGACTTCATCGACATGGAGTCGAGCAAGAACCAGCGTGCGGTCGAAGACCGCCTGCGCGATTCGCTGCGTTACGACCGCGCCCGCGTGCAGACCGCAAAGATCTCGCGTTTCGGCCTGCTGGAACTGTCTCGCCAGCGCCTGCAACCTAGCCTAGGCGAGAGTAACTACATCGCCTGCCCGCGTTGCAGCGGCATCGGCCACATCCGCGGCACCGAGTCCTCCGCGCTGCACATCCTGCGCATCCTGCAGGAAGAGGCGATGAAGGACAGCAGCGTGGCGATCCATGCCCAGGTACCGGTGGATGTCGCCACCTTCCTGCTGAACGAGAAGCGTGCCGACATCCATCGCATCGAATCGCGCCTGAAGGTCAGCGTCATGCTGATCCCGAATCCGCACATGGAAACGCCGAACTACACGATTAACCGCCTGCGTCACGACGACCTGACCGCCGACGTGCTGCAAGCCAGCTACAAGATGGTGGAGAAGCCCGCGGAAGAAAAACCGCTGACCGCGGCACAGGAACAGCAGAAAGCCGTGCGCGCCACTGCGGTAGTGCAAGGCATCACCCCGTCGCAACCGGCGCCGGTCAAGGTGGAAGAGCCCAAGGCCAAGGGTCCGGGTCTGTTCGGCCAGATCATCGGCTGGTTCAAGTCGTTGGCGGCAGAAGAAGAAAAGCCCAAGCCGAAAGCCGCTGCCGGCAAGTCTCGCCAGCGTCGCGAGCGCGGTGAACGTGGCGATCGTGCCGAACGCGGAGAGCGCGACGGCGGCAAGCGTCGCGACCGTGGCGATAGAGGCGAGCGCGGCGAAGGCCGACGCGAGCGTGGCGAAAAGTCCGCGCAAGCCGAGGGCAAGCAGCAGGAACCGCGTCAGCAGGGCGAGCGCGAGCCCCGTCCGCCGAAGCAGCCTCGTCCGCCTCGCGCAGCTCAGGCTGTCGAAGCCGAAAAGCCGGTGCTGGAATCCCAGGTCGCCGCTCCCTCCGCCGAGCAGGCGGAAGAGGGTGGCGCGCGCGAAGGTGGCCGTCGTCGCGGTCGCCGCGGTGGACGTCGCGAGCGCGAGCGTCGCGAGAATGGCGATGTGATGACCACGGAAGTCGGTGGCGAGCAGGTTGCAACTGCGGCTCCGGCAAGGTCTGGGCCGACCGAATATGTCGCCTATCCTGCAGGCTATGTACCGCCGCTGAAACCGACCGAGTACATCGCTTACCCGGCGAATTACGCGCCACCGGCTCAGCCTAAGCCAGTTGCAGCGCCGCGGCCTGCTGCGATCGCCGCACCTGCCGCAGCTGACCAAGGGCTGGTTCAGATCGAAACCGATCCGAACAAGTTCAGCGCGGTTACGGAAGCGGCTCCTGCCGGAAACCAGCCGGTAAACCGCCGCCGTCAGCGCCAGCGTGAGGTCTATGTCGAGAATGAACCTCTGGTTCAGATCGAGACTCAGAACACGCAAGACTGATTCCGGCCAGGCAGCAAATCAAAAGCCGCACGATGAAAATCGTGCGGCTTTTTGTTTGAGGGGTGGCTAATCGGCCTGAGCGGACAATTTCGGTTTGGTCGCCAGCATCTTCCATTCACCACATAGCAGACGAATGTGTCTAGTAACTTGGGTAGCGTTTCACTAGGCCGAAATATCTAGATAATCCGGTCTATATGAGCCAGCAAGCCCATGTGGTTCAATACACACCTGCTGTGCTTCTTCCTTTGCATAAAACACTAAAGAGACGCAGGTTTACATACGTACATATAAATCATATGGATATTGGCCTTTAATGCCTGTCTTTATATTAAAAAGTCCGTCCCCATGCCCCCTACAATAACTGTTAGCCAATTACCATTATGCTCAAAAGTGTTCTGACTCTATTGATTGTTCTGATTAGTGTTTATTGGGTTGGCGAGAAAACCAGAAGAAACCCCAAGATTGATGCGTTTCTGTCAGCAATTGAAGGGCATTACTCAAAACTTAATGACCGACTTGAAGATGCCACAGCCATGGAAGGGCTGCACTTTCTTCGTAAGGTTTACGGCTGGATAAGCGTTTTTCTGTTCGTTTGCCTTTATGTCGTTCAGCAGTTCTCTCAGCCGAACTCAACGAACATTCTTCCTCTGTTCTGGGTTTTCGGGTTTACCTTTATGGGTTGGTTCTCTATCAAGTGGGTTATTGACCACAAAAACACCATTAGCGAGTTTTCAAACAATGCGTTAGTGATATTTGGCCCACTTCTCTTAGGCGTTTTTGACCTGATCTTTCACACACCATTTACGGAAATACTGGTTCTTCCGTTTCAGCAAATTGCGACAACACTGCACTTCAACCTCCCAGAGATATCCAATCCACTCGCTATAGGAAGTGCTGTCTCGCTAGTATTTCTTGTCTTTTTTGGCTTCTACTACTTGCTTACGTGGGCTATCACAGTTCCCGTCTTTCTAGTTTCTGTATTCGCGGTGGTGCTCCCTATACAGTTCGCGCGCTTTCTGGCCGCAATTGATCGGAAAAACACGTTTTATTGGTTTACCGTATTTGTCATGATTGCGATTTCAGTATGGCTAACAAAACTCTAAATTGGCTAATCAATCACTCCACCGGATCTGCGCATACAGCCGCGCAGACCTTTGAATTCAGACATTAGATTTCTTCACATGTACATTCCATCTCTGCGCTTACACCACTACACGAGTGGCCACGGATTGCTTGGAATAATTGGTAGTGGCTCCATCTGGGCTACAAAAATTCAGTACATGAACGACTCGAAGGAATTTGCTCATGCTATTGAGTTAGCTGGCATCTCAATTCGAAGACGTAAGGCCGCTCAATCCAATGATCAATTCTCAGCCTTTTGCGATGCCCTAATCGAGCACCTCGAAAGAATTTCTGGCATGGCCTTCTACATCGCCTGTTTCTCAGAAGTTGAAGACTCTCTTAGTCAGTGGCGAGGGTACTGCCCATCAGGTTTTGGTTACAGCATTGGCTTTGATGGCGACAAGCTTAGAGAAATTGCTACCCCGCAAGGCTTTTCACTTCGGCAGTGCATCTATAGTCGGCGCGATCAAGATCAAGCAATAAGTCAGTGGGTTGACGCGACCCTTACCAGCCTCACTAGTTCGTGCCCATCTACCGAAGAACCTCGTTCCTTTTGTGAAAAGATAGCCGGAGTCTTTTTGGCTGAGTTTATTAAATTCGCTCCTTACATGAAAGACAATGCCTTTTCAGATGAAAGGGAGTGGCGATTGGTGGCACTAATTCCCAGTACCGATCCTAGAGTCCAGCTACGCCCCGGCAAGTCTATGCTTGTGCCGTACGCACCCATTGACCTCCGATTGTCCTTGGATAGCACGCTGTTATGGAACATTCTGATCGGTCCTACTCCTCACATTGAACTAGCAATGAGTTCCGCCACTCATTTATTCCAAAAGGTTAGGCCTGCCAATGGCATAGGTCGTTCAATGGTGCCCTACCGTGACTGGTAGAAATCTAACGGCACTCAACTTCGCTCCCTTCAGTCGCTGGATCGTTACGCGATAGGTAACTCTACGTTGATGTCTGCTTTGGTTAGCTAATCTGCCATATCCAGTGAGTAACGATGTGGCCGCCTTGGCCGATTAACTGCCCTTCCTCAACTACCGCACTTCCGCAGAATCGAATAAAAAACCGCCCGACGGGAGTCGGGCGGTTTTTCTGTAGGCCGGGCTTTGCCAGATGTTACGGCAGCTTCGGCGCTACCTGCGGCAAGCCCCATATCTCGCGGTTGTAATCGAGAATGGTGCGGTCGCTGGAGAACTTGCCGCTGGTCGCGGTATTCACGATGCTCATGCGCGTCCATTCGTCGCGATTCTGGTAGGCGCGAGCCGCATGGCTCTGGCAGTCCACATAGCTGCGGAAGTCTGCTGCCGTCAGCCACGGATCGCCGGGGCTGTAGATCGACTGAATGATAGGGTCGAAAATGCCAGGCTCGAACAGGTTGAAGTGACCGCTGGTCAGCAAGCCCATCACGCGCCGGAAATCCTCGTCCGCATCGATGATCGCAGCCGGGTCGTAATGGCCGCGCATCGCGTCGACCTGCTCCGAGGTCAGTCCGAACAGGAAGAAGTTATCCTCGCCGGCTTCTTCGCGGATTTCGATGTTGGCGCCGTCCAGCGTGCCTATGGTCAGCGCACCGTTCATCATGAACTTCATGTTGCCGGTGCCGGAGGCTTCCTTGCCGGCAGTGGATATCTGCTCGGACAGGTCGGTGCCGGGGCAGATCGCTTCCATCGCGGTGACGCGGTAATTAGGCAGGAACGCCAGACGCAACATGCCCTTGGTGTCCGGGTCGCTATTGACCACCTGGGCAACGGAATTGACCAGCTTGATGATGCGCTTTGCCATCATGTAGCCGGGAGCCGCCTTGCCGCCGATCAGCACGCAACGCGGCGTCCAGTTGGCGGTGTCGCCGCGCTTGATGCGGTCGTACAGATGGATGACATGCAGCACGTTCAGCAATTGACGCTTGTATTCGTGGATGCGCTTGACTTGCACGTCGAACATCGCGTTGCTGTCGAAATCGACGTCGCAATCGCGTTTTACCATCTCGGCCAGGTGCTGTTTGTTCGCCTGCTTCACGGCATGCCAGCGAGCGCGGAATGCGGAATCGTCGACAAAATTTTTCAGTTGCTGCAGCTTGGACAGGTCGTTGCGCCAGTCGCTGCCGATAGTGTCATCGATCAGGGCTCCCAGCGCCGGGTTGCTCCAGGACAGCCAGCGGCGCGGCGTGACGCCGTTGGTCTTGTTGTTGAATTTCGTCGGCCACATCTCGTAGAAATCGTGGAACAGCTGTTGTTGCAACAGTTGCGAATGCAGCGCCGCGACGCCGTTGACCGAACGGCATGCCACCACCGCCAGATAGGCCATGCGCACATACTGCTCGCCGCCTTCTTCGATGATGGACATGCGGCGCTGGCGCTCGATGTCGCCTGGATAGCGCAATGCTACCTTGGCGATGAAACGGGCATTGATCTCGCGCACGATATCCATCAGACGCGGCAGCAGGCGGCCGAACATGCTGACGGACCATTTTTCCAGTGCCTCGGGCAACAGCGTGTGGTTGGTGTAGGCCATCGTGTTGCTGGTGATGGACCATGCCTCGTCCCAGGTCAGACCGTGCTCGTCCATCAGCAGGCGCATCAGTTCCGGCACCGCACAGGTTGGATGGGTGTCGTTCAGCTGGAAACAATTCTTCTCGGCGAATTTGCTGAAGTCGTTGCCGTGCATCTTGACCCACTGGCGCAGGATGTCCTGCAGGCTGGCCGAGGCGAGGAAGTATTGCTGGCGCAGGCGCAGTTCCTTGCCGTTTTCGCTGGCATCGTTCGGATAGAGCACCATGGTGATGTGCTCTGCGGCGTTCTTGGATGCGACCGCCTCGGTATAGCTGCCGGCGTTGAATTCGGATAGGTCGAATTCCTCGGTCGCGGCCGCGCGCCATAGGCGCAAGGTGTTCACCGTGCCGTTCTGGTAGCCGGGCACCGGTATGTCATAGGGCATCGCCATCACGTCGCGCGTGTCTACCCAGCGCACATGCATGCGCCCGCTCTGGTCGCTGAAATATTCGGTGCGGCCGCCGAACTTGATCCGCGTGGCGAATTCCTGACGCTCGATCTCCCAGGGATTGCCGTCGCGCAGCCAGTGATCCGCTTCTTCGATCTGGCTGCCGTTCTCGATCTTCTGGCGGAACATGCCGTATTCGTAGCGGATGCCGTAGCCCATCACCGGCAGTTGCAACGAGGCGCAGCTATCCAGGAAGCAGGCCGCCAGGCGGCCGAGACCGCCGTTGCCCAAGCCCGCGTCGTGCTCGTGTTCGGCGATCGCGTCGAGTTCCACCTCCAGCTTGCGCAGCGCGGTAGCCGTGTTCGGATCTACGTTCAGATTCAGCATCGCGTTGCCGAACGCGCGCCCCATCAAAAACTCCAGCGACAGGTAATAGGTGCGCTTGCAGTCCGCCTCGCGGTACGCCAGACGCGTGTTGCGCCAGCGCTCCACCAGCCGGTCGCGCAGCGACAACACCATCGACTCGTACATCTGGTAGCTGGAGAACTGCGGTTCGTCGCGACCCAAGGTATGGCTGAAATAACGACGAAAATCGTCGACGATGCTGTCGGCATCCATGCCGAGCGGGGGCAGGTTGCCGATTACGGAGGGTGCACTGTTATTTGGGACTGGGGTTTTTATGATGCGCTCCTGGATTTGATCTATTCAGACGATATGCCACATTCGGCGGGGTACTTCCACAGGCTGAAAGCTTGGAGGAACGCCGTCGAACCGGCTACGGTTCCGGATTATACCGTCATTGTGCAAGGCTGCTGGGAGGGATTAGGCGGTGCATCAATACCGAATATGCGCCGCGACTCGATGGAAGCTGCTTGTAGCCGGTGCAATCTCTCCTGCTGGGGCGATGTCCCAGCGCCATTGTTCCTGCGCGGTATCGTCGAGGGCGAGCAGCGATGCGAAATCGATACGTTCGATGATTTTGCCGTCGCCGTCATGGACTACTTGTTCCATGTCCGCCAGCAAACAGGTCGGGGCGGCGAAGGCGGCGAGATAGTCCAGATGTTGCCGCATCAGCTTCGTGCCCCAAGTTTCCAGCGTCGCCTCGTCCAGTTCGTGGAAGCGCCGACGCAGCCAGTCCTGCGGCAACAACGGCAACTGGGAGAGCAGGTTGACCGAAGCCACCCAATCGATGCCCGGCTCGTCGAGAAAACGTTCCGGTGGCGGCAAATCGAGTCGTTCCGGTGTCAGTTCGTCCATATGGTCGATGAACCCGGTGACATCGAGATCGATGCAACGCACGTTGGCATGTCGACGCACGGCACGCCGCACCTCCGGCAGATGGACGACATCAACCAGATACACGTTCTCGAAACGCCGAGCCAGTTCGCCCAGCGGAATATCCAGCAACAGCCCCGAACCGAACACCAACGCGGTGCGGAAATTGTCACAGGCTTGCAGCGAAGCCAGCAGAGCCGCGCGGCTGTTCTCCAGATGTGGCTGCCACGCCGTTTTGCAGCGGCGGTAACGCGAGCGGATGGCGATGCTTTCGCGCAGATAGCCCAGCTTGCGCGCGGGCGGTGTGCAATCGGCGGCGATGTAGGTGAGCCATTCGGTCAGCATGCTATCCGGGCTCAGCCCCGCAAGGCGGTTCGCGCCGCTTCCTTGTGGTCGTCGAGCTTGAGCGTCAGCACCAGCCCGGTCAGGAGCAGGCCGCCCGCCACAAGGAAAGACAGGGTGAACGAGCCTGACTGCGCCTTGAGCATCTCGGAAAGCTTGATCATGACGAAGCCGCCCACGCCCCATGCGGTGAACAACATGCCGTAGTTGACGCCGAAGTGGGGCATGCCCCACAGATCCTTGGCATAGCTGGGAAAAATCGCGAGGTTGGCGCCGTAGTTGAAGCCGATCAGCGTGGCGACCAGCACCACCAGCAAGGCTCCGCTGGACTGGCTGGCGTAGGCCGCACCGAACATCAGCAGCGCCTGGAACAGGAATACGCCGGCCAGTACGCTTCTGCGCCCGAACTTGTCCGACAGCATCCCCGCCAGCACGCGCCCGGAAGCATTGCCGATGGCGAGGATGGCCACCGCCAGATAGGCCTGCTCGCCCATGCTCAGTTTCGCCAGGCCGGAAATGCTGCCGATGACCATCAGGCCAGCGCCGGCGCCGATGAAATAGAGCAGCCACAGCGCCCAGAATTGGCGTTTCATCAGCAAGGTTTTCGGGGTCTCGTCGGTATGGGGGAACGTTTCCCGTATCTTCAGCTTATCGCCGTTGCGCCGACTCTGAAATTCGGCGGGCTTGAAGCCGGGCGGTGGGAGGACCAATAACATCGAAAGGCCAGATACGACGATGAGAAAGGCGATCCCGAATGCCTGCATGGTCTGCAGCAATCCCTGCGAGCCGACCAGATGGGATGCCAGCGGAGCGATATAGGCAGGGGCAAGGCCGAAACCGGCCACCACGATGCCGGCGACCAGGCCGCTCTTGTTGGGCGGGAACCATTTGAGCGCGGCGGGTGTGGCGGCGGAATAACCGAAGGCGAGCCCCGCACCGACCAGGCCGCCGAAGCCGATCACCCAGACCCAGTAGTCCACCGAATGCGCGATCAACAAGAAGCCCATGCTGACCAGCACGCCGCCGATGAAGGCGGCGATACGCGGGCCGAACCTGTCCTGCGCCCGTCCGGCCGGGATCATCGTGAAGGCGAATACCAGACATGCCAGAGCATAGGGATCGTTGATCGAGGCGAGTTCCCAGTTGAAGGCAGCGTCCCCGCCTGCGACGATGGAGTTCCTGATGGATTCTTTGAACACGCTCCAGCTGTAAAGTATGCCCAGAGCCAGATTGATGCCGGTGCCGGCCATGACAACCGTGACGCCACGATAGTCTTTCATTGCATCTCCCGAAGGTAGATTTCCCCCTGTGGTTATGCGGGATGCCGTGCGATGTCGCACGAGCCTCCCTGTCCGTCGCCGCGGCTCTGCATTGTTTCCGGAATGCCCAAGTCATATCCGCCGCGCATGGCATCGGCGAATTTCGTATCGCTAGCGCTGCTTGCGGTAGTGTCCGATCAGGCCGCTGGTCGATGCGTCGTGTGGCGAGGCTGTGCCGCCGTCGCGCAGTTCCGGCAATATTTTGCCCGCCAGTTGCTTGCCCAGTTCCACCCCCCATTGGTCGAAGGGGTTGATGTTCCATACGACGCTCTGCACGAATACCTTGTGTTCGTACAAGGCGATCAGCATACCCAACGTGTGCGGAGTCAGCTTGTCGAACAGCAGGGTGTTGGTCGGCTTGTTGCCGGGGAATACCTTGTGCGGCAGCAGGGCTTCCAGCTCCTCGCCGCTCAGTCCTTGAGCTTCCAGTTCGGTGCGCGCCTCCTCTGCGGTCTTGCCGAGCATCAGCGCTTCGGTCTGGGCGAAGCAGTTGGCGAGCAGGATCGCATGGTGTTCGCCGATGGGGTTTTGGCTGTGCATCGGGGCCAAGAAATCCGCCGGGATCATGCGCGTGCCTTGGTGGATCAGCTGGTAGAACGCGTGCTGACCGTTGGTGCCGGGTTCGCCCCACATCACCATGCCGGTGTCGTAGTCAACGGCATTGCCGTCGCGATCCACGCGCTTGCCGTTGCTTTCCATGTCCAGTTGCTGCAGGTAGGCCGGGAAGCGGTGCAGGTACTGGTCGTAGGGGAATACGGCGTTCGAGCCCGCGCCGAAGAAGTCGCCGTACCAGATGCCGAGCATGCCCATCAGCACCGGGATGTTCTGCTCCGGCGGCGCACTGCGGAAGTGTTCGTCCATCGCATAAGCACCGCCCAGCAATTCCTCGAAGCGATCCATGCCGACATGCAGCGCGATCGGCAGGCCGATGGCCGACCACAGTGAGTAGCGCCCGCCGACCCAGTCCCAGAATTCGAACACGTTGTCCGGGTTGATGCCGAATTCGCCGGTGGCCTTGAGGTTGGTCGAGACCGCGGCGAAGTGCCTGGAGACAGCCTGTTCGTCGCCCAGCTTACCGACCAGCCAGGCGCGCGCCGAGCGGGCGTTGGTGATGGTCTCCTGGGTGGTGAAGGTCTTGGAGCTGACGATGAACAGCGTGGTCTCCGCGTCCAGCTTCTTCAGCGTCTCGGCCAGATGCGTGCCGTCCACGTTGGAGACGAAATGCGCGCGCAGGTCGGGGCGGGCATAGGCCTTGAGGGCCTCGCACACCATCAATGGGCCGAGGTCGGAGCCGCCGATGCCGATGTTGACGACGTCGGTGATCTGTTTGCCGGTATGGCCGCGATGCCCCCCGCTGCGCACCGCGTCGGCGAAGCTGCGCATATGCCCAAGCACGCGGCGCACGTCCGGCATCACATCGCGGCCGTCCACCGGCACCGGACGCTCGGAGCGGTTGCGCAACGCGGTATGCAGGACGGCGCGGTGTTCGGTGGAGTTGATCTTGTCGCCGCCGAACATGCGCTCTATCCAGCCGGACAATCCTGCCTGCTTCGCAAGATTGACCAGCAGCCCGACGGTCTCGTCGGTGATGCGGTTCTTCGAATAGTCGAACAACAAATCGTCGAGCTTGACCGAGAAGCGCTCGAAACGAGCCGGATCGTCGTTGAACATCCGTCGCATGGAGAGTGGCTCGACGGCTTGGTGGTGTGCCTTAAGTGCTTGCCAGGCGGGCGATTGAGTGAGTTTCGACATAATGGTCAATTCAAATCAACTACGGTTTTCTTCAGGCTTCGGGAACGAGGATCACTCCGGCCAACGGCGGCAACGAGATCATGGCGGAGTAGGGCAGGCCCATCCACGGCGTCGGCTCGGCTTGGATCAGACCGGCATTGCCGATGTTGCTGCCCGCGTAATATTGCGAATCGCTGTTCAGCACTTCGCGATATTGGGTGAGGGCAGGCAGGCCGATGCGGTAATGTTTGCGGGGGACCGGCGTCAGGTTCAGCACGACGATGACGCTGGAGCCGTCGCGGGCATATCGCTGGTACGACAGCACGGAATGCTCCGCGTCGTTGCAGTCTATCCAGCTGAAGCCCTCCGGCTGGAAGTCCTGATCGTGCAGCGCCGTCAGTTTGCGGTACAGCTGGTTCAGGTCGCAGGTCAGATTCTGCACGCCGCGGTGGTAGTCCTCGCCGAGTTGCCACCACTCCAGCTCCCATTTCGACTGCCACTCCCGTCCCTGGGCAATCTCGTTGCCCATGAAGTTGAGTTTCTTGCCGGGGCTGGTCATCTGGTAGGTCAGCAACAGGCGTAGGTTGGCGAATTTCTGCCAGGCATCGCCGGGCATCTTGGACAGCAGCGATCCCTTGCCGTGCACGACCTCGTCGTGGGAGAACGGCAGCACGAAGTTCTCGCTGTAGGCGTAGAGCTGGCCGAAGGTGAGTTGGCTCTGATGATAACGGCGATGCACCGGGTCATGCTGGAAATAGCTCAGCGTGTCATTCATCCAGCCCATGTTCCACTTGATCGAGAAACCGAGGCCGCCGAGATATACGGGGCGGGACACGCCGGGCCAGGCGGTGGATTCCTCGGCCATCGTCAGTGCGCCGGGGAATTCCTCGTGCACCATGATGTTCATCTCGCGCAGGAAATCCACCGCGTCGAGGTTCTCGCGTCCGCCGTATTTGTTGGGTATCCATTCGCCGGCCTTGCGCGAATAGTCCAAGTACAGCATCGAGGCGACCGCATCCACACGCAGGCCGTCGAAGTGGAATTCGGACAGCCAGAAATGCGCGCTGGACATCAGGAAGCTCTTTACCTCGTTGCGGCCGTAATTGAAGATGTGTGTGCCCCAATCCTGATGGAAGCCGAGGCGCGGGTCTTCGTGCTCGTACAGCGCGGTGCCGTCGAAACGGGCCAGCGCCCAGCTGTCCTGCGGGAAGTGCGCAGGCACCCAGTCGAGGATCACGCCGATGTCGGCCTGGTGGCAGGTGTCGATCAGGTGGCGCAAGTCATCCGGCGAGCCGAAGCGGCTGGTCGGCGCGAAATAGCCGGTGGCCTGATAACCCCACGATTCATCCAGCGGGTGCTCGTTGACCGGCATCAACTCGATATGCGTGTAGCCCATGCCCTTAACGTAGGGCACAAGGTCGGTGGCCAGTTCGCGATAGCTGTAGGGGCGTCCGTCCGGATGGCACTTCCACGATCCGGCGTGGATCTCATAGATGTTGATCGCGCCGTGCAGCCAGTCCCACTGGCCGCGCTGTTTCATCCAGGCGGCGTCCTGCCATTGGTGTTGGTAGGGCGGTGTGACGAGCGAGGCGGTGCCGGGGCGAGACTCATAGCCCTGCGCATAAGGATCGGTCTTGGTCTGGATATTGCCGGTGGCGCGGTTGCGTATCTCGTAGCGGTACAGCGCGTTCGGCTTGATTTCGGGCAGGAACAGCTCCCATATGCCGCTGGCGCCGTGGGAACGCATCGGATGCACGCGCCCGTCCCATCCGTTGAATTCCCCGACGACGCTGACGCGTTCGGCGTTCGGTGCCCAGACGGCGAAACGCACGCCTCTGACACCGTTGATCTCGACGCTGTGCGAACCGAGCATGCGATAACCCTGATGTAGCCGGCCTTCGCTGAACAGGTGCAGATCCTGCGGGGATATGTGCGGTGGGAACTGGTAAGGATCGCAGATCTCGTGAGTGGCGTTGCCGTAGTGCAGGCACAGGCGGTAGGGCCGGGCGGGCTCGTCTTTGCCGCGCCATTCGAATACGCCACCGGGATGAACTTGTTCCAGAGAAGAATTTCCGGCCTTGCTGAGCAGGTCAACACCGGTTGCATGGGGTTCATAGACCCGAATGACCCATTCGTTGCCTTCGCGATGCAGGCCCAGCAATCCAAACGGGTCGTGATGACGGGCCTGCAGCAGCAACTCGTACGGTGTATTCACTTTATTTCTCCCCGCTGTTCTTGTATGTTGAGTCGATTGTAAACGATAATGCAGGAGCTAGACATGCAAACAAACGGAGATGTGAAATGAATGCTGAACTAGGTTATCTGCAGAAGAAATACCATCTCACTTCAGGCGATGCGTCGCCACGTTTTATCAGTCGCATCACAAAGCAGACTTACGCGATGATATTGGCCGGCGGGCGCGGCAGCCGCCTGCATCAGCTGACCGATTGGCGCGCCAAGCCGGCCGTTCCGTTCGGCGGCAAGTTCCGCATCATCGATTTCGTGCTGTCCAACTGCGTCAATTCCGGCATCCGCCGTATTGGCGTCGCCACGCAATACAAGTCGCACAGCCTGATCCGTCATATACAGCGCGGCTGGTCCTTCCTGAACGGCCAGTTCGGCGAGTTCGTCGACATCCTGCCGGCGCAGCAGCGCGTATCCGAGGAGCACTGGTATCAGGGCACCGCCGACGCCGTCTACCAGAATCTCGATATCCTGCGTGAGAACCGCCCGGAATTCGTGTTGATCCTGGCGGGGGACCATGTCTACAAGATGGACTATGGCAAGTTGCTGGCTTACCACGTCGACACCAAGGCCGACATGACCGTGGCCTGCCTGGAAGTGCCGCTGGCCGACGCGACCGCATTCGGCGTGATGGAGGTGGATGAACACGGGCGCGTCGTGGAGTTCGCCGAGAAACCCGCCAACCCGGCTCCGATCCCGGGCAACCCGGACAAGGCGCTGGCCAGCATGGGTATCTATGTGTTCAACACCAAGTTCCTGTTCGAGCAATTGATCCGCGATGCCGACGATCCGAACTCCAGTCACGATTTCGGCAAGGACATCATTCCCTATCTGGTCGAAAAATACCGCGTGTTCGCGCAGAGCTTCGACCAGAGTTGCGTGGGTATGGGAGACGACCATATTCCATACTGGCGCGACGTCGGAACTATAGACTCGTTCTGGGAAGCGAACATGGAGCTGACCAAGGTCATCCCGGATCTGAATATGTACGATCAGGAGTGGCCGATCTGGACCCATCAGGAGCAATTGCCGCCGGCCAAATTTGTGTTCGACGAGGAGGGGCGACGAGGCATGGCGATCGACTCGCTGGTGTCCGGCGGCTGTATCGTCAGCGGTTCCACGGTTCGTCGTTCCTTGCTGTTCTCGGATGTGCGCATATGCAGTCATTGCAACATCGAGGATTCGGTGTTGCTGCCCAACGTCAATGTCGGCAGCCATGTGATATTGAAACGCGTGATCGTCGACAAGAATTGCAAGATACCTGACGGTTTGCAGGTCGGTGTGGATATGGAGGAAGACCGTAAGCGCTTCCGGGTCAGCCCCAATGGGGTCGTGCTGATCACGCCTGAAATGCTTGGGCAAAAATCTCACAGCTTTCGTTAACATAGCTTTCGTCAACCAAAACCAATAGCTCATAATTTTGGTTAACAAAAACCAACAACAGATTGAAATGATTACATATTGCTCAAATGAAAAAATCTGCTGACTTGGTTTTCCTCTGGCACATGCATCAGCCGGATTATCGCGATTATGCCAGTGGCGATTTCGTATTACCCTGGACTTATTTGCACGCCATCAAGGATTACACCGACATGGCCTATCATCTCGAACGCCATCCCAAGGTGCGCGCGGTGGTTAATTTCGTACCCATCCTGCTCGACCAGATCGAGGACTATTGTGACCAGTTCGCGACCGGTCAATTGCGTGATCCGTTGTTGCGACTGCTGGCACACGAGGATCCCAACCAGTTCTCGTCAGAACAGCGTCAGCTGGTTTTCGATGCCTGCTTCCGAAGCAACCACACCAAGATGATTGCGCCCTATCCGGCCTACAAGCGTTTGCTGGATTTGTTCACTCGATTGAACGGCGACGGCGAGGCCGCCTTATCCTATCTGTCTGGGCAATACCTGTCGGACCTGCTGACCTGGTATCACTTGGTCTGGTGCGGCGAGAGCGTGCGTCGCGAACATGCACTGGTGGCCCACCTGATGAGCAAGGCAGAGGGGTTCACTTACGAGGATCGCAAGCAGTTGCTCGACCTGATCGGACAAAAGGTTACCGGTATCATTCCTCGCTACCGAAAACTGTCCGAATCGGGACAGATCGAGATATCCGCGACGCCGCACTATCATCCGCTGGCGCCGCTGATGATCGACTTTGCCAGTGCCAGGGAAGCCATGCCCGATGTGCCGTTGCCCAAGTCGCCGCACTATCCCAAGGGACGCTTGCGTGTGACCGAACATGTACGCTTGGCGCGGCGCAGTCATCGTGACCGTTTTGGCGCGGAGCCGCAGGGGATGTGGCCAGCCGAAGGCTCGATCTCGACCGAAACACTGGAAGTGCTCGCCGCGGAAGGATGCCGCTGGGCCGCGAGCGGGGAGGGTGTGCTGGTCAATAGTCTGAACAAGGCCAAATCGGCCATCCCGGCGCGTGAACAGTTCCTGTACCGTCCCTATCGGTTGGCACAGAAGGGCGAAGGTCTGCAATGCTTCTTCCGGGATGATCATTTGTCCGATCTGATCGGTTTCGAGTATTCACGTTGGCACGGCAAGGATGCGGCCACCCATTTCGTCGATCAGGTCGCGAGCATCGTTCAGCAAGCATCCGAAGGCGAGACGCCCATAATCAGCGTGATCCTGGATGGAGAGAATGCCTGGGAGTACTACCCATATAACGGTTTCTATTTTCTCGATGAACTGTATACCGCGCTCGAATCGAGCACTCAGATACGCACGACGACTTACTCCGATTACCTCAAGAATGCCGAGACTCCTGCTGCGATTGGTTATGCCCGCCCGCACAGCCTTGAAAGCATCGTCGCCGGCAGTTGGGTATACGGCAATTTCTCGACCTGGATAGGTTCGCCGGACAAGAACCGTGCCTGGGATCTGTTATGCATCGCAAAGCAGAGTTTCGACATGGTCATGGCCAGTGGGCGCCTCACGCAGGTAGAACAGGATGCGGCTGAGAAACAACTGCGCTCCTGCGAGAGCTCGGACTGGTTCTGGTGGTTTGGCGACTATAACCCGTCGCATTCGGTCTCCAGCTTCGACCGGTTGTTCCGTCATAATTTGACCGAGTTATATCATATGCTGAAATTGCCGCCTCCTATGAACCTGTTCGAGCCCATCAGCCAGGGTGGGGGAAGTCCGGAAGCGGGCGGCGCAATGCGCCGTGCATCGGAATAATGCCGAACCGACTGCCATTTCCATTACGTTAAATTAATAAAGATTACACGCCTATGTTGAATTCTCGGGCAAGCGGCATCCTGCTTCATCCCACATCGCTACCCGGCAAGTTTGGTTCCGGCGATCTGGGCGCGGATGCATACCGTTTCGTCGATTGGCTGGTTAGTGCGGGACAGTCATACTGGCAGGTGCTGCCGCTGGGCGAGATTGGCCCCGGAAATTCGCCCTATATGAGTCGTTCGGCCTTCGCCGGCAATCTCCTGTTGATCGACCTTACCGAACTGGCCGATCAGGGATGGCTGGAGCAGGACGATCTGGAAGCGTTGCCGGATTTTTCTGCCGATCGGGTTGATTACGGGCTGACGCAATCATTTCGCATAGAACGCCTGCATCGCGCCGCCAAGCGATTCCTTTCTACAAACAGCAGGATGCGTCATGAATATGATTCGTTTTGCGAAGAGGAGGGCGACTGGCTCCGGGACTATGCTCTGTTCATGGCGATCGCAGAACACCAAGACGGGCGGGAGTGGGACTCTTGGCCGGACGAGCTGGTGCGCAGAGACGAACAAGCGTTGCGTAATTTTGAAACGCGATACGCCGACGAGATCGGCTTCTGGAAATTTGGTCAGTGGTGCTTCGCGCGTCAGTGGTTACGGCTGAAGGAATATGCCAACTCACATGAAATCCGGATCATCGGCGACGCCCCCATTTTCGTGGCCTATCAGAGCGCCGACGTGTGGGCGCATCAGGAACTGTTCAAGCTGAACGAAAGCGGGCGTCCTACGGTGGTTGCCGGTGTGCCGCCCGATTATTTCAGCGAAACCGGCCAGCTCTGGGGAAATCCCGTCTACCGTTGGGATGCTCATGAGCAAACCGGCTTCGTTTGGTGGATAGCGCGCATGAGGCATGCATTCCGTCATGCCGATCTGGTGCGCGTCGATCACTTCCGCGGGTTCGCTGCTTATTGGGAGATTCCGGCCGACGCGCCTAACGCCATCGGCGGACAGTGGGTCGCCGCCCCCGGAGAACAGTTGTTTCATGCGCTGAAGCATAGCTTCCCCCAATTGCCTATCATTGCCGAGGATTTAGGGATAATCACCCCAGATGTGGCCGAACTACGCGACAAATTCGAACTGCCCGGCATGCGCGTCATGCAGTTCGCCTTCGGGGATACCGAGGCTAATCCGTTCCTGCCGCACAACTATGTATCGAATACCGTTGCCTATACCGGCACCCACGATAACGACACGACCTTGGGTTGGTGGAGTTCGTTACCTGATCGCGAAAAAACCTTTGCACAACAATATCTGCACAGCGATGGTCAGGCTATCCATTGGGACATGATGCGGGCGCTTTCAGCCTCCGTGGCCAATACCGTTATTTTCCCGATGCAGGATGTCCTCGGATTGAACAGCGAACATAGAATGAATTTTCCCGGCAAGCCGTCAGGAAATTGGGAATGGAGATTTACCTGGAGTCAGATTGAATCGGAGCAGAGCCAGAAATTGGCAAGAATATCTGCAGAGTACGAAAGAACCCGCGCCAAGTAATACGGGAGGGGTGGGATTACAAATTACCGGGGACACATGGTTTGAAAGATTAGGCAAATCCCCAAAACAAGTGGGAAGAGCCGGGACTACAAGGGTTTACGCGGGATAGGCTGAAATTTTGGATTTGAAAGATTTACGGACAAAATGGCTAAAATCGCCATGACCGCGGACATGTACCAGCAATCACGGACACATGGTTTGAAAGACTGTAAACGCTGCAAAACCTCGCCACTGTGGGACACAAGCAAAAATTCAAAGGTGTAAATCTTAAAATGTCCGCGTGAAATTTACGCGGACATGCGGACATGTCGCGGACATTCAATAAAACATGTCCGCGCCTTTGTAAGTCCAGCGGAATATGGGGTTTGATGGTTTGAAGTGACATCTTCCACAAAATAACCCTTTGCGGACGTGGAAATTTGATTTTCAGGGCGATACCGACTTGATCGCGGATTCAACCATGTCTAAATCAATGCGCCGCCCGGCAGCCTGTACGGCTCGATACAAGTGCATAACGGCTTTTGCCTTACTGCTTGAGCTGAGCGTTAATTCCTTTGCATCTAAAACAAATTCCAGTTTTTCCAGCATGTCTTCAAACAGCGCCTGATCCAGTAGCAAGGCAGGGCTTTTCTTAAGCAATGCAAAGATGGCTAATTCAGCCTTGTTTCCTACGTCCTCACCTCGCTTGGATGCCTCAATTTCGTCGTTTGCCAATAAGCAGGCCTCCCGCAACTCTTCATCGTGGGCGATAAGCTGCAAGAAGCCTTGAATGGAATTCAGTACGCTCCATAGAGCTTGCTCTTTAGTGCGCTCACCCGTCAGCACATAAGTTACATCAACCCCGACTTTTGCCCAGGCAGCCAGCACGGCGGCATTGGGGAATGCGCTCCCTTTTTCCCAAGCAATTTGAGAACCTTTTGATGCCCCGCCAAGGGCAGCAAAGGCGGCTTGGCTAAATCCAAGTTGCTTACGTTCTTTATTGATGCGTTCGCCTATGGTCATTTTGACTATATGAAAATCATTTTATCTATGCAAAATACCAAACAAATAATTTGCGCAGGTTAATTATTCTGAACTATTATTCCCGAATAATTGAGAATATTACCACCATAAGGGGCAATACATGAGCCAGTTAAAAACTCTTGAGCAGGCCAGAAATGAATTCAACTATCGCGGCGAATCCGTTACTGGGTGGTCACGAAAGCATGGCTTCAACCCGGAAAGCGTCAAGAAGGTGCTGAACGGCGACTCAAAATGTTTGCGTGGTAACGCCCACCGGATTGCCGTTGTACTGGGCATTAAACATGGCGTGATAGTCGAAAGCTGATCCGTGAAAGCGCCCTCCAATATCCTGCTGCAAACTGATACTGCCGCGCAGCTTTGCGGGCTATCAGTTCGCCATATTCGCCGAAATTGTGATTCCGCAAAATATGCAGGTGCAGTTAAGGGCGTTGACGGATGGGTTATCCCGCTGACATCGTTACCCGACACCGCCCAGGCGCAGTATTGGGCGATACAACCGCCCGAACCTCTCGGCAGCAATCTGGTTGCCATTACAGATGGGGCAACTATCAACGATCTCCAGATTGACCTTGATGCCCTGCACAAGGCTTATCGCCAAGCCCCATCGACATCTAAAAAACGAGCTGAAAATTTACGTGATGCTGTGATGGCATTTGAAGAACTATGCGCAGCGGGCGAAACCAAGCGCAACGCCGAGGCGCACATCCATGCCGAATTCAATATTTCCCCAGTTACCCTATGGCGCGCCCGCGATGTAATCGCAGGGAAGCCGCGTGAATTATGGGCTGCGCTATTGCTGCCAAGCTACAAGGGGCGCACAAAGGAAGCCAATTTGTCGGGCGAAGCGTGGGATTGGATCAAGGCGCGCTATCTCTCGACCTCCGAACCTCCTGCCCGCGTAGTTATCAAGGAAGCGCGCAAAGAAGCTAAACGGAAAGGCTGGGTGCTCCCATCCGACAAAACCATCCTGCGGAAGCTCAATGCGCTGCCAGGACCAATCACTATCTTGGGGCGCAATGGCAAAGAAGCCTTCGATGCCACATTCCCCGCAGCCGAGCGGGACTTTACGGCCTATGCACTGCATGAAGTCTGGGTTTCAGATGGCCGGCGCGCAGACGTGTTTTGCCGCTGGCCGGACGGCACAATCAGCCGCCCGTTTATCGTGGCTTGGTGTGACATGCGAACCCGCAGTGTATTGGGCGCACGCGGTGGATTCAACGCCACCAGCAGCCTTGTTTTAGCCTCGTTTCATTCGGCTCTGGCGCGCGTCGGTATAAAGCCAGGCAAAGCATTGCTGGACAATGGCCGAGAATACGCGGCAAAGGCGGTCACAGGCGGGCAAAAGACTCGTTACCGTTTCAAAATTAACGAGGATGACCAGTTGGGCGCGCTCACCCGCATGGGCATCGTGGTTGATTGGGCGCGTCCCTATCGCGGGCAGGAAAAACCCATCGAATCGTTCTGGAAATACATTGCCAACCACTTGGACAAACTGCCCGAATTTCAAGGCGCATACTGCGGCAAGAACACCGTATCAAAGCCGGAAGACTTTGACCGAAATAAGGCCATTCCCATTGAGGCTTACGCCACCAAGCTGGCGGAAACGCTGGAAGAATTCAACCACGAGCACGCGCACCGAGGGCAAGGCATGGATGGCAACGCCCCTGCGCAGCTCTACGACGCCCTGATGAAGGCCGAGCCGCACAAGGAATGGCCGCGCGTCACAGCAGAAGACCTGCGACTGTTATGCCTGGAACAAAAAACGCTGACCCTCAATAACAAGGATGCGAGTATCCGATTTACCTTTCCAGGTTATGGTGAAATTCGCTATTGGTCGGAAACTCTGGCTGATTTACCACTAGCTGCTCGATCCAAAAAATACACCGTTTTCTACAACCCGGAAGATCCGGCTATTCCTGTCTTGGTCTATGACGGAGAACGCTGGGTATGCGATGCCAACAAGATTGGCTTGGTAGGAGATAAACAGACCGCCGCGCAGCATTGCATCGATAAGGCTGCATTCAAGAAACCGCGTGGAGAGGCGTTCGGGGAAATTCGGCAAGCCTCGCCGATTACCTTGCCCGCACAGGCTGAATTGCTGGCTATCCAGTCCATCACCATCGAAAAGCCGGGCATCCCGGAAACGCCCCTCGAACAGCCTAAGCTCAAGGAATTATCGCCGGGCGTCTGGTACGACCCTACCACCGGCCAAACCGTGGGCAAGGGAAAGCCGTCACAGCCTAATAACTTAAACGAATCAGAGGTCGAGAAATATCAGCGCATCAGAGAAGAGCGAGAAGCCGAACGCATGAAGCGTTTCGGGACGGCATAACCACGAAAGGAACGCCATGCAAGATACTAAAGTGAATAATTACGAGGTAATAAGAAATCGCTGTAAGCCGCTCGCTGATCGTATCGCCGATGAATTAGCGCAAGGTTACAGCCTGCATAGAATCGTTACAGAAGCGGAGTTGTATCGAATAGGGGGAGCAAGCTACGGTTCGTCTGTGGAGCGTCTGCGAACCTGGTTAGAAAATCCCATTTCATTACGTGGTGAAAGCCGCTATGTAGGTGAGTTGAGCGTGGCCGAGGAATTGGAAAGAAGGTTGGAGGCATGGTTCGCCCAATTAGACGATGAACGTGCTGCTGCCCAATCTTCCGTGCCTGCATTTATCGAAACCGCCGTATCGCGCAAGATTTGGAGCAGCTTCGAGCAGGCGCGCGAACTGTGTGAACTGATGGAAATCTCCGCTCCGCCTGGCACGGGAAAAACACAGGCTATCCAGCCCTATCTGGCCCGATGCCGCAAGCGCGAAGGCTTCAAATGCCCGGTATGGGTCGTCACCTTGAGCGAGTTTTCCTTATCGCTCAAAGCCGTGCTTCAACTCATTGCAGATGAAGTGCATCCTGATCGAGAAAGCGGCGGACGCAAAGATGATGATTTCGCCATCAAGCGCATGATCGAAGAGCGCACTGAAGGGCGCGGCGGTCTGCTGATCGTGGATGAAGCGCAGCATATCGGTGACGCCGACAAGCTACATGGCATTCGCGTACTGAACGGCCTGCGCTACTTCACCGACCGCAAGCTATTCGGTATCGCCTTTCTGAGCAACGGCGAAATCTATCGCCGCGTGGCAGGTGGCAAACATGGGCAGCTATCCAGCCGCATGGAAGCCGCCCGCGTGGAAATCAAGGGTGTGCCGGATGAGGACGTTGATTTGATTATGGCTGCCCACGGCATCGGAGGGAAACCCGCCCGTGAATGGTGTATCAAAAAGGCTAAAGGGGTAGGGGGCTTGCGCGCCCTGACACGCGCCTTTGTGTACGCCAAGCGAGAGTTTGGCGAAGTGAATCACCAAACCCTAGCTATGCTGGGAAGGCTGTAGCCATGCCCTCCGCACGCCGCTCCACACTACCCGCCGCCTGCATCAAGCAAGTGCAGATTGCGCGGAAGCGGCTGGATATGAGCGATGCGGATTATCGCGCCTTGTTGCAGCGTGTGGCGGGCGTAACGTCATCCACCGAACTGACACAGGCGGGCTTTGCCCTGGTGATGGACGAATTCGCCCGACTTGGCTTTATCTCTACCGCCCGTCATGAAGCCGCCATGCAAGACAGCCGCGCACCCTGGGCGGCAAGCTACGCGCAGCGCAGCAAGATCGCCGCCATGTGGGATGCTTGGAAAGGGCAGCACGATCCACAAGGTTTGCGCCACTGGCTGGAGCATCATCACGGCGTTTCGGATTTGCGTTTTTGCTCCAGCGAGAAAGCCAGTAAGATTATCGGCGCATTGATGCACTTCAATCCGAAATCACAAACCGACAAAAACGCGATTTGAGACGTTTGAGTGATGCGGGTAGGCGTTGCTCTGTGCGGACAAAAAGAGGTGATTTACAAAGCTTTCTAAATGGGGCGGCGGGGGTGTTCGGGGTAAGGTGTCGGTCTAAAATTTCCGATGGGGTTATGTTATGGCGTGGATTTCGATTTTTCTTATGCCGAATGGCGATGTTGAAACTGAGGCTCGCCCTGGGGGCGGCGGGGATCGGCTTTATATGCGTCGCCAAAAGATGAAGCCACCTGCCGACGGCATGATATTTGGAATCACCTTTGAAGAGTTTAAATCCCTGTCCTACTGCGTCACCAACGAAGATGGGGAAATCATCGACAAGGCGGTACGCAATACAGAGGCAGTCCCGCCACTTGCTGAAAGCGAATGGCCTGTATGGTTGATAAGGCGAGACAAAAATTAGGGGAAAGGGGGATTTAAAACTTTGCCGAAATCGGTCGATGGAATGTGTAGCTGCGGGAGTTGATGCTGCGCTTTCGCGCCCCCCAACCTTAACGCCCGAAACGGCTCCGCATCTGCTACACACAAGCGCAGTCTAGGACAACACCGCACCCCTTGCAACACCAATAGCTAAAAACCGCTTGACGACTAAAACCGCTTCCGGCACAGTGCGCACGTCACGCAAAAAACGTGATACTGGATTGGCGTCCAGGTAATACTAGGCGGACAACCGCCCCCCAAAGCGGTTTTTTTACGCCCGTTGTATGGGCAATGTCCGTCAGCATGGCAAGCCAAGTTTTGGCGGGCTGTGTGGGGCATCTTCGGATGCGCCGGTTCCTAGTACCCGGTACGCCAACTCACACAGTTCCGCCTCCCCGATTGGCGTCGGTAGGGCGGGAATAGAAACCCAAACTAGGAGAATTGCCATGATTCAATCCGCACCAGGCGTAACCGCGCCCAGCATCCCGACCCTCGCCCAGCACCGCGCTTATCGTTTCGTCATCGCCCGTATCGAGGCGGTGGACACCTCCCCGTTCTATGCCGGATATATCCACGGCTTGATTCAAGCCCTGACGATGGCGGGCGCAATTACCGTTAAACAGGCGTGCGACTTGGAGCAAATACAAGAAACGGCATCCTGCGACGCTTTTAACCGCCGCGCAGTGGGAGGTGCAGCATGAATGCCAAAATCATCCGAGGTGAATCCAAGCCCAATTCGCACAGAAAGCACAGCAATCCGAACGAGCTCCAACAAGAACATGCAGCCATTGCTCTGGAGCACTCATTACGCCTCGCGCGATTGGTAGATATGTTGGAGATGCTTCACGACATGCTGGTGGACGACATGCCGGAACACCCAGAGGCAGAGCGTATTCGGGCTTTATCCTTCGCCGCTATCGACGTTGCGCGAATCGCAGACAAGGGCATCGGAAAGCTGGCAGAAATGCCCATTAACGCAGGGGGTGGCAAATGAATACCAAAATCAAGTTGCCGCCAGACTGGAAACCCGCCGCCTTTAACCCCGGCTTCAACGCGGATGACGAGTTCGATGAACAACATTCCCAGCTTGATCGATTGCGATGTGTACTCAATGTTTTTTCCGACTTGGCTAGCACCAGTGGGGATGACTGCCAGCGTGCCACGGTACAGCTACGCCGCGAAGACTTAGCAGGAGTGTTCCTTATGCTGCGCGATGCGGTTACCGTCACGGCTGATAGGAACGTGCTGATGCACAAGCACGTATGCAATAAATGGGGTTGGGAAAGGCTTCAGGCTGAACGCGAATTGAAAGGCGAATCCTGATCGCTCCCCACTCCTCACCATAGCCCCCGCAAGGGGGCTTTCTTTTGATGGGCTGAAATGATGGGCTGAAATCGTTTTTCAACGGATGAAACCGCAAAGGCCGCGCAGGGGTAAGAAAGGAAAGCGCGTTATCCCTCCGGCCGCACAGCGCCTCATTCCTCTGGCGGAACCCGTTCCGGCTTAACCCCCTACATTTGGGAGGATACAGTTCCGCCATAAACAGAAAGGGGGAGGAGATGCGCAGTTTTGTTTTGTCACGAGCACGCGGCACAAATTATCCAGGAGTGTTTCAAGAAATCGCGCAGCTTATCGGAGATGAAGCTGCCGCCAAACTGGTCGCGCAATATGGCGGCGTGCGCCTATATATCCCTTCCATGCCTAAGCTTGAGCATGCCATTCACCAATTGCTAGGGGATGAGATCGCGCAACAGTTGTGCGGCGAATTCGGCGGCCTAAGTGTGGAGATTCCCCGCGCTTGCATATTGCAGATCGTACAGCGCAACAAGCTAATTCTGGCTGATCGCGCGGAGGGGATGACACAACGACAGCTTGCGCTCAAATATCACCTGACCGAAAGAACCATTCGCAAAATCTGCAGCTAAACCTACGCCACTCCCCCCCAAAAAGGAAAACAACAGTGAAATATAAAACCATGACGAAGATAAAGCACAGCGGCGAAACATTCGACGTTGGCGCAGAAATCGAACTGACCGAGGCCGATGCCGCCAATTTGCTTAAAAGTGGGGCGATTGAACCCCTCATCAAGCCGTTCAGCAAACAGTTTGAAAAAACCGCCCTTCATTCCAACAACCAGGAGTAATAAATGACCACCGCCAAAGTCAAAGGGCTGCTAGCGCAACTGCGCGATGCGGCAAACGCCATCAAGGCTCAGATTCACGAAGCAGATGCGCAAATTGCTGCACTCACAGAACAGCGCCGGGCGTTGACGGATGCGCCGGTTTCCAAGGATGACTTGGCGGAGTTTGTTCGCGCCGATATTCAGCGCCGTGCCAACAATTACCAATGGCGGATAGACAAATGGGCACGGGAGGGTGGATTCCCTGTCAGTTTTGCCGCGTTGGAACGCAACCATGTCGCAGGGAAGCCGCAGCCTTTACCATATTGGGATGGAGTCCCTCACCACGATGCGCTCAACATTGAACTGCACGGGATGTATCACCTTTTTGGCGATTTACTCGCGGAGCGGTTTTTGACCGCCTTGGATACGCTGGGATATGCGGATAGTTTAGTTCCCGTGGCTGATCGCCGCCGTCAGATTGCGGAAATAGACGCGAAGCTTAAAGAGCTTAACGCCAAGCGCGACGAATTGGCGAACGACCTCATAAGCTCGGGGATGTATGAGTAACACGCTTGGCAGTGTCTGTTTTGCCGGTGCAGTAGTAACGCCTGCCGAGTTTCAACTTGCCTTGGACACACGCAGGAAGGCGAAACCAAAGACTGCACCAGAGCGCCCCCTCTCCAACGATGAAATTCGCGCCCGTATTGCGGCGCTTACAGCCGAAAACGCACACCTGCGGGGACGGGTCGAACAACAGCGAAATAAAGAGGCCGAGCGCATGGCGCAGGAGATTATTCAGAGTCGCCAGCCTGCGCCTAAGCACAGCGCACTGAGTAACAGGAACCGGGATAGATATTATTGAAGCTCCTTTCGGACTTCAGGGCAAAGCAACCTGGGCGAGAAGTGCGCCATAGCCCCGGATGCGCCCGCAACATGGCGCACATGGGCAGCCTGTTTTAACCAACGCCGACTAACCCCGGCTGCGCAACAGACAAAGCAAAGGCCGGGATTTAACCCCCGGCCTTTGTGTTTGGTGTCAAAATCATTTTCACATGGCTAAATAGATGCGGTGAAATCTTTCAAACCATGTGTCCAAATCTTTCAAATCAAGTGTCCCAATCTTTCAAACCATGTGTCCGCCGTCAACGACGGCGAGGATGAGGGCGACAACGACCAGCCACGGGGTTTGACATAATATACATTATGCGAAAATCATGGAAAGGTAAGTTATTGATTCTTCGCGCGATAGTTTCCAAGGTTTTCCAGCTCGTGAGATCCTCGATCAACACACCGAACACCGCCGCCATAATCCCCAACTAGACCGAATTGCATAGATATTTCGGCCTATATAGTTTCAAAGCCAGAGGCCGATTTATTCAACATGAATAAACCACTCTTTGCCGAAATCATCCCCGTATCACAAGACGAAATCGAAGCATGGCTAAACCGCATGCCGAACCTTTCAAGCCTACCATCACGACGAGCGGCATACGCTAAAGCCTACGACATAGCCGGAAAAATCCGCGCCCGTAAAGCCGCCGAAATCAGTCAGCCAGCAAGTCCCAATCGGGAGCCGCGCTAGTTCGCAATCCGATATTTTCCCGCCGAGTTTCGCCAGTTATCCAGACCACCCCGGCAGACTGATCGCCCCACATAGAGATTGAATCCACGCCCTGATAGTAAACGAGGTCGTGAGCCTCACGCACGGCCTCTTCATAGGTTTTTGCCTTGAGCCAGAATCGCGTGATATCGGGCTTTTGAACGCCGTGAGAACGCCAATATTTTTTGGCACTCTTGTCCGACTCTTCGAACTCTTTGCCTATGTACTTCGTGAGATAGCCGGACAGCTTGTCCCGCTTCCATTGCTTATGCTCACCGCCCCAACGCTTTTTCGGAGGCTCGACATTGACCGCACCGAGAGACTTCTCGCCAAGTTTAACGCCGCTATGCAACCACTCCGCGACCTCTTCGAGGGGTTGACCTATCGCGATCAACCAACAGCGCAGCAACCAGCGTATATCCTGTTTTCCGGCAACAGCAACGTGCATATGGAACGAGCCGCGCTCCTGTTTTTCGAGAACCGCGAGGTATTGCCAGTCGGGATAACGATGGCGAAACAAGCGAACGAACTCTTTCCAATCGGCGGCGACCCTGGAGCGATCTAGGACATTTTCGCGATAGCTGAAAGTTAGCATGTGATCGGCAAAAATCGACTTGACCAGATGCCGGACGTTTTGCCGTGCGCGCTTTGCAGACCTTGCGCGGTTTTCGGTGTCACGCCGGGCCTGTTCCTCTACTGTCCGTAGCTTGGTTCCGCAATCAAGCAAGGGATTAAAGCCCATGCGCGCCCGAATGACGTTATCCCGATGCCCTGACGTGACACTAACCTCAGTTTGCCCGTGCGGGAGCTTTACGAGCTTTGCGCGGAACTCAGGAACGGGGCCGAGAGCTATAGCCCTTTGCCATGCCGCATGCTCTTCAGCAATCGGCACAGGGCCGGTTTTGGGCCGGTCTAGTGCAATGTCCCACCGTTGACGCTTGGGGGGCTTGACAGTTCCGACATAGTTCGGTATATCGCTTTGCATTGGGTACGCCTCTCGAAAATTGCTACCTGATCACGCCCCCGAGGTTTCCAGACCTGCGGGGGTTTCCTTTTGCGCCCTACTGCGCGCCCTTCTCTACTTCGTCTATATGCACCGGATTGGATGCTCAAAAATCCCTGCGGGATTTACTCCGCTCCATTCCTAGCCCGTCTAAAACCCGCACCGTTACCGACTTGTCCGCTAGTTGGTTGCTTATGTGTCCGTATTACAAGTTAAGCGGCGCTACGCGCCGCTTCTCGTTACGGCCACCCACTCACCGCCCCGGAACATTTGCCAGCATAGGGCTACGCCCGGCCGCTTTGCGGCTCCCCAAACCGACCGGGAAGCGGCCAGCGCATGCCGTATGGATAAGTCCCCTGCCCACAGGGCAAAAACCCGCCCTATGGACAGCCCTACGGGTTCGGGACTTACCCACACTCCGGACTGACGCGCTTCGCTTGCCCAATACATCTTTTTTATATTTCTTTTTTTTTTTCAAACCCGTCAGCAGTAACGAGTTATCCCCAAAAGCCGTGGATAAGTCAGAGATTCACAGGCTGAAATCCGCACGGCTACTGCGGCAGATCAGGCGCGCTTAAATCTTGAGCAGCTACAGATTGATGCAACGCCGGAGAAGGAACCGAACGAGGCGCAGCAATCGCTACAGCCTGTTCATTCAGCCGAAAAAACTCATTAGGCGATGCAGCAGCGGCGCGGCACTCGGCATCGCTCATCTTTAACCGGATGCCGGTTGCCGTGTAGCAACGGCAAAAGCTCTCAGAGGCGACACAGGCCGAGATTTGCAGGGGCGCAGAAATCGCCACAGGTACACCCATAGAACGCTTAGACGGTACGCTTTCAGAGTCAGGAGCAGGGGCAGGAACCGCAGAAACGGAGCCTGACGGAGCAGACTCAACAACGGGCGTTTTTCCTGACATGCCATTGGCAAAAACATCATAAGCATGCGGAATGAAATAGAACGCAAGCGGCACCGAAAGCAGAGGAATGAAAAGCCACAAGGGCAATTTGAAGCTTTGTTTTGTATGGATTTCGGCTGATTTGTAAAACTTGAAAGCATGCCGGGGATAGGTATAAAACGACTTAGTAGCCGCAGCCATACCAGACAAGGAATCAGAGCAGGAATCCCACTCATAAACTACCGCACGTTGACCGCCAAACAACCGCCGATAATGCTGATGTTTTCCGACCAGCGCACGGACGGAGCCATCTATTAGCTTCGGGTGTTGGGTATCAAGCCAGATATCCAAACCCTTATGGCGATGCACGTTCAAAAAGCTGACATGTTCGGGCGGAGTGGATTGACTAGAACGAGGCGGGAAACAGCCTTGCGCCTCAGAAATAATAACCAGCGCGCCATCAGGCAAGGCTTCCCAATCCGGCACAAGCGAAGGTGTCGCAGACTTTGAAAGCTGTACAGACTTCAAAGGGAGCGGTGTGTGAGGCAACGCCAAGTCAGGAATCCCAGAAACGAAAACGGGCCTGATTTCAGCAGGATCACGCGCCCACTTAGTTTGAAGTCTATTCAGCCGGTCAACCATAGAAAGGGTCTTACCGGATCCGGGGACGCCTGTTGTAAGTTCAATCATCGCAGAAGGTACTTTGTGCCGTTCATCACCGACCACACAGCAACACGCGCCGTATAGGCTCCAAATATCATTCCCAAGGCTTCAGGAATGCCGGACAACGATGCCAATTGAAGAACTGCAAGGGGCATCGTAGACCAATTATCTTTTGCAATTTGCATCAGGGAATCAAAGACAGTAACAACACCGGCAAAGCTAACCGCAGTAAAGCCGAGGGAAATCATCACACGAACAGCCAGGGGGCCAATAAGCGTTAGCAGGTAAGTAACAAAAGTCATAAGCCCATAAGCCCCGCAAAGATGATGAACGCCGCTATTGCACCCATAGCGAGGAACAAAGGCCGAACAGTTGTGGCAAAGTCACAGAACGGCTGAAACGAAATTGATTTCTGCCCGATACCGAAGCCGATACTATAAACAATCGGCGCAGGGCATCCAGCCGATGAAGCGAATACCTCGGGGGTATAGGTGAACTGGGGAGACTCAGTTGGGATAGCCTCATCACCGGGAACAGCCCCAAGAGTTTCGACAGGATCGGCCCAAGGTGACTTAATAGCCGCGAGGATCTTGTCCAACGTGGATTCGGTAGCTAGACCGTTAACGCTACCCGTCGCAGCCTGAACAGCAGAGGCCGCACCGAGGCCCCCGGTATAACCCGCAGCAGCTTGAACACCAGCGGTTTGAGCTTGGCCGGAAGTGTAACCAGCAGCGGAGACAGTAGCGGCAGCTTGTGCAGCAACAGCAGCAGCTTCGGGACTCAAACCAGCGTAGGCAGCTTGAACGGCAGCATCGACAGCCTCGGCAACAGCAGCAGGAGGTGCAGCGGCTTGCGTAGTTACGACGGCAGCAGTTGCGCCGGCAGTGGCGGCGGCTTCGTGTACTGGTTGCGGTTGATCTTGCCAATGCCAATTCGATTTCGGGGCAGTAATGACGGCAACAGCAGTTCCAGCGGAAAGGGCGGCATCGGTTGCGGTGACGGCGGTATTTGCGGTTGCAGTCAATGCAGATTTCGAGATTATTTGCACCTGAAACGGATTCGCATTGCTACCGACAGAACCCGCCAGAACATTGTTCACAGTCGCAGCCGTGAGAGGGTTTGCGGTGTCAATGTTCGCGGCAAGAATGCCGGAATGCAACGCACCAGAGAGCGCGAGAATCGGGGCGATTGCAGGTGCACCAGCCAGAGCCAATGCGCCAGCAGTAACAGTCAATCCGGCAGCGGCAACAGAGGCTAAAACCTCGGGGGCGGTAGGTATCGTTGAGAGGATGGCTTGAGCTTTAAGCCCTGCGATATGAGCTTGCACGGCTGTTTGCGATAGCTGTTGGGCCTGAGCATCTAAAGCCCCGGCAACGATGCCGCCAGCGTACCAAAGACCGGATTTAGCGGCAGTGTCGGCAGCGATGGCAGCACTTGCGCCCTCAATGGCGGAATAGTCGTATGCAGTGGCGGCAGTTTCTCCAACACCGACCTGACAAGACGAGCAAACCCCATCGTATTCGGGACGAGCTAATACAGCATCCTCGGCAGCTTGAGCAGCCCCGGCAGAGTGACCGGCGGCGATTGCAGCATCTTGCGCAGCTTGTGCGGCTTGCTGGATAGCCGTTAAAGGAACGCCAACTTCGCAGGACTTACCATCGGAAGCGGGAGAATAGCCAGAATCGCAGAGACAGGAACCACCCGAAAGAATGGAATTCGCCGGGCAGTAACCGGAGGCACTATAACTACCGTTGCACGTAAGATTGGAAGAATAGTAATAATGCGCAGGAGCGGAATTACGCATATAAAGGGTAGAACCATTACTACTATAGCAATAGTATCCAGTGACCCCTTTTGAAGTAGCATCAGCGCAAAGGGCCGCAGACGTAGCACCATAAGCAGTGACACCGCCCGTAGTTCCGCATCCGGTATTTTTGTAAGTCCCCAAAACAGGCACAGAACCCTCGGCATAAACAGAAGGCGAAACGAGTAATACAACCAACAGAAAGAGCGAAAAACGGAGGGCAGTTATTGCGCGGACGGCGAGAGCCACCGCGCAAAACCGCCCTTGTTTTTTGATGGCATCAGTCATTTGCGCCCCTGTTGAAATCCAAGAATGAGAGCATCCAGCGACCACACAGCCAGATCACATAGACCGCCATTAAGCCGCCGAAGATCACGCCGAAATAGGCTATGTAATCCTCCTGTACGCAGGGCGGAAAAGTGAGCGATTGAGTTATGTTCTGAACAGTAGAAATTTGAGTTGCGGTGTCAGTTGTGACCACCTGCAAGAGCAGATCACCCGTAAGGGCATCCGAACCGGAACATGTCACGGTTTTAACCTCGTTAGCATATATCACCGTAGAGGGCTGAAACTGAGAGCAAGCGGCGCGCCCCGCTTCCACCGGAGAGGCATAACAGAACGCGCCAACTTGCAATGCCATGATTAGGCGCCTGCGCGACGCTTCATGAAGCGCTGGACAGCGGCCAGACCATAGATAGCAGTAGACAGGGTCAGAAGCGCGCCCAGAATGGCCAAGATGGCGGTTTGCGCGTCGCTGATACCGGTAGATACGGCGGTCACGTCGATAGCGGCTTGAGCCTCAGCAACAGACAGACCCAGACCAACCAGAACAGCTACAGCCTTTTGATAATTTTTCATTTGAATACACTCCTTGCAGTTACCGGGAAACCGCCCGAACGGATGCGCTGATCGAGCAGCGAATTCAGTAGAACGCATACACAACACACGACCAAAAGGTGATAAGGCCGAGCGATACAAGCAGCAGGAAATCGGTAGTTTTCATTGCGCACACTCCCCTTTCGTTTTGAAGGTTGCCCGTCCGAACACCGGAGCCAGCCAGCGATTGACACGAACAGGCAACCATGAAAACGGCCTCAACACGGAGGCCGGGAACCGGACTAGGCCGGTTTTTGAGACGAATCAGAAGACGAACGAGGCGAGAGAGAAGGACGCGGGGAATTGAGCGGCGTGAGCATGATGAGACGGCCGCCGATGCGCTTGTCCTGACCGACAGAAATGCCGAACGTGCCTTCGTAATGGCCGGGCGTGACGGTCGGGTGATTCTTCGGGAGGACGAGTTCGCCGATCTGGATTTTTTCGACACCATCCGGATCAACGTCGCGGACGATACATTGGCAAATATCGAGGCTGTAATCTGTGCCGGTTTTGCTGCGACCTGACTTGTGTTCGACAGAGAGGACTTCGATTTTGGTTTTCATGTTTGTGGCTCCTGTGGTTGATTGTCATCGTGGACACCTACAAAAATGCAGGTAGCGCACCATAACTAACAATTTGTAGTCTTGTCAACTACAATTTTGCAGCGCAACATAATTGCACCTACAGAAGGAGCGGAGATCATGGAAATAAATGAACTGCTGGACAAAGCAAAGACCAGAGCAAACCTACCGAGCGACTACGCATTAGCAAAAGTGCTAGGCATTCAAACGGGAATTGTCGCGAACTGGAGAAAAGAAAAACGCCATCCAAGCAATCAGGAAGCTATACAACTTGCCACCCTAGCCGGACTGGACGAAATGCAAGTCATTGCAGAAATAGAACTGCGAACGGCGAACAGCGACAAGAAGCGAGAATTCTGGAAAGGCTACATCGAGAGCCGAGGAGCTGCGGCAACACTAAGGATTGTAATGCTAGGAACTGTGCTGATTTGCACACCGGAACCGGCGAGCGCGGGAGTTTTACACTTGCGAAATTATGACGAGCAGAATTCCGTTTTTGAACCGTCAGAAATATACATTATGCGAATATCAGGCAGACCGAACCCGGAACGGTTCGCGGTACAGTTTTGCCCGAAACGCCCCGTTTTACATTCCAACGATTACCGGAATTCCGCTCCTTTCCCCTAGGTGCGCTGCTCGGTCAGCTTCTGGCTACAGTAACACGTAGCCGTTCAGTCTCAATTTGGGACTGGAAAAACCGCTTCCAAAACCCCGCAATCCCTTACGGGTTGCGGCCTGTAGCGGAAAACCTGCTCCAAAAAATACTGTTCCACCTTTTTCGGGCAGTTTTTGGGGGGGCTTTGCGCTGGTTTGCGGTGCCTTCGCATGGAGGTCGCCATGCGTAAATCGGAAAGCAAAAAAGCCGTAGGTCTGCTCGAAGTTCCCGAATCTTCTCGCGGCTGTACTGCCGTGGAGCCTTCGCGAGAGCTGGGTCGCGGAAGTTCGGTCAGCGTCATCTGGCCGGAATTAGGCGTAGCCGACCCCCTGCCTCCTGCAGACGGCCTGCCGTGGAATTGCCGCAAAGCTCAGAACCTGCGCTGTCCTGATGAGGGGCCGCGCTCTTCGCGCAGCGAAGACGCGCCCGAGTCGGCAGCCGCAGCTTGCATCGTGCTGACCGAGGCGCAACGCGAGGAACTGACCTACGCGGCATCGTGCCAGCTGCACGAACTATCGACCGGCGAAGAGGCCGACGAACCCGAAGTACAGGAAGCCATGCGACACCTCTACGCAGCCCTGCGCCTGCTCGAAGCCGGGAGGCCGCTATGAGCAAAACCGTCTGCAATGAGACATTGCACCAGCAGGAAGGCATGAGCCTTGCCGACTTCGCCCAGGTGACAGGCAAGAGCGCATCGCACCTGGCGCGGTTGGCGCAAAAGGGCCGCCTAATTGGGGCGCGTAAGCATCCCCTCTCGAAAAAGTGGTGGGTCTATCCCCCTGCCAAACTCATCGAAGGGAGGCAGCTATGAGCCGCCGTCTGCCACGTTCACGCCGCTGGATAGACCCGGAAGATTTCCGCGATCTTCGCCGTCAGGCTGGATTGACCCGCGAGCAAGCCGCCGATGCGCTGGACGTTACCAGTCGCACGATTCAGAACTGGGAAACAGGCGGGGCGCGTATTCCGTGGATGGCCTTCCGCATGCTTCGAGTCTTGCGTGGCTATGCCCTGCCCGGCGTCTATTGGGAAGGCTGGATGGTTCGAGGCCGTGAGCTGATTGCGCCGAACGGTCGCAGCTTCGATGCCGTTTACCTGGCTAACGTCGAACAGGTGTTCTCGCAGGCTCGGCTTTGGCGGCAGATGTACGCCGCATCTGGTCGCCAGAAGACCGCCCATACCGTCATCCCCTTCCCTGACCGCAGACGCCAGCCGGAAGTGGTGCAGACCCCACCGCAAGTACAAATTCAACGCATAGGAGGTACACGATGAAAGACCCGAACGACAACGCAACCAGCGAGCTTTCGGCGTCGGCTGTCCCTGTCCCGCAGGGGCGGGGGCAGCCGTCTATCGAAACTAAAGCTCCGGTAAAAATGCACTGGTCGAGTCCCAAACCACAGCCAAAGCGTGGCGGATATCTTGCCCGTCAGGTTCATGAGCCAATGCCCGAGAAGGTGCCAGCTGGCGCTATGGAAAAAAACGGGCGTGTGTCTTTCGTGAAAAGCCATGTTCCCGTTTCATTTGCAGCTAGGGATTGGGGCGTTACGTCTCGCCGGATTCGCTTCCTGCTGGCAGAGGGGCGATTGGAGGGTCGTAGAGAGGACAACGGCTATTGGGTGGTTACCTATCCTTACCGCTTCCAGATTGGCACCCGTGGGCCTGTTTTAAAGCGGCATCAGCGGAGCCTGAAAGAACCCCAAAAGCCGGAATTGAGGCTGGTATGAAATCGAAAATCACTTTGACAGGAGGATGGAAAATCATGAACATGGTCAAACTCGGAACAGTTTTACAGGCTGCGCGACCCTTTGGAAATCCAATGAAATCAATGGAAAGCGGCTCACCGCTTATACATTATGCGAATTATGGATGCGATTCACGCAGTACGTTTTCACCCTTGTACATCCGGAAAAATTGATTGTTACCGCGACTCTTCCAGCAGATGAATGACTAAGGATCTCAGTTTGGCGGGCTTAACCGGTTTGTGCAGCAAATGATAGCCACTTACTGCGGCAAGCTTAAGCACAGTCGGACCGGTATCCCCGCTGACCAGAATGCACGGCAGAGTTTTAGCCAGACGCTGATGCACCATGGAAATCACGTCGATTCCGGTTGCGTTGTGTTCCAGCTGATAGTCGCTGATGATCATGTCCCACGTCATGCCGCTTTGCAGGTACTGCTCGACTTGTGCCACCGTTGTCGCCAAGGTCACATCGCAGTCCCACGACAACAGGATGCTGGCCGTGCTGTTCAACACCATTTCGTCATCGTCGACCACCAGCAGCCGTTTGCCGGCCAAGGTAGAGCTATCAGTCGCGGAATCGGTTTCCGATTCGATGGGGCTGCCCATGGACGGCTCGATCGCCCCGGAAGCTATCGGAACCTCCACCGCAAACACCGTTCCTTTGGCAGGAGCTGAACGCAGATCGATCCGATGCCCGAGCAATTTGACCAGACGGTCCACAATAGCCAACCCTAGGCCCAGTCCTTTGCTGGAATCGAGTTGCGGTTGATTCAGCTGGAAGAATTCGCGATAGATATTCGCCTGATCGCTCTTGGAAATGCCGATGCCGTTGTCGCGTACTTCTATGCGCAGTCTGTCGCCGCGCCGCCGACAGGCGATAATCACGCGGCCATTCTGCGGGGTGTATCGCAGTGCATTGCTGACCAGGTTAGTCAGAATGCGCTCTAGCAACATGGGATCGCTGTGGACATGCAGGGCACAAGGTCGAATGACCAGACTGATGTTTCGCAGGCTGGAGAGTATCTGGTAATCAGCCGCTACATGCTTGAGCATTGCGCCCACGTCGCAAATTTGCATATGCGGCACAATAGCGCCCGCATCCAACTTGGAAATATCGAGCAAGGCATTGAGCAACGTGGAAAGCGATTCGACTGAGCGTTCCACTTGTGCGACCAAATGTTGTTGTTCGCTGCCGACAGCTTTGCGCTGCAATTCCGCGATGTACAGTCCCAGCGCATGCAAGGGCTGGCGCAGATCGTGGCTTGCCACCGCGAGGAAGTGGCTCTTGTCGTGGCTGGCGCGCTCGGCTTCCTCTTTTTTCTCGCGCAACGCTTGAGTCGCCTCGTTGATACGCTCTTCCAGGGCCGCTCGTTCTTCCTGAAGTTGAGCGGTCATGTGATTGAATCCATTGGCAAGATCGCTCAATTCTTGGGTCCCGCTCTGGGAGACGTAGACGCGCGTATCGAGATTGCCTCGGGCAATGTTCTGTACGGCATCGCTAAGGCGGCGGATCGGATATGTAATATTGCGGCTGGCCAAAAATATCGCATAAAGGGGAAATGCCAGAATCAGAACTGTCACACTGACCGTGAACCAGAGCATCTCCGACTTGCGTTCCTCGGTCTGCGCCCTGCTCATTTCGACGATGACTGCACCGATCTGCTGTGACTTGGGTGCATCAACCAAGTCATCCAGCCCGACCTGGGTCGGGACTATGGGCTGATATATCCATACACTCTTGGCATCGACGCTGATGGGATTCAACAGGTCGACTTGAGCGCGGTATTCGTTCTGTCCATTTTTGCGATCTCTATTTTTACCTTTTGTATCATAAGCATAGTGCAATATCTGGGAGCTGGCATCGACAATGGCGATGCTGCGCACATCGGTTTGCATCAATGTGTAATCGGCGATGCCCTGCAAGAATGCTTGATTGTTCGAGAACACGCCATACTCGGCACTGCCGGAAAGCTGACGAGCCAGAAGTTTGCCGTGTTCCTGCAGGTCATTTTCTAGATCGGCAAAGCGGTCCTGTAAAAAATAGGACTCCATGCTGATCACCACCACCAGCAACGGGATGAGCGTCAGCGCAGTGATCTGGCTGCGGATGCCGAAGCGCCTCATCGCCCCTCCTCCCCTGCCTTGCGCATGCGCTTGCGGATCTCATCCTCGGAAGGCAAACGAATTTCCAGCGATCTGGCCACCTGCGTATTCAGGGCGACCGAGAAATTTTCCGGATAGCTCGGCGTGGGCAGCGCCCTCTTTTTATCGAACGCAACAATCTGTCTGGCGGTCTGTTCGGCGATCTGTTCCGGAAGCGTGAATATCGCGGCCAGCGCACCGGCATTGACATATCCCTGAGACAAACCGATCAGCGGCACCTCGTGGCGATAGCTGGTCAGCAGAATGTTACGGATGCTGGCAGCGCTGTAGATGCGACTATCCGGTATTGCAAGCAGCACATCGCTGCCGGACAGCACCTTCTCCAGACTGGCAAACAGTCTGTCGGTCGACTGCACGGACTGCGCGACGACTGAGCCGCCGTGATTCGCCACGCTGTTGAGCAATGGGGCGACTTCGAGGCGAGTCTCGGGCGAATACAGCAGGCCGACCCGTTCCACATCCGGCATCACCGCATAGAGGAAATCGACCTGCCGTTCCCACGGCTGATCCAGATAGATGGCGGAAATGCCATATGGGGCGCTTTGTCCCAGGAACAAGCTGTCATATCCGGCTTTGGGCACCATTACGGCCAGAACCGGAGAACGAAGGCTGGTGGAAATAGCCGCCTCGGCGGCCTTCATGCCAACCGCAACCACAAGATCGTCCGCCCCTGTCGCCCTATTTTCATTGCGTACCGGGTTCTGCACGATTAGCTTGATAGATGCAGGCAAACGCAAACTCAGAGTATCGAGGAAAGCCTGATATGGCGTGCTACTGTCGCTTAGCAGTAAAGTTACCGTCAGCCCCTCGGCCCGGGACGTCAGCGGAAGCAGAACCAGCAGACACAACAGCAGTGCCTCACTGTACCTCAGGAAAAGTCGCATTCTGATCACAGATTTACCAATCAAGCGTAAGAGTGAGATAGCTGCGTCGATTGAATGCGTTGTTCGCAACGTATTCGGTGTACTGCTCGTCGAAGAGGTTCTGCACGATCAGCGCAGCCTCTCCCTCAGTCCCCTTACCCAATGCGAATTTACGGCCCAAGCGTATATCGGCACGACGCTGCGACGGTTGAAAGTCGATAGGACCGCGGTCATAGGGCTGCACCATATCCTGATAATAATATGATGCATTGAAAGACCAGTTATGAGAAAGCCGCTGCGAATAAAGCAGACTGGCACTGTTCTTGGGAATGCTGCGACTCAAGGTACCAATGGGAGTAACGTCGCTGCTGGCTGATTGATGGGAAAAATTGAATATCAGGTCCTTGCGCTCGTCCAGCGAGTATTTAAGTGTGGTTTCGACTCCCCTGTACAGACTGGATACGCTGTTCGTAAACATCCCCGTAGCGGGGGAAATCAGAATCCCCTTGGTGATCTCATCGACGAACAGACGGACGTCCAACGTGGCTTCCAGATCGTGGAACTCACCGAGATAACCGATTTCCCGAGACAGAACTTTCTCCGGTATCAAGCCAGGGGAGGTCACCGTCTGGCTGGGGACGAACAATAGGCCAGGCTGCGGAATGGTCTGATAGTTCTCTTCGATCACAGCAGGCGTCCGATATGCCACCGAAGCGCCCATTCGAATCGTTTGCGTAGGTGCGAGGTGATAATTCATCGCGACGCGTGGAGACAATCGCTGATGTCCCATACGGTCGATTTCAAACATGGCGCCCGTGTTGAGCAACAGTTGCGGAGATATGCGCCATTCGTCGTGAGCGAATATCCGGTACTCATCCGAGGCAAACGAGGATGCATAAGATGCCGGCAAGGCAAATAGCGCAGTCATGGCCAAGGAATATCCATCAGCGGAAATCGCGTCTCTGCGCCATCCAGCGCCATAGACCAGGCGATTCCCCTCCCCGGTTTGCAGGGTGTGCTGCACCTCTATCTCATCGCGATCGGTATTGTTGGACTGAACGACACGATGTCCGGTGGCGAGAACGAAGTCTTCCCCTTGACTCTGCTTGACATGGTAATAGCGCAACCTGAGTTCGGACGAGGCATTCAGTACGCGATTCCAGTCCAGCTGCATGAAGCCCGCGTTGGCGATCACATCATGGACTGGGTTTCCGAAGCTGTCTTTCCATCCCGCAACCTGGGTGTCGTGATTGAAGCCCATTTGCACATCGAAGCTATCGACCCCGTTGGGGCGGTAGTTCGTCCGAAAATTAACCATGCGTGCCTGATTGCTGTCATAACTATTGTTGAGCATCAGCTGAGCACCACCTACTGGAGGAATATTATTGGGCATGGTCGTCAGATTGTTGTAGCCGTTGTCGGCGTTATAAGCGACAGTCATGCGGTAATCGAATGTTTCGCCCTGCTCGCCGAAATGGGCCGACACATCGTTGATGCCGTGGGTTCCCCGCCTCATCGAGACCGACTTGCCATTCATCTGGCTGGCATCTTTGGTAATGATGCTGATCACGCCTTGCAAGGAGTTCGCGCCATGGGATGCCGCGGCAGGTCCGCGGATGACTTCGATGCGCTCTATATCGTCGATCGTGATCGGCAGATTCGTCCAGTCGACCATGCTGACTGGCGGCAGATAGACGCTGCGCCCATCGATCATCACCTGCATGCGCCGTGCATATTGGTCCGTTGCGCCGTGGTAGGAGACGACAGGCTGGTTACCCTTGTAGTAGCTCACATACATCCCAGGAACCAGTTTGAACAGATCGGCGATATTCCGGAACCCGGATGCTTCGATCATCTTGCGGTCGATCACCGTCATTGCATTCGGTGCTTCCGACTGAGGCTGGCTGAGTCGCGAGGCGCTGAGCACGACCGGAAATTCCTGGAAGTAATTCTGCTCACTGGACTCTTCGCGAGCCCAGGTTGGCTGAGCCAGCAGTGCCGCGAACATGACGACAGAAAGCCGCCGATACTGAAATGGAACCATCATCGCACCCAAAGTTTTCTGGAGAAATCGCTCTGCATGAATAATATTTTATCGAGCATGCCCGCGCGATTATACGGTGGAACCATGAAAAAAGGGCCAGCTATACGCTGGCCCTTTTGGATTTGGGGTGGCTGATGGGGCTCGAACCCACGACAACAGGAATCACAATCCTGGACTCTACCAACTGAGCTACAGCCACCATTGAAACATTTTCCGACAGACACTTGGCGTGCCCGACAGGAATCGAACCTGTAACCCCCAGCTTAGAAGGCTGGTGCTCTATCCGGTTGAGCTACGGGCACAATTCTTTTCTTGGCATCTTCATTGCCTGAACCTGGTCGGGGTGGAGAGATTCGAACTCCCGACATCCTGCTCCCAAAGCAGGCGCGCTACCAGGCTACGCTACACCCCGAAGGCTGCGCATTATACAGACGCAGCTTGAGAAATCAATTCAGTTTTGCTGTTTTTTCAATTGCGGCGAAGCGAGCATCAAATAATAGCCCATCGACCACAACGTCAGCAGCGCGGCGAGGTATAGCAACAACGCGCCTATCGCCTGGCAATCGATGCCGAGCAGACGGTCGTGATACAGCAGCAACAGGATCGCGATCATCTGGAACGCGGTCTTGATTTTGCCCAGCATCGAGACCGCGACGCTCTTGGCTTCGCCGAGCTTGGCCATCCATTCGCGCAATGCGGAGATCGTGATCTCGCGCCCGATGATGATGAAGGCGATGATCGCATCGGCGCGTCCCAGCTTGACCAGCACTATCAGCGCGGCAGCGACCATCAGCTTGTCGGCCACCGGATCGAGGAACGCGCCGAAGGCGGAGGACTGGTTAAGCCTGCGCGCCAGATAGCCGTCCAGCCAGTCGGTCGCAGCCGCCAGCAGGAACACACTTGTACTAATCAGGTTTTTCAGCTGCGGACTCAGCGTGTCGTCGGACAGATAGAACACCGAAACGAACACCGGGATGAGCAGGATTCTGAGCCAGGTAAGCAGATTGGGGATATTGCTGAACATGCGCTCAGTGTAGCCGTTGGCAAATCGCTTCGGCAACAGGATATTGATTATTTCTTACACAGGCTGTTGAAAAACGTAGCGAGGATGGTCAGATGCAAGGCGCACGGAACGGAGCGACCGAGACATACCTTGCTGGTAGGCGAGGGAGCGAGTACCGCGCAACGCCGCAGATGACCACCGCAGTAGTTTTTCAACAGCCTGTTAATGGAGTTGCTGGTAGATCTTTTCGGCCAGCGCCTTGCTGATCCCTTCGACCTGGCAGAGCTGCTCGACGCTGGCCTGCGCCACTTCGCGCAGGCCACCGAAATGGGTCAGCAGGCTGCGCCGACGCTTGTCCCCTACCCCGCTGATCTCTTCCAGACTGGAGGCGGTGCGCGCTTTGCCGCGTTTGGCGCGGTGCCCGGTGATCGCGAAGCGGTGCGCCTCGTCGCGTATCTGCTGGATCAGGTGCAGCGCGGGATCGTCGCTACGCATCTGCTTGGCCGAACCGTCCGGGAAGATCAGTTGTTCCAGCCCGGCCTTGCGCTCCACGCCCTTGGCCACGCCGACCAGCGGCAGGTCGTTCAAGCCCAGTTCCTGCATCACCTCCATTGCGATATGCAGCTGCCCAAGGCCGCCGTCGATCAGCACCAGATCGGGCCGCGCACCCTCTCCATCCGCCAATTTCTGGTAGCGTCGCGTCAACGCCTGACGCATCGCCGCATAGTCGTCGCCGGCGATGATGTCCGTAATATTGAAACGACGGTATTGCGCCGAGCGCATGTCGAGGTTCTCGTACACCACGCAGGAAGCCTGTGTCGCCTCGCCCATCGTGTGGCTGATGTCGAAGCACTCGATGCGGTTCAGATCGGGCAACCCTATCCACTCGCGCAGTTTGTCCAATCTTTTCTGTTGTCCGCCCTGTTGCGCGATGCGCTGCTGCAACGCCAGCAGCGCGTTGCGCTGCCCCATCTCCAGCCATTGTTTGCGATCGCCGCTCGCCGCGGTACTGATCTTCACTGCACGTCCGGCCTGTTCGCTAAGCAGCTGCGCCAGCGTCTCGTCGCCGCATTCCTCATCCAGCACCAGCAGCGGCGGCACGCTGCGCTCCAGATAATGCTGCGCGATGAAGGCCAGCACGATCTCTTCCGCGTTCAAGTCCTCGGCATGCTCTGGGAAGAAACTCTTGTCGCCCAGATGTCGTCCGCCGCGCACCATGGCCAGATTCAAACAGGTCAGGCCATCCTGTTGCGCCAGCGCGATGATGTCGGCATCGGTCGCACCGCCGGTGGATTCGACGAACTGTTTCTGCTGCACGGTATGCAGCGCGCGCAACTGGTCGCGCAATGCGGCGGCTTGCTCGTAGTGTTGCGTCTCGGCAGCCTGCTGCATCGCAGCACTCAGTTTCTGCTCGACCTCCTGATGCTTGCCCTGCAGCAGCAGCACCGCGTTGTGGATGTCGGCGCGGTAATCCTCGTCCGAGATCAGGTTCACGCAGGGGCCGCTGCAGCGATGAATCTGGTGCAGCAGGCAGGGACGCGTGCGGTTGTTGAACACGCTGTTCTCGCAGGTGCGGATGCGGAATATCTTCTGCAGCAACTGTATGCTTTCCTTCGCCGCATGCGAATTCGGGTACGGACCGAAGTACTGATGCTGACGATTCGGCGTGCCGCGATAGTAGGTCAGGCGCGGGAACTCGTCCCCGGTCAGCACGATATATGGATATGACTTGTCGTCGCGAAACAGTATGTTGTAGCGAGGTCTTAACGACTTGATCAGGTTGTTTTCCAGCAGCAGCGCCTCGGCCTCCGAGCGCGTGACGGTGGTCTCGATGCGCACGATATGCGACACCATCAGGCGGATGCGCGGCGAGATGTTGGTCTTCTGGAAGTAGGACGAGACGCGTTTCTTCAGCTGCTTGGCCTTGCCGACATACAGCACATCGCCCTTGGCATCGTAATAGCGATACACCCCCGGCAGCAGCGGCAAACTGTCCAGTATCGGCTTGGGATCGAAAACGATCTTGCCCGTCGCGGCCTTCTTGTCGTTACTCTTTTCGCTCAATCAACATATCCTCGGCAATTGCTCGCCCGCAAGCCAATCGACGACGCGCCGTCCGCCCAGCCGGGTGGTCATCTGCACGAAGCCGTGCGCGTCTGCCACCACCTCGCCGATGATGGAAGATTCCGCGCCCAGTGGATGGGCGCGCATCGCGGTCAGCAGACGTTCGGCATCCTGCGGGGCGCAGATCGCGATCAGCTTGCCTTCGTTCGCGACATACAGCGGATCCAGACCCAGGAATTCGCAGGCGGCCGCCACCGGCTGGTTCACCGCAATAGCACTCTCTTGCAACATCATGCCCACGCCGGACTGCTTCGCGATCTCGTTCAGCGTCGTCGCCAGCCCGCCGCGCGTCGGGTCGCGCAGGCAGCGCAGAGCCGCGCCGCTATCCAGCATCGCCGCGACCAGCCCATGCAGCGCCGCGGTGTCCGACACGATGGGCGCATCGAACGTCAGCCCTTCGCGTTGCGACAGCACCGCCATGCCGTGATCTCCTATCGCGCCGGACAGCAATATCCTGTCGCCGGGGCGAGCCATGTTGCCGGACAGCGTGACGTCCTCGCGCAGCACGCCGACGCCGGTCGTCGTGATGAATACCCCGTCGCCCTTGCCCTGCTCCACCACCTTGGTGTCGCCGGTGACGATGGGCACGCCCGCCTCCCGAGAGGCTTTAGCCATCGACTCGACGATGCGCTTCAGGTCGGCCAGCGGGAAGCCTTCTTCGAGGATGAAGGATGCGGCCAGATACAGCGGCTGCGCGCCCATCATCGCGACGTCGTTGATCGTGCCGTGCACCGACAGACAACCGATATCGCCGCCGGCGAAGAACAGCGGTGACACCACATGGCTGTCGCAGGACATCACCAGCCGCCCGTTGGCTGGCGGCAGCACCGCGCCGTCGTTGCCCTGCGCCAGATAGGGATTGTCGAACTCGGCGGCGAACAGATCGGAGATCAATTGCGCCATCGCCCGCCCGCCGGAGCCGTAGGACATGTCCACGCGCCCGTGCTTCCAGTCCAGCGCTCGGGTGTAATCGGGCTTGACTGCGCTCATGTATTTTCCTCCCGGAAGCGTCCATAGCTGTAGTAAGCCGCGCAAGCACCTTCGCTCGACACCATGCATGAACCGACCGGGTTGGTCGGCGTACAGACCGTGCCGAATATCCTGCATTCCTGCGGGCGTTTCTGGCCGCGCAGTATCGCAGCGCACTCGCAGGCCTTGTTGTCCGGCACGGCGACATAGCCGACGCCGAACTTCGCTTCCGCATCGAATGCGGCGAACTCCGGGCGCAGCTTCAGCGCGCTGTGCGGCACGCTGCCCAGACCACGCCACTCGAACGAGTCGCGCAATGAAAAACACTCGTCGACCAGCGCCTGTGCCTTGCGGTTGCCCTCGCGCGTCACCGCGCGAGTGAACTCGTTCTCGACGACCGAGCGCCCGTCGTTGATCTGGCGCACCAGCATTAGGATCGCCTGCATCACGTCCAGCGGCTCGAACCCGGCGATCACCACCGGCTTGCCGTAGTCGCGCGCGAAGACTTCATAGGGCTGGCTGCCGATCACGGTCGAGACATGCGCGGGACCGACGAAGCCGTCCAGCGCGACGCCGCCTTCGACAGCTAAAATCGCATGCATCGCCGCCGGGGTCAGCACGTGGTTGCACAGGATGCTGAAATTGCCCAAGCCCTCGGCCGCTGCCTGTTTGACCGCCACTGCAGTCGGCGGCGTGGTGGTTTCGAAGCCGATGGCGAGAAACACCACCTCGCGCGCCGGATTGTCGCGTGCGATCTTCAGCGCATCCTGCGTCGAATAGATCATGCGCACGTCCGCCCCGGCCGCCTTGGCGCGCATCAGCGACAGGTTATCCGAAGCCGGTACGCGCAGCGTGTCGCCATAGCTGCACAGGATCACGTCGTGTTCGCGCGCCAGCCGGATCGCCTGATCCACCCGGCCTATCGGCAGCACGCACACCGGACAGCCGGGACCGTGGATCATCCGCACGCTGGCCGGCAGCAGATCCGCCAGACCGTAGCGCGAGATTGCGTGGGTGTGGCCGCCGCAGAATTCCATCAAACGATAACTACGGTTGCTGCTGGCCTCGCGCGCGATGTTCGCGGCGATGTTCTTCGCCAGTTCGCCGTCGCGGAATTCGTCGACATATTTCATGCCGCCGCCCCGTCGGCGTTCATCGCGCCCAGTTCGGCGAACGCCGCCAGCGTCTGCTCGGCCTCTTCGATATCGAGTTTCTGCAGCGCGTAACCGACATGGATGATCACATAATCGCCGACGGCTACCTCGTCGACCAAGGCGAGCGACACCTCCTTGCGCATCCCGCCCAGATTGACGATTGCGCTATCTTCTCCGACCAGTTGTTCGACGCGTGCGGGTATCGCAAGACACATTTCAGGCTCCTCGTTGAATCCATATTTCCTATTTGACGGTCTGCAATGCGACCCAGGCCTGCCCCAGCGAGATCGCGCTGTCGCTGGGCGGCATCTGCTGTGCGGTCAGCACCTTCATTCCAAGAGCGGCAAGCCTATCAGACAACGCCTGCGACAGGATTGCATTGTGGAAACAGCCGCCGCCGAACGCGATCCGGTTGATGCCCTGAGTAGCGGCGGCGTGCAGCACCCAGTCGGCCAGACCAGCAGCGAGCGTGGCATGGAACAGCGCAGCGCCATAACCCGCATCGCGGCAATCAGCCAGCTTGCTCAGCAGCATGGTGAAATCAAGCACCCCATCTGCACCGATGCGATATCCGCCATCGAGCAGATCGATCTGTCCATATTCGCCCGCCAATCGCTCCAGCCTGATCGCGGCATCGGCCTCGACCGACTGCACCTCGCATACGCCGAGCAGGCCGGCCGCCGCATCGAACAGCCGCCCCATGCTGGAGGTGGTCGGACAGTTGAGTCCGCGTTGCAGCATCGTTGTTATCGTCCCGGCACCCGGCTGATTGCTGAAACGCTGCGCGATCCGCTCACCGCGCCCCAGCTGGAACAACGCGGCAGCGGCCATGCGCCAAGGCTCGCGTGCAGCGCGGTCGCCGCCGGGCATAGCGAGCGGTGCCAGATGTCCGACGCGCTGGAAATCTGCTCCATGCACCAGTAGCAATTCTCCGCCCCAGGGCGTGCCGTCCGTCCCCAGCCCCACCCCATCGAGCGCCAGTCCAAGCACCGGTTCGGTGACACGATGTTCGGCGCAGAGGGCGGCGATGTGGGCGTGGTGATGTTGCACCGCGACGACCGACAGGCCATGCTGCCCGGCATAAGTCTGCGCGTAGCGGCTGCTGAAGAAGTCGGGATGCAGGTCGTGCGCGACGATCTCGGGTCTTACGTCGAGTTCTGCGCACAAGCGCGCGACGCTCTGCTCCAGCATCAGGCAGGCATCGGCACTGTCGAGATCGCCGATCAACGGCGATATATAGGCCCGGTTGCCGCGCGTCACACAGACGGTGTTCTTCAGCCAGGCGCCGCAGGCCAGCACCGATGGGCCGGGATCGGCCAGCTCAATGACGGTGGCGGATGGCAACTCAGGCCTCTGCTTGAGCGGCCTGCGCCTTGCTCGCAACGGCATTGCGGCAGCCATTCCCGATCCAGTCCAGCCATTCGGCCATGCCCTCGCCGCTGGTTGCCGAGACGCGGATCACCTTCAGGTCGGGATGGACGCGGTGTGCGTATTCGATCGCCAAGTTGGCGTCGAAGGTGAGATGCGGCAGCAGGTCGCACTTGTTCAGCAGCATCAGATCGGCGGCGCGGAACATGTCCGGATATTTCAGCGGCTTGTCCTCGCCCTCGGTCACCGACAGAATCACAACCTTATGCGCCTCGCCCAGGTCGAAACCGGCGGGACAGACCAGGTTGCCGACGTTCTCGATCAGCAGCAAGCTGTCGTCCGGCAGAGCCAGCCGTTCCATCGCCTGCCCGACCATTTGCGCATCCAGATGGCAGCCCTTGCCGGTGTTGATCTGGATCGCAGGCGCACCCGCGGCACGGATGCGCTCGGCGTCATGTTCGGTCTGCTGGTCGCCCTCGATCACCGCCAGCGGCAGTTGGCCGTTCAGCGCATTTATGGTCTTCACCAGCAGCGTGGTCTTGCCGGAGCCGGGGCTGGACACCAGGTTCAGCGCGAAGATGCCGTGCGCAGACAGATGGACTCGGTTCTCCGCCGCATAGTCGTTGTTCTTCGCGAGGATGTCGCGCTCTATCTTGACGATGCGCGACTGCGTCATCCCCGGTGCGTGGGAACCCGCTTCGCCCGCACCGAAGTCCATCGCGCCATGATCGTGTTCCTGCGCATGTTGAGCGCCTTCACCTTGAGTACCGGGGCCGACCGCGCGAAAGCGCAACGCCCCTTTCGCCTTGTGGCGCAAGGCATGTCCGCCTATCAATGTCTGCCCGTTCCCGCAACCGCATGTCGTACACATCACTCCACCTCCAGATCCATGATACGCATCGCATCGCCGCCGGTCACGCTGATACGGTAGTCGCCGCAATGCGGGCAGGCCTCGTACAGCGACTCTATCGGCATGTCGCGACCGCAAGTTCCGCAACGCCCCTGTCCCGGCGTCTCGACGATCTCCAGCCTGGCACCCTCTGCGAGGCTGCCCGCCATCGCCGCATCGAAACAGAAACGCATCGCCTCCGGCTCGACGCTGGAGAGCCTGCCTATCTCCAGCCTCACGCCCATCACGCGCGTGAAGCCCTGGGCACGCGCCGTATCCTCGATGATCTCGCGCACGTTCTCGGCCAGCGACATCTCATGCATCGGACTGCTCCTGCTTGCGTCGGAAGACAAGAACGGCGGATTCCAGCTCAGGCGGTAGCAACAGCTCCGACAATCGCTTGTCTTCGATCAGTTCGAAGTCCTGTTGCTTCCGGTAGGTTTCCCAGTTGCCGAACGCGAAGCGATGGCGGCTGCCGATGACGATATAGAGATGCACGCTGGATGTCTCGAACACGCAGTGCTCGAAATCGTTCTGCGCCGGTGGCCATGAGCAGATCGCCACTTCCGGTTTGTATTTACTCAGGGCGGCGCAGGCGTCGAGCTTGACCACCCAGTCCGGGTAGGACACCGAGTTGTTCCAGCCGTGATTGTCGGTGGCGGTTACCTGCACGCCTCGCGCCTTCAGAAAGCGCGTCAGCGTGCCGTCGCCCGCACCGATCTCCAGACAGTTGCGGGGGCCGATTAGCGCCGCCAGCTCGGCGACCAGTTCGCGTGTGTAGAAACAATAGATGCCGCGGGGTTGTACCAGCGGCATCAGGCGCTTCTTCTGCCATACCAGCGGCCAGAGCAGGCGGAACCAGGACAGCGAGACCGGCTTGCGCTCCAGTTCGCGGGCGAACAGCAGGCGCTGGGCGATGAAACCGTTGAGCCAGTTGAAGCGCAGCTTGCCGCTGGTCACGCCGGTATCCGCAGCCAGCGCGGACAGGCTGAGTTTCTTGACCGCCTCGTGGGCCATGCGGCTGCGTATGAACTGCGACAAGATATCTCCCTGACTGGCTGACCGGGGAGCCTTCGAGGAGAGGCGTTCCAGATAGCGTTTCAGTTCTTCCGGAACGCCGCGCTGGACGATGGACGCGATGTCATCCTGCACCGCGCTCCATTCTTGCGGATACCTTGCACACAGCTCGTCGAACGTCGGATTGGTCTTCAGCCAAGCCGCGGCCTGAGCGTAATCGGCCTGTTTCATCTATGACTATCGATCAAATATCCGCCATCAGATGTCTTCCGCCACCATCTTGATCGCGCCGCAAGGGCACTCTTCCACGCACAGCCCGCAACCCTTGCAGTAATCGTAGTTGAACTGGAAGCGCTTGCCAGGACCGAGTTTGATCACCGCATTGTCCGGGCATACGCCGTAGCAGTTGTCGCACTCGAAGCAGTTACCGCAGGACAGGCAACGGCGCGCCTCGAACAGCGCATTTGTCTCGTCCAGTCCGCCCTGCACCTCGTCGAAGCTGGTCTGGCGGCGGATGATGTCCAGCATCGGCCGTACGGTCTTGTCGGCGTCGGAGTAGTACCAGGGATTGAGTTTGTCGAACGTCGCGATCTCGTGCTTCGGCGCGGGCTTGCATTCGACGCCGTGCAGCCAGGCGTCGATGTTGCGTGCGGCCTTCTTGCCGTGCCCGACCGCGACGGTGACGGTGCGCTCGGAAGGCACCATGTCGCCACCGGCGAAAATGCCGGGATGCCCGGTCATCATATTGGGGCCGACCTGCACCGTGCCGTCCTTGATCTCAAGCCCCGGCACGCCGTCGAGCAGTGCAAGATCCACGTCCTGTCCCAGCGCCAGCACCACCGAATCGGCTTCCAGCTTCTCGAACTCGCCGGTAGGCTGCGGGAAACCCTTCTCGTCCAACGCCATCTTCTCGACGGTGATCTCGCCCTCGTTGGCCTGCTTGATCGTCGAGAGCCACTTGATCATCACGCCTTCCTGCAGCGCCTCTTCGATCTCGAAGTCATGCGCCGGCGCCTTTTCGCGCGTGCGGCGGTAGACGATGATGGGCTCCGCGCCCATGCGCTTGACCGTGCGTGCCACGTCGATCGCGGTGTTGCCGCCGCCGTAAACCACGACTTTGCGGCCCAGCATGGGCTTGTCTTCGCCTTCCATCGAACGCAGCACCGACACCGCATCCACAATGTGCGCCGCATCGGCCGCCGGAATCATCGTGCGCTTGCCGATATGCGCGCCGACCGCGAGGAAGGCCGCATCGAAACCGCCCTGCTTCATGCTCTGCTCGATGTTCGCCACCTTGGTGTCGAACTTCAGCGTGACGCCCATATCGAGGATGCGCTGCACCTCGGCATCCAGCACCTCACGCGGCAAGCGGTATTTGGGGATGCCGAAACGCATCATGCCGCCGGCCAGCGGCCCGGCTTCCTGTATCTCGACCTGGTGCCCCATGCGCGCCAGATGGTAGGCAGCGGACAGGCCCGAAGGTCCCGCGCCGACGACCAGCACCTTCTTGCCGCTGGCCGCGGCAGGCACATCGAACTTCCAGCCGCGCTTGATCGCCTCGTCGCCGAGGAAACGCTCGACCGAATTAATGCCGACCGCCTCGTCCAACTGGCCGCGATTGCAGGCCGTTTCGCAAGGGTGATAGCAGACGCGCCCCATCACCGCAGGCAGCGGATTGTTCTCGACCAGCACGCGCCAGGCCTGTTCGTAATCGCCGGATTCGGCATGGAACAGCCAGCCCTGGATGTTCTCCCCGGCCGGACAGGCGTTGTTGCAGGGCGGCAGGCGGTCGAGATAGACCGGACGCGCGGTGCGCCAGGTCCCGGTATGATTAGCCAGCGAAGTGCCGGGCTTGAGGGTGATGGCAAAGGGTTTGTTCAACATGTCAGTTACTCCCTTCGTCTAGCAAGCCGTACTTGCGGATGTTGCGGTCGGCAATCGCCTGCAGACGCTCGACCATCTCGGGATGCGCGTGTTTACCGAACAGGTGTGCGAAACGCTTCTGCGGCTTGAGATATTCCTCGATGGCTACCTTGTGCCGTATCTTCAGCACCCCGGTGACTTCGCCGTGTTCGGCTTCGAATACCGGGAACATACCGCTTTCCTTGGCCAGCCGCGCCATGCGTATGGTGTCGTGTGAAGCGGTTCCCCAGCCCAACGGGCAAGGAACGAACAGATGAATGTAGCGCGCGCCGCGGATACCCATCGCACGGCGTACCTTGTATTCCAAGTCGCGCAGGTCGGCCACCGTTGCCGTGGCAACATAAGAAATGCCGTGCGCCATCGCGATCTCCGGCAGGTTCTTGCCCTGGCCGAACACGTTGCCCGGCTCGGGGCCGACCGGCATTGTCGTCGCGGTGCGTGCCGCGGGCGGCGTCGCGCTGGAACGCTGCACGCCGGTGTTCATATAGGCCTGGTTGTCGTAGCAGATATACAGCACATCGTCATTGCGCTCGAACATGCCGGACAGGCAGCCGAAGCCGATGTCGGTGGTGCTGCCGTCGCCGCCCTGCGCGACCACACGCACTTCTTTCCTGCCCTTGACCTTCATTGCGGCCGCGACGCCGGTGGCGACCGCCGGAGCATTGCCGAACAGCGAATGTATCCACGGCAATTGCCAAGAGGACTCTGGATAAGGTGTGGAAAACACCTCCAGGCAACCGGTGGCATTCACCGCGATCAGTTGTCCGTTGCTCTCGGCCATCGCTGCGTCGATCGCATAGCGAGCGCCTAGCGCCTCGCCGCAGCCCTGGCAAGCGCGGTGGCCGGAGTTGATTGAGTTGCTGCGTTGCGGATTGGCCTGCTCGCTACGCTCGTCGGGAGCCAGCAGACGGTTACCGACGGTGAACGTGCCGGTCTGGTAGAACTTGACTGGTTGGAATGACATGATATTTCTCCTCAACCGAATTTCGCCGCAGACAACATGCCCTTGTCGTGCAGGATGTTCTCGGCGATGGGGCCGGAGCGGCGGTTCAGGCGCTCACGTTCCAGTTGCTTGTTGACCGCATCCCAATCCAGATCGACGAAAGTGACGGGTTCTAGGTGCTCCTGCTCGGCCTGAAGGAAGAGATTCTGCAACGAGGCCTTGGAGATCGTGCGCCCGCCCAGTCCGGCGATGGCGGTGTAACCCTTCAGTCCGGTGCCGGTGACAGCCATGCGCACATCGGTGGCGACGATGCCGCCCATGCCGACCGCGAGGCTCTTCTCCAGCACCAGGAAGCGCTTGCAGTTCACCAGCGCCGCACGGACTTCTTTCAATGGGAATGGGCGGTAGCTGACGATGCCGAGCACGCCGATCTTGTGGCCCTGTTCGCGCATGTCGTCCACCACGTCCTTGATGGTGCCCAGCACCGAGCCCATCGCCACGATCATCGTCTCGGCATCCTCGGCGCGATAAGTGCGCACCAGTCCGCCGCTGTCGCGACCGAATGTCTGTTTGAACTCTGCCGATAGCTGCGGGATCAGTTCCAGCGCCTGCATCTGTTTTGCATGCGCCAGATACTTCACTTCCATGAAGGCTTCCGGGCCGACCATCGCGCCGATGGACATCGGCTCTTTCGGATCGAGCACCTGGCGCGGATCGAACGGCGGCAGGTAGGCATCGACCTGCTCCTGCGACGGGATGTCCACGCGCTCGAAGGCGTGGGTGAGGATGAAGCCGTCCATGCACACCATGATGGGCATCGACAATTCCTCGGCCAGACGGAACGCCTGGATGTGCAGATCAACCGCTTCCTGGTTGGTCTCGGCAAACAACTGCATCCAGCCGGAGTCGCGCTGCGACAGCGAGTCGGAATGGTCGTTCCAGATGTTGATCGGCGCACCGATCGCACGGTTCGCGACCGTCATCACGATGGGCAGGCCGAGGCCGGAGGCGTTATAGACCGCCTCCACCATGAACAGCAGTCCCTGCGAGGCGGTCGCGGTGTAGGAGCGCGCTCCTGCCGCCGAAGAGCCTATCGCCACCGACATCGCGGCGAACTCGCTCTCCACGTTGATGAACTCGCAAGGTGTCAGTTCGCCGGACTTCACCATCTCGCCCAGCGCCTCGACGATATGGGTCTGCGGCGAGATCGGGTAGGCGCAGATCACCTCGGGGCGGCACAGCGCGATGGCCTCGGCGACCGCTTTCGATCCTTCGGTCTGTTTAAGCATTTGCATGCTCCTTCATTTGTTCTTTCACCAGATTGTAGGCATCCGTCGCTGCGGCGATGTTGCCCTCGGCGACTTTGCCGGAGAACTTTTCGTTGATCGCCTTGATCACCGACTCAAGCTTGATGATGCCCGACAGCGCAGCGAAACCGGCGATCAACGGGACATTGGGGATGGGGCGGCCGATATGCTTGATCCCTAGTTCGGTCGCAGGCAGCGTGCACATGCGCTGGAGGCCTCTTACCTTGACGAGGTCGCCCAGGCCAAGTGCCTCGAAGCTGTGATGGGAGTTGAACAGCACATAGCCGTCCGGTTTCAAACCGGCGAATACATCGATCTGGTGCAGCAGCGTAGGGTCCTGGATGATCAGCGCATCCGGTGCCATGATGGGTTCGCGCAGGCGTATCTCCTTGTCGTCGATGCGGCAGAAAGCCACCACCGGCGCGCCCGTGCGTTCGGAACCGAAACTGGGAAAGGCCTGTGCATGGCGCCCTTCCTCGAACGCCGCGACCGACAGCATCTCCGTGGCAGTCACCACGCCCTGACCGCCGCGACCATGTATGCGTATCTGGAACATACTCTTCCCTTCTATAAGGTGTTTTCCGAAGCTTACTATCCCGCAACCGGAATGTCAGCCAGCCATACCTGCGCCTTCGCGGTCGCATGAGCCAGATTGCCCAATGCCTCATCGCTCAACGCCTCTCCCAGCTCGAAACCATAGCCGCGCACGCGCAGCAGATAGCATGAAGGAGCATCAGTGCCGTACACCTGCCGATAGGCATGAAGCAATGCGAACGGCGTCATCGCATGGCTGGTGTAGCTGTTGTCGTGGCCTGCATCGATCGCGGAAAAATGGAACGGCGCATCGCATGAGACATCGGCATCGACGAACAGCACCGCATCGCGTCCCTGCAGATCGGTGACATGTTCCACCTGCAACTGGTAGTCCTCTATCAGCTCTACACGCCCATCCAGTCCGGCCGTCCTCGCCCATCCTTCGAGATCGCGCACCAGCAACGGAGCCAGCGCATCGTCGCCGCGCGATTCGTTGCCGATCGCAAAGACCAGAATAGGCGCGGTCATCAATCCGGCGAGCAGAATGCGCCGTCAGAGGAGCGCGAGAGCACGTCGACACGGTTGCCGGAAACATCCAGCAACTCCACTTCCAGCGGCATCTTGCCCAGCGCATGCGTCGCGCAGGACAAACAGGGATCGAAGGCGCGGATCGCGACCTCGATATGGTTGAGCAGGCCTTCGGTGAGCTTCTTGCCGTCGATGTATTGCCGCGCCACTTGGCGGATCGCCTCGTTCATCGCCTGGTTGTTATGGGTCGTCGAGACGATCAGGTTGCAGCGCGTGATCTGGTCGTGCTCATCCACCTTGTAGTGGTGTATCAGCGTGCCGCGCGGTGCCTCGATCACGCCGACGCCGCGCTCCTGTCGCTCGCCGGTATGGACCAGATCGGTGCCTTGCAGATCCGGATCGAGCAGCAGCTCCTGGATCATCTCGGCGGCATGCAGCATCTCTATCATGCGCGCCCAGTGGAAACCCAGCGTCGCGCCGGCAACCGAGCCGCCCGCGAACGCCATGAATGCCATGCGCGCCTGATTGGCCAGCGGCGTCGGGATGAAATCGCACTGCGTCACGCGGCTCAACGGGCCGACCCGGTACCAGCCGGTCTCGGTGCCTAAACTGCGCAGGAACGGGAACTTCATGTACGACCAAGGCTTCACATCCTCGAAGATCACATCCCAGTAATGGCTGTAGTCGTAATGATCGAACAGTGTGTTGCCATCCATATCGCGCGCGCGCAGTCCACCGTGGTACAGGTCCATCGCGCCGTCGGCGCGCACCAGGTTCAGCGTGTGCGAGCGGAACCGGCCGAACGCGTTGAACTCGTCCAAGTTCTGTTCGAACAGCTTTCGTATCATGCCCACCGCATCGCGGCTCCATTCGATCATCTGGCCGATGTCTTTCAGCAGATAGTCGCGCTCCTCGATGCTGACGTTCTTGTTCACGCCGCCCGGAATCGAGCCGGTGCCGTGGACTCGCTTGCCTGCGGTGATGCGTATCACCTCTTGGCCGTATTTGCGTAGCAGCACGCCCTGCTTGGCGATGTCGGGATAAGCGGCGGCGACGCCGACGATGTTGCGCTTGGCGACATCGGAACCGAAGCCGAACAGCAGGTCGGGCGAACATAGGTGGAAGAAATGCAGCGCATGCGACTGGAACATCTGCCCGAAGTGCATCAGCCGCCGCACCTTTTCCGCGGTCGGGGTCAGCGTCGCGCCGACTATCATGTCCATCGCCTTGCTGGCCGCCAGATGATGGCTCACCGGACAGATGCCGCACAGGCGCTGCACCATCACCGGAGCCTCCCAGAAAGGACGCCCCTGGATGAACTTCTCGAAGCCGCGGAATTCGACGATATGCAGCCGCACCTGATGTACGCGGTCGTTCTCGTCCAGCAGCAGCGTCACCTTGCCGTGTCCTTCGACGCGCGACACCGGGTCGATGGCGACGCGGCGCAGGTTCTCCGGATGTGCGGCGGTCTCCAGATTATTGATAGTATCAGTCATATTTGATCAGTCCATGTCCGAGTTCGGGCGTCTTGCCCGCAATAAGGTCGGTGAGGAACTTCCAGATCGCATCGCCGGAAGGCGGGCAACCCGGAATGAAGTAATCGATCTTCACCACTTCGTGCAGCGGATGCACCTTGTCCAGCGGCAGCGGCAGTTCCGGATCGTTCGGGATATGGCCGTGCGCCAGTCCCGGTTCGGTCAGGTACACCTCGGTCAGGCAGGAACCCAGATCGAGATGGTTGCGCTGTGCGGGCAAGCCGCCGGTGATCGCGCAGGAACCGATCGCGATCAGTATCTTGCAGTTCTTGCGGAACTCGCGCAGCACATGCACGTTCTCCGCATTGCAGATCCCGCCCTCTATCAGCCCGATGTCGCATGGGCCGCAATGCTTGATGTCGGTGATGGGCGAACGGTCGAACTCGACCAGCTCCAGCAGCGCCAACAGCCGTTCGTCGATATCGAGAAAGGACATGTGGCAGCCGAAGCAGCCGGCGAGCGAGGTGGTTGCGATACGCAGTTTCTTGCTCATGGTCACTCCTCGCAGGCCGTACAACCGCCGCTGGCGGCGGATTGTCGCGGCGCATCGTCCAGCGCCTGCGCGCTGATCGGACGTTCGTCGTAACGGCGGCTGCCGATCGGAATGCTGAAGCCGACGCGCTTGGGCAGGATCACGCCTACCGGGCAGACCTGCATCGCCTTGTCCGCCAGCGCGATGTCGGTATCCGCCAGCTGGCCCGATTCGGCATTGACGATCAGATGTTTGGTGATGCCGCGGCCTGCCAGTCCGAACACGTTCTTGCCGTCCACCTCGCTCGATGCGCGCACGCACAGTTCGCACAGGATGCAGCGGTTGAAGTCGAGCAGGATGTCCGGGTGCGAGGCGTCCACCGGTCGATCCGGATACAGATGGCGGAATCCGGCGGTATGCACCTCCAGGTCGTAACCCAGCGCCTGCAGCATGCAGTTGCCGCTCTTCTCGCAGGAGGGACAAAAATGGTTGCCCTCGGCGAACAGCATCTGTACCAGTGTGCGGCGCAGCGCGTTCAGCTCCTCGGTCTCGCTCTCGATCTCCAGCCCGGCCTCGGCCGGCATGGTGCAGGAAGCCGTGGTTCGGCCGTTGACCTTGACCGTGCACAGCTTGCAGCTGCCATGCGGCTTGAACTCCGGGTGGTAGCACAGGTGCGGGATGTAATGTCCGGCCGCCAACGCGGCCTGCATCACGGTCTGGCCGGACTCGAACGGAACCTCGGCGCCGTCGAGATGAAAGGTATCGCTCATGTTTCCTCCGTTTTCAGATGGGCGCCCGCATCGTCGCGCCCGGTCATCTGGCGTGCACGGGCCAGTGCGCCGTCGAGGTCGAAGGCCGGCTCGAAGTCCAATGACTTCAGGCGGTTCTCGTAGGCGGGACGGAAGTGTTTGAGCGTATGCAGCACCGGATTGCAGGCGGTGCGCCCCAGTCCGCAATGCGCCGTGGTCTGCAACACATGATCCAGGTTCTCGATCTCGGCGAGATCGAAACGCGTGCCGTGTCCGGCGGCGATCTTGTCCATGGTCGATTTCAGCATCGAGGTGCCGACCCGGCAGGGTGTGCAGAAGCCGCAGCTCTCGTGCGCGAAGAAATGCACGAAGTTGCGCGCCACCTCGAACAGGTCGCGGCTGTCGTCGAATACCATGAAGGCACCGGCCGTCGGCAGGTCCTCGAATCCCAGCTTGCGGTGGAATTCGCTCTCCGCGATGCAGATGCCGGATGGCCCGCTGACCTGCACCGCACGCGTGTTCGTCGCCCCGCAATCTTCCAGCACCTCGCGTACCGATACCCCGAACGGGTATTCATAGATGCCGGGGCGCGGGCAGTCGCCGGATACCGAGATCAGCTTGCTGCCCGAGGACTTCGCTGTGCCGATCGCACGGAAGCTGTCCGCCCCCATCTGTATCGCCAGCGCCGCACTGCAGAAGGTCTCGACGTTGTCCACCGCGGTCGGTTGTTGCATGTAGCCGTGCGTCACCGGGAACGGCGGGCGGCTACGCGGGATGCCGCGTTTGCCTTCCAGCGATTCGATCAGAGCGGACTCTTCGCCGCAGATATAGGCTCCCGCGCCCAGATGGATCTCGATGTCGAAGTCGAAGCCCGATTGTCCGAGGATGTCCTTGCCCAGCAGATTGCTTTCACGGCGGCGCTGCAGCACGTCCTGCAAGGGGTCCAGCAGATAGCGGTATTCGCCGCGCAGATAAAGGTAGCCATGCTGAGCGCCGATAGCCCGTGCGCACAGCGTCATGCCCTCGAACACCAGATCAGCTTGGCGGGTCAGCAGCACGCGATCCTTGAAAGTGCCTGGCTCGCCTTCGTCGGCATTGCATACCACATGCTTGGTCGTACCTGCGGCATTGCGGCAAGCCTCCCACTTCAGACCGGTGGGGAAGCCGGCACCTCCGCGTCCGCGCAGGCCGGATTTCTTGATCTCCTCGACGATGCCGGCCTCGCCGATATTCAATCCGCTGCGCAACGCATCGCCGGGAGCGAGCTTGTTGTCCAGTATCAGGCCACCACGACGGATATTGTCGTCCACCCGGAAGAAATCGGCAGGCCAGCTGTCCAGCGGCGTACGGTTGCGGATCAGCTGGGCGATCTCCTGCACGCGCTGCAGCGAGAGCCTTGTGATCGCACGTCCGTTGACCAGCATCGCCGGTCCCTGATCGCACATGCCTGTACAGGAAGTCGTGGCGATGCTGACCAGTCCGTCTTCCGAGACCTTGCCCGGCTGCAGCCAAAGCTGGTGACACATCGCCTCCAGCAGCGACTGGTTGCCCAGCATGCGGTCGGTGATGTTGTCCGAGAACAGGACGCGATATTCGCCACGCGGCTGCAGGTTCAGAAAGGAATAGAAACCGGCGACCCCTTCGATACGCGTGCGCGGAATGCCGAGTTGCGCACAAAGATAAGTGACTGTGGCCGTATCGATATTGCCACGCAACTCCTGTATCTCGCGCAGTATCTGCAACAAGGCGCCCGGGTCGCGGGCGCGGCGTTCCAGTATCGGATCGAGATCGGCCATACGCATGCTTGCATCTGCCACCATGAGATTCCCCCTAGCGATCGTGACACGTCACCGCCTCGGCGATGATCCTGATACTGCACAACGATGTTCATGCAGCGTGCCTTTGGATTGTATGCTCAAGACCGGGGACAAGCAATTCAGGAAAACCTGACTCTTTCATCAGCATGTAACGTATATGTGCGCTTCAAATATGAAACTGCAAAATAACCGGAACGCATGCCAAACAGAATGAAACACCGGCTGAGGCCATGCGCATAAAATCTTCGGAAGAAAACGAAAAAGCCCGCGATTGCGGGCTTTTGAATTTGGCGTCCCCTACGAGATTCGAACTCGTGTTATCGCCGTGAAAGGGCGGTGTCCTAGGCCTCTAGACGAAGGGGACTTACGTTTACTGCAGTACTACAACTACCTCTTTTTGGTGGAGGTAAGCGGGATCGAACCGCTGACCTCTTGCATGCCATGCAAGCGCTCTCCCAGCTGAGCTATACCCCCGTACCTCGAAAGAGCGCGCATTATAGTGACGCACCCCGGGCTTGTAAAGCCGACTTTGCAAAAAATTACAGATATTTTTTCATGCGCGACAAAACAGTCTCGCGCGAGAACAATGCGATCACCGCATCGACCGATGGCGTATGCGTCTGACCGACCAGCATCACACGCAGCGGCATCGCCAGCTTGGGCATCTTCAAACCGTGCTTGGCCAGCAACTCCTTGAGCAACGCACCCAGCGCAGGCACATCCCATGCGACATCGGCATAGCGCTCGGCGAGTTCGCGCAGTGCCGGCAGCACCTCAGGCGTCAGATGGGTGTCCAGCAGTTCCTGTGCCGGATGTACCTCGATGTAGAAAACCTCGGCTTCGTCGGCCAGTTCAAGCAGAGTTGCGGCACGCTCCTTGTATAGCGCGACGACCGCTTCGAGCTTGGGCGCATCGCTTACCTTCACGCCCCGCTTCGCCAGATGCCTGCTCACCATTTCGGCAAGATGCGCATTGTCGGTCTGCTTGATGTAATGGTTGTTGAGCCAATTCAGCTTCTCGGTGTTGAACTGCGCGGCGGACGGCGTGATGTGGTCGAGGTCGAACCACTGGCAGAACTGTTCGACCGAGAATACTTCTTCGTCGCCGTGCGACCAGCCTAGACGCGCCAGATAGTTGATGACCGCCTCGGGCAGATAGCCGTCCTCGTCGTATTGCATCACACTGACCGCACCGTGGCGCTTGGAAAGCTTGGTTCCGTCGTCGCCCAGGATCATCGACAGGTGCGCATAAGCCGGCACGGTAGCACCCAGCGCCTTGAGGATGTTGATCTGGCGCGGCGTGTTGTTGACGTGGTCGTCGCCGCGAATGACTTGCGTGATGCCCATGTCCCAGTCGTCCACCACCACGCAGAAGTTATAAGTCGGCGTGCCGTCCGAACGCGCGATGATCAGGTCGTCCAGTTCGGTATTGCTGAATTCGATATGGCCCTTGACCATATCCTTCCAGCCCACGACGCCCCCGATCGGGTTCTTGAAACGCACCACCGGCTTCACATCGGCAGGAACGTCCGGCAACACCTTGCCGGGTTCGGGACGCCAGCGTCCGTCGTAACGCGGCTTCTCGCCGCGCGCGCGTTGCGCCTCGCGCATCGCATCCAGTTCTTCCGGTGCGGTGTAGCAGTAATAGGCCTGCCCTGCTTCCAGCATCTGCTGGATCACTTCCTTGTAACGCGGCATGCGCTGCATCTGATAGAACGGGCCTTCGTCGTAGTTCAGCTTCAGCCAGTCCATGCCGTCCAGAATGGCCTGCACGGCCTCCGGCGTGGAGCGCTCCACATCGGTGTCCTCGATGCGCAAGATGAATGTGCCGCCATGCTTGCGGGCATAGGCCCAGGAAAACAGCGCGGTTCGGGCGCCGCCGATATGAAGGTAGCCGGTGGGACTGGGAGCGAAACGGGTGCGTACGGTCATGACTTAACGGATTCAGGCAAAAAATTAAGACGCGCATTTTACGGGCTTTGCCCGCGATGCGCACAGGGAATCATGAAGCTTGGAAGATATCCTGGAAAATAAAACCGGTCACTAGTGTCCGGTTAAATTACCCCCTGCTATCACCAAGCCCCGTATTGGCAAGGGCCACAGAGCAAATATTTTGGTGTCGATTTGAAATCGGATTTCGCATATTCATCATCGACGATCAGGATGCTGGCTTTAAGAATATCGGTTGCACTAATCAATGCCGGACACCCGATCCGTTGGCTCGTTAACGGTCCGATGTTCCGCGAATTCCAGCGCAAGATTGAGCACCCTCATGAATTCGTCAATCTGGATGGGTTTGGTTATATAGCGGAAGAAACCCGCTTTCAGCCCCGTCTCTATAGTGAGCGGCATCGCATTGGCGCTGACGGCGATGACGGGGATGTGCCGGGTAAAGGGATCGTTACGCAATATTTCCAGCGCTTCGAAGCCGCTGATGTCGGGCAGATTGACGTCCATCAGGATCGTATCCGGCGTGGCTGACCGCGCAATCTCGATACCGTTATGTCCATTCACGGCATTGAGCAGCCGGATGTGCGGATGACGAGCGACGATTTGCTCGACCAGCCTCATATTCGCCGGATTGTCTTCCACATACAGCACGGTTTTAGTGCGGGCAGGATGGGGTTCGCCCGAACCGGCCAATGACATGGCCGTGCCTTCCGCCGTATCAAGATGCGGCGCTGCAACCGTATTAAGCTCGAACCAGAAAACGCTGCCCACGCCGACCTCGCTTTCCACGCCGATGCCCCCCCCCATCATCTCGACCAGTCGCTTGGCCACCACCAGGCCGATGCCGGATCCCTCCACGCCGCTCGCCTCTTGCCCCAGGCGGTTGAAAGGCTGAAATAGTTGTCTCAACTGTTCGGGCGACAATCCTGTACCGCTGTCTTTGATACTGATCCGTATACGTCCCGGCGAGCTTGCTGTGCAGGCTACCTCGACCGTTCCCTGCAAGGTGTTGTATTTGATCGCATTGGAAAGCAGGTTGATCAATACCTGCTTCAATCGCATCCGGTCGGCATGAACGAATTGCGGGGACTCGAATTCGGGAAAATACAATCCGATCCCGCGCTGGCGCACCTGGGGCTCAATCATGTTCTTGCATTCGAGCATCACATCGGCAAGCGACACCGGCTCCTCAAACATTGAAACCTGCCCGGACTCAATCTTGGCGAGATCGAGAATCTCGTTAATCAGCTTCAGCAGATGCCATCCCGCCTGCTGGATCTGATCCAGGCTTTCGTTCTGGGCGGTCGTTGGCGGAGGCGTGTCGGCCGCCATCAACTGAGAAAAACCGAGAATGGCATTGAGCGGGCTGCGCAGCTCATGACTCATGCTGGAAAGGAAATCCGATTTGGCCAGGCTGGCTTTTTCGGCAATAGCCCGAGCCTGCTCCAGCTCGATGTTCTTTTCGCGCAGCGCCAGATGGTTCTTTACCCGCGCCATGACGATGGGCGGGCTGACCGGCTTGGCGATGTAATCGATCGCCCCGAGTTCCAGCCCTTTCGTTTCATCCTCGATTTCCGTTTTGGCCGAAATAAAAATCACCGGGATATTCATCGTGGCAGGATCGAGTTTAAGTAGTCTGCACACCTCGTAACCGTCCATGCCTGGCATCATGATGTCGAGCAGAATCAGATCGGGAGGATCGTCCGATGCAGCTATCCGCAGTGCCTTCGGTCCATCGTTGGCAACCTTCACCTTGTATTTGCCGTTAAGCAGATTGCTCATCAGCGCCAGGTTGTCCGGCGTATCGTCCACCACCAGTATCGTGGCGATTTTCGTGGCTTCTAGCTCTTCCACGGTGACACCTCCCGATCCGATATTGCGCAGATGCGCGGAAACATTGTGCGCGCATCTCTCATACCTCGCCCTCCTCGCAACGCGGCAATATTACAGAAATCGTGGTGCGATCCTCGGTATCGGAAACCTCCAGCGAAATTCTTCCGTGTTGCGCCTCTGTAAGCCGCTTTGCCGAATAGGTTCCCAAGCCGGTTCCGCCTTCCTTGCCGTGAGTGACGAATTTGTCGAAAAAGCGCTCGCGTATTTCAGCCGGCACCGCCCCCTGATTCCGGATCGCGATACGCAAGGGCGATTCGTCGAACAGTGTCACATCCACCCAGCTTCCTTCGGGAGCCGCTTCGCAGGCATTCTTGATGAGATTCTGGAACAGGGAGTAGCAAAGCATGGCATCGCCCAGCGCTTCCGGCACGATGCCATCGGCGGGCTTGTCGGTATTGCTCGTAATGGTGATGAGTTTCCCTGCGAAGGTCGTGCGCGAGATTTCGATTATGCGCTGCAAGAGGTAGGTGATCTTGACCGGTTTGGCATCCAGCTTGAAGCGTCCGGTTTCGATCTTGAATAGCTCGGAAGAAAGATTAACCATATTGATCACCTGCATGGTGGTCTCTTCGACCATATGCAGCTGCCAGACTTGCTGGTAATTCATCGATTTATCTTCGGCCAGCGCCTGCACCACTCCGACCACGCCGGCGAGCGGCCCTTTGATGTCATGGCGCATGATGTGTTCCACATCCTCGCGCAAGCGCGCCAGCTCCAGCATGCTGTCGTAATTGGCCTGCAATTGCCTGCGCAATTCGACATAGCGCATAAAATTCCGCACGCGCGGCTTGAGCACATCCGGATTGATGGGCTTGCCGATAAAATCGACAGCGCCCAGCCCCAAGCCCTTCAGGCGCGCATCGTCGCCTGTCATGGAAGTAACGAAGATCACCGGAATCGCTTCGGATGTCGGATGCTCGCGCATGCGTCGCGCCACTTCGAACCCGTCCATACCCGGCATCATGATGTCGAGCAGAACCAGATCGGGCGGATCGTTCGATTGGCATATCTCCAGTGCCTTCTCGCCGGCATGTGCGATGCGCACACGGTATTCGTCCTTGAACAGCTCCGAAAGCAGCAGCAGATTGTCCGCCACATCGTCGACCACCAGAATCGTCGAACGCACCGGTTCCGCAGATGGCGCGGATGGCGCCATCGTCACGGCCTCGCGACCCGCCCCCAACACCGTGCCGACAGGAAGCCCGTATCTATCCTGCAAGGTCAGCGCCTTTTCCACGTGAGTCGCCAGACGTTGCGAGGTATATGGTTTGACCAGCAAATCGCTGACGCCGCAGGCGATGGCTTCCTCGATGCGATGACGCTCGGCTTCTGCCGTGATCATGATGAAAGGCAAATTCGACAGCTTCGGATCGGAACGCACCGCCTTGAGCAGCGCCAGCCCGGTCATCACCGGCATATTCCAGTCGGACAGCACGATGTCCACCCGTCGGTTTTGCAATATGCGCAGAGCCTCCGCCCCGTTTCCGGCCATGACGATATTGCTGGCACCCATCGAACGCAGCTGCCCTGCGGTCACTTTACGCATGGGCTCGAAATCGTCGACCACGAGAAAGGCTGTCTGCTTGTCTATCATGGCGTTTCCGCACCAAATTGCACGGACTCTGCCGAAGCGGCTCTCAGCGCCGCGAGCGCCGCGTCGAAATCGAACGCGCGGATGGCAACCTCAATCCGGCTGTAGTGCCATGGGAAGGCTGCGCTCAGCAGATTGGCGTTCTCATGCATCAAATCCACGGCCGCGGAATCGTCGTCCAGCAGCAATGTTTCCAGCCGGCCGCAGACAGTCTTGAGTATTTTCGGATCGACCTTGATTTCCGTATTGACCGGCAACGCCGGCATTTTCTGTTCCAATTCGGAGATGAAATAGTCGAGCTGATGTGCCAGCACATCGAGTTCTGCATCCAGCTCCGCACGCGAACTGCGCCCCCGGATGCCGGCCTCCAGATGTGTCGCCAGCTGCTGTATCGTCGCAGCGCCGATGTTTCCGGAAACGCCCTTCAGCGTATGAGCGAACCGCTCTCCTGTGTCCCAGTCTCCCGCCTCGAGTGTCTGGCGGATTTCCGTCGTTATATTTTTTTGCCCTGCAATGAATTTGCGCAGCATAGACAGATAGAGCGACTTCTTGCCCAGCACGCGGCGCAGACCGTTGACGATATCCAACCCGGCTATGCCGGATGGCAGCTCGGTTTCTTGCTCAATCTGAGGCTGGACCGCAGCCGATGTCGGGTGCTGCGGCTTGGCCCATTTCAGCAGCGCACGCCACAACTCATCGGGCTCGATAGGCTTGGCGACGTGATCGTTCATGCCCGCCGCCAGACAGCGATCGCGATCGCCCTGCATGGCGTTGGCAGTCATCGCCACGACCGGAAGATCCTTAAAACGCGCCTGCTTGCGTATCTCCTGCGTTGCGGTCACGCCATCCATCACCGGCATCTGCATGTCCATCAGTACCACGTCATAATCGGCCGCATCGAGCTTGTCCAGTGCGACCTGACCGTTCTCGGCCAGATCGACGACAAAGCCGGCATCGAGCAACAGACCGGTGGCCACTTCCTGGTTCAAATCGTTATCCTCCACCAGCAAAATGCGCGCACCCTGAATGGCGACCAGCTGCTTGAAGGTTTCGGTCGGGGTATCGAGGCTGACATGAGGGGGAGCAACGCCGCTCAAGATATTCACCACCCCGTCGAACAGCACCGAAGCACTGACCGGTTTGATCATCACGTCCTCGATACCGACTTCCTCCGCATCTCTGATGACTTCCTCGCGCCCATAAGCGGTCACCATCGTCATGTGCGGCCGGTGGTCGAGCGGCAGCGCCTTGATCCGCCTGGCCGTTTCGACACCGTCCATATCCGGCATTTTCCAGTCGAGGAACACGATCTCATAAGGCATGCCCTGCGCCTCGGCTCGTTCTACGGCGGCAATTGCCGCCTTGCCGGAGTCCGCCTTGTCGACCTGGAAACTCATGCTGCCGAGCATGTCGCTCAACACCATGCGGGCATTTTCATTGTCGTCCACCACCAGCACGCGCTTGCCCTGCAAATCGTTCGTCAGAATCAGGCGGCGCTGGCGTTCCGCGCTCTTGCCGAGGCGAACCGTGAACCAGAAAGTGCTGCCCTTGCCGATCTCGCTCTCTACGCCTACCTCGCCCCCCATCAACTCGACCAGTTGCTTGGAAATAACCAGCCCCAGGCCGGTGCCGCCAAATTTTCGGGTGATCGAGGTGTCGGCTTGCGAAAAACTCTGAAACAACCGGCCAATCTGCTCCTGCGTCAGACCGATGCCGGTATCGCGCACGGCGCAGTAGAGCAGGATATCCTTGTCGTTTTCCTCCTTGATGCGAATGACAATATCGATCTCGCCCTGCTCGGTGAACTTGACGGCATTGTTGCAGTAATTGATAAAAATCTGCCCCAACCGCAACGCATCGCCAACCATTTTGGGGGGCACTTGACTGTCTACGTCGAAAACCAGCTCCAGCCCTTTGTCTCCGGCCTTCCCGGCGATCAGGCCGGCCATATTGTCGAGCACTTTTTCCAGATTGAACTCTGCATGTTCGACCGTCAGCTTGCCGGCTTCTATTTTTGAAAAATCGAGAATATCGTTGATGATGCCGAGAAGATGCCTTCCGGAATCCTGAATCTTGTTGACATAGTCTCGCTGGCGCGGTGTCAGCTCGGTCTTCAACGCCAGATAGGACATGCCGATAATGGCATTCATGGGCGTACGTATCTCGTGGCTCATGCTGGACAGAAAATCCGATTTGGCCAGATTGGCCTTTTCCGCCACGGATCGGGCGTTCTCCAGCTCGGTATTCAGGCGCTTGCGTTCGGTGACGTCCCGGGCGGCGGCAAACACCCCCTGCAACTTACCGTCGCGGTCGTAAAAAGTGGCGGCATTGTAGGAAACCATGGTTTCCTTGCCGTCTTTGGCGCGCGCGGTCAACTCGTAATCGCTGACGCTGTTTACGCGCAGCGCCAGCTCGATGCCCGCCTCCGCGCGCTCGGGATCGGTGAAGTAATTCTTGAATGGCGTGCCTACCAGCTCGTCGCGCATACAACCGGTGAGCGCCTCCATCTGCGAATTGACGTCGGTAATGATGCCGAACGGATCCGTGGCCATCAGCGCATCTATATTCGATTCCAGAAGCGAGCGCGAGTAGAACTGCTGGTCGCGCAATGCCTGCTGCACGGCATATTCCCCGGTAACGTCGCGAAAGACCAGCACGGCACCGACCACATGCCCCTCGCGGTCGCGAACGGGAGCGCAACTGTCGGCGATATCGCGCTCGCAGCCGTCGAACGCAATCAGCACGGCGTGGTTGGCGAGATCCTGTATCGTGCCATGCACCAGCGCGGCCATGACCGGGGGCATGACTGGCAGCCTGGATATCTTGTCGACAATATTGAACACTTCGTTTATCGGATGGCCGCTGGCTGATTTCCGCGTCCAACCGGTGAGCTTTTCCGCGGTGGGATTCAGGAAGGTCACTCGCGCTTCGGTATCGGTGGCGATAACCGCATCGCCGATGGAATTAAGCGTAACCGCGAGCTTCTCCTCGCTGACCTGCAAGGCGACGTTGGCCTGTTGTAGTTGATTGTTCGTTTCCGTTTGAAGATCGAGCAAATGCTGAGTTTCGAGATGCACGGCACGTTTGAGCCGACTCTGCGTTTCCCGGTAAATGAAATAGGTGAAAGCCAGTGCAAACAGCAACGAAAAAATGCTGGTGGCAATAATGATGAAAAACAAGTTGCGCAGTTTCGTTTGAAACCTTTCGTTGTGCTGATCCAACGCAGCCTCTTCCAACTCGATCAAGCCCCGCATCTCGATGCGAATCGAATCCATCAACTGCTTGCCCTTGCCATTGCTGATATCCGTCATTACGGCTGCCAGATCCTGGGCGTGGCGCAATTCGATGTTATGGGCCATATGCGCCAATTTGGCATCAATCAACGGATCCAGCGCATTCAGGAATTTCTCGTTCTGACGAATATCGGCAGCAGAATTTACTGACAAGCGGCGTAACTCCTTGGCCTCGCCGCCGATACGGTTGCTAACAGCCATATAGCGCCGCAAAAAGGAGGCTTCACCGGTCAGCAAATAGCCGCGCTGATCCGCTTCGAGCTCTGTTAATACGGATAGCAAGCCATTCGCTTTACTCAATAAAATATTCGTGTCCCTGCGCATGGCGGCGGCTTCTTCCATCTGACCGAATGTCCAGAACGACAGCACCACGCCAGCCCCAACCATCAGGACTACGCCGGCAAACCAGGCGATGACTACACGATTCGCTTTCATTGCAAACATTTCCTTTGCATAACCCTTATGGGATGGCAGAAAATTTTTCTGCTCAGCGACGACGCCGAACCTCATGTGAAGAAATACCGCTCTTCTTGCTCTTACGAATCAAGCTATTCCAGACAACTCCGATTCACGCGAGGCCATCATGGCGATCAACCTAAGCCGCATCGGTACGCCATCGAACATAACAAGGAAATCGAATGCGGCAATGCAAAACAGAACCTCGCTTGGTAAGGAAGCTGCGCAATCGTAGGCTTTCCTGCCAGCAAAAATAGGATTGTTGGATTGAACGACTGATGCAGGAGAACGATATCCGGGCCAAAAACAAGCGGCGCTTCAAGGTCACGACGGACTCGAAGGTCAAATGCAAAAACATCGAATTTTCGAACAAGCAAGAAAAAACCCGCACACTCAATGAATATGCGGGTTTCAAATGGTGCCGAAGAGAGGAAACCAATATGCCCGCCAGTATTGGCTTCCGTTGCGTTTGACGTAATTTTGACGTAGAGATTCGTCTAAAATTATTGGAAAATACTTATTGATAAAACCTAAGCAGAATTAAGCTAATGCAAGCATATTTATAATAAAATGCTTGCAATATCTTATGGAGCAATTTAGAATTTGCAAGCATTAACAACAAAAGGATGCTTGCAATGAATGCAGATGAACCAAAAGGAAGAGCCAAGGGGGGCGTTGCTCGTGCGGCCGCCTTGTCTGATGAACAAAAGAAGGCAATCGCCCAAAAAGCGGCAATCGCCAGGTGGGGAGCAAAGGCTCCTCAAGCTACGCACAAGGGAAGTTTCAAGGAAGACTTTGGGATTGAAGTAGAGTGCTACGTTCTAAACGATGAGCAAAAAACTGCAGTAATCAGCCAACGAGGGATGGGCGTCGCACTTGGGTTCAGTACGCAAGGTGGCGGCAGATTCCCGAAGTTTATTAATGGCAAGACGATCTCACCTTACCTAGGTCTCGAACTAAAAGAGAAACTAGAAAATCCTCTTATATTTCAAGCACCACAGGCGGTCTCTGGAGCACCATCAGGGAGCAAGATTTACGGATTTGACGTGACCCTGCTGATCGATGTCTGCAAAGCAATTGTTTCTGCAGAATCGGACGGAAAGCTCACGAAGAATCAAGAGGGAATTGCAAAACAATCCCACATCATTCTCAACGCATCAGCGAAAGCCGGTATTAAGGGGCTTGTCTATGCGCTGTCAGGGTATGACGCGACCAGGGAAGAAGTAATTACCGCGTTCAAACTGTACGTTCGCGACGAAGCTAGAGAATATGAGAAAGAATTTCCGGATCAACTTTATGAACAATGGTATCGGCTATACAAGCTGCCAAAACCAGAACGAAATAAGCCTTGGAAATTTAAGCACCTGACCGTCGATCAGGTATATCACCCACTCGCACGCAGCAATGGGAATATTCATAAACTATTGGAAGCACAACGAGCCGCGACTGGGCAAAAATCTAAGAAGCTCCATGAGTTTTTAGCCGATGTGGGCGTCAAGGCTCTTCGGACTCATCTTGGACAATTGCTTGGTATTGCACAAATATCCAACGATCAGCAGGAATATGAAAGGCACGTAACGAAAGTCTTTGGAACTCAGCAGGAATTGGATATATAGCCTACTTACGATCAACAGGAATTTGAAAAACATATTAGAACTGGTTTTCGATGATCAAAAGTAATTCAATTTTTGACGTATTTTTGACGTAATGAGCACCAAAAATCCCTTAATAATCAGTCTCGCCAAAAAGCCATACAAGAAAAAACGCCTTGTAACCAATTGATTACAAGGCGTTTATTTTTCGTGGTGCCGAAGAGAGGAATCGAACCTCCGACCTACGCGTTACGAGTGCGTTGCTCTACCAACTGAGCTACTTCGGCATAAAACGGGGCGATTATACGAGAGACTCGGTGTTATCGCCAACGGTATGCTGCGGTGTCGAACGGCTGCAGTATCCCTTCGATCTCGTTGACCAGCAATTCTGCGCTGGCCAGCGACATCGTCACGCCGTAACGGAAGTGGCCGGTATTGGCATAGAGGTTGGCGAGATAAGGATGACGGCCTATCGTCGGAATGTTGTCCGGCGAACCGGGACGGAAGCCGGCCCATTGCCGAATCGGTTCCGGCCATGCCGGGAACAGTTCGCGCACGCCTTGCAACAGCGATGTCCGCGCCTCATCAGTGACCGATTTGTCGAAACCGGCATCTTCCAGCGTGCTGCCGACCAGCACATGGCCGTCCTGGCGGGGAATGAAGTACAGGTTCTCCCTGAGCAGTATCCGGTCGAACGGCGGCGAGTCGAACTTGAACAGCAATATCTGTCCGCGCACCGGCTTGACCTCCAGATCGCCGACATGTTCGCCGAGCAATACCTTGCTCCAAGCTCCCGTCGCGACAACATAGGCGTCGGCGGAAAGGCTGCCCTGAGCCGTACGCAACCCGGTCACCCGGTCGCCGACGATATCGAAGCCCAGCACTTCGCGTTGTTCGAGGATGTTTCCGCCGAACAGCAACACGCGTTCGCGCAACGCCTGAAGCAGGCGCGGGTTGCGCACCTGGGCGACGTCCGGCAGCAACAGCCCGCGGCCCCGCGGCCCGTCAAGAATCTCCGCCAGATCGACCTGACTGGCCGGGAACCGATGATTCGCACACCACTCCAGCGCAAGCTTTTCTTGCAGCGGCGTTAGCACCAGCATGCCGCAGCGCCGGTATTCAGGATCGATGCCGGTCGAGGCCTGCAACAGCATCATCGCCTCACCGAACATGCCCATGCCGCGCAGCGCGAGTTGCGTGACCGCTTCGCCGTAGTCCCAAGGACATAGCGGAGAGAGGATGCCGCCGCCGGCCCATGATGCCTCCTGCCCGGTCGCGCCCCGCTCCACCAGCGTCACGTGGTAACCCATCTGCAGCAGCGCCTGCGCGCTGGTCAGCCCTACCGCACCACCACCGACGATCAGGAAATCGGTTTGCATCCGTATCAGTCCTGCAGAGCTTTGGGCAGTGGGAACACCACGTTCTCGACGATGCCGTCCAGTTCGCTCACCTGCTGCGCGCCGAGTTCGCGAAGGCGACCCAGCACGCCCTGCACCAGCACCTCGGGTGCGGAGGCGCCCGCGCTGACGCCGACACAAGTCTTGCCGTCGAACCATTCCGGCAGCAATCCGCCTGCATCGTTCACCAGATATGCTGGCACGCCCACCTTGGCCGCGACTTCGCGCAGGCGGTTGGAGTTGGAACTGTTCGGCGAACCGACCACGACCACGACATCGCATCGTGCGACCAGCGATTTGACCGCATCCTGGCGATTTTGCGTGGCATAGCAGATGTCGTCCTTCTTGGGGCCGGTGATATTCGGAAAACGCGCTCTGAGCGCGGCGACGATGTCGCTGGCGTCGTCCACAGACAGCGTGGTCTGCGTGACGTAAGCCAGATTGTTTTCGTCGCTGACCTCGATTCGCGACGCCTGCTCGGGAGATTCGGCCAGATACATCCCGCCCTCGGACTGGCCCATCGTGCCTTCCACTTCCGGATGCCCGGCATGGCCGATCATGATGATCTCCTTGCCCTGCTGGCGCAGACGCGCAACCTGGAGATGCACCTTGGTGACCAGCGGACAGGTCGCATCGAACACCGTCAGACCGCGCGCCTCCGCCTCGCGGCGAACCTCCAGCGGCACCCCGTGGGCGCTGAAAATCAGGATGCTCCCGCTAGGCACATCGGCCAGGTCTTCGATGAACACCGCGCCCTTTTCGCGCAAGCCGTCCACGACGAACTTGTTATGCACTACCTCGTGGCGTACATAGATAGGCGCGCCATGCAGGGCCAGCGCCCGCTCGACGATGGTGATGGCGCGATCCACGCCGGCACAGAAACCGCGCGGATTGGCGAGCAATACTTGCATGGGATGGTCCTTGGAACGGATGATGGATACGTCCGGGATTCTACCGCAAAACCGGAGACGACCGGCTTCGCGCTAGGGCGCAATATCCTTTATTTCTGCCAGTCCTGTATCTCCAAGGCGGTCTTGAAGACAGGCAGGCCATCCAGGAATCTTGCCAGTGCGAACGCCGCCGTCGGCTGCATGCGTATGCAGATCATTTCGACGTTGATGATGTGCGCGGCGCGGGCCAGCGCATCCAGCCAGGAATAGTAGAGCGGATCGATCAGTCCGAGATCGGACAAGTCGTAATACAGACGCACCGCGCGCATCTGCATCAGGTGCGCGGTGACTGCATCGATCAGGCTATCCTTGTCGCGGATATTCAGGCTTCTGGACGGATCCAGCAGAAAATCGCCGCTGCCGATCTGGGTCAGGTGCAGGCCGGGAATGGACATCAGTACACCGTAATTAAATGTGGCCGATCGTAACGCCCATGCGACGGAACGCTTCCTTCAAACCATCGGACATGCTTGCGCGCGTCGTGATGTTGTTGAAGTCGATGTTCAGGCTGACCAGCGCACGCGCGATCTCGGGATGGATACCGGTGACGATCGCATCCGCCCCCATCAACTGCACCGCACGCACCATCTGCATCAGGTGATGGGAGACCTGGGAATCGATGCTTTTCACACCGGTGAGGTCCATGACTACCGCCTTGGCATGATCCTTGGAGATGCGGTTGAGCAACGACTCCATCACCAGCATCGTGCGGCTGGAGTCCAGCGTACCGATGATGGGCAATGTCAGCACGCCATCCCATATCTCGGTGATGGGCGTGGAAGTCTCGCGAAGCTCGGCCTGTTGCGCCTGCAGCGTCTGCTCCCGCTCGTCGAGATAAGCCCCGAACACCGCCATGATCAGCTCGTTGAAGACACTGGTGAAATACAGCAGTACCGAGCGCGATTGGCCGAAAGCGACGCCGCTGGCCTTCTCCAGCGCCTCGATAACCGAAAACTGCACGGTCTGGGTATAGCGCACCACATCTTCCACATGACCGCCGCGCATCAGCACCTTCTGCGACAAGTTATGGAAGAAGCCCTTCAAGGCCTGCATCTCGACCGACGCCAGGTCGGTCGGGTCTTTGGAACCCAGCAGGGAGGCGACCAGGCTTTCGAGCTCATGACTGATGTCGGACACCTCATCGACATCCATCAGGCGGTTGCTGCCGCAAAACATAGCCACGCCGGGGGCCTCGAGCTGGGACGCGATACCTTCCACCTTGAGCGCGAACAGCGCCTTCACTTTTTCGCTCAGAGCCTTCTTTGTGGTCATGCCTTTCTCCTCGATTTAATTATTAGGTTAACTACAATCATCCAACATAAGACACGCAGATCGACTGGTCGTCGGAAACGCGGCCCATGATATTCCCCAACGTATAGGCAATCAACTGCGGATGCTGATTGAACAGCCCGGAGAAATTCCCGGCATCCCAGTTGCGCCGGATCCCGTCGCTCGCTGTCACCACCAGCCCGCGCCGGGCAAGGCTGGCATGAAGCGGCTCCGTCGTCCTGTGCTCGCGTCCCAGTATCCCGGGAGCGAACGAGAAATGCTTCATTTCCTCCTGATCGTACAGATGGGCATGCATATCTCCCACGCCGATCAGCCGCAGCTGACGCCTCGTGAGATCGATCTCGCAGCCGACCGCCACCGCACCTCGCGTGGACACAAGCTGGCGGTTCGCGCCCTCCAGCATGGAGACTAGCCCGTCGCAATGGGCGACATGCATCGCCAGATTGGAAGTGGCGATCTGCGCCTCGGCGCCATGACCCAGCCCGTCCAGATGCAGCCAGCGCAACCTGTCGCCCCGCTTCAGCAGATAGATGCGGTCGCCGTTATGGCGCGAATCGGAAAGCGAACGCGAAAACAGTCCCGCACCGTCGCCCAGCATTTGCTTCTGATCGGAAGCCAGATGGAAGCGGGCCAGGAATGCCGCCCCGCTCCATTTGGTCACCTTTTCACCGCTCCTGATCTGGCTATAGACATGCACTTCGTCGCTCAGGCGGCGGATCGCCCCCAGCCCTTTGCCGAAGGTGTTCGCGGTCGAGTAACCGTCCTCCTCGGCCTGCACCAGATCGGCGATGCCGGGCCCATAGTCGATAGAAAAGATATCCAGCACCTGCCCGGGCTGTTGCCATATCTGGATCATGCCGCGTCCGCCTGCATGCTTGATGCAATTGGTCGCCAGCTCGGAGGCGACCAATTGCATGTTCTCGCGCTTCAGATCGGAGGCGCCGAGTCGGTTGGCCGCCGAGAACAGCTTGGAGCGCAACACCACCAGCGAACTTTCGTCCTTGGTCGGAACGCTGTGCAGCAGTTTGCAATCCTTGGCGCTGTCGATGATCCCGTGATTGGTCATCAGCTCGACATTTCCGGGCAGGGAGACGCGCACAGCCCTTTGGATTGTGATGGACAGATTTCGACGATGGCCCGGCCGCGCCCTTGGTGCTTGGCTTCGTACAGCGCGTCATCGGCGCGGCGGATGAATTCCTCCAGCGTCAGCGTATCCTGGGTATGGCTATGGATGGCGGTGATACCGATGCTCACCTTCCCTTCCATCAACTGCAGGACCAGCTGAGCCTTCCCGCAGGCGACGGTATGATCGGCGAAGAGCACTGCGGCAAACTCGTCACCGCCGAAACGGAAGGCCATATCGACATCCTCCCGGATGATCTCGCGCAATACCACGGCCATCTTGTTGAGGTAGGCATCGCCGTACTGATGCCCGAACTCATCGTTGATATCCTTGAAGTGATCCAGGTCGAACAGCATCAGCGACAGCGGGGAATCCTTCTGGCGCATGGTGTGCAGGAATGCGCTCTTCAGCTTCTCGTCGTAGGCGCGGCGGTTGAACAATCCGGTCAGCGCATCGGTCTGGGCCTGATGCGTGGATTCCTGCAGTTCGCGCTGACGATCGAGCAGGTTGCGTTGCAGGTCGGCCAGTTCGCGTTCGGCATGCGCGCGGCTCTCGTCGAAGCGGCGCATCATCTCCAAGTTGCGCTGCAACAGGATCTCCGGATCGACCAGTGCGACCGAGTTTTCCAGGAAGGCACGCAGTTCGGCGATGCGGTCTGCGGCAGGTTGATGGACAAAATCGACGATATCGAAACGCTCGGCATCCCCCCACTGAGCGACCAGTTTCCGTTCCTTCAGCAGCAAACGGATTGAGAGCGGCTGCCCTACGCCAGCTCCGGCATAGCGCAATCTCTCCAGCAACTTGAGCAGCGCGATAGAAGCCGCGAACACGCTTCCGCCGAGCGTGCCTACGCTCTTCAGCACAAAACCGATAAAGTTTTGTACATCCGGTTCGATCGCCAGATTCTGCTTCAGAAGTTCTTCTGCTGCCACTTGCATCCCTCGCCCGCTTGTTCCCCCATGAACGAAATGGATTTGAACATAAAAAAAGAGGTTTGGGGAAAACCTGAAGGTCTATATATTTTCCGGGGAAATAAAAAATACTACTCAGATTCAGCCAGATAGAATCAGTCGATAGACTTTCGGGTCGGGCGCAGGCCGTCGAGGATCAACAACGCCGCACCTATGGTGATCGCCGAGTCGGCGATATTGAAGGCGGGGAAATAATGCTCGTCCCAGTGGAATGCCAGAAAATCGACCACATAGCCATAGGCGATGCGGTCGATCAGGTTGCCCAGCGCACCGCCGAGGATCAGGCTCAGCGATAGCGCGAACAGCGTCTCCGCAGCATGCTTGCGCAGCAGCACCGTGATCCATACCGAGGCGACGACGGCGATGCCGGAGAACAACCAACGCTGGATGCCGCCGGCGTCGTGCAGGAAGCTGAAAGCCGCGCCGGTGTTGTGCGCCAGCACCAGATCGAACACGCTGAGGACAGGCAAGCTTTCTCCGTAGACGAAATGGCCGGTGATCCACAGCTTGCTGATCTGGTCGAGGACAATCACCAGTGCAGCCAGACCTAACCAACGTTTAAGCATGGGTGCGTGTCTCGCCGCTGCCGAACAGGTTGCTGACGCAGCGTCCGCACAGCGTCGGATGCGCGGCGTCGCTGCCTACATCCTCGCGGTAGTGCCAGCAGCGCTCGCACTTCTCGTGCAGGCTGGCGGAAACGTCGATGTGCTGCTCGGCCTCGTTCGCGACGCGATGAACCGTCGCGCGGGAAGTGATGAACACCAGACGCAGGTCGTTGCCGAGACGCGCCAGCACGTCGTAGTCCTCGTCCGACGCATACACGTCCACCTCGGCGGCCAGCGCCGAACCTATCAGTCCGGCGGCGCGAGCCTCTTCCAGTTGCTTGTTGACCTTCGCACGCCAGGCCGTGATCGTCTGCCAATCCGCGCTCAATCCCTCGCCCGGAGCCGTTGGCAGTTGATACCACTCATCTTCGAACACGCTGACATCGTCCCTGCCGTTCAGCACGGCCCAGACTTCCTCGCCGGTGAAGCTCAGTATCGGCGCGATCAATCGCGTCAGCGAGTGGGTGATGTGATACAGCGCGTTCTGCGCCGAACGGCGCGCCTTCGAGTCCTCGCCGGCGGTGTACAGCCGGTCCTTCAGGATGTCGAGGTAGAAGCCGCCCAGTTCTTCCGAGCAGAATCCCTGCAACTTCTGCACCGCGAAATGGAACTCGTAGCGCTCGTAATCGGTGCGCACGTCGGCCTGCAGGCGCTGCATCAACTCCAGCGCATATCGGTCGATCTCCAGCCATTCGCCCACGGGCAGCGCATGCTTTGCCGCGTCGAAGTCTGCGATGTTCGCCAGCAGGAAGCGCAGCGTGTTGCGGATGCGGCGGTAGCTCTCGACGACGCGCTTGAGAATCTCGTCGGAGATCGTCAGCTCGCCGGAATAGTCGGTCGAAGCCGTCCACAGCCGCAGGATGTCTGCGCCCATAGTGTCGAATATCTTCTGCGGCGCGATCACGTTGCCTTTGGACTTGGACATCTTGTGCCCATGCCCGTCGACGACGAAACCATGTGTCAGCAATGCATCGTAGGGCGCGCGGTCGTTGATCGCGCAACCGGTCAGCAAGGACGACTGGAACCAGCCTCTATGCTGGTCCGAACCTTCCAGATACAAGTCGGCCGGTGCGCGCAGCCCTTCGCGCTTCGCCAGCACCGCATAGTGGGTCGCACCCGAGTCGAACCACACATCCAGCGTGTCCGACAGCTTGCGGTAATGCGCCGCATCCTCGCCCAGAAACTCGGCCGAGTTCAGGCTGAACCACGCCTCGATGCCGGACTGTTCGACCAGCTTCGCCACCTGCTCCAGCAGCTCGGACGTGCGCGGATGCAACTGCATGGTCTCCTTGTGCACGAAGAACGGCATCGGCACACCCCAGTTGCGCTGGCGCGACACGCACCAGTCGGGACGGTTGCGTATCATCGCCTCCAGACGCGCGCGGCCCCAAGCCGGGAAGAACTGCGTCTGCTCGACGGCCTTGTTGGCCAGCGCGCGCAGCGTTTCCCGTTTCTCCCCGCCCTCTTGTTCCATGCCGATGAACCACTGCGGCGTCGAACGGAAGATGATGGGCGTCTTGTGGCGCCAGCAATGCGGGTAGCTGTGCTTGAGCTTTTCCTGATGCAGCAGATGGCCGCTGGCTTCCAGCGCGGCCAGCACGATGTCGTTGCCCTTCCATACGAACACGCCGGCCAGCGGTGTGTCGCCCGCGGCAGGCGTGGTGGAGATGAACTTGCCGTCGTCGCCGACCGGATTATCGTTCGGCAGGTTGTAGCGCTGGCCGACCACATAGTCGTCCACGCCGTGCGCGGGTGCGGTGTGCACCAGCCCGGTGCCCGCCTCCAGCGTCACATGCTCGCCGCAGATCACCGGCACGATGCGGCCCTGGAACGGATGCTGCAAAGGCAGCGACTCCAGCGCCGAACCCTTGCAGCGGCCGACCGTCTCGCCTTCCAGCTGGTAGCGCTGCAGGCAGGATTCCATCAGTTCCGCGATCAGCAGCAGATAGCCCTTGGCAGTCTTCACCAATACATATTCGTGTTCCGGATGCACACTGACCGCCTGATTCGCCGGCAGCGTCCACGGCGTCGTGGTCCAGATCACCGCATAGGCCTTGGCCTCGCCCGGCAGAGAAACGCCGAACGCGCGACCCAGCGCGACCTTGTCCGCGACCTCGAAACCCACGTCGATCGCGGGCGATACCTTGTCTTCGTATTCGACCTCGGCCTCGGCCAGCGCAGACTGACAGTCCAGGCACCAGTTCACCGGCTTGCGCCCCTGATACAGGTAACCGCGCTCCGCGATGCTGCCCAGCGCACGGATGATGTCGGCCTCGGTCCCGAAATCCATCGTCAGATAAGGCTTGTCCCAGTCGCCCAGCACGCCCAGACGGATGAAATCCTTCTTCTGGCGCTCGACCTGCTCCTTGGCATATTCGCGACACAGCTCGCGGAACTGCGACGGCGGGATCGTCTTGCCGTGCTTCTTCTCCACCTGCAGCTCGATCGGCAGGCCGTGGCAGTCCCAGCCAGGCACATAGGGCGCATCGAAGCCGGACAACGTCTTGGACTTGATGATGATGTCCTTGAGGATCTTGTTCACCGCATGGCCGATGTGGATGTCGCCGTTCGCATAGGGCGGGCCGTCGTGCAGGATGAACTGCGGCTTGCCCTTCTTGGCCGCGCGTATCTTCTGATAGCGCTGCTGCTCCTGCCATTGCGCCAACATCTGCGGCTCGCGCTTCGCGAGGTCGCCGCGCATCGGGAACTTAGTGTCGGGCAGGTTCAGCGGATATTTCTTCTTGTCTTCAGTCATGTTGTTCAAACCACTTTTTCGCATGCGCCACATCGAGCGCGATCTGTTTCGTCAAACTTTCCACATCCGGGTACTTCTCTTCATCGCGCAGTTTCTGCAGGAATTCCACCCGCAGGTGGCGTCCATATATCTTCTGCGCGAACTCAAACAAATGCACTTCCAGCACCGGCTTCGCATCCTGCTTCACGGTCGGGCGCACGCCCAGGCTCGCGACGCCCTGCAATATGCCCAGCCCTTCGGCATGCACCTGCACCACATAGATGCCGGACAGCGGCGGCAGGTTGTGCTTCAGCTGGATGTTCGCGGTCGGGAAACCGATCTTCCCGCCCAGCTTGTCGCCATGCACCACGCGCCCGCTGATGCTGTAGGGCCGCCCCAGATAATCGTGCGCCCGGCGCAACTGCCCGGCCGCCAGCGCCGCGCGTATGCCGGTGCTGGAGACGCGCACGCCGTCGTGCAGCACGCTGTGCACCGAGCGCACGTCGAAACCGTGCTGCTCGCCTATCTTCTCCATCAGCGCGAAGTCCCCGGCGCGACCGCTGCCGAAACGGAAGTCGTCGCCGATCAGCACGAAGCGGGCGTTCAGCCTTTCATACAGCGCATGGATGAAATCTGCCGCGCTCATTTTCGCGAACTCTGCATCGAAGCGGCACACATGCACGCAATCCACCCCCATCTCGCGGAACAGCTCCAGCTTCTCGCGCTGGCTGGTGAGCCGTGCCGGCGCCTGTTGCGGCGTGAAAAACTCGCGCGGATGGGGTTCGAAGATGACTACTGCGGTCTGCAAGCCGCGTTTTCCGGCCTCCGCGCGCAATTCGCCCAGCAAGGCCTGATGCCCGATGTGTACGCCGTCGAAGTTGCCGATGGTCAGCGCCATCGGACGGAATTCGGCCGCCCGTATACCTGAAAGAGAAAGTCCGCGTAGAATCTGCATAAGGGCGCGATTATACCGTGAGATGCGCCGTTATCACCCATTTGGATACCAAGGACAAACACATGCTAGCCTACCCGCAGGTCGCCCTGGCCTTCATGAACCACGACCATGCCGAATTCATCGAAATGCGCGAACAGCTACTCGCCGCGCTGGCCGATGAAGACAATCAAGCGGAAGTGGACGCACTGCTGGATCGCCTGCTGGAGCACACCCGCACCCATTTCGGCGAGGAAGAACGGATGATGCGGGAGGCGCAGTTCCCTCCCTATCCAGTGCACAAGGGCGAACACGACCGTGTGCTGGCCGACATGGAAACCCGAGTCGCGGAATGGAAACAGGGACGCGATGCGGCCGCATTGCGCGGCTGGCTGGATAAGGATGTCGGCGACTGGTTCGTGAACCACGTCGGCATGATGGACTTCGTCACCGCGAGGTTCATTGCGGCGACATAAAGCTAGTAACGATAAACAGCAAAACCGTCGGGGTAGCCGACGGTTTTGGATTTTCCCCTTAGCGCCGCCCCTTTAAGCCTTCCAGAACTCCGCCTGTCCCTCGAACCGCCGCAACGCCTTGCGCAACGCAGTGATTCTCCGCGCTTGCCCCTGAGCCACCGCATCCTTTGCCAGCACGATCGCCTCCGGATGCGAAGCCAGCTCCGGCGATACCGCGAGATCCTCCAACAGCCGCTGTGCCACCGCGACATCGTTGATCCGTCCGAGCACGTCCTGCACCTCGCTCAACGCGGAGAAATAGGCCTTGGCAGCCTGTTTTCCGTACAGCGCGGCGAAAAATTCCGCACTGTATCTGAGCTTCTTCGCGCAGATGCGCAAGGCATGCAGCTGGCCGTCCGCGGGCGATTCGACATGTACCGCCGCCTGTGCAAAACGCCGCGACAGCTTGCTCAGCAGCCGCGTGACAAAGTTGCGCGGCTGGGGTTCGGCCTCGTCGCGCCGCGACCAGTAAGGGCCGTTCATCCATAGCGCGAAGCGCAGGATCAGACGCTGCAGTTCGCGTGCCTGCTTATCGCCGTGCAGCGCCTGATGGCACAGGGAGCGGCTCTGTTCGCTTGCCGCCAGCAAGGCCTGCAGTCCAGCATCGCCGGGCATGCGCTCGCGCATCGGCTCCAATGTCCCGGCGATGAACACGTCCCAGTCGCGGATGCGACCCAGGGCCACGCCCAGCGCCGCGATCTCGCCGCTCAACGCGGCCAGCCGCTCGTCAGCGCGAAAGCGCGCGGCCATGCGCAGCACTACGCGCAGGCGGCGCAACGCAACGCGCATCTGGTGCAGGTATTCGGGGTCGTCGCTGCCGGTCGCCCCGCGCAGGTTGGCCTGCAGGTGCAACAGGCAGGACCAGATCAGCTGCTGCAATATCTCCGGCAGCGACTGCGCCACGTCGATGTCCGGAGTGCGGCCCTTGACCGGACTGTCGGCGCGGCCTTCCAGCAGGCGAAAGCCGTACTCCGCCTTGTTGACCACTTCCAGCTCGCAGGGCACGACATCGAGGATGTCCAGCGCCAGTTCGAACAGGCTGCTCGTATCGCCGGACTTCAACTCCAGCTCCAGTTCGCATATCGGCAGGCTGCGCTGTTCGGTGCGTATCTCGCCATGATCGAGGCACACCTCGATGCGCGCGCCCTGCCAATCCAGCAGCCGGGTAGTACGCATGAAGTCGGTGACGAACACCGGTCGCAGCTTCTTGCGCAACGACGGCGGCAGGTGGGCATCCCACTCCGGCGACGGCGGAAATTCCAGCGCCTCGCCGCCGACGGGTATCTCCCATTCGTTGCGCTGATGCAGTCCGGCCTGGATCTCGCCGCCGCCCTTCAGCGTCTGCAGCCACTGGCCGCCGACCCGGCGCAGGCGCAGCGCCATCGCGGCATGGTGCAGATCCAGCCTGGGGGTGTCGTAATAGATGTTGTAGAGTCGGCGCGTGACCGGACGCTCGACCTGGTGCGTCTTCAGCAGCGCATGGCGCTTCAGCCGGGCAAGATGCTCGGGCGCGATGCGCAATTTGAGTTCGGTTTCGACGGCCATGTCTGCCTCTCGGGAAGATCGGTGACGCCAACTATAACAGGCTGCGCTATAGTTTCGCGATGACAAGAATCCGGAGTTTCCCGCCCATCGCGGACGAACATGCGCGCATCCTGATCCTCGGCAGCATGCCGGGCAAGGAATCGCTGCGCGCCGGGCAGTATTACGCCCATCCGCGCAACGCATTCTGGCCCATCATGGGTGAACTGGCCGGCGCATCCCCCGCCCTGCCCTACGAGGAACGCGCACTGAAACTCAAACAGGCCGGCATCGCGCTATGGGACGTGCTCGCCTCCTGCATGCGGCACGGCAGCCTGGATGCGGACATCGATCCAGACTCCATCCATCCCAACGACTTCGCGGCCTTCTTCGAGGCGCATCCGCATATCGAGCGGGTGTATTTCAACGGGACCATGGCCGAGCAGAGCTTCCGTAAGCATGTGCTGCCCCTTCTCGGCCACTTGACACTGCGACTGGAGCGACTGCCGTCCACCAGCCCGGCGAACGCCTCGCTGCGCTTTGAACAAAAACTGGAAATCTGGAAGACTGCCATCCTGGATAATTCAGTGAGGTAACCCCCCGGCTATGCCGGGAGACTTGAAAGGTTTGACCTTTGCGGCGGTCGTGCGAAACGGGATAGTCACCGATATTTCCCCCCTTGATAAAGGGGGGCTAGGGGGGATTTGCGGAAGGATAGGTAACGCCACACTTTATAAATCCCCCTCAATCCCCCTTTAAAAAGGGGGAAGCAGAGTGGATCGCCACCTTACCTGCAAGGCATGGTGGGCATAGCCCATCCTACGAATACTGTGGAGGAAATGAACGCGATGCTACAAGTCGTACAGGCCGACATCACCACGCTGCATGTCGATGCCATCGTCAACGCGGCGAACGAATCGCTGCTAGGCGGCGGTGGCGTGGACGGCGCGATCCACCGCGCGGCCGGGCCGGAACTGCTGGCCGAGTGCCGCGAGTTGGGCGGCTGCCGCACCGGCGAGGCGAAGATCACCGGAGGCTACCGCCTGCCGGCGAGATTCGTGATCCACACCGTCGGCCCGGTCTGGCATGGCGGCGGCGACGGCGAAGCGGAACTGCTGGCCTCCTGCTACCGCGAATCGTTACGGCTCGCAGCCGGACAGGGAGCGACATCGGTCGCCTTCCCCTGCATCAGCACCGGCGTTTACGGCTATCCCTTCGAGGACGCCGCGCGTATCGCGATCGCGACCGTCAGATCGTCGCTGCAGAAATATGACTCTGTCAGCGAAGTGATCTTCTGCTGCTTCTCCGCCAACGATGCCGATGTTTACCGCAGGCTGCTCGACGAGCAACAAGAGAGTTGCCATCGACCGGCATAAATCGTTTAATCAAACCGCACAGCAGCATCCATCGAGAAAAATATGCCCACATCGAAACTGACTCCCTCCGAACTGCGCCTGACCATAGATCCGGACACGCTGGGTTTCGCCGACACTGCCGAACTTCAGCAACAGGTTCTGCCGTGGATAGGACAGGAACGCGCCGAAAAGGCCGCCCGCTTCGGCCTCGGCATGGACCAGCCGGACTACAACCTGTTCGTGCTCGGCGAGGTCGGCAGCGGCCGCTCTTCGCTGCTGAAGCAGGCGATGCAGGCCGCGGCTGCGGATCGCGCCACACCGCCTGACCTGTGCTACCTGCACAACTTCGATGCGCCGGAACGTCCGCGCGCGTTGCGCCTACCCGCCGGGCAGGGGCGGCTGCTGCGCCAGTTCATGGCGCGCCTGACCAAGACGCTGTTGACCGAGATACCGCAACAACTGGACGGCGCGAACTTCAAGGCAGAGAGCGAGCGCATCGAAAAGAACTACAAGGCGGAAGAAACCAAGGTCTATGCCGGGCTGGAACTCTATGCCGAGGCGCGAAACTTCATGATGCACCGCGAATCCGGCCACCTGCTGTTCACGCTGCGCGGCAAGAAGGGCCATGCGCTGACCGAAGACGAGGTGCTGGCGCTGTCCAAGGAAAAACGCGCCGAGATCGCCATCGCCGAGCAGGAGTTGCGCGCGGAGATCGCCCGCTATTTCGAGAAAGTCAGGCCGCTGGAGCGCACGATGAACGAGGCGCTCTCCGCGCTGCGCCGCCAGGTGGTCAAGCCGGTGCTGGATCACGAGCTGCAGGAAATCCGTAAAAGCCTGAAGAAACAGATCAAGGACTCGCTCAAGCTGGGCGCCTATCTGGATCAGGTCGTGCACGACGTGCTCGAAAATCTGGAACTGTTCAAGGTCACCGAGGACGACGAAGAGCTGCGCAAGGAGATGCTGATCAAGGTGCTGTCGCGCTACCGCGTCAACCTGGTCGTGGACAACGACGGGCTGAACGGCGCGCCGGTGATCGTCGAGGAGAACCCGTTGTTCCGCTCGCTGTTCGGCAGCATCGAATACCAGTCCGAGAACGACGTGCTGATGACGGACTTCTCGCGCATCCGTGCGGGCAGCCTGCACAAGGCGCACGGCGGCTTCCTGCTGCTGCACCTGCGCGACCTGCTGGCCGACGGCATGGTGTGGGAGAAACTGCGCCGCGTGCTGCGCAGCCGCCGGCTGCAGATCGAGGAACCGGGCACGACCTATGCGCCTATCTCCACGGTGTCGCTCGAACCCGAGGCGGTGGACGTGGACGTCAAGATCGTGCTGATCGGCTCGCGCGAACTGTATTACGCGCTGCAGGAAGAAGACCCGGAGTTCGCGCGCAGCTTCCGCGTCAAGGTGGACTTCGCCGACAGCTTCACCGCCAGCCCCGAGACCCGACATTCCTCGGCCATCTTCGTCGCCCACACCTGCCGCAGGCTAGGGCTGCCGCATTTCTCTGCCGCCGCAGTCGCTCGCCTGCTGGAGGATGCGCATCGCGAGGCGGACGACCAGTCTCGCCAGAGCGCGGTGTTCGCCCGCGCCGAGGCGCTGGTAATGGAAAGCGCGGCACTGTGCAACAGCCGCGCCGGACGCTTGGTCGAGGCGGCCGATATCGAGGCGGCACTCGCGGCACGCACGCTGCGACACGACTATCCCGACCAGCGCCTGCGCGAAGCGGTCGCCGAAGGCGACCTGCTGATAGACCTGCACGGTGAGAAGGTCGGCCAGATCAACGGCCTGACCCAGGTCGATCTGGGCGACTACCGCTTCGGCTTCCCGGTGCGCATCACCGCACGCACCCATGCCGGCGAGGACGGCCTGCTGAACATCGAGCGCGAAGTGGAAATGTCCGGGCCCATCCACGACAAGGGCGTGCTGATCCTGCAAAACTACCTGTCCGCGCTGTTCTCGCACAACGCGCCGCTCGCGCTGAACGGCTCCGTCGTGTTCGAGCAGGAATACAGCGGCGTCGAGGGCGACTCGGCCTCCTGCGCCGAGCTGTACGCGCTGCTGTCTTCGCTGTCCGGACTACCTCTGAAACAGGGCATCGCGGTCACCGGCGCGCTGAACCAGCACGGCGAGGTGCTGCCCATCGGCGGCCTCAACGAGAAGATCGAGGGCTATTTCCGCATCTGCGAAACCGCCGGGCTGGACGGCAGCCAGGGCGTGCTGATCCCGCACCGCAACCGCCGCCACCTGATGCTGAATCGCGAAGTCGCCGAGGCCGTCGAACAGGGGCTGTTCCATGTCCACACAGTGGACCACGTCACCGAAGGCATCGCGCTGCTCACCGGGATGCCGGCGGGCGAGGCGAACGACAGCGGAAACTACCCGCGCGACAGCGTGCTGGGCCATGCACAGAGAACATTGATGGCTTATCGCCGCGCCTGCCATGCGTCGGAACACAGCAAGACCGAGCGCAAGCGTCTGCGCTGAACGAGAAACATGTCATCCAGAGATAAACTCGCACACCGCATCGAAAAGCTGCTGGGCTGGACGGTGGAAGAACAGACGAGCGTCGGCACGGGCAAACCTTATCTGGAAGAGCGCGATGGCATCCTGTCGTTGCACTTCGGCACTTGCTCGATACAGAGCGAGATGTCCATCGACGATCCCGACGAGCTGGTCATCCCCTACACCACCGACATGATGAGCTTTCTACTGTTCGACCCGGCGCCCGCGAACATAGGCATGATCGGTCTGGGCGGCGGCTCGCTGGCCAAGTATTGCTACCGCCACCTGCCGCAGGCGGACATCACCGTCGTCGAGATAGACCCTGACGTGATCGCGCTGCGCAACGAGTTCGCGGTTCCCGCCGACGATGCGCGCTTCCATGTGTTGCTGGGCGACGGCGCCGAATTCGTGAAGGATGAGGCCGGGCGCTTCGATGTGCTGATCGCGGATGGATACGATGCGGGCGGCTTGCCCGCCGAATTGAGCAGTCGGCAGTTCTACGACGATTGCTTTGCGGCCCTGACCGACGGCGGCATCATCGCCGTCAACCTGTGGTTCGGCCATCCACGCTACGACCAGAGCCTGGACCGTCTGCGCGCCAGCTTCGGCGACCGCGTGGTGGTCGTCACCGCCGACGATGACCTCAACAGAGTCGCGTTCGCGATGAAATCCGGCGACTTCCCGCCGCCTCCCGCGAGGATACGGCACCATGCGAATCAGCTGGCGGCGCACACGCTGAACTTCCAGTCCAAGTCCAACAAGCTGATCCGGGCTTTGTCCAACCTCGCCGTTTAATCCAGTCGGATCGACGCAGTACCGTAGGGCGGAAAAGCGTAGCGCCTTCCGCCGCATGAAGAGTAATACGAAAACTCATTCGGCGGACACCCTTCGGGTGCAAGAACCTCTTCGAGGTAACGCCTACGGCTGTGTCAATTCCACGTCCAGCTTGCTGGGCTGTGGATTGCCTGACTTTGTTGCATCCGCCCTACGCGACTTTGTCCGAAATCGCCGTTTAATTTTCTCCGCATGCGATAACCGTATCGTAGGGCGGAAAAGCGTAGCGCCTTCCGCCGCATGAAGAGTAATACGAAAACTCATTCGGCGGATAACGCCTGCGGCTCATCCGCCCTACGCTAACTCGCCGTTTGATCCATATCGTCAAGCGCTTCGAGGTCGATGTTTCAGCTGGTGCGCGCAATCCAGCGCGGCCAGTTTGTAGCATTCGGCCAGCGTCGGATAGTTGAACACGTTCGCGATCAAGTCGCGCACGTTGCCGCCGAGGTTCATCACCAGCTGCCCGATGTGTATGAGTTCGCTGGCCTGTTCGCCGACGATGTGCACGCCCAGCAGCTTCTCGTCGCGCGCATCCACGATCAGCTTCAACAAGCCCTGCGCGTCGCCGATGATCTGGCCGCGCGCGCTGTCTCGGAAATAGGCGCGCCCGACCACGCAGGGGATGTTGTCCTGCTTCAGTTCCTTCTCGGTCTTGCCGACATAGGAAATCTCCGGGATCGTATAGACCGCCATCGGCAGGTTCTCCGCCATCACATGCTGCTCACCGCCGAAGGCATACAGCACGGCGGCACGCCCCTGCTCCATCCCGGTCGATGCCAGCGCCGGACGACCGATCAGGTCGCCCACGGCAAAGATATGCGGCACGGCAGTCTGGAAATGCCGGTTGACCTCGATCCAGCCGTCTTCGACCTTGACCCCGGCGCGCTCGGCCTGCAAACCCGCGCTGTTGGGCTCGCGCCCCTGGGCGAAGAGCACGACGTCGGTGCACATCTCTTTTCCGCTCTCCAGCACGGTAGTGATTCCGGCCGGTTCGCGGCGTATCTCGCTGACGCGTTCCCGCATATGGAAGGTCACGCCCATCGCGAGGAAGCTCTCAGCCAGCACGCCGACGACATCCTCGCTCAGGTAGACCAGCAGCTGCGCATGACTATCGACCACGCTGACCTGCACACCCAGCGCGGCGAATATCGAGACGAATTCGCAGGCGATCACCCCGCCGCCAACGACCAGCAGGCTGTCCGGCAACTGGCGCAGATTCAGGATGGAAGTCGAGTCCAGCACGGTCTTCTTGTCGAACGGGACATTGGGCGGGCGGCGCGGGCGGGAACCCGTGGCCAGCACGATGACCCCGGCGGAGATATGGCGCGCGTTGCCGCCCGCATCGACGACCTGCAGCGTATGCGCATCGACGAACGACGCTTCGCCGGGGATCAGCGCGACGCCTGAACTCAGCAATCGCTGCAGGATCACCGACTCCTGCTGCGCGATCACGACCTCCTTGCGCCGCACCGCGTCGGCCAGCAGGCCGCGGCGGATGCGGCCGTCCGGCGCGAACGCCTGGCGCATGCCACCCTGGCCGGAACGCGACATCAGGTAGGCCATTTCGCGCATCGCCTTGCTGGGTATCGTGCCGGTCTGCAACCCCGCGCCGCCTATTCTGGGCTTGCGCTCGACCATCGCGGTGCGCTTGCCCATGCGCGCCGCCTGCCATGCCGCATGTTGTCCGGCGGGACCGGAACCGATGATGAGTACGTCGTAGTCCATGTGGGTCATCCTGTATTCAGCGTGTATCAGTCGAGCCCAATATCAATCAAGCCCAGTATCAATCGAGCATGGATGCAGCCGGGACATGTTCCATCCCGAAGGCCTCGGCGACCTTGCGATGCGTCAGCGTGCCGTCGGCGATGTTCAGTCCCTTCAGCAGCGCCGGGGATTCCTTCAGCGCCAGCCGCCAACCCTTGTCCGCCAGTTTCAGCACATAGGGCAGCGTCGCATTGGTCAGCGCCAGCGTCGAGGTGGTCGGCACGCCGCCGGGCATGTTGGCGACGCCGTAGTGGATCACGCCGTCGACGACGAAGGTCGGGTTCTCGTGCGTGGTCGGGTACATCGTCTCCACGCAGCCGCCCTGGTCGATGGCGACATCGACGATCACCGCCCCCTGCCGCATGGTCTTCAGGTCATCGCGGCGGATCAGCCGGGGCGCGACCGCGCCATGAATCAGCACCGCGCCTATCACCAGATCGGCAGCGGCGATCTGCTCCAGCAAGTTGTGGCGGTTCGAGAAGATCAGCTGCACGTTCGCGGGCATCACGTCGCTCAGATGGCGCAGGCGCTCCAGCGACACGTCGAGGATCACCACGCTCGCGCCCAGCCCGGCGGCCATCTTCGCCGCATTCACGCCGACCATGCCGCCGCCGAGTATCACCACCTTGGCCGGCGGCACGCCCGGCACACCGCCGAGCAGGATGCCGCGCCCGCCGTAAAGTTTCTCCAGGTATTTCGCGCCTTCCTGCACCGCCATGCGACCCGCCACCTCGGACATCGGAGTCAGCAGCGGCAACTCGCCGGACGGCAGCTCGACCGTTTCGTAGGCGATGCACACCGCGCCGGAGGCCAGATGCGCACGGGTCAGCGCCTCGCTGGCGGCGAAATGGAAATAGGTGAAGATCACCTGACCGGGGCGGATGCGCGGCCATTCCGGCGCGATCGGCTCCTTGACCTTCACGATCAGCTCGGCGGCATCCCAGACCGCATCGGCATCCGCCGCAATACGCGCACCGGCCGCGACGTATTGTGCATCGGAGAAGCCGCTGCCCAGTCCCGCTCCGGTCTCGACGACGACCTCATGACCTGCCGCAACCAAAGCCTCTGCGCCCGCAGGCACCAGCGACACGCGGTTCTCGTTGGTCTTGATCTCCTTTGGTATGCCTATCTTCATCTGATCCTCATATCGCCCTGAATCGAACCGCTACAACACCACCGGGCTGTCCGGCATTTCGTTGGGCTTGTCGCTGCGCGGCGGGAAATGCCTGACCAGATGGTCGCCGACTGCACGCACCCCGGCCAGCACACCCGCCTCGAAGCGTCCGTCGCGGAATGCGGCCTCCATCTCCCGGCAGATTTCCTCCCAGATTTCGTCGCCAAGCTGGGCGTGGATGCCGCGGTCGGCGACGATCTCCACGTCGCGGTCGGCCAGCAGCAGGTAGATCAGCACGCCGTTGTTGTGCTCGGTGTCCCATACGCGCAATTGCGAGAACACCTCGACGGCGCGTTCGCGCGCGGTCTGCCCGGCCAGCAGCGGCTGCCAGTCCAGCGCGGCCTCGACCGCGAAACGAATCTGCCCGTCGTGCTGCATCTCGGCCGCGACAATCGCGCGCTCTATCGCCTCCAGCGCGCGCGGCGGCAGCACGCGGTTCACATTCGCGCGTCCGCTAGACAGATGCCGCATGATGCGTTTCAAATCCATATCATTACCCCTACCAACGTCCAGACGCTCCGCCGCCACCAAACCCTCCACCCCCGCCGCCGAAACCGCCTCCTCCAAACCCGCCACGACCGCCTCCGCCGCCCATGCCGCCGAAGCCGTGGCGCATACCGCCCAGCAAGACGAACACGAAGGCCATCACCCCGGCCAGCAGCGCCATCATTAACGGGACTGCCGTCAGCCAGGCCACCAGTCCCAGTCCGCCGCCAGTCAGCAGCGCCGCGGGAAGGCGACCGAGCAACGAGCGCAGTATGCCGCCGACGACAACCACCGCACCGAAGGCGATGAACAGCAGCGACTCGATGTCGCCCTTGTCGCCGGACGTGCCGCGTTGCGGCTCGGGCAACGGCTCGCCTTCGACGACCCTGATGATCGCCGCCGTGCCTGCATCTATGCCCTGATAGAACTCGCCGCGCTTGAAGAACGGCGTGATGATCTCGGCGACGATGCGCTTCGCCGTCGCGTCGTTCAGCGCGCCTTCCAGCCCGTAGCCGACCTCGATGCGCATCGCGCGATCTTCCTTGGCGACCAGCAGCAGCACGCCGTCGTCCACGCCCTTGCGCCCGAGCTTCCACACCTCGGCGACGCGGATGCCGTATTGCTCTATGGTCTCGGGCTGTGTGGTCGGCAGGAGCAGCACCGCGATCTGCGCGCCCTTCTTCGCTTCGAATGCGGCGAGGCGGGATTCAAGAGTCTGAATCTGTTGCGCGTCCAGCGTGGAAGTGAGATCGGTGACGCGCGCGGACAGCGGCGGGACTGCCACCTCGGCCTGCGCCGCCCCGACCAGCAGCAGCGCAAGCAGGAAGACTCGCGCCAGGATGTTCATTTATTTCGCCGGAGCAGCAACGGGTTGAGGTGCTGCGAAATCCACCGTCGGCGGAGCTGAGATCGCCTTCTCGTTCTCCACGGTGAACGACGGCTTGACCGCATAGCCGAACAGCATCGCCGTCAGGTTGGTCGGGAAGGAGCGCACCGCGACGTTGTATTCCTGCACCGCCTCGATGTAACGCTTGCGCGCCACGGTGATGCGGTTCTCCGTACCTTCGAGCTGCGCCTGCAAGTCGCGGAAGTTCGCATCGGACTTCAGTTGCGGATAGTTCTCCGACACCACCAGCAAGCGGCTCAGCGCCGAGGTCAGTTGCCCCTGTGCGGCCTGGAAGTTGGCGAAGGCCTGCGGATCGTTGACCAGCTCCGGCGTCGCCTGGATGCTGCCGACCTTCGCACGCGCCTCGGTCACGCCCAGCAACACCGCCTGCTCCTGCGCCGCATAGCCCTTGACCGTGTTCACCAGATTGGGAATCAGGTCGGCGCGCCGCTGGTACTGGTTCAGCACCTCAGCCCAGCTCGCCTTGATCTGCTCGTCTGTCGTTTGAAAAGTGTTGTAGCCGCAACCGCTCAACAACATCGTCAGCAAAACCATCCACAAGACACGCATCGTCGACTCCTCAAGGTTGAAAATTGCGGGAAAACTATAGCACCGAAACCGCCGGATGGTTCAAGCATTCGGCACATTACGCCTTGCGGCTAATGCGCCCTACGGTGCTGTGTTGCGCGTAGTTTTAGACGACTGGACGACCGATTGGAGAAATACATTTACCTCATTCTTGATTTGGTTGAACGCGGAGAGACTGATGTCCCATTCAAGATCAGAATGAGCAAACACTCCTCTACTCAAATACAAACCATAGTGAATTTTTCTCCGTGCACCATTTTCTTCGATCTCGACAATTCTATTTTCATGCCTCTCGCCAGGCAATCTCTGATCAATGTGTTCAAACGCTTCACGCCCTGAAGAGTAATGTCGAAACCATTCGTCATTTAGACGATCAAGTTCCGGCCTCAAATGAGCGTACGTCGGATCAAGAACGATTTTTTCTAGATAGCGATAGAGATTGCGTATCGAGATAAAAAAGAAATGTAGGTCAATAAGAATTAGCTGAAAGCGCTGAGCCTTCTCAGCATAATCTGTTGGCGCAGGGTGTCCTGACCATACCCGATTTATCTCAATATCCGCTGCAAGCAAAGAACGCTTTGCAAGATCATAGCAATGTGATGTCGCAGAACGCTGACTCGAAAAGAAAACTTGTTGGCTGTCGTCAGAGATCACTGGCACCTTAAACGGCCTGCCCCGCCGCATACCCTGAAGCCCAAGCCCACTGGAAGTTATACCCGCCGAGCTGTCCGGTGACATCCACCACCTCGCCGATGAAGTACAGCCCCGGCACTTCGTTGCATTCCATGGTCTTGGACGACAGCGCGTGCGTGTCGACGCCGCCGCAGGTGACTTCGGCCTTGGTGTAGCCCAGCGTGCCGCTGGGGGTGACTTGCCAGTCGTTCAGCGCAGCGGCGAGCAGTTTGCGCTGTTTGTCGTTGTACTGGTTCAGCGGCAGGTTCGCGACGCCTTTCAGTTCGCCGCACCATGCGTCGGCGAAGCTTTTCGGCCACCATTGCGTGAGGTAGTTGCTCAGCAGTTTCTTGCTGCCCTTCTGCTCGGTCAGCTGCTCCATCATGTCGAGGTCGGGCAGCAGGTCGATGTGCAGCGGCTGGCCGTGTTGCCAGTAGGACGAGATTTGCAAAATCGCCGGGCCGCTCAGGCCGCGGTGGGTCACCAGCATGTTTTCGCGGAAGCTGCGTTTGCCGAAGCTCACCGATACATCCAGCGATACGCCGGTCAGATCGGCATAGGCCTTCCAGTCGTCGGGGGCGACGCTCAGCGGCACCAGGCCGGGCTTGGGCTTGACGATGTTGATGCCGAACTGTTCGGCGACGTGGTAACCGTATGGCGTGGCACCGGCCTTGGGGATGGACAGGCCGCCGGTGGCGATGACCAGCGACGGCGTGGTGAATGCGCCGCGCGAAGCGGCGACATGGAACTTGCCCTTTGCCCCCTCTTCCTTCGGCGCGTCGTACTTGATCTCTTCCACTTCGCAGCCCATGAAGCGCTTCACTCCGGCCTCGTCGCATTCGTTGCGCAGCATGGTGACAATCGCCTCGGAGCCGTCGTCGCAGAACAGCTGGCCCAGCGTCTTCTCGTGGAAGGCGATGTTGTGCTTGTACAGCAGCGAGATGAAGTCCTGCGGCTTGTAGCGCGCCAGCGCGGAGCGGCAGAAGTTCGGGTTCGCGGAGATGAAGTTGTCCGGCGCTACGTCGCGGTTGGTGAAGTTGCAGTTGCCGCCGCCGGAGATGCGGATCTTCTCGGCGAGTTTCTTGGAGTGGTCGATCAGCACGACCGAACGCCCGCGTTGCGCGGCCTGCATCGCGCACATCAGGCCTGCGGCGCCTGCGCCGATAATGATTACGTCTGTTTTCATGTTGTTTTCCTGCGCCGCTGGGGCGCGTTAATTGGGATTAACGGGCATGGCAAGTATGCCAGCCCTGATTATGAAACTTGCCATGCCCGTTTCCCTCACCTCAATCCTCTCCCGCAAGCGGGAGAGGAGGCGAACGAATCGCTTCGCGAGTTTCGTTAACGTGCGTATCGTTTGACGAAGGCCGATACCGCTTCGCGGTATTCGACCCAGCCGACCATGCCGCTGTTGCTGTGTTCGCCGCCCTCGATCAGGGTCAGCGTCTTGGGTTGCGGTGCGGCGGCGTAGAGTTGCTGCGCCATCGCCACCGGCACCCGCTGGTCCCAGGTGCCGTGTATCAGCAGCACCGGGAGCTTCAGCGTCGCGATCTTCTGCAGCGAATCGAAGCGCTGGTTCAGCAGCGCCCCAACCGGCAGATAGCCGTATTCCAGTTCGCCCATCGCCTGCATGGAGGTGAAGGCGCTCTCGGCGATCAGGCCCGCGGCCTCGGGATGGCGCGATGCCAGATCGATCGCGATCGCGCCACCCAGCGAATGGCCGTAGATGAAGGCGCGCCGGGGATGCACGCCGCGCACCTTGAGCATGTACTGCCATGCCGCCTCGGCGTCCTCGTACACCTTGGCTTCGCTGGGCGCGCCGCCCGTGCTCTTGCCGTAGCCGCGGTAATCCGCCAGCATCACGTTGTAGCCGAGGTCGTGCAGGTGCCGCGTGTGATCGAGGTTGTTGCCGATGTTGCGATAGTTGCCGTGAAGATACAGCACCGTCACCGCGCCCGGCTGCTCCGCCGGTACCCACCAGCCGTGCAGTTCGGCGCTGCCAACCGGAATGCTCAGTTCCTCGAAGCGCATCCCCAGGCGGGCCGGTGTGGTCTGTATCTCCGGGCTGGGTTCGAACACCAGCTGCTTTTGCGCCGACCACATGTAGCCGCAGGCCGCGAGATAGGACATCGTCACGACGACGCCGGCCCAGACCGAGATACGCCTCAGGTTCACGCCGCGCCTTCCAGCTGTTTCCACAGGCATGCGCCCTTGCTGGCCTTGTCGATGTCGGCCAGTTGCTGCGCATGCAGGGCCAGTTCCTCGTCGCTCGGCTGCAGCACACGCAACGGCGGGCGCGTGCCGTCCTGCTCCAGCTTCGCCGCCTGGCGTTCCGCAGGAGCCTGCTGGTCGTCGCCTAGCAGGCTCTCCTGCCCGCGCGTCATTGCAAGGAAGACCTCGGCCAACAGCTCGGTATCCAGCAGCGCGCCGTGCAGCGAGCGGTGCGCGTTGTCGATCTCGTAGCGGCTGCACAGTGCGTCCAGATTGTTCTTCTTGCCCGGATGCATCTCGCGCGCGAGCTTGAGCGTGTCGGTCACCGGGTTGGTCAGCGGCGGCAGCCCGAGCCTCCCCAGTTCGTGGTTCAGGAAGCCCATGTCGAACGGCGCGTTGTGGATGATCAGTTCCGCGTCGCCGATGAATTCGAGGAAACTGGGCGCGATATCGGCGAACTTCGCACGACCGCGCAGCATGTCCCAGGTGAAGCCGTGCACCCGCGCCGCATCCTCGTCCACCTCGCGCTCGGGATCGACGTAATGATGGAAGTGGTTCTTCGAGACGCGGCGACCTTCCAGCACGATGGCCGCCACTTCGATGATGCGGTGTCCGCCGGCGGGACTCAGGCCGGTGGTTTCGGTGTCCAGTACGATCCTACGCATTGCTTTGCTCCTGCAGATGCCCGGCTATCTGCTTCTCGGCCACCGATTCCACGCCCCGGTTCGCCAGTTCGTCGGCGCGCTCGTTGCCGTCGTGCCCGGCATGACCCTTGACCCAGATCCATTCGATCTCGTGCTGCGCCGCGATCGCGTCCAGCCTTCGCCACAGGTCTTCGTTCTTCACCGGCTTCTTGTCCGCTGTCTTCCAGCCGCGCTTCTTCCAGCCTTCCAGCCACTCGGTGATGCCTTGCAGCACATACTTGGAGTCGGTATGCAGCTTGATGCGGCAATGGCGCTTCAGCGCCTCCAGCGCGGAGATCGCCCCCATCAGTTCCATGCGGTTGTTGGTGGTGTGCGCCTCGCCGCCGAATAGCTCGCGCTCTTTGCCCTTAGTGCGCAGCAGCGCGCCCCAGCCGCCGACACCGGGATTACCCTTGCATGCGCCGTCAGTGAATATTTCTACGATTTCTTTTTCCATGCTTTATATCTATTCGAATATTTTCGTAGGGGCACGGCGGTGTCAATTCCGCCCAACCTTTGGTTGGTTGCGGATTGCCCAACTTTGTTGTGCCGTGCCCTCACAATGCGTAATGCGGTTGTTCAGTTTGGGCGCAGCCGGCATCAACCGGCTGACCAGCCCCTCGTTCCATTGCGGCTTGATCAGGCGCATGCCATGCACCCGCTTCACCGCATGCAGGCAATACACCCCGCCGCTGACCGCCCACCAGCGGTCGCCCGCGCGCTCCATGAACGCGAAGCGCTCCAGCCACTTGCTCTGGTGCACCGGCGGCGCGTAGGCGGCGAAACGCCCGCCGACCACCTCGAAACCCAGCAGCGCCAGCCAGTCCTTCAGCCGCGGCAGCGCGATGAACTGCCCGCACCACGGATATCCCTTCCGACGGCCCAGGGTACGGTGCAGTCCCCACAGGCTGCGCGGATTGAAGCCGGTGATGATCAGGCTGCCCTCCGGCATCAGCACCCGCTCGACCTCGCGCAGGATATGGTGGGGATGTTCGGAGAACTCCAGCACATGCGGCATCACCACCAGATCCAGGCTCGCGCTCTCGAACGGCAGCTCGGCGCAGATCAACCGCACGTCGTTGCCCACCTGGTTACCGGCGGAGAAGCGTAGCGGCATACGGCTGCCGCGCAGGAAATCGTGCTCCGGCAAGCCCAGCTGCAAGGCGTTGAAGCCGAAGATATCCGCCACGGTGCGGTCGAAATACGCCTGCTCGCGCGCCAGCACATAGCCGCCCTGCTCGGTGGCGAACCATTCGCTCAGATTCTGTGCTGTTGACTTACAATCCGGCATCGCTCACGACCCGTCCGCTCCATGTTCGAAATCACCGCCATACCCGCGCTGCAGGACAACTACATCTGGGCCATCCACAACGGCACGCATGCCGCGCTGGTCGACCCCGGCGAGGCTGCGCCTGCGCTGGAGTTCCTCGCAGCCCGCGGCCTGCAGTTAGTCGCCATCCTGTGCACCCACCGCCACCACGACCATATCGGTGGCATCGCGGAATTGCGCGGAGTATACAACGTACCGGTGTACGGACGGCGACATCCCGGCACCCAGCGCATCGCCAACAACCGGCACATCACCGACGATTTGCGCGAGGGCGGCCGCCTGCGGCTGGATGCGCTCGATATCGAGCTCGACATCCTGGAGATACCCGGACACCTCGACGACCATATCGCCTTCACCGCTCCGGGCATGCTGTTCTGCGGCGACGTGATGTTCGGCGCCGGTTGCGGGCGCAACTTCGAGGGCTCGCTGGCGCAACTGCACGACTCGCTGCAACGCCTCGCCCACCTGCCGGACGACACCCGCGTCTATTGCGCCCACGAATACACCGAAGCCAACCTGCGCTTCGCATTGGCCTGCGAACCGGGCAACGCGGCTATACGCCAGCGCATCGAGACCACACGACAGCTGCGCGATGCAGGCCTGCCGTCCCTGCCCTCGAATATCCCACTGGAAAAGGCGACCAACCCCTTCCTGCGCTGCCGCGAACCGGAGATCGTCCGCACGCTGCAGGCACAGAGCCTCTCCGACACCGACGAACTGGGCGTTTTCACAGCATTGCGGCAATGGCGCAACCATTTTTAACCGCGATGAGCGTTTTCGATTGCGGGAATAGGCGTTCTGGTTTATTCTTCGCGCCCTTTCGGAGAGGTGGATGAGCGGTTTAAGTCGCACGCCTGGAAAGCGTGTGTGGGATAACATCCCACCGCGGGTTCGAATCCCGCCCTCTCCGCCAAATACAAAACCGTCCCTCGTGGACGGTTTTTTATTTGGTAGAGTCGGTGTGCGGGCGAATTCGCCCGGGTTCGACCAGCGAGCATCGCTCGCGCAGGATGCCGAAGGCAGTCCCGAGCATAGCAAGGGATGAGGTTTTCGCGGAGGCAACGCGAAAACCGAACAATCCCGCCCTCTCCGCCAGTTACAAAGCAAAACGCCACTTTAACAGTGGCGTTTTGCTTTCCCGCATCCCAGGACAAGACGGGGCTCGATTGGCGAAGATGACGCGCGCGTCACTTTTGCGTGGTTCCCGAGAAATGGATGACGTTATTCTGTTCGCCCGGTCTCGTTGCTCGGTAATAGGCTTTCAAGTCATCCAGGTTCATCGGCTTTGCGTAGAAATACCCCTGGATCTCGTCGCACTGCTCCTGTTCGAGGAACAGACGCTGTTCTTCCAGCTCGACGCCTTCGGCGGTCACGGCCAGCTCGAAGTTCTTGGCCAGTGCGATCACCGCTCTGGTGAGGGTGACGCTGTCCTTGTTGTGCGGCAGTCCGTCGACGAAGGACTTGTCGATCTTGACGCGCGTTACCGGCAGTTTTTTCAGGTAGCTCATGGATGAGTAACCAGTGCCGAAATCGTCGATCGCGAGACTGACCCCCATGCTGCGGAACGCCTGCAGCAACAAGATGGCATTGCTCACATCGCTGGCGATATAACTCTCGGTGATCTCGAGCTCGACCTGCACGGGCGATATTCCAGTGGATTCCAGGGCATGTTTCAGCACCGCCATCATGTCGTCGTTGCGCAACTGGACATTCGAGACATTGATGCTGACATGGTCGAGCAGTATTCCCTCTTGCTCAAGCCGGACAAAATCCCGGCATCCCTGTTGCAGCACCCATTGCCCGATCGGGACGATCAGACCGGTTTCTTCTGCGAGCGGGATGAAGCGGCCGGGTTGCACATCGCCATAATCCGGGCTATGCCAGCGAATCAGCGCTTCGATCGCATGGATATGACCGGTGGCGACCGCGATCTTGGGCTGGTAATAGAGTTCGAACTGGTTACCCGAGTCGATCGCCTGCTTCAACGCCTGGGTCATGTCGGCGCGCTTCTGCACATATTCCGAAAGATCATCGGAGTAGAAGCTGTAGTTGTTGCGCCCCTTGTCCTTGGACTTGTACATGGCCAGATCGGCATGCTTGATCAGCGTGACGCTGTCTTCGCCATCCTTGGGATAGATTGCGACACCGATACTGGCCGAGATACTCAGTTCCATCCCATCACAGCGGAAGGGCGCATGGAAGATCGCCAGATATCTTTCGACGATGGTTCTCAGCTCGGCGATATCCTGTACGCCCTCGACCAGAATGTTGAATTCGTCGCCGCCGATACGCGCCAGCGTCTGTGTCGCACCGCCGTCCGAGACGAGGCGATGGGTGACCTGGACGAGCAGCTCGTCCCCGACATCATGCCCCAGCGTATCGTTGACCAGCTTGAACTGGTCGAGGTCGAGGAACAGTATCGCCAGCTGGGAGTGGTTTCGTCTTGCCGAATCCAGCGACTCCCGCAGCCGTTGTGCGAATAGGCGGCGATTGGGCAAGTCAGTCAGGGAGTCGTGCCCGGAAAGATATTCCTGCTCGCTGCGCGATTGTTCGAGCAAATTCTCCCGCTCCTGCACCGCCAGCGCCAACTGATTCACGTTCTGCGAGATTTCCTGCAGTTCATCTCCCGTGGCGACCGCTGCGGAACTGGAATAGTCTTGCCGCTCGATCTTCCTGATCTGCGCCATCAGCGCGGCCAGAGGCCTCTGCAAGCTGCTGCGTATCACATAACGCATCAGCAGCAACGTGGTTGCCGCAACCAAGATCAGCAGTATCAAGAACTGGGTGCGGCTCTCGTTCAGCACTGCATTCAATGCCGCCTTGTCCAGTCTGGCGACAAAATACACCGCGCCCGAAGCGATCTCCTTCTTGAGCGCCCCCAGGTATTCCTGTTCGCTTTCCGCGATGTTCAAGGCCGGGATGTCCCAACGGTTGTTCAATGGTCTGGCCTGGCTTTCGTACTTTGCGTCGAAGGATGCGCTGATGTCGATGGCGATATCACGGGATAACTGCTCGAAATATTCCTTGCCGAGGATGTTCGACATTTCGATATGCCCGACGACGCGGCCCGTATGGCTCTGGAAAATGCTCTGGTGAGACTTGATGACGAGATTGTCTCCCGCCCTGTGGTAGGTGATGACGCTTCCGCGCTGCAACTGGCCCACCGAATAATAGTTCTTGTGCAGGAGGCTTATGTTCTCGCTCTGCTGAACCTGATTGGCAGCGGCATACTCTTCATGCTGCTCGTAGCGGCTGTATATCTTGCGCTCTCCCCCTTCGAAAGAAATGTAGTTGAGCCGATATTTCCCGTTTTCCTTCTGGACGTAGGCGATCAACTCCTCGTTCTGGTCATACAGGGCGATGTCGCTGTTGAACGACAGCTTCACGCGGTTCAGCAGCTCCGCCGCGACAGCCTTCTTTTCCTCGTCGATCAGGAAGGTGTTGTAGTTGTTCTTATCCTGATAGTTGTTGATCAATTCAACCGAGGCGATCGTCCTTTCGTCGTCCTTGATGAAGGCGATGCCGTCGAGCAACTCCCGCTCGGTGTTCTTCAGGTTGTAGGAAAGTCTCTGGTAGCCGCGCAGCATCCGCTGCTGGGTATCGTCCAGGAATCGTTGCCTCAGGAAATCGTCGAAATAGAGTCCGAGTATCCCCAGCATCAACAAGACGGCGAAGGTGACCAGCACCGATAGCTTGACCATCAGGCTGTATTTTTGGGGCATCAAATGCATCAAATTCAATCGAATCATCAAGCCTTCTGGCAACGAGGGCGCTTATCGGCCCATTGACTAGAAGATGGGCGGAACCTGCTCCACATTCTCTTTGGTGACCAGTTTAACCGGTATGAAGATATGTTTGGAAACCGCTTCCTTCGCAAATATCTTCAGCGCGACCTCGACGGCCTTCTTCCCGCCCAGCGGGAAGAGGACGGAACCGGTCTGCGATCCGTCCCGGATCGCCTGTTGGGCTTCGCTGGTGTAGTCGCAACCCACCATGACGATGGATCGAGGGTCGATCTTGTTCTTGTTCAGGACCATACGCACGCCGCTCAGCATGCTGTCGCTCTCGGAAAAGATCGCATCCACACTGAGCCCATCGGCGACCAGCTTCTCCATTTCGACCACGGCATCCTTGCGCAGATAGTTGCCGGTACGCTTGATCACCTTGATTCCCTTGTGCTTGGCGATCTCATCGAGAAATCCCTTGCTGCGCAGCTTGGTCACATCAGCTTTCTGCAAGCCCTCGAACAGCAGAACCACGCCTTTTCCGCCGAGACGCTCCGCAATATATTCGGCCCCGATGGCCCCGATGCGGATGTTGTCCGAGTTGATGAAGGTGGTGTATTGGGTTCCCTTGATCCCGCGATCCAGCACGATCACAGGGATGCCGGACTTATAAGCCTTGGCGACGACAGGTACCACGGCTTTCTCGTCGTTGGTGCCTATCACCAGCAGATCCACCTTCTGCTCGATGAATTGCTCGATCTGCCGGATCATCAGCGAGGTCTGCCCCTTGGCATCCGAATAGACGAAGGAGAGTTGAGGATGTTTGGCCACCTCGTCGCGCACCTCGTAAACCTGGGCCTTGCGGAAATCGTTCGCCATGGTGTCCTGGGCGAAGGCGATCACGCGCTGCTCTCCCGCGGAAGCGGCAAGCGGCAGACAGATAGCGACTAGTGCCATACACATCAGTTTGATCGTTTTCATAATGCCTCCTTGCTGGATTCAGATCGCGGCCATTCGGTTCGCATGCTACCACCAGGTCTCTATCTGTGCGCCGACCAGTGTGCTGGAAGTGCGTCCCGAAGCGCCGAATCCGCTGCCGCCGGAATTGGCGACGGCTGCGGCGGCATTCCAGCTCGCATGCGTCACATAGAACCGCAGTTCCGGGCGCGACCAGAATTCCGGCGCCAGCGCCAAGGTCGGTGCGATCGTGAACTTGTTCAGACTTTGCCGCGGTTGGCCATCGATGCTGCGCGACGTCGTCCCGGCTTCGGCCAAGAGCTTGAAGTTCTGTCCCGCCGCATAGGATATCCGGCCGCCTGCGGAGATATCCCGCGTATTGCGCCCGTGATTGATGCCGCCGTCGATGCGCGCAGTCTGGTATGCGGCCAATGCCTGTCCGCCGAACGGGCCATATTGCCAATCGAGCGCATCGGCGATTCGGAAACTCTTCACCCCGGGCTGCTGACCGCCGGTCGCCGCATCCCCCAGCCCCTGGAACTTGCCGCTGATTGCCGCATGGCCTGTCGCCCCCTGCAGGAAGAAGGTATTGGCCAGCCCCTGGATCATGAAGTCGGACTGGTTATGCGACACCGAAAGACCGCCACCTGAGCTTCCCATCTGGAAGTTCCCGTCCACCAGCGTCCCCAGCACCCGGAGCGTGCCGCCTGCATTCGTCCGGATGTCGGACAAGTCGATATTGATACGCCGGGCATTGTTGGGAACGATGTTGCTGTAATCGAACGTTCCGCTGTTGAACAGGCCTATGCCCAGCTTCGCCGAACCCAGATCCAGCCCGGTCATGCCTACTCCGGTGTTATCGCCGTAGTCCATCAGGAAGCTGTCCACGATATGCACCTCCTGCAGCCGCAAACGGTTCTGCCCGACCCAGAAACGGGCTTCGGGCGCGAAATCGAAGCCGGACATCGCGACAAAGCCCTGCGCCGTACCGTAATTGCCGCCCCAGACCGCAGGCATGTACATGAAACCGAGTTTTTTGCCGTTGCCGATGTCGGCGGTCTTGCCTATGCCGAGTTCGATGCCATTGTCGCCTTCATTGCCGAGACGGAACTTCTGGGTGTCGCCGCCCAGCGTGTAAGCGCCGCGCGGCGTTCCCGCCGGACTGGAATAAGCTCCGAAACGGGTATAGCCCTCGACCTCGAATCCAGCGATATCCCGGGCCTGAGCGGGGAACCCGATAGCACATGCCAGCATCATCGCCACGAACGGCGCCCCGTACATGCCTGCTTTCTCCATCGATATTCTGCTCATTTTCTCTCTCCTGACCTGAAAATCGCCTGCCATGAAACCATCGGTCAGGCCTTGATGCTCAAATCCTCCGCATAGGGCGCGCAGGGATATTGGAACGCAACGGGGCCGTCCGGCTGTGCATGGACGAACTGGCGGACGAACGGATCTTGCGATTCGTAGATCTCAGATGCCTCGCCTTCCGCAACGACCACGCCGTTGTGGATGAAATAGACGTAATCGACGATCTTCAGCGATTCCGACAAGTCGTAGGTGACCACCACCGAAGTCACGCCCAGCGCGTCGTTCAGCCGCCGGATCAGGTTCGCGATGGTGTTGAGCGAGATAGGATCTAGCCCGGCAAAGGGTTCATCGTAGATGATCAGCGCCGGGTCGAGCGCGATAGCCCGCGCCAGTGCCACGCGTCGCGCCATGCCGCCCGACAGTTCGCCCGGCATCAGATCGCGTGCGTTGCGCAACCCCACGGCATGCAGCTTCATCAGCACCATGTCGCGTATCGTCTCTTCCGACAGGTCGGTGTGCTCGCGCATCGGGAAAGCCAGATTGTCGTACACCGACATATCGGTGAACAGGCCGCTGACCTGGAACATCATGCCCATCTCGCGGCGCAGCGCATAAAGTGCCTCGCTGTCGAGCTCGTGGACGACCTGCCCCATCACCTTCACGCTGCCGCGCGAGGGCCGCAACTGGCCACCGAAATGGCGCAGCAGCGTGGTCTTGCCGCAGCCGCTGGTGCCCAGGATCGCGACGATCTTGCCGCGCGGGATCGTGAGATTGATACCCTTGAGCACTTGGTGCGGGCCATAAGAAAAATGGAGGTCGCTGACTTCAACCAGATTTTCAGCAGTCATATCCAACTTATTGTTATTTATCGAAATAAAATTTCATGTCAGCGATGACGACACACTTCATCGCTCCAACACCTTGCGGTAGACATCGATGTAAGCCTCTGCGCTACGCTGCCAGCTGAAGTCCTTGCCCATGCAGTTCTTGCGCAACGCCTTCCATTGCTTCTCGTCGCGGTAGACACCGACCGCACGCAGGATGGTCGCATACAGATTATCGGCGGTCATGCCGCTGAACACGAAGCCGCTGGCGCTGCCGTCCTTGAGTGTCTCCGCTGTACAGTCGGTCACCGAATCGGCCAGGCCGCCGGTGGCGTGGACGATGGGCGGCGTGCCGTAGCGCTGGCTATAGAGCTGGTTCAGGCCACAGGGCTCGAAGCGCGACGGCATCACGAACATGTCCGCTCCGGCCTCGATCTGGTGCGAGAGCGCTTCGCTGTAGCCGATGTGCGCGGCAATCCTGCCCGGATAGCGGACGGCCAGCGCGCGCGCGGCGTCCTGCATCCCCGCCTCGCCGGAGCCTAGCATGACCAGTTGCACCGGCAATTCGACTAAGCGCGGCGCGATCTCCAGCAGCAGGTCCAGCCCCTTCTGGTAGGTAAAGCGGCTAATCACGCCTAACAGCGGCACATCCGCATCGACGGACAAGCCCATGCGTTGCTGCAGCGCCTGCTTGTTCGCGGCCTTGCCGGTCATGCGCGCGGTGCTGTAGGTCTTGGCGAGATAGTCGTCATCGGCCGGGTTCCATTCCTCGGTATCGATGCCGTTGAGGATGCCAGTGAGATCTTCGCTCCGCTGCGTCAACAGCCCCTGCAAACCGAAACCGAGCGCTTCGTACTGGATCTCGTTCGCATAGTTCGGGCTGACCGTAGTGATATGGTCGGCGTAATACAGCCCGGCCTTGAGGAACGACAGATTGCCGTAATACTCGACGCCGTCGATGCCGAAACTGGACGGCGGCAGATGCAGATCCTCAAGCGTGTGCGCCGAGAACACGCCCTGAAACGCCATGTTGTGTATGGTCATCACGCTGGGCGTCCCGCTGTGCCAGAGGTTCAGGTGGGCAGGTGCCAAGCCGGTCTGCCAGTCGTTGCAGTGCAGGATGTCCACCCGCCACGGCAGCGGCGATTCACCGCTGGCGAGGATTGCGGCGACGCGCGACAGCAGCGCGAAACGCCGCGCGTTATCGGCCCAGTCGTGACCGCCGGTATCCTGGTATGGGCCGCCGGCGCGCTGGTAAAGCTCGGGGCAATCCAGCACCAGCAACGGCACGTCGGTGGCGGTATCGCCGACCAGCAGACGAGCGGGCGGAAAACCGGGCAAGTCATCGAAGGTAGCGACGACCTCGTGCTGCGACATCTGTGCGAGCACCGGGGTATAGCCCGGCAGCAGCACGCGCACATCGACGCCGAGCGCGCGCAAAGCCGCGGGCAACGCGCCGCTGACATCGGCGAGGCCGCCGGTCTTGATCAGCGGTGCCATTTCGGAAGTCGCAAACAGGACTTTCAGTTCAGACATGATTATTTCTTATTCTCAAAATTAAGGACGATAGCTGAAACGCGCGAGATTATAGTTCCTCACAGTGTTCAGCGCTTCTCGGCATGCCCGCCGAATTCGGAGCGCAGCGCAGACAACAGCTTGTCGCCGTAGTCGCCCTCGCCGCGCGAAGAGAAACGGTTGAACAGCGCAGCCGTCAGCACCGGCGCGGGCGTGCCGGACTCGATTGCGGCAATGCTGGTCCAGCGCCCTTCGCCGGAATCCGACACCCTGCCGCCGAAATTTTGCAGATCGGGATCGGCCTGCAGCGCATGCGCAGTCAGGTCCAGCAGCCAGGAGCCGACGACGCTGCCGCGCCGCCACAGTTCGGCGACCTCGGCGACGTCGATGTCGTAGCGGAATGTCTCCGGCTCGCGCAACGGCGTGGTCTCGGCGTCCGCATGTTGCGCCGCGACATCGCCGACGTTGGCGTGACGCAACAGGTTGAAGCCCTCGGCATAGGCTGCCATCAGGCCGTACTCGATGCCGTTGTGCACCATCTTGACGAAGTGACCGGCGCCCGGCGCGCCGCAATGCAGATAGCCCTGCTCGGCGGTGTTCGGCGTACCGCTGCGTCCTTCAGTGCGCAACGCGGTATCGACGCCGGGTGCCAGCGCCGCAAAGATCGGCTGCAGACGAGCGACGGCGGCTTGTTCGCCGCCTATCATCAGGCAATAGCCGCGCTCCAGCCCCCACACGCCGCCGCTGACACCGACGTCGACATAGCGGATGGACTTCGCCGCGAGGCGTTTGGCGCGAATGATGTCGTCCTTGTAGTAGGAGTTGCCGCCGTCGATCAGGATATCGTCGGCAGCCAGCAACGGCTCCAGTTCGGCGATACTGCCGTCGACAATCGCGGCCGGCAACATCAGCCACACTGCACGCGGGGTTTCCAGTTTGGCGACGAAGTCCTGCAGGCTGGCCGCTGGCGTAGCACCCTCCTTCGCCAGCGCCTGCACCGCATCCTGGTTGCGGTCGAAGACCACACACTGGTGTCCGGCGAGCTGCAAACGGCGCACCATGTTCGCGCCCATGCGTCCCAACCCTATCATTCCGATTTGCATCACAACCTCCGGTTCGTAGTTAATTCAATTCGTTTGCGCCGCGCGGTCCAGATACCACTCCGCATCCGCCACTCCAGCGGCGGGCAGCGGCTCGCCTTGTCCTATCCGTTCCAGCGCCGCGCGCTTGCCTGCGCCCGCAACCAGAAAAAGCTTGTGACGCGAGGCATTCAGCGTAGCCATGCCCAGCGAAACACGTTCCGGCGGGGGTTTGGGTGCACCGAATACCGCAACGACGGCGTCGCGACTGGCGGTTGCCGGATTGCCCGGAAACAGGCTGGCGGTATGGCCATCTTCGCCCATGCCCAGCAGCGCGAGATCGAGCGGTACGCTACCCAGCATCGCCGCATAATTCGTTGCGGCGGCGGTCGCGCCGAGTTCGGCGGGGATGCCGTGCACATTGGCAGGAGGGATCGCGACGCGATCCAGCAGCGTCTCGCGCGCCATGCTGTCGTTGCGTTGCGCATCGCCGATGGGCAGGCAGCGCTCGTCGCCGAAATAGACCTGCACCCGCGTCCAGTCCAACGGCAACAAACGCAGTTGCTCGTAGCAGCGACGCGGCGTCTCGCCACCGGCCAGCGCGATGCGGAACACCCCGCGCGCGGCGATGGCCTCGGCGGCCAGTTCCGCGATGCGCTTGGCAGCTGCGCTGCTCAGGCTGTCGATATCGTCGAAGACGAGGCGTTTCACACGCCCTCCCTTGCCAGTCGTTCGGCGCGCAATGCAGCGCCCAGCAAGGCCGCGCGATCGTTCAGGATCACGCGCACCGGCATCGCCTCCAGCAAGGAGCTCATGCGCCCCTTGTTCAAAAAGGCCTCGATGAATGCACCGTCGCTCAGCAGCGGCAATATCTTGGGCGCGATGCCGCCGCCCAGATACAGGCCGCCGCGGCTCATGGTCTTGAGCGCGAGGTTGCCGGCTTCCGCGCCGTACAGGCGCACGAAACGCTGCAGCGTCTCGACGCAGAGCGCGTCCTTGCCGGCCAGTGCAGCATTGGAAATCGCCGCCGCGGCATCGCCGTTCTGCATCTCGTCCATCAGCCATTGCGGCACCTCCGCATGACGGTACATGCACAGGAAGTGGTACAGGCTCAGCAGCCCCATGCCGGACACGACGCGCTCCCAGCTCACATGGCCGAACTGCTGCTGCAGGTAGAAAAAGAAGGTCATCTCCAATTCGTCCGCCGGACAGAAAGAGGCATGGCCGCCTTCGGTCGCGAACGGCTGGTGGCGACGCCCGTCCCAGTACAACCCGGCCTCGCCCAAGCCAGTTCCGGCGGCGATCACAGCGGCGTTGCCGCAGGCATCCGCCGTGCCTTCTTGCAGCGTCAGCAGGTCAGACTCATTCAGCGCGGGTATCCCGGCGGCGGTCGCTTCCAGGTCGTTGAGCAGTGTGCAGTCAAAACCGAAGCGCGCCTTCAGCGCGTCGGCATCGATCAACCAAGGCAGGTTGGTGGTCTGCACCTTCCTGCCCTGTACCGGCCCCGCAATACCGAAGGCAGCATGCGAGGGCGACTCGACGGTTGCGAGAAAATCCCCCAGCAACGCCTCGAAAGTCGCGTAATCGCGGCTGGCATAGCTGGCTTCGTGCACGATGCCCACCCGCGAGCCGACAACCTCGACCAGCGCGAGACGAGTCTTGGTTCCGCCGATGTCGCCTGCCAGTAATTTCATGAGCTGGTAGCCTGTAGCTTGTAGCTCGTAGCTAAAACAGAGCGCGCGTAATGCAGCGGCAGTGCTACCCGCCACCCGCTACCTGCTACAGGCTCGAATTTCCCCATGATCAATAGCCCTGCAGGTTGGCACCGTCCAGGCTCAGCGAATGACGCCAGAACTGGTCGTCGCGATCGAACATCCGATAGGTGCCGCGCGGCCCCCAGCTGCCGGACGGATAGCCGTTGATGAAGTCGCGTTCCATCGCCCAGACCTTGAGGATGGGATCGACCACGCGCCAGGCCGCCTCCACTTCGTCGATGCGCAGGAACAGCGAATGGTCGCCCAGCATCACGTCCAGCAGCAGCCCCTCGTAGGCGTCGTAATCTTCCTCCTCGCCCTTGCGATAGGTCGCATCCAGACTGATGGTGCGGGTATGCAGGTCGAGGCCGGGCACTTTCACCTGCATCTCCATCTTCAGGCAATCGTTGGGCTGGATGCCCAGCATGATCCAGTTCGGTTGCTGCGGGCCGTGTCGGGTGTGGCGCATCAGATCCTGCGGCGGGTTCTTGAACCGGATGCAGACCGCCGAACTGTTCTCCGCCATGCGCTTGCCGGTGCGGACATAGAACGGCACGCCGGCCCAGCGCCAGTTGTCGATGAACAGCTTCAGCGCCGCATAGGTTTCGGTGGTGCTGTCCTCCGCCACGCCGGGTTCTTCCAGATAACCGGGAACTGCCTGTCCGTCTATCGTGCCGCTGCTGTACTGGCCGCGGAAGGCATGGGCATGCACCGAGTTCTGGGTGATCGGTCGTATCGCGCGCAGCACCTTGACTTTCTCGTCGCGCAGATGCTCCGCCGACATCGACACCGGCGGCTCCATCGCCACCAGCGCCAGCAGTTGCAGCAGATGGCTCTGGATCATGTCTCGCAACGCGCCCGCGCCCTCGTAGTAATCGGCGCGTCCTTCGACGCCCAGCGTCTCGGAATGGGTGATCTGCACATGGTCGATGTAGTGGTTGTTCCACAAGGGTTCCAGCAGCATGTTCGCGAAGCGGAACACCATGATGTTCTGCACAGTGCCCTTGCCGAGGTAATGGTCGATGCGGTAGATCTGCGGCTCGTCCAGATGGCGGTACAACCCGGCCTGCAGCGTCTGCGCGGAAAGCAGGTCGTAGCCGAAGGGCTTCTCGATTACCACGCGGCGCCAACCGCTCTTCTGTTTCAGCAGTCCGACGCCGCCGAGTTTGTCGACGATATGGGGATAATCGGAAGGACGCACCGCCATGTAGTACACGATGTTGGCCGGGAAACCGCCATCACACTCCAGATGCTGCTGCAGGCGCTTGTAAGCCCCCTCGTCTCCTGGAGGAAGCGCGAAGTAATGCAGCCGACCGAGGAAACGTTGCAACGCCGTTTCATCTATGCCCTGCGGATACAGCGCCTTCAATATGCCGGAAACCGTCTCCTGCCATTCTTCGCGCTCTCGGGGAACGATATCGCAACCCAGGATCACCGCCTGCTCGGGCAAGCGTTTGGCCGCCTCCAGCCGGAACAGCGCCGGTATCAGCTTGCGGCGACTGAGATTGCCGCCTGCGCCGAAAATCGCCAACGTACAGGGATCCATGGTTTTCATTCGATACGCCTCGATGTTTGATTGCATGACAGCCTGAGCGAATTCTAACACGCGGCAACAGGCAAAATCCCCGTCAATCCGGGCTTTATAAGGTAATCCGGAAGCTATGCATCCCGAATTCGAATACAAGTATTGACAACAGAACGTACGTTCTTTACGATGCGCAGCACGTTCGTTCTGTATGGGTGTCATCATGACCGACTTCGATAATGCAACACCGGAATCCAATCCCAGGGATGCCGAGTATCTTTCCCGGCTGCAGGACTATTACGCCGACTGGAAGAGCATCCCCTCCTACGCCTCGCTGTGCGAAGTGTTCGGCATCGCCTCCAAGTCCTGGGTCAAGGCCATCCTCGACCGGCTCGAAAAAGCCGGTTATCTGGAGCGCACACCGGACGGGATGTGGATACCGACGAAACAGTTCTTCGCCCGCCCGCTGGCGGAATCGTCGGTGCCGGCCGGCATGCCGGTCATGGTCGCCGCAACCCAGGGTGAGCATTTCGTGATTGACGAGATGCTGATCGACACACCGTCCAAGACCACGCTGATCCCGGTCAAGGGCGATTCGATGATAGACGCGGGCATCCATGACGGCGATATCGCGGTGGTGGAAAAACGCATGAATGCCAACATCGGCGACATCGTCGTGGCCATCGTCGACAACGAGTTCACGCTGAAGACGCTGGACAAGGAACGCGGTCAATTCGTGCTGCGTCCCGCCAACCAGGCCTATCCGGTGATACGCCCGCAGGGCTCGCTGGAGATATTCGGCGTGCTGGTTGGTCTGATCCGCAAATATCGGAGGTAATGACATGCAACAGACCAGCCTGCACCTCGGCCGCCGCGGCCCCTCACCCGCCCTGCTCTCGCTGACGCATCCCAGCAAGGAGCTGTTCCAGCGCCATCGCGCACTGTTGCGCAAGGCGGTTCCGGCCGGATACCCTGCCGCTGCCGACGACAGCATCGAGCGCCGATTCAACCTGGACGAACGATTGATCCAGCACCGGGACACCACGTTCTTCATGCGCGTGACCGGAGAGTCGATGCGCGGCCTGAGCATATTCGACGGCGACCTGCTGGTGGTGGATCGGTCGGTTCCCGCCACCCACGGCTGCGTAGTGATCGCCGTGCTCGACGGAGAATTCACCGTGAAGCAGCTGCTGCACACGCCATCCGGCAAGGTGCTGCGCGCCGCCCACCCGGACTATCCCGATATGCCGATCAGGCCGGAACAGGAATTCGACGTATGGGGCGTGGTGCAATGGAACGTGCACCGGATGTAACAGCGTAAAAGACCTGCGGCTTGATCAAAGCGGCATCTGCTCATAGATATGATCGAAAAGACGCACGAGCACGCTGGCTCTGAGTGCCATCAGCTGATCCTGTATCTCCAGCGTCTCTTCGAGCATTGCGTCCGCCCGCTTGGCATCCTGAATCAACCGATTCCTGCGCAGGGTCAGCAGCGCCAACATCGAATTGGCCTCCGCCCTTTTTTCGACATAGTTCCTGTGGCAGAAAGCAATATGGTTGGCGATATCGCAAAGCTTGCGATCCATAGAGGCCAGAAGCAGGGTATCGACCGCACCCTCTTCCATCGTGATGCAATAAGCCTGCAGCGAAGAACGAAAACCATCGACTATCATGTTCGATCCGATCGATCACTCAATTACGGCACATTAATAAACAGGCTGCGCATCCGGCTCAATGCGATGCAACAGCCCCGCAGCACTTCTTGAATTTTTTCCCGCTGCCGCATGGGCAGGGATCGTTGCGCCCGACCTTGGGTTGGTCGCGCTGGATCGTGACCGAGGCCATGTGCTCGGCCTCGGCTTGCCTGCGTGGCTGCCAGTATCGGTAGATACGGCTCACACTCGCGGGGATCCGCTTGCCGATTTCCTCGCACTGCTCGGGTGTCTCGACGAGCGTCGTCTCTGCGGGAGTGGCGTCGTCCGAGCCGAGCAGATAGATGGGGCGCAGCACTTCCGCCGCATCCGGTTCGTCGAAGAACGCCTGCCAGTCTTTCCGGCACAGTGCGATGCCGCTCATAAAACCATGCGCCCACATCTCCCCGTCGGCATATTCACGCGGGTTACCCTCATAAACCAGCGTATCGAAGATAGGCTCATGCGCATCCGCATCGCGCCGCAGGCTCTCCATGATGCCGCTCATGTGCCGCAGCATCAGGTCGAGGATGCGCTGAGCCTGCCCCATGCTCTCGAATACCGGCTCGTCGCTCACTCTGGAACCCCATACCCTGGGCAGCCATAGACTGGGCTTTAACGAAACCGGCCCGATCGCCAGCGCAGTCAGGTAGCCGTCCAGCGTATCCAACATCATCGTCTCGTCGGCGGTGGCATCCGACAGCAGGAAACTATCGAGCTCTTTCAGCTCCTCGGGAGACAATGCTGGCAACTGGATGGCAGTGGGATTGTTGGACATGATGCGCGATCGATAACGGGGAACGATATTCTACGGCCTGAACATCGACTGCGCCTCGGAACCTGCTGCTCCCGCTTCGATTATTGTGCAAGGCATCCCCCATCCGGCAGGCGGCCGGCCTTTTCCCCGACACTATCGCTCACTCCGCATCCCGGTTCTGGCTGCTCTAGCAGGAGGGACTCAATATTTCAAATCGTCACATGCCGATAATCGAACTGCTCGATGGGGACCGGTTTGCCAAACAGATATCCCTGGAAGCGAGTGCAGCCATTTTCCAGGAGGATATCCCGCTGGGCCTCCGTCTCCACACCTTCTGCGATGACCTCCAGCTCAAGGCTATGTGCCATGGCAATGACCGTCTTCACGATCGCCCTGTCGCTGCCATCATCGACAAGATCGCGTACGAACGACTGGTCTATCTTGAGCTGATCGAGCGGAAGCCGCTTGAGGTATTGCATCGATGAATAGCCGGTACCGAAGTCGTCCATCGAGAAGACGATGCCTTTAGCCTTCAACAGGCTCATCTTGGAGATGATGTCTTCCACGTTATTCAACAGCATGCCTTCCGTGATTTCCAGCTTGAGTCTGGAGGGGTCGATGCCGAAGTGATCGACTTGCGCCAACACTTCCTCCACGAAAGTCGGCAAGCCGAGCTGCTTGGCGCTTATATTCACCGCAATCGAGAGATGGGCCGTTTCAGACTTTCCCGCCCAAGCCGACAATTGCTCGCAGGCCGTAGTCAGCACCCAGTGCCCCAGCGGCAGGATCAGACCGGACTCTTCGGCAAGCGGAATGAATTCCGCCGGCGAAATCATGCCACGCTCCGGATGCCTCCACCGCACCAACGCCTCGACACCGATCAACGCCCCCGATGAATCGACCTGAGGCTGATAGAACAGCTGCAGCTGTTCCGCATCGGCAACCGCACGTCGCAAGTCGGTCTCCAGCGCAACATGAGCGGTGACCATCGATTGCATGACCGGGTCGAAGAAGCGCAGGGTGTTGCGTCCCGCCTTCTTGGCCTGATACATCGCGATGTCTGCCTGCTTCATCAGCTCATCGGTTTCGGACCGGCGTCCGACGAACAGGGTCGCGCCTATGCTTGGTGTGCTGCGGCATTCATGGGAATCCAGCAGATAGGTATGGCTCAACGAATCGAGTATCTTTTCACCGATAGACTCCGATTGCGCCGCGGCTTCCGGCATGTTTTCGCTCAGGTCTTCCAAAACCACCACGAACTCGTCCCCGCCCAAACGGGCGACCGTATCTCCTTCGCGCACACAAGACTTCAGGCGAAGGGCCGCCTGCTGCAGCAGAAGATCGCCGACGTCATGACCCAGGGTGTCATTGAGCGCCTTGAAGTTGTCGAGGTCGATGAACAACAACGCACCATGATTATTGCTGCGCAGACTGGAGACCAGTGCCTGTTGCAACCGGTCCTGCAGGAGACGCCGGTTCGGCAGGCCGGTAAGAGGGTCGAAAAACGCAAGTTTCCTGATCTCTTCCTCAGCCCTCTTACTCTTGGTGATGTCGGTGAGCGTTCCGACGTAATTGATGACATCGCCATCCGAACTCTTAACAGCAGTGATGGTAAGAAGCTCCGGATATATCTCGCCGTTCTTGCGACGGTTCCAGATTTCCCCCTTCCAATGTCCCGTAGCATTGATGCTGTTCCACATGTCCGCATAAAAATCCGCATCGTGGCGACCGGAACGAAGAAGGCTAGGATTCTTCCCTACCACTTCACTTGGAGCATAGCCCGTGATCTCGCTAAAGGCTCGATTCACCCGGAGAATCACATTGTGGGGATCCGCGATCACCATTCCTTCCTGTGAGTCGAATGCGGTCGCGGCAATGCGCAGGTTCGCTTCGGCCTTTTGCGATTCACGCAAATAAAGCATGACGGCCGAGGCGGCGATGATCAACATGCTGCCGGCAGCAAAGAGCAGCAGGAACAGCCAGCCCCTCTCGGCTGAATAACGTATCAGTTCGTCCAGCGGACGGGCGATATAGATGGTCAGCGCATCCTCGGAGATGTTTCTGGCAATGAGCACGATCGGAATATCCTTGCCATGCACCATCATCGCCGACGGAAACTCCGCCGACCGCCAAGTCTCCATTTTGAGAGGCGGGATCGCATCCATCTTGTATTGTTTCAGCCTTTTCTCCGCGGTCATATCCCCGACTGCAGAACCTGGCAATGAATGGAATTCGGCGGCCTTGTCCGAAGCCATGACGACTACGCCATTGGCATCGACCACGAAGGCATCGGCTTTTCGAGTCCAATGTGAAAATCGGGTGATGTTGCGTTTCACGACCACGGCCCCGATGAACCGCCCGGCATCGAAGACAGGATGCGAATAATAAAGACCGGGGATGTTACTGGTTCGCCCGACCGCATACTGATGTCCCGGCTGTCCGGCGCGAGCCTGTCTGAAATAGTCGCGGTCGGCATAGTTCACGCCGACAAAGCTGTCCGGTTTGCCCGCGTTGCTGGAAGCGATGCAATTGCCGGCGGCATTCATGACCCAGATCACATCCGTCTCGAAGCTGGATGTCGCGGCCTCCAGAGAGCGGTTCAATTCGCCGAGCGCATGGTTCCGCATCCAGACGAGTTTCCGATCTTCATATGGCAAACCGGAAGACGACGAGTCTGCTTCGAAACGACGCAAGGCGCGGCGGACTTCCTCTTCGCGCGCTAGTATCAGCGGCACCCCCTTCAGCAGCTCTATGCTTTCGTCGATGCTACCGACGATGATCTCGGCCTGCTGCGTGGCAAGTTCCGATTCGCGCTGGTACAGATTGCTGGACAGATGATCGTAATAATTGTCCGCACCGAACCAGGCCATCACCGCCCAGCCGGCGATCAGCAGACCGAGCAGCCTGTAGAAACGCCAGAACTTCGACAGGTTGAGCCTCTTGACCAATGTGGCGACTATGGTCATGACCACCATCAGGCTGGTGACAGAGAGAACGATCGCGGCAAGAAAGAATGGCGATATACCCTGTGTAGTCGCGGAAGGATCTCCTTCACGAATGAAATAGGCTGCGGTCATCGCCGTGTAATGCATGCCGGAAACAGCCAGCCCCATTATCGTCGCACTCAACCACATGCACCTGCTGGTGCCGCATGATTTCGCTCCCAATCTTATCCACAAGGCAAGCATCGCCAGCAGGACTGCCACGACGATGGATAGAAGGAACAACTTGACGTCGTAACGGATCAATCCGTTCAGGCGCAATGCCGCCATTCCGGAATAGTGCATCGCACCGATGCCGGCGCCGATCAGCAGTCCGCCGACGATAAGCCTCACATGCGAGAGCATGTCGTTGCGGCTGATGATGTGTATCGCGAGAACGCTGGCAAGGATACCGGGGATCGTCGACAACATCGTAATGACAGGATCATAGCTGGTCGAACAAGGCAGACTGAAAGCCAGCATGCCGACAAAATGCATCGCCCATATGCCCAGACCCAGGCACAGCCCCCCGATCAACGTCCACCAACGCCTCGCCGCGACTTTGACGACGGTCGAAACCTGCCGTGACACCAAGAGTGCGGCAAAGGACGCGAATGTCGCGATAGCGATGGAAAGCACTACCAGAACCGGATCGTAATTGCCGGCATAAAGCACGCTATTTTCCGGAGGCGAGACGATGAGATGTAGCTGCTCCAGCATCAACAGACCCAAACGACCGCTGAACCCGTGATTGCAGAAAAAATCACCGAGCCAGCCGCAGAAGAATCAACCATGTTTTTCCTTCACCATGTCGCTCACCAACTGCACGACCTGGCTGCTCGCATTCTCTGCGGTCTCGAGTTGCTTCACCAGTTCCTTGCGGACAGCGTCGTCCATCACCCAATCCTGGAGTGCGAGCTGAAGTGCTCTATGCACACTGGAATGAACCTTGGAATGAGGCGCATCCAGGCTGGTATAGGCTGAGGTCTTGCCGAAGGCCGCCTTGCCTGCATCCAGATACCATTTACCCAGACGACAATTCTTGTGATCGCTCTTCACCGCCTTCGCTTCCTCGCAATCGTCCGTCTTGCACAGTTCGACCGCACGATAGGCATTCTGCATGTAGATGATGTGGTCCATCTTGACCAGCGAACCGAACGACCAGTCCTTGGTCTTGGAGACCCGGCGGATGGTGTTCTCCGCCGCTTGAGAAAATTCGGCGAAGCGCCCCTGAAAATCGCTCATCTGCCCATGCACCCTGGCAGTCACTTCGCTTGCCGTTGCAGTTTCGCTGACCATCTTGCCTACATGGCCCCTGAAGTTTTCGATGATCGAGTTGATTTCAGCCGTCGCACTCTTGGTGCGCTCGGCCAGCTTCCTGACTTCGTCTGCAACGACGGCGAATCCCCGGCCAGATTCGCCGGCGCGCGCGGCTTCGATCGCGGCATTCAACGCGAGCAGATTGGTCTGATCGGCGATTTCGGCGATGATGTTGACAGCCGAATCGATCGCGGCGCTTTCCTTGCCCAGCGAATCCGCGGCATGTGCCAGTTGCTGCACCTGTCCGTTCATCGTATTCAACGCGCTGCTGATATGTTCGACCTCGTTCAGGCTATGAGCGGCTGCCTCGCGGTTAGCGACGGCGATGGTCTCGACCTGATCCATCTCGCTGCTGATGCCTACCAGATCTTCCTGCCCCAGTTTGAGACTGACCAGCAACTTGCTGGCATTCATGCTGTGGATGCGCGAAGCCAGCTCATTCTTCCTGATGAACTGGACATTCTCCTCCATCGCCTTGATCGCATGATTGATCTTGTCCAGCGAATTGGCGAATTGGCCCGGCAGACCGTGGGAAAGAGCCTTGCGGTAATAGACCCCCTCCGAGACCAGGCCGAAGCAGGTATTGACCTCCTTGAAGTAGGCCTCGACCAGGTCGAGGAAGTCGTTCAATTCCCACGCGGCCTTGCCGATCTCGCCCAACCCTTGGGTCTGTGTCACCCGTTCATGCAGCTGCCCCTCACGCGAGCTTTTCAGCACAGAATGCATCTTTTCAACCACCTGAACCGCATGCTGGTATTTGACATAGGCATAGATGCTGAAGCCGATGGCTATGAGCGGAAACAGCCAGGCCACCGGATCGAATTCGTGATAGATGGTGAAATAGACCGCCATCGCAAAGGTCAACGCGACGAAGGCAGCGCAAACGAACAAGAAGCGTTCGCCCATCATGAAGCGCGCGATGGGGTTGTACTTGAGTGGAACTCGGTTGGACATGACTTACTCCTGCGCCAGCGAGAGGATGAATCGCTCGTATGTGGTATTGAGCGATTTCAGTTTGGCCTGCAGGAATTCGACCGACGCGGCCGGAGCATTGGCGGCACCGGCACGACTTTCTACCGCGAGCATTTCCTGATAGATGGGTTGAATGATGGAAATGGCCTCATTGCCGGGCCTGCGCCGCACCGAAAAATATCCCACGCACTCGCCGCGCGCATTGATATCCGGAGTGACATTGGCGAACACCCAGTAATAGTCGCCGTTCGCCGTCATATTCTTGACGAAGCCGAAGAATTCTCGGTTCTGCTTGAGCGTATCCCACAACAGCTTGAATGCGCCGCGCGGCATGTCCGGATGACGTACGATGTTGTGCTGCTTCCCCAATAGCTCATTCTCGGAAAAATCGGCCAGCCGCATGAATACGCGATTGGCATAGGTGAGGCGCCCGGTCATATCTGTTTTGGAAACGATGATCTCTTCCGCCCCCAGAAACACCTCTTGCCGGGTCGGTGTGATTTTCAGCTTCATACTACTCTCCTCAGTTGCTGGCTCGCCGGTTCTTCCGGTCGCGTTTTAAGGTGCTGCCTTCTTCTTGATTATCAATTATCCGAGCTCCTGCCGATCGATCTCTACCCGGTTGCGCCCTTGATGCTTCGCCCTGTAGAGGGCGCGATCGACCCGCAGGAAAAACTCTCGATCGCTTTCGGATGCCACATATTCGCCCAGACCGATACTCACGGTCAGGCGGATATCGTCGGGAAACTTCGCATTTGCGATGATGCTCCGTATCCGGTCGGCGAACTCGCTGGCTGCGAACATCGAAGTGTTCCGCAAAAGCACGGCAAATTCCTCTCCGCCCCATCGAACCGCCGAATCAGTCAGACGGATAGAGTCTTTCAGCAACTGTCCGATCTTCTTCAGGACTTCGTCGCCCGTCAGATGGCCATATGTGTCGTTGATCTTCTTGAAATGGTCGATATCCAGCAGCAGCATGGAAAACGAAGCTGCGTTATAGCGTGTGATGCGCTCGATCTCCTCCTCGACCTGCTGATTCAGCACACGCCGGTTCCCCAATCCGGTAAGCACATCCGTGATCGTCAGCACTTCCAGACTGCGGGTCTTCACCTGGAGCATATCCACCAGCTCCTGCAGTTCGGATGTGTGATTCCGCAATATATGGACCCATGAGCCATAGGCATATCCGACCAACTGGCTCTGGGTGATGACGCCAAGCAATTGCCGATTTTCGTCGACGACGATTGCTCGCTTGATGGCATATTGCCTCAATTGCAACAGAGCTTCGTTGATAGTGGTCGATTTCGGGGTCGTTATCACCGGGCTGGTCATGTAATCGCCCAGCGTTTTTCCGGGATCTCCGCCGGAAGAGATTATCTTGAATACATCCTTGGTCGTCACGATACCGACAGGTATCCCTCCCTCGACCACGATGATCGCATCCTCCATTTTCTTGAAATGATGGATCACGTCCTCGAGCATCCAGTCGCTGGTGAACATGACCGGCTCCGACCTGGAAAGAATATCGCCTATCGTTTTCTTCTCAAGCAGGACTGCCGGATCTATCGACGTCAGGATGTCCGTATAAGTGACGATGCCGATGAGCCTATCCGACTCATCCGTCACGCCGACATAGCGCTGCTGACTACGCTCCATGAATTCGAGCAGGACCAGTAAGCGCTCCTTCGCAGACATGCAGGAGATGGGCCTCAGCGGGAACTCGCTTAGCAGGGTCGAACTATCTCCCCCCGCATGGATGAACGAAAGCAGATCCTCGACCGAGAAAATATACCGGCCATTACCGGTTTTTTCGATGATGAGGCTGCTGACCCCGCGCTCATTCATCACTCCGGTCGCATCTCGGACCGAAATCGTGAAGTCGCTGCGAACGATAGATTTCTGCGCGATATCGCCGATATTCGGAAATGCCAGATGATTCACGCTCATACAACGCCACCGGAAGACGAGCCGGACTTCTTCTGGCCAAGCATCAATTCTCTCTTCTCGTAGTTGCGCACGAGATCCGGGATGGTTTTGGATTTCGTCTTCTTCATGACCTTGGATCGATGCGCTTTCACCGTCTTTATCGAGATTCCCAGCAGATCCGATATCTCCTGATTGGTACGCCCTTGCGCAACAAGGCCGAACACTTCGTTTTCGCGCCGGGATAGGCTCGACATATCCGCGGATATCTGGAGACTCGCCCGCGCATCACGAATGATGGCTGCATAGCGAACAAAACCCATAGTCACCGCATCCTTCAGATTCTCAACCCTGAAAGGCCAGCGGATGAACTGCCCCTCCAACACCGTCAACATCTCGATGATCGATTTGACCTCCTCAGGAATACCGATGCATATCTTCGGTATCGAACGGATCAGATCGTTGGCATACCAATCCAGCCCGGCTACCAGAGTCTTGGCCGCCAAGACGATGCACATGGCCCCTTCTCCGCGTTCGCCGCACGACTCATTGGCTTCCAGCCAAGAAAAGAACTCGCGGCTCCCATCAAAGGCGACCACAGAGAACCCCGCCTCCTTTCCGATACGGCGAAGTGCCTTATAGATCGCGGGGTCCTCGTCGATAACGAAAACTATATTGTTCCCCTCCATGTCCGACAATCCGCCATCTCCCTCTATGCATCCAGCAAATTGCCTAGATGCAATTACCGATCACCCAAATCCCGTGAGGATTATAGGCGCAAGCAGATTTTCAGACTATTGGCCTAAGGTCCTATAGAGTCAGGATAGGGCTTGATTTTTTGGGGGAATTTTGACCGGAGCTGATCTTTTTTCTGGTCGAATGGTGCCCGGGACCGGACTTGAACCGGTACGGGGATTTCTCCCCGACGGATTTTAAGTCCGTTGTGTCTACCAATTTCACCACCCGGGCGGGTATCTGGAGGCGCGACCCAGAGTCGAACTGGGCTAACCGGATTTGCAATCCGGGGCATAACCGCTTTGCTATCGCGCCGCTTAAAATGACTAAGGGAAAGCTAGGTGCTTTCCCTTGGATTTGGAGCGGGAAAAGAGTCTCGAACTCTCGACCTCAACCTTGGCAAGGTTGCGCTCTACCAACTGAGCTATTCCCGCAATTTCAGGTATTTCACCCTGCGTTTTGGAGCGGGAGAAGAGTCTCGAACTCTCGACCTCAACCTTGGCAAGGTTGCGCTCTACCAACTGAGCTACTCCCGCAAAACGAGTTGCGCATTATAGGGATATTCGAATAACTGTCAACAATTCCGTTAACGAATGTTTAGCGATCCGCATCAACCCCGAACAGCCGGAAGAAGTTTTCGGTGGTGCACTGACCGACATCCACCAGCGTCATGCCGCGCAGCGTCGCGATCTCCTCGGCGACATGCTTCACATAGGCTGGCTGGTTGAGCTTGCCGCGATGCGGCGTCGGCGCGAGATATGGCGCGTCGGTCTCGATCAGGATGCGATCCATCGGCGTGCGCTGCGCGACTTCCTTGATCTGTTTGGCGTTCTTGAACGTGACGATGCCGGAGAAGGAAATATAAAAACCCATCGCCAGCGCTGCCTCGGCCACTTCCCAAGTTTCGGTGAAGCAATGCATCACGCCGCCCGCCTCCGCGGCATTCTCTTCCCGCATGATGCGCAGCGTATCTTCCGCCGCTTCGCGGGTGTGGATTATGAGCGGCTTGCCGATTTCCCTAGCGGCGCGGATATGGTTGCGGAAGCGCGTACGTTGCCATTCCAAATCACCCTTCAGACGTGAGTAGTCCAGCCCGGTCTCGCCTATCGCAACGACCCGAGGATGCGCCGCCAATTCGGCCAGTCGCGCCACGCTGGGCTCTTCGACATCCTCGTAATCGGGGTGCACACCGACCGATGCGTAGACATTCGGATTCTGCTCGGCAAGCGCCAACACCTGCGGGTAATCGGCAAGGTTGACCGCGACGCACAGCGCGGCAACCACCTCATTGTCCTGCATGCGCTGCAGCACACCAGGCAAATCGGAAATCAGGTCGGGGAAATTGATGTGGCAGTGCGAATCGACGAACGGCATGATTATTGTAAAACTCGCGTAACGATACGTTTGCCTCCTCGCCCGCTTGCGGGAGAGGATTGAGGAGAGGGATCGGGCATAGCAACTTTCATAAATTACTTGTTATGCCCGTTATTCGAGCATCAGTTGGCGATAGGAGAACAGCAGGGATTCGAAAAACAGCTTCGGATTCAGCGTGTGCTGTGCCTCGCGTTTCGCGCCCTGCAAGTAACTCTGCAGGCGTGCGAGCGTCAATGGTTCAACAGGCTCGACCAGCTTGCGGATCGCGGCCTCTTCGCCGAGGTGGTAACGCAGCTTGCCGGCCAGCTTCATCGAACTCAGGTCATAGCTCCATTGCTGCAGCCACTGCACGACCAACACCTGTTCGGTCTTCTGCAGCATCTCGGCCAGCGCGAACACGTCCAGCGACTCCGGCTGACGCACAGCACGCAGCAGCTTGGCACGCTCTTCGCTACCGATCTGTTCGTCGAGTTTCACAGCCTGCAGCGGTGAGAAGCCGGAGGCCGCTAGCGCTTCGGCGGGATTCTTCACGCCCTGCTCCGCCAGCCAGCGCACCGCCGACTCGTTATCGGGCGGCGACAACGCGAAGGACAGACTGCGGCTCAGTATGGTCGGCAGCAGTTGCTGCGGCTTGTGCGACACCAGGATGAACAGCAGGCCTGCGGGCGGCTCCTCCAAATTCTTCAGCAGCGCGTTCGCGGCATTGGTGTTCATCGCCTCGGCCGGATGGATCACGACCGCGCGCCGGCCGCCCTGATGCGCGGACATGCCGAAAAAGTCGGCCAGGCTGCGCACCTGATCTACGGATATCTGCTTGCTGGGTTTCTTGCCGGATGCGGGCTTGACCTCCTCGCCGTCTTCGCCTTCCTGACTCAAAGCATCCGGCTGCAGCAGCCGGAAATCCGGATGCGAACCCTGCGAGAACCAGTGGCAGGACGGGCAAGCTCCGCAGGCGAAACCAGCCGAGTCCGGATGCTCGCACAACAGACTCTGGGCGAAGCGCATCGCCAGATCGAACTTGCCTATGCCTTGCGAGCCCTTTAGCAACAAGCCGTGCGGCGGGCGCTTGCGCAGCTCCTGCAAGTTCGCCCAGTCGTTTTTCTGCCAAGGATAGATATCTTGCATATCAGATGGAGGTGACAATCTCTTCGAGCTGGCGCATGACCTCGGCCATGCTCTGCGCCGCATCGATCACCGCGTAGCGTTGCGGGTTCTGTTGCACCCGCTGGTGATATCCGCCGCGCACGCGCTCGAAGAAATCGCTCTGTTCCTGCTCGAATCGATCCAGCGAGACATTGTTCGACAAGCGTTCGCGCGCGACCTCGACCGGCACGTCGAAGAACAGCGTCAGGTCGGGCTGCAGATCGGCATGCACCCATTGTTCGAGCTGGGTCAGCTTGTCCCAGTCCATGCCGCGCCCTGCGCCCTGATAGGCGAAGCTGGCATCGCTGAAGCGGTCGGAGATCACCCACTTCCCAGCCTGCAGCGCCGGCTTGATCAGCTGCTCGATATGCTCCATACGGGCGGCGAACATCAACAGCGCCTCGGTTCCCATGCTCATAGTCTGGTTCAGCAGCATCTCGCGCAACTGCTCGCCCAGCGGCGTACCGCCCGGCTCTCGCGTGACGACGACATCCAGTCCGCGTTGACGCAACGTATCAGCGAACCAGGCCAGATGCGTACTCTTGCCGGCGCCGTCCATGCCTTCGAAAGTGATGAATTTGCTCATTTTTGGTATTCGTTAACGGCTCGATTGTGTTCGTTGAGGCTGCCGGAGAAATGCGAACTGCCGTCTCCGCGCGCGACGAAGTATAGCGCGTCACTCTTCGCCGGGTGCAACGCGGCTTGTAGTGAGTCACGCCCCGGCAATGCAATCGGCGTCGGCGTCAGCCCACCTCGGGTGTAGGTGTTATAAGGGTTGTCGGTCAGCAGGTCGTTTTTGCGCAGGTTGCCGTCGAAGCTCTGCCCCACCCCGTAGATAACGGTCGGGTCGGTCTGCAGCCGCATGCCGAGGCGCAGTCGGTTGACAAACACGCCGGCGATCATCGGCCGGTCGCTGGCTGCACCCGTCTCCTTCTCGACGATGGAGGCCAGGATCAACGCCTGATAAGGCGTCTCCAACGGCAGATTCGGCTCGCGCATCGCCCATGCGTCCTGCAGATGCTGCTGCATGGACTGATAGGCGCGCTGGAATATCGCGAGATCGCTGCTGCCGGGGGCGAAGACATAGGTATCGGGGAAGAACAGCCCTTCCGGATGCGACTCGATTGCGCCTATGCGCAGCAGTATCTCCGCGTCGCTCAGGTTCAGCGTGTCGTGCATGATGTCCGGATTCGCGTTCAGCGCATCGCGCATCTGCCGGAACGTCCAGCCTTCGATCACGCTGATGCGGCGCTGGCTGACCCGACCTTCGGCGATCATGCGCACCAGTTCCAGCATCGATACCGGCTGTTGCAACTCGTAACTGCCCGCCTGAAGCTGCGAGGATTTTCCGAGCGCCCGCACCAGCCAGACGAAGGCCCAGTCCTGCTCCAACAGCCCGCCCTCTTGCATCTCCCGCGCCATGGCCTTCACGCTGCTGCCCGGTTTCAGCGTGAACTCAAACGGCGTAGCGGGCAGCGGCAGCGGGCGCAAGGCGTAATAGCCTATGCTTACTGCAGCCAGCAGTGACAGCAAAACGAAAATTGCAAACGCTCGCAGCATCAGATTTCCTCTTGTTCCAAAGCCGTACGGATTTTTTCGGCGACCGGGAAATGGCTCCAGTGGAGCGCCCCCAACGCGCGTATCGGCCACAACCCGATCACGGAGTTCACGACGAACACCTCGTCGGCATGCAGCACCTCTTCCAGCCCAATGTTCCGAACCTGCAACGCCAGACCATGCTGCAGCGCCCAGGCCATCACCCGCCCGCGCTGTATGCCGGCGACGCCGCAACTCGACAGGTCGGGCGTGACCAGATGCCCCTGCGACACGACGAACAAATTACTGCGCGTGCCTTCGATCACATGACCATCGGCATCCAGCAGCAGCCCTTCGGCGATGTCGCGGTCATACGCTTGCGCATCGCGCAACTCCGCCGCCGCCATCACGTTCTCCAGCCGGTTCAGGTGTTTGACGCAGGCCAAGCGAGGCTGCGCTGGCAGGCGAATCTGGCACACATGCGCCTTGACGCCCTGTATCGCCCACTCCTTCGGGTAATCAGGCTGCGGCGAGAAGTCCCAGATGCGAGTCGGCGTTGCATCGGTCGCGGGCGCATAACCCCGAACACCTTCTCCGCGCGTAACGATCAGCTTCACCACACCGTCCGGATGCTGCGCCAGCACCTGTACAAGCTCGGCAAGCAGCAAGGCCTCGTCCGGACAGGCGATGTCCAGCTTGGCGCAATCGTGCTGTAGCTTGAGGTAATGCAGGGACCAGTGCAGCGCGTTGCCGCGTACGGCACGCAGGGTACGGAACACCCCGTCGCCGTAGAGCAAACCGCGATCGCGGATGCTGATCGTGTTACCGGGTAGACCGTTGACCAGCATCGCGGAGGTTAAGGCTTAAATCTTGCGGAAAACCAACGAACCGTTCGTTCCGCCGAAGCCGAAGTTGTTGTTGACCGCGACATCGATCTTCATGTCGCGCGCCGTGTTCGCGCAGTAGTCCAGATCGCACTCCGGGTCCTGCTCGAACACGTTGATGGTCGGCGGAGCGATCTGGTGGTGCACTGCCAGCGCGCAGAACACCGACTCCACGCCGCCCGCGCCGCCCAGCAAGTGACCGGTCATCGACTTGGTCGAGCTGACCACCAGCTTGTTCGCATGGTCGCCGAACGCCAGCTTGATCGCGTCGGTCTCGTTCTTGTCTCCCAATGGGGTCGACGTGCCGTGTGCATTGACGTAGTTCACATCCTGCGGGTTCAGCCCGGCGTTGCGCAACGCGTTGAGCATGCTGCGCTTAGGCCCATCGGTCGAAGGCGAAGTCATGTGGTAGGCGTCGCCGCTCATGCCGTAACCGGCCAGCTCGGCGTAGATCTTCGCGCCGCGCGCCTTGGCATGTTCGTACTCTTCCAGCACCAGCACACCGGCGCCCTCGCCCATCACGAAACCGTCGCGCTCCTTGTCCCAAGGACGGCTGGCCGTGGCCGGATCGTCGTTGCGGGTGGAAAGCGCACGGGCGGAAGAAAAGCCGCCGACCGCAAGCGGGCTGATCGTCGCCTCCGCGCCGCCGCACACCATCACGTCGGCATCGCCGTACTCGATGATGCGAGCGGATTCGCCGATGCAGTGCGTGCCGGTGGTGCAAGCGGAAACCATCGCCAGGTTCGGCCCTTTCAGGCCGTACATGATCGACAGGTTTCCGGAGATCATGTTGATGATGGTGCCGGGAATGAAGAACGGCGAAATCTTGCGCGGCCCCGCGGCGAGATAGTCGTTATGGGTGTCCTCGATCATCGGCAGACCGCCGATGCCCGAACCGATGTTCACGCCGATACGCTCGGCATTCTGCTCGGTGACTTCCAGACCGCAATCCTTGAACGCCTCCATGCCGGCCACCAGGCCGAAATGGATGAAGCGATCCATGCGGCGCGCATCCTTGGCCGGCAGATACTGCGTCACATCGAAACCTTGCACTTCGCCGGCGACCTGGCAAGCAAGTGCACTGGGATCGAAGTGAGTGATCCTGGTAATGCCCGATTTCCCCGCGACGATGTTCTGCCAGGTCGTGGAAATCCCCGTCCCGACCGGGGAGATGATCCCCAGTCCGGTAATGACTACTCTGCGCTTAGACAAACTGACTCCGTTTTAGAAACAGAAGGGGAAAAACGAATTACTTTTGATGAGCCAGAACGTAGTCGATGGCTTGCTGCACGGAGGTGATCTTTTCTGCGTCCTCGTCGGGGATCTCGCACTCGAACTCTTCTTCCAGAGCCATCACCAGTTCAACGGTGTCCAGAGAGTCTGCACCCAGATCGTTGACGAAGGAAGAATCGTTCTTGACTTCGGATTCGTTCACGCCCAGTTGCTCGGCTACGATCTTTTTTACGCGTTGTTCAATAGACATTTATGACTCCTACCCTGTTTAAGTTAAAAAAGCGGAGGCGATTGTATCAAAATCGCCCGAAATTCCAAATCACAACTTGTAGTGCAAGAAAAACAGGCCCATCAGGAAACGCTAATAAGCATCCTGATAACGCACGGTGATCGGATAGCGCCAATCCTTGCCGAAGCCGCGCTCGGTGACGCGGATGCCTACGGCGGACTGGCGGCGCTTGTATTCGCTGATGCGGATCAGGTGCACCACCCGGCGCACATCGGCCTCGGCATAGCCACGCGCGACGATCTCCGGGATCGCCATGTCCTGCTCGACGTAATAGCCCAGGATCGCGTCCAGCACGTCATAGGGCGGCAGACTGTCCTGATCGGTCTGATCCGGACGCAGTTCGGCGCTGGGCGGACGCGTGATGATGCGCTCCGGGATCGTCGGCCCCAGCGTATTGCGGTAGCGCGCCAACCGGTACACCAACGTCTTGCAGACATCCTTCAGCACCGCGAAGCCGCCGGCCATGTCGCCGTACAGCGTGGCATAGCCCACCGCCATCTCGGACTTGTTGCCGGTAGTCAGCACCAGCGAACCGAACTTGTTCGACAGCGCCATCAGCAAGGTGCCGCGGATACGCGCCTGCAGGTTCTCCTCAGTCGTATCCAGAGCACGCCCGGCGAAACTGGCCTGCAGGGTATCCATATAGCCCTGCAACATCGGTGCGATCGGGAACTCGTCGTAGCGCACGCCCAGCGTCGCGACCATCTCGCGCGAGTCGATCAGGCTGATCTCGGCGGTATAGTCAGACGGCATCATCACCGCATGGACCTTGTCCGCGCCCAGCGCATCCACCGCGATTGCCAGCGTCAGTGCCGAGTCGATGCCGCCGGACATGCCCAGCAGCACGCCGGGAAAGCGGCTCTTGCCTATATAGTCGCGCACGCCCAAGCACAACGCCCGGTACACCTCGGCCTCCTCGCAAGGAATGTCGGCCAGTTCGCCTGCGGGCTGCAGATCGTCGCGTATCTCCAGCAGCAGCAACTGCTCATCGAAGCCGACTCCCTGAGCGGTCAACTTGCCATCGGCGTCCATCGCAAACGAGTTGCCGTCGAACACCACCTCGTCCTGACCTCCGACCATATTGGCATACACCACCGCCATGCCGGTCTCGTCGATGCGATCACGAATCACGTCCAGCCGCGAATCCTGCTTGCCCATGGCATAGGGCGATGCGTTCAGCACCAGCAACACTTGCGCCCCCGCATCGCGCGCCATGCGCGCGGCCTCGGGTTCCCACACATCGGCGCAGATGTTCAGGCCGAAACGAATGCCGTCCAGCTCGAATACGCAGGGTTCCGCGCCATGATCGAAATAACGCTCCTCGTCGAACACCGAATAATTCGGCAGCTCATGCTTCAGGTAAGTCGCGGCAATACGTCCGCCGCGCAGCAGCGAAGCGGCGTTGTAGCGCGCGCCATCCCGTTCCAGCGGATGCCCCACCACCACGGCGATATCCGGCAGCCGAGCGGCGAGATCGTCCAGCGCCTGCGCGCAGGCACGGTAGAAACCGTCGCGCAGCAGCAGGTCTTCCGGCGGATAGCCGCACAGGCTCAATTCCGGCGTCAGCAGCAAGGAGGCACCCTGCCGTTCGGCCTGTTCGGCATACTGCAATATCCGAGCGGAATTGCCCGGCAGGTCGCCCAGCAGACAGTTGATTTGCGCTATAGCCAGCTTCATTCACCACCCCGATCGATAGAGGACGCGCATCTTACCATCGCAATATGCATTTGTTGCGGCGACAAAAAAGCGGGCTGTCGCCAGCCCGCTTTTCATGATGCCTAATAGCGCAATGCCTACTGGATCACGCGAACCTTCTTTTCTTCCTTCAGTACGGAGCGGATCTCCACTCGACGATTCATCGCACGCCCGCTTGCCGTTTTGTTATCCGCAACCGGAGCAGTTTCACCGTAACCCTTGGTGACGATACGATTTGCCGCAACGCCTTTTTTAACCAGGTAGTCGCTCACCGCGTTGGCGCGTTTCTCGGATAATTTCTGGTTGTATTCTTCCTTGCCGATGCTGTCTGTATGCCCGCTCACTTCAAGCTGAGCATTGCCGTATTCAGCGGCAAACTCAACAACCTCGGACAGCTTTTTCTCCCCGGAACGGCCAATCTTGGCGGAATCGAAATCGAAATTGGCGCCCTCGATAGTTACAGGCTTCTCTTCCAGCAACGTTTTCCATGTTTCCTTCGGTGCAGCCTTGACTACTTTAGCGGGAGCCGGTGCAGCCGGTGCGGCGATCACTGCAGCAGGTGCGGCAGCGACAGGCGCTGGAGAACCACCGAAATAATAATTCACACCGATAGTAAAGTTGTTGTTCCTCAATTTGGAACCGGCGATTTTGCTCTCAGACTTGGTCCACTCGCCAGCCAGACCCCAATTCTGAGCAAGCTTATACTCGACACCCAGGCCGAGATGGAGATTATTGGTGTATTTGAACTGGGAAGCCGGGAACGCCCCCATGCCGGATGTACGATCCCAACCCATCTTCGCATAAGGCATCCAGCTTCCCGACGGCAATCCAAGCTTCAAGTCCAAACCTAAAGTCGTACTGCCCGAATAAACTGCAGCCGTAGTGCGTCCGGTCTTCTGATTCATGTCGACAAAGAAACTGCCGCCCAGCAAATAGCTGCCCATATCCCAGTTGTAACCTTCTTCAAAGCCGTAGGTTATTGCATTTTCCTTGGATGCCGTCGTTGCGCCGACGATATCCGAGCTATTCAAGCCTGCCTTGCCTCCGATATAGAGCCCATCAAATTCGCTGGCCTGTGCGACAGACGCACCAAGCAAAGCTGCCATCAAAGATATATTCAATGCGGTTTTCTTCATACTTATTCTCCTGAATCAACAAAATAGGTAAAGCTTTACCCAATCTGTGAATGGTAACCGACATTCCTTCAGAAACCAAGAACATATGGAAGCCAATGTGTTCAAGACCTCTCGCGGCTTAGGCTACCGATTATGCGGCTGCATGATCGCTCTCTATTTATCCGGGTCTCCCAAATGCAAGACAGCCTCGTCCTGAGACAGCTCGACCAGCTTGGGCGGCAATTGCTTGGTCGGCTTGACGCCCAGTTCTCTGAGCATCTCGGCTTGGCGGATGACGTTGCCCCGCCCGGTGGAAAACTTGTTCAGCGCCCCGTCATACGAGCGTTTCGCCTGATCCAGCTTGTCGCCCAGACTCTCCAGATCACCGACGAACCCGGCCAGCTTGTCGTAAAGTTCGGCGCCGCGGCTGGCAATGTCCTGAGCGTTGCGGTTCTGCTGCTCCTGCCGCCACAGGTGCGCCACGGTACGCACCACGAACAGCAGCGTGCTGGGACTGACCAGCAGCACGTTCTTCTTCCATGCGTCCTGCCACAACTCGCTGTCGTGCGAGATCGCCAGCATGAAGGCCGGCTCCACCGGGATGAACATCAGCACGAAGTCGAGCGACTTCAATCCGTAGAGCTGCTGGTAGTTCTTCTCCGACAGCTCCTTGATATGCGCACGTACCGAATCCAGATGGCGTCTCAGCGCAGCTTCGCGCTGCTGCTCGGTTTCCGCATTGGCATGCTCCTCATAAGCTGTCAGCGACACCTTGGCATCGACGATCAGATGGCGCTCTTCCGGCAGATGCACCACCACGTCCGGCTGCGCGCGCGTACCGTCCGCGCGGGTATGGCTCTCCTGCACATCGTACTCGTGCCCCTTGCGCAGGCCGGAGGCCTCCAGCACTCGTTCCAGGATCAGCTCACCCCAGTTGCCCTGCGCCTTAGCCTGGCCTTTGAGCGCGCTGGTGAGGTTGTGCGCATCCTTCGACAACTGGTTGTTCAGCGACATCAGCTGCTTGACCTGCTCGGCTAGCGCGGAACGATCCTTGCCTTCCTGCACATAGACCTCCTCCACCTTGCCCTGGAACTCGGTGATCTTCACTTTGAGCGGCTCCAGCAACTGGTTGATGTTGGTCTGGTTCTGCTCGGTGAAGCGCTTGGTCTTGTCTTCCAGTATCTCGCCGGCCAGCGTCTTGAAACGATCCGCCAGCTGTGCCTCGGCATTCTGCAGCAGCTGCAGTTTCTCCACGCTCTGCGAACGCTCCGCTTCCAGCAATGTATTCAATTCCGCAATCTGGGCACTCAAGCGCTGCCGCTCGACGGTGAGATGGTCGCGCAACACGGCGAGCTCGTCCTTTTCACGCTGCAACCGGGACATCTGCTCAAACTGTCCCGCAACCGTCGATTCCGCCGCACCCAGCTTTTCGCGTAGATCGCCGATCTCCTGCTCCTGCTTCTGGCTAACGCCCTCGGCAGCGGCATATTCCGCCGACAATCGCCGCACATCTTCCTGCGCCGCAGTCAGCCGCTCGACCAGCCGCGCCAGTTCGACCTGGCTTTCGGCCTTGGCCTGCGCTACCGCGGAGACCATGCGCTCGCGCTGGATCAGCCGGAACGCAATGGCTCCAACCAGCAGGCCGACGAACAAGGAAACGAGAATGACGCCCAACTGCTCCATATGTACCATCCCTCAAGATTTTTCCGAGTATAAATCAATCACCCGATCCAAATAAAAAGGGATGCACGAAGCATCCCTTTTCCTGTGCTTGCGCAGTATGACCTGCGGCTACGCTCAGCTCTTGGCCGCGCGCTTGCGCTCGTGCTCCTGCAGGTGGCGCTTGCGGATGCGGATGGACTTGGGCGTCAGCTCGACCAACTCGTCATCGTCGATGAACTCGACGGCGGATTCCAGCGTCAGGCGAATCGGCGGCGTCAGACGCACCGCTTCGTCGGTGCCGGAGGCGCGCACGTTGGTCAGCTTCTTGCCCTTGATCGGATTGACGATCAAGTCGTTGTCGCGACTGTGAATACCGATGATCATGCCCTCGTACAGCTTGTCGCCGGGGACGAGGAACATACGGCCGCGATCTTCCAGATTCCACAACGCATAGGCGACGGCTTCGCCGTCTTCTGCCGAGATCAACACGCCGTTGTGGCGGCCCGGCAAGTCGGCCTTGACCGGACCGTAGTCGTCGAACACATGGCTGATCAGACCGCTGCCGCGCGTCATGGTCATGAAGTCGGACTGGAAGCCGATCAGGCCGCGCGCCGGAATGTGGTATTCCAGACGGGTGCGGCCCTGGCCATCCGACTCCATGTTGGTCAGTTCGCCGCGACGGCGACCGATCTCTTCCATGACTGCGCCTTGGTGGCCGTCTTCAAGGTCGATGCTCAGGTTCTCGTACGGTTCGCACTTCTCGCCGTTGATGTCCTTGTAAACCACGCGCGGCTTGCCTACAGCCAGCTCGAATCCTTCGCGACGCATGTTTTCCAGCAGAATGGTCAGGTGCAATTCGCCGCGACCGGAGACGCGGAACACATCAGCATCTTCGGTATCTTCCACGCGCAACGCGACGTTGGTCAGCAGCTCCTTGGTCAGGCGATCGCGGATCTGGCGACTGGAAACGAATTTGCCTTCGGTGCCGGCCAATGGCGATGAGTTCACCATGAAGTCCATCGTCAGCGTCGGCTCGTCCACGGCAAGAATAGGCAAACCGACCGGACTATCCTTGTCGCAGATAGTCACGCCGATACCGATCTCGTCCAGACCGGAGATGATGATGATGTCGCCCGCTTCGGCGCTATCGACCGGCACGCGATCCAGACCCTGGAAGCCCAGCACCTGGTTGATGCGGCCGGAGCCGACTTGATCGCCATGGTTCATCACCACCACTTGCTGGCCCGGCTTGATGCGGCCGTTCAGCACGCGACCGATGCCCAGACGGCCGGTGAAGGTGGAGTAGTCCAGCGCGGCCAGTTGCAGTTGCAAAGGCGCATCCGGGCTGCCGGGCGGCGTCGGCACATGCGAAAGCACGGTCTCGAACAACGGCACCATGTCGTTGGCAGTGCCGCCGCTGGACGGTGCATCCTTCAGATCCATGCAGGCCCAGCCGTTCAGGCCGGAAGCATAGATGACGGGGAAATCGAGTTGCTCGTCGGTCGCGCCCAGCTTGTCGAACAGATCGAAAGTCTGGTTCAGCACCCAATCCGGACGCGCGCCCGGACGATCCACCTTGTTGATCACGACGATAGGCTTCAGGCCCTGCGCCAGCGCCTTCTTGGTCACGAAGCGGGTCTGCGGCATCGGGCCTTCGACCGCATCGACTAGCAGCAGCACGCCGTTGACCATACCCAGCACGCGCTCCACCTCGCCTCCGAAGTCGGCGTGTCCCGGTGTGTCAACGATGTTGATGTGGTATTCGCCGTATTTGATCGCGGTATTCTTCGCGAGAATGGTGATGCCTCGCTCTTTTTCGATATCGCCGCTATCCATCACGCGATTGTCCACCTTCTGGTTATCGCGGAAGGTGCCAGACTGGCGGAGAAGTTGGTCAACCAGCGTGGTCTTGCCGTGGTCAACGTGGGCGATGATGGCGATATTACGAAGGGCGCGGGACATGGAATAACTACCTGCAAAGTTCAAAGGGCGCGCATTCTATCACAAGCCGGGCTTCTTCCCAGAACATATAGAAAAAACGACGGCCACCTCGCGGCGGCCGTCGTCTTGTCGTCCCATCTTGGCTTCAGTGTCCGCCTATCTCCAGCATCAACTGGTTGATGCGCTTGACGAAGGTCGCCGGGTCGTCGAGCTGCCCGCCCTCGGCCAGCAAGGCTTGGTCGAACAGCACGGCAGCCCAGTCGTCGAAGCGTACCTCCTCGGATTTCAGGCGCAGCACCACCGGATGCTGCGGATTGATCTCGAGTATGGGCTGCGAAGCAGGCGCATTCTGCCCGGCGGCCTTCAACAGGCGCGCGAGATTGCCGCTGATGTCGTGATCGTCGGCCACCAGACAGGCAGGGCTATCGGTCAAACGATGCGTGACGCGCACTTCCTTGACGCGCTCGGCGAGGCTGGCCTTGATCTTATCGGTCAGCGGCTTGAATTCGTCCGCCTCCTTCTGCTGCGCCTCTTTCTCGGCCTCGTCTTCCAGTTTGCCCAGGTCCAGACCGCCCTTCGCGACCGAAGCCAGTTGCTTGCCGTCGAATTCGGTCAAATAGCTCAGCGCCCATTCATCCACGCGGTCGGACAGCAGCAGCACTTCGATGCCCTTCTTGCGGAACACTTCCAGATGCGGGCTGTTCTTCGCGGCATTGAAGGTGTCGGCGGTGACGTAATAGACCTTCTCCTGCCCTTCCTTCATGCGGCCGATGTAGTCCTTCAAGGACACAGTCTCTTCCGGCGTATCGGCGTTGGTCGACGCAAAGCGCAACAAGCCGGCGATCTTGTCCTTGTTGGCGTAGTCCTCGCCTATGCCTTCCTTCAGCACGCGACCGAACGCCTCCCAGAACTTCGCATACTTCTCCTTGTCGTTCTCCGCCATGTCGGACAGCAGGCCCAGCACCTTCCCGGTGCAGCCCTTGCGGATCGCTTCGATATCCTTGGACTCCTGCAGGATTTCACGCGACACGTTCAGCGGCAAGTCGGCGGAATCGACCACCCCGCGCACGAAGCGCAGGTATTGCGGCATCAACTGCTCGGCGTCGTCCATGATGAACACGCGGCGCACATAGAGCTTGATGCCGTGGCGCGCATTGCGGTCCCACAGATCGAACGGCGCGCGTGCCGGGATATACAGCAACTGTGTGTATTCCTGGCGTCCCTCGACGCGAGCATGACTCCAGGCCAGCGGATCGTCGAAGTCGTGGCCGACATGCTTGTAGAATTCTTTATATTGTTCGTCGGTGATGTCGTTCTTGCTGCGCGCCCACAAGGCAGAGGCTTGGTTGACCGTCTCGTCTTCGTCGGTAACGACGTTGGCGCCGTCCTTCCACTCCTCCTTGAACATCACGATGGGCTGGACGATGTGGTTGGAGTACTTGCGCACGATGCCGCGCAGGCGCTGGCCGTCGAGCAGGTCGTCCTGGTCTTCGCGCAGGTGCAGCGTGATCTCGGTACCGCGCGTGTCCTTGCCCACCATCTCGATGGAAAACTCGCCTCCGCCGTCGGATTCCCAGCGCACACCTTGATCGGCATTCTCGCCGGCGCGGCGCGTCGTCACCGTAACCTTGTCGGCGACGATGAACGCGGAATAGAAGCCCACGCCGAATTGGCCGATCAGGTTCGCATCCTTCTGCTGGTCGCCGGACAGGCGCGAAAAGAATTCGCGCGTGCCGGATTTCGCGATCGTGCCGAGATTGTTGATGACCTCGTCGCGGTTCATGCCTATGCCATCGTCGGCGATGGTCAGCGTGCGAGCCGCCTTGTCATAAGCGATGCGTATCTGCGAATCGGGATTGTTCTCGAACAAGGCCGCATTGTGCAGCCCCTCGAAGCGCAGCTTGTCGCAGGCGTCGGAAGCGTTGGAAACCAGTTCGCGCAGGAAAATCTCGCGGTTCGAATACAATGAATGGATCATCAGCTGCAACAGCTGCTTCACCTCGGTCTGGAAGCCCAAAGTTTCACGGTTCGCGGTAGCGCTATCAGTCATGTCTTCTCCATAGTGTTATTAACGACAGGCTCGGAATTGGGGGCGGGGCGGAATTTTTCAAGCCCCTTGTTCAGTATCGCAATACAACTGGCCGACTTTTGAAAATATCACTGGCTTTTATTTTTTTCGCCATTATAATGCGCGCCTTGCCGCAGCCATTGCGGCATTGGTTCATCGTTATCTGACCTATCTCTCGCGCGTATTTCGATTCGCGCCTGTCTAAAGAACTCCCAGATCTTCTGCGGGTTTTCCGGTTAGCAACGATGTTTTATGCGCCGGTTAATCTGCCACCCTATATACAAGGTGTAGTTTTCTGCCTGCGCTTACCTTTTTCATAAGGAAAGCAACATGACATTCGAAGCACTCAATCTACATTCTTCCGTTCTCAAGGCTATCGTCGAGACCGGCTATACCACGCCTACGCCCATCCAGGCACAAGCCATTCCCGAAGTCATCGCAGGCCACGACCTGATGGCCTCGGCCCAGACCGGCACCGGCAAGACCGCGGCCTTCATCCTGCCCGCGCTGAACCGTTTGGCCACTCCTTCCACGATGCCGGGCAAGGGCCCGCGCGTGCTGGTGCTGACCCCGACGCGCGAACTGGCACAGCAAGTGTGCGACGCCGCCACCAAGTACGGCAAGCACATGCGCTTCAAGATCATCAGCATTCTGGGCGGCATGCCTTACCCGGTGCAAAACCGTCTGCTGTCCAGCCATGTGGATATCCTGGTCGCGACCCCGGGCCGTCTGATCGACCATCTGGAGCGCGGCCGCATCGACTTCTCGCGTCTGGAAATGCTGATCCTCGACGAAGCCGACCGCATGCTGGACATGGGATTCGTCGACGCAGTCGAGCAGATCGCCGCAGCCACACCGAAAACACGCCAGACCCTGCTGTTCTCCGCTACGCTGGACGGCGTGGTCGGCAACCTGGCCTCGCGCCTGCTGAAGGAGCCGAAGCGTATCTCCATCTCGGCGACCAAGGACAAGCACGAAAACATCGAGCAACGCATGATGTTCGCCGACGACGTCGCGCACAAGAACAAGATGCTGAGCCACATCCTGACCAATGCCGACGTCAACCAGGCCGTGGTGTTCACCGCCACCAAGCGCGACGCCGACAGCATCGCCGACCAGTTGTCCTCGCAAGGCCATGCCGTCGCGGCACTGCACGGCGATATGAATCAGCGCGAGCGTAACCGCACGCTGCTGAACTTGCGCAACGGCAACGTGCGCGTGCTGGTTGCCACCGACGTCGCCGCGCGCGGCATCGACGTACCCGGCATCTCTCACGTGATCAACTTCGACCTGCCCAAGTTCGCCGAAGACTACGTGCACCGCATCGGCCGCACCGGCCGCGGCGGCGCCTCCGGCATCGCAATCTCGTTCGCCTCGAACCGCGACGCGCAGATGCTGAAGCGCATCGAGCGTTACACCGAGCAGAGCATCAAGATGCACACCATCGAAGGCCTGGAGCCTAAGTACAAGCTGCGCACCGGCCCGTCTTCGGACCGTCCGCGCAGCAACGGCGGCGGCTTCGGCGGTAATCGCGGCAACGGTGGCGGCTTCGGCGGCAATCGCGGTAACGCGGGCGGCTTCGGCGGCGGCAATCGCGGCAATACCGGAGGCTTCGGCGGCGGCAACCGCAGCGCAGCCTTCACCGGCAACGGCAACAACGGCGGCGCAGGCTTCCACCACAGCGCACCGGACAGCCGTCACACCCATGCTCGTCCTGAAGGTCAGGGCGCAGGCTTCGGCGGACAAGGCCGCAGCGCCGGCCAAGGCCAGCAACCGCGCAGCCAGGAACGCAGCTTCGGCAACAACGCTCCGCGCCGCAACGGCGACCGCCCCGCCTTCTCGCAGGGTCGCGGCAACGCCGGCGGCAGCAAGTGGTAATAAATCAGTAGGTTGAAACAAAAAAGGCACGCCTCGGCGTGCCTTTTTCTATGGCGCGACCTAAAGATGTGGCGCGAAAACAACATCAATAATCTCCTCGACACAGCACAATAATGACGACTAGTGGTAATGTGTCGTTAACGTGACACGCATCCCGGTTTCACTGCATCATGTCCAACATAGCCGAAATAGCCGAAAGCCAGCTGCATGACCCGTTCTATCTGAAATCGGTCACAGAGCTAGGCGATGAACATACGCTGGTAACCACCCGTGACGTATGCTCATCATCCGGAATCAAGCTGGTCAGCAGCGGCACTCGTTTCGATAGCTCCCTTTACCAGAAATTACTGCAACACAAGCTGGCTCCGCCGCTGGATCAGTGCCTGTCGACCGAAAGTTCGGTCACCAGCGCAAGTCTGGTCGCGGAACTGCCTGGCCTCTTTGCGCAGGACGGTTGGCTGCAGTCGATGAAATCGGCCATCACCGATGTCGGTATATTCAGCGAAATTCTGTCCAAGGTGCCTCTCCACCCGTCCATCGCCTTCAAGCTGACAGTGATGCGCGAGAAGCGTCCGGAACTGTTTCGGCACAGCCTCTATCTCGCGCTGGTCTGCATCTACATCGGCATCCGCCACAGACTGGACTCCAACAAACTGGTCCATCTCGCCTCCGCCGCCCTGCTGCACGATATCGGCATCCTGCACATCGACCCGGCGCTGCTGGAGCACAACCATACCCTGAGCGATGCGGAGCGGCGCCATCTCTACGCCCACCCGCTGACCGCATGGATGATCCTGAAGGAATGCACCGACTATTCTCAGGAAGTCCTTGATGCGGTGCTGCAACACCACGAGAGACTGGACGGCAGCGGCTATCCGCTCGGATGCGAAGGCGACGCCATCGGCCTCTACGGCCGGATACTCGCGGTTGCCGAGATCGTCGCCAGCCGACAGGGGGATGCCAATTCGCCACTCGAAAGGATGCGCTTGGAAGCCATCCTGAAACTCAACTCCAGACGTTATGGGCGCCAACTGATCGGCTATCTCGACGTGTTCTATCGCAACAACGCGGAGATCCCTCCCTGTACCGAAGCCGGAAAACAAGTCATCCGGGATCAACTGGACAGCACGCTGTCCGCGATCGCGGGCTGGGAAAGACTGTGGGACGCACAGCATCCGGGAAGCCATGCGTTCGAGACCATAGACAAGCGAATACGCAACCTGAAGATGGAAATGCTGGATGCAGGACTTTCCCCGCTTGGCAATATCGACAGCATGAAGGACATCGAGGAAGCACCCCGCGCCTGCTTTGAGATGCATATTCTGCTGGAGGAAGTGGTCTGGCAACTGCACGGCGTACTTGACGAGATCAGGCGTCGCTGGCCCGATCTCGGCAGCGAAGGCCCCGCATCCTGCGGCACCCAGGCACAGAGCTGGATCATCGAAACCGAGAAGACGATAAAACCGACCAGAAACGTAAACAGCAACCACATCGCCTGAGACGCGCCAACTCAGGAGCCGGGCACGATACCGCCATATCTGCCGTATCATTCTCAAATAAAAAAAGACACACCGAAGCGTGCCTTTTCGGAATATCAAGAACCGCCCGGCCTATTTCGCCAGAGTGATGAACGATAATTTTGCGACCCCGGCATGCTGTGCCAGCGCCATCAGTTCAGCGATGCGACCATAGGGAACCGCATTGTCCGCTTCGATCTGCAACTGGAACTGCGGGTCGGCAGCGCGGCTCCGCAACAACTCGGCCAGCCCTTCGTCGCTGACATGCATGGTCTCCAACTCCAGATTTCCCTGAGCATCGACGATCAGGCTGACCTGCTGCGGCTTGTCGTTGCTCTGCACCGCATCGGTCTTGGGCAGGCTGATCTTCAGCGACTGCGGCGCGAGCAGGGGCGCGGTGATGATGAACACCACCAGCAGCACCAGCATCACGTCCACCAGCGGCGTGACATTGATCTCGCTCATCATGTCGCCGTCTGAATTATTGTTGAAGGCCATCGCCTACCCCTTGAAGTTATGCTTCAGCGCCAGGCGCAAAAAGTCGTGCGCGAAGTTGTCCAGTTCGGCGACGCGCAGGCGCAAGTTGCGCAAGAAATAGTTGTAGGCCATCACCGCGGGCAAGGCGGTCGCGATTCCGATCGCGGTGGCGACCAGCGCCTCGCCTATCGGGCCGGCGACCACGTCCAGCGAGGCGGCACCGCTCTGCCCGATGTTCTGCAGCGCGTGCATGATGCCCCACACCGTGCCGAACAGACCGACGAAAGGAGCGGTCGAGCCTATCGTCGCGAGTTCCGCGAGGCCGCGCTCGTGGCTGCGCTGGATGTTCTGCGCCTGCTGGCGCAACTGGCGCTCCAGCACTTCCTGCGGCGCACCGGTGTGCATCAGGTCCTGGCGCTCCGCGCCCAGCGCCTTGAGTTCGGCGAAACCGGCCTGGGCCAGCATAGCCACATCGCCCTCGCCGCGCGCGGCGACATCGGCCGCGGACGGCCAATCGCGCGCCGCCCAGAAGTCGTCGAGGAAAGCGCGGTTGCGCTTGCGATCCTGCAACTGCCTCCGCAGTTTGAGTAGCGCGATGGACCAGGTCGCCACGGACAGCAGCACCAGCAGCAGCAACGTGGCGGAGACGATGGGAGAGTCGATAGAGAACAATTCGTTCATGCTTCGTTTTCCTTCAGTGAGAATTGGATAGGCACCTTGAACCATTGCGTGACCGGATGCCCCGCGCGGCTAGCCGGGACGAAACGCCATCCCTTCACGGTGCGCAGCGCGGCATTGTCCAGCACCTCGTGGCCGCTGCTCTGGAACACGCTGATGCCGCCGCAAGCGCCCTCGGCCAGCACCTCGACGTTGAGCACCACCCTGCCCTCCCATCCCATGCGGCGCGCCGCCATCGGATATGCCGGGCGCGGATTGTTGAGGTAGTTCGCGCGATAGTCCGGAGCGGTATCGATCACCGGCGCGGCCGCGACTGCGGGCGGCGCGGCGACTGCTTGAACAGGTACTGCCGCGGTTGGTTGCGGTGCGGTTTCGGCGGCTTGTGGCTCCGGCGGTTTCACCACCGGCTTCTCGGCGCGCTCGACCCGCGGTTTCGGCGGAACGGGCTTGGCCGGTTCCGGCTGCGCCTGCGGTTTGGCCACCTCGGCCTGCCGGATCGCGATCGACACCGACATTTCGCTGACGGTGACAGCCGGCGGCTCGGGCTGCAGCAGCCACATCAACATCACGCCGCAATGCACCGCCAGCACCAGTGCAACGACGGCCACGCGCTCGCCCCAGGGGGCGGCGCGCGAGGACGACGAAATCATGGCGGGTACGGTCATGCGAAATGCTCGATGGTGTGCAGGGGCGCATTCTAGCAGCCCCGCCGTCGTCCGCAGCGAAGTCGCGCAAGCCATCACAGTCCCAGCAACACGCGCCGCAGACCGAGCAGAACCAGCACCGCAGCCGCCCCCCAGCGTATCCAGCGGGTGAGCCAATCGCGGTTCTCGCGCAGCTTCGCGCCGAAGACGCAGATCAGCGGCAGCAGCACCAGCAGCGGCGTCAGCGCAGCACCCAGCCCGAACGCCACGCCGTTCGCCATCCCGGAGCCTATGCTGCCAGCCGCCGCGCACACCGCCAGCAGCGAGGCCAGCGGCGCGCAGGGCGTCAGGCTCAGCGAGAATCCCAGCAGCAACGGCGGCGTGCTCCCCGCCTTGCGCATGACGCTGCAAGGCTTGTGCGCTTCCATCGGGCTCAACCGCCCCGAACGCAACAACCATACCCCTGCCGCGATGGACGCGAGACCGATGACGATGTTGCCCGTACCGCCGTTCAACATGGACGCCAGCCACATCCCCGCCCCGCCCGCCAATGCGCCCAGCATCGCATAGGCGACGATGCGTCCGCTCGCGAACAGCATGGTGTCGCGCAGCGCCTCCAACTGCGTGCCGCCGCGCCCCAGCACCCAAGTGCCCATGAACGGCAGGCAGGTCGCAGTGCAAGCGGTAAGTCCCAGCGACACGCCGAGCAGCCAGACGGCGAACAGCGTGGTCTGCTGCGGCAGCAATGCGGGATCGAGAAAATCGCCCATATTATTTAGCCTGCTTTAACCAGATCACCCTGTTCTTCGGCATGCCTTCCGGCGACTCCCGCTTCACGCGCGTCTTGTAATAGTCGCGCGACGAGCCGAATAGTCTGATGCCGAAGAAACGAATCTGGATCACGTCGTCATCCGGGCAATATTCGGCGCAGCGTCCGCACAGCGTGCAGTCCTCATGGAACGCCTTGTTGCCGTGCTCGCGCCCGATCTCGTGGATGTCCATCGGACAGGCCTTCTCGCACACCCCGCACTTCTCGCATTTGTCGTATTGCTTCTTCACCAGACGCATAGGCGACAGCTTCTGGAACATCGCGTTCCACGACAGCAAAGGGCAGATGCGGCAGAACGGCTGGCGTACAGCGAGTGCGGCGATAACGACGAAGCCGAACATCGCGTTGCCCAATGCGCCGAGGAAAAAGTTGATGTTCGTCCCGGTGCGCAACGCGATCTGTTCCGTGTCGGCGGTCAGCAGCGTGGTCGCCAGACGCGACGGGCACACCTGGCAATAAGGATCGCCCAGCTCGTTCGCCGCGTAGCCCATGCCCGCGGCCAGCGGCAGACCGAGCACCAGCACCAGCAGCAGCAGCCACTTCACCGGGCGCACGCGCTCGACGTTGTCCGGCTTGAATCGGTTGAGCGGCCGACCCAGGCGACGGCCGATGCGGTACAGCAACTCCTGCACCGTACCCATAGGGCAGACCCAGCCGCAGAACGCCTTGTTGAGCACAAAAAAGAATGCGAAGAACGTCGCCACCGAGATCAGCGTCGGCACGAACACCTTCAGCGTGATCTCCTGAGCCTTGACCAGCGCCTCGCCGATGCGGTGATGCAGCTGGTGCTGGTTGACGATCAGGATGCAATGGTCGGCCGTCTGCTTGTCGAACGCGCATGCCAATGAAGGCAGCGCCTGCGAGATGCGATCCACGGTATAGCTGCCCAGCAGCGCACCGCCATACACGGTGACGAACAGCATCACGATCTGCACGGTGAAGCGGAAGCGCCCCAGCGTCGGGAATATTTTCTTCAGCATGTCAGGCCTCCGCTTTCTGTTCTGGCGCATCGTTCTTTTTCGCCTTGCGATGCCGCAGCAGCGGCACGGCACCCAGCATGCCGAGCAGCGTGAAGCCCAATCCCATCGCGATGCTGCGCTGGTCGAAAGCGCTCTTGCCATAAGCGGCGTTGAATGCCGTCAGATAGTTTTTCCCGCCGTCGGCATGTTCCGCCGCCAGCACGAAGTCCGCGCCGGGCCTGCCATGACCGGCCTTCTTGCCTTCGGTCTCTGCCTTGAAGTCGTCCGGGATGCTCACGACGACCACACCCTGCGCATCGCTGATCAGCTCCGACCTGCTGCCGTTCGAGGTTTCCAGCACGATCTTCTGTTCCGGCAACGGCTGGCCGTTGAAACGCACCAGGAACTTCCAGTCCTCGTTCGCACGATAGCGCGAGTGTTCGCGCGGATAAGGCTGCGGCACGATCTCCAGTTCATGCTTCTGGTGCATGAACATGTCCGTCGGATTCGCAGCGCCCCGCTCGCCGTAGTAGTACACGGAGGATGCGACGCGCACCGCACTGTCCTGCTCCTCTCGCGCAGCCAACCAGTGGAAGCCTCCGCTCGTCGGCTTGTCCAGCTTCGCGCCAGCCATATCCAGCGGCAAACGGCGACGTCCGTTTTCATCGATGAGATTGTTGGACCACGCATCTATCCCGTCCGCGGCGATGTTCTGCGGCACCACGATGGCAACCATGCGTTCGCGGCTTTCTCCGCTGCTCTTCACCTTCAGCGTGGGATACGCTGTCCATGACATCGGTTTGCCCATGCCCATCATCGCGGCATGATCGTGCCCGCTATGCGCCATGGCGGCCATGCTTTCGGTTGCCGATGGCGCACTTTCTGCGGCTCCGGCTGAAGCACTCGTTATCGCCAGCAATACCCCCAGCATCAATTGGTTTCTTTTCATGGCTTCCCCTTAGAAAGTTAAGGACATACCGGCTGTCCAGACACGCCCCGGATCGACGGTAATGGACATGTCCTCGGCGTTGTAGACGCCATTACCATCTCCGTCCGAGCCGCCGCGAATGGTGCTGTAATAGAAGCGATCGAACAGATTGTCGATACGACCGAATACCGACCACTTCATACCGCGCTCGGTCTTCACTTCATAATTCACCATCGCATTCACCAACGTGCGACCTCCGACCCAGACCTGATTCACCTCGTCGGAAAACATCCCGCTCTGCGCGTTGACTTCGCCGGTAAAGCTCAGCCCCGGTGTGTAGCGATAGCGCGTCGCCAGATTCATCTTGTGCTTTGGCGTACGGGGTACGATATTGCCGGTGTTGTCGTACAACACGGACGGCAACGGTGCGGTGCGCGACCCCATCCCCATCCAGTAACTATCGTTGCGGGTAAATTTCGCATCCAGATAGGTGTAAGCCACGGAGCCCGACCAGGCCAAGCCTTGATCTGACAACAGTCCCAGTTCGATGCCGCGATTGCGCACGCCGCCGATATTTTGATATTGCTCCTGCACCGGATCGGTCTGGTATTGCCCGCCGGTGTTCAAAATAAAGTTCTTGCGATCGATCTGGAACAGCGCCATATCCATATCCAACCCGATGCCGAACAGTTCGCTCTTTGCGCGCAAACCGATCTCATGGTTCCAGGATTTTTCCGGCGTCAGATTCGGATTGGCCTGCACCGTACCGGTCGGCGAAACCGTGCTGCCGTACAACTGGCCGATCGTAGGCACGCGGAAACCGGTAGAAATATTGGCGTATATCTCGCGATCCGGCGTCAACGCATAATTCAAACCGACACGCTCGGACAGCACGCGAAAACTCTTCTGCCCGGTCGTCGACCTGCCAGCCAGAATTTGCGCGGGCGTCAGCGGAATGAAGCTCTCGTATTTCGCCGTGATATCGTCATAGCGGCCATTCAACGTGACAGTCAGCGGATCGGTCGCCTGCCATTTGAATTCGCCATACACAGCTTGAGTATCCGAGGAGGACAGATTGTCAGCGGTAAGGGTCCCGGCAAGATTTATCGGATTCGCCAGCCCCACCGCCGTACCGCGCGTGGTGTAGTCCAGCAAATTGCGGGTCACAGCCTTGTCAGAAAATCGCTGCAAATCCAATCCCGCCATGAATGCGGCCCGTTCCCCATCCTTGCGCCATTCCGCCTTCATGCCCTTCTGTGTTTGCATGGTGTCACCGCCGCTGACATAGGCATCGTTGATGTTCGCCATGTTGCAGGCCGCGATGGGTGTCACCACCCCGTTGCCGCAACCGGGTACGTTCCGCAAAAAACCGTTAGGGTTGGACCAACTGAACGTGTGATCCTTGAACATATAGGTATTCACCAGCAGATTGCCGCCCACGCCGAAATCCTTGGCATAGGTGACATTCATCTTGTCCAAGCCTACATCGTAGTTGCGCGCGAAATCCTTGCCCCCGGTGAAACTGCGCGGATCCAGCCAGGCGGCAGTCACCCCCTTCACCGTGCCGTGGCTGTCCTTCGCACGCTTGGATTGCTCGAAACCGAAAGCGATGTCACTGGTCTCGTCGATCAGGTATTGCAGCTTGCCGTCCAGATAGTCGGCGAAAGAACCGCCCTGATCGTGATACCCCAGCGTCTGCCGGTTCGTGGTCTGCACATGCCCGACCCAGTCGCCCTTGGCAAAACCTGCGCGCACCAGTCCCTTGCGGTGGCGGAAGCTGCCCACCTCGCTGCTGGCGGTCAGGCCCGCCATCTTTGCGCCGCGCTTGGTTGTGATGATCACCGCGCCGGACAACGCATCCTCGCCGAACAGATACGAAGCGCCGCCCTTGATGACCTTGATCGAATCGATGTTGTCGAGATCGATATTCACGCGCCCGGTGCGCTCCTGCACCGGCACGCCGTCGATCACGATCGCCACGCCCGGCTTCTCGCCCATGTAGCGCTGCGCCTCGACGCCGCGCAGCATGATCTTCACCGAATCGCCGCTCTGAACTTCGGCAGTCACGCCAGGAATCGACTCCAGGATATCGACGATACTCTTGCCGTGTTCCTCATCGACCTTCTTGCCGCTGATGTTGTTGATGTTGCTGGCTTCGCCGCGCTTGGACTCGAAGCGGTCGTCGATGGTCGTCGAAGTGACCATCACCTCCGGCAGCACTGCAACCTCGGCCTGCACCGCCTGGCCGACCGCCAGCGCGAGTGCGCCGAGCGCGAACAATCGCGTTCCCTTCATGTTCCTTCCCCCTGGATTTGTTATGGTTAAAAATCAGGGAACGGATTCTATAAACGTAAAACCATACTGGGAATGTGACAAATTGCCGCGCGACAATTTGTCGCGCCCATATGAACAACACCGACAGCACCTACAATTACTTACAAAGCGATGTATTGTCCAACCGGCATGAGCCGCTATACTTGCAGCGTGAAATACAATTTCCCCGACATGCCCATGCACTCAATCCGTCCGATATTCTGCGCGGCGCTTTGTCTCTGGAGCGGCTTCGCGCTGGCCGCGGAGACTTCCGACCCCTTCGGCACCGAAGCGACGCTGCCGCTCAAGCCCGCATTGCGTCTGGGCGGCTCGGTGGGCGACCCCTGTGCGGACGCGATGCCGCGCGGCACGCTCTCCCTGCCGGACGCGGTCAACCTGGCCTTATGCAACAACCCGCAGACGCGCGAAGTGTGGGCGAGTTCGCGGGTGCAGGCGGCGCAGCTCGGCGTGAGCCAGGGAAGCTATCTGCCCGGCATTAGCGTAAGCGCTTCCGGCAATCGCAATTTGCCGGGGGGAAGCAACCAGCGCAGCATCGGACTGACACTGTCCTATCTGCTATACGACTTCGGCACGCGCGCCGCCAGCATCGAGAATGCGCGCCAGTTGCTCGAGGCGGCAAATGCGTCGCAAAACAGCACGGTGCAAGCGGTGTTCCTCGCAACGGTGCAGGCCTACTATCAGACCCAGGCAACGCTGGCTGCACTGGATGCCGCACGCGAAGCCGAGCGTGCGGCAAAAAAAAGCTACTCCGCTGCCGAGGCTCGCTATCAGGCGGGCAGCGCGACACCCGCCGACAAGTTGCAGGCACAGACGGCTTATTCACAAGCGACGCTGAGCCGCATCGCCGCCGAAGGCAATGTCAAAAAGACGCGCGGCGGACTGGCGAATATCGTCGGTCTGGATGCCAGTCATAACATCGCGCTGGCAGATGCCGGCACGACGGACATCCCCGCCGATTTCGAGGGCGACGTGGACGCACTGATCGAGGATGCCAAACGCCGCCGCCCCGATCTGATCGCCGCCGAGGCGCAAGTAAAGGCCGCCGAAGCCAGCGTGAATGCGGCGCGCGCGTCGGGCAAACCGTCCATTTCCCTGTCCGCCTCGACCAATCAAAGCAACAACGCGGGCATCAGTTCGCACGGTTCGTCGCTCGGCGTCAGCGTGAGCGTGCCGCTATTCGCCGGTTATGCGCCGACTTACCGGGTGCGCGCCGCCGAAGCGCAAGTGGAAGCGCGCCAGGCGCAACTCGAACGCGCGCGGCTGCAAGTCGCGCTGGAGGTATGGAACGCCTACCAGAACCTGGTCACCTCCACGCAATCGCTGCGGGCCAGCGCCGACCTGCTGCACAGCGCGGAACAATCCGAACGTGTCGCGACCGGCCGCTATCGGGCCGGCGTCGGCAACATGCTGGATGTGCTGAACGCGCAAAGCGCACTGGCCGGCGCGCGCCAGCAGCGCATCCAGTCCATACTCGACTGGAATATCGGCCGCGCCACGCTTGCCCAGAGCATGGGCAACCTGGATGAAAACCTGTTGCAAACCCTGTCGCCCGCCGCAGCCAAACCTGCGGCTCCCGAGAAAGATCGCCCATGAACAAGCTATTGCGCTCCCCTGTCGCCATGTCACTGCTCGCCATCGCACTGATAGGTGCGGGCATCGTGGCCTACCGCCAGTTCGCCGCACCCGCGCCGGAGCAGCAATACCGCGTGGAAAGCATTGCGCAAGGCGACCTCAGTCAGACCGTCTCCGCCAACGGCACGATCAATCCGGTGTCGCTGGTCAGCGTGGGCACCCAGGTGTCCGGCACGGTGAAGAGACTCTATGTGGACTTCAACAGCAAGGTCGAAAAAGGACAGATCCTGCTCGAACTCGACGACGCCCTGCTCGCCGCACAGCAGAAGCAGAGCCACGCCAACGTACTGAGCGCGACCGCATCGCTGGATCTCGCCAGCGCCAACGAGAAACGCATGCGCGACCTGTACGCCCAGGAATACGTGTCGCGCCAGGAGTTCGACACCGCCGTGCAGGCGAAGAAAGCCGCCGAAGCGCAGTTGCAACTGGCGCGCGCGGCGGTCGAGAAAGATCGCGCCAACCTGAACTACTCGGTGATCCGTTCGCCGGTGTCCGGCGTCGTGGTGGATCGCACGGTGGATGTCGGCCAGACCGTCGCCGCCAGCCTGCAGACCCCCACGCTGTTCAAGATCGCGCAGGACCTGTCGCAGATGCAGATCGACGCGAATTTCGCCGAGGCCGACATCGGCAGCATCCGCGTCGGCCAGACGGCACGCTTCGGCGTGGACGCCTTCCCCAACCGCAGCTTCCAGGGAACGGTGCGCCAGATCCGGCTGAACCCGACCACACAACAGAACGTCGTCACTTACGACGTGGTGATAGACGTGGACAATCCCGATCAGATCCTGATGCCCGGCATGACTGCTTACGTGACCATCGCCGTCGCGGAACGCAAGGGAGCGCTGCTCGTACCTAATGCCGCGTTGCGCTTCCGGCCCGCCAACGGCGAGGCGAACAAGAGCGCCGCCACCGCAAACCGCAAACCAAAAACCGATGGTTTCGCGGGCAAGGTGTATGTGCTGAAGGACGGTAAACCGGCGCCGGTCGAAGTGTCGCTCGGCATCACCGACAATCGCAACACCGAGATAATCGGCGGCGAACTCAATATCGGCGACAAGGTCGTCGTCGGCGATACGCAGGCGACGAACGGTGCCGGCAGCAGCACCGCTCCCCGCATGAGAATGTTCTGATGAGCGACAGCGTCATCCGCATCGAAGGCCTGCACAAGTCCTACGAGACTTCCGCCGGACTATTCCCGGTGCTGAAGGATGTCGATCTGCAGATAGCCACGGGCGAATTCGTCGCGATCATGGGGCCGTCCGGCTCGGGCAAGTCCACCTTCATGAACATCCTCGGCTGCCTCGATGCGCCTACTGCAGGACGTTACGAACTGAACGGCCGCGACGTCGCGCGGCTTTCCCGCGACGAACTCGCCGCATTGCGCGGCCGCACCATAGGCTTCGTGTTCCAGGGCTTCAACTTGCTGCCGCGCATGACGCTGGAAGACAACGTCGCACTACCCTTGATCTATTGCGGTATCGAACGCGACGAGCGTCGGCAGCGCGCACGCGAGCTGCTCGCCAAGGTCGGGCTGGAGCAATATTTCGAGGCCATGCCCAACAAAATCTCCGGCGGGCAGCAGCAGCGCGTCGCGATTGCCCGCGCGCTGGTCAACCGACCGCGCCTGATCCTGGCCGACGAGCCCACCGGCAACCTCGACAGCAAGACCGGCGAGGAGATCATGGCGCTGTTCGATACACTCAACCGCGAAGGCATCACCATCGTGCTGGTCACGCACGAGGCGGACATCGCACAGCATGCCCAACGGCAGGTGCACTTCCTCGACGGCCGCATCGTCAGCGATCATCCCACTCCGCAGAAAGAGGTGCCCGCATGACGCTCGCGATGCTCGGCGAAGCCTGGCGCGCGATGGGCGCGAACCGGATGCGCACCTTCCTGACCATGCTGGGCATGGTGATCGGCGTCGCCGCTGTGGTGCTGATGATGTCCATCGGGCAAGGCGCACAATATTCCATCAAACAAAGCATCAGCGCGATGGGCAGCAATCTGTTCATCCTGCTGTCCGGCAGCTCGCAGGCAGGCGGCGTGCGCTCCGGCAGCGGCGGCGGTTACACGCTCAAAGTCAGCGACGCCGAAGCCATCGCAGAACTGCCCGGCGTACAGGCCGTCGCACCCATCCACTCCGGCAACGCACAGGTGGTATACGGCCCCAACAACTGGAACACCTCGGTGATCGGCACCATGCCAGGCTACCTGGAGGCGAGATCGTGGCCGGTGGTCGCAGGCTACGCCTTCACCGATTCGGACGTGCGTTCCGCCACGCGCGTCGCACTGATCGGCAAGACCGCCGCGCAGAACCTTTTCGGCGACGAGAATCCCATCGGCAAAACCATACGCATCCGCCAGAGTCCGTTCGTGATACTCGGTGTGCTGGGCGTCAAGGGACAGGGCATGGACGGGCGCGACCAGGACGACACCATTCTGGTTCCGCTCACCACCGCGCAGCGCCAGGTGTTCGGCTCGCAATTTCCGGGATCGGTGCGCATGGTGATGGTGCAGACCACCACCCAGGAGATCATGCCTGCCGTGGAAAAGGAAATGACCGAATTGCTGCGCCAGCGCCACCGCATCCGCGAAGGCATGGACAGCGACTTCTTCCTGCGCAACCTCACCGCCGTGGCCGACTCCGCCGCCGAGAGCACGCGCATCATGTCGCTGCTGCTCGGCGCGATCGCCTCGGTGTCGCTGTTGGTGGGCGGCATCGGCATCATGAACATCATGCTGGTGTCGGTGACAGAACGCACCCGCGAGATCGGCATCCGCATGGCCATCGGCGCGCGCGAACGCGACATCCTGCTGCAGTTCCTGCTGGAGGCCATCATCATCTCGGTGGTCGGCTGCTTCATCGGCCTGCTGCTGGGCATAGCCGGTGCGCTGCTGGTCGAAGCGACCACCGGCACGCTGGTGATCGTCTCGCTCAGTTCGGTGGTCGTGGCATTCGGCGTCGCCGCCGCGGTCGGCATCTTCTTCGGCTTCTATCCCGCGAAAAAAGCCGCGCAGCTCGACCCGATCGAGGCCTTGCGCTATCAATAACCCCTAACACCGCGCAATAAAATTTTTATCATGAGCGCGCGCAATTCGTTGACTGCCCCCGCCCCGTTGTGGTCTAATTCGCGTCCTCTTCAGGGCGGTTAGCTCAGCGGTAGAGCACTGCCTTCACACGGCAGGGGTCACTGGTTCGAACCCAGTATCGCCCACCAGATAAAGCAAAGCCCTCATTCGAGGGCTTTGTTATTTCGGGTATCGCGCATTCCCGGAACGAACCGGACCACAGTTATCCAGAAAAAATGGCTAGCCCGCTCGGCTAGCCATTTTCTTGCATCGCAAGGTCAGCAACCCAATCGTTCCAGCCCTTCCTTGAGGCCCGAGAATTCCTTCATCTGCTGGCTGTTGCCCATGCCCAACTGAGTCATGCCGGAGTAGTTCTGCATACCGAACAGGCCAGACGGCTTGGCACCCCTGCCGAACTCCGCAGCGGAACCGCCGTCGTCGCCAGACTGTTCCAGATGCTGCTTGAGCCGCGCATTCATCCGCTCCCATTCCGAACCGACATCACCGGCAACACCCCTGGCGACATTCCGGTTCACCTGCCACTCGGTCTGGCTGCCTCTGCCCCCCTTACGGCTCTGTGTGCTAAAAGACGAATACTGCTCGCTTGCGCTTTCTTCCTCGAACCACGCCCGAATCAGTTCCTCGGTGCGACTGCTGCCGGAACCATCGTTCTCCTGCGTGCGGTCATCCCGTTTGCGTTTCCCGGAATCGGAAGAGCGATTATCGGACTCGCTTCCATGCGAATTCGACGAGTGATCCGCTTGAGAGCCGTGGCCGCCTTGCGCACCGTGATGACCAGACGAATTACCGCGGACGTCATTGAAGTTACAATCTGCCGAGCCTTCTTTGTCGCCATGTCCGATCGAAATACGGAAAACATCCGAAACGGAGAGGCTGCCGACCGAGTTGCCGGTAGCGGCCACGCTGTCCGTTGCTGTCAGCCGGATATCCACAAATCCTTTCTCTTTGGGCGCTTCACCCGAAAAGGTCAACGTGGCGGCATCAAAGCACAGCCACTCCGGCAGCGCGGAGCCGTCTGCCATGGTCGCCACATAATCGAGCTTATCGCCTTGGTCGATGTCGATAAAACTTCCGGCCGGGAGCTGCCATGAGAAATCCTTGTCGCGCTTGAGACTCATATCTTCCAACGGCGCGACGAGAATGGGAGCGTCGTTCGCCCCGCTCAGGAATACATCCAACACCGAGGCTGTACCAGCGATGCCGTCCGTCGCGGTATAGCCGAAATGCTCGACGACTCGTGCATCGCGCCCCAGCGACTGCACCGCAGGGGAAGCATTGTCGAGTTGGTAGGTGTAGCTGCCGTCCGCCGCAAGCGTCAAGCTGCCATAGATTCCTGTCCTGACGCCGGCATCGGCCACGCTCAGGACTGTGCCCTGATCCACGTCGCTGTCGTTGGCGAGTACGTTGCCGGTTGCAACGATGGCGATGTCTTCCTGTACTGTGGCTGTGTCGGCGGCGACCACCGGTGCATCGTTAGTACCGGTGATGCTGACAGTCAGCGTGGATGGCGTCGAGACGAGGCCATCGGTGGCTTCATAGGCAAAGGTCTCGGTGACGACCTGTCCTTCGGCCAGCGACTGGACACCCAGAGAGGCGTTATCCAACGCATAGTTGTAATTGCCGTCTGCGTTCAGCGTGAGCTGTCCATAGCTGCCGACAAATACGTCGGCATTCGCCACACTGAGCACGGTACCCTGATCGACATCGCTGTCATTAACGAGCACGTTACCGACAACGGTGAGACTGAAATCTTCCTGCACCGAGGCTGTATCGGCCACGACCGCCGGAGCATCGTTGGTGCCGGTGATGCTGACAATCAGCGTGAATGGCGTCGAGACGAAGCCATCGGTGGATTCATAGGCAAAGGACTCGGTAACAACCTGCCCCTCGGCCAGACTCTGGACACCCAACGAACCATTGTCCAACGCGTAGCTGTAGTTGCCGTCCACTGCCAAGGTGAGCTGACCGTAATTGCCGACAAACACGCCCGTATTCGCCACGCTGAGCACTGCACCCTGATCGACGTCGCTGTCGTTGGCGAGCACGTTGCCGGTCGCGATGAGGGTGACATCTTCCTGCACTGAGGCTGTGTCGGCGGTGACAACCGGAGCATCGTTGGTGCCGGCGATGCTGACGGTGAGCGTAGACGGTGTCGATGCGATGCCGTCGGTGGCTTCATAGACAAAGGTGTCGGCGACGACCTGCCCTTCCGCCAGCGACTGGACGCTAGGCGAGGCGTTGTCCAGCGCGTAGCTGTAGCTGCCGTCCTCAGCCAACGTGAGTTGGCCGTATTGCCCCGCGAACACACCGGCATTCGCCACGCTGAGCACTGTGCCTTGATCGACATCGCTGTCGTTGATGAGCACATTGCCGCTGGCGGTGATGCTCGTGTCTTCCTGCAAGGCTGTCGCGTCGTCTGCGGCAGTCACCGGAGCGTCGTTCACGCCGGCGATGGTGACATTCACTACACTGCTTGCGGTAGCCCCCTTGCTGTCGCTGATCGTATAGACAAAACTATCGGCTACGGTTTGTCCTGCGCCCAGTTCCTGATAGCCGTTACCGATGTCGTATTGCACCTGGCCGTTTACCAGGGCAACGGATGCGCCGACAGCAGAAGCGCCGACGGAAACGATGGAAATCACATCATTGGTATTCGGATCGGTATCGTTCGCAAGCAAGGTCGCTGTCGGCACGTTCACCACACCGCCGTCTTCAAACGCGGTAATCGCGTCCGGGTTGGCGACCGGAGGACGGTTCAACAATCCTTCGATACCTGCCGCATCGAGGAACGAGCCGTCGGCGAACTCGATGCGATGCACGCCTTCGCCCTGCACGAACCAGCCGGTCAGCGTGATGAAGTCGGTTGTGCCGAGCACGTTGACGACCATGTTGTCGCCATCGCGAACGCCTTCCAGATTGGCTTCGGTCAGACCGCCGCCGATAAACAGCGTGTCGCTCCCCTGTGCATCGACGATGGTATCCGCGCCATCGCCGGGATTGAACACGTAGCGGTCGTTGCCCGCGCCGCCCAGCAGAGTGTCGTTGCCTTGTCCGCCGATCAATGTATCCGCCCCCGCGCCGCCGTCGAGCACATTCGCACCGCTGTTGCCGGTGAGAGCGTTATCGCCCGCATTGCCGGCGGCATCGATATCCGCCGCCCCGGTCAGGACAAGGTTCTCGACGTTGTCGGTAAGCGTGTAGCTCACGTTGGATAGCACCGTGTCGATTCCGGCATTGACGTTCTCCGTGACGACATCGCCCGCATTGTCGACGATGTAAGTGTCGTCGCCCGCGCCGCCAAGCATGCTATCGGCCCCCAGGCCGCCGTCCAGCGTATCGTTCCCAGCCTCGCCGCTGAGCGTGTTGTTGCCCGCGTTTCCGGTAATCACATTATCCTGCGCGTTGCCGGTTCCGCTGATGCCGAGCGACCCCGTGAGCGTCAGGTTTTCGAGGTTGGCACCCAGCGTGTAATTCGCGCCGGCCAGTACAGTATCGTAGCCCTCGTTCAGCGCCTCCACGACGACATCGCCCGCGTTGTCCACCACGTAAGTATCGTTGCCGGCGCCACCCGCCATCACATCCGCACCGGTTCCGCCGTCGATCAGGTTGTCGCCCGCGTTGCCGGTGATCGTGTTGTCGAGCGCGTTGCCGGTGGCGCTGAGCGCATCCACTCCGGTGAGGGTGAGATTTTCCAGATTGCTGCCGAGGGTGTAATCGATGCCGGATAGCACCGTGTCCGTGCCCGCGTTCAGCGCTTCCGTCACGATATCGCCGACATTGTCCACCACATAGGTGTCGTTGCCCGCCCCGCCCGCCATGACGTCCGCGCCCGCACCACCATCCAGCACATTGTTGCCGCTGTTGCCGGTAAGCGTGTTGTCCTGCGCATTGCCCGTGCCATTGATCGCGGCAGTCCCTGTCAGAGTAAGGGTCTCGACGTTGTCGCCCAGCGCGTAAGTTGCCGACGAGTTCACGCTATCGATGCCTGCTCCCGCATTCTCCACCACCACATCGGCGGTGCTGTCCACGTAGTAGGTATCGTTGCCCTCCAGACCGGCCAATACGTTCACCCCGCTGTTGCCGGTGATGACATTGTCCAGCGCATTGCCCGTACCGTTGACCGCAGCCGTACCGGTGAGCGTGAGGTTCTCGACGTTGTCGGAGAGCGTGTAAGTCACGCTGGACTGCACCGAGTCCGTACCCTCACTGACGCTTTCCGCCACCACGTCGCCGATGTTATCGACGATGTAGGTATCGTTGCCCGCACCGCCCTGCATCGTGTCCGCGCCCGCCCCTCCGTTCAACACGTTGGCCGCCGCATTGCCGACGATCATGTTGTCCAGCGCGTTGCCCGTGCCGTTGATCGCGGCAGCACCGGTCAAGGTGAGGTTTTCGACATTCGCCGTCAGTGTGTAGGTGATGGAAGATCGAACGGTGTCGATGCCCGCATTCAGCGCCTCGGTGACCACATCGCCGGAGTTGTCCACCACGTATGTATCGTCGCCCGCCCCGCCCGCCATGCTGTCCGCACCCGCACCGCCATCCAGCACGTTTGCCGCCGCGTTGCCGGTGATCGCGTTGTTCAAGGTATTGCCCGTGCCATCGATGGCGTCCGTACCGGTGAGCGCGAGACTCTCGACGTTCGCGCCCAGGGTGTAAGTGATGGAAGACCGCACCGTGTCCGTGCCGGAGTTTGCCGCTTCCGTTACGACATCGCCGATATTGTCCACCACATAAATGTCGTCGCCCGCGCCCCCCGCCATGGCGTCCACGCCCAGCCCGCCGTCCAACGTATCGTTGCCTGCATTACCCGTCAACGTGTCGTTACCTTCCAAACTGGAAAGCACGTTGTTGCCGGTATTGCCCACGATCACATTATCCAACGCATTGCCGGTACCATTGATTGAGGCCGTGCCAGTCAGGGTCAGGTTCTCAACATTGTCGGTTAGCGTGTAGGTGATACTGGATTGAACGCTGTCGATTCCCTCATCGAGATTCTCGATAACGAGATCGCCCGCGTTGTCCACGACAAAGGTATCGTTGCCGCTGCCGCCCAACATGGTATCCGCGCCCGCGCCGCCGTTCAGCATATCGTTGCCTTCCAGCCCGGAGAGGACGTTGTTGCCCGTGTTGCCGAGGATGACGTTATTGAGCATGTTGCCAGTACCGTCAATGCTGGCCGCACCGGTCAGCGTGAGATTCTCGACGTTGTCGGTCAGCGTGTAGGTGATGGACGATTGCACGAGGTCTATGCCCTCGTTCAGGTTCTCCGTGACCAGATCGCCTGCGTTATCCACCACATAGGTATCGTCGTTCAAACCACCGTACATCGCGTCCGCACCTACACCGCCATCCAAAATGTCGTTACCCGCACCGCCCAGCAGCGTGTCATCGCCTGCTCCCGCATAAAGCGAATCGGCTCCCGCACCGCCGTCTATGACGTTGTTCGACGCGTTGCCGGTGATGACGTTGTTGAGCGTGTTGCCCGTGCCGTCGATGATGTCCGCACCGGTCAGCGTCAAATTTTCGACGTTCGCGGCAAGCGTGTAGGTGATGCCGGATTGCACCAGATCGGTTCCCGCATTCAGGCCTTCGGTGACGATGTCGCCCGCGTTATCCACCACGTAAACGTCGTTGCCCGCGCCGCCGCTCATACTGTCCGCCCCCGTCCCGCCGTTCAGCGTATCGTTGCCCGCATTCCCGGTCAGTGTGTCGTTTCCGTCCAGGCCGGAGAGGATGTTGTTCCCGGCGTTGCCGACAATCACGTTGTCCAGCGCGTTGCCCGTGCCGTTGATCGAGGCGCTGCCGGTCAGAGTGAGGTTCTCGACATTGTCGGTCAGCGTGTAACTGATGCCGGATTGCACGTTGTCGATACCTTCATCAAGATTCTCGATGACGAGATCGCCGGCGTTGTCCACCACGTAGGTGTCGTTGCCGGTACCGCCCAGCATGGTGTCCGCGCCCGCGCCGCCGTTCAGCGTGTCGTTGCCTTCCAGACCGGTCAGGACGTTCGCTGCGCTATTGCCGAGGATGATGTTGTCGAGGATATTTCCCGTGCCGTTGATCGCCGCCGTGCCGGTCAAGGTGAGGTTTTCGGTGTTATCCGTGAGCGTGTAAGTGATGCCGGATTGAACGAGATCCGTTCCTTCGGCAAGATTTTCCACGACAAGGTCGCCGACGTTGTCCACCACGTAGGTATCGTCGTTCAAGCCGCCCTGCATGGTGTCTGCGCCAACGCCGCCATCCAGCATGTCGTTGCCCGCGTTGCCTTGCAGCAAATCGTTGTCCGCCTCGCCGTAGAGCGCATCGTTGCCGTCACCGCCGATCAGCGTGTCATCGCCCGTGCCCGCATAGATCGTGTCGGCTCCCGCCCCGCCGTCCAGCACGTTCGCCGAGGTGTTGCCGGTGATGACGTTGTTGAGCGTGTTGCCCGTGCCATCGATGATGTCCGCGCCGGTCAGCGTGAGGTTCTCGACGTTCGAGGTCAGCGTGTAGGTAACGCTGGATTGCACCAGATCGGTTCCCGCATTCAACGCTTCGGTGACGATGTCGCCCGCATTGTCCACCACATAGGTATCGTTGCCGAGCCCGCCCGCCATCGCATCCGCACCCGTGCCTCCGTTCAGCGTGTCGTTACCGGAGTTGCCCGTCAGCGTGTCGTTGCCGTCCATGCCGGACAAAACGTTGCTGCCGTTGTTGCCGACGATCACGTTGTCCAGCGCGTTGCCCATACCGTTGATTGCAGCCGTGCCGGTCAGGGTCAGATTCTCGACGTTCGCGCCCAGCGTGTAAGTGATGGAAGACTGCACGGTGTCGATGCCCTCATCGACATTCTCCGTCACCGCGTCGCCCGCGTTGTCGACGACATAGGTGTCGTCGCCCACATTGCCCGACATCGCATCCGCCCCCGTGCCGCCATCCAACGTATCGTTGCCTGCACCGCCGATCAGTGTGTCGTTGCCAGCCAAGCCGTATAGCCCGTTGTTGGCGGTGTTGCCGATCAGGATATTGTTCAGCTCGTTGCCGGTCGCGTTGATGTTGGCCGCCCCGGTGAGGGTGAGGTTTTCGACATTGGAAGCCAGGGTGTAGCTCACCGAAGAAAGCACGGTATCGATACCTGCATTCAGCGCCTCGACCGTCTTGTCGCCCGCGTTATCGACGATGTAGGTGTCGTTGCCTGCGCCACCGGTCATGGTGTCCGCGCCAGCACCGCCGTCCAGCACGTTCGTGCCGCTATTGCCGGTAATGGCGTTGTTCAGCGCATTGCCCGTGCCGTCGATATTGGCTGCACCGGTGAGCGTGAGATTCTCGATGTTGTCGGAGAGCGTGTAGGTCGCCGAGGCATAGACGCTGTCCGTGCCTTCGTTGAGGTTCTCCGCGATGACATCGGCGGTGTTGTCCACATAGTAGGTGTCGTTACCCACTCCGCCCGCCATCGTATCCACGCCCGCACCGCCGTCCAGCGTGTCGTTGCCCGCCATGCCGCTGAGGGCGTTGTCGCCATCGTTGCCGGTGATGAGGTTGTCGAGCGCGTTGCCGGTACCGTTGAGGTTGTCAGTGCCGGTGAGCGTGAGGTTTTCCACATTGGCGGATAGTGTGTAATCCGCCGAGGCGAATACGCTGTCCGTGCCTGCTCCAGCCAGCTCGATCACGGCATCGGCGCTGTTGTCCACGATGTAGGTGTCGTTGCCCGCACCGCCGGCCATGGTGTCCGCACCTGCACCGCCATCGATGATGTTCGCCCCGCTGTTGCCGGTGATGCTGTTGTCCAGCGCGTTGCCGGTGCCGTCCAGATTCGCCGCACCGGTGAGGGCGAGGTTCTCGACATTGTCGGTCAGCGCGTAGCTGATGGAAGATTGCACGGTGTCGATGCCATTGCCCGCCAGTTCAACCACCACGTCGCCTTGCGCCTGTCCTGAGCCTGTCGAAGGATTGTCCACGATATAGGTGTCATCGCCCGCCGCACCCACCATGCTGTCCGCACCGAGGCCGCCGTCCAGCGTGTCGTTGCCCGCACCGCCGGTGAGTGTGTCGTTGCCGTCGAGGCCGCTCAAGGTATTGCCGCTGTCGTTGGCGGTGAGGGCGTTGTCGAGTGCGTTGCCCGTGCCGTCAATCGCGGCTAAACCGGTGAGAGTAAGATTTTCGACGTTGTCGGTGAGGGTGTAGCTGATGGAGGATTGCACGGTGTCCATGCCTTCGTCCAGATTCTCTGTGACGACATCGCCGAGATTGTCCACGATGTAGATGTCGTTGCCCGTGCCGCCGGACATGGCATCCGCGCCTGTGCCGCCATCCAGAACATCGTTGCCCGCATCGCCCACCAGCGTGTCGTTGCCTGCCAGACCGGAGAGAATGTTGTCTCCGGCATTGCCGGTGAGCGCATTGTCTTGCGCGTTGCCGCTGGCGTTAATGTTGGCCGAGCCGGTCAAGGTGAGATTTTCGACATTGTCGGAGAGCGCGTAGTCCGCCGAGGCGTACACGCGGTCCGTGCCAGCACCGGCATTTTCGGTTACCACATCGGCGCTGTTGTCCACGATGTAGGTATCGTTGCCTGCACCGCCCGCCATGGTGTCCACGCCCGCGCCGCCGTCCAGCGTGTTGTTGCCGCCATTGCCTACGATGGTGTTGTCCAGCACATTGCCCGTGCCGTTGATCGCTGCCGTACCGGTCAGGGTGAGGTTCTCGACGTTGTCGCTCAGCGTATAGCTGACGCTGGCTTGAACGTTGTCCATGCCTTCGTTGAGACTTTCCACGATGATGTCGCCGGTGTTGTCCACGATGTAGGAGTCGTCCCCCGCACCGCCCAGCAGGGTGTCCGCGCCTTTGCCGCCATCCAGCGAGTCGTTGCCTTCCAGTCCGGAGAGGGTGTTGGCGGCATCGTTGCCGACGATGACGTTGTCGAGCACGTTGCCGGTGCCGTCGATGGTTGGATGCGTCTGCCCTGCAATGCCGGTCAGGGTGAGGTTTTCTACATTGTCGGTGAGGGTGTAGGTGATGGAGGATTTGACTTGGTCGGTGCCTTCGGCTGCGTTTTCGATTACGAGGTCGCCCGCATTGTCCACCACGTAGGTGTCGTTGCCGGTGCCGCCCAGCATGGCATCCGCGCCCGCACCGCCGTCGAGGGTGTCGTTGCCTTCCAGCGCGGTGAATGTGTTATCCGCCGCATTGCCGGTGATGACGTTATCGAGCACGTTGCCCGTGCCGTCGATAGCATCGGTTCCGGTGAGGGTGAGGTTATCGAGGTTATCCGACAGCGTCCAGGTCAGATTGCTCTTGACGGTGTCGATACCCTCGCCTGCCGCTTCGATGGTGGTGTCGAGCAGGTTGTCCACGATGTAGGTGTCATTGCCGCTGCCGCCGATCAGCATGTCCGCACCCGCGCGACCGTCCAGCGTGTCGTTGCCAGCACCGCCCGTGAGCGTATTGCCGTTGCTGTTACCGGTGATGACGTTGTCGAGTTCGTTGCCGGTGCCGGTGAGTGCTGCACCATCGGTGAGAGTGAGGTTCTCGACATTCGCGCCCAGTGTGTAGTCGAAGGGCGCGATGACGGTGTCGGTGCCTTGGCCTGCGTATTCCGTGACCGTGTCGCCGGTGTTATCGAGGAGATAGGTGTCGTTGCCGTAGCCGCCGTACATGGCATCAGCGCCGATACCGCCATCCAGAATGTTGTGGCCGGAATTACCGACGATGACGTTGTCCAGTGCATTGCCGGTGCCGGAGATTGCACTGCCGGTGAGAGTGAGATTCTCGACATTGTCGCCGAGGGTGTAGTCGATGCCGGATCGCACGGTGTCGGTGCCTTCGCCCGCCAGTTCAATCACGACATCGCCTGCATTGTCCACCGCGTAGGTGTCATTGCCGGTGCCGCCCAGCATCACGTCCGCACCGCCCTTGCCATCCAGCGTGTCGTTGCCTTCCAAGCCCATCAGGGTGTTGGCGGCGGCGTTGCCGGTGATGACGTTGTCCAGCACGTTGCCGGTGCCAGCAAGATTTGCCGTGCCGGTGAGGGTGAGGTTTTCGACGTTGTCGGTGAGGGTGTAGGTGATGCCGGACTTGACCAAGTCCACGCCTTCACCCGCGTTTTCAATGACTGCATCGCCAAGGTTGTCCACGAAGTAGGTGTCGTCACCCGTGCCGCCCAGCAGCATATCCGCGCCCAGCCCGCCATCCAGCGTGTCGTTGCCAGCCAGCCCAGTCAGCGTGTTGTCGTTGGCGTTGCCGGTGAGGACGTTATCGAGCGCGTTGCCGGTGCCATCTACGGTTGCCGAG
>JAUXOL010000006.1 GCA_030682375.1 Gallionella sp. | reverse complement strand
CTGAACGAGGGCACGCTGTTCTACATGCCCGCGTCGTTGCCCGGCATGTCGGTGACCAAGGCGGCGGAGTTGCTGCAGACGCAGAACAAGATCATCAAGAGCTTCCCCGAAGTGGCATCGGTGTACGGCAAGGCTGGCCGCGCGCAGAGCGCCACCGATCCCGCGCCGCTGGAGATGTTCGAGACCGTGATCAACCTCAAGCCGCAGGAGGAATGGCGGCCCGGCATGGACACCGACAAGCTGATCGCCGAGATGGACCGCGCACTGCAGTTTCCCGGCGTGGCGAACTCCTGGACCATGCCGATCAAGGCGCGCATCGACATGCTCTCCACCGGCATCCGTACGCCCATCGGCATCAAGGTGTACGGCAATAATCTCGACGAGATGGAACGCGTCGCCAAGGAGATCGAGGCCGTGGTGCGCAAGGTGCCGGGCACCAGCAGCGCCTTCGCCGAGCGCATCACCGGCGGTTTCTATCTCAACATCGAGCCGGACCGCGCGCAGCTTGCGCGCTACGGCCTGACCGTGGGCGAGGTGCAGGAGGTGATCGCCACCGCGCTGGGCGGCGAGAACGTCACCACCACGGTGGAAGGGCTGGAGCGCTTCGGCGTGAATATCCGCTACCCGCGCGAACTGCGCGGCACGCCGGAGCAGATCGCGCGCGAGGTGCTGGTGCCGACGATGGAAGGGGCGATGATCCCGCTCGGCCAACTCGCCAGGATATCCATAGCCAAGGGCGCGCCTTCGATCCGCACCGAGAACGCGCTGCTGTCCGCCTACATCTACGTCGACATCCGCGAGCGCGACATCGGCTCCTACGTGGCCGAAGCGCGCCGTGCCGTGGCCGAGCAGGTGAAGTTCCCGCCCGGCTACTACGCGACCTGGAGCGGGCAGTTCGAATACATGGAACGCGCCGCCGCGAAGATGAAGATCGTGATCCCGATCACGCTGTTGCTGATCTTCCTGCTGCTGTACCTGAACTTCAGACGCGTCACCGAGTCGTTGGTGGTGATGCTGTCCGTTCCGTTCGCGCTGGTCGGCGGCGTGTGGCTGCTGTGGCTGCTGGACTACAACCTGAGCGTCGCGGTCGCGGTGGGTTTCATCGCGCTGGCGGGCGTCGCGGCGGAGACCGGCGTGGTGATGCTGATCTATCTGGAGAAAGCGTGGCAGGAAGTCCAGGAGCGTTGCAGCAGCGAAGGCCGCAAACCGACCGCCGCCGATCTGCATGCGGCCATCATGGAGGGAGCCGTGGAACGCGTGCGCCCCAAGATGATGACCGTGGTGGCGATCATGGCCGGTCTGCTGCCCATCCTGTGGAGCAGCGGCACCGGCTCGGAAGTGATGCGCCGCATCGCCGCCCCCATGGTCGGCGGCATGGTCTCCTCGGCGGTGCTGACGCTGTTGGTGATACCGGTGATCTATGCCTTGATCAAGGCGCGCGAAATCAATCTTCTCAATAAGGGCCCGAAATTATGATCGAGATCATTCCAAACTGGCACCCGGTATTCGTGCATTTTCCCATCGCATTCACGATGGCGGCGCTGGCCTTCACCGCCGTTGGCACGTTATTCGGAAATTGGCCTTATGCGGCGCAGTGCCGGATGACGGGACGCTGGATGTTATGGGGGGCGGCGTTGTTTGCGCTGATTGCTGCCGTCTTCGGCTGGTTCGCCTTCAACGGCATTGAGCATGACGAAGTGAGTCATGCTGCCATGATCCTGCACCGCAATTGGGCGCTGGGCGCATTAGCCGCATTGCTTGCGCTCGCAGTCTGGGATGTGTGGCACGGACGTTTCCGCAAGGCGCCGTCGTACGGCTTCCTGGGCGGGCTGCTGCTGGCGTGGCTGCTGGTGACAAGTACGGCATGGCACGGCGCCGAACTGGTGTACCGCCACGGGCTGGGCGTGATGTCCCTGCCGGACACCCATGCCGAGCAAGACATGGTGCCGCACGATGTTGTGTCGCAGGATGCCGCTCCGCATGAGGCGGGCGGGCATGAGCACGATCACACACATTAGATTTTGTCGTTGTTATTAACCAAGAGAGAAGGGAAGTATGCGCAGAACAATCGTATTGGCAATGGTCATAGTGGTATTGAGCGGCTGTATGGGACTGGATGGAGGGATGGGGCATGCCGGCGGTGGACGCAGCAGCTCCCCCCACCAACATTAACTACGGGCAGTCAGAGGAAGAATTTATCCGTTTATTTTTTGAAAAGGAGGTACTCAGCCAGCGCATTGTTCAGGTCTGTTGCAACACGTTCAACCAACCAAACTTTTTAGGAGCACAAAATGAAACTTAAATCGACATTACTGGCCGCCATCTTGGCGATGTTTGCTGCCGCTAGCGCAACTGCAATCGCCGCCGAAGCGGATGTGCATGATTCCGTGACTGCCGAACAGGGTGAGGCGAAAAAGCCGGTGAAGAAGCCGGTCGCCGCCGAAGCGGATGTGCATGATTCCGTGACCACCGAACAGAGCGAAGCGAAAAAGCCGGTGAAAAAGCCGGTCAAGAAGCATAGCCATATGGAAGAAAAGACCAACGTGCCGATGAACGAGCCGGCACCGGATATGGGTAAGGAAATGCCAAAAGATCGACATGACCATATGAAAGAGAAGCATTGAGCTAAGTGATTGGTTGTGTGCGGCATACGGCAGTGTGGCCATTTGCCGCACGCGACCATAGCAAATCGAAAAATTCGCCGGACTATGGGATGCAGCGAACGAACGAAATTACCGGCATCCCGCAATGCATGAAAGGAAGAACGATGAAAACTGACTATTTATCCCTAACCCTGATGATCGCCATGACCGCAACGGTTCCCATGGCAGGCACAGCATATGCAGCAACGCCATCGCACAACCATGAGGAGGCGCAGCACGCCCAAGCCCAGACGAAACATGAAGGCTACGGAGTTTTCAAAGCCGTCAACGCGGAAGCAGGCAAGGTGCAGATAGCGCATGAGCCCATAGACTCGCTGGGCTGGCCCGCGATGACCATGTGGTTTGTGTTGCGCGGTTCATTACCCCAAGACCTCATGATCGGCGATGCCGTGCGCTTCGAGTTGGCGCAGGAAAACGGCAAGCAGTGGGTGATCGTTGCGATCAAGCGCAAGTGAATCGACAAATTTCCGGAGATTTTTAATGGCTAATTGTTGCAACGATAAGGCATGCGAACTCGACGCGCTCCGTGGTCGCCAGAGCTCGACACTCAAAACAGTGCTGGCTATCAATGCCGTGATGTTCGTCGTCGAACTCGCGGCAGGGCTGCTCGGCGACTCGATCTCGCTGGTGGCGGATTCGCTGGATATGCTGGGCGATGCGATGGTGTACGGTTTCAGCCTCTACGTGGTCGCGCGCAGTTCAACCATGAAAGCCAGGGCAGCGCTGCTCAAGGGCGGCATCATGGCGGCCTTCGGTCTGTTCGTGCTCGGGCAGGCGATCTACCGGATCGCATTCCCGCAGCTTCCCGTGTACGAGGCTATAGGTGCAATCGGCTTGCTGGCGCTTGCCGCGAACGGCACATGCTTTTTTCTGCTGTGGCGGCATCGCGCGGACGACATCAACATGAGCTCGGTATGGCTGTGTTCCCGCAACGACATCATCGCCAACATCGCGGTGCTGTTTGCCGCCGTTGGGGTATGGCTCACCCATTCCGGTTGGCCGGACATCCTCATCGGCCTGGCGCTGGCCTCGCTATTTTTGCATTCGGCATTACATGTGTTGCGCGATGCACTCAAGGAACTCAAGGCCGTTCGCTCAACAAACGCCCCGGATAATTTCAACGCATGAAAGAAACAATATGAAAATTCTTAAACAACTGATGATCTGCATGGCGCTCACCATCGCCGGTGTCGGCGCAGCCCAAGCCGCAACGGCGATGACAGTTTACAAAAGCCCGACCTGCGGCTGCTGCGAAAAGTATATCGACTACCTGCGCGAGAACGGCTTTGCGGTGAAATCGGTGAACGAGACCGACATGGATGCCATCAAGAAGCGCCATGGCGTATTCCATGTTGCCAGTTGCCACACGGCGCTGGTCAACGGCTATGTGGTCGAGGGCCATGTTCCGGTTGCCGCCATCCGCAAGCTGCTCAAGGAAAAGCCCGCGATTACCGGTATCAGCGTTCCGGGTATGCAGATGAATTCGCCGGGGATGGGCGAGATGAAGAAGGGAACCCTTACGGTCTATGCCGTTCCGAAGCGCAAACAGGAGCCGTATGTGTTTTCGGTCGAATAGATACCCGCGCGAGCACATGAAGTATTTTCCGAGAAGACACTCATGTAGATTTTGAACAAGTCAATTAAAAAAATGGGTGGTTATCCGTATTGAGCGTAAACACTGAACGGTATTACATAGGCTGCATGGAGCCAGTCCATGCTTGTGAACAAGGAGCGAGAAAATGAAATTGAATCCTTGGCATGTTGGTAGTGCAATGGCATTGACCGCAGCGGTCATCAGCGTGGTGTGCACCGTGGCGGTTTTTCTATTCCCGGATGGGACGGTCGGCTTCGTGAATGCATGGGCTCACGGCTTGGACCTCACTTTGCTCATGAGCGACAAGCCCTGGACTTTGGGCGGGCTGGCCTATGGCCTTTTCGGGGTTGCCCTGACCGGCTTTCTGGGTGGGGCCTTGTTCGCAGTCTGCTACAACCTGACAGGTTGGTGCCCCGGAGGTTGTCATGAATGATCCCAAAAAAGCAGACAAGCAGGCGGCGGCACTGAAAACACGGCGTCTCGTCCTTGAGCAGGCGTTGACTCTGGGGGAGGCGGAATCTCTGGTTGCCATATTGGAGTCTGCGAACGTTTCGTCCAAAGTCTCCGGAATCGAGGTGAGTTACGACCTTGCCAAGACTGATCTGGTCGAGATCGAAAACCTGTTGCAAACAGCGAGTGTCAAGCTTGAGAGTGGCACGATGGCAAGACTGCATCGTGCTTGGCTTCATTATGCCGAGGAAAGCGAGATCAGCAATCTGGATGCGCCCAGGAAAAACGCTGCATGCTGCAACCGTCCGCCGGTGAAGTAACTCGTGAATGGGTGCGATGCGCGTGTCTGATTTCCCCTTGCGCCGCCGCACTGCTGATTTTTTAGTGAAAAGAAACGCGATGAAAACATTTTGTTTAGGCAGGGATGGGGAAGCGTTCACTGCCGGGGAACTGGTTCATGACAAATCGGGGGGGGGCAGGATGAATGCTGAAGCAGACTTTTTGGAACTGGCCGATGCCGCTTTCGCCGAGGCTTTGGCCGAAGCGCTGGACATCCGCGAGCATGAAACCGGCGACCACTCCAAACGGGTGGCCTGTCATACCTTGGTGCTGGCTAGACATTTCGTAACTGATCCGCATCAATTGCGCCAGATTTACTGGGGGGCATTGCTGCACGACGTCGGGAAGATTGGCGTGTCCGATGCCATTCTGCTGAAACAGGGGCCGCTCAATGAGGATGAATGGCAGGAAATGCGGACTCATCCGGAAAAAGGATATCGCATAGTCTCGCAAATTTCTGGCATGGAAGACGCGGGGGAAATCGTGCTCAGCCATGAGGAGCGTTTCGATGGTAGTGGATATCCGCGCGGGTTGCGAGGCGAACAGATATGTTTGGGAGCGCGGCTCTTTGCCGTCATCGATACGCTTGATGCGATTACCTCGGATCGCCCCTATCGCAAAGCCACTACATTCGAACAGGCTCGCGATGAAATCGTACGGATGAGCGGCTCACAATTTGATCCTGCGGCTGTTCAGGCATTTTTGACTGAAGAGTCTGCACTGCGTGAAATGGTAGTAGCCAAGTGCATGTTGCCAACTATTGCCGATGAAACGAAGCATTTGATTCATACGCTTGAAAGAAATAAATCATGAGATCCAGCACTGATCCGGTACATGCAGGCGAGAACAGTGCATCGGGCAAAGTGATCGCGGTATCCGGCGCAACTTCTACGGCGGCGATGGTTTCCTGCTGCGCCCATTACTTGGCCAACATTGTGCCCATCTTGGGGATTGCAGGTTTTCTCTCCGTTGTGGCGGAATATCAAGTTGAGCTGTTCTGGGTTGGCTTGGTGTTTAGCGCCGCCGGTATCGTGTATGTCGCGTCAATGGTAATTAAATCTTCTAAGGAGCATAAAAAATGCGAAATCATCTCTTGATTGGTTTGGCCTTTGCAATCATGGTCGCTTATTTTGACACGCATGATTCCGGAATGATCAAAATCATTGCGGTGAGCAACGCGGCGGAGCTTGCGTATGCGCCGCAAATAAATGATGAACGGGAAATAAAGGTCACGGTCACTCCGCGAGACCTTGTTCAGAGCGCAGGAACTTGGGATTTCGAAGTGGTGCTGGAAACCCACACCAAGACCCTGCCCGATGATTTGGCAAACACATCGGTGCTTATCGCGGATGGGAAGCCATATGCACCACTCAGTTGGAAATTTCTGGCGCAGGGAGGCCACCATCGCAAAGGGACGCTACGTTTCAATGTGATTTCGCCACAGCCTTCGTCAGTGGAATTGCACATACACTTGGCAGCAGACCCCGCTCCAAGAAGCTTTAAATGGCTGCTGAAATGAACTGCGGTTAGGGGTATAGCTTTGTTCACCACCGGAAAGGGACATGAAATGGCAACTGATCCTGTATGCGGAATGACCGTTACGTCCGACAGTCGTTTTCATCACATTCATAACGCTCAAACTTATCTGTTTTGCAGCGCGAAGTGCTTGGCTAAATTTCAGGCATCTCCGGCGGATTACCTCAATCCGCGCCCGGCTGAACCTCAGCTCGTGCGAAACGGTTTGATCTATACCTGTCCGATGCACCCGGAAGTCCGCCAGCCCGGGCCGGGCAATTGCCCGAAATGCGGCATGACGCTGGAACCCGTAGCGCCGGTCGCAATACCCGCAAGCGCCGCCGAATACACCTGCCCCATGCATCCGGAGATCGTGCGAGACAAACCCGGCAGTTGCCCGATCTGCGGCATGGCACTGGAGCCGCGCAATGCGGTGGTGGAAGACAATGCTGAATTGAACGATATGACGCGGCGCTTCTGGGTAAGCGCGGCTTTGGCGCTGCCAGTTTTCCTGATGGCAACGGTGGCCGATCTTTTGCCTCGACTCATGCCGGAGTCCATTTCGATGCTGGTATTGCAATGGATAGAATTTACGCTGGCTACCCCTGTTGTACTGTGGGCCGGCTGGCCTATTTTTCGGCGCGGTTATGAATCCGTGGTCAACCGTAGCCTCAACATGTTCAGCCTGATTGCTTTGGGTGTCGGCGTGGCGTGGGTATATAGCGTGGTGGCAATGTTGCTGCCGGGCATTTTCCCGCCCGCGATGCGCAGCATGGGTGATACGGTGCCGGTGTATTTCGAGGCGGCTGCGGTGATCATGGCCCTGGTGTTGCTGGGGCAAGTGATGGAGTTGCGTGCGCGCAGTCAGACCAGCGCGGCGATCAAGCTGTTGCTGGGTCTCGCGCCGAAGACCGCGCGCATCGTGCGTCCTGATGGCAACGAGGAAGACATCCCGCTGGAACAGGTGCAGCCGGGTGACGTCCTGCGCGTGCGTCCCGGCGAGAAAGTGCCGGTGGATGGCGAGGTGCTCGAAGGTGCGAGTGCGCTGGACGAGTCCATGGTGACCGGCGAATCCATCCCGGTGGAGAAGACTGCGGGCGCGCGGCTGATCGGCGCCACGGTGAACGGCACCGGTAGTCTGTTGATGCGCGCAGAACGCGTCGGCGCCGATACGCTGCTGGCGCAGATCGTGCATATGGTGAGCGAGGCGCAACGCAGCCGTGCGCCTATCCAGCGTCTGGCCGATGTTACTGCCGGATATTTCGTGCCTGTGGTGATGCTGGTCGCGCTTGCCACCTTGGCGGTATGGGGGATCTGGGGGCCGGAGCCGCGTCTGGCGCATGCCATTGTCAACGCGGTCGCGGTGCTGATCATCGCTTGCCCTTGCGCTTTGGGGCTGGCCACACCGATGTCCATCATGGTCGGCACCGGTCGGGGGGCGACGCTCGGGGTGTTGATCAAGAACGCCGAAGCGCTCGAAACTATGGAGAAGGTGAACACGCTGGTGGTCGACAAGACCGGCACGCTGACCGAAGGCAAACCGAAACTGACCTCGGTCGTTCCGCTGGACGGATTCGATGAAGGCGTCGTGTTGTGGCTGGCCGCCAGTCTGGAGCGCGCCAGCGAACATCCTCTGGCGGCGGCTATCGTGAATGGCGCACAGGAGAGGGACGTCAGACTGACGGCGGTCGACGGGTTCCGTTCGATCACCGGCAAGGGCGTGACGGGATCGGTCGAAGGCCGTGTGGTCGCACTGGGGAACTTGAAGCTGTTCGAGGAGTTGCAGATCAACGCCGCCGATCTGCCCGCGCGCGCCGAGGCTTTGCGTAGCGATGGCCAGACCGTGATGTTGCTGGCTATCGACGGCAAGGCGGCGGGACTGATAGGCGTGGCCGATCCGGTCAAGGAGTCCACCGCGGAGGCGATCCGCGCACTCCATGAAGAAGGCGTGCAGGTCATCATGCTGACCGGCGACAACCGCATCACGGCCGAGGCGGTAGCGAAAAAACTGGGCATCGACCGCATCGAGGCGGAAGTGCTGCCCGAGCAGAAGGCTTCCATCGTCAAGCAACTGCAAGCCGAGGGACGCATCGTGGCGATGGCGGGCGACGGCATCAACGATGCGCCAGCCCTGGCGCAAGCGCAGGTGGGCATCGCGATGGGCACCGGCACCGACGTGGCGATGGAGAGTGCGGGCATCACGCTGATCAAGGGCGACCTGCGCGGCATCGTGCGCGCGTTGCGCCTGTCGCGCGCGACCATGAAAAACATCCGCCAGAATCTGTTCTTCGCCTTCATCTACAACGTGCTCGGTATCCCGGTTGCCGCCGGCGTGCTGTACCCGTTCTTCGGCCTGCTGCTGTCGCCCATCATCGCGGCGGCGGCGATGAGCTTCAGTTCGGTGTCGGTGATTGTTAATGCGCTCAGGCTGAATCGAGCGAAGATGTAAACGGTAGTTTTCGATGATGTGAACTTTTTGAAGGGAGTGCATGATGAAACAAGACGAGCATATTGATCACGGCGCACACTGCGCCCCTCGGGGGTATAACTGGATTCTCATCGCATTTCTGGGGATCGCCGCTTTTTATCTGTTTACCGAACATCGCGCCCACTTGCTCGGTGTGTTGCCATTCCTGTTGCTGCTCGCATGTCCGTTGATGCATATGTTCATGCACCACGGCCATGGCGCACACGGCGGGCATAACGACAATGCCGAAAGGAGCGAAAAATGAATTCCACGGAAAATGCTTATGGCCTGTGGTCGATGGTCATTATCAATTCGGTATTCTTTATCCTGTTCGCGCTAACCTTTTTCAAGCCGCGCACAAATCTCGATTGGCGTACCTTCGGTCTTTATTCGGCGTTCATCGTGGCGCTGTTTACCGAGATGTATGGCTTCCCGCTGACCATCTACTTTTTGTCCGGCTGGCTGACTGAGACCTTCCCCAGCGTGAATTGGCTATCACATGATGCCGGCCATTTGCTGGAGATGATGTTCGGCTGGCGTGCCAATCCGCATTTTGGGCCGTTTCATATGCTCAGTATGGCGTTTATCGTCGGCGGGTTTTGGCTGCTGGCTTCCGCCTGGAAAGTGCTTTATCAAGCCGTACAGCGAAACGAGTTGGCGACTACCGGGCCGTACGCAAGAATCCGCCATCCGCAATACGTGGCTTTCGTGGCGGTGATGTTCGGCTTTCTGCTGCAATGGCCGACCATAATCACGCTGCTGATGTTTCCCCTGCTTCTTTGGGTTTATGTGCGCTTGGCCCATGCCGAGGAGCGTGAGGCGGAAGCTCACTTTGGCGAGCAGTGGCGGGAGTATGCTGCCCGCACGCCGAGATTTATTCCGAAGCGCGCCCAAGGTGTTTCATGAGCAAGAAGCGAGGCTTTGAACGCTTGCTTCACGATTTGATGTAGATGTTGTTTCAACAATACACCGCAGTGTATGGGTGTTTTTCTTCAATCTGAAAGGAGATGGCCATGAAAAAGTTGCTGATTAGCAGTGTTGTTGCAGTGTTATGTGCTGGTGCGCCAGCGGTTTATGCCGTCGATGAGCATCATCCGGAACAGGGTGGCACGCCCGCGTCCAAGAGTGCACCGGAAAAAGAGGTGCAGCTCAGTCAGCCAGCCGCACCTGGCAAAGCCATGAGCGGCACTGCTGACGCGCAGATGGTCAAGGCGCAAGAGCGCATGAAACAGGCGCAGGCGCTCATGTCCAAGCTGCGCGAGACCAAAGACCCTGCCGAGCGTAAAAAGCTTATGCAAGAGCATGCGCAAGTGCTACGCGACACCATGGGCATGATGCGCGGCATGAAGATGATGGGCATGATGGGTTCGGGACAGGGGATGGGCATGGGTATGATGGGGCAGGGTAAAGGGCCGCAGGCTCAGGCCGGCGACATGATGCCCATGCACCAGATGATGGAGGAACGCATGGAGATAATGCAGATGATGATGGAACAGATGATGCAGCGAGAGGAAATGCGCGACGCTGCACCAAAGAAATAACCAACCCGGCTTAGCCGGCAGTCGCTGCGCAGTTGGGCGGCTACTGCCGGTTTTTTATTGAGCTTTGGTATATGGGCTCTGCATTTATGTAGTCTGAAATTGGGCGAGAGTACGGGATCTCGTTTCGAGAAAGCTGCCGTTCGGGATGGCGCTTACACCTATGGCCGTTGACGATTCCATACCGGCCATTGGGCCCATCTGTGTGCACTGGCAGCAATGGCCGACAACGGCGCATGTCGTTGGATTGACTGATTAGGAAAGCCGGAATGCGCAGACCGCAACAGCTGGGCCAATAAGCTCTGCTGCATAGCTAATACACCTGGCCGTATATCATACGATTCTCGAAATGCACTTCGATGAGCGGGTATCCATCGCGAACAAAAGGTGGGCCTCAAATTGATGATACGGACGTCCAGAACGTAGCCCAATAGCCATCGTCGCGCGGGATCAAATCTTCATATCGCGCCATGCGTTCCGGCTCTTTGCTTCGAAGTGCAGCAACTGCAGGTGCAATAGGAGCCATATACGTGGCGGCAGCATGTTTGAAATCCTCAAGTCTCAAATCATCTTCCTTTCTTTCAAATGCAACTCTATGAGCAGCAATCCAAAGTGCGATGATCAGTCGAGGTATCCCTCCTGATAATTCGATGATTAATTCAGCAAATTCAGGAGTTGCTGGAAGGCGTGTCTTGACGTACTGATAATTCACAAGACTTGTAAAAAACATGTCATAGAAAAATTTGTCCTGTGCATCTTCGAAGAGAGGAAGAACGTGATAGCCGGAAGAAACGAACCGCTCAGTGTTGCTAAGACGTTTCGTCAGTGCACCGATTCCATCCGGGGTGCCAGATACGAGAAGTGGTGTCTGCCACGTGTTTGTTAACGTCAGAATCCATTTCAAACAGTAATCTTCAACAATGCTTAATTGCAAACCTTCGGTTTTGTCTGTTCTCTTTCTTCGCTTTTCAAGACTCTGTAATTGGAAGAAATTCTGGACTTCGTCCAGATGGAGCAAGCCAAGAAAATGACTGGTTGCTACGTGCCTCCACTCGTCCAGCATCTTCGCTCCATCGCGCCGCTCTTTTGCGAGCGTAGATGCAAAACGTTCGGGTCTTTCGGGAAAATGCTTCGACATGACCATGTCCCAACTTCTCATCAGATTCGTGGCTAAATCCGATGCGCGGCCACTGGCCGGAGTATCAACGGACAAATAGACGACTTGATGATGCGGCCCCACAATATTCGGGAATGACTCATGCGAGATAATTTGGTTCTGATAGGTGCCGAGCGCCCGAAGAATAGCTTCGGTTTTCCCCGTGCCAGAATGACCAACAACGGCTGCAGCCATTGCCGGAGCTCTGGGGGTTTTGTGCATCGCTTGTTCTCCGTAAAGCATCCCCCATGTTTGAGGTGACTTGGGGTCGCGATATCGGTAGCTAGGTCGGACCATGAGGTCTATCGTCTCTACTAGTCGCCCGCCTTCAAGCGAGGGAATATGCAAATCACGTAGCATCAGCAACTGATGCATCCTGATGTGCCGCGGTATATTCCCGACACTCATCGAGGGGGGAGGAGGAAGGTAGGTAAGTAACGACAGCGCCTCCTTCCGCGACAGAATTGGGCCAAGTCCCTGAGTCAAAATATTGCCAGCATATGGATCCAAAGGATTGAGATTAGCCACCAGAATTCTCCGCGCTATTGGCGGCAGCTAGGATGGAATGCATCATCTCCATGTGCATTTCATTCGCGTTAGCCTGGTCGAGTGGGGCTGTTGTGGTGCTGGAGTTCTTTGGTTGTGCCGATGTAGGCATCGCAAGCGATGTTTCAATCTTTCGAGATTCGGTCATGGTTGGCTTCGCACCGGTATAGCGATCGATAGCCTCGGCGGTCAAAGTCTTTGCGTTGTCAACGATTTCCTGCACCCTGCGGATCGACTGAAGCGCGTGAAGCGTATTAATGTGCTGAACCTCAGCATTTTTCGATTTGCCGACAGCAAAGGCGTCGGCGACTTCGTCAAATGTGAGCTCAGGTGATGCGGTTGAGTAATCGGAAATATTGAGATCCAATAATCCGTTTGCAGTGGGATTCGGTACCCATATTTTGGAGACTGAGCCAGGGAAGTAGTTGGCGTCAATATTCCAACCACCAAAATTCCTTGCATGAGCAGTCCATTGCATTTCGTCAACGACGTCAGAGCCATATTGTTTGCCAGCAAACATGACGCCGCTGCGCGTCACTCGTCCCTCATCAGAGGGGAGTAGGTTCTTGATTAACTCAGATAAGGGAATTTCGCGCCGCACACCAATCCCCATCTCATGTCCCCAGCGCCACAATCCTGCTGGGCTTGGGAATACGCCAGCCGCTACCATGTGGGCATCGACTCTATGGGAACGATCTGCTGTCAGGTTATATTCGGTAAATATCGTGTAAAGATATTGCGTGTACTCACGAACGGTGAGTACCGATTCGTCAGGATCAAATCGGCGCAATTCGAATTCCTGACGCCTTTGATCAATTGCGCCAGGCACAAACAAATACTGTTGGTCTTTAGCAATCCGGTGCAGCACCTCAACCAGCCCTTTTAGATCAGGACGATATGGTGGTGTATAGCTGAGGCACGGGATTAATTGGGCTCCCGTTATACTCGCAGCCTTAGACAGATATTCACCTCGATCACACAGCAGAGCAGCACACATCGTCGGTGCGGGGCTCAAAGACAACATCGGTTGATATCCCCAGAGTTCACCAATTAGGGCGGGAGGGGCCGCTGAGCAAAATAGGCTGACTTTGGCTGTATCCCAGCTGGGGCCCGTGAGGCACACATAGAACCCAACAATGGCTGTGGACCAGACATCGACTATGACATAAACGATTGGACGTCCAATAACCCACGCCCGATTAACGGAAGACCGGAGATAGATATCTCCAATGGTTGAGTCAATTGCCCATGTATGGCCAGGACCGGACACGCCTTCCCAGTTCTTACCCGTTAGACCACGCATGTTCCGCTCGAAATGTCCTTTGGTAGTTCGATCGAGAAGTCGTTGGAGCTTCTCAATATCATTCGTCAAGACCCGACGAATCTGTCTATTGTTTGGGTACTCTCCCATAGCCGGGTCAACAGGAATCAGCTTATTGCCATCTTGCCGATATTTCTTCACGAAGCCACTCGCTAGAATCAGCTTTATGCGTTGAGGCATATCCGGCTTTGGGGCAGGAATCTGCTTGTCCGCTGTCATGATCAAATGTCTCCACTCCGTAGACATCCCGGGTTGCTCGGGTGGCAGATCCTGGCCATAAGCTCTGGCGATTCTTTGTTTGGTAGTTTTAGCGCCGGCCTTTTTTCGAATGCCTGCATCACATGGGCGAAGAACCCCCTTCCCGCCACAACGATCACGTCTTGGGTATAAGCTGGATTCAGTAAATCCAAACCGACATAAATGTGAAAACAATTTATATACAAGCGCAGGACTTTTTCCAGCGGTGGAGGCGGCTTCCTTGACGAGCCCACCAAGCCCCTTATCTACTAGGATCCGTTCTCTCAGATTGTCGAAGTTAAGGAAGCCTTGCATGACGGAATCGCGCAACTTGTAGAGTTCGGCATCGGCCTCGGACCGTTTAAAGTTCTCAGTTTCAATCTCGATCTTTAATAGGTGATTGGCATCATCAAGCTTCTTGATTTCAGAGCTATTCTTCCAAATCAATTGGCCTACCAGCGGTGCCGGTGCTTTCTTGCGTTTTCGTTTTGTTTCTGCAAGTTTCCTTCTGCCACGGCGAGTCTGATTTAAAGGCGTGACTGCATCGAGACGAACGATGACCAAGAAGCCAAACTGGACTTCATGAAGGACAACTCGATATAGTCCTGCATCATCTCCATCCAATATTCTGAATACGGAGTTATGGATCAGATCCATGATGACCTCCTGCTTGCGATGGGATTCAAGGACACGAATTCTTCTTTGGTAAGCAAAATGATTGGCTGGTGAGGGCGCCAGCCACGCCGAAGGTCGAGAGGAATCTTTCCACACCACACCGCTTGCCAAAATGCACGCTTGGCATTGTCGATACAGCCAAGTTTTGAACTAAGTGCTTCGAGAACATACGTTAGAGATCGTCCTTGAAGTTCGGTGGCCAGAGTTGTAGCTTTTTCGAGGTCAGCCTCGCAAGCAGAGCACTCGAGAGTCCATGGCATGGCTTCTCGCAGCCTGAGTCCTACACGCTTATCAAAGAGCGACGGAGTAATAAGGAGCCAGGTAACACCTCGCGATAGCCAATACTCTCGCTCAAGGCTTAGTAGTTCCTTGGTTCGCTTTTTTGAAAGCTCTTCGTCTGTTTTGACTGAAACAGCCAGCAATTCATAATTCCCAGAGGGGAATCGAAGAACTAACAGCAAGTCAGTGGTCATGACCCACGCTGTTGTGTTGCCAGATGCGGAAGTCTTTGGATGCTTAATTCCTAGACGCGCAGCTAGCTCAATGGTCCCGGGAGAGGCCTGAGTGCAATCGACCGTATATCTGGACAGTTCGTGGGCTGCGGTGCCAAGAGAGAGAGGCAATTGTTCAAGCAGGTCAAACAAGAATTTCACAGTAAGCGAGAAGAAGAGAGCGACCCATTCCTTGTCACTAAGCAATTCTCGTTGGCGATTACGCCACATCTGAAGATGAGAGCGGCCTCTGCTTGATGGGTCTCCGCGGCCTATGCGGTGCCATGGTTTGAAATTATCTTGTGTCCCAAGCCCTCGTCCTTGCCGTTTGAAACGATCAAGGACTGCGGGGGTGAAACGTTTCGTCGTTCGCATTTGTAACCTCCATTTGTACAGGATGAGCTGAGCTTGTCAGGGCGAGCAAAACCGCCGCGCGCCGAATAACGCTCGTTTGACAAAGTTGAACAAATGGGGAATTGACAGGCCCAGAACGGACCCGTAGACTTCGAAGCGTCAACAAAGAAGTCTGGGTTCCCCAGCATAAGAGGCGCAACGGTCTGATCACCGTTAGCGCCTTTTAATTTTTCGGCAGGTTACCGATAAGCCTCCTTTTTCTCTATTGGTTGCTACTTGAGCCTTGGGGCTCAGACTTGAGTCCCAAGGCCACCGCGATACGATGCGATTGACCTCGCAGGCACTTCCTTTCTCCCTTTAGAACCGCATATACCAGAGCAGGATTAAATCCTCTGTCCGCAGACCAATCTGCAACTGTTAGCCCATTTTCTCGGAACCAACATTGAACCTGCTGCGGTGTGCGCGGGAATGACGAAAGTTGCAGGTTGGTGTCTTGAGCCATGTGTCTTACCAATCATCGGGCTTTAAATCCCCTGGCCTTCGTAGGAAAAGTACATTTAGCTTTCTTATCGAGGGGGGTTGTTGAGTTATGTGAATTATATCACTTTGCGCAGCAAAATCAATCGTAACCACTTGAAAACAAAGTGCATTATTTAATGCGTAGTTGCAACATGAGAATTGCAAAGTAGAGGCTCGATATTTTTGTTGTCTCACTAATTATTGCCTGAAGCAATGCTGTGCTCTCAAACAAGCATATTCTTTTATGCACATGGACTTTATTGGGAAATCATTGTGTAATCGCCAATAGTTAGTGGCGGCAGGATATTTACTAAGTAGTGGTGGTGATTTTTAACTGAGACGGACATTTTGCTGCGTAACACTTGCTTCCTACATGTGAAAGAAATGCCAAAAAAAATATCTCGTCCTGCAGCTTCGAAACACGATGTTGATTTCAAGCTTGGCGTCCTGCGGAAATCAAGGCGGCTTATGAACGTCAGCCAGGCGGCAAGCGAGAGTGGTGTTTCTCGTACCACAATATATCGGTGGAATACGCAATTCACTGAGTTTGGCGAGAAAGGACTGGAGGCGAAGAAGCAAAGCAAGCCGCGCCATTCGCAGCGAGTAGCTGAAGCAGTTGAGCCCGTGCTTGCTCTTGCTAAAACGCACCCTGATTGGGGCTGCGGCAGGATCGTGCAGGAGCTTAATTCATCCGGAATTGAAATCAGCTCTCCCTCCGTACAGAAGATGCTCATTGAATACGGTCTGGCAAACCAGGCTGATCGTTCTAGGAGGCTGGAGTGTGACTGGGGGGATGGCAAGATCAATCCAACTGCCGCGCAGTACAGGGCTATGCTTAAACACAACCCTTGCCTGGGCGACAGAATCCATTATCAGAAAACAACTGGAGTTCAAGTTATCGGTGTTGGAATTTATCCATTGAAAGGCTTGAGCGGAGTACCACCTTGCAGCATTGTGGTTCTTATAGATCTAGCAAGTCTGGTGGCGAATTGTATTGTCTGGGATGAAAATCGCGACCGCCAAAGCCTGCAAGCTCTACAGGAGAAAACTCGCCAGAATGTCGGGTTGTTCCGGGATAGCCGTAAGCAGCCATTACATGTCATTTATTCAACCAAGACAGCTTATGCGCCCAATCCATTTGAAAACATTATCAAGATTCAAAGTACCAAGATTTCTGGGGGTGTTGAGCAGATTGGGGCAATGCGATATTTCTTCCGGTTGCTGAGTGATACATTCGTTCCAACTGTCCGTGATAATCCCAAAATAGTGGGCCTGGACAGACTAGGCCAGCAGTTGCAGGCATGGCTGGACGAATACAACATGAAGCAAAAAAGGACAGGATTCCCAACGTTTGGATTTACGCCTCAAGAGTGCAAATCACAAATCAAATATCCCGCCAGCTTTTGCCGGCCATTCCCCCTTAGCGTTCCATCAGCCTGATTTGTTATGGTTTCTGGGTGCTTCTCGGCCATTGCGGACGGAGACATCCAGAAGGTGCAACGGTCGCTATTGAATCAACACCAGTCATAGGCGCAGGAATCAATCCGAACGGCAGCTTTCACGAAACGCGACTGCGTGCTCTCGACTCACAACCGTCGTTCAAAACGTCTGCTCTTCGGCCTTTGGCCGATAAGCCCATGGAGTCACATAAGACACACTGAGCAATTCAGCCCGTTGTTTATCCCCCTGAAGGTTGCTTCCGAGAAAACGGCTTAGGTGCTGGAGTTGCCTCTATCCTCGCCGCAGTCTCACATCAATATTTGCAATCAGATCGCAATAAGCATTAACATGCCAACCATGAAAAGGTTTCTCCGCCTGGCTGTTTACTTCCTGATGCTCTCGCTCGCGAGCAATGCAGTCGGCTGGACGTTTAACAAAGAAGCTGTAGCCGACGTGTGGTTCGACGAGCAGCGCAGTTCGGTTGTGGATGACGTAAATCTTTCAACTGACCACGAAGCATTCAAGACCGCCACACCCGAAAAGCCATGCGATCACTGGTGCCATGCCATCGGCCATTTCATGGGATTGCCAAGTCAATCGACCTTTGGGATTTCGAAGTGCCTTGACGATCACCCCGTCCAACTGACGGCAACCTTTCAGCAATCTTCCCCCGACGATCTTTTTCGTCCACCCAGAACAACTCTCGCCTGATCCGGCGGGACGTGTCTTGTTATATCGCTTAGCTCGTGCTTAGCGGCTTCTGACGTCTCGCCGAATTCCAACTTCGTTCAGTCGGGAGAATTCGATGATTAGATTGTTATTGCCGCTGGGGTTGGCGGTGCTGTATTTCAACCCCGCTTTTGCACAAACCGCTATCACGCCTAAGAGGGCATCCGAGGTTCTATTATCGGCAAAGGAGCAGAAAGTCTGGACGCTCGAATCGGCAACCCGTCGCGTGCTGGAAGTGGCGCCGGAACGCCGGCAGTCCGACGCAGCAGTGGATATGCGCCAGGAGGAATTGATTCAGGCGGGAGCTTGGCCCAATCCAAGCATCGACCTGCGGGCGGATAACAGAATCGGGCAATTGAACGGGCAAGGAGGAACGGGGCTCGCACAGCTGGCGCTCTCCCAGCCGCTTCCTTTACGCCGGATTGCGCGTCAACGTGCCGCAGCCGAGTCAGGACTTTCGGCAGCGCAAGCTGACCGCCAAGCCCAGTCGCTGCTGCTGGAACATGAAGCAGCCCTCGTCTTTCATGCGGTGCAATTCGCCGCAGCGAAACGCCAGTTAGCCAAAGAGCGCCTGGAATTTACCAATAATTTCGCAGCAGGCCGGATAACGAGCTATGGAGATCGCCTGAAACGCTATCTGACCCCGCTCGAACTTGGGCGGCTCGCAATCATGCGCGAGGATGCCCGTCAGGGGACCATCCTGGCCGAGCGCGACTATGAGGATGCCCGCATCGGGTTCAAGAATCTGCTGGGTCTTGCGGACGGAGCCGCCGAGACCACGCTTCTGACTCTTCCTGCTCGTCCAGCTTCGTTCGAGGTTTTCGCTCGCGAACTTGATCGCCATCCCGCCATCGAGACCGCGCGCCATGAGACGGAGGCAGCAAGGGAGGGGATCGAAGTGGCCGAATCGCAGCGTTATCCCGATCCCGTGTTGAAACTGTTCCATGACCGGGATTTCAACAACGGCGCAACGATTAACGTGATAGGAATAGGCGTCGGCATGGAGATTCCGATCCTGAACCGGAATCGCGCTTCGGAAGGAAAGGCCAGGGCCGAGGCCGAAGCAAGCCGTGCACGTTACGAGGCGCTGATGCGGGACGCCAGGATGCGTCTGGAGCAGGCATACGCGCAACTGCTTCGCCTGCAGAACCAGACAGAGCAGGTGAACGCGAACCTGATTGAACCCGCACGCAAAGTCTTCGAACTTACGCGTCGCAGTTTTGCCGCGGGCGAGTCCAACGTCCTTGCGCTGGTGGATGCGAACAACGCCTACTTCGATGCTCGCGCCCGTTACCAGGAGTTGTTGCAGGCATGTGCGCTGGCCTCGGCCGATCTGCGGCTTGCCGCCGGATTGTCCCTCGTCGGCGGAAAGGGGGATCAGCCATGATCGCCGCGCTCGTCCGATTCGCACTGATCCAGCGCCTGATGATGTTGATCTTCGCCGTTGCGGTGGTTGCCGGCGGCCTGTGGGCATTCCACACGCTGCCCATCGACGCCTTCCCCGATATTTCGCCGCCGCAAGTACAGGTGCTCGTCAAGGCGCCGGGGCTTGCGCCGACCGAGGTCGAGTCGCGCATCGCCTTCCCGATCGAGATGGAAATGCAGGGCATCCCACGCCTGAAACTCCTGCGTTCGACCACCAAGTACGCAATATCCAACATCGTCATCGATTTCGAGGACGGCACCGACATCTATTGGGCGCGCCAGCAGGTCGCGGAGCGCCTGAACCAGGCCAAGGGCGCGCTGCCCCAAGAGGCCGAAGTGGTGCTCGCGCCGATAGCCACCCCCTTGAGCGACATCTACATGTACCGCGTCAGGGGCGAGGGCTATTCGAGCAGCGAGCTGCGCAGCATCCAGGACTGGGTGATCCGCCCGCAGTTACGCGCCGTGGACGGCGTGGCCGACGTGAACTCGATGGGCGGGCTAGTGCGCGCCTTCGAGGTGCGCCCCGATCCTGGCAAACTAGCCGCACAGGGTTTGGCCATCGATGATCTGGAACGCGCCATCGGGCGCAATAACCGCAATGCCGGCGGCGACCGTGTCAACCGCGAGGACAAGATGCTGCTGGTGCGCACCGTCGGGCAGCTCAGGGATGCTGACGACATCCGCAGCATCACCGTGGTGACGCGCGGCGGTTTGCCGTTGCGCATCGGCGATGTCGCAGAGGTCGCGGAGGGATCGCTGGTGCGCTACGGCGGTGTCACGGCGGACGGCGCAGGCGAGATCGTGACCGGCCTCGCGCTGCTGCGTGTCGGCGCCAACAGCCGCACCGTGGTCGAATCCGTTAAACAGGAACTTGCGCGCCTTGCCCCCACGCTCCCGAAGGGCGTCACCATCGAGCCGTACTACGACCGCACCGATCTCATCAACGCCGCCGTGCTCACGGTGGAGAAGGCGCTCGGCGAGGCGGTGGTGCTGGTGATCCTAGTGCTGATCGTGCTGCTCGGCAACCTGCGCGCGGCGCTCACCGTGGCGCTGATCCTGCCGTTGACGGTGCTGTCCACCTTCATCCTGATGAACCTGTTCGGCGTCAGCGCCAACCTGATGTCGCTCGGGGGGCTTGCCATCGCCATCGGCATCCTGGTGGATGCGGCCGTGGTGGTGGTGGAGAACATCCACACCCAGCTCGCGCATGCACCCAAGGGCGTGAGCCGCTTGCATCTGGTCTATCGCGCCGTGGTCGAGGTGTCCGCTCCGGTGCTGTCCGGCATCCTCATCATCGTCATCGTATTCCTGCCGCTGTTCTCCCTCACTGGGCTCGAAGGCCGCATGTTCGGGCCGCTGGCGCTGACCATCGTGTTCGCACTCCTGGGGTCGCTGCTGCTGTCGCTCAGCGTGATTCCGGTGCTGGCGAGTTTCCTCATGCGCTCCGGTGCGCACGGCGAAGACCGCCTGCTGGCGGCGATCAAGCGCGTGTATCTGCCGGTGATGCGATGGGCGCTCGAGTACCGCAAGTCCGCAGTGTTCGGCGCGATTGTGCTGCTCATCGCTGCCGCAGCGTTGTTTCCGTTGATCGGCAAGGAGTTCATGCCGACGATGGACGAGGGGCAAACGGTGGTGAGCCTGGAGAAATCCTCGGATATATCGCTCGAGGCTTCGCTCGCGCTGGACGCGCCGATCCAGAAAGCGATTCTGGAAATTCCCGAGGTCACCGGCATGATTTGCCGCAGCGGGGCCGATGAATTGCGGCTCGATCCGATGGGTTTCTACCAGACCGATTGCTTCCTGCAGACCAAGCCGCGCGAGGATTGGGGCTACGGGCTCGAAGCCTTCCAGGAGAAGCTGCGCGAGAAACTCGAACCCTTCGAGGAACTGGGCGTCGAGGCCGGTTTCAGCCAGCCGATCGACATGCGCGTCTCCGAAATGCTGTCCGGGGTGCGCGCCGATGTCGCCATCAAGCTGTTCGGAGACGACTTCGCCACACTGGAAGCGCTGTCCGGCAAGATCGAAGAGATCGTCAATCGCACGCCGGGGGCAAGCGACGTGTTCCGTGCGCGTCTTTCCGGGCAAGGCTACCTCACGGTCGCCATCGATTCGGCAAAGCTCGCGCGTTACGGCCTCAACAACGAGGATGTGAATGCCGTGGTCGAATCCGCCGTCGGCGGAAAGGTGGTGACCGAGATCATCGAAGGCAGCCGCCGCTTCGGTGTGCTGGTGCGCTACCCGGAAGCCGCGCGCGCCTCGCCTGCGGCGATCAAGGAACTCCTCATCAAGACTGCCGGTGGCGCGCTGGTGCCGCTCGGGGAGGTCGCCGACGTGCGCGAGGCCGATGGCCCGGTGCTGATTCAGCGCGAATCGGCGCGGCGGCTAGTCGCCGTGCGCACCAACGTCGAGGGGCGCGATGTCGTGGGCTTCGTCGAGGAACTGAGGTCCGCCATCGAGCGCGAGGTGAAACTGCCCGAGGGCTACCACATCGACTACGGCGGGCAATTCGAGAACCAGCAGCGCGCGGCGCAGCGCCTGGCGGTGGTCGTGCCGGTGTCGATCGCGCTGATCTTCTTCATGCTGTTCTCGACCTTCCGTTCGGTGCGCCAGGCAGGGCTGATTATCCTGAATATCCCGTTCGCCCTGATCGGCGGAGTGGTAAGTCTCTATCTCTCCGGACTCTATCTTTCGGTGCCGGCATCGGTGGGCTTCATCACGCTGTTCGGTGTGGCGGTGCTCAACGGCGTGGTGATGGTGGCTTATATCAATCAGTTGCGTGAGACTGGGCGCACGGTGCTTCAAGCGGTGCAGGAAGGCGCGGAGCGCCGGCTGCGGCCGGTGCTGATGACGGCGCTCATCGCCAGCCTCGGCCTCGTGCCGATGCTGCTCGCCACCGGTCCTGGCTCCGAGTTGCAGCGGCCACTGGCCGTTGTGGTGATCGGTGGGCTGTTTACCTCGACGCTGCTCACGCTGGTGCTGTTGCCCACACTCTATGCCTGGATCGAGACGCGTGCCGAGCTGCGCATCAGTAATCCCCAAAGGAGCCCCCGATGAAAAATCTTACATTGATCGTGCATGCCGATATTCAGCGTGCGCTTGCGGATACGCTGCACAGCCTTGAGCAGGTGACCGGGTTCACGTTCATCCAGGTCGAGGGGCACAGCCCTCAGGATGAATATGACCCGGCGCTTTCCGCGCGCGACCGCGTGATCGGATATACGCCGCACGTTCGCGTGGACATTCTGCTCAAGGACGAGGATGTGGATGATGTCTTGCAGGCGTTGCGCACCGCCGACTGCGGTCTGGCGGGGCGCGGCATCTATCAGGTGACTGCGGTTGAAAAGCAGGGGGCGTTATGACGCGGATGAACTTGCCGCATGAGGAAATCGCCAGTCGTGTTGTTTTTAGAGCGACTGATACGGTTCGAATAGCTACAACTTATTGATGAAAGGAAATGTCATGAAAAAATCTTACTTGAGCATACTGGCAATCTTGATGTTTACAGGTTGCGCCAGCCCAACCCACCCGCTGGACAAACAAGGCGGCGCACCGTTTGTGAGTGGCGAATTGGTGCATGATCGCGGGGACGGCAATCTTCTTGTGCTGGAAGCGCCGGATCGCCGTTATGAGGCTCGTGGCTTTACCGTTGAGCGCCATACCAATCTGGCGGAACTGCGCAAGCGCTACTATGGCGTGAATCCGAAGCACTGGAATCGGATTTTTTCCGGTCTCGATACCGATCATGTAACGTATTCCATTGAGACTGTTGCCAAGTCTGCTGACGGCCAGGAAATTTCTTGTCGTGTGATGTGGGGCGGTGCCGTAAAGCCTGCCGGTGTTTGCACGGATCAGGCGGGAGCAGCCTTTCAGGTGCGTTTTGAGTAGCTAACTTAAGGAGGCGTTATGTGGAATAAAAGAATTTCTGGGATGTTGGTGTTTGCTGTATGCATACCTTTACAAGGCTACGCGGAAGAGTCGAAAAGAATCGAGGACAACTCGTTTCTGATGGAGGAGGCTTACAACCAGGAAGCAGGCGTTGTTCAACATATTCAGGCCTACCAGTACACGCAAAAGACCAAGGACTGGGTCTATACCTTTACGCAGGAATGGCCGGTGCCGGACCAGACCCATCAGCTTTCCTATACCATTCCTGTGGTGCATATGGCCGATCCCCTAAACTCAAGCGGAGCTGGGGATATTGCGCTCAACTACCGCTATCAGGCCATTTCGAAGGACGGGATCGCATTGTCCCCCCGGCTTTCTGTCATCCTGCCCACCGGCGATTACAGGAAAGGCCACGGAACGGATGCTGTCGGTATCCAGACCAACATCCCGTTGAGTGTGGCGTTGTCCGACAAAGTCGTCACCCACTGGAATATTGGCGCGACGTACACTTCAGGCGGCAAGGAACCCGGCGGAGCAAAGGCCAATACGACCGGGTTTAATTATGGCGCGAGCCTCATATACCTTACCTCGGAGAATTTCAACCTGATGCTCGAGGCGGTTGGAACTGCGTCCGAAGTGGTTCAGCCGGATGGCAGCAAGCGGCAGGAAAATACTGCATTCATCAATCCGGGCGTACGCTTCGCTAGCAACTATAGTTCCGGCCTCCAGATCGTACCGGGGATTTCCATGCCGATTGGGATAGGCCCGTCCGCAGGCAAAAAAAGTATTTTGCTATATCTGTCATTCGAGCATCCATTCGAATGAACTATGCGACGTTGTAAGTCATAGGTCGATGGAAAGCGGAAAACAAATAGTCGGCATTCGTCATTGGCAACATGGACTGCCTGACCGAGGAGGCGCTGATTCGCAAGCGTTTCGTGAACCGAACCGGAAATGGGGCCACTTGCTGCTGGTTGCCGGTGTCTCTGGCGTACTGAAGTTTGGTTATGAGTTCAATATTTAATAAGGAGAATATCATGGATATTCGTTATGGCTTTGGCAAGCAGGTGGCACCGGGTTTTGAAAGTGCGTTGGAGCAAGTGATCCGGGCCTTGCAGGCTGAGGGTTTTGGCGTATTGACTGACATCGACGTAGCGGCGACCATGAAAAAGAAACTCAATCAGGATATGCCGCCCTACCGCATCCTCGGCGCCTGCAACCC
>JAUXOL010000017.1 GCA_030682375.1 Gallionella sp. | reverse complement strand
GCATCGGGAATACCGACCACCCACCCCTGGTCATCGCGCCCGATCACCAGCACGCCACCGTCGGCATTGGCGAAGCCGCACACCCAGCGCAGATGATCGTCGCGCCAGGATGCTTTCCACTCCATGTTCTGGTGCTCTTTCATACCAGGCGAATCCTCCCGGTCAGCAGTTCCTGCATCATCGCCTGCTTGAGGGCGCGGGTCTTGTCGCGGCGGGCTTCGAGCGCGGCCAGCTCGGCGTCCATATCGGAGAGGACGGCGGCGATGGCGGTTTGTTCGGACACGCATGGAACAGGCAGTGTGAGCTTGGGAATATTCGTCTTGCTGATGCCGGAGACCTTCGTGCCAACTGCGTAGAACAGAAACTGCCGGCGAATCGCTACCGTCTGGAAGCAGTATCGGCGGTACTCGTGCGCCAGTTCTGCCGTTCGGGGCTTGGCGACGATCGTGTGCAGTCCCGCGATGAACGGCACGTTGGCCTTGTTCACTACGACGATGTGCTTGCTCGTACCTTCATCATCCTCCGAGGCATCAACGAACACGATGTCGCCGTCTTCCAGGAGCGAGTCCGCCGAAACACGTTTCAGGGGAATATCGAGCTTCGGAATATCCTGATAGTGCGCAGCGGCGTCGACGTAAGTTAGCGTCGCCCCGTGGATGTCACCATAGTGCAGATAGCAATGGCCCTTGGTCGAAAGCTGGTCGCGTGACGCGGAATAGCCGCCGCTGAACCTGAACAGACCCCCCAGCCGCTTCACCTCCCACTCCCCGTGGAAGCCGGGAAGGCGGGTCTGGCCGGTGAGGAGTTGCTGCATGGCGGCGTGTTTGAGGTCGTGCTTCTTGGCGATGAGCCGGTCCAGCCCGCCCAGCAGCGCATCCACATCGCTCAACGCCGCCGCGATGGCGCGTTGTTCGGCTTCGGTTGGAGGGAGCGGCACGCGCATTGACCGAACTTGTCCAAAGTTCAAGCCTTGTCGGTTGCCGCCAGCCTGAAAGCTATCTATCTGTCGCTGACCTCCAGCCGAGAGCAGGAACATGTTCAGAAAGCGCGGAACCAGTTTCCGTTCGTCCGTGCGAATAATGCAAACGTGCTGATTGACATTTCCACCAACGAGGCGCGAATCGGCAACCGCACTTCGACCAATCGATGCGCCGGTGATGTTGAGGAATACATCGTCTGCTTGGACCTCGGTATCTGCGAAAGTCGAATGCGTTGATTCGTCGATGAAGGCAACGTCGTCCAACAACAGGCTGCCCCATCCGACATTCTGGCTCCGCATGAAGGGCCGACCATAACTGCGGTAAACGCGCTGACCGCCCGTCGGGGTGATGCCGCTGCCAATCTTTGCGGTCAGATCACCGAGCGCAGCAACCTCCCAGTCCTCCGGGATGACCCCCACCTCCGTCAGCTTATACCCCGGCCTCACTTCCACACCGCTCTCCCCGCACAAGTCGGCGCTGGCGGGACGGCGACGGTC
>JAUXOL010000010.1 GCA_030682375.1 Gallionella sp. | reverse complement strand
CCAGGTTAAGCCCGGGGATTTCACATCTGGCTTAAAAAGCCGCCTGCGCACGCTTTACGCCCAGTAATTCCGATTAACGCTCGCACCCTACGTATTACCGCGGCTGCTGGCACGTAGTTAGCCGGTGCTTCTTCTTCCGGTACCGTCATCTACACTTAGTATTAATAAGTGCAATTTCTTTCCGGCTGAAAGAGCTTTACAACCCGAAGGCCTTCTTCACTCACGCGGCATGGCTGGATCAGGCTTGCGCCCATTGTCCAAAATTCCCCACTGCTGCCTCCCGTAGGAGTCTGGGCCGTGTCTCAGTCCCAGTGTGGCTGGTCGTCCTCTCAGACCAGCTACGGATCGTCGCCTAGGTGAGCCTTTACCTCACCTACTAGCTAATCCGATATCGGCCACTCCGAAAGCGAGAGGTCTTGCGATCCCCCCCTTTCCCCCTCAGGGCATATGCGGTATTAGCGTAACTTTCGCTACGTTATCCCCCACTTCCGGACATGTTCCGATATATTACTCACCCGTTCGCCACTCGCCATCAGGTGCAAGCACCTATGCTGCCGTTCGACTTGCATGTGTAAAGCATGCCGCCAGCGTTCAATCTGAGCCAGGATCAAACTCTTCAGTTCAATTCCTGTTACTTGGTTCATTTAAGAACCTGGTCTTACTCAAAGTGAATCATTGACATGATTCATTTCGACTTTGCGTAAGTACTACTATATTTTTAAAGTCGTCTCTTCCGTCCCGGATAATTAAATCCGACACATCCAAAACTTCCCAAAAACCAAGTACCTACACTCGTCGGTTGTTTGTTTTAACTTTTAAAGAGCAGCTGCCGTGGCAGCGAAGAGGTGCGCATTATAGTGACTAAAAACTTCCTGTCAACTTTAATTTCGAACTTCTTTTTTCGTTACCCGCCGACTTATCGGCAAGCAACTTTAATCTGGGTTGCGGGGACAGGATTTGAACCTATGACCTTCGGGTTATGAGCCCGACGAGCTACCGAGCTGCTCCACCCCGCGTCAGTTGAGTCGTGCACTTTAACGATACTTCACACACTCGTCAAGCGCATTCGAGCTTTTTATCTCTGGCGGAGACAATTTCCAAGTGCACGCAATCATCAAAGACAATTAGAACGCCGCTTCCAGCCTGGCGCCTACAACCCATGCATCGCGAATCGCTCCATCCATATTAGGATTAAATATCCGTTGCACCATTGGCTGTACTGCCAGCCACGACTGCAATTGCGCACGGTAAGTCAGCTCAACCACTGTTTCGGATGATTCGGCGGCATTCGCCAGCCGATATTTTGCACTGGCATGACTGGTAGTCACGGCAATGCCGGCGGCATCGTCATCGCGACCATCGAACAACCCTTGATAATTCAAGCCCAAACTGCCGGACCAATCGGCCTGATAGACATCCTTGTTGGCCGTACCGAAACGGACAAATCCGGACAATCCCTGGCCCGCATTACCCTGCTCGGCAAACAAGGTGCGTTCTGCCAAGACATAAAAACCCTGGTCGATACGCTGCACCGGATTGCCGAGAACGTCCACATCCACAAGGTCATTAGCTCGCGCAGAGTAGCGCCACAAACCGAACGAGGTCTTGTTATAACTTCCCTCCTCGACGGCAGGCGTATACCCGAACTCGACCACGGCAAGCGTACCGTCCCCTTTGTCCAGCCGGATCTGCGTACCATGCGCATCATTGAGATTGCCGGGCACACCATCGGTCAGCGCACCTTGGACATAAAAATCGGAAGCGGTATATTTCAATCGCAATGCAAGCGCCCCCATCGGGAATACCGGCGGACCGTTGCGACCGGTTTGGGCCATTTCGGCCGACATTCCATATGGCGGCTGCAAGAACAAACCGGAAGTGTCGGTGACGTAGAATTCCGAATCGATCGCGTAAAGTCCCGCCAGCAAAGAGAGACTGTCATCGGCCGAGTTCTGCTGCAACCATGCCTGATAGAACTGGCCGGTGCTGGTTCCTGTTTCGATGTTATCCACGCCTGCGAAGCTGCCTGCATAGTTATTGATCGACTGATTGCCATGCTGAACGTGATACTGAACGAACGCACTGCCTCCCGCCCATCCGGCCAACTTTTCCATATCCACACTGACAGAGGCATCGCTGTTCATCAGCACTACGCCGCCGCTTGCGACACCGCCGGAGATGTTAGCCAGCGCATCGCTCTTGTGCGAGAGTTCGACGGTGACTCCCTTGTCGTACAGACTGGAACGAGTTCCGCCCCAGTCGCCGCTGATCGTCTCCGCCCCCCAGTCTGGCGCGTCATCCGCCAATGCAACATTACTAGCCACCAGCCCCACTGCCATCAATCTTGCCAAGCGATTTCGCATTACATCCCCCAAATTTATGATTACGCCAACATCCGAAAAACGAGTCAGAACTTGAAACGATTCACGGCCGTACGCATCTGATCGGCCAGTCCCTCGAGATCGTCTGCCGCACCGGCCGTACCTTCGGTCGCGGCGCTGTTCTCTTCGGTCATTTGCGCGACTTTCTCGATATTAACGGCGATGTCGTTACTGGCACTACTCTGTTCCACCAGCGCGGCAGAGATTTCGCGGATCGTATCAAGCACCTTGCGCGACTCATCCTTGATCTGGTTGATAGCCTCGCCGGCCTGGCGCGCCAAGTCAACGCCGCCATCCACCAATTTGACCGTGCCGGACATGCTGTTTACCACCCCGTGAGTCGTGCTCTGCACCTCTTCGATCATCTGACCGATCTCCTCGGTCGCCTTGCTGGTGCGTTCGGCCAGCTTGCGCACCTCATCCGCCACCACGGCGAAGCCACGCCCCTGCTCGCCGGCACGCGCAGCCTCGATGGCCGCATTCAATGCCAGCAGATTGGTCTGCTCGGCGATCTCCTTGATGACCTGCAGGATCGAAGATATCTGCGTCGACTGCTGGCCGAGCGCCTCTATCGTGCCGGAAGTCTCGCGCACCGTATCGGCAATTTGACGCATCTCCGCCGCGGCGTTGTGAATTATCTCGCCGCCCTGTTCGGACAGCTCGCCGGCCTTGCCAGAAATTGCCAAGGCTTCCCGCGCATAGTCGGACACATGATTGATGCTGACGGTGACCTGCTCGACCGTTGCGGCAATCGACGAAGTAGCCTCTCCCTGATGCGAGGAGCTGGTGGCCAACTGATGGGAAGATGACGAAAGCAGGTGAGAGGCTGCGAATATCTTGTCTATGCCTTCGTGGATCTGATTGAACGTGGTCTGCAAGCTCGCCATCAGCTCGTTGAAGGAACTTGCGGCCTGCCCGATCTCGTCACGGCTCTCCACGGCGATGCGGCGCGTGAAATCACCGCTCTTGCCGACATCCACGATAGTGGAACGCATCCGGCCGACGGGGACGATCACCGAACGGGTGATCAATACGGAGAACACCGCTCCCAGCAACGCAGCGACGATGCCGCCGCCTATCATCAGGCGCAATGTCGAGCTTGCAAGATCCAGCGTACCGGAAGTCACCTCGTTCGCCTCGGCCACCTGCTGGGCGCGAAACTCGCCCAGCCGCCCGGCTACGGCCGCGCTGTCTTGGTCGAACTTCTCCATGATCACATTGCCGGCATCGAGCCCATTGGTGATGTAAGCCTCCGCCATGGTTTTGCCGGTCGCATAAAAATCGCGGAAGCTCGCCTCGATGGCCTCCATCTTTTTGAAGCTCTCGGTGTCGTTCTCACGCTGGAACATCTGCTTGTATTTGGCGACGCCATCGAGGAAGCGCTTGGCAGCCTCCTCGGCATCCTTGTAACCATCCCGATTGTGGGTGGCGGACACATCGGTCAGCCACTGCTGCACCTCGGAACGGCTGGTATCCATCTCATCGACCACCAGCACATAGGGCAGGGTCTCTTCCTTGATCTGCCGTATATCCTGCATCAGCTGGGAAAACGACACGCCCACCTGCAACAGGTTCACCAGAAACAACACCACGACAACGGCAAAGCCAATGGCAAGCCGCACCCCGATCCGCAAATTCCCCATCTGAGTACCCTTTGAATAATGCTTGTGACGAGCCGGCACAACAGGCCGACACCCGCTCTCTCCGGAGCTTAGCGGGGGATTGTATCCGATTTCATCGCAGCAGGAAGTGCCGCCACCCGCTTGAACGCAAGGAGCCAGATCACCTGCTTCATCAGCATCCATTCGGACAACTCTTCCCCCTGTAGAATAGCGGCCATCACACAGACGCCCCAGAACATGTCATCCATTCCAGATATCAAACCCGGACAATCCATCGAACTGCTGAAGGAGCTGCATATCCTGACGCGCGACGGCAAACTCAATCAGGACAGCCGCCGCAAACTCAAACAGGTGTATCACCTGTTCCATTTCATCGAGCCCTTGCTGGCGGAAGTGCTGTCCGAAAACGGCGACATCACGTTGGCGGACCACGGCGCAGGCAAATCCTATCTGGGATTCATCCTGTACGACCTGTTCCTGAAGACACTCGACATCGGGCAGGTATACGGCATCGAAACGCGCGCGGAACTGGTGGAAAGATCGCACGCACTCGCCGACAAGCTGGGTTTCTCGCGCATGTCCTTCCTCAACCTGTCGGTGGAAGACTCCATCAGCTCGACGCAACTACCGGAACGCATCGACGTCGTCACCGCACTACATGCCTGCAACACCGCGACCGACGATGCGATCAGGTTCGCCTTGCACAAGCAAGCCCGATTCATCGTACTCGTCCCCTGCTGCCAGGCGGAAGTCGCCGCGGCGCTGAACCGCAACAAGAACCAGTCGTTCGGCAAGACGCCGCTATCCGAGATATGGCGCCATCCTATCCACACCCGCGAATTCGGCAGCCACCTCACCAACGTGCTGCGCTGCCTGCTGCTGGAATCGCACGGCTATCAGCTGACCGTGACCGAACTGGTCGGCTGGGAACATTCGATGAAAAACGAATTGATCATCGCCCGACGCCAGGGAACGCCCAAGAGAAGTTCGCGCGAACGCCTGGAGCACATCCTGCAGGAACTCAACCTGGAAGAACTGCGGGAACGCTTCGTCTATTGATCCCGAATATCCCGACTACATTATTGATATGGCTATCTCTATCGACATCCGCGAAGACGCCGGCGTCCGCACGCTGCACTTCGGTTCGGACTGGGTGCAAGGCGCGATGCGCATCGCGCGCCCTTGGAACCTGGAACTGGAATACACCCGCGAAATGATGGCCTCGCTGCTGCTGCGCGATGCTCCACGCAAGGTGCTGCTGATCGGCCTCGGCGCGGCTTCGCTAACCAGGTTCCTGTACCGAAACTATCCGCAAGCACACCTGACGGTAGTCGAGATCGAGCCCTCTGTAGTCGCCGCTGCACGACAATTCTTCAAACTGCCGGAAGATCCGAAACGTCTCCATCTGGTGATCGGCGACGGCGCGGAATATGTGTTGAACAGCAACAAAAAATTCGACCTGATCCTGGTGGACGGTTTCGACGAAAAGGCGCGCACCGGCGCGCTGGAAACACTGCCGTTCTATCAGGCCTGCCGCGCGCACCTGAGCAGCGACGGGATACTGTCGGTGAATATGCTGACGCGCAGCCGCGGCTTCAAGGCGACGGCGGCGCGTATCGCGGAGGCATTCGACGACCGCGCGCTGGTATTCCCTTCCTGTGAGAGCGGCAACGCGGTCGCCCTTGCGGCGGGTGGCGACCCGATCGAAATCACGTTCGAAGAACTGAAAAAACAGGCGCTGGCATTGAAAGCCGCGACCGGCCTCAACCTGCAGCCGACGCTGACGCGGCTCGCACAGGCGAAGACCTGCCTCAACGACACGCTGGTACTGTAACGCACACCGTTTTTGCTTTAGCATAAAGCCACCCACGACAAGAAGGAGCTTGCCATGTTGCGCATCGCTTTGCTGTTTAGCCTGCTGTCCACGCCCGTCTGGGCGCTCGCCGAAAACGAGCCATACAACCGCGTGGACTTCCAGGTCGAGGCGGCGCGCGAGGTCGCCAACGACCTGCTGATCGCAAACATGAGCATCGAAGTGCAAGACAAACATCCCGCCCGCGTCGCGCAGCAGATCAACAGCCTGCTGAACGAGGCACTGAAGAAGGCCGCTGCTTTCGGTAGCGTCAAGGCCAGCAGCGGTAGCCAGAACACCCATCCCGTCTACGGCAAGAACAATCAGATCGATGCCTGGCGCGGCCATGCCGAGATCCGGCTGGAGAGTCGCGACTTCAAATCGGCCGGGGAACTCATCATGCAACTGCAATCCACGCTGCAACTGAGCGGCCTGAGTTTCACACTGTCGCCGGAAACGCGCACGCAACTGGAGAACGATCTCATCGCCGAGGCGATCAAGGCGTTCCAGCGCCGCGCCGATACGATAAGTGCCGCGATGGGCGCACGCGCCTACAGGACGGTGCATTTCTCGATCAACGGCGGAATGCCACCGGTCTATGCCAAGGCGATGATGCGGGCCGCACCGATGGCGATGGATGCAACCATCCCGGAGCCTGAGTTCGCAGGCGGCGACACACGCATGACACTGCAGGTAAACGGCACCATCGAGTTGCAATAATTCCCAAGGAGACAACATGATCACCAACCTGATTCTTCTCGGCCTCACCCTCGCAGCGCTGTTCTACGGCATCAGCCTGTACAACCATCTGGTCAATCTCAAGCATGCCGTCGCCAAGGCATGGGCGAACATCGACGTGCTGCTCAAGCAGCGTCACGACGAATTGCCCAAGCTGGTCGAGGTGTGCAAGCAATACAAGGAATTCGAGCAATCGACGCTGCAAAAGGTGATCGAAGCGCGCTCGCAGGTGCAGGCCGCACGCGAAAGCCAGGACATCGGCGCACTGGGCCAAGCGGAAGGGATGCTGCGCATGGGGCTGGGCAGTATCTTCGCGGTCGCCGAGGCCTACCCGGAGTTAAAGGCGAACGAGCATTTCATGCAATTGCAGACACGCATCACCGGCCTGGAGAACAACATCGCCGACCGCCGCGAGCTGTACAACGAGTCGGTGAATATCTACAACGTCGGCATCGAACAATTTCCCGCCGTGCTGATCGCCAACATGTTCAGCTACGAAGCCAAGCCGCTGCTGGAATTCTCGTCCAGCGAAAAAGCGGACGTGGACATGAAACAACTCTTCAGCTAATACATCATGCTGGTCAGGCTGCGCCGCGAATACGCGCAACTGGTCACCTCCGGCGCGCAACTGTTGCTGCTGTTCGTCGGCATCAAACTGGAATCGCGCGAAGGCTGGCTGGGCACACTGTCCGCGATGGCTCTCGTAAGCTTCTTCGCCTGGCTATCTGCATTGCACCGTTTGCGCACGATCCGCGACACGCCCACCTCGAAGATCGCCTCCGCCGCGCAGGGCTATGTCGAACTCACCGGACGCGGCCGTCCGTTCGGGGACACCCCGCTGATCAGCAAGCTGCGGGGGCTGCCCTGCCTGTGGTACCGCTACCGCATCGAACGCCGCTCCGACAACAACAAGTGGGAGACCATCGACCACGGCGAAAGCACCGATACCTTCGTACTGCACGACGACAGCGGCAACTGCGTAATCGATCCGGAACATGCGGAGATCGTCACCAAACACCGCGACCAGTGGAGCGAAGGTGATTATCGCCACACCGAGTGGAAGTTCATTCAGGACGACAGCCTGTATGTCATCGGCGAGTTCCGCACACGCAGTTTAGGTATCGAATTCGATGCACGCGCCGAGCTCAACGCCCTGCTTGCCGAATGGAAGCGCGACAAACCCGCGTTGCACGCACGCTTTGATCTCGACGACAACGGCGAACTCGACATGAAGGAATGGGCTCTGGCTCGCCAAGCCGCCAAACGCGAGATCGGCAAAAAGCGGATCAAGGCCTTGGCGCAACCGGATATTCATCTCATCTGCCGCCCTCATGACGGCAAGTTATTCCTGATCAGCAACCTTACGCCCGAAAAGCTATCGCGCCGCTACCTGTTCTGGAGCTGGATGCATCTGGCCATATTCTTCGCCGCACTCACCGGCATCGGCTGGCTGCTGCAAACAACGGATATATAGAGCGGCTCGGGCATCGGCGGGACCGGATCGCCACCCCACTGAAATGAAAGCTTCGTATCCGACAGAACGAAACCTTATCAAGCAAGACACCAACGCAAAAATAATTCAGGAAACCTATTGACAACCCAAAACAATTCACAACCCCACAAAACACGCCGCATTGCGCCATTCCAGCCGCACAGGCAATTGAGCACTTAGCGCAACACATTGTATCAAAAGGAAATTACACGAACTCAAAAAATGAGCAGCGCAACAAAAAACCTTATGGAACACGGCATTGAGGCACTACCATCGGCACTTACCCACAAAGTTATCCACAGCTTTTGTGGGTAAATAAAAATACTCTTTTCCTATGGCGGGTTAACGTAAATTCGTTAGAGAAAAACCTGAGGAATCTTCGATAAGCGAATATCGGGGGGAAAGAAAAAAGGGCGGTTCGACACCGCCCTTTTTTCGTACATATCTAACGAAAGACTCAGTCTTTTCTGCGCAGCGACATGCGCTCCATCAAACCGTCTTTCATCAGGAACTGATGCTTGAGCGCACCCAGCACATGCACCACGACCAGCACGATCAGCACGGTCACCAGAATTTCGTGGACTTCATGCGCCGCTACGCCGGTAAACTTCGCCGGCAGCAGCGCCGAATCGCCTGCGGCGATCGCCTTGCCCACATCGCTGGTGAGGACCTGCATCATGCCGCTCACCGGCAACAGGATCAGCACGGCATACAGCGCGTGATGGATGCCCTTCGCCACCTTGTCCATCGGCGTCGTGCCGACCGGAGCAGGAGTGCCATCCTGGCGACGGAAAAACAAGCGAGCAAACGTCAGCAGCAACACTGCGCCGCCAACCACTGCATGAATAACATATCCTGCGATATCCGCACCGCCATCCTTGCGCGCGTCATGCACCATATCCCCGAGGAACCAAGCGGCGATCAGCACCGCCAAAGTCAGCCAATGAACGATAACCATGCGTTTGCTGTACTGCGTCATAACTCTACTCCTGTGATTTATTGGAACCGATGAGACGGCATCGTCCCGTCGAAGTTCCGTCGTTGAACAAGCCGGCGCAATTTACCCTAAACGCGTCGGCCGTGCAGGCGTTTTATCGCGGCACCCGGCCTTCTTTCCATTCGTTGAGATGCTTCTCCAGCCAGAACAGGCCGACGATGGTCTTGCTGTCGTTGATCTTGCCCAAACGCACCCATTCCAGGGCCTCGGTCAGCGACAGCTCGAACACCTCCAGGAATTCGCCGTCGTCCAGCGCGCTCCCTTGGTGGGTGATGCCCCGCGCCAGAAAATATTCCATGCGCTCGTCGGCATAACCTATGCACGGCCAAGCCGTGGTGAGATGAATCCATTCGCTAGCGACATAGCCGGTCTCCTCCAGCAGTTCGCGCTGTGCAGTCAACAGGATGTCCTCGCCGTGATCGATCTTGCCGGCAGGCAGCTCGATGAACTCGCGCTGCGGCGCATAACGGAACTGCCGTTCCATCACCAGATTGCCGTTGTCCAGCAGCGCCAGCACCGCAACTGCCCCCGGATGGGTGATGTATTCGCGGCTGGCGATAGCGCCGTCGGGCAGGCGCACGGCATCCTTGCGCACCTCGATGAAATCGCCGCTGTACATCACCGCAGATTCCAGCTGAGTCTCCTTCAGATCCACATTCCGCTCCCTTTGCTTCGCTCCCGCCCGGTTCAAGGGGCGGACGATTTATCGAACTTCCAGTCTATCGCGCCATCGTCTTCGTAAAACACTCTCGCCTTGCGTCCATCCATGGTCTGCAACGTGTTCCTGATCTGGCTGCCGGACATGACGCTCAGACTGTCGAGTCCGTTTGTCATACGCATGGTCTGCCCGACGGTATGTCCGGTCACACGCTCGATCACGCAGGAAATATCCTTGCCCATCTCTTGCTGTTCCTGCTCCATGGAAGCCAGCGATTCTTCCATGTCCTTTACCGACACGCCGAACGCATCGACCTCCCGCATCAACGAAGCCAGCTGCTGGGTCAATCGTGAATTTTTTTCCACCATTTTCTGCCAGTTGCCCGCTTGTTCGGCAGTAAGCTTGATCGCCCCGCTCTCAATCCGGTCGCGCAAGGCCAAAAATTTTGCAAATTCAGGTTCCGACTTAAACGCATCGATCTCGGCCATCTTCGCGGCGATAGCGGCCTGTGCCTCGTCCATTGCCTTCTTGATGTCGGCGATACCCTGAGTGAGGATGGAACTATCCGGCACGACCATCGTCATCGATGTTTCGGTTCCCCTGCGCTCTCCGGCAGAACGGATCTTGATGACCTTGCCGGCGATGATGCAGCCCTCGACGATGTCGGCGTACAGCTCGTCGGCGATGATCTCGCAATTCACCGCATGTTCCACATGCACCACCTTGCCGATCAGCGTACAGCTTTCGCACTGGGTGGCCCTCAATTCGCCCTCGCGGGCGAGCACTACGGCGCGCGTGGCGCGTTTGCCCAAGGTGACATTGCCGCTCTTTGCTTCGGCCCTCCCGCCCGACAGATTGCCGGAAATCAGGATGTTGCCGTCGTCGGAAATAACGTTGCCGAACACATCGGACAGGAAGGTCATGTGCTTGCCCTTCACAGTGCGTCCTTCCTGCACTTCTCCATGCTCGACGAACTCGTCCGCCGCCAGTGCCAGGTCGCCGGTCGTCTTGGCGCTGATACCCTCCTTGGTCTCGATCTTCTCGGTGATGGAAATGCTATTCGATTTGGTATCGATGCCGACGAAACCATCCATCGTCGCCACGACATATTCACCGTCCTTATCCTGCTCTATGGTCGTGCCCAGCGACGAGAGCTTGTGCAGGTCCAGGTCCTTGGGCATGTCGGGCTCGATAGCCACGCCTGTGACCTTGCGCCCGGGCTTGCCCAGCACCCGCGGCACCTTCTTGAGCAGGCGCGTACCCTTTTTCACGTACGGGAATCGATTCTTGTACACGCTCAGGTCCGCCTTGCCGTTTGCCAACAGCTTGGGAGAGTTGTCGCGGTGCAGGTCGGCGCAGACTTCGATGATCTCGGCATCGCGGCTGTCCGTCGGATCGATATGCAAGGCGAGCGGCAGACGCACGGTCTCACCGCTGGCGATGGTCTTGCGGATCGCCTCTTCGCGCAAGCCGAACTTCACGCCCTTCAGCCACATATCGGTGACCAGCTCGTCGAAATCCAGCTTGGTCGCCACATCCCTGGTCTTGGTCTCGTAGCCGGAGATGGGGACGATGCCATCTTCTCCGGGTTCGCCGTAGAGCGGCACCTGATAGGATTCCTCGATGCTGACGGGCTCGAACATGTATTCCGCACGCATGTCCTGGGGCAGCACCTTGACCTTGCGATAGAGCGCCTGGCGCTCGGGCAGGAAACGCACGATGCTCTCGGCCATCTTCAGGCTCGCCGTCTTGTCCTTGGTTTCCGCCAGCCATTCCTCGTCGTACAGCAATTTCAGAAACAAGTCATAGTTCAGGCCGGTGAAACGGGCGCCGCTCTCGAACAGTCGATCGACGAACCGTTCGAGCCCGCCATCCGCCAACGACAGACGCGGCAGATCGACGAACACCCCGTCCGCACGGTTGTAGACGAACACAGGCATCGCCACATCCGACGCCGTACCCTCCTCCCGACCCGATTCGCTCTCACTCATGTCAACCTCCCCAGGTTGCACCGTCCCACGCAGCAACGGCATGCACGACACCGGCAAACGAAAACTCCCGCGCAGGGCGGGAGCTTTCAATGCCGCCGAATCTCCATTTCTTGCTTAATGCAACAGCAACGATTGCTGAACCGACACCGCGCACACCGACATCAACGCGCCGGGCAGCAGGCCCAGCAGCAGCACGGCCAAACCGTTGACGCTGATCAGCAGCGCACTGTCCTGCCCGACCGCGATAGGCTCGTGGCTCTCAGGCGCATCGAAATACATCAGCTTGACGATGCGCAGGTAATAGAACGCGCCGATCAGCGAGAACAGTACCGCCGCCACCGCCAGCCAGATGTGGCCGGCCTGCACCACCGCATTCAGCACCGAAAACTTGGCATAGAAACCGACGGTCGGCGGCACGCCGGCCATCGAGAACATCAGCAGCAGCATCATGAACGCCAGCCACGGGCTGCGCTGGTTCAGTCCCTTGAAGTCGTTCAGCGTATCGGCCTCGAAGCCGACGCGCGACAGCAACATGATCATGCCGAACGCGCCCAGCGACATCAGCACATAGACCACCGCATAGAACATCGCCGAACCGTAGCCTTCGATGCCGCCGGAGAGCAAACCGAGCAGCATGAAGCCCATGTGCGCGATGGTCGAGTAGGCGAACATGCGCTTCAGGTTGGTCTGCGCGATCGCGGTGATATTGCCGATGGCCATCGAGGCGACCGCGAGGATGATCAGCATGCCGGACCAGTGCTGCACCAACGGCTGCAGGCCCTCGACCAGGATGCGCGTAGCGAAGGCGAACGCGGCCAGCTTGGGCGCGGAACCGATCAGCATGGTCATCGCGGTCGGCGCACCGTGATAAACGTCCGGCACCCACATGTGGAACGGCACCACGCCCAGCTTGAACGCGAGACCGGAGACCACGAACACCAGACCGAACACCAGCAAGTTCTTGTCGGCGACGCCGTACTGGATCGCGTTCGAAACCACGCCGAGTTCCAGCGAACCGGTCGCGCCGTACAGCATCGACATGCCATACAGCAGCAGGCCTGAGGCCAGCGCGCCGAGGATGAAGTACTTCATCGCGGCCTCGGTGGCGATCGCGGAATCGCGCTGCAGAGCGACCATCGCATACAGCGACAGCGACAGCAGTTCCAGGCCGAGATACAGCGTCAGGAAGTGGTTCGCGGAGATCATCACCATCATGCCCAGCATCGCGAACAGCGCCAGCACGATGAATTCGCCGGTGAACAGACCGCGCACCGTCAGGTACTGGCGCGAATACACCAGCATCATCGACATCGCCAGATAGGTCAGCAGCTTCAGCACGTCGGACATCAGATCGTCCACGAACATGTTGTGGAAGGCGTACACCACGCCGTTCTCGTGCGTGCCGACGGTGATCAGCGAACAGCCCAGCAACGTGAGCTGCGCCAGCATGTAGGTGACCAGCCGGCCGCTCTGCTTGATCAACAGGTCCGCGATCAGGATCGCACACACCATGACCAGCAGGAAGATTTCCGCGCCGGCCGACATCCAATTCGTCATCAAATCCATATTCACCTCAGAGTCCGCTGCTTACAACGGCAACTTGGAACGCGCCACGTGCACCAGCAGGTCGTTCACCGATACATGCATGATTTCGCTGAACGGCAACGGGTACAGGCCCATGCCCAGCACCGTGATCGCCAGGATCGCGAAGATCAGTTTCTCGCGCATGTTCAGATCGGTCAGCTCCGCGACATGCGGATTCGCCACCGCGCCGAAGATCACGCGCTTGTACATCCACAGCGTGTAGGCCGCGCCGAAGATCAGCGTGGTCGCCGCCGCGAAGGCGTACCAGAAATTCGCCTTGACCGCGCCCAGGATCACCATGAACTCGCCGACGAAGCCGCTAGTGCCGGGCAGGCCGCTGTTGGCCATCGCGAACAGCATGAAGAACGCCGCGAACACTGGCATCGTGTTGGCCACGCCGCCGTAATCGGCGATCTTGCGCGAGTGCATGCGGTCGTACAGCACGCCGATGCACAGGAACAATGCGCCGGACACGAAGCCGTGCGAGATCATCTGCAGCAGCGCGCCTTCCATGCCGTAGGCATTGAAGATGAAGAAACCCAGCGTGACGAAGCCCATGTGCGAGATCGAGGAATACGCGACCAGCTTCTTCATGTCGCTCTGCATCAGCGCGACCAGACCGATGTACACCACCGCGATCAGCGACAGCGCGATCATCACGCCGGACAGATAGTGGCTCGCATCCGGCACGATGGGCATCGAGAAGCGCAGGAAGCCGTAGGCGCCCACCTTCAGCATGATCGCCGCCAGCACCACCGAGCCGCCGGTAGGCGCCTCGACGTGTGCATCGGGCAACCAGGTATGCACCGGGAACATCGGCACCTTCACCGCGAACGCGAAGAAGAACGCGATGAAGATCAGGATCTGCGCTTCCATCGGGATTGCGACTTGGTGGAAATCGAGTATCGAGAAGCTGCCGCCCGACACGTTGTACAGATAGATCAGCGCGACCAGCATCAACAGCGAGCCGAGCAAGGTGTACAGGAAGAACTTGACTGCCGCATACACGCGGTTCTGACCGCCCCAGATGCCGATGATCAGGAACATCGGGATCAGCATCGCTTCCCAGAACACATAGAACAGCACCGCATCGAGCGCGGCGAACACACCGATCATGATGCCGGACATGATCAGGAACGCGCCCATGTATTGCGCGACGCGCTTCTCGATCACCTGCCAACCGGCGAGCACCACGAGAGGCGTGAAGAACGCGGTCAGCAGGATGAACAGCACCGAGATACCGTCCACGCCCAGGTGGTAATGGATGCTGAAGCGCGAGATCCAGTCGTGCATTTCGACGAACTGCATCTCCGAGGTATCGGCGACGAATCCCGTGTACAGCGGGATGGTCACCAGGAAACCTAGCACCGAACCGACCAGCGCGAGGATGCGCGCCATCTGTGCGTTCTTGTCGTCGCCGGTGGAAAGCACCAGTACACCGAAGATGATCGGCAGCCAGATTGCGACGCTAATGATGGGGAACCCAAAAATCATGCTGTCATTCCTTATTCAAACCCCAATTGCCCGAAAACGGGTCATTCGAACCAGTTCCGCACGCTCAGCAGCACGAACACGCCGATGATCATGGAAAACGCATAGTGATAGATGTAGCCGGACTGGAGGTGGCGCACGACGCCGGACAACATGCCGATCATCTTTGCCGAACCGTTGACGATCAGGCCGTCGATCAGCTTCACGTCGCCGTTGCGCCACAGGAAGCTGCTGGCGCCGCGCGCGCCGCCGGCAAAGAACCAGTCGTTGAAGCGGTCGAAGTAATACTTGTTGTCCAGCAACACATAGATGAACTGGAATCGCTTCTGGATCGCAGCCGGAATGTCGGGACGCTTCAGATAGAAGAAGGCTGCACTGGCCACGCCGGCGATCGCCAGCCATAGCGGCAAGGTGGTCAGCGAATGCAACGCCATCGCCGCCGCACCGTGGAACTCCTCGTGCAACTCATGCATCACCGGATGATGTTCGGAGATGAAGATCGCATCGCCGAAGTAGCCGCCGTAAAGCATGGGCTCGATGGCGATGTAACCGATCAGCACCGACGGGATCGCCAGCAGCACCAGCGGCAGCGTCACCACCCAAGGGGTCTCGTGCGGCTTCTGGCCGGGGGCGAGGCCGTGGTGGTGATCCGCGGAGACTTCCTCGTCTTCATGGTCGCCGTCATGCGCCTTATGGTGCGCATGGCCGAAACGCTCCTTGCCGTGGAACACCAGGAAGTACATGCGGAACGAGTAGAACGCGGTGACGAATACACCCGCGACCACCGCGAAGTAGGCAAAACCGGAACCGGGCAGGTTCGACAGCGCGACCGCCTCGATGATGCTGTCCTTGGAGTAGAAGCCGGAGAAGAACGGCGTGCCGATCAACGCCAGCGAACCGATCAGCGAGGTGATCCAGGTGATAGGCATATATTTCTTCAGGCCGCCCATGTTGCGGATGTCCTGGTCGTGGTGCATCGCCATGATCACGGAACCCGCGGCGAGGAACAGCAGCGCCTTGAAGAACGCGTGGGTCATCAGATGGAAGATCGCCACCGAGTAGGCCGATGCGCCCAGCGCGACGGTCATGTAACCCAGCTGGGACAGCGTCGAGTAGGCGATCACGCGCTTGATGTCGTTCTGGATGATGCCGAGGAAGCCCATGAACAGCGCTGTGATCGCGCCGATGATCATCACGAAGGACAGCGCGGTATCGGACAATTCATACAGCGGCGACATGCGCGCCACCATGAAGATGCCGGCGGTCACCATCGTCGCAGCATGGATCAGCGCGGAGATCGGGGTCGGGCCTTCCATCGACTCGGGCAGCCACACATGCAGCGGGAACTGCGCCGACTTGCCCATCGCACCGATGAACAGCAGGATACAGATCGCAGTCATCAAGCTTACCGTCATGCCGGGGATAGGCGCGATGTCGTCGACATGGGCGGAGGCATTGGCGAACACCGCGGCGTAATCCAGCGTGCCGAACACCATCAACACCAAGCCGATGCCGAGCAGGAAGCCGAAGTCGCCGACGCGATTCACCAGGAAGGCCTTGAGGTTCGCGTAGATCGCGGTCGGGCGGGTGTACCAGAAGCCGATCAGCAGGTACGAGACCAGACCCACCGCCTCCCAACCGAAGAACAGCTGCATGAAGTTGTTCGCCATCACCAGCATCAGCATCGAGAAGGTGAACAGCGAAATGTAGCTGAAGAAGCGCTGGTAGCCCGCATCCTCTTCCATGTAACCGATGGTGTAGATGTGCACCATCAGCGACACCGAAGTCACCACCAGCATCATCGTTGCGGTCAGCTTGTCGATCAGGAAGCCGACCTGAAAGCTGGTGTCGCCGGAAGTCAGCCAGGTATAGACCGGGCCGTTGAAGGTATTGCCCGCCAGCACGTCGTTGAAGATCGCGACCGACGCACCGAAGGAAACGGCCACCATCGCGATGGTGATGCGGTGCGACCAGGTGCGGCCCAGCCATTTGCCGAACAGCCCGGCGGCGATCGCGCCGAACAGCGGTGCCAGAGGAACCAGAAGATACAGACTCTGCATGCTCATGCCCATTACCCCTTCAGGCTGTCGAGATCGTCGACGTTGATGGTGTTCAGATTACGGAACAGCACCACCAGGATCGCGAGACCGATCGCGGCCTCGGCGGCAGCGACGGTCAAAATGAAGAACACGAAGACCTGGCCGGCGGTGTCGTTCAGGTAATGCGAGAACGCCACGAAGTTGGTGTTCACCGCCAGCAGCATCATTTCGATCGCCATCAGCAGCACGATCAGGTTCTTTCGGTTCAGGAAGATGCCAACCACGCTGATCGCAAACAGCAGGGCGCTAAGCACCAGATAATGGGAAAGGGTCAACATGTCGCTCTTCTCGCTCCCTTGATTAACTTATTCTTTGCTTGCGGACGGATGCCCGGCCGCAGGTTTTTCTGCCTGCATCTTCACGACGCGCAGACGATCTGCCTTCTTGACCGCGACCTGATCCGCCACCACTTGGGATTTGGAATCCTTGCGGCGGCGCAACGTCAGCGCAATCGCCGCTACCATCGCGATCAGCAACAGTACTGCAGCCAGTTCGAACGGATAGACATAGTCGGTATAGATCAGTCGGCCCAGTTCCTTGGTGTTGCTGTAATCCGCCGCATGCCTGACCGCCTCCACGCCTCCTGCGATCTCGGTGGAACCCAGCACCCATACCATCTGGAACACCATCAGGCCGGCCAGCGCCGCGCCGAACGGCAGCCATCGCCAGAAGCCTTCTCGCAGACGCACCAGATTGATGTCCAGCATCATCACGACGAACAGGAACAGCACCATCACCGCACCGACATACACCAGCACCAGCGTGATCGCGAGGAACTCCGCCTCCAGCAGCAGCCAGATGCCGGATGAGCTGATGAAGGCCAGCACCAGGAACATCACCGCATGCACCGGGTTGCGCGCGGTGATCACGCGCAGCGCCGCGAACAGGGTCAGCGCGGCAAACACATAAAACACGATGGTTTCGAAATTCATCTGGCAGTCCTCTTATCGGTACTTGGCATCCGCCGCGCGGTCTTTGGCGATCTGCTCTTCGTGCTTGTCGCCGTTCGCCAGCAACATCGCCTTGGTGTAATACAGGTCGCCGCGAGACTCGCCGTGATATTCGAGCACACGGGTCTCGACGATCGCATCCACCGGGCAGGACTCTTCGCAGAAGCCGCAGAAGATGCACTTGGTCAGGTCGATGTCGTACTGCGTGGTGCGGCGCGTACCGTCCTCGCGCTCGGCGATCTCGATCTTGATCGCCAGCGCCGGGCAGACCGCTTCGCACAGCTTGCAGCCGATGCAGCGTTCCTCGCCGTTGGCGTAGCGACGCTGCGCATGCAGGCCGCGGAAACGGAAGCCCTGCGGCGTCTTTTCTTCCGGGAACTGCACGGTGATCTTGCGTGCGAAGAAGTAGCGCCCGGTCAGCGCCATCCCCTGCAGCAATTCATACAGCAGGAAGGTCTTGAGGAAGTTCTTGATCATTTGCATAGTTATCTCCTCCGCCCCTTACCAGACCCACAGCGGGGTCTGCATCCAGGTTGCAACCACGATCACCCAGACGATGGTCAGCGGAATGAACACCTTCCAGCCCAGGCGCATCAGCTGGTCGTAGCGATAACGCGGGAAAGTCGCACGGAACCACAGGAACAGGAACAGGATGAACGACACCTTGGCCAGCAGCCAGACGAAACTGTCCGGGATGAAAGGCACCGGCGACAGCCAGCCGCCCAAGAACATGATCGAGGTCAGGAACGCGATCAGGATCATGTTGGCGTATTCGGCCAGGAAGAACAGCGCGAACGCCATGCCAGAATATTCCACATGGAAGCCGGCGACGATCTCGGACTCGCCCTCAGCCATATCGAACGGCGCGCGGTTGGTCTCGGCCACGCCGGAGATCAGGTACACCAGAAACATCGGAAACAGGGGAAGCAGATACCAGTTCAGCAGGCCGTAGCTGCCCTTCTGCCCCTGGACGATCTCGCCCAGGTTCATGCTCTGCGAAGCCAGCAGCACGCACACCAGCGCAAAACCCATCGCGATCTCGTAGGACACGATCTGCGCCGCGGAGCGCACCGCACCGAGGAACGCGTACTTGGAGTTCGACGCCCAGCCCGCGATGATGATGCCGTACACACCCAGCGAAGTCATCGCCAGCAGATACAGCAATCCGGCATTGAGGTTGGACAGGACCACGCCGTCGGCGAACGGCACCACCGCCCAGGCCGCCAGCGAAGGTGCCAGCGCCATGATCGGGGCCAGGATGAACAGGAACTTGTTCGATCCGCTGGGAACGATGATTTCCTTGAACAACAGCTTCACGCCGTCGGCGATAGGCTGCAGCAAACCATAGGGGCCGACGCGATTCGGGCCGATGCGAATCTGCATATAACCGATGACCTTGCGTTCCGCCAGCGTCAGATAAGCGACCGCGCCCATGATAGGCAACACGATGAGCATGATCTTGACGATCGTCCAGACCGGCAGCCATGCCGGGCCGAGCAGATCCAGCCCCGTCTGTTCCAGGATTTGCAGCAATTCCATCATGCCCGCTCCACAGTAATCGTTCCAAACATCGCACCGAGCTCAGCCGTTGCCGAGTGGCCCGCCGCGACGCGCGCGACACCGGCCGGCAGGCCGTCATCCGCACAGACCGCCAGATCAACGCTCGCCGCGCCCTGGCTCACCTTCACGGTGTCGCCCGAGCGCACGCCCAGCTTCTGCAGTTCGTCGCCGTGCATCGCCACGCAGGGAGTCGCGGCATCGCGGGTCTGTTGCAGCGATGTCGCACGTCGAACCAGCGCATCGGCCGAGTAGATCGGCACGTCGGCGACGCGCTGCAATCCGGAGGACTGAGGGCCTGAGACCGGGAGCTGAATGGCGACTTGCAACGCATTGTTCAATTTCGCCGGAATGTCCATGCCGCCGATAGCCTCGTCGCGCACCGCTTCGCTGGTGTCGTAATCAAAACCGTCCGCATCGAGCAGGTTGCCCAGCACTCGCAGCACCTTCCAGGCCGGACGCGCTTCGCCCAGCGGCTTGACGGCGCCCTTGAAGCTCTGCGCGCGGCCTTCGGTGCTGACGAAAGTGCCGGATGTCTCGGTGAACGGAGCGATCGGCAGCAGCACGTCGGCATAACCGACCGCGTGGTGCTTGAATGCGGACATCGCCACCACCAGGTCGGCGGCGCGCATCGCGGCCATCGCCTGCTGCGGGTCGGCGCAATCCAGTTCCGGCTCGACGTTCAGCAGCACATAGGCCTTGCGCGGGCTGCTCAGCATCTGCGCGGCGTTCATTCCCTTGGAACCGGGTACCGCACCGGCCAGATAGCCGCCGACGCTGTTCGCCGCCTCGCCGAGGAATCCGAACTTCGCGCCGCATAGTGCGGCGATCTTCTCCGCCAGCACGGCGATCTGTGCCGCCTGCGGATGTTGTTGCGCGAAGTTGCCGAGCAGCACCGCGGCGCGCTCGCCGCCCGCCAGACTCTTGGCGATAGCAGCGGCCTCGCTGCCGACGGCGACGTTGTCCACGCCCTGCACGGCAGTCTGTTTCTCCGCCGCCAGCGCCTTCAATATCTGGGCCAGCAGGTTGGCCAATTCACTCGGCGCGACGATGGCCTTGTTGGCGACCTTCATCAGCAGGTTGTCGTCGGCGGAATGAACGATGTTCGCCTGCGCGCCCTTCTTCACGGCCTGACGGATGCGTTGCGCGAGCAGCGGATGATCCTTGCGCAGGAAGCTGCCGACGATCAGGAAACGATCGCGGTTGTTGATCTCGGCGACCGGCATGCCCAGCCAAGGTGCGCCTGCCTGCTTGCCGTCGGCGCTGAAATCGGACTGACGCAGGCGGAAATCGACGTTGCCGCTGCCGATGCCGCGCATCAGTTTCTGCAGCAGGTAGAGTTCTTCCAGCGTGCTGTGCGGCGTCGCCAGCGCGGCGACCTGGTCTGCACCGGCGCCGCTGGCGACCTGACGCAGCGCGTTCGCGACATATTCCAGCGCGGCCTGCCACTCGACTTCCTGCCACTTGCCGTCCTGCTTGATCATCGGCTTGGTCAGGCGCTCCGGCGAATTCAGCGCCTCGTAGCTGAATCTATCCTTGTCGGAGATCCAGCACTCGTTGATGTCTTCGTTCTCGACCGGGGTGACACGCATCACCTTGTTGTTCTTGACATGCACCGCCAGGTTGGAACCCAGGCCATCGTGCGGGCTGACCGACTTGCGGCGCGACAGCTCCCAGTTGCGGGCGGTATAGCGGAACGGCTTGCTGGTCAGCGCACCGACCGGGCACAGGTCTATCATGTTGCCGGACAGCTCGGAATCCACCGAGCTGTTCACGAAGCTCATGATCTCGGCGTGTTCGCTGCGGAACGCCATGCCGAGCTCCATCAGGTCGGCGACTTCTTGCCCGAAGCGCACGCAGCGCGTGCACTGGATGCATCGACTCATTTCCTGCGTCGAGATCAGCGCACCGATATCCTTGCCCACCACGACGCGCTTCTCTTCGATATAGCGCGAAGCGCTGCCGCCATAGCCCATCGCGACATCCTGCAGCATGCATTCGCCGCCCTGGTCGCAGATCGGACAATCCAGCGGATGGTTGATCAGCAGGAACTCCATCACGCCCTTCTGCGCCTTGACCGCCAGCTCGGAATGCGTCTTCACCTTCATGCCCTCTGCGGCAGGCGTGGCGCAAGCCGGCAAAGGCTTGGGAGCCTTCTCGACTTCGACCAGACACTGGCGGCAGTTAGCCGAAATGGACAGTTTCTTGTGGTAGCAGAAATGCGGGATATGGACGCCAGCCTTGCGCGCAGCATCCATCACCGTGGAACCGCGCTCGGTCTCGACTAACTTGCCATCAATTTCGATATTGATCATTGCTCACCCGTCAGCTTTATACCAAGCAGCGCTTGTGTTCGATGTGGTATTCGAATTCGTCGCGGAAATTCTTCAGCATGCCCTGAACCGGCCAGACCGCCGCTTCGCCCAATGCACAGATCGTGCGGCCGGCGATGTTCTCGCCGACGCTCAGCAACAGGTCCAAGTCCTCCTTGCGTCCCTCGCCGTGCTCGATGCGGTGCACGATGCGGTACAGCCAGCCCGTGCCTTCGCGGCATGGTGTGCATTGTCCGCAGGACTCTTCGTGGTAGAAGTACGACAGCCGCTCGAGTGCGCGCACCATGCATGTCGTTTCGTCCATCACGATCACTGCGCCGCTGCCCAGACCGGAACCGGCCTTCTGGATCGAGTCGTAATCCATCGTCAGGTCCATCATCACATGGCCCGGCACTACCGGCATCGACGAACCGCCGGGGATCACCGCCTTGAGCGTATGTCCGTTGCGCACGCCGCCCGCCATCTTCAGCAGCTCGCTGAACGGCGTACCCATAGGCACCTCGAAGTTGCCGGGATTGTTCACGTGGCCGGACACCGAGAACAGCTTGGTGCCGCCGTTGTTCGGCTTGCCGAGTTCGAGGAACTTCTGTCCGCCGTTGTTGATGATGTACGGGATGCTGGCGAAGGTCTCGGTGTTGTTGATCGTGGTCGGCTTGCCGTACAGGCCGAAGCTGGCCGGGAACGGCGGCTTGAAGCGCGGTTGCCCCTTCTTGCCCTCGATGGACTCCAGCAAGGCGGTCTCTTCGCCGCAGACATAGGCGCCGTAACCCAGATGGTTGTGCAGATCGAAGCTGAAGCCGGTGCCCATGATGTCGTCGCCGAGGAATCCGGCGGCGCGGGCATGCTCGCAGGCTTCTTCCATGCGCTCGTAAGCCTCGAAGATTTCGCCGTGCACATAGTTGTAGCCGGTCTTCACGCCCATCGTGTAGGCGGCGATCGCCATGCCTTCGATCAGCAGGTGCGGGTTGTACAGCAGGATGTCCCAGTCCTTGCAGGTGCCGGGCTCGCCCTCGTCGGTGTTGCAGACGATGTACTTGTCGCCGTCGTAGTTCTTCGGCATGAAGCTCCACTTCAGGCCAGTCGGGAAGCCCGCGCCGCCGCGGCCGCGCAGCGCCGACAGTTTGACCTCGGAGATGATTGCTTCAGGCGACATCTTCTCGGTCAGCACACGGCGCAAAGCCTGGTAGCCGCCGACCTTGAGATAGTTCTCCAGCGTCCAGGGCTGGTCGAACTCCATCGTGGTATAGATCACCGGGCCTCTCATGATTTGTCGAGCTCCGCGAAAATTTTGTCGATTTTGTCCTTGCTCATGCGGGCGCAGATCTTCTTGTTGTTCAGCGTCAGCACCGGCGCATCCTTGCAAGCGCCCATGCACTCGCCCTCGCGCAGGCCGTACTTGCCGTCCGCGGTGACTTCGCCCATCCTGATGCCCAGCTTGGATTCGATGTAGGCCACGGTATCCAGCGCGCCGCACAGCGTGCAGGACAGGTTGGTGCACACGGTGATCATGTGCTTGCCCATCGGCGTGAGGTTGTACATATGGTAGAAGGTCGCCACTTCCTTCACTGCCATCTTCGGCATGCCGAGATAGTCAGCGACATCGACCATGTCGTCGTCGGATATCCAGCCCTTTTCGTCCTGCACGAAGCGCAGCGCTGCCATCACCGCGGATTGTTTCTGGTCTGCCGGGTACTTCTTCAGTTCGCGGTCGACCTTCGCTTGTATTTGCTCGGATAACATCAGCGGTCCACCTCTCCAAAAACGATGTCCTGCGTGCCGATGATGGTCACCACGTCGGCGATCATGTGGCCGCGGCACATCTCGTCCAGCGCCGCCATATGGGCGAAGCCGGGCGCGCGTATCTTCATGCGATAGGGCTTGTTGGCGCCGTCGGAAATCAGATAGATGCCGAATTCGCCCTTGGGATGCTCCACCGCAGCGTAAGCCTCGCCGACCGGCACATGCATGCCCTCTGTGAACAGCTTGAAGTGATGGATCAGTTCTTCCATGTTCTGCTTCATCGACTCGCGCTTGGGCGGCGTGAACTTGTGGTTGGTCGTCATCACCGGGCCGGGATTGGCGCGCAACCAGTCTATACACTGCTTGACGATGCGATTGGACTGGCGCAGCTCCTCGACGCGCACCAGATAGCGGTCATAGGAGTCGCCGTTGGTGCCGACCGGAATATCGAAATCCAGACGATCATAGACTTCATAGGGCTGCTTCTTGCGCAGATCCCACTCCACGCCGGAACCCCGCAGCATCGGGCCGGTGAAGCCCAGCGCCAAGGCGCGCTCAGGCGTGACCACGCCGATATCGACGGTGCGCTGTTTCCAGATGCGGTTGTCGGTCAGCAGCGTTTCGTATTCGTCTACGCACTTGGGGAAACGCGCGACGAAATCGTCCAGGAAGTCGAGCACCGAACCTTGACGGTTCTCGTTCAGTTTCTTGACGGCAGCGGCATTGTGTATCTTGGAAGCCTGATATTGCGGCATCGTATCCGGCAGGTCGCGGTATACGCCGCCCGGGCGATAGTAGGCCGCATGCATACGCGCGCCCGACACCGCCTCGTAGACGTCCATCAAGTCTTCGCGTTCGCGGAAGGCATACAGGAACACGGTCATTGCACCGATATCGAGTCCGTGGGCACCCAGCCACAGCAGATGGTTCAGAATGCGGGTGATCTCGTCGAACATCACGCGAATATACTGCGCGCGCAACGGCACATCGATGCCCGCTAGCTTCTCGACTGCCATCACATAGGCGTGCTCATTGCTCATCATCGACACATAATCGAGACGATCCATGTAAGGCAGCGCCTGCAGATAGGTCTTGTGTTCCGCCAGCTTCTCGGTGGCGCGATGCAGCAAACCGATATGCGGGTCGGCGCGCTCGATCACTTCGCCGTCCAACTCCAGCACCAAGCGCAGCACACCGTGCGCGGACGGGTGCTGCGGGCCAAAGTTCATTGTGTAATTCTTGATTTCTGCCATGACGACTTCCTCAGTTCTGACCGAAGGTTTCTTCACGCACGATGCGCGGCGTCACCTCGCGCGGCTCAACCGTCACCGGCTGATACACCACGCGCTTCTGCTCGGGGTCGTAGCGCATCTCCACATGACCGGACAGCGGAAAATCCTTGCGGAACGGGCTGCCGACAAAACCATAATCGGTCAGGATGCGGCGCAGGTCGGGATGGCCGGTGAACACGATGCCATACAGATCGAAGGCTTCGCGCTCGTACCAGTTAGCGCAAGGCCAGATGCCCGCCACCGACTCCAGCACCGGGAAGTCGTCCTCTGCGGCGAAGACGCGCACACGCAAACGGGCGTTGTGCGCCACGGAAAGGAGGTGATAGACGACCGCGAAACGCAATCCTTCCCATGTCTCGTCGCCATAGGTGGAATAGTCCACGCCGCACAGGTCGACCATCTGCTCGAAACCCGCGTCGTCGCGCAAGCGCGTCAGGACATCGATCATGTCGGAGGCCTTGACCACCACGGTCAGTTCGCCCAACTTCTCGTCTATCCCGCCCAGCTTGTCGCCAAGCAACGCGGACAGATTGGTACGCAACGTACTCAGATCAGCAGCCATAGTTCACCTAGCGCGCAATGGTATTGGTTCGTTTGATCTTGTTCTGCAGCTGGATGATGCCGTAGAGCAGCGCCTCGGCCGTCGGCGGACAGCCCGGCACATAGACATCCACCGGAACGATACGATCGCAGCCCCGCACCACAGAATAGGAATAGTGATAGTAGCCGCCGCCGTTGGCGCAGGACCCCATCGAGATCACCCAGCGCGGCTCGGCCATCTGATCGTACACCTTGCGAAGTGCCGGAGCCATTTTGTTGCACAGCGTGCCGGCGACGATCATCACGTCGGACTGGCGGGGACTGGGACGGAACACGATACCGAACCGATCCAGGTCATAACGCGCAGCACCTGCATGCATCATCTCCACGGCACAGCAGGCCAGACCGAAAGTCATCGGCCACAGCGAACCGGTACGGGTGTAATTGATGATGGTGTCGAGCGTGGTCGTGACGACGCCCTTCTCCAGAACGCCCTCTATTCCCATTCCAAGGCTCCTTTCATCCATTCGTAGATAAAGCCAACCACGAGGATGGCAAGGAAAATCATCATGGAGACAAAGCCGAAGGTACCGATCTCCTTGAGCACGACCGCCCATGGGAAGAGGAAGGCGATCTCGAGATCGAACAGGATGAACAGGATGGCGACCAGGTAATAACGCACATCGAACTTCATGCGCGCATCCTCGAATGCCTCGAAGCCGCACTCGTACGCAGAAAGCTTCTCGCTATCCGGGCGATTGGGCGAAACCAGCTTGCCCAACAGCACAGGCACGACACCCATCACGATACCGATGCAGACGAACAACAGCACCGGAAAATAGTTTTCCAACATTGAGCTTCCCCCTCTCTGCTAGTCGTGTTCGCGGCTTGCCCGGAACATCTTTTTAATCGTTTTATATTGCCGGCACGCTTACGTGCCTGCTTATTATCTGGTGCGGATGGGGAGACTCGAACTCCCACGCCCTTTCGGGCACAAGCACCTCAAGCTTGCGTGTCTACCAATTCCACCACAACCGCTATGCTACTGCAAAATTATTTTGGAATTTCTCCAGACTTCGAGCCATCGGCCGGAGCGACCGGAGCCGGAGCCAACTGAACGGCCGCCGGATCCACTCTATCCATCACGCCTTGCTGCTGCGCAGGATGCGAATAGATATAAGTCAGCGACAAGCTGGTGATAAAGAACACCGTCGCAGCGACTGCCGTGCTGCGGCTCAGGAAATTCGCAGAACCACTGGAACCGAACAGACTACCTGCCGAACCGGTGCCGAATGCCGCCCCCATGTCGGCACCCTTGCCGTGCTGGATCAACACCAGACCGACCAGAACCACCGCCGTCACTACATGCACTACCCAAACCAATGTTTCCACACTTCACTCCAAATACTGTTGCCGGCAACTACACCGCTGCCGCATGCGCAGCACGGCATATCGCCACAAAATCGTCCGCCACCAGGGAAGCCCCACCGATCAGACCGCCATCGATATCGGGCATCGCAAACAACTGATCCGCATTGTTCGCCTTGACGCTACCACCATAAAGTATACACAAGCCTTGCGCCGTCTGTCCGTCCAATTGCGCAACCTGCTGACGGATAAAGGCATGCACCGCCTGCGCCTGCTCCGGGGTCGCTGTCTTGCCGGTGCCAATCGCCCATACCGGCTCATATGCAATCACCGCTTTCGCGACAGCCGCCACACCGACGTGATTCAGCACCACTTCCAGCTGTCGAGCAATCACCTGCTCTGTCACGCCGCTCTCACGCTCCGCCAGCGTCTCCCCGACACAGAAGATCGGCGTCATGCCGAACTTGATCGCGGTATCGAACTTGGCTGCGGCGATATCATTGCTCTCGTGGAACAAGGCGCGACGTTCGGAATGCCCGATGAGCACATAACGGCAACCGAAGTCGGTCAGCATACCCGGTGCCACCGCACCGGTGAAAGCGCCCTGCTCATGCTGACTCAGATTCTGCGCGCCCCATGCGACATTGCTGCCTTGCAGCATGGCTTGCGCCTGAGCCAGATAAGGATAGGGGACGCAAACGCCGTAATCGGCCTTGTCCATATCCTTGACCCCTGCCAGCACACCTTCCAGCAACGTCTTGTTGCTTGCCAGGCTGCCGTACATCTTCCAGTTTCCAACGACCAGTTTTCGGCGCATCGTAGTCAATCCGCTAGGCATTAAAGCGCGCAATCCTACCCTCGAACGTCCCCTAGGTCAATGTAACCCGGGGCGAAAATTCGCCGCACGGCATCTGGCGACGAACGCCGCATGGACATTCACAGATATTGCAGCATCTCCAGCCGCGCCTTGCGCTCCGCCAGCTCCCGGACCAGCTGTTGCGCCAGATCGTTCAACGGGTCGTCTCCCGATGCCTCTCCATCCTCTATGCCCTGCCTGAGCTGGAACAACTCGCTCTGCTGCAACACTTCCAGTTCATGTCGCGCCTCGTCCAGACGACGGCGCAACTGCGCGATACGACGAATCGCCTTGACGATGCGCGAACCGATATCGTCCCCGGCGATCGCCTCGGGATCATGGCCGTATTCCTCGATCAGCCTCTCGATGGCGCGCTGATCCCCGTTCTCGTAAGCGCGATTCACCTGCGACATCAGGTCGGTGCGGCGCTGCCGTTCGGCCTCGGTAGTGGCGCGATCGGGATGCATCAGCCTTGCAGCCCGCCGGTAGGCCTGCTTGATGTCCGCAGTCAGCTGCTTCGGCGGCACGGCCTGCGACTCGATCAAACCGGCCTCCGCCGCCGACCTCTTGGCCTGGCGCTCGGCGACGCGGGCATATTCCTGCACCGCCGAATCTTCAGGATGCAGCCGTGCCTGCAGCACGGCGATCTGCGCATCCAGTTCGTCTAGCTGGGCGTATAGAAACCCCACAGCGAGATAGTAACGATGCTGGAACTGTGCCGTCTCGGTCTTGCAGGTCTCCAGCGCCAGCTCGGTCTGAACCACCTGATCTTCCAGTTCGATCTGTTCGCCTTCGAGACGGGCGAGCTCGCGCTCTTCAGGAAGCATCGCAGCACTCATCGATTCCCACCCCGCCCCGAACGGACCGAGCGCACATTCCCCCGCTTGCTGCGCCTGAGCTGGTCACTGCGCCTGCCGGTACGTGTCAGCCTCTGCCTCGCATCCGCCACGACTTGCTTTCTGCCATTGGCCCTCATGCGCCGAATCGGCGGAAAACGCCTGACCCTGACCGGGGTCGGCGCAAACAACTCGGCCTGTAACACATCCGGCGCAGCCTGCTCTTCAAGTTGAGTCCGCATGCCGCCTTGCAGCGACTGCACCTGCTCCCGGGCCAGCTCCAACCCCTGCTCCGCAGCCTTGTGCAGCCAATAGAGCGCCAGCGCATCGTCGCGCCCGACGCCGCAACCCTCACGGTACATCACGCCCAGATAGTATTGCCCCCAATCGTTGCCCTGCAGCGCAGACTTCCTGAACCAGTACACCGCCTGCGCATCGTCGCGCGCCACGCCGCGACCGTCCCGATACATCTTGCCCAGCTGCTTCTGACTGCCGGAGTGGCCCTGCTCGGCCGCCTTGCGGTACCAGAACACCGCCTGCTCCTCGCCCAATCCCAGCTCCGGATGTTCCTCGCACAGGCCGCCGAGAAAATACTGCGCCAGCTCATCGCCCTGTTCGGCGGCCTTGCGGAACCAGAACGCGGATTTCTCGTAGCTCTGCGCTACGCCGCGGCCATCCCGATACAACCATGCGAGGAAACACTGTGCGGCGACGTTGCCGCGCTCGGCGGCCTTGCGGAAGCGGTTCACGGCCTGTTCGTAATTCTGCTCGACGCCCCGCCCTTTGAGGTGCATCGCGCCAAGCTCGGCCAGCGCCCAGGCATTGCCCTGCTCGGCAGCCCGTCCGTACCAGTATGCCGCCTGCGCATCGTCCCGCTCACTGCCGCGCCCGGTCTCGTACATCCGCCCCAACTGGTTCTGCGCCAGTTCATGGCCGTATTCTGCCGATTTCTTCAGCCAGTGCATGGATTGCTCGACATCCGGCTCGACAGCGATGCCGCGCAGATAACAGGCGGCCAGATCGAACCACAGCTCCGGGTCTTCGATGTGTTTGTTGCGGGCGCACCATTCGAACGCAAGCTGCTCATAACGCTCGGTCTGCCCGAGATCGCTCAGCAAGGAAAACCCCTCGGACTCTCCCATCGCATCCTGGCCGGCAGGAAGGATGCGCCACCCGGAGTTGTAGAACCAGGCCAATGGAAAATAGGCCTTGCCGTATTTTTCGGCAGCCATCCGGCCCAGCGACTTGAATGCGGAGAACAAGGCGTCCCGCTCTTCCTCGGTCCAGCCCTTCTTGCGGATGTTGCACACCTGCCGATCGAACACGCTGCGCGCCAGCCGGTAACGGCCGTCTTGGCTATTGAGCGCCAGTTCGTTGCGCTTGCGCTCCAAAAAAGCCGACAAGCCGCGCGCGATCAGACTGTCCGGCTCCCGCAGCGACATATCGGCCTGCTGCAGCACGGACCAAGAGGGTAGTTTTTCGCGCTCGCTCATGCAGGCGCCCCGCATGGGAAACCGGCCTCAAGGAGAGGCCGGGGGAAATACCTGACGAGATGCCGCTTCATGCCGCCCTAGGCAGCCTGCACCGGTATCCGGTCGCGTTGCGCAACGATGCGGTTGTGCTCGTCGACATAGACGAGCTGGGGATGGAACTTCTGCAGTTCCAGTTCGGAATACATCGCATAGGTCGCGATGATCAGGATGTCGCCCGGATTGGCCTTGTGCGCCGCCGCGCCGTTCACCGAGATGGTGCCGGAGCCGCGTTGCGCACGGATCGCATAGGTGGTGAAACGCTCGCCGTTGGTGACGTTGTAGATGTCGATCTGCTGGTACTCCTGGATGTCCGCAGCATCCAGCAAATCGTCGTCGATCGCGCAGGAGCCCTCGTAATGCAACTCGGATTGCGTGACGCGCACCCGATGCAACTTGGCCTTAAGCATGATTCTTTGCATCAAATCTCTCCAATTTCGACGAGCGTGGATTATATCGCACTCGCACCATCCCCGGCATCACCCGGCCAAAGCGACCTCGACATTGTCCAGCAGCCGGGTATTGCCCAGTCTGGCCGCCGCGAGTATCACCCAGTCGCGCTGCGGGAGCCCGGCCGGCAGCAAATCGGACTGGTTGCGCACCGCAACATAGTCCACCGCCCATCCTCTCGATGTAAGGAGTGAGACCGCATCTTGCTGTAAACGTTCAATATCTCGCTCGCCCTGCAGGATGGACTGGCGCATGCCCTGCAGCGTCCGCGACAGAAACACCGCCTCTGCGCGTTCATCCGCCCCCAGATACTGGTTGCGCGAACTCAGCGCCAGCCCGTCCGCCGCGCGCACCGTCTCTCCGCCGACAATGGTCACCGGCAGGTTCAGCTCGGCAACCATGCGGCGGATGATGTGCAGCTGCTGGTAATCCTTCTTGCCGAACACCGCGACCCGCGGCTGCACGATGTTGAGCAGTTTCAGCACCACGGTCGCCATGCCGCGAAAATGGCCGGGGCGGGCCGCGCCGCATAGTTCGCTCGCGATCGGCGGCGGGTCGACGAACACCGCCTGCTGCACGGGATACATGTCGTCGACCGCGGGTGCGAACACCACGTCAGCCAATCCCTGCAACTTCGCGCAATCCTCCTCCAGCGTACGCGGATATTTGTCGAAATCCTCGCTCGGCCCGAACTGCAGCGGATTGACGAAGATGCTGACCACAACGCAGCTGCCCTGTTCGCGCGCGATGCGCACCAGATCGAGATGCCCCTCATGCAGATTGCCCATCGTCGGCACGAAGGCGAGGGACTTCTCGCGTGCCAGACGGGCGCGAAGTTCGGCAATGGTATGGATGAGTTGCATCAGAAACTGTGCTCCTGCGCCGGGAACGTTCCCGCCTTCACTTCGGCGACGTAATGGGAAATCGCATCGGCGATCGAGGACGCCCCCTGCATGTAGTTCTTCACGAAGCGCGCCTTCTTGCCGGGAAAAATATCCAGCATGTCGTGCAGCACCAGCACCTGCCCGGAACAGGCCGCGCCCGCGCCTATGCCTATCGTCGGAATCGAAAGCTGCCCGGTGACCTCGCCCGCCAGTACGGCAGGAACCGCCTCCAGCACCACCATGCCCGCACCCGCCTGTTGCAATGCCAACGCATCCTGCAACAATTGCTGCGCGGCGGCGGACTCTCGTCCCTGCACGCGATAGCCGCCCAACTGGTGCACCGATTGCGGGGTCAGGCCGAGATGGGCGCACACCGGGATGCCGCGCTCGGTCAGGAAGCGCACCGTCTCTACCATCGCCGCGCCGCCCTCGATCTTCACCATCTGTGCACCGGCTGCCATCAGTTGCACTGCATGGGCAAAGGTCTCCCGCGGGCTGACCTGAAAGGTGCCGAACGGCATGTCGGCGACGATGAATGCTTTCGCGCAACCGCTCGCGACGCAGGCGGTGTGGTAGGCCATGCTGTCCAGCGTCACCGGCAGCGTGGTCTCGCGTCCCTGCAGCACCATGCCGAGCGAATCGCCGACCAGCAGCACATCCACGCCCTGCGCTTCGAGCAACGCTGCAAAACTGGAGTCGTAACAGGTCAGCACGGCGATCTTCTCGCCCTTGGCGCGCATCGTTTGCAGTGCAGTCAACGTGGTTCGCATCATCCCCCCTGACTAAAAAATTCGCGCGGCCCGCGCATCTCGCCGATGCGCCGCAACAGCATATCGAAATCTTCGTCGCCGTCGACGAAATTCAGGTGTTCGCTGTTCACCATCAACACCGGCGCCGCGTCGTAATGATAGAAGAAATCGCTGTAGCTTTTCGTCAGGCGCAACAGGTAGGCATCAGAGATCGTCTGCTCGTAACTCTTGGCGCGACGGCGCACACGCTCCGCCAGCGTCTGCGGCTCGGCCTGCAGATAGATTACCAGGTCGGGTGCAGGTGCCTGCAACTGCAAGGTGCGGTATATCTGCTGGTAAAGCGCAAACTCCTCCTCGTTCAGATTCAGCCGCGCGAACAGCATGTCCTTGTCGAGCAGGTAATCCGACACGGTGCCGGTCTGGAACAGATCCAACTGCGCCAGCTCGCGCACCTCGTCACCGCGCTGGAACAGGAAGAACAACTGCGTCGGCAACGCATGGCGCACCGGATCCTGATAGAACTTGGCAAGGAACGGATTCTCGTCCGGCTTCTCCAGCAGCATCGAAGCGCCCATATGCCGGGCGAGACGGCGCGCGAGACTGGTCTTGCCCACACCGATCGGCCCTTCGACGACGACGTAACGATACTTACCCAGCGACATCCTGCATCCGCTCCAACATCTGATCGCCGCATGCATCCAGCGCCTGCGCGGCACTACCGATACCCGATATCACACAGCCCGGCGCGAGCTCCAGCAGCGGCTGTAGCACGAAGGCACGCAAATGCATCTGCGGATGCGGTATGGTCAGGCCATGCTCGTGCAACTGCAGATCGTCGTACAGCAGCACGTCCAGATCCAGCGTGCGCGGCGCATTGCGGAAGGTGCGCTCGCGACCATGACGATGTTCGATGTCCAGCAGGGATTGCAGCAAGGCCTGCGGCGTCAGTCCGGTCTCGACCTGCGCCACCGCATTGACGAAATCAGGCTGATCCAGATAGCCCACCGGGGCACTGCGGTAAAGAGAAGAGCGCGCGACCAGCCGAGTCTCCGGCAAGCCGTCGAGGTCGGCGAAGGCGCGCTGCAATTGGCTGCTTGGATCTTCCAGATTGCTGCCCAGCCCGATGAAGGCGGTATGCAGCATTATGCGTTCGGCTCTTGCGCTGCCGCCGGCTTCTTGCGCGGCTTGCGGCGGCGACGCTTCTTGTCGCCCGCGCCTTCCGGCTGCAGCATCTCGTCGCGGCGCTCGGCGCTGGCCTCCTGGAACTCGTCCCACCACAGCCCGAGCTCGTCGTCCACCTCGCCGCTGGCGCAGCGCAGCAACAGAAAATCAAAACCGGCGCGGAAGCGCGGCTGCTCAATCAGACGGAACGGGCGCTGGCCTGATCGCTGATCGAAGCGCAGTTGCAACAACCAGATCTCTTTCATCACCGCATCGTGGCGATGCGGGATCGCGAGTTGCTTCTTCTGTTTCGCCAGTACGTCGTCCATCGCCGCATGCATCGCCGGGATCGGTCGCTCGCCCTGCTTCTGGTATTGCTGCCACGCCGCCAGCACCTCGTGCCACAGCAATGCAGCGAACAGGAAAGCAGGCGAGACCGGCTTCTCATGCCCGAGCCGTTCGTCGGTGTTGCGCAACGCAAGCATCACGAACTTCTCGCCCACCGGCTGCTCCAGGATCACATCCAGCAGCGGCAACAGGCCGTGATGCAGATGCATCTTGCGCAACTGCTGGATGCACTCGACCGAGTGACCGGACAGCAGCATCTTCAACACTTCGTCGAGCAGGCGCGCCTCCGGCACGTTATCGAGCAGATTCTTCAGCTTACCGATAGGCGCAGCGGTTGCAGCCTCGATCTTCATGCCCAGCTTGGCCGACAGGCGCACCGCGCGCAGCATGCGCACCGGGTCTTCGCGATAGCGCGTCGCCGGATCGCCGATCATGCGCAACAGCTGATTGCGCGTATCGGCGTAGCCGCGGTGATAATCGTGTATCTCCTGCGTGGAGGGATCGTAGAACAGCGCGTTCGCGGTGAAATCGCGCCGTGCCGCATCCTGCTCCATGTCGCCGAACTGGTTGTCGCGCAACAAGCGGCCATGTTCGTCGGTCTCGGCATCCTCGGCTTCTATCATGCTGCGAAAGGTGGACACCTCTACCACTTCCTCGCCGAACATCACATGCACCAAGCGGAAGCGCCGCCCGATGATGCGCGAGCGGCGGAACACGCGCTTGACCTCCTCGGGCGTGGCATCGGTCGCGACATCGAAGTCCTTGGGGATACGGTCCAGCAGCAGGTCGCGCACCGCGCCTCCCACGACGTAAGCCTGATAGCCTGCGGCCTGCAGCCCGTCGGTCACCTTCTTCGCGCCGAAGCTGATCTGTTCGCGCGGAACTCCGTGCAATTCGAACGGAATCACCTGCGCGTTGCCTACCGACTTGACCTTGGCCGATTTGCTGAATACGCGTTTGAGAAATTTTTTGATCATGCGTTATCGATTGGATGTGGCGCGACTTGGGCGCAAATGAAAGAGCGCGGATTATACACCGCATCGATTTTCCGCCCCCCAATGAAAAAGCGCGCCTTGCGACGCGCTTCTCGGGAAGTTCAAGCAACTCATCCCTTCAGGCAGGAACTCATGAAGGTCTTGCGCTCCTCTCCCTTCAGCCCCTTCGTCTTTGCATCGGCATTGCATGCCTTCATCCTGTCCTGCTGCGTAGCCGCCGCAGGTTCGGCGGGGGTAGCCGGCGTTGCCGCGGCACCATTCGCCTTCAGCGTATATTCCTTGGACAGGCATTTTTTCATGAAGGCCTTGCGTTCATCCCCCTTCATGCCACCCTCCTTCGCTTCCTTGTTGCACCCCTTCATCTTGGCTTGCTGATCCCCCGCAAAGACCGGAGACGAGACGACGAAAGCAAATCCCAAACCAACCAGCGCGATCAATTTCTTCATGAGAACCTCCTAAAGTTAACGATGACAGCAAAAGTACGGGGACGAAAAACAGGCCAAAAGTGACAACACCCCGCAGCACACCGTAATCACCCGCCCCCGCTCAGTCAATAGACCGAATTGCCTAGATAATTCGGCCTATCCACCCCTCAACAGACCAGACCGCCGAACAAAGATGCCGCAGCTGCCGCGCTGGCCGAAACATCAAAAAACTCTTGTATTCCAATGGGTTCAAGGCGTATATTATGCACAAAGGGGTAGTAAACGGGAGTGCCGAATCATGGCCGTTACTTCGACATCGGGAACACAGGCAATCGCGCAATCGGCGTGGAAACTGCTGCAACTGGAGCAGGCGAAGCAGTTTGCTGATCGGGCTGCGCAGAACGCACGCGCACTGCAATCGAAAGCGAGCGATGCCCAAAGTCAGGCGGAACGGGCGCAGGAAAACGCAAGAACGCTGAGGGTGGAGGCAAACCAGGCCCAAGGCGTTGCGGTACAGGCGGATCGTAGCGTACGCTCCACCGAATCCGCCAGCCAGATCGGGCCGCAGATCGTCAGAGAAGTCACCCAAGCCGTACAGGCCAAGGAGGCTGCTCCGGTTCAAACTCAGCCCACGGTAAACACCCAGGGCGAAACAGTCGGCACAGTCATCAATGTGACCGCGTGATGTTTAATTCAGCTACAGGAGGTTGATCATGGCCATCGATGCAGTAAGTTCAGCCGGCAACGCAAACCGGCCCGTGCAGCAACCGACCGAAAGCAGGGTCGCGACCGATGCTAAGAAAGCTGTCGATCAGGCGGCACAGCAGGAGAAGATCGTAGCGCAACAGCAGACCGAACAGGCCCAGCGCGATCAGCAGGTACAGCAGGAGCAACAGAGCCAACCACCCAAGCCGGTCGTCAATACCCAAGGACAGGTGACCGGGCAGTTGCTCAACGAAGTCGCCTGAGCGGCGGACGGCACAAACGAAAACAGGGCGGGATGATTCCGCCCTGCTCCATTTCAACCGCCTCGATTACCGATCTCTGCGCAATCCCTCCATCCACTTCCTGTAGAGCAGATCGGCCACGGCATTCAGCTGCGGCAACTCATCCCCCATTAGCCGCATCATCTCTTCCGTCGTCTGCACCGCAGGGCTCGCTCCGGCAGCCGCCACTTCGTCCGCACCTATCTCGCACCAGGATGTGATCATCTCCGCAGTCATTTCGACATGGCATTGCAACGCGAGATGCTTGCCGATAGCCCAAGCCTGATTATCGCAAGGCGCACTGGAAAGCAGCCATGTCGCGCCCTGCGGCAACGAGAAAGTTTCGCCATGCCAGTGGAACGCATTGAAACGCAGAGTCTCGCCGAACCATGAACGCGCGACATCATTGTCCGCGACCGTCACAGCACCCCAGCCGATCTCCTTCACCGGGTTGCGCGACACCTTGCCGCCCAGCGCCTTGGACATCAGCTGCCCGCCGAGGCAATGTCCCAGCACCGGTATATCGCGCGCCACCGCGTCGCGAATCAGCGTCTCGACCTGAGATATCCACGGCAGGTCGTCGTTGACGCTCATCGGCCCGCCCATGAACACCAGTCCGGAAAATCCATCGGCAGAAGGCGGGACGGCATCGCCTGCGTCGATCGCGATCAGTTGCGAGGGGATATGGTGCGCATCGAGGAATCCGGCGAGATAGCCGGGACCCTCGGTGGGAGCGTGGCGGAAGATGGCGATGGGTTTCATAAAACGCGGGAAGGAATAAGGGGGAAGGGATCGCACCTGCGGTGCTCAAGGGGAAATGCCGATCCGCTTTTACCCTTCTCCCTTCCCTCTTCCCCCTTCTCGTTATTCTTTCGTCTTGTCGCGCTCGATCAGCGCATAAGCCGAGTGGTTGTGTATCGACTCGAAGTTCTCGGATTCGACGATGTATGCATCGATGCGCTTATCGGCGTTCAGCGCGGCGGCGACGTCGCGCACCATGTCCTCGACGAACTTGGGATTGTCGTAGGCGCGCTCGGTGACGAACTTCTCGTCCGGGCGCTTCAGCAGACCGAACAGCTCGCAAGATGCCTGTTCTTCGGCGATGCGGATCACGTCCTCGACCCAGACGAATTCGTTGGTACGCAACGTCAGCGTCACATGCGAACGCTGGTTATGCGCGCCGCGGTCGGAAATCTTCTTCGAACAAGGGCACAGGCTGGTGACCGGCACGACCACTTTCATCGTGACGCTGGCACGCCCCTCTACCACCTCGCCGATGAAGGTCACGTCGTAGTCCAGCAGACTCTGCACGCCTGACACCGGCGCGGTCTTGTTGACGAAGTACGGGAAGTTCATCTCGATGTAGCCGGACTGCGCCTCCAACCTGACCACCATTTCGCGCAGGATGCTCTCGAACGACTCCACCGAAATCTCACGCTCGTGCTCGTTGAGTATCTCGACGAAGCGCGACATGTGAGTGCCCTTGAAGTTGTGCGGCAGGTGCACATACATGTTGAACGTCGCGACGGTGTGCTGCACGCCTACGCTCTTGTCCTTCACCTTGATCGGATGGCGTATGCCCTTGATGCCGACCTTGTTGATCGCCAGATGGCGAATATCGACGGAGTTTTGCACGTCCGGGATGGAATGTTTCTGGGCACTCATGACAGCCTCTCTCGAATACTCTGTGGTGGGATTATAACCAATCCCGACAAATTTACTCAGTCAACCTGTTTCGTATCGCTGCAGCGATCCCTGCGGCATCCAGACCGCAGTCGGCCAGCATCTGCATGTGCTCACCCTGCTCGATGAAGCAATCAGGCAGACCGAGTTGCAGCAGCGGCACACCGAGGCCCTGTTGTTGCAGGCATTCGGCCACCGCGCTGCCCGCGCCGCCCTGTATCACATTCTCTTCCACCGTCACCAGCAGCTCGTGTTCGCGCGCCAACTGCCGCACCAGTTCCGCATCCAGCGGCTTGACGAAGCGCATGTTGGCCACGGTCGCATCCAGCAGCTCACCCGCCGCCAGCGCGGGTGCGAGCATGGAGCCGAACGAGAGGATAGCGACGCGTTTGCCGCTGCGGCGCAACTCGCCCTTTCCGACAGGCAAAACCTGCATCGCTTGATCGACCGCGACGCCCGGCCCGCGTCCGCGCGGATAGCGCACCGCGCTCGGCGTACCCAGGCGACACGCGGTGTACAGCATCTGACGGCACTCGTTCTCATCGGCCGGGGCCATCACCGTCATGTTGGGAATGCAGCGCAGATAGGACAGATCGAAGCTGCCTGCGTGAGTCGCTCCGTCCGCACCGACCAGTCCGCCGCGGTCTATCGCCAGCACAACCGGCAGGTTCTGGATCGCGACATCGTGGATCAACTGGTCGTAGGCGCGTTGCAGGAAAGTCGAATAGATCGCCACCACCGGCTTGTAGCCGTCGCAGGCCATGCCTGCCGCGAAGGTCAGCGCATGCTGCTCGGCGATGCCGACGTCGAAATAGCGCTGCGGGAACTTCTGCGCGAACCCGACCATGCCGGAGCCTTCGCACATCGCCGGGGTGATGCCGACCACTCGATCGTCCTGCGCCGCCATGTCGCACAGCCAGTCGCCGAACACCTCGGTGTAAGTGGGTTTGTTGCTAGCCTGCGACGGCGCGATGCCGCTGACCGGGTCGAACTTGGATACGCCGTGGTACAGCGTGCAGTCTTCCTCCGCATGCGCATAGCCCTTGCCCTTGCGCGTGACGATATGCAGGAACTGCGGGCCTTCGAGCTGGCGGATGTTGCTCAGCGTATCGAGCAGCACGTCGATGTCGTGGCCGTCGATAGGCCCGATGTAGTTGAAGCCGAACTCCTCGAACAGCGTACCCGGCGTGACCATGCCCTTGAGGTGCTCTTCCGTACGCTTGGCGAATTCCAGCACCGGCGGCATGCCCTTCAGCATCTTCTCGCTGCCGCGCCGCATCGCCGCGTAGAAGCGACCCGACATCAGCTTCGCCAGGTAGTTATTCAGCGCGCCGACCGGCTGAGAAATCGACATGTCATTGTCGTTGAGAATCACCAGCAGGTTCGCATCCATCGCGCCCGCATTGTTCAGCGCCTCGAATGCCATGCCGCCGGTCATCGCGCCGTCGCCGATGATCGCCACGGAACGATTGGATTTCCCGGCCAGCCGCGCCGCGACCGCCATGCCCAAGGCGGCGGAGATCGAGGTGCTGGAATGCCCGGTTCCGAAAGTGTCGTAGGGACTCTCCTCGCGCTTGGGGAATCCGGCGATGCCGCCCGCCATGCGCAAGCGGCTCATCGCCTCGCGCCGCCCGGTCAATATCTTGTGCGCATAGGTCTGATGGCCGACATCCCACACCAGTTTGTCGTCCGGCGTATTGAAAATGTAATGCAGCGCGATGGTCAGTTCGACCGTGCCCAGATTGGACGACAGATGCCCGCCGGTCTTGCTCACCGACTCGACCAGAAAGGCGCGCAACTCTTCTGCCAGCAGCGGCAACTGCGCGCGCTCCAATTTGCGCAGATCTTCCGGGGAAGCAATGGAATTCAGCAAAGCGGGCATCAGAACTTTCTCAATACGATGAAATCGGCCAGTTCGCGCAGGCGCTGCGCCGAGTCGCCAAATTCGGTCAAGGTTTCCAGCGCCTCGCGGTGCAGCCGCTGCGCCATGTCGCGCGCGGCCTCCAGCCCGAGCAGGCTGACGTAGGTCGGCTTGTCGTTGTCGGCATCCTTGCCGGCGGTCTTGCCCAGCGTCGCCGTATCGGCCTCGCAGTCGAGCACATCGTCCACGACCTGGAACGCGAGACCGATCAATTTGCCGAAACGGTCCAGTTTTTCGAGCTGCTCCGCATTCAAATGATTTCCGCACCGGGCACCCAGCAGGATAGCCGAGCGGATCAGCGCACCGGTCTTGTGGATATGCATGAATTCCAGTTCAGGCAGCGTCAGCGCCTTGCCGACGCTGGCCAGATCGATCGCCTGCCCGCCCGCCATGCCGCGCGAACCCGAGGCCACCGCGAGCAGCCTGACCATCTCCAGCTGCTTCGCCGCATCGTCGGCGAGGCGGTGTTCCGCGAGCAACTGGAACGCCAGCGTCTGCAAAGCGTCGCCGACCAGCAGCGCAGTCGCCTCGTCATATTGCACATGGCAGGTCGGCTTGCCGCGGCGCAGCACATCGTCGTCCATGCAAGGCATATCGTCGTGCACCAGCGAATAGGCATGGATCAGTTCGACTGCTGCACCGGCGACCTCTACCCTTGCCATATCGGCCCCGGCCAGCTCGCCTGCGGCGAACGCCAGCAGCGGACGCACGCGCTTGCCGCCGTCCAGCACCGCATAGCGCATCGCCTCGTGCAATCGCTGAGGCGCGACATCGGCGCGCGGCAACAAGCCGCCCAGCACTTCTTCGAAACGGGATTGCCGGGCCGCGACCCAGCCTTGGAAATCGGCGCGCATGTCAGTTGGCTCCCGATTCGCCGCCGGCGCTGAATTCTTTCAGCACACCCTCTTCGAGCACGCGCACCTGCTGCTGCGCGTCTTCCAGCCTGGTACGGCAGAACGCCAGCAGCTCCGCGCCGCGCTGATAGGACGCGAGGGAATCTTCCAGCGACAGCTTGCCCGCCTCCATGTCAGCGACGATCTGTTCGAGCTCGGCCATTGCCGCCTCGAAACCCGGTGTTTTCTGCGATTTACCCGCCATGACTATTCCTGCCAGCGAAAGGAAGGCATTTTACCCAACGCCGCCGGGCGGGGCCAATTTTTATGCGCCGCGAAGCAGGCGCTTCCCCAAAATACGGCAAAGTGATTCATCGTTTCCCCGTCCGTGGCAAAATGGCGACCTATAAAGTTTTGCCGAGAACTGTCATATAGGCTCGCCATACTTTGCAAACCGCAGCACTGAACGACACCATGGAAAAACCGAAGAAACTGGGCAAGTATCAGATCACGAGGGAACTCGGCCGCGGAGCCATGGGCGTCGTCTATGAGGCGTTCGACCCGCAGATCGAACGCACCGTCGCCATCAAGACCATCCTGAAGTCCTCGGTCGACAAGTCGGAGACCGAGGAAGCCTTCAGCCGTTTCCGCCGCGAGGCCCGTGCCGCCGGCCGCCTGTCCCATCCCAAGATCGTCGCCATCTACGAATACGGCGAGGACGACGACATGGCCTTCATCGTGATGGAGCTGATCCGCGGCAAGGAGCTGAAGGACTACTTCGACCGCGAGGACAGCTTCAGCCTCCATGACGGCGTCCGCATCGTGCTGCAGATCCTCGATGCGCTCGACTACTCGCACTCGCACGGCGTCGTGCATCGAGACATCAAGCCTGCCAACATCCTGATCACCCGCGACGGCAAGATCAAGATCGCGGACTTCGGCATCGCCAAGATAGACTCGTCGCTGCTCACCCAGGCCGGCGCGGTGATGGGAACGCCGACCTATATGCCGCCGGAGCAGTTCATGGGCACCGAGGTGGACCAGCGCGCGGACATCTACTCGACCGGCGTCATCCTGTACCAGTTCCTGACTGGCTTGCGCCCCTTCACCGGCGGCGTGATCTCGGTGATGCACCAGGTCATCAACCAGGAACCCATCCCGCCGTCGCAGATCAACCCGAACGTTCCGGTGCAACTGGACGAGGTGGTAAAGAAGGCGATGGCCAAGAAGCCGGAAAACCGCTACCAGAACGTGGCCGAATTCATGGCGGCACTCAAGCTGGCCAGCCTGTCATTGCCCGAATCCCAGGAAAGTGGCGTCAAACCGAATAGCGCGCTCAACCGGGAATACGGGCCCGAAGGCACCATCAAACTGGCGGATCGCACCCTCACGACGGAAGTCCGCAGGAAACACGATATCGAGTCCTGGCAGCGCATCACCAACAGCCGCGACCCGGCAGACTTCCAGCGTTACCTGGAGGACTATCCCGACGGAGAGTTCACCGAACTGGCGCGACGACGCCATGCGGCCCTGACCGAAGCGACCGCAAAAGCGCTCCTCCAGCAAGAGGCGCGGATACGCGCGGAAAAAGAACAAAGAAAACGCAAGAAGGCTGAGTTGCAGGCCGCGGCGGAAAAAGCGCAGGAAGACGCCCGCACACAGGCCGAAGCGGAAGCCAGACGCCAGCAGGAAGCCGCCGAGAAGGAACGCTGGGCGCGCAAGATCGCGGAGATCAAGGACGACGCCGAAAAGGCCAAGGCCATCGAGGCCGCCAAGCGCGAACAGGAAGCATTGGAGCAGGCGAAACGGGCGCAGGAACTGTCGGCCTCGTTATCCAAACGCAACCATCAGTTCGTGGAAGTCCTCTCCAAACGCGAGGCCGCCGTCGATGCCGAGCGCAGGATGCTGAAAGAGCACAAGAAGAAGCTGGAAGATGAAGTGCGGCGCAAGCAGGAAGCGAAGAAAAAACTGCTTTCCCGGAAGGAAGCGATAGAAACGCAGATCAACACTGCGGCCGAAATCAATATTCAACAGGAAACCGAGCTGGCCAAACGGGACAAGGAACTGGAAGAAGCAAGGCTGCGCATCGAAGCGGCCGAGCGCCGCCGGAAAGAGGCCGAAGCGCGCGCCGCCCTGGCCCACAAACGCAACCGCCGCATGATCCTCACTGCCGTCTCCGTGCTGTCAGCACTGGCGCTGGGCGGTTTGATCCTGTTCCTCTCGTAACGCCCGCTGCTTTCCACCGGCGGCGCAGGACTCAGTTCTGGCAGAAGAACTCGATGACCTCGGTCGGGTCCTTCATATAAGGATGGCCCAGGCTGATGCTGCCGCTCTCGCGCAGCACGAACTCTTCGCGGCGCAACTGGATCTCGGTCTCGCCCTTGACGATCACGTAACTCCCGTTGGAACTGACATCCACGAAGACGAACTTGTCGCGGCGGCGCTCTATTCTGGCATGCATGCGCGACGCGCGCTTATCCTGGATCACGATATCGGCCTGCTCGTCTCGCCCTATCGTGACCGAGGGGCGCGAGGCATCGACGACGAAGGTCTCGCCCTGATGAACCAGTTTCAGCGTCGGCTCGGCAACCGATGGCGGGAGGGTGTTGCCGACCATCATGGTCATCTCTTCGCTCTCCTGCCAGATCACCTCGCGCACCTCGATATCGTCGGCCTTGCCCTTGATCGACAGGGTGCTGAGCGCGCGGGTACTTGCACGCATGATAGCCGGCAGTTTGGACACCGTCGCCCCGGTAGTGATGATCTGCTCCGCCTTGGCAATCTCCGACATACGTGCGGCGACATTGACGGTATCGCCGAACACATCGCCGTCGCTCTCCAGCACCGCGCCGTAATGCAGGCCAATGCGTATCGCCACGCGCGCGTTGTCGATCGGCTTGCGCGAACTGACGACGAGTTGCATCTCGCACGCCGCCTGCACCGCGGTCATCGCATCGGGGAACACCGCCATGATCTCGTCGCCTATGGTCTTGACCACCCGGCCGGAATGCGCCTCCGTCAATTTCCGCAGGATATCGAGGCACTCGTTGATCGCGGCGAACGCGCGCGCATCGCCCAGCACCTCGTACAGGCGCGTGCTGCCGCTCACATCGGCGAACAGCAAAGCCTTATCCTGGCTGGCGGCAGTTGGAGTTGTATCGTTCACGCGGATCGTTCCAATCGAATCGGGGTTAGCATTATAAAGGCTGTCGCCGCACTTATAGCATGTCCGTGATCAGCAAAAGCCACACCCGAAGCGGCACTTGCGTCATAATTCCGGCCGATTCACCCGGTCAGCGGGCCTATATCCAATAACCGCAGAACATCCAGAACCATGTCGACACTCATCAACCTGCCACTGCACATCTACATTTTCGCAGCCCTGCTCGGGATGCTGTTCCTGTCGTTCCTGCTCTTCTTCCTGATTCCGTCGTTCGTCGTTTCCCGGCAATTGTCCCGGACGAACCGCAAGCTCGAAGCACTGGGCGGCAAGCCGGACGAGTCACTGGACCAGATATTCCACGAGTCCGGTACGCTCGATCACCTGTGGCAGGAATATGCGGACACGCTGCACCAGCAGAGCGCAGACGGACAGCAAGCGCAAGCTATGCGCTACCGTTCCACCATCCCGGCCGGCATGGTGTTCCGCCCGGACATCCTGGTGGACATCCCGCTGCGTACGGAATTCTTCAAGCACTTGCCCGGCCTGTTCACCGGCATAGGCATCATCGGCACCTTCTACGGCCTGCTGCTCGGCCTGCAGTCGTTCTCCGTCTCGGAGAACCCGGTGATCGTCCGCGCCAGCCTGAGCCAGTTGCTCAACGGCGTGTCCGAAGCCTTCCTCGTTTCGGCTGCGGCGATCACGCTGGCGATGGCCATCACCTTCGTCGAGAAACTAGCGGTCACCCGCTTGAATGCGAAGGTCGAAAAACTGGTACAGCTGCTGGATGGCCTGTTCGAGAGCGGCGCGGGCGAAGAATATCTGGCTCGTCTGGTCAAGGCCACGGAGATATCCTCCACGCAGAACGCAGGACTGCTAAAGGGCGAGCTCAAGCAGATACTCACCGAGCTGACCGAGAAACAGATCGCCGCAACCCATGCCGCGACAGAGTCGCTCGGCGACCGCATCGCGGCCAGCATAGAAGAAAGCCTGAAAGCGCCGATGACCGAGATGGCCAATGCGCTGAAGAACACCAACAACTCCCAGGAGTCTGCGGTGCAGACCATGCTGACCGGCGTGCTGGAGAACTTCAGCCGCCAGATGAAGGACCTGTTCGGCGGACAAGCGGCGGGCATCAACAACCTGCAGCAGCAGACGATAGATGCGCTGCAATCCGCGGTCGCGACGCTGGAGCGCATGGCGGCGAACGTGGGCGAAGAAGGACAGCGCAGCACCTCAGCGATGGCCGAACAGCTGGCGGAGTCCATCGCCGCGGCGGAAGCCAGACAGCGCATCATGAACGACCAGCTCAGCGAGTTCGTCGAACAGATGCGCCAGATCGGCGCGCATTCCCAGAACGAAGCGCAGGAGAGACTGCAAAACACGCTGGCGGAACTGTCCGAACGCATGAGCAAAGTGATCGATGGCCTGAGCACGCAGGTGCGTTCGGCGACCGAAGCCAGCGCGAAGCAACAGCAAAACCTGACGACGCAGAGCGAGAACCTCGTCGGCCAGTTCGGCGAACAGGCCGCCACGCTGGTGGACGGCGTGAACCGCGCCGTCGGCGAAATGAAGGCGGCCGTCATAGCGATGCGCAACACCACCGGCGACACCATGTCCAAGCTCAACAACGGCGCCGACACGCTCTATCTAGCCGCCAAGGATTTCGCCAAGGCCGGCCAGGGCGTCACCACGACGCTGGACAAATCGACCGCGCTGGCCAACCAGCTGACCCAGGCAGCTGGCTCGGTGTCTTCGGCGACGAAGGGATTGAGCGGCATGCTGGCCGACTACAACGCCGCGCGCGACTCGATGATAGCCATGGTCGGCTCGCTGCAGATGCTGGTCGAAGAGGTGCGCCGCGACGCCTCGATGTCGGGCAACGTCATCGCCAGGATAGAAGCCGCCACGGAGAAACTGGTCGGCGCGCAAAAAGAAGCAGAGAGCTATCTGGCGAGAGTGTCCGAGGTGATAGGCACGGCTCACGAATCCTTCAGCGAAGGCATGACCAAGGCCGTCGGCGAAGCGAACCGCGAATTCCACCAGGCCTTGTCCGATTCCGTGAAGCTGCTGCGTGAAGGCATCCAGGAACTGGAGAGCACGCTGGACGCGGCCACCAATCTGTAAGGCCGCGCATGTTCACCAAATACCTGGTACAGGGCAGCCGCAACAAGGACGATGGCGAAAAACCGTTCTGGATCTCGTTCGCCGACCTGATGACGGCGCTGATGGTGATGTTCCTGCTGGTGATGAGCGTCGCGCTGCTGGCGGTGACCAACGAAGTCTCCGCGACCGACCAGGCGAAGGCGCAACGCGAAAAGGAAATCGACGAGCTGCTGAACAAGATCGAGCAGGCCGCGGAACGCTATCCCGGCATCTCCATCGACAGAAACCGCAACGTGATCGACTTCGGCGACCGCGCCCGTTTCGACACCGGCAGTTCCAATCTTTCCGCGGAACAGTCGCAGTATCTCAGCCAGTTCGTCTCGGAGATCCTGATCATCTCGCGCGAACAGCTCGGCCAGAAGTGGATCAAGCGCATCGTCGCCGAAGGCTTTGCCGACCAGCGCGGCGACTACCTGCTTAACCTGAACCTCAGCCTGCAACGCAGCCAGCGCGTGCTGTGCGTGCTGCTCTCCCCCGCGCCGTCCCAGCAACACACGCTGAATCCTGAGGAGCGCGAACAGGTGCGCGACCTGTTTTTGGTCGGCGGCTACTCTTTCAACTCCGCTAAGGCCTCGCTGGAAGAAAGCCGCCGCATCGAACTGCGCATGGAGTTCTACCAGCTGGACGAATCCCGCCCCGCCCTGAACGACATCCCGCGCGGCAACTTCGGCGTCTGCCGCATATAGCCGTATGGACGTGCTGGATCGCCTGCGCAAGACATTGAGCAACCTCAACCGGGTCGTGCTGGCCAAGCTGCGTCCCGGCGATGCGGTGCAGATGCTCAACGAGCGAACCAAGCTGGAAGAATGGATAGGCGGGACGACGCAAGTCGAGGACTCCAAGTCCGGCACGATAGAAGAGGCTCTGGGCGCCTATCGCGAGAATAACTACCTCAAGGGCCTGCGCCAGATACGCCTGGTCTGCTACGGCTGCACGCAAATACTGGAGGGCGGCTACCGCGTGATCGACAACCGCGAGCCGTTCGAACAGCTGCTGCTCTACGCGGAGCGATACGGCAACCGCCCGGCCTCGTTGCGCAAACTCTATCGCGGCCTGCTGAACGCCTACTTCTCCTACGACCCCGACTCGCCGAACGCCTCGCCGTCCGCGCGCGGGAACTGGGAGAAACTGCGGGAATTCCTGGGCAAGCATCGGGAACTGCTCGGGACGCGCGGATACACGCCGGACTGGATCGCGGTGCTGAACCGGCATCCGAACCTGCTGGGCGCCGATCCCTGCCGTCCCTATGAACATCTGGTTTTCGATGGAGACTGGTCGGAATTCGAGGACATGCGCGTGCGCCTCGAGATAGGTGCGGATTCCTGGCTGGTCAGGCGCATGGTCATGACACCGATCGAAACGGCCACAAGCTTGAGCGACGCCGAGTTCAAGGAACATCTCGACAGCCTGCTGCTGTTGCTGCACAACTATCGCCTGTATACCGACACCGGGCTGACCATCCTGCTGGATCGCTACGCGCAATGCCGCAACCGCAAGGTCAGCGCCCCGCTCAGGGATTTCGCCGTCGCACGCTGGGGCAACCCATGGCTGCCGGAGAACAGCCACCAGTGGCAATGCAGCCCAGAGGCGCGCCACATGCTGGCCTACTGGCTCAAGCGCCACCTGCTGACCGGCTTCTTCAAGCTGCTATGCAACGACGACAAGAAACTCCCGCGCCGCCTCAACTTCTGGAAACTCTACAGCGAAGACCTTAGCGGCATGTACTTCGCGCTGGGCCGGGACGCCTTCGACGACAACAACATGGAACTCTACAAGTTCCGCCGCGCGGCGAAAGGACTGATCGCCAAACTGGGCGAGGATCGCCACGACGTCCATGCCTGCATCATGCAGTTCGAACATCATCACGTGGTCGAATTCAATCGCGACAACAACGTGGCCTACCTCTACGACCTGAAGCAGGGCACGCCGCACTTCTACCTGAGCAAGGGCTGGGCCGAGATCGGCGCGCTCAGCGCGACCAGCGTCAGCCAGGGCGTGGACGTCTCGCGCCAGTCCAAACCGTTGCGCCACCAGGACATGCCCCAGCTCAGCTGGGAAGGCCGCTTCGCGCAGGAGCTCGGCGCGACCGACAAAGCGATCCGCGCCTTCTGCCGCAATTACCGATGCCGTTACACAGACACCCGGGACAAGGACGGCCACCAGTGGATACGTCCGGAGGACTTCGCGAAATACGGCGCCGAGGTCTGGTCCATCCTGTCCGGCTGGGGTTTCAAGATGTCGAACGAAGAGAACGCCTTCGTCCGCGTGAGCACCTTGGACATCTCGCTGTAAGCGCAAACAGAAAGGCCGCCCGGAGGCGGCCATACCATCCCATAACTTGCTTCGCTTTTTGTGTAACCGACATTACGACTGACCTGATGTCTAATTTTCGGCCTAAGCAGACGTCCGCGGTAAGAGCCACAACATTGCCGAATGGCCTCTTTGCGTTGCAAATGATGAACTCGTACTATCGGCCAAGAGCGGACGGTCGCAGGGATCTACAATTTGGATATCTATATAACATAGCAAGCTATGGAAATATTTCCGGAGATGAAATGGGGATAAAAGAAGAATTAAGAGAACTTATCGAAGAGCTGAACAGGGTTCACACGGGCGGACTTTTTGACGGTGGAGCTTGGCACGTGGCGGATGAACTTCCAGATTTTGTTACTGCACAAAATGGATACCAACGTCATTTTACAAAGAAAGCTAGAACAGCACTCCGATCGATTGCCGAGACTGTTCATGAGAATGACATAAACATTTCTTCCCGCATAGAAATTGGAAATTTCGAGAAAATTGTAAAACAGTGCGTCGCAGACTTGCATGCCGAAGGCGAACTTGACATTGTCAATCTCAACAAACCAGTTGAAGCGGTAAGGAAGCTTAAAGATCGTATCGAGGACAGTCTGTCACAGATGCAGATGGAATTTACCCACTATTTTCCTGCATGGACACTCGGAATGGAAACGGAACACCCATTTGAACTTGGGCCTGTGACCTTCATGACTAGGGAGCAGTGGATTGACTCGGTAGATTTTTCACAGAATGCAATTAATCAATATCTTAGCTTTCCTGAAAATAATGCTAGATGGAAAGATTCTCTCAAGCAAGCCTTGAGAAATCCTGCGGATGATGAAGATATTGCTGGCTTGGCGGAACCAATCTATTCAGCTATTCGAGACTGCTCATCTGTTCTCAAGATTACAGTGAAAGGTTATGAAATAAATTTGTCACGCAAAGTAGGAGAAATTGTCTGCAAGTCAGCACTGGATTCAATATCGCTGTTATTTGAAGGGAGGGAATTCTTTCATCAACAGGCACTTTGTAACGAGCGACTTCAACCCGTCCGAAGCAGCAGTATTATTGAGACAAATGGCTATCTATGGCTTCCAGGGAGTAGCGTTGGCCCACGTATTCCCCGTTTGAGTTATCCGCAAGTGCATGCATTCTTAGCGGACAAAAGCGATATTCTTGAAGTAATCGGGCGTATTCTCAACGCACTTGTTGATCCTGCCACATCTAAATATCCTAACCTATCCAAACGCTGGGCAACCGCGCTGGACTGGATGGCTGAGGGTAGAAGGGAGAAGAATGATGCGGTAGCTCTTACAAAGATTGCTTCAAGCCTTGACGTTCTTGCCTGTGGTGGCAAGTTTCCTGGAATTCTCGGCATGCTGAAAAATTTTACTAACTGTAGTGAGGACACTATCGTTGTTACAGGCAGTGCACCACGCACCCTCCGTCAAGTAATCCAAGACATTTACGACAGTGGGCGATCACAGATACTTCACGGCACGCACTTTGATAGACTCAAATCGTTTGAAGTATGGAATGGTTATGCAGCTTACTTTGCCAGATTAGCTCTCATAGAGTGCGCCGTTCGATTGAATAAATTTACTGGCGTAGATGGCGATAAAGAATTCCGCACAATGCCGGACTAAACGTTACCAATGACCGAAACAACAAACATTAAGGAGCATCGGAGGGAGTGGCTGTAATGTGTGGTGAGTGTCGGTTTGTAATAAGTTGAAAGCGGACATTCAAGCAGGCTGAACTACCGCTATTTCATAAGGTCGCTACCGTCCGCAATGGCCGAAGACCAGTCTCGCCTGAACGTCTAATAAAAACTACCAAATCGCAGCTTTGATTCAAAATATTCCGAAACAATAAAAAACCCCAGCTGAGCTGGGGTTTGGCGATACTTGTTTCGACTTTACGAAAATGAAAAACTAAAACGGAATATCGTCGTCGAAGTTGTCGAAGCTGCTGCCCGAGCTGGCCGGTGCCGCCGCCGGTGCGGAGCGCGCCGGAGCCGCAGAACGGGCCGGTGCGGAACGCGGCTCCGGAGCCGACTGATCCATGACCTCGAAGCTGCCGCCGCCGGAGGACTTGCCGCCCAGCATCTGCATCTCGTTGACGATGATCTCGGTGATGTAACGCTCCTGACCTTCCTTGGTCTGGTACTTGCGCGACTGGATGCGGCCTTCGACGTAGATCTGCGAGCCCTTCTTCAGGTATTCGCCGGCGATCTCGGCCAGACGGCGATAGAACACCAGGTTGTGCCACTCGGTCTTTTCCTGCTTCTCGCCGCTCTTGTCCTTCCAGTTCTCGGAAGTCGCCAGCGTGGCATTGCTCACCGCCTCGCCGTTGGTCATGTAACGGGTCTCCGGGTCCTTGCCCAGACGTCCCACCAGAATCACCTTGTTCACCGACATATCAAGCTCCCTTTATCAATTGTTCTACCGCTGCTTCGTCGAATCCCTGCATGTCCACCTTCAGGCAAGCCATGCCTTCGCTCGCCACCACCATCGCCTCGCGCACGCCGGAGAGCAGCAACAGGCTGCGGCGCAATTCTACCGCAGCGGCGTCGTCCAGTTCGGACAAATGGTAGAGCCGGGTGCGCACCGCCGCCGGAGGCCGCATGCCCGAGGCCGCGACCAGCCACAGCGCCAGCAGCGCGATGCTGAACCAGAACACCGCATTGCCGCCGACGAACTGCATCAACGCGCCGCCTGCCACCGCGCCGAAGAACGCGCCGAAAAACTGCACGCTGCTGTACACCCCCATCGCCGTACCCTTCGCGGCCAGCGGCGCGATCTTGCTGATCATCGAAGGCAGCGTCGCCTCCAGCACGTTGAACGCGGTGAAGAACAGCAGGAGTGCAATCGCCACGCCCCACAGGCTGTGCTGTGCTGCCATCAGCAACGCCTGCGCCGCCAGCGCCAGCGCCACCGCCGCGATGAACACCTGCTTCATCTTCGCCTTCTTCTCGGCAATGACGATGGGCGGGACCATCAAGGCGAACGCAATCAGCATCACCGGCAGGTAAATCTGCCAGTGGTCGGCCACGACCAGCCCGTTGGATTGCAAAATGAACGGCACCTGCATGAACACCGACATCAGGATCGCGTGCAGCGCGAAGATGCCGAAGTCCAGGCGCAGCAGGTCGGGATTGCGCAGCACCTCGCGAAAATGTCCGTGGCCGGCCTCGGTGTCGCTATGGAATCGGGTGATCGCGGGATCGGGAATCGCGAACTTCACCACCGCGATTGCCAGCAGCGCCAGCACGCCGGTCAGCGCGAACAGCCCCGGCACACCGATCACGCCGTGCAGCAGCGGAGACAGCACCAGCGACAGCGAGAACGTCACGCCTATGGTCATACCTATCGTCGCCATCGCCTTGGTGCGCACTTCCTCGCGCGTCAGGTCGGCCGTCAGCGCCATCACCGCCGCGTTCAGCGCCCCCGCGCCCTGCACCACGCGCCCGATGATGACCCAGTAGATGTTGTCGGCGAAAGCCGCGATGAAACTGCCCAGCGCGAACAGCACCAGGCTGACGTAGATCACCGGCTTGCGCCCGTAGCGATCCGACAGCCAGCCCGCCGGGATCTGCAAGATCGCCTGCGTCAGCCCGTAAGCGCCGAGCGCCACGCCCATCAGCAAATGGCTCTCGCCGCCCGGCAGATGCTCCGCATACAGTGCAAACACCGGCAGGATGATAAACAGGCCCAGCATGCGCAGGCCGTAGATACTCGCCAGGCCCATGCTGGCACGGCGTTCGAGGGGGGTCATGGAGATAGGATCGGACATGGGAATACGGCGATTTCAGGAGCCGCGCATCTTAACAGAGATGAGAAGGATAGTCCGGCGGCGGGCCATGCGCCATGATCGCGGGCCGCGAAGCAAGCCGCCCCCCTCGATTATTTACCGCGAACTGCTATCATCGGCGGCACTCAACCACACGAAACGAAGGATTGCCATGCTCGACAATCTTCATCGCGAAGTATTTATCGGCGGACAGAGCGTATTCTGCATCGGCGACGTCGGCGACTGCGCCTACCTGGTCGAAGAAGGCGCGGTCGAAATCGTCTCATCGAACCAAGGCCAGGAACAGCGCATCGGCCTGCTGAGCAAGGGCGAACTGTTCGGCGAAATCGCACTGATCGACCGCCATCCGCGCACCGCCACCGTCCGCGCCATTGAACGCACAGTGCTCATTCCGATTCACCGAAAACTGGTGGAAGAGCTGCTCGAAAAAAGCGACCCCATCCTGCGCCACCTGCTGCTGACGATACTGGAACGCTACCGGATCAACCAGAACCACCATGACGCAACGCCCACCGACGCCCATCGCACTTCGCAACGCAATGCCCTGAAGGGCGAGGCCACGCAGAAACTCTCGCTCGCACACGGCATCACCCGCGCATTGGCGCAGAACGAATTCGAACTCTACTACCAGCCGATCTGCAGTCTGACCGACAGGCGCATTGCCGGATTCGAGGCGCTGATCCGCTGGCATCACCCCACCGACGGCTTGATCCCCCCGATGGACTTCCTCTGGATCGCCGAGCAGACCGGCCTGATCCGCGAGCTCGGCCTGTGGACGCTGGAACGCGCCTGTCAGGACTGGCCCAAACTCAGACTATGCACCGACTACCCCGAACCCTTCGTCAGCGTCAACCTGTCGGCCATGCAACTCACCGGCGCCACCCTCGTCGACGATGTCCGCTCCATCATTGCCCGCCACCATATGCCCCCGGCGCAACTGAAGCTCGAACTCACGGAAACCGTCATGGTCAAGCAACCGGAAATGGCGGAGGACATCCTGAATCGGCTGATGGAACTGGGCAGCCAACTCGCGCTGGACGACTACGGCACCGGCTATTCCGGGCTGGATCACCTGCAGCGCTATCCCATCGGCACACTCAAACTCGACCGCGCCTTCATCGCCCCGATGCTCGACTCGCCGCAAAGCATGGAAATCGTGCGCTCCTCCATCGAGCTCGCGCACTCCCTCGGCATGAACGTCGTCGCGGAAGGCGTGGAAACCGAAGCGGTCAGCACAAAGCTAGCCGCACTGGGATGCGAGTTCGGCCAAGGCTGGCTCTACGGCAAACCCCTGCCCCTGGCCGACAACATCGCCCGCGCCCAAGCTATATAGGGGCACGGCGCGCCGTGCCCCTACGAAAAATCCTTATTTCGACAGCCCCAGCTTCGCCCAGCCTTCGTGTCCCAATTTTTCCAACGTCTCGATATTCGTATCGGGAATCCGGTCCGCATCGGGAAAGGCATCCACCGCGCGATCCACACTCGCTTCGCGCAGCAGGTGCAGGGTCGGGTAAGGCGAACGATTGGAGTAGTTCTCGATATCGTCCACCGCCGTTCCGGCGAATTGATATTGCGGATGCAGGCTCGCGACCTGGAACTCATCGCCGAACTCCGGCTCGGCCACGGCGATATCCACCGTATCCAGAAAATCGTTGAAGTCGAGGAAGTCGGTGAGCACATAGGGATGGATCAACAGCGTGGTATCGATCTCCTCCGGCGACGTATCCTGCAACTTGCGCAACTCGGTCATCAGCTCCTCCAGCAAGGCATCCGCCGTAGTGGCCGCGCTCACCACATAACGTATCTGCTTCTTGACGTGCACCGCCTTGGCGAAGGGACACAGGTTCAGCCCGATGACGGCTTTTTCCAGCCACAACTGGGTGGCGGCGATGACTTCGGCTTCGTTGGTCATGAGAGGCTTTCTTGATTAGTGCAATTGAATTTGTGCGGCTGATGGAGAATCAAATCCATCATATGCGTGACGTAGAGGTAAAAGTGAAGATTCACATTTGTTTTCTCCATTCCTCACTATCCAGATTAATATTATCCTCCATGTATCTCACTAACCAACGGAGGTTCCCATGAAAAAATTCCTTCTCTCCCTCGCGCTGCTCTGCCTCTCCGCTTCCGCCTTCGCCGCCGTGCAGGGCAAGGAGATCAGCTACAGCTCTGGCGGCACGACGATGAAAGGCTGGATCGCATACGACGACGCGGTGAAGGGCAAGCGCCCGGCGGTGCTGGTGGTGCATGAGTGGTGGGGGCATAACGACTATGCGCGCAAGCGCGCGGAGATGCTGGCGGAACTGGGTTATGTGGCGCTAGCGGTGGATATGTACGGCGACGGCAAGCAGGCGAACCATCCAGACGACGCGGGCAAGTTCGCCGGCGAGGTCGCGAAGAACAAGCCTGTGGCGAAGGCGCGTTTCGAGGCCGCGATGAAGCTGCTGCGCAAGCAGCACAATGTGGACGGCGGCAGGCTGGCGGCGATAGGCTATTGCTTCGGTGGCTCAGTGGTGCTGAACATGGCGCGCGAAGGCGAGGCGTTGCGCGGCGTCGCGAGCTTTCACGGCGGGCTGGGTACAGACACCCCGGCGCAGCGCGGCCGCGTGAAGGCGCAGGTGCGCGTGTACACCGGCGCGGACGACAAGATGATCCCCGCCGCGCAGGTGGATGCATTCAGGCAGGAGATGGAGAACGCGGGCGTGAACTATCAGGTGGTGTCGTATCCCGGCGTGCTGCACAGCTTCACCAACCCGGATGCGGACGAGTATGCGAAGAAGTTCAACCTGCCCGTCGCCTACAACGCGGAGGCGGACAAGGATTCCTGGGCGCAGCTGCAGGCATTCCTCGCCGAGGTGCTGAAGAAATAAGCGTGACGCATCTAGACGGGCGACCGACGACATGACCGAGCGTTACTTCAGCAAGCAGACCTTCGCCTTCCTCGCGGCGCTGGCGGAGAACAACGAACGCGTGTGGTTCGATGCGCACAAGCAGGAGTACGAAGACTTCGTGCGCAAGCCCGCGCTGGATTTCATCGCCGACATGTCGGACGAGATGCCGGCGATCTCGCGCCACTTTCTGGCGCAGCCGAAGAAGGTGGGCGGCTCGCTGATGCGCATCTACCGCGACACGCGCTTCGGCCGCGACAAGACGCCATACAAGACCAACATCGGCATCCAGTTCCGCCACGAGGTGGGCCGCGACATCCACGCGCCGGGCTATTACCTGCATATAGCGCCGGGCGAATGTTTCGTCGGCATCGGTCTGTGGCGTCCCGATGCGGACGCGTTGTTCAAGATACGCGAGGCCATCGCGCAGGACGGCGACGCCTGGCTGGCCGCGCGCGACGCGCCGATCTTCCGCAAGCATTTCACGCTGGAGGGCGATACGCTCGCCAATGCGCCGCGCGGCTTCGCCAAAGATCACCCGCTGGTGGAAGACCTGAAGCGCAAGGACTTCATCTGCCTCGCGCCGCTCTCCGAGGCGACGGTGACCTCGAAGAACCTGCGCCCACAGGTGGTGGAACGTTTCCGCCAGGCCGCGCCGTATATGCGCTTTCTGTGCAAGGCGCTGGAGTTGCGCTTCTGAAATCAAGGGACAGGCATGAAACTGCGCGTATTGATTCTGGGTTACGGCAAGATGGGCAATGCGATGGGGCATCTGCTCGATGCGCGCCACGATGTGCGCGTGTGGAACATGGGCAAGGTGCTGAAGGGCAGCCACGCGACACTGGAAAACGAAGTCGCCGAGGCTCAGGTGATCCTGTTCTGCCTGCCGGTGAATCCGCATCGCGAGATCGCCAGCCGCATCGCACCTCATGTCGCGCGGGACTCTCTATGCCTGACCATCGCCAAGGGGCTGGACGAATCGGGCCGCACCGCGGCGCAGGTGTTCGAGGCCGAGCTCGCGGGGTGCTGCCATTACGGCGTGCTGTACGGCCCGATGATCTCGGAGGAGATACGCACCGATCGCCATGCGTTCGCCGATGCTGTGCTCAGCGATTCGGCGGACTTCGACGTGATCGAGAGCCTGTTCCACGGCAGCAAACTGGTATGCCGGCAGTCGAGCGACATGCACGGGCGCAGCTGGTCGGTGATCCTGAAGAACGTGTACGCGATTCTGTTCGGCGTGGCGGACGAACTGCAGCTGGGCAAGAACATGCGCGGCCACCTGATGGTCGGCGCGATGGCGGAGCTGTCCGGCATCGCGCAGGCGTTCGGCGGACAGGCGCACACGCCCTACGGCTACGCCGGGCTGGGCGACCTGATGACAACAGGCACCAGCGAGGATTCTCACCACCATACGCTGGGGCGACAGCTCGCCTCGGGCGACTGGTCGGACATCTCCGGAGAGGGCGTGCATACGCTGCAGATGGTGGAAAAATACCGGCTGTTCGAGTGGCGCGCGTTCCCGCTGTTCGCGCTGGCGCGCGACATCGTGCATGCGCCGGAAACGCTGCGCGAAAGCGTGGACGATTACCTGACGGTGCTGCGCGAGACGCAGAGCTGCTCGATCTAGCATCGGGCCACGTCAGATGGCCGTCCCGATCAGAACCGTCGAAAAACATGAAGGCGCCATTGCAAAAGGGCGCGCCCCTCATCCGCGGTAGAATGAACGCATGGACGCCACACACAAAAAGCCGAGTCTGGACGGCATCACTCTCGAGACCATCGTCACCCGGCTTTCCGAGCGCATAGGCTGGGAAGCGATGGCGGCAGCGGTGCCGGTGCGCTGCTTCACGCACGACCCCAGCATCAAATCCAGCCTGAAGTTCCTGCGCCGCACGCCTTGGGCGCGCAAGAGAGTCGAGGAACTGTATCTGCAGCACGCGAGCGATTCCCGTTAAACCAGCTGCGCCTACCACTACGCCATCAGCCATGCCTAAACACACCACTCCCGATCACGCCAGACTGGACCGCGTCGTCGCGGAAGCGCGCAAGCAAAGCGAACTGCGCGAGGCCGGATATCGCGAGCGGGCGCTCAAGCTGTTTCCCTGGATATGCGGGCGATGCGGCCGCGAGTTTTCCGGCGTGCGCCTGCGCGAGCTGACGGTGCATCACAAGGATCACAATCACGACAACAATCCCGCCGACGGCAGCAACTGGGAGTTGCTGTGCCTGTACTGCCACGACAACGAACACTCGCGCGTGCTGGACGAAACGGTGCGCGGCAGAGGCGCGGACGCCCAGGCCACGGCGACGCACAATCCCTTCGCTGACCTGCAGGCGATGCTGAAGAAAAAAGCGGATTGATCTTGCGCAAAGGCCCTTCCAACTTGCTGCGCCCGCTCAGGAAACGCGGCTGACGCCGCCCGCCATGCGCCCGAAATCACCGCCGAACTACCTTGCCGGATATCCTGCAGCGCTGGTCGAACAGATACATCGGCTGATCGAACAGGACAAGCTGGCCGATCGCCTGCTGCAGCTGTATCCGCTTGCGCACGAGGTGCGCACCGACAAGGCACTCTACGACTACGTGCAGGAACTCAAAAGCGAATATCTGCGCAACGCGGGACAATTGAGCAAGGTGGCTTTCGACGGCAAGCTGCATATCGTCCAGCAGGCGCTGGGCACGCACACCAGCATCTCGCGGGTGCAGGGCGGGAACCTCAAGGCCAAGCGCGAGATACGCATCGCGACGGTGTTCAGGGAAATGCCGCCGGAGTTCCTGCGGATGATCGTGGTGCACGAACTGGCCCACATCAAGGAACGCCTGCACGACAAGGCCTTCTATCAGCTGTGCACGCACATGGAACCCGATTATGCCCAGCTGGAATTCGACCTGCGGGTCTATCTCACCTATCTGGAAACGACGGCCCGGCCGCTGTGGACGAGCGCCCGCATCGAAGCGGAATAGAGCGGCGGGTTCGGCGTCATCAACGCCGAAAAACCGAATGGATGGGTAACGTCAGCCCGGCTTCACCGCAGTCGCGATGGCCGCGATCTTGCCGAGCGTGTTGGTCAGTTCCAGAACCTTGGCTTCCAGCGCGGGGATGTCCCCGGCTCTGGCCTCGAGCTCGGCCAGCTTGCCGGCCATCTCGGCGACCGAAGCCTGTTCCTGATCCAGGCTTTCGCGCAACTGCTCGATCATCCGCATGTACTCGATGGAACGACTCTTCTCCGCTTCGAGTTGCGCGGTCTTCTTCGCCAGTTCGTTCGCCTCCTGCTCGTTCGAACCCTTCACCTTGGCTTCCAGCTCGGCCGCTTTCCTGGCGATCTCGACCGTCTTGGCCTGCTCCTGCTTGAGGCTTTCGCGCAGTTGTACGATGGTCTTCAGGTGTTCGAGCGAACGGCTGCGCTCCTCTTCGATCTGCGCGTCTTTCATCGCGAGATCGAGGAATTTTTCGTCTACCGGTTTCTCCGGTGCGGCTGGGTTTTTGGCGTCCTCTGAATAGGCGCGGAGCTTGACGGTTTTTTCCATGGCATTCGTTCTCGTGAGTTAGGCTCTACAGCAGACACAATGGGCCGTAAGCATAGCGCATTGTGCAGAAAGAAACACGAGTTGCGGTGGCGATTAGACGCCGTCGGCCTGTTTGTATGCCGCCAGCGCCCGGGCGACCTGCCCGGTGGGCTTGGCTGCATCGCCGGTGCCGAACTCGGCCTGCCAGTCGGCCTGGTTTTCGCCGATATAGCGAATCGCGCGATTGAGGTTATCGAGCTGGTTGGGGATGAAATTGTTTTGCGCATTGAGCATCTCCGCCGCGCGGGCGAAGCTCGCGCCGAACTCGCGGGTCGCACCGACGACGGCCTTCATGTTCGTGTCCATCATCGCATCGAGCTTCGCGCCATCCAGCGACAGCGTTCCGTCGGGCATGACATCGACGCCGATATCGTCGATGCCGTTCAGCCCCTCGCTGACGCCGATGAACATGTTGCGCACGCTCTGCTCGAGCTCGTAGCGGGATATCTCCGCCGCTTGCGTGCCGGCCAGCAGGCCGCCGCCGCTCAGGTCGGGTGCGAAACGACTTATCCAGTCGTTGTACTGGGCGACGAAGTCCTTCAGCCCGGCCTCGATATCTTCGTGTCCGGCCTCGATATCGGCCAGCTTCTGGCCCGCCTGTTGCATTTCTGCGACGGCTTTACCCATCTCGCCCAACTCGTGGACCTGCGCCTTGTAGAGCGAGTCCTTGCCGTTGATCAGCGTCATCATCCGGTAAGCCGACTCGGGGTCGGGCAACGCCATGTTGCGGCCCGCATGCAGCATCGCTGCCTGCGCACTGCCGGGCAGGTCGAGCGCCGACAAGACGCCGACCGATACACCGTTCATGTCCGGTATCTGCGACAACAGGGCCTGCGCGAACATACCGTCGAAATCGTCGGCGTCGTCGAAATCGTTACCGAACAACGAGACCAGCGTCTGCGCCTTTACCTCCGCGATGGCGGTCAGGATGTGAGCGGGAGAGGTATTCATGGCATTGCCTCCATCTTGCGATGTATCAGGAACTCATGCTGGCACAAACGGGGAGAGAACCATACTGCGAACAGCGACGGAAACTCACCCCTTCTCTCCGATAGCCTACAGCGGCAAAGGTTCCCTCCCCCGGCAAAGGGAGTAGCTGGGAATTACGATGCCCCGGCCTCTCAGAAACCCAGGCTCTCGCCCGCGCCGAGCAGCGTGGCCACGCCCAGCACCGCAAAGATCGCCGCGGCGATGCCGTGCACCAGACGCACCGGCATCTTCTCGGCGATCCTGTCGCCGAGCAGCACCGCGGGGACGTTGGCGATCATCATGCCCAGCGTGGTGCCGAGGACGACGAACAGGATGGAGTGATATTGCGCCGCCAGCGCGACGGTCGCGACCTGAGTCTTGTCGCCCATCTCGGCGAGGAAGAACGCGACCAGCGTGGTGCCGAACACGCCGAACTGCGCGAGCTTCGCCTCATCCTCGTCGAACTTGTCGGGAATCAGCGTCCACGCGGCCATCGCGATGAACGATACGCCCAGCACCCAGCGCAAGGTCTCCGGCCCCATCAGCGAAGTGATCCACGCGCCGAGCGCACCGGCCATCGCGTGATTGGCGATGGTGGCGACGAGGATGCCGAGGATGATGGGCACCGGCTTGCGGAACTTGGCCGCGAGGATGAAGGCGAGCAGTTGCGTCTTGTCGCCGATCTCGGCGAGCGCGACGATGCCGGTGGATACGAGGAAGGCTTCCATGATGGGTCTTTCGGGGATATTGAACAGGATGTCGCACCGCCACTGGCGGCGCGACAGATTGCGGATTACTTCAGGCTGAGCACATCCTGCATGTCGTACAGCCCTGCCGGATTCTCTTGCAGGTAGCGAGCGGCACGCAGTGCGCCGAGTGCGAACGTGGCGCGGCTGCTGGCCTTGTGGGTGATCTCGATGCGTTCGCCGATGCCCGCATACAGCACGGTATGGTCGCCGACGATGTCGCCGCCGCGCACGGTCGCGAAGCCTATCGTCGATGGATCGCGTTCGCCGGTGACGCCTTCGCGGCCGTATACCGCGCATTGCTCCAGGTCGCGACCCAGCGTGCGGGCGATGACTTCGCCCATGCCCAGCGCGGTGCCGGACGGCGCATCCACTTTATGGCGATGATGCGCCTCGATCACCTCGATGTCGTAGCCGTGGGCGAGCACGCGCGAGGCGGTCTCCAGCAGCTTGAACACCAGGTTCACGCCGACGCTCATGTTAGGTGCGAACACGATACCGATGTCCTGAGCCGCCGCGCCCAGCTGCGCCTTCTGCTGCGCGTTCAGGCCTGTGGTGCCGACAACGAGGTTCACGCCCAGCCTGCGACAGATGTCGAGGTGCTGCATCGTGCCTTCCGGACGGGTAAAGTCGATCAGTGCATCCGCGCCCTTCAATCCGGCTTCGATATCGGAAGTGATATTGACGCCGCCTCCGGCATCAGTGCCCAGCAGCGCATTGCCTTCATGCTCCAGCGCGGCGTGCAGCACCAGATCGTCGGCCTGCGCGACGCAATCCAGCAACACCTTACCCATGCGTCCGCCGCAACCGGCGATGACGATCCTGATCTTGCTCATATGTATTCCCTTACTTTGCCGCCTGCTCGGCAACGATCAGCCATTCGCCGCCGCTCTTTTCCAGCTTCAGTGTCTTGCGCATGCTGTCGCTGTAGGCATCGGAACGGTAATCCTGCCTGAAGGTCGCGCTGGCATGGCTGTCGTCGCGCAGCTTGACCTTCAGGTCGCTCACCTTGACTTCGATAGACTGCGCCTTGGTTATGCGCTCCTTGCGTTGCGCTTCCCACTTCGCGCGGCCCATGCCGGCAGGCTTGAAATCATCGGCGTAGCCGGCGAGATATTTCTCCACGTCGCGCGCGGCCCAGGCTTCGGCCCACTGCATCACGGCGGCCTGCACGGCCTCTTCGGGATTGCCGACAGGCTGGTCGGCCCGCACGTCCCTGCCGAGGCGCTCGTCGGCGATCCGCCAGCGGCCTTCCTGCTTGACCAGCGCCAGTGTCTTCTGCACTTCGTCGCGATGAGTATTGGAGCGATAACTCTGTGCGAACGCGACCGTCGCATGGGTGTCGTCCTGCACGCTGACGCTGACGTCGCTCAATGTCACTTCGATAGTCTTGGCACGGCTGATGCGATCCAGGCGCTGCGCTTCCCACTTCTCGCGGCTCATGCCCTTGGGCGCGTAGTCGGCCGTGTAGGCAGCCAGGTAGTCGCCCGCATTCTTCGCCGACCATGCCGCAGCCCAGGCTTGCACGCTGGCCAGCGCCTCGGCGGCAGGATCGACCTTGACTACCGGTTTGACAGGGGCCGGTTTTTCCACCGCCATCTTCTGCATGTTAGCCACCCGCTTGCCGCTATCCTCGACGCGAGCCAGATTGTCGCCGTCGAAATAAAGCGTCAGCTGCTGCTTCTCGACGATCTTGCCGCGCTGTTCCAGACGGTAGGGATAATCCCATCGGCTGCCGTGGAACGCATCGGCGATCATCGGCGTACCCAGCACGTAGCGCACCTGCTGCTTGGTCATGCCGAGCTTGAGTTTCTCGCGCATCTCGGGCGTGACATAGTTGCCCTGACGGATGTCCATCTTGTATGGCGACAGCAGCGGAGTGGAAAGGCCGCTGCAGGAAGCCAGCAGCACGGAAGCCAGTATCAGTGTGATGCGCATAGTTGTTCTCGTCGTTTGTCCGTTTTCAAAACCGCCGCATGATACCTCAAGCCGTCGCGCCCAACATCTCCGCCGCGTGCTTGCGGGTCGTCTCGGTGATCTTCACGCCGCCCAGCATGCGCGCGATCTCTTCGATGCGGCGTTCGCCGTCCAGCACCGCGATGCGGCTCAGGGTGTTGCCATCCTCCACCGCCTTGCTGACCTGCCATTGCTGGTCGGCCGCGGCCGCGACCTGCGGCAGGTGGGTGACGCACAGCACCTGATACGACTTGCCCAGGCGCTTCAGCAGATGGCCGACGATCTCGGCCACGCGCCCGCCGATGCCGCTATCGACCTCGTCGAAGATCAGCGTCGGCACGCTGGCGAGCTGGCTGGCGGCGACTTGTATCGCCAGGCTGATGCGCGACAGTTCGCCGCCGGAGGCGACCTTGGCCAAGCTGCGCGGCGGCACGCCGGGATTGGCGGCGACCTGGAACTCGACGCTCTCCAGCCCATACGCGTTGCCTTCCGTCATCGGCAGCAGCACGACGGCGAAGCTGCCGCCCTGCATCGCCAACGTCTGCATCGAGGTGGATATCTCCTGCGCCAGCTTGGCGGCCGCCTTCTTGCGCGCCGCGCTCAGTTTCTGTGCGGCGCTCGAATAGGTTTTGCGTGCGGCCTCTTCCTGTTGTCCCAGCGCCGCCAGATCGGCGTCGCCACCCAGTTCGGCGAGACGTGATTCGATGCGCTGCAATGCTTCGTCCAGCTGCTCGGGCGCGACGCGGTACTTGCGCGCGGCGTCCATCACGTCCTGGATGCGTCGCTCCAGTTCGTTCAAGCGTTGCGGGTCCGCGTCCAGTCGCTGCTGGTAATGCCGTAGCGCGTACACCGCCTCCTGCAGGTCGGCCTGCGCGCTTTCCAGCATGCGCAACGCATCGCCCAGGCTGGCATCGTGTTCGAGCCCGTCGCGCAGGCGTACGGCCAGCACATTGAGCTGCGAGAGACATGCGGTATCGGATTCGCTCAGCGTGTCGACGCCGAACGCGGCGGTCTCCAGCAGGCTGGCCGCATGCGACAGGCGCGCATGATCATCCTGCGCGATCTGCCAGTCGGCGGCATTGAAGTTCAGGCCCTTGAGTTCGTCGCGCTGGAACTGCAGCAGTTCGCGCTCGGCGGCGACCGCCTCTGCGTTCTCGCTGAGCGTCAAACGGCGGCGGCGCAAGGTCTGCCAGTCGTGATACAGCGCGGCGACCTGCTCGGCATCCTCGGCGACTCCCGCGTAGCCGTCCAGCAGCGCACGCTGGGCATCGGGACGCAACAGCGTCTGGTGCGCATGCTGGCCGTGGATGTCGAGCAATTGTTCGCCCGCGTCGCGCATCTGCTGCAGCGTGGCGCTGCAACCGTTGATGAAGCCGCGCGAGCGCCCGCCCGCATCCAGCACGCGGCGCAGCAGGCAGATGCCCTCATCGCCCTCCAGCCCCTGTTCGCGCAGCCAGTCGCGCAGGGACGGCAGGCCGGAGATGTCGAATTCGGCGGCAATCTCGGCGCGCTCGCAGCCGTTGCGCACCATCGTCGCATCGCCGCGCCCGCCGAGCGCCAGCGTCAGCGCGTCGATCAGGATGGATTTGCCCGCGCCGGTCTCTCCGGTAAGCGCAGTAAAGCCCGCGGAGAAATCCAGCTCGAGCGAGGAGACGATGACGAAATCTCGGATACCCAGAAACTTCAGCATGAAATGGGAAACTTCAGCATTGGACGGTACGCGTGTAAAGGACAGGTAGCTTCATCGACTACAGGGTCTGGTTCCACAGCAGCTTTTCGCGCAGCATGTGATAGTAACTGTAGCCTTCCGGATGCAGCAGGCTGGCCGGTTCGGGATGACGGGTAACGACGATGGTGTCGTGCAACTGCAGGTCATAAGTGGTGTGGCTGTCGAAGCGCACGCGGATGTCACCGGTGCGGTGCATCAATATCTCGATCAGCGAAGAGCTCTTTACGACGATGGGACGGTTGCTCAACGAGTGAGGGCACACCGGCACCAGTTCGAGCACATCGAGACTGGGGTGCAGTATCGGCCCTCCGGCGGACAGCGCATAGGCGGTAGAACCGGTCGGCGTCGAGACGATCAATCCATCGGCGCGCTGGTTATAGAGGTATTCGCCGTCGATGCGCACCTCGAACTCGACCATGCTGCTGATCTGGCTGCGGTGCACGACGATTTCGTTGAACGCCAGCCCGCCGAACACTTCGACGCCGTCACGCAGCACTTTCGCAGAGAGCAGCAGGCGCTGTTCCTTGATGAATTTTCCATCCAGCATCGCGGCGATGCTCTCCTGCATGTGCTCCATCGAAAGATCGGTCAGGAAGCCCAGCCGCCCCTGATTCACGCCGATCAGCGGAATATGGTGCGGCGACAGCGTGCGGGCGATGTTCAGCATCGTGCCGTCGCCGCCAATCACGATGGCCAGATCGACCTCGCCGGTCATCTGCTCCAGCGTCATCACCGGATAAGGGTTGCCGGCCAGATGTTCTGCGGTCAGGTTGTCCACGACCACCCGCAAGCCGCGGGACGACAAAAAAGCGGCCAGACGCAATAACGGCTCGGCAATCTCCGGCGCCTTGTATTTGCCTATCAGCGCGACATTCTGGAAGGGGAATTTCATGGTGGGCGATTAAACCACATCGCCCACGCAATGACAAAACGGGGCCGAATCCGGAAACATCCGGAATGGCTACCCCATCGGGGGAAATCCCCGATACTTCACACAGGACGATTTTTTGGTTAGGATGCCGCATCGCAATCAGGCGAACCCCAGATTCTTCAAGCAACACCTTCCCTATATTTCCAGGAACGAGACCTACCATGAGCGAACACATCCATTACGTTTCCGACGCGACCTTCGATGCAGAGGTATTGCAGTCCCCGCTACCCGTGCTGGTGGACTACTGGGCCGAATGGTGCGGCCCCTGCCGCATGATCGCGCCCATCCTGGACGAGATTTCCAAGGAATACGCAGGCCGCCTGAGCGTCGCCAAGCTGAACGTCGACGAGAACCAGCAGACCCCGCAGAAGTTCGGCATCCGCGGTATCCCGACACTGATGCTGTTCAAGAACGGCAACATCGAAGCCACCAAGGTCGGCGCACTGTCGAAATCCCAGCTGACAGCATTTATTGACAGCCACATCTAAAGCGTTTACTGTCGCACCCGCATCGCCTCCCGGTTCGTTCAACCGGAATTCATCCTCCTAAGTTCAACATTCGAGACGAATACGTTCCAGGCCATGCGGGCCAAGCACCCAGGTAATCCACCACCCTGCTTCTGTAACTCAAACCATCCCTTACCTCACTTCCAGATTCCCATCTGCGTATCGTCATGCATCTATCCGACATAAAAACAAAACACGTTTCAGAACTGATCGAAATGGCTGCGGCCAACCAGATCGAGAATGCCAACCGTATGCGCAAGCAGGATCTGATGTTCGCGCTGCTGAAGAGTCAGGCCAAGAAGGGCGAGAGCATCTATGGCGACGGTACGCTGGAGATCCTGCCGGACGGCTTCGGTTTCCTGCGCTCGCCCGACACCTCGTATCTGGCCGGCCCGGACGACATCTATGTCAGCCCCAGCCAGATCCGCCGTTTCAACCTGCATACCGGCGATACGATAGAAGGCGAGATCCGCACGCCCAAGGATGGTGAGCGCTATGTCGCACTGGTGAAGGTGGACAAGGTCAACGACGAGCCGCCCGAGAACACCAAGAACAAGATCCTGTTCGAGAACCTGACGCCGCTGTTCCCCAGAGAACAGATGTGTCTGGAGCGCGACATCAGAGCCGAAGAGAACATCACCGGCCGCATCATCGACATCATTGCGCCTATCGGCAAGGGTCAGCGCGGCCTGCTGGTCGCCTCGCCGAAGTCCGGCAAGACCGTGATGCTGCAGCATATCGCGCACTCGATCTCCTCGAACAACCCGGATGCGGTGCTGATCGTGCTGCTGATCGACGAGCGCCCCGAGGAAGTGACCGAAATGAGCCGCACCGTGCGCGGCGAAGTGGTCGCCTCCACCTTCGACGAACCGGCCAGCCGCCACGTGCAGGTCGCCGAGATGGTGCTGGAGAAGGCCAAGCGCCTGGTCGAGCACAAGAAGGACGTGGTCATCCTGCTCGACTCGATCACCCGTCTGGCGCGCGCCTACAACACCGTGATCCCGTCTTCCGGCAAGGTGCTGACCGGCGGCGTGGACGCCAACGCGCTGCACCGCCCGAAGCGTTTCTTCGGCGCGGCGCGCAACATCGAGGAAGGCGGCTCACTGACCATCATCGCCACCGCGCTGGTCGATACCGGCTCGCGCATGGACGACGTGATCTACGAGGAATTCAAGGGCACCGGCAACATGGAGATCCATCTGGATCGCCGCATGGCCGAAAAACGCATCTATCCGGCAATCAACATCAACCGCTCCGGCACCCGCAAGGAAGAACTGCTGCTGAAGCAGGACATCCTGCAGCGCATCTGGCTGCTGCGCAAACTGCTCTACCCTATGGACGAGCTGGATGCGATGGACTTCCTGCTGGACAAGATCAAGGCAACCAAGAACAACGCCGAATTCTTCGACTCAATGAAACGTTAACCACCTCTCCCCGCCCGTGCCAGCAAGCGGGCGAGGGGAATGAGGGCTCGCCTGGCGAGTTTTACAACAAAAAATGGTTTTGACGGGGCCGGATTTTTATGTATAATCCGCGCCTTCGCAAAAACCGCAATCAATCGAGGTTGTTATGTACGCAGTCATTAAAACCGGTGGTAAACAATACCGTGTCGTTTCCGGTGAAACCCTGAAAATCGAAACCATCCCCGGCGATGTCGGCAGCGCTATCGTGCTGGACAAGGTGCTGATGGTAGCCGACGGCGACAAGCTGTCCGTGGGCAAGCCTTTGCTGACCGGTGCAACCGTGCAAGCGACCATCGTGTCGCATGGCCGCGGCGACAAGGTCCGCATCTTCAAGATGCGCCGCCGTAAGCACTACCAGAAGAATCAAGGTCATCGTCAAAACTACACAGAGATCCGCATCGACGGCATCTCCGCGTAATTCTGTTAAGGAGCATATAACATGGCATCAAAAAAGGGCGGCGGCAGTACCAGTAACGGACGCGACTCACACTCAAAACGACTGGGCGTGAAGAGCTACGGCGGCGAACTGATCAGCGCGGGCAGCATCATCGTGCGTCAGCGCGGCACCGAATTCCATCCTGGCGATAACGTCGGCATGGGCAAGGATCACACCTTGTTTGCTAAAATCACCGGCAAGGTGGTGTTCGCCATCAAGGGCGCGCAAAAGCGCAGGACAGTTTCCATCGTCGCAGCGTAAGCAGCGTCGTCCGGAACGAATCAGCCCTATCGCAAGGTAGGGCTTTTTTATTTGGTTCGGAATCATGCTCGTGATGCGGGCGGATCGCAGGACAAACAGGGCTTGAACAAATCATGAAGTTCATCGACGAATCGAAGATCGAAGTATTCGCAGGCAACGGCGGCAACGGCGCGGCCAGCTTCCGCCGCGAGAAATACATCGAAAAAGGCGGCCCGGACGGCGGTGACGGTGGTCGCGGCGGCAGCGTGTTTGCGCAGGCGGATCGCAACATCAACACACTGGTGGACTATCGCTTCGCCCGCTCCCATCGCGCCAAGCACGGCGAATCGGGGCGCGGCTCGGACTGCTACGGCAAGGGCGCGGACGACGTCATCCTGCGCATGCCGGTCGGCACGGTGATCACCGACATCAACACCGGCGAAGTCATCGCTGACTTGGCGCGCGACGGCGAGAAGACCCTGCTGGCGCAAGGCGGCAAGGGCGGACTCGGCAACCTGCATTTCAAGTCCAGCACCAACCGCGCGCCGCGACAATGCACGCCAGGCGAAGAAGGCCAGACTCGCGAATTGCAACTCGAACTCAAGGTGCTGGCCGATGTCGGTCTGCTCGGCATGCCGAACGCGGGCAAGTCCACCTTCATCCGCTCGGTCTCCGCCGCCAAACCCAAGGTGGCAGACTACCCGTTCACCACGCTGCACCCGAATCTGGGCGTGGTGCGCGTCTCGCACGAGAAGAGCTTCGTGATCGCCGACATCCCCGGCCTGATCGAGGGCGCAGCCGAAGGCGCGGGTCTGGGCCACCAGTTCCTGCGTCACTTGGCGCGCACCCGCGTGCTGCTGCATCTGGTCGATCTCGCCCCAATGTACGAAGGCACCGATCCCGTCGCCGAAGCCAACGCGATCCTGAACGAATTGAAAAAATACGACCAGTCGCTCTACGAGAAGCCGCGCTGGCTGGTGCTGAACAAGCTGGACCTGCTGGAAGACCGCGATGAAAAGGTCGCCGCCTTCCTTGAGAAATTCTCCGACTATGACCGTCACTTCGCGATCTCGGCGATCAACGGCGAAGGCTGCAAGGAACTGACCTACGCGATCATGGAGCATCTGCTGCAGATCGCCGCACAGGAGCAGGAAGCCGCCGCCGAAAGCGCGCAGGAAAGCGACGCAAGTTCGATATAACAGACCATGAAGACCGTACTGACCCAATGCAAGCGCATCGTCGTCAAGGTAGGCAGCAGCCTGGTGACCAATCAGGGCGCGGGACTGGATCTCGACGCACTGGGCAAATGGGCGAGCCAGATCGCCGCACTGAACGCCAGCGGCCATGAGGTCGTGCTGGTGTCCTCCGGCGCGATCGCCGAGGGCATGCAGCGCCTCGGCTGGCGCGAACGCCCGACCTCGATACACGACCTGCAGGCCGCCGCCGCAGTCGGCCAGATGGGATTGATACAGGCATACGAAAGCTGCTTCCGCCAGCATAGTCGGCACGCCGCACAAGTGCTGCTGACCCACGCCGACCTCGCCAACCGCGAACGTTATCTGAATGCCCGCTCCACGCTGCGCACCCTGCTGGCGCTGAACGTCGTGCCCATCATCAACGAGAATGACACCGTCGTCACCGACGAGATCAAGTTCGGCGACAACGACACGCTGGGCGCGCTGGTCACCAACCTGATCGAAGCAGACGTGCTGATCATCCTGACCGACCAGACCGGCCTGTATACCGCCGACCCCCGCCGTGACCCGAGCGCGACGCTGGTAGCCGAGGCGCAAGCGGGCGATGCCAAGCTGGAACTGATGGCCGGCGGCGCTGGCAGCCACATCGGCCGCGGCGGCATGATCACCAAGATCCTCGCGGCGAAACGCGCCGCACGCAGCGGCGCGCACACCGTGATCGCCTCCGGCCACGAACGCGATGTGCTGCTGCGCCTGCTCGCCGGCGAAGCCATCGGCACGCTGCTCACCGCCCCCACCCTCACCCTCGCCGCCCGGAAGCAATGGCTGGCAGACCACCTGCAAGTCGCCGGCAAGCTGGTGCTGGATGCCGGTGCGATCAAGGCGTTGCGCGAAGAAGGCAAGAGCCTGCTGCCTATCGGCGTCAAGGAAGTGTTCGGCGAATTCGAGCGCGGTGCGGTTGTTGCCTGCGTCACCGAAGACGGCCACGACCTCGCCCGCGGCCTGACCAACTACAGCGCCGACGAAGCCCGCCGCATCGCCCGCCATTCCAGCCAGGAGATCGAATCCCTGCTCGGCTACGGCGGCGACCAGGAGCTGATCCATCGAGACAATCTTGTCTTGTTGTGAAACAACAAGACAAGATTGCGGCGCAGGCTCATATCGGCGCAGCCGATGTGAAGCTGCGAAGCAGCGGCCGAAGCCACAACCACCTATGTTGTGAAACAACAGGACTAAGTTGCGGTGGAGGCTCATATCGGCGTAGCCGATGTGAAGCTGCGGCCGAAGCCAAGACTCACCCTCTACCGCTTCTACAGCGTCTCCTTCGGAATCTCCGCCACGCGCCGGATCAGCGAGAACCGCCAGGCGAAGAGTGCGAGCGCCAACGCTCCCAGCCCGCCGAATGCAATAGATTCGCGCAAGCCGAGATGCTCCCCGATAAAACCGCCCAGCAACCCGCCGATACCGGCAGGCAGCAAGGTCATCAACCGCATGGTGCTGGTCATCCGCGCCAGCATCGATGGCGGCGTGATGGACTGGCGCAATGCCAGCATGTTGCTGAAGATCAACACCGTGCTAGCACTAAAGCACAGCAGCATCGCCACGAACGAAACCACGCCACGCGCATCCAGCGGCGCCCATGCCAGCTGCAGCCAGCCGATGGCGCTGATCGCGATGCCAACGATAAGACAGGGGCCGGGGCCGATGAGACGGGACAATCGATGCCCCGTCATGCTCGCAACGACGGTGCCGATGCCCGCTGCCGAGAAACACAATCCGTACTGGTATTCGTTCAATGCCAGCATGCGGGTCGCGAACAGCACCTGAACCACCATCGCCGCACCCTGACATATCTGCCAGAAGCCGACCGTCAGGGCCAGAGATCTCAGCAGCCGATTTTCCCAGACGAAACGAACGCCTTCCTTGAGGTCATGCCAGAAATGGGAATCCCGCTTCTCGACCGGCTTTTCGTCCACATGTATGCCGCGCAACAGCCATACGCCGACCGCGAGAAATCCGGCGTTGGCGAGCAAGGCAAACGGTGCGCCGACCAGCCTGATCAAGATTCCGGCCGCTCCGGGTCCCGCGATCTCGGCCGACGAAGTCGCCAGTCCGTTCCTTGCATGTGCTTCCACCAACCGCTCGCGCGGCACGACCTGGGTCAGCACGATCTGCGCGGCGGTGCCCGACACCACCGAAACGCAGCCCGTGACGAAAGACACAGCGTAGAGATAACCCATGCCGAGCTGCCCGAGAGACCACACCAAGGGGATGCTGGCGAGCGTCACGACCATCACGACCTCTCCGCCGATGTAGACGGGCAGCTTGCGCACCCGGTCCAGCCACACCCCCAGCGGCAGGGAAATCAATACGAAGGGGGCGATCCAGAAAGCGCCGAGGAAGCCGAGTTGCGTCGGGGTCGCCCCCAGCATGATGGCGCTCATCAGCGACAACGCCATCGCGGTGACCTGCCCTCCCAGCGAGCCGATCAGGATCGACAGCCACAGCCGCCGATAACTCCGGTCTCGCCACAGGTCATCGGAAGGAAGCAACGGCGTCATACGTAACGATGCTCAGGTGCGGATCGAAGATACTGGGCTGCTCATGTCCACGTACCTGCAATGAGTCTCGCGTATGAACAACGTGGCGATCAGCCCCGTCAACGAGAACGCGAGCAGGATCGCGATACCGCCCTGATAGTCGCCCAAACCCAACGGTACGCTAGGCGAACCGGCATGCGCCCGATCGATGGCCCAGCCGACCAGCGGCTGCATGATGGCCGTACCGAGGAAGGCGCCGACGTTCACCACGCTGGTGGACATACCGGAGAGCGCCGGGGGATTCACTTCCTTGGCACAGGCCCAGCTCAGCGTGAAGCTGGGCGCGAACAATCCCATCGCAAAGAACAGCGTGTAACTGGCAGCAGCCCCCAGCTCCGCGCCGAACAGCAACGGCAGCCAGCACAGGCTGTACGCCGCCCCTCCCGCGATCATCAGCGACTTGCGCCGCCCGATGCGATCCGAGAGCGTGCCGATGAAGAATGCGCCGATGGCGAATCCGGCCAGCAGCAAGGTGGTGTGATCGGTGGCGGCGGCCCGATCCATACCGTACACGTCGCGCAGGAACGGCACCGCCCACAAGCCGCCAAAGGCAAACAACGATCCCGCGATCCCCATGTTCACCCACAGCCCAGGCCAGGTCGCACGATTCTTTAGCACGATTAGCAGGCCGTCGTACCAATGACCGTCGTGCGGAGGATGCGCGGCCTTGCCGTCGAGTTCGCGCAGGCTGGGCAAGCCGACCTCGCCCGGATGGTCGCGCACCAGCCGCCATGCCAGCAATGCCAGCAGCAGCGAAAGAATCCCTACCGCGACGAACGCGGTGCGCCACGAGACATAGGTCAACGCCCAGGCCAGCGGCGCAGCGGCAAGCAGTGAGCCCATATTGCCCAGCAGTATGGTCGCTCCCGTCATGGTGGCGAAATGCCGGTCATGGAACCATGCGGCATTGAGCTTGAGCAGCGCGATGAAGGTGACCGACACGCCCAGTCCGACCAGCAGTCGCCCGACGGAAGCGATCGCGAGCGTCTCCGCCATGCCGAACAGTATCGAACCGATGCTCGCAATCAACCCGCCTATGACCACCACGCGACGCGAACCCAACGTATCGACCAGAATGCCGGTGGGGATCTGCATCAGCATGTAAACGTAGAAATAGGTCGCAGCCAACCCGCCCAGCTCGGCTCCGCTGGCATGGAAGGTCTGCTGCAGATCGCCTGAGATCGCGGCTGGCGCGAAGCGATGGAAGAACGACAGGACATACGCCAGCCCGACGATAAAAAAGGCCGTCCAGCGCAGGCGAACGAGTGGATTAACTTGAAACACGTACAGGGAATTGCGACGACACGAAGAGCGGGGCGATGCCGCTTAGCGGCCGCGTAACGCGATCACCACGACAGCAACCAGCACCGCCAGAATGATCAGTTCGACGAACATGATCGCGTAGCGATCAGCTGCGCTTGGTGGCGGAACGGGTGTTGCTGCTTTCCATCCACTTCTTGATGCGGTTGGCGTCGCCGATACGGGTACTCTTGCCCTGGGAATTGAGCAGCACGATGATCACCGGGCGACTATTGATCTTCGCCTCCATCACCAGACAGCGTCCGGCCTCGTTGATGAATCCGGTCTTGCTGACGCCGATATCCCAGGAAGCGTTTTTCACCAAGGGATTAGTGTTGTTGAAACGCAGTTCGCGGCCACCCCAGCCATCGACGGAATGCGATGCCGTGGTCGAGTATTGCTGGATCAAGTGGTATTTTCGCGCAGCCATCACCATCCTGGACAAGTCGCGTGCGGTCGAGACGTTGTCGCTGTTCAGGCCGGTCGAGTCGTGAAACTGCGTGTCATACATTCCCAGCGAACGCGCCTTGGCGTTCATCGCCGCGATAGCCGCACGGGTTCCGCCGGGGTAAGTGCGCGCCAGCGCAGAAGCGGCACGATTCTCCGAGGCCATCAACGCCAGCTTGAGCAACTCGCTGCGGGTGAAGGTCATGCCGATGCGCAGACGCGAATGCGTGCCCTTCAAGGTGTCCAGGTCCGCGACATCCACACTCACTTCCTCGTTCAGCGGCAGATTGGCATCCAGCACCACCATCGCCGTCATCAGCTTGGTGATCGAGGCGATAGGCGCGACCGTATCGGCATTCTTGGCATACAGGGGCTGCAGACTTTTCTCGTCCAGAATCAATGCGATATTCGAACTCAGCTTGGGACTCGAGTTGGCGCGATGCACGGAGCCGGACAACTCCCGCTCCAGCTTGAGATGGCCGACATTGCGCTCCGCCCATGCCATTTGCGAAACGAATGCGCCGCCCAGCAGCATGGTGATGATCAGTCTTTTTTTCATTGGGGCTCCCTGAAGCACATTTTGCAGGATAGGCATGTTTTCGGCAAGCGAAAGGATACCTTTATACCTATATTAATCAATAATCAGAATCGCTTATTTCTTCCTGTTTCTGAAGATTCCACATCTGCGCATAAATCCGGTCCAGCGCCAGCAGTTCGCGATGCGTGCCGCGCTCGATGATGCGTCCCTGATCCATCACCAGTATCTGGTCGGCATCGACCACGGTAGACAGTCGATGCGCGATGATCAGCGTGGTGCGATTCTGCGATATCGCACGCAGTTCGGCCTGGATCGCCTTCTCCGACTTCGAATCGAGCGCGGAGGTCGCCTCGTCGAAAATCAGGATAGACGGATCCTTGAGGATCGCGCGGGCGATCGCCACGCGCTGCTTCTCGCCGCCGGATAGTTTCAGGCCGCGCTCGCCGACCATGCTGTCGTAGCCCTGCGGCAACGACTCGATGAATTCGTGGATATGCGCGGCCTGCGCGGCGGCGACGATCTCCTCGCGCGTCGCATCCGGGCGTCCGTAGGCGATGTTGTAATAGATCGTGTCGTTAAACAGCACGGTATCCTGGGGCACGATGCCGATCGCCGCGCGCAGGCTGCTCTGCGTCAGCGTACGAGTGTCCTTTCCGTCGATCAGGATGCGCCCATCCTGCACATCGTAGAAACGGAACAGCAGGCGCGACAGCGTGGACTTGCCTGCACCGCTCGCGCCGACCACTGCGACGGTATGCCCGGCCGGGATGACGAAACTCACGTCGTGCAATATCTGCCGGTCAGGCGCATAGCTGAAACCGACATGCTCGAAGCCCACCTCGGCACGACCGGTCTGCAACACCTGCGCATCGGGCGCATCGGCGATCTCGCGATGCTCGTGTAACAGGCCGAACATCTTCTCCATGTCCGCCAGCGCATGGCGTATCTCTCGATACACGAAGCCCAGGAAATGCAGCGGCATGTAGAGCTGGATCATGAACACGTTGATCAGCACCAGATCGCCTATCGTCAACGTACCCTTCACCACGCCGTCGGCGGCCAGCAACATCAGCGCGGTGATGCCTATCGCGATGATGAAGCTCTGCCCGGCATTCAGCAGCGCCAGCGAGGTGGTGTTGCGCACCGCCGCGACTTCCCAGCGCTGCATGTTCTCGTCGTAGCGCCGCGCCTCGTAGCGCTCGTTACCGAAATACTTCACCGTCTCGTAGTTCAACAGGCTATCGATCGCGCGGCTGTTCGCCTTGGAGTCGAGGTCGTTCATCGAGCGCCGCACCACCATGCGCCACTCGGTGATGAACAGCGTGAACGCGATGTAGATCACCAGCGTCACGAAGGTGATAACCGCGAACCACACGTTGTACTTGGTGAACAGGATCGCCGCGACCAGGCCGATCTCCAGCAGCGTCGGCAGGATGTTGAACAGCATGAAGTTCAGTAGGAAGCCAATGCCGCGCGTGCCGCGCTCGATATCGCGGGATACGCCGCCGGTCTGCCGGTCGAGATGGAAGCGCAAGCTCAGACTGTGCAGATGCTCAAACACCTGCAACGCGACGCGCCGGATGGCGCGCTGCGTTACCTTGGCGAACACCGCGTCGCGCAGCTCGCCGAACAACGTGCTCAGCAGGCGCAGCACGCCGTAGGCGACAACCATCGCCACCGGCACCGCCAGCACCGCCTGGGTCTTGTCCAGCGAATCGATGATCTCTTTCAGCACCAGCGGCACCGACACGTTCGCGAGCTTGGACAGCACCAGCAGACCCAGCGCGATCGCGACGCGCCACTTGAACTCCATCAGGTAGGGCAACAGCGAACGGATGGCCTGCCAATCGGCGGGGCGGACGGTTTGAGGAGACGAAGAGGGACGCATGGTTCAGTGAAAACGATAGACGGGGCGCATTATAGCGCCTGATGCACGTAGCCCGGCTGTCGGGTTAAAGCCTGGCCTATCGTCCGGCGACCGTCATGCCTTCGACGAGTATGGAGCCGCACTGGCGCGAGCCCTGCACCACCACGTCGTTGCCGACCGCGACGATGTTGCGGTACATGTCTTTCAGGTTGCCGGCGATGGTGATCTCCTGCACCGGATACTGGATCTCGCCATGCTCGATCCAGAAGCCCGCCGCACCCCGCGAATAATCGCCGGTGACCTGATTCACGCCCTGGCCCAGCAGCTCGGTGACCAGCAGGCCACGCCCCATCTGCTTCAACAGCCCGTCGAAGTCGAGTTCGCCCGACTGCAGGATCAGGTTGTGGTTGCCGCCGGCATTGCCGGTGGTTTTCATGCCGAGCTTGCGCGCCGAATAGCTGCCGAGGAAATAACCGCGCAACACGCCCTGCTCGACGATGTTGCGCTTCTGCACGCGCACGCCTTCGTCGTCGAACGGGCTGGAAGCCAGCCCCCTGCGGATATCCGGCACGTCTTCGATGTTGATGTGTGGCGCGAAGATGGGCTGGTCCATCTGCCCGAGCAGGAAGGAAGACTTGCGATACAGGCTGCCGCCGCTGACTGCGCCGACAAAATGGCCGAGCAGACTGGAGGCGATTGATGCCTCGAACAGCACCGGCGCCTGCATCGTCGCCAGCTTGCGCGCGTTCAGGCGGCGCACGGTGCGCTCCGCAGCGATGCGCCCGACTTCGTCGGCACGCAATATTTCCTGTGCATTGCGCGCCACGCTGTACCAGTAGTCCCGCTCCATCGCATCGTCGCGGCCGGCGATCACCGCACAGCTGAGACTGTGACGCGAGGAGGGATAACCACCAGAGAAGCCCTGACTGTTGGCGTGCACGAAGTGAGCCTCGTGCACGTTCACCGTCGCCCCCTCGGAATTGTTGATGCGTTTGTCCCTGTCGAGCGCGGCCTGTTCGCATTCGCGTGCCAATGCAATCGCATCGTCCACCGGCAAATCCCAGGGATGGTACAGGTCGAGATCGGGACAGTCGCGCGCCAGCATGTCCGCATCCGGCAGGCCTGCGCAGTCGTCCTCGGCGGTATAGCGCGCGATCGACAGCGCGGCGTCCACGGTGTCGCGCACAGCCTGTCGCGAAAAGTCAGAGGTGCTGGCATTACCGCGCCGCTGGCCGATATAGACGGTGATACCCAGGCCCTTGTCGCGGTTGTACTCGATGGTCTCCACTTCGCCGTGACGCACCGTGACCGATTGCCCGAAACCTTCCGACACCTCGGCGGAGGCGGCAGTCGCGCCGCGCTGTTGGGCATAGTCCAGCATATCCTGCGCGATGTCGCGCAACGTGTCGGCAGAATGGGAGAATCTGGCCTTGGAGGATTCGATGGAACTGGAAGCGGTCGATACTGGATGGCTCATAACTGAACGAACGATATGGAGAAAGGCGTTATCATAGCAGCATCGTAATTTCCCCATCCCCACCATGAGCGACCGCCAACATTTCCAAGACGAAGAAGACCAGGACATAGACCTGCCGCCCAGCAAGACCAAGATCAAACAGCAAATGCACGACCTGCAAGCACTCGGCGAGGAACTGGTCGCACTGGGCAAGGATCAACTGGCGCAGCTCGACCTGCCCGATAACCTGCGCGACGCCATCCGCGAGATGCACCGGATCAACAAATTCGGCGCGCAACGCCGCCAGTTGCAGTACATCGGCAGACTGATGCGCGACCTCGAAGACATCGCCCCCATCGTCGCCAGACTGAACGCATGGAAAGGTGTGTCACAAGAACACACCGTCCACCTGCACCTGCTGGAACGCTGGCGCGACCGCCTGCTGGAAAACGATCAGGCGCTGACCGAACTGCTCGCTGCGCACCCCGAGACCGACGTGCAGCGGCTGCGCACGCTGATCCGTAACGCCCAGAAAGAAAAGGAAGCCGGAAAGCCTCCCAAGAATTACCGCGAAATTTTTCAGGTATTACGCGAGCTCATTCCCGAACACGAGTAGGGCGGCTCGCCCAGACAAGGCGAAACTCCCGATATAAATAAAAAAGCGGAACCCCAAGGGGTTCCGCTTTTTCGTCTTCCGATGTCGCCGGACTATGCCGCCTTGACCATGTGCGCGTGTTTCTCGGCGACCACTCGATCCAGCGCCGCCATCACATCCTGGCTGGCCTTCTCGGCGCAGTCGAGCGAGATGAAGATATTGTCCTGCACCGCCGGGCTGCGCTCCCAATTCTGATCCAGATAGCCGACCATCTGATGCACGCACTCATGCACCTTGCTGTGCGGATCGAGCAGACTGCGGAACGCCGCGGTACCGCCGAACACCTCTGCGCCGGCACCGGCATACCACTTGCCCAGACGGCAACCGGTATGATCCACGCTGACCGCCTTTCTGCATTCTTCGTTCCCGGAATCATCGATCAGCACATAGGCACGCTGCTTGTAGATAACGTGATCCACCTTGACCAGCGAGGCGAAGCTGAGATCCTGCGCATAGCGTGCGCCCTCCAGCGTCGTGATGGCCGACTCGTAGAACTGCCCGAATTTCTGTTCCAGCCTGCCGATGACACCTTGGGAGGAATTGGCGATCTCGTGCATCTCGTCGGAATCCTGCAACATCTTGGTCGCCTCGAGCTGCAACATCCCCATGATCCTGCCGATGGACTCGGAGGCATTCTTGGTGTTCTCGGCCAGCTTGCGCACCTCGTCAGCGACCACCGCGAAACCTCGCCCTGCCTCTCCGGCCCGCGCCGCCTCGATCGCCGCATTCAGCGCCAGCAGGTTGGTCTGGTCGGCGATCGATGTGATCAGTCCGACCGCCTTGTTGATCTCGCTGCTGCGCGCATTCAACTGGGTGATCGCGACATTGGCGTGATTCACGCGCTCGACGATGCCGGAAAGCCTCTGCACCACATCCTTGACCGACTCGCGACTGTCCTCGGCATCCTCGCGGGTACGCCTGGCCAGCGCGGCCAGATCTTCCATGTTGTCGGTGATCGTCTTCAGGTCGCGCTGGTTCGAGGTCAGGTTGCTCAGCAGATTTTCCGTGTTGAGCGAATGTGCGCGCGACAGCATTTGGGTACGCATCGCGCCCAACTTTTGCTCCGCCATACCGTCGAGCAGGATGTTCTGGTTCTCCAGTCCCTTGGCGAAACCGCCGTGCAAGCCGCTACTCACCGCCCTGCGATAGAAATTGCCGGTCAGGTTGGCGCGGAAGCTGGTCTCCTGTTCGCGGAAGAAGGTGTTCAACTGGTCGAGCATGTCGTTCACGCTCCAGCACAACAGGCTGATCTCGTCGCGTTCTTCTGCAATACCGGTGACCCGGTTATTGAACCTTCCACGCGAGACATCGTCGATGACGCCCTTGAGCTTCTGCACGGGCGCCAGCCAGCGCCGAACCAGCAGCTGACCCCAGGCCGACACCGCGATGCTGGCTACCAGGAAAGACATCATGAAGACATCGACACCGTGCATGACGAAGCTGGTCAGGATGATGGCCAGCGTACCTACCGAAAACGACCACAACAATGCGGCCAGCTTAAATTGCAAGGACGAGTTCGTCATAGCTGAGCCCCTTTTCGTTCAATATATCGACCAACAGTTTGGTGGATGCGGCGATGGCGTTCGCCGGCCCGGCCTTCTGCTCGGCCTCCAGCATCGCGGCGTACACCGCGCTCGCCGTCTGCACACCGCTCATCTTGGGCTTGCGCCGCACCGACAGGTATCCGGTAGGATTTCCGGCTTCATCGAAGGTCGGCGTGACGTTGGTGAACACCCAGTAGAAACTGCCGTCCTTCGCCATGTTTTTCACATAGGCGAAGCACTCCTCGCGCTTCTGGATCTTGTCCCACAGCAACTGGAACACGGCGCGCGGCATATCCGGATGGCGGACGATGTTGTGCTGGGACCCCAGCAACTCCTTCTCGCTGTATCCCGAAAACTCGATGAAAATTCGATTGCCGTACGTGATGCGACCCTTCAGATCGGTCATCGAGACGATGAAATCGTCTGCGCGCATGACCCGCTCCACCGAGGTCGGAGTAATATTTCTTTTCATTCCTCTCTCCCTGCTGACTTAACCCGTCCCCGGTTGCCTTCGACACCGGAGCATCATGTAATGCATTAACATGGCGTCGTTGACCTATTTCGCCAGACGCTTATTAAACATGCCGAATAATATCATTCTATCCCACATAGCACTCGAATCAGGCAAGCAGCCGCGCCACAGCATCATCTGGCTGCATGGCCTGGGCGCTGACGGACAGGACTTCGTTCCCATCGCAGATGAACTGGAACTTCCCGTTGCGGTCCGCTTTATCTTCCCGCATGCCCCGCAACGCCCCGTCACCATCAACGGCGGCTATGTGATGCGCGCCTGGTATGACATCGCCACCCAGGATATCGGTGCGCGACAGGACGCCGCCGGAATCCGCGCCTCGCAATCCGCCATCGAGGCGCTGATCGCGCAGGAAGTGGAGCGCGGTATCGCACCGCAGGACATCTATCTCGCCGGTTTCTCGCAGGGAGGCGCCATCGCGCTTCACACCGGACTGCGCCAACGGCTCCCGCTGGGCGGCGTGCTGGCGCTCTCCACCTACCTGCCGCTGGCCGAAACCGTCGCGGATGAAGTCAGAGGGGAGGCATTGCGCACACCCATCTTCATGGCGCACGGTCGTGACGATACGGTCGTGCCCTATGCGCTGGGCGACGCCTCGCGAAAGGCGCTGGAAGAATTGGGATGTACAGTGGAATGGCACGAATACCCGATGCCGCATTCGGTATGCCCGGAGGAGTTGCTGGACATCCAGCGCTGGCTGACGGAGCGCATGAACGCCGAATGAGTGATGAGAACCGAAGACCGAGAACTCAGTCTTCGCCGACTTCCTGTTCGATCATGCGAAATCTCGCCAGATCGTAATCGAGTCCCTTCTCGTCCAGTCCCACAGGCATCAACAAATAGTTCTTGTCCCCGAAACTGGTCTGAAAACTGCGTTGGGCGATAAACGCATCCACCTTCATCAGTAAGCGCGCCAAGCCAGACGACTCGCCCGGCTTGTCCATCAGCCACAGTGCATGCTGGCTCTCGTCGCCCCCGGCTCCCAGCGTCACACCGACGATCTGATTCGCCAGCATCTCGGCACCGATATGCAACTGGTTGGCATCGTCGCGCATCAGCCGACGCACTACGGCGGCACCCCAGTGTGTCACGCCGTCCGGCTGGATGCCCAGCAAGCTGCCGATGCGTATGCCGTCCGCCCCCTGATTCGGAATCACGGTACGGAAACCGCTGGCGCTGATGTCCTCGACCTCCCAATGCAGAGGCAGCTCCGCATTGAAGTTCAATCCCATGTCGGTGCTTTCCAGCAAACGGCCGAATCCGTTCGCTACCTTCAGGCCGACCTTGATGCCGCGCCGCGGACTGCGCCGCAGCGGAGGATCGACCAGGTAATCCCGCAGGTATTGTGCCGCCTCACGCACCAGTTCCACCGGATAATTGCCGCCCAGACTGAGTTCCTGCGGCACGGTGTTCTTCGCCAGCTCACGCAGCAGCTCTTCCAGCTTCGGCTGCATCGCAGCCATGCTGACGAAGCGCGTAGACGGCTGCACGCGTGCGCCCGCCTTGATGCGCAACGGCGCGGCTGGCTGCGCCAGATCGAAACAGAACAGGCTGTCGCCAGCCTGCTGCGCGGCGACGGTCACGCTGCCGGAATACAGCCCGACGATGCGTTCGGTCAGATGCATCGACAGCGGACTCAGCGTGCCGACCCCGCAGCCATACCAGCCTAGCAGTTCGGCCGTCTCGCCTCTTACCGTCGTGGCAGCCGCCGCCGCGCCGGAATAGAGTTCGACCTTCGCATCCAGATATTGCTGCTGTTCGGCATGCTGATAGAGCCGTGCCACCTTGCTCCATAGCGACGGGTCCATCGGGCCGTAATGCGCACTGACGTATTTCAGATAGCCGTTCAGCGCATGCATCGCGCGAACCGCCAGCAACGGCAACTGCGACTTGAGCGCACTCGCCCCCTTGTCGCCGCTGCAATAACGATCGAACACTGCCAGATGCGCGTTCGCCGCATGATGAGACCAGTTGACCAGCACAAGCCACAACCGGTTCTCCTGAAACTTGCTCATCTCCTGCGGAGAGAAATATTCGCGCACCAGCTTGCGCAGATAGGGTTGGGCGGTCTCGTCCAGCAACCGCAACACGGCGAACTGGTGTTCTAATCTAAAATCGGCGTTGTCGCCCACCGATTCCACCCACTCGGTCAGCTCCATCAACATCTTGTGCGCATCGTTCCTGGGCAGCTCCTCCAGCAGAGCCATCGCGGACTTGATATCCGCCAACGGATGATCGGATTTCTTGCCGAACAAGTTCGAAAACATCGTCCACCTCTTTCAACAGATTGCGTTAGTTCGTGGCAATATAACCCCAAAACCCCTTCGATGAATACATGAAAAAGGAACTTCGCACGTGATCCCCTGGCTGACCGGCAACGCCCCGTTTCCCGAGGTCGGAACCGCACTTCGAGAGCCTAACGGACTGCTCGCAGCCGGCGGCGATCTGATGCCGGAACGCATACTGGGTGCTTACCGTCACGGCATCTTCCCGTGGTTCAGTCCCGGCGACCCCGTGCTGTGGTGGAGTCCCGATCCGCGCATGGTGTTGCTCCCCTCAGAGTTCAAGCTGTCCCGTTCGCTGGCGCGAGTCATACGCAACGGCGGCTTCGAGCTGCGCTTCGACACCGCATTCGAATCGGTGATGCGCGCCTGCGCCGAACCGAGGCCCGGCCAGAACGGCACCTGGATACAGGAAGATATGATCGCGGCCTACTGTGCCCTGCATGAACTGGGTTACGCGCACTCGGTCGAGACATGGCGAGACGGCGAACTGGTCGGCGGCCTGTACGGCATCGCGATCGGCCGCGTGTTCTACGGCGAGTCGATGTTCAGCCGCGAAGCCAATGCCTCCAAGGTCGCACTGGCCCACCTCGCCCGCCAATTGGCACGTTGGGATTTCGAATTGATCGACTGCCAGATGAACACGCCGCACCTCGCATCGCTCGGCGCGCGCGAAATCCCCCGCGCCGAATTCGTCGCACGGCTGCAGGAATTGGTAAACTGTGCGCCGGTAACCAACTGGCGCTTCGACGCCGACCTGTACGCATGAACCTGCTTCACGACATCCCGCTCACCGCGCTGCATTTCTACCTGACGGCGCCGTATCCGTGCAGCTACCTGCCGGAGCGGGAGGCGCGCTCGCAGGTCGCGACACCGGCCTTCCTGATCAGCATGCCGGTCTATTCGCAACTGATGCGCAAAGGCTTTCGCCGCAGCGGCACGCACACCTACCGCACGCATTGCGATGCCTGCCAAGCCTGCGTCTCTCTGCGGGTGAAGGCCAAGGAGTTCGTACCTAACCGCTCGCAACTGCGCGCCTGGAAACGCCATATCCATCTGGAAGCCTCGCTGCAGCCGCTGCACGACAAACCTGAATATTACGAGCTCTACGAACGCTACCAGCGCGCCCGCCACAAGGACGGCGGCATGGACAACGAAGACCCCGAGTCTTACCGGAACTTCCTGTTGCAGAGCCACGTCGACACCATGCTGGTGGAGTTCCGGGAACCATCCGATCCCACACAAGACGGACGGGGTGCATTGGTCATGGTCAGCGTGGTCGACCTGCTCGACGACGGCCTGTCCGCGGTCTACACCTTCTACGACCCGGACCTGCCCAAGGCTCGGCTCGGCATTTACAACGTACTATGGCAGATCGAACTGTGCCGCAAACTGGAACTGGACTACGTCTATCTCGGCTACTGGATCGCAGAGAGCCGAAAGATGTCTTACAAGACCCAGTACCAGCCCGCTCAAGGCCTGGTGAACAACGAGTGGGTACCGCTCGCCAAGGAAGGAACGCCATGCAGACCCGCTTGATAATCTTCGTCGCCGCGCTGCTGCTGTTGCCGCCAGTCGGCTTCCTGCTGGGCGGGCATGAATGGGCCGAACTCGCCGCGAGCGAAACTCAGGACAACCTCGCCGCAACGGGGCTTACGCTGCTCGCCTTGCTGGGCTACACGCTGCTGGCAGGCATGCTGGTCAAACTGCGCACCACCAACAACCCGCTGACGACGCAACGCGACTATTTCCTCGCGCTGGGTGCGGCCGGCGCGATGCTGGTCTGGCTGCTGGTCTACCTGAATTTCTACGCCGCGAGCTGGTCGTCGATACAGAAGAACAGCATCTGGCAGATCGCACTCGACACCCTGCTGTTCGCGTTGCCGGTTCCGGCGGTGCTGGTCACCCGCGCGCTGCTCGGCTCCTTCCGCGGCCTGCTCAAGACGCTCGCGCGCGGCCCGTCGCTTCCGATGCCGCACGGCGAAACCTCCGCCCTCGTATTCGCATCGCTCGCCGCGTTCGGACTGCTCGGCGGCGCGGCACTATCAGTGTCCTGGCTGCTGTGGGTGTCCCCGCTGTTCCTGTTGCTCGCGCTGCAACTGCTGTGGCACGAAAGCACGATATTCAACGTACTGCGCGAAGGCGACTGGGGACGGCTTATCTGCGCCGCACTGTCCGGCCTGATCGTCGGCAATCTTTCAATAATGCTCTACGACGCTGTCGGCGGCATGACCGAAGACAACCTGCTTTCCGCACAGTTCGGCTACCTGCTGTTCGGCCTGCTGTGCCTGCAGCTCGGCGATGTCGTAGCCGAAAACTGGCGCGGCAAGACCCGTTCGCAAGTGTTCAAGAAAAAACCATTCCCCATTCCTGTCGTCGTCAAAAAATGAATCCGTACACCCTGCTGCGCCCCGCGATGTTCGCACTCGATGCCGAGACCGCGCATCACCTCACGTTGAATGGACTAAATGCCGCAAACAAACTCGGCCTGATGTCGCTGGCCGCCAGCCGTCCCGCCGATGACCCTCGCACCGCGATGGGACTGACCTTTCCGAATCCGGTCGGCCTGGCCGCCGGCCTCGACAAGAACGGCGAGGCGATAGACGCGCTCGCTGCGCTGGGCTTCGGCTTCGTCGAGATCGGCACGGTCACGCCGCTGCCGCAGCCCGGCAATCCCAAGCCGCGCCTGTTCCGCATCCCCGAAGCGCAGGGTATCGTCAACCGCATGGGCTTCAACAACGAAGGCGTGGATGCGCTGATCGCGAACGTGAAGCGAGCGAAATTCAAGGGCGTGTTGGGCATCAACATCGGCAAGAACGCCGTCACGCCTATCGAAAAGGCCGCGGACGATTACCTGATCGGCCTGCGCAAGGTATATGCCCATGCGAGCTATGTCGCAGTCAACATCTCCTCGCCCAACACCAAAAACTTGCGCCAGCTGCAGGGCGGCGACGAACTCGATGCGCTGCTCGCGCAGCTGAAGGCGGAGCAGGAGAAGCTCGCGCAGCAGCACGGCCGCTACGTGCCGCTGGCGGTGAAGATCGCTCCCGACCTAGACACCGATCAAATAAAAAATATCGCCGCGCTGCTGATGCGCCACCGCATCGATGGCGTGATCGCGACCAACACCACGCTGTCGCGCGACGGCGTCGAGAACCTGAAGCACGGCAACGAAACCGGTGGCCTCTCCGGCGCGCCGGTACGCGACAAATCCACCGCGGTGATACGCCAGCTCACCGCCGAGTTGCAGGGCGCACTGCCCATCATCGGCGTCGGCGGGATATTGTGCGGCACGGATGCCGCGGAGAAGATGCAAGCAGGTGCTATGCTGGTACAGGTTTACAGCGGCCTGATCTACCGCGGCCCCGCACTGGTCGGCGAATGCGCCGACGCGATCCGCAGCATACGCTGACCCCTTCAACCATCCGGACGAAAACGACATGACGACCACAAAAAAAACCAAAGGCTCCGACAGCGAACGCAAGGTGCTGGAGCACGCCCACCGCGGCATCCAGATGATCACCGAATACAAACCCAAGCTGATGGGCAAGGTGCAGGCCTTCATGGCCGAAGCGATGCAACCGGGCGTGCTGAACAAGAAGGAAAAGGAACGCATCGCGCTCGGCATGGCGCTGACCCAGCAATGCCATTACTGCATCGCGCTGCATGTGCGCGCCTGCAAACACGCCGGAGTCACGCTAGAGGAGATCATGGAAGTCTGCACCATAGGCATCATGATGGGCGGCGGCCCGGTGCTCACCCACATGGCCGAAGTGGAGCGCGCGCTGAACGAGTTCTATCTGGACGAGAACGGCGAACCGGTCTAGACCGGTACGCACGCAGAGATCGTTCCAGCCGCCCCCTTCCGGCCGACGCTTTATTCGATGTCCCGGGAACTGCCGGTTACGAGTGTGCCAGATGATTGTCGGCCAACGCCGCCTTCATCTGCGCCCTGGGTTTGTTGCTGCGTTTGATCGGACGACTGTAACCTATCATTCTGCAGATCAGCTCCTCGACCTCCTCACCTTGCTCGAACCTGATCGAGCGGCACGCAAGAATTGCCTGTTGCGCCACCAGTTCAGACAAATGCAGACGCACGTCGGCCAACGGTATCTCCGTGGCGATCGCAATCTCCAGGTCCGATCCTTCGCCAAAATCGGCAAGGTATTCGAGGATTTCTTTCATATTCCTGATGCTTGATGAAGCTACGAAAAAATGGGTGACCGATGAAGATCACCCTAACAGGGAGGAGCGCATGCGAGGCTTCGGGTATGAACCTTCGCACACTTCACTCGATATGGATTCTATCTGGCTGCCGACAGATGTATATATGCCGAAATATGTAGGCAATTCGGCCTAGGAGCTTCCTGAGCAAATCTAGGGATATCCGGATGATTCGACACATTTTCTGGAGAAATGCCCTGCAAAAGGATCGCTGTCTGACGGTACCGCGAGCGAGCCAGCCCGCACGCGCGGCATCTGACCGTCGTCCGGCATCAGGGAGATAGACTCAGCCGAACAGCCTGTGCTGCGTCGGCTCGCGCCCCGATCTGGAAAGTCGTTCCAGGGCCACGCGCGCCGCATCGGTAATGCCATGCTGCCGCCCGAGCTCCAGCAACTTCGCCAGCGCACGGTCGAACGGGTAGTCCGCCTCCGACCATTCCTCGACGATCTCTTTCGCGCTATGCCGGGTCATCCGCAAAGCGCCGGATGTCACCCGCACCAGATGCGCACAGCTCCGCCCTTTCTTCGCGACGATCGCGATATGGCGCTGACGGTCCATCAGCACCTGCCCGCACGTGACGTGCAGCGCAGGCGCGATGAAATCGACGGTGCTGTAATCGGTGGGGTCCTTGGCCATCTGTCCATAGCAGAATTCTGGAAGCTGGCGCGGATTCTAACCGCAAGCGGCCATCCGCGGTGCTTCACCCCGGCTACGGCAGCGCCCGCACCAAACTTGCAGGCATATCCATATACCTACGGCGCGGTTGATGGGGGGGGTGAATAGGCGCATAATCCGCGCCTGTTTTTGCGAGCGTGTGATGACTGAATATTTGCTGATTCTGGTCGGTACGGTGTTTGTAAACAACATCGTGATGGTCAAGATTCTCGGGCTATGCCCGTTCATGGGGGTCTCCAGGAAACTGGAGGCCTCCATCGGCATGGGCATGGCGACGACCTTCGTGCTGACGCTGGCTTCGGGGGCCAGCTACCTGATCAACGAATACCTGCTCGGCCCCGAGCTCTCCTACCTGACTACGCTGTCGTTCATCGTAGTGATCGCTGGCATCGTGCAATTCACCGAGATGGTGATCCAGAAAACCAGCCCGGTGCTGCATCAGGTGCTGGGCATATACCTGCCGCTGATCACCACCAACTGCGCTGTGCTGGGCATCCCGCTGCTGAACGTGCAGGCCAACCACAACTTCATGGAGTCGCTGTTCTTCGGCATGGGCGGCGCACTCGGCTTCACGCTGGTGATGGTGCTGTTCGCCGGCATGCGCGAACGCATGGAAGGTGCGGACGTACCGGGGATATTCAAGGGCTCGGCCATCGCGATGATCACCGCCGGGCTGATGAGCCTCGCATTCATGGGTTTCTCCGGCTTAATCAAATGACCCGGCTTAATCAAATAATGGGCTCGGTCCAATAATGCTGTCGGCGCTGCTGGTGATGTCCATCATTGCGATCGCGCTCGGCGCGGTGCTGGGTTATTCGGCGATCAAGTTCCGCGTCGAAGGCAACCCGCTGGCGGACAAGATCGACGCGATCCTGCCGCAGACCCAGTGCGGACAATGCGGTTATCCCGGCTGCCGCCCATACGCCGATGCAATCGCGAACGGCGAAGCCGACATCAACCTGTGCCCGCCCGGCGGCGAGGAAGGCATCAAGAAACTGGCCGACCTGCTCGGCGTCGAGTTCAAGCCGTTCGGCAGTGGTGCAGAACCCAAGCCCAAGGCCGTCGCCTTCATCGACGAGAATACCTGCATCGGCTGCACGCTTTGCCTGCAGGCCTGCCCGGTGGATGCCATCGTCGGTGCGGCCAAGCAGATGCACACCATCATCGCCTCCGAATGCACAGGCTGCGAACTCTGCCTGCCTCCGTGCCCGGTGGATTGCATCAGCATGGAATCCATAGGCGAGAACCTCGAGAACTGGAAATGGCGCTATCCGGTCTATGCGTTGCAGCCAGCCAATACCGTCGGTCGGGAATCCGCATGAGGACGCTATACAAATTCCACGGCGGCGTGCATCCGCCCGGCAACAAGACGCCATCGACGCAGCAGCCGATTTCCGCCGCACCGCTGCCGGCGAAACTGATCGTTCCGTTCCGCCAGCATGCAGGCGAAGCCGCCAAACCTGTCGTACAGGTCGGCGACCATGTGCTGAAAGGCCAGCTCATCGGCGAGCCCGTCGGCTTCGTCTCCAGCGCAGTGCATGCGCCGACGTCAGGCACGATCACCGTGATCGACATGCAGCCGGTCGCCCATCCTTCCGGCCTGCCCGACCTGTGCGCGACGCTGATCCCGGACGGCAAGGACGAGTGGTTCCTGCGCGAGGCAAGCGATTACCGCACCCTGCCCGCAGAAGAACTGCGCCACCGGCTGCGCATGGCCGGCATCGTCGGGCTCGGCGGCGCGGTGTTTCCCAGCGACATCAAGCTGCGGCCGCTACGCAACCACCCGAACAAGGAGATCGGCACGCTGATCCTGAACGGCGCGGAATGCGAGCCCTGGATCACCTGCGACGACATGCTGATGCGCGAACGCGCGGCCGGGATCGTGCAGGGCGCCGAGATGCTTCGCTCCATGCTCGAAGCGAAAGAAGTGCTGATCGGCATCGAGGACAACAAGCCGGAGGCGATAGCGGCGATGCACCGCGCAGTGGCCGACGGCGGCCTGCCCTTCGAGGTCGTCACCGTGCCGACGGTGTATCCGGGCGGCGGCGCGAAACAGCTGATCCGCGTGCTGACCGGCCTCGAAGTGCCGTCCGGCAAGCTGCCGACCGATATCGGCGTGCAATGCTTCAACGTCGCGACCGTCTACAGTGCCTGGCGCGCGATCGCCCACGGCGAGCCTCTGGTTTCGCGCGTCGTCACCGTGACCGGCAATGTCCGTCGGCCCGGCAACTACGAGGCGCTGATAGGCACACCGCTATCCGAACTGATCGCACTGGGCGAACCGCTGCCCGACACCGACAGCCATATCATGGGCGGCCCGATGATGGGCATGCCGCTGCCGTCGACCTCCGTGCCGCTAGTCAAGGCAAGCAACTGCATAATCGCCGCCGCCAAGAAACTGTTCCCCGCGCCTCCGCCGGCGCTGCCCTGCATCCGCTGCACTCGCTGCGCCCAGGTATGCCCGGCGGAATTGCAACCCATGGATCTGTTCTGGTTCGCCCAGTCGAAGAACTTCGGCCAGGCGCAGGCGTTCAGCCTGTTCGACTGCATCGAGTGCGGCGCATGCAGCTATGTCTGCCCCAGCCACATCCCGCTGGTGCAGTATTTCCGCTTCGCCAAGAGCGAGATCCGCATGCGCGAACAAGACAAACTGGCCGCCGACCGGGCGCGCGAACGCCACGAATACCGCGAGTTCCGCATCGAACGCGAGAAGCGAGAGAAGGCCGAACGGCTGGCCGCGAAGGAAAAGGCCGCGCAGGCGGCGAAACCGGTCGAGCCTCCCGCCGTCGCAATCAATCCCGACGCGACTCCGGAGACCACCGCCCAGATGAAGATCCAGGCCGCGATCGAACACGCCAAAGAGCAGGCCGCGGCGATCAAGCCGAAGAACACCGAGAACCTGTCCGCGGAGCAACTGGCGGAGATCGCCGAAATCGAGGCGCGCCGCGCCCGCATGCGCGAGATGGCGAAATCCGACGTGGAACCCCCGAAGGAATAACATGGCCGCATTCTTCTCTCCCTTCATCAGCAAACCGGACACCGTCGCGCAGATCATGTTCAGGGTGATGCTGGCGCTGCTTCCCGGCATCGCACTTTACGTCTGGTATTTCGGCCCGGCTATTCTCGTCTCCATCGCGCTGGCCAGCATCACCGCACTGGCGACCGAAGCCGCGATGCTGAAGCTGCGCGACCGCCCCGTCGCCCCGTTCCTGAAGGACAACAGCGCGCTGCTGACCGGCTGGCTGCTGGCGCTGTCCATCCCGCCGCTCGCCCCCTGGTGGCTGATCGTGGTCGGCACCGCATTCTGCATCGTCGTCGCGAAGCATCTGTACGGCGGCCTCGGCAACAACCCGTTCAATCCGGCGATGATCGGTTTCGCCGTACTGATCGTGTCATTCCCGGTGCCGATGACGCACTGGCTCACCCCGCACGGGCTGGGGCAGATAGAACTGAGCTTCCTCGAACAGTTGCGCTATATATTCATCGGCTCATTGCCGCCGGGCGTGACGCTGGACGCAATCACCATGGCCACGCCGCTGGACACGCTGAAAACGCACCTGCATCTCGACGAGCCGGTCAAACAGATCTTCGACATGCCGATCTACGGACGGCTGGCCGGACAGGGCAGCGAAATGGTGTCGTGGGGATTCCTCGCCGGAGGCCTGTACCTGATCGCCGCACGCATCATCAGCTGGCATATTCCGGTCGCCTATCTCGGCGCGCTGTTCGCCACCGCAGGCCTGTTCCATCTGGCCGATCCGGCCCACTATGTCACGCCGCTGTTCCACTGGTTCTCGGGGGCGGCGATGCTGGGCGCGTTCTTCATACTGACCGACCCGGTGACCGGCCCGACCACAAACAAGGGCAAGCTGATCTTCGCCGCAGGCGCAGGACTTTTAACCTACCTGATCCGCGCCTTCGGCGGATTCCCGGACGGCACCGCCTTCGCCACGCTACTGATGAACATCTGCGTGCCGCTGATCGTGCTGTACACCCAGCCGAAAGTGTTCGGCAAGAAGAGCGGAGGCGAACGATGAGGCGCACGATAGCGAAGGCCTCGCTGCATACCGCGGCCAACCTGCTGTTCTTCGCGCTGATCGGCACCGCCATGCTGGCGCTGACCTATGAGCTGACGCACGACACCATCGCGCGGAGCGTGGAAAACGAGAAGCTGAAGCTGGTCTCGCAGATCGCACCGGCTTCGGCCTATGACAACGACATCATGAAGGACACCTCCGAACTGGCGGCAGACGAGCTGCTGGGCACGAAGACGCCAACCACGATCTATCGCGGCCGGCTGAACGGCGAACCGTCCATCGTTGTGCTGCAAGCCATCGCACCGGACGGCTACAGCGGTCGCATCGACCTGATCGTTTCCATCCGCCGCGACGGCCGCCTGGGCGGCGTGCGCGTGGTCACACACAAGGAAACGCCGGGACTGGGCGACTATATCGAGATCGCGAAAAGCGGCTGGATCACCGGCTTCGACGGCCTGTCACTGACCGGACGCAAGGACGCCGATTGGAAGGTGAAGAAGGACGGCGGCGCATTCGACTACGTCGCGGGTGCGACCATCACGCCGCGCGCGATCGTCAAGGCGGTGCACAAAACGCTGCGCTACGCGGAACGACACCATGACGAGTTGTTCGCACCCGCCGCGAAGGAGAACGCCAAATGACCTACCAGGAAATCAAGGACATCTTCTATAGCGGCCTGTGGAAACAGAATCCCGGCATCGCCCAGTTGCTGGGGCTCTGTCCGCTGCTGGCGATCAGCAGTTCGGTGGTGAATGCGGTCGGCCTGGGACTGGCGACCACGCTGGTGATGGCGTTGTCTGGGGCCGCGGTCGCGGCTATCCGCGAATATATCCCCAACGAAGCGCGCATCCCGGTGTACGTGCTGCTGATCGCGGTGCTGGTCACCATGGTGCAACTGCTGATCAACGCCTATGCCTACTCGCTTTATGTGGTGCTGGGCATCTTCCTGCCGCTGATCACGACCAATTGCATCGTGCTGGCGCGCGCCGAATCGTTCGCATCGAAGAACGGCGCTGCGGCCTCGGCGCTGGACGGCATCGCGATGGGCCTGGGGCTGACCGCCGTGCTGGGCGTGCTGGGCGCGATCCGCGAGATCTTCGGCCACGGCACACTGTTTTCCGGCATCGACATGGTGTTCGGCGAGGCCGCAAAGTCCTGGGTGATCACCGTGATCCCCGACTATCACGGCTTCCTACTCGCGGTGTTGCCGCCCGGCGCTTTCATCGTGCTCGGCCTGCTGATCGCCGGACGCAACTGGCTGGACCTGCGCGCGGAACAGAAGGCGCGCGAACAAACGGTCGCCGCAGTCGCCGACAGCACCGCACAAGCCTGATGAACGCAGCTAAACGCCGCGATATCTTCCTGCGCCTGCAAGCGGCAAACCCTCACCCAACCACCGAACTGGAATACCGCACGCCGTTCGAGCTGCTGGTCGCGGTGATGCTGTCGGCGCAGGCCACCGACATCAGCGTCAACGCCGCGACGCGTCAGCTGTACCCGGTCGCCAACACGCCGCTATCGATACTCGATCTGGGCGAAGAAGGCCTGCGCGAGTACATCCAGCGCATCGGCCTGTACAAGACCAAGGCGAAACACGTGATCCAGACCTGCCGTTTGCTGCTGGAACATCACGACGGAGAGGTCCCGCAGACGCGCGAGGAACTGGAGGCGCTGCCCGGCGTCGGCCGCAAGACCGCCAACGTGATACTCAACACCGCGTTCGGCCAGCCGACCATCGCGGTGGACACACATATCTTCCGCGTCAGCAACCGCATCGGGCTGGCACCCGGCAAGACCGTGCTGGAAGTCGAGAACAAACTGATCAAGGTGGTGCCGGAGGAATTCAAGCACGACGCGCATCACTGGCTGATCCTGCACGGCCGCTATGTGTGCCAGGCGCGCAAACCGAAGTGCGGCGCATGCATCATCGAAAACCTGTGCGAATACAGGGATAAAAAGTTCGATTGAGAGGATGCGTTCCGCCGTGTGCTCATGAGCCCACGGCGGAACGGGTGGCTCTATCGCGCCGACCCGCTGCCGGCCTGACCGGCCTCTTTGGCGGACTCTTCCCTGTGCCGGCATTCCGCACCCATGCGGGCATCGCTTCCGGCCGACTCTCTTTCCTTGGCGCGATTGAGCAGCTCCAGGCTCAGTCTGGTGGGCCGACGGTTCTTGATAGCGGATTCGCCATGAAAAAACATCGTATCGAGAACCGGGCCGTCCTCCGCATCGCATGCGTCGGCCTGAGCAACCACCGTCTGATTAGAATGAAATTTGCTGTTCATAAAGCACGTCCTCCTGCAATAAAAAGATCTGTGAATGTTTCCGCATCGACAGGCTTGCCCAGGAAATATCCCTGCCCGGTCTGGCAACCCATTTGACGTAGAACCTCCAGTTGCTCAGACGTTTCGATGCCTTCCGCAATGGTTTTCAATTTGAGCGCTGTGCTGACGCCGTGAATCGCAGTAGCGATGCCCTTGTCGCTCTCGTCGAAGGTGATTCCTTCCACGAACTCGTTCGGTATCTTGAGGAAGGAAATCGGAAATGTCTTCAGATACGACAGAGACGAATAGCCCGTACCGAAATCGTCGATGGCGATGGGAATCTCTTCCAATTCGATCTTGTGCAGTTTGCGGGTGATTTCTTCATTGCCGTTCATCAGCGTACGCTCGGTCATTTCGATGCCGATGGAGCCTTGTGGCAAACGGTATCGTTGCAACTGCCGAGTGATGATGGCCAGCAAAGGCTGGCGCATCAACTGGCGCGCGGCGACATTCACAAACAGCGTTCCGGGCAAGGCCTTGCCTTTTCTGCGCCAGGTGCTCAATTGCTCGGCGGCATGTTCGATCACCCATTCGCCGATATCCAGAATGAGATCGGACTCCTCGGCTATCGGTATGAATTCGCCCGGCCCGACCGGGCCAAACAGCTTGCTATCCCAGCGCAGCAGAGCTTCCGCGCCAACAAGCTCGCCACTTACAAGATCGAATTCGGGCTGATAAACCAGTTTCAGCTCCTTCTCTTCGATTGCTTTGTGCAGTGCATTTTCGAGCTCGATGCGGTGACTGATACGCTCTTTCAGATCGGAAGTGAAAAACTGGTAGCTGTCCTTTCCTTGTCCCTTGGCCTGATACATGGCCGAATCGGCATTCTTGGTCAGCGTCTCAATATCGTCGGCATCCTTGGGGTAAATCGCGATGCCAACGCTGGCGGAAACAAAAACCTGCTGATCCTTGATGAGGTACGGCTTGGAAACTTTGTCCAGTATGCGCTGCGCGGTATTGGCGATCTGCGTTTCCGTCACATCTTCCAGCAACACATTGAACTCATCCCCACCGATGCGGGCAACGGTATCTTCTCCACGCACACAGATGCTCAACCGTTCCGCTACCTGTTGCAACAGGATGTCTCCGGCGTCATGCCCGAGGTTGTCATTGATATTCTTGAAGTTATCCAGATCGAGGAACATCAGTGCAAAATTGCTGCCGTGCCGTTTGGCGCGAAAAAACGCCTGCGTCATGCGCCCCTTAAGCTCGTTGCGGTTGGGCAGATTGGTCAGCTCGTCGTGGGCGACCATATATTCGAGCCGCTGTTGCGAGGCCTTGATGAGCGTGATGTCCGAGAATATAGCGATATAGTTGGTCAGTTCGCCCTGCTCGTCGCGGACCGTGTTGATGGTCAGCCATTCGAGATACAGGCTGCCGTCCTTGCGCTTGTTCCATAGCTCGCCCTGCCACCAACCCTGCGTGTTCAGATCGTGCCACATGGCCACGTAGAATTTGGCATCCTGCTTGCCGGAATCCAGCAGTTTAGGGGTTCGGCCTATGGCATCCGCAGACTCGTATCCGGTGACCTTGGTGAAAGCGTGGTTGACCTTGACGATGCGCTGATTGACATCGGTGATGACGATGCCCTCGTTGGCCGAATCGAAGAACTTGGCGGTCAGCTTCTTCTGCTCGTCCAGCTCCTTGCGCTCGGTGATGTTGATCGCCTGGCTGCATACGGCCCTGACCGAACCCTGCTCGTCATTGATCGGATAGCAGATGAATGCGAACCACTGCTGCTGATCGGCAATCTGGATACGCTCCTCCGCTTCCACGCGATTCTTCCTGTGCAACACATCAAAGTGCAGTTTTTCAAAAATAGCGGCGAGCGGTTCGGGGAATATCTGCGTATCCGTTTTGCCGATAACCTCGCTTTGATCCAGCCCGAAAGTGATCTCAAAGGCTGAGTTCACAAACTGGTACTGGCCGGCAGGATCTTTGATGGTGATGTGCAACGGCGAATTCTGCATCACACCGACCAGCCGCTCTTGGCTTTCCAAGATATCTCGCTGCGCATCGACCAGTTCGGTTTCATCGATGAAGGTGATGATGACGCCGCCCAGCGTCTGATCCTGCGAGGTGTAGGGAAAGCACAAGACGTTGTAGTGCTTGCCGCCGAAGCTCATCTGTTGCTGCCGCTTGATGCCGTCCGCCATGGCTTGCTTTGCCGATCCCAGCACCTCTATCACGGGAATCGAGAGTGCGGGGATCGACTTGCCTAGTGTATGCAAACTAAAACCGAACAGGCTGGCAGCCTCCTTGTTATAACGCTGCAAACGCAAATCTTGATCCAGCAATACAAGCGAGAATCCGGTGCTGTTTTGCAGGTTCTCAAGCTCGGTATTTACCAGGCTCAGTTCGCCTCCCTTGACGATCAATTCCTCATTGACCGTGGTCAGCTCCTCATTGGTGGACTGTAGCTCTTCGTTGGATGCTTCCAGTTCCTCGTTGGAAGATTGCAGCTCTTCGTTGGCCGCCTGCATTTCTTCGTTCAACGCTTGCAACTCTTCATTGGAAGTTTCCAGCTCCTCGATGACGGTTTGCAAATGCTCGCGGGTAGCGATCAGCTCGTCTTCGATTTCACGGCTATTCGGGAGTGGCAGATCCGCAGCGGAAACGTCGTCTTTCTGGATATCTTGCGAAATGAAACTGATCAAAAACTGTTTTTGATCGTCACGCGATGTCACTGGATGCACTTCGATCTTTATGCTGTGGCCGGCTCTGTGTTTGACAGGCCTGATACGTCCCATTGCGACGGTGTGCTTGAGATCGGCGTGATGGACCAGCGTTTGAACCTCGGTACGCCATTCACGGCGCAACAGTTGCGCCAGGTTCGTTTCCATCTTGCCCGAGGGAAATTGCAAGAATGCCTGCATGTCTCCGTGAATCTCAATCACATCCATTTCTTTGTTGATCAGCACGCTCGGAGGCGCGTAAATCTCGGAGAGCGCCTTCTGCAACTTGCTCTCCTGCTTGCGTGTCGCCCTCTCCGTGAGCGTGATCGGCGGCTTGGCATTCGCACCCGCGCCCGCCTCCTGACTGGAATAAAGCGGAATAGGTATGATTTGATCTTTTGCGGCGACGCGTTTGAAGATGCGCGCCTCCTTGCTGACCGGGACGAACAGATGATCCTGGTGCACGATGCTCTCGGATTTCCCCAGGAACAAATACGCCGACGGCCTGAGCGAGAAATGGAAAATTGACAGCACCCTCGTCTGCAACAGGGGCTGGAAATAGATCAGCAGATTACGGCAACTGACCAGATCCAGGCGCAGGAACGGCGGATCCAGCACCAGATCCTGACGGGCGAATACCACCATGTCGCGAATCGGACGGGCAATTTCGTAGAGATCGGCTTTCTTGCTGAAGTAGCGTGCGGTCGTGTCTGCACTGACTTCGGCCAAAGAACTTTCGGAATAGATGCCCTTGCGCGCCACTGCCATGGCATCCATGTCGATGTCGGTGGCAAATATCTGGATGCGGTAATCGTTCATCCTGCCGCCCAAGATATCCGACAACAGAATGCCGATCGAATACGCCTCTTCTCCCGTGGCACATGCCGGAACCCATATGCGAATCTCGTCGCCGGGCTCCTTGCCGGCAATGATCTCCGCCAGCGTTTTGCGCAAGCCCTCGAAGCTGTTCCGGTCGCGAAAGAATGCCGTAACGGAAATCAGAATATCTTTGCTGAGCTTGTTCAGCTCGTCGGGATTCTTGCTGCAATAATCGAAATACGCGGCGAGATTGTTCAGGCGGTTCGCCGCCATGCGGCGTTCGACGCGACGCGACAGCGTCGCTTCCTTGTAGCCCGAGAAATCTATCTTGGAATGCTTGTACACCATTTGCAGCAGGCCCTTCATCGTGGCCGGCGCATTTTCCTGTTTGGTGGCACGGTTGATTAAACCGTGCGCCCTCGCGATGGCCGTGATCTCTTCGGCGATCCCTTTGCAACTCAGCACCCATTCGACGCAACCGGTGCTGATGGCCGCCTGCGGCATACCGCTGTACTTCGCCGCCTCGGGGTCCTGGGCGAAGGTGAAGCCGCCGGCGGCCTTGAGCGCGGCGATGCCTGCCGCGCCATCAGAACCGGTGCCGGAGAGAATCACGCCGATGGCATCCTCGCCTTTTTCCTCCGCCATGGAATTGAACAATGCGGTCGCCGAAGGCTTGGGCAGGATGGTCTTGCCCGGAACCAGCAATCGCATCACACCGTCTTTCAGGATGATGTTCCAGTTGGCGGGGGTGACATAGATGACGTTGGCCAACGGCGTTTCGCCGTCTTCCGCGTCTTTAACCAGCATCGAAGTTTCGCGCGCCAGCAGCGGCACCATCATGCTGCGGTGGGTAGGCGACAAATGCTGGACGACGATATAAGGAACGCCCAGATCGTCGGGCAACGAAGCGATCAGATCGGAGAGCGCTTCCAATCCTCCGGCCGATGCACCTATGCCGACGATGAAGTTCCGTTCCTCGACATGGGCCGACACCGGCACGATTTTTTTGACGGCGGCCTTGCGAGGCTTGCGCGGCTTCTTACTGGCCTTCTCTGCAAGGAAGTTAATCTCCTCAGCCGAGGAATTGACGACAACTTCAACCGACTTCTTGATTCTGCCGACGATGGTTGCGGCCTTCTTCGCGGCGACGGCGGCCTGCGGCGCATCGGCGCGGACCGCGGGCTTGACTGTTTTCGAGCCAGGTGCCGCTGGCTTGGTTGTTTTCGACTTGAGTGCAGCCGGCTTGGCTGTTTTCGACTTGGGGGCGGGAGACTTACCGGGCTTGCCGACGACGGAATCGGCACTCTCTGTTTTTCTGGCTTTACTCACGGCGATACTCGTTTATTTTAAGTGGCGGCATCGTAACTCGGCTGGCACCGGGGACATACTGGAGAAACCCTTGTTTCAGCCTAGGGGTTTCCCTTACTTAAACTTTCCGATGTTTGGAGTGGCTCTTAATGCGCCGCCGTGATCCAGTGGGTAGCGTAGCGCATCAGATCGGCACCGTCTTTCAGTTCCAGCTTGGCGCGAATGTTGGCGCGATGCGTTTCTATGGTTTTGATGCTGCGGCTGAGCAAACGGGCTATTTCCTGGCTGCTGTGCCCGGAGCCGATGAGATGCAAAACCTCGAATTCGCTGGGCGTCAGGCTATTGATCAACTGTTCAGATTCGGTGTTTCCGGTCACGAAACGATTCAGCAACTTCGTGCGCATCTGCTCGCTCAGGTAATAATTTCCCTTCAACACCTCGCGGATAGCTGCCATCAACACCCCACCCGGCTCCTGTTTCATCACGTAACCGCGCGCGCCGGCCCGCAGGGCGCGTTCCGCATAAACGGTTTCGTCGTGCATGGAAACGACCAGCACGGGCAAAGCGGGAATCAGGATATGCATGCTCTTGATGAGCTCGAAGCCCGAGAGGGTCTTCAGGGACAAGTCCACCAGAACGATGTCGGGCTGATGCTCCGCTTCGAGCACGGCCATCGCCTCGCCGCCGTCTTCGGCTTCGGCGCATACCTCCATGTCCGGCTCGGCATTGACCAGCATCGCCATGCCATGCCGCACCATGGCATGGTCGTCGACCAGCATGACTTGTGTTTTCAAGACCGACATCAGCGCGTTTGTCTTTCTATCAGGACTTCTGTGCCTCCCGCAGCGCGGGGCCCAAGTTTCAGCGTCGCGCCAATCCGGAGGGCGCGGTATTGCATGATGCCTATCCCCATTCCCGGCGCAGTCGCGCCCTTGGCGGTCAAGCCCTCCAGGCCGCAACCGTCATCGCTGATCGACAGACTGAGCAAGCCTTCCCGCTCCTTCAGCGCAATCGTCAGATTGCGAGCGCCGCCGTGGCGCATCGAGTTGTGTACGGCTTCCTGCGCAATCCGGTACAGACTGAGGGCCAGCTCGTCATCGCCGATATCGATGTCATCGATACACACGAAGTCGCAGACGACTCCATAAGTGCTCGATATGCTGGACGCGAACGCTCGCAACGCCGACATCAGGCCGTTGGTTTCCAGTTCCAGCGGCAACAATCCCCGCGCGAGATGCTTGCATTGCATGACGGCATGTTGCGCCTGGGTCGCAATCGATGCGGCGATGGTCGCAGCATCCGCATTGCCGGGATCCGAATCTTTGGACGCGGATATCTTGCGTTCCAATGCCTGTGCCTGATAAGCGATCGCCGCGATCTGTTGCCCAAGGTTGTCGTGCAGCTCCTGCCCGATCAGGCGCTGATGCTCTTCCGCGGCAGAAACCAAAGCCAGTTCCATGTTCTTTCGTTCGGTCACATCCAGGATCAGGACGAACAGCCCCTGCACCTCGCTCCCATCCAGATGCGGGATATAGTGAACCAGCGTTTCTCTGATTTCATTGCCCGGCAACGCCAGCGTGTAATCGAACTTCTGGGGCTGGCCCGCAAGCGCGGCACGAATATAGGGCTCGTGTTTACGGAACAATTCGCCGCCCAACAAATCCTGGACTGGGACCCCGTGCATTTCCTCCGTGCTCTTGCCGAACCAGTTCAGATACTCCCGGTTGGCGAAAGTCGAGCGCAAATCCCGGGTCCAGTAGCCCACCATACCGGGCATGAAATCGGCAATCATTTTCATGAAATGGGCGCTCTCGTGCAAAGATTCGGTCATCTGTCTTGAATCCTGAATAACGAGCCCCGTTGTTGGTGCTGCATGCACAGAATACTAGCCGCGTATTCGATTCGCCGCAACGGAGAAGCAACTCGAATCCTCTCCTGCGCGGGATATGAAAATTACAGCGGGAGAATCGCCGCGAACTCGCTTACCGCGACAGGGAAGCTGTATCATCCGCACTCCCTCGCCCCCGAAAAGATGACAAGAAATGCTGTTCAATCCGTCGCGCGACGAAGCGCGCAACTTCCTGATCGAATCCTGGCGTAAGCGCCGCGCCCATGAGCTGCTGACGCCGCTGGAAGACCTCGCCGCGCAGCTGATCGCCAAACATCCCGAACATCATGCTGTATTCGAGCAGGCCGAGGCCCATCTGGACCGCGACTACCTGCCGGAGCACGGCGCGCCCAATCCCTTCCTGCACCTGATGATGCACTTGACCATCGAAGAGCAAATATCCATCGACCAGCCGCCGGGCATACGCGCCCATTTCGTCCGCCTGACGCACAAATTCGAATCGGAACACGAGGCTCAACACGCGATGATGGAATGCCTGACCGAGATGATCTGGCAAGCGCAGCGCGAGCGTACGCAGCCGGATGCGGCGATCTATCTGAATTGTCTCGCCAGGCAGCAATAACAGGTAAAATACCGCCCCCGGCATCGCAATACCAGCCAACCGCAAACACACGACCGTGCACTCCAGATTCGTCAAACGCTTGATAGGCAACTTCCTGCCCGCCGCGCTGATCATCATCGCGCTGGGCAGCGTGTTCTATGCGTTCGAGTCCAACGACGATCTCAAAGCGCTGATCGCCCACGAGAAAGACCATGTGCATGCCGGCGTGGAGTCGGTCAACCGCACGCTGCTGACGCTGAAAAACGACACTCAGTATCTGGCGCATTCGACGCCGCTCACCGAAGCCATCGAACTTCCGGACCGAGTCCGCATCGGCAGACTCGCACAGGATCTGAACGCCTTCATCGGCGCCAAGAAGGCTTACCACAAGGTGCGATGGATAGACGAGAAGGGCCGTGAACTGGCGCGCGCGGAATCCGGCGGCCAGGCGGCCGTCGATACGTCCAGCCTCGCCGGGAACAAATCGTCGCGCTACTATTTCGACGAAGCGATGAGACTCAAACGCAACGAGATCTATCTATCACCGATAGATCTCGAAATCGAGGACGACGCTATCGTACAACCGCCGCGCCCGACGCTGCGCGCCGCTGCCCGTCTGTTCGACGCGAAGGGCGACGCGCGCGGCATCGCCGTCATTTCATACTCCGCACGAGACCTGTTCGACCATATCGACCAGGTCTCCGCGACCGAAAACTCCAGCTGGATGTTGCTCAACGAACAAGGCTACTGGCTGAAGAGCAGCGATCCTGCACAGGAATTCGGCTTCATGCTGCCGCATCGCGCCAGTATGGCGAGCCTGCAGCCCGATGTCTGGCAAAAAATCGACAAGGCGCCTTCCGGACATTTCTTCGATGCCGAAGGCGGCCTATGGATGTTCGACACCGTCTACCCCAGGCGCACCATCGCCAGCGATGGGGCGAACGACGATGCGAATACCGGCCGGATGAAGATGGTGAAACACATCGATGCCGCGGCACTCGGCATCCATCACCATCTGCTGCGCAAACAGACCATGCTGCTGGTGTTCTTCGTTCTGGCGCTGGCTTTCGCGATCAGCTTCCGCCTGAGCCGATCCCAGCTGGACAAAGACGACAGCGACATCGACCTGCAGCATCTGCTCGGCGAACTGAACCAGCAGAAGTTCGCACTCGACCAGCATGCGATCGTCGCGATCGCCGGGCTGGACGGCACGATCAGCTACGTCAACGACAAGTTCTGCGCGATCAGCCAATACCGGCGCGAAGAACTGATTGGACAGAACCATCGCATCGTCAAGTCCGGACTGCACGATGCGACGTTCTACCGCGAGATGTCGGATGCCATCAGAAACCATATCGTGTGGCACGGCGAGACCTGCCACCGCGCCAAGGATGGCAGCCTGTACTGGGTGAAGAACACCTTCGTGCCGCTATCGAGCTCGTCCTCCTACATCGCCATCAGCACCGACATCACCGCCCAGAAGCAGACCGAAGAGAAACTGCGCATCGCCTCGATAGCCTTCGAAACCCACGAGGCTATCGTGGTCACCGATACCCAAGCTCGCATCATCAACGTCAATCACGCCTTCGAACAACTGACCGGCTACAGCACCGCTGAGGCGATCGGCCAGAATCCCAATATCCTGCAATCGGGCCGCCACGACCGGCAGTTCTACCAGGAGATGTGGGCCACACTGCTCGCCAAGGGCATCTGGTCCGGCGAGATGTGGGACAAGCGCAAGGACGGCACCATCTATCCAAAATGGCTGACCATCTCCGCAGTGCGCAACGATCAACAGGAAGTCACCCACTATGTGGCGATCTTCATGGACATCAGCGAGCGCAAGCGCGCCGAGGAAGAGATCCAGCGGCTGGCCTTCTACGACACCCTGACCGAACTTCCCAACCGCCGCTTGCTGATGGACAGACTGATCCAGTCGCTGATCGCCAGCGAGCGCAACGGCTCGTTCGGCGCGCTGCTGTTCATGGACATGGACAACTTCAAGATCCTGAACGACACGCAGGGGCACGATATCGGCGACATGCTGTTGATCGAGGTCGCAAGACGACTCAGGGTCAGCGTGCGCGAAACCGACACAGTCGCGCGCCTCGGCGGAGACGAGTTCGTGGTCATCCTGCAAGGGCTGGGCAGCAGCGAACTGCTGGCGGCCAACCAGGCTGAAGACATCGCCGAGAAGATCGTCGCCACGCTCAGCGAGACATACTTCCTCGGCAAGCACGAACACCACAGCAGCGTGAGCATCGGCGTCGGCCTGTTCCATGGACGCGGCACGACGGTGGACGAACTGCTCAAGCGCGCGGATACCGCGATGTACCAAGCCAAGTCCGCCGGACGCAACGCGGTGCGCTTCTTCGAGACCGATATGCAAAGAGCCGTCGAATCGCGCGCAATGATGGAAAAAGCGCTACGCCAGGCGCTCGCCAAGAACGAGTTGCAACTCTATTACCAGATGCAGGTCGACCGCGAACAGCGTATCGTCGGCGCCGAAGCGTTATTGCGCTGGATCAACGAAGAGCGCGGCTTCGTCTCTCCGGCACAGTTCATCCCGCTGGCCGAGGAAAGCGGCCTGATCCTGCCGATCGGACTTTGGGTGCTGGAAACGGCCTGCCGCCAACTGCAAAAATGGCAGGACTCCACGGCGACCCGTCACCTGCAGCTTGCGGTGAACGTGAGCGCACGACAATTCCGCCAGCCGAATTTCGTCGCACAGATTGGAGAGTTGCTGAAGACATACGGCATCGATCCGACACGCCTGAAACTGGAACTGACCGAGAGCATCGTACTGAACGATGTGGAAGAGACGGTACAGAAGATGCTCGCGCTGAAGCAGTTCGGCGTACAGTTCTCGATGGACGATTTCGGCACCGGCTACTCGTCGCTCAGCTACCTGAAACAACTGCCGCTGAACCAGATCAAGATCGACCAGTCGTTCGTGCGCGACATCGTGATAGACAAGAGCGATGCAATCATCGTCAAGACCATCATCGACATGTCACTGAACTTCAATCTGGAAGTGATCGCCGAAGGAGTGGAGACGGAGGAACAGCTGGAGATATTGCGACAGAACGGTTGCCAAGCCTTCCAGGGCTACCTGTTCAGCAAGGCGGTTCCGCTGGCCGAATTCGAATCCCAGATCGGAAGGCCCAAGATGATTCTGTCGAACCACATGGACGCATCGATCGGGGCAGGCATTTAACCTGCGCACTATCCGCATGGCGGGCCATGCGGTTCACTCCACGCCGACTAATCTCCCAGCATGCCCGCGATCTGGCGCTCGGCCTCCACCCAGTGCTCGGTCGAATTCCCCTGGAATCCGTGGCGCTCGGCGATGAAATAGGCTGCCGTCTCGACCATGCGGTACCGCTCTTCCGGCGACGGCTTTGCAGTCGCCTTGGCTTTGGGGGCCGCAGCCTTCCTGGTCGTTACCTTCTTCTCCGCAACGGGTGCCGCGGCTTTCTTAACCGCTGGCGCAGCGGCCTTCTTCACTGCAGGTGCAGCAGCCTTTTTTGCGACCGGAGTCGCCGCAGCTGCAGTTTTCGACTTAGCAGTCGCCGCAGTCTTCTTGACCGCAGCAGTTTTTGCTTTTTGCTCTACCATGACAACCCCCTGTAAATATTTGAACCGATGAAAAAAACTCCATGCCGTCCATGATAGGTGCGGCAAGCCCCACGGTCAACCGATTCCGGGGATTTCGTGTTGACGTTGCGGCATCGACCAGCTAGTGTGCGCGACATCTTTTTCGACTCCGACCTCCATGAAATACCTCAAATCCGAATTCCCTATCGCCATCGCCCTGTTCGTCCTCGGGCTGGGCTTCGCCCTCGAACACGCCGCAGTCGAACATGGCGGCGGGATGCTGTGGGGGCTGCTGCTGGTGATACTCTCGGCCATCATCGGCGTCGCTTTCCGCATCGCGCATCACGCCGAAGTGCTGGCGATGCGCTTCGGCGAGCCTTACGGCACGCTGATCCTCACACTCGCCGCGGTATCGGTCGAGGTCGTGATCCTGGTAGTGCTGCTGATGGGCGAACCCAACCCGACGCTGGCGCGCGACACGGTGTTCGCCGCGGTGATGTTCGACATCAACGGCATACTGGGCCTCGCCGCCATCGTCGGCGGACTGAAGCACGGTAGCACCAAATACAACGTGGACTCGGCCAACTCCTTCATCGCGATGCTGCTGGTCGCCATCGGCGTCGGCATGTTCATCCCGGACTTCGTGCCGGAAGCGAAATGGCAGATCTACTCGGTCTTCTCCATCGGCATCATGGCGATCATGTATCTGGCCTTCCTGCGCCTGCAGACCGTGGAGCACCGCACCTTCTTCGAATACTCCAGCGAGACCGACGACGAAGCGCACGACGAAGCACATAGCCCGAACTCGCTGCATGTCGCGGTGATGCTGGGCGCGATCGTGCTGGTCGGCCTGCTGTCGGAAGTGCTGTCGGTGCTGCTGGATGCGGGACTTACCGGCAGCAGCCTGCCGAAGGCTATCCCCGCCGTGCTGGTCGCACTGATCTCCGCCAGCCCCGAGATCCTGACCGCACTCAGGGCCGCGCAACATAACCGCATGCAGACCACGGTCAACATCGCACTGGGCGCTTCGCTCGCCACCGTGCTGCTGACGCTGCCGGTGATCGAAGCCATCGCCCTGTTCAACGGCGAACGAATCGACATGGCGCTCACGCCGATTCAAGGCGGGATGCTGCTACTGACTTTCCTCACCGTGATGAACAACCTGCACGACGGCGAGACCAACGCGATCGAGGGCATCAGCCACTTCGTGCTGTTCGCCGCATTCATCGCGCTGGTGGCGATGGGGTTGTTGTAGGACTAGGCCGGAATATATAGGCATTTCGGTCTATTGTTCTTGGCGGCGAGGGAGGTTATAAGTCGACTGCGATCAGCGCCAACCCAAAACAATAGAATGCAAAAAGCAAATTCTGGTATCACCGCTTGCCGGAGACTTCGGTATTGCACCCTAGGCATCAAGGAGCCGCCGTCAAGCCTGCCCAAGGATAGTCCATAGCTCGCGCGAGCCATTCCGTCGAAGATCATCGTCATGGAAAAATTCGCCACTCGAGACCGTACCTCGCCTCAGTCCCTCCGCCGAACAAATGCGGGGAGCTGGTTGCTGGCTGTCGCTTTGCTGGCATTTTCCGCCGTTCCGGCATGGGCTGAACCCAAAACTCCGTCCGCCATGGCCAACAATCCGGCACAGGCATCCGAAACCGGCATCATCGCGGTGATCTACCCGAATGCCAGCGAACCCTACCGCAGCATCTTCGCGCAGATCATCGGCGGCATCGGCGAGAAGACGAAAGGGCGCGTGGTCACTGTCCCGATAGGGGCGGAAGTGAATGCGACCGAACTGAACGACACATTGCGCCGCCAAGGAGTCAGAGTGGTGATTGCGCTGGGACGCCAGGGGATGAAGGCCGCTGCCATGCTTGATCGGAACATCGACGTGGTGGTCGGCGGGATGTTGGCATCGCCAAGCAGCGAGGCGCGCAACATGCAGGTGCATGTCCTGTCGCCCGATCCGGCGCTGTTGTTCTCGCGCCTGAAGGAGATGATGCCCAAGGTGCGGCGGGTGTTCGTCGTTTACGACCCGCGCCAGAACGCATGGATGATGCGCGTGGCGAAAGATGCGGCACGCGCTCAAGGGGTGGAATTCATCGCTCACGACGCGCAGGACTTGCGCAGCGCG
>JAUXOL010000004.1 GCA_030682375.1 Gallionella sp. | reverse complement strand
GAACGCTGCGGGCGCGGTGTTCACCGGTCTGGTCGGCGGCGACACGGTGACGGTGGGCGCGACCGGCACGTTCTCGGACAAGAACGTGGCCAACGGCAAGACGGTCACGCTCGCCAGCACCTACGGCGGGGCGGATGCCGGCAACTACGCGATCACCGACCAGGCGAGCACGACGGCGAACATCACGCCGAAAGCGATGTCGGTCAGCGGCATCGTCGCGAGCAACAAAGTCTACGACGGCACGACGGCGGCAACAGTGAGTGCCGCGGGTGCGGTGCTGACTGGCTTGGTCGGCGGCGATGCGGTGACCGTCGGTGCGACGGGTACGTTTGTGGACAAGAATGCAGGCAACGGCAAGACCGTCACGCTCGCCAGCAGCTACGGCGGTACCGATGCCGGTAACTACACCATCATCGACCAGGCCAACACCACCGCGGACATCACGCCGAAAGGGCTGACGGTCGCGGCGAATGCGGATACCAAGTTCCATGACGGGGCGGCGTATGCGGGCGGAAACGGAGTGACCTATGCCGGATTTGTAGCGGGTGAGACGGAGGCCGTTCTGGGCGGTGCGCTGACCTACGGAGGCACGAGCCAAGGGGCGACGGCTGTCGGCAGCTACACCATTACGCCGGGCGGTCTGGCCAGCGGCAACTACGCGTTGAACTTCGTCGATGGCGCGCTGACGATCAATGCCTCGGCAGCGCCGGTGGAGGCCCAGAACGCGGCGACGCAGGTGGTCTCACAGGTGTTGGCGGGCAGCGTCGTTGTGCCGGTTTCTCCCACGATCACAATCAGCCGGGTAGCTGGTACGGCCCCTGCGAAACAGGATAACCCGATCCGGAGCGATATGCCCGGTAACAGTGCAGGCAATACGACCCAGAACAATACGGCCCAGAGCAATACGACCGAAAACGATGGCGTCGAAAACGAGCAGGCCGAATCCGAACATCGCGAGGTGGTGAACGTTGCGATGAACTTCAACAGGGGGGGGCCGACGTTGCGCATCATGAACGGCGGTATGAGATTGCCGGTTCGATATGGTCAACAAAATGAATAAGAATAAAACGATGAGCTATTCCATTTTTCCGGCTAAGGCCATGAAACCCTTGCTGGTTGTCCTGTTGGCAGCGCTGGTTCCGCTGGATGTGCAGGCTGCGACACCGGATGCAGGTTCCATACTGCAGGAGATCAAGCCCGCCCGGCCTGCCTTGCCTTCCTCCGGCGAGACCGGCTTGACGGTGGAGCAGAAGGATAGGGCAAAACTCCCGGAAACCGCACCTTTCGAGGTAAAACGCATCGAGATCGTCGGCCATACGCTGTTCGATATCGCAACTCTGCATGCACTGGTGGCGAATGCGGAAGGGCAGAAGTTATCCCTTTCTCAGTTGGAAGATGCGGTGGCCAGGATTACCGAGCATTACCGTAGTCGCGGATATCCGCTGGCGCGTGCGGTCATCCCGGCGCAGGCCATCCGCGACGGTGTGGTGAGGGTGCAGGTGATCGAGGCGCAATACGGCAAGATCGGGATCGTGAATCGCAGCGAGGTGGGCGATGATTTGCTCAAGGCGACATTGGCAGCATTGCAGAGCGGGCAGGTCATCAGTCAGGAGAAACAGGACAGGCCGCTGTTGCTGCTCTCCGATGTGCCTGGCGTCTCAGTCAGTGCGACATTGAAGCCGGGAGCGGCGGTCGGCACCTCGGATATGGAAGTGGATGTGGAGCATGTCGCTGCTGTCGCCGGTAACGTCCTGCTGGACAATTACGGTAACCGCTATACCGGCAAGGTGCGTCTGGGCGGGTCGGTGCATCTGATCAATTCAGCCCGTCACGGGGATGTTGTGAGCCTGACGGTACTCAGTTCAGGCAGCGGCTTGAGCTACGGCAAGGCATCCTATGACATCCTGCTGAACGGGCAGGGGACCCATGCCGGTGCTGCCTATTCTGCGCTGAGTTATTCGCTGGGCGATACCTTGGCCGCGCTGCAAGGGCATGGTACGGCAAGGATAGGCAGCCTGTGGCTGAAGCACCCGATGGTGCGCAGCAGCGACGTCAATCTGTATGGCCTGCTGGAATACAGCCAGAAGCAGCTGCAAGACCGCATCGATGTGGGCAACATCCAGACCGATCGCAGCCTGCGCGGTTGGACGGTGAGCCTGAACGGAGACCTGCGGGACTCTTTGCTGTCCGGCGGCATCAATACTTGGAAGCTGGATCTGATCTCGGGGAACGTCGGTTTCGATAACGCTGCGGCGCGCCTGGCGGATGCAGCGGCTGGGCAGACGGAAGGCGGTTTCACCAAATGGGATGCGAGCTATACTCGTCTGCAGCGGCTGAACGATACGAACACCCTGTATTTCGCCGTCTACGGACAGTGGACGAAGCGCAATCTGGATTCTTCGGAAAGGCTGAGCGTGGGCGGAGCATCCACTGTCCGTGCCTACGATATGGGTGCGGTCTCCGGAGATGCCGGTTATGTCTTGAACCTCGAACTGCGACATGAGCTGGCGCAGGGGTGGCAGGCCACCGCATTCCTCGATAGCGCCGATGTGACGGTCAACAGGAATCCATGGGTGGCCGGTGCGAACACTGCGTCGCTGAACGGCGCCGGCATCGGCTTTAACTGGACAAGCGCCGATCGATGGGGCGTCAGGGCATGCATTGCCAGTCGAGTCGGGCCTTCCCCGGCGCTGGCCGGCAATGCATCGTCCATCCGTGGCTGGATTGAAATCAGCAGGGGATTCTGAGCCCGGAATGTAACAATCGGGTGTGGCTGAATCGTAACTCGTTGAGCCTGTTTACTCGTTGTTCAGAGGATTTCGCACAGGAGTTCGGATTTCTTTGCAGGAGGACGTCCGGTTTTGTACGCCTTAGGATGGCCTTGATCGGTTCGCCCGGCTCGGCGTAGTTTGTCACAAGTGCTAAAATGCGAGGGATGCCGCACTTCCTGTGTCCGGCGATCCGTAACTTCTCCCTGAAAATGATCCGCGAAGAACCTGCTTTCAAAATCAAGAACGCCAACTTTCCTTTGTTCGTGCTTCACGTCAATACGACCGACATGGACAGATTCAAGAGCGAATTGGAAACGCGCCTGACCCAGACCCCCGACTTTTTTACCAACACGCCGGTCGTCCTGGGGCTGAATGCCATCGCCGATTCCGGCGTCACGCCTGACCTGGCCGCTCTGGTGTCGTTCATGCGCACCCACGGCATGTGGGCTGCGGGCGTCCTCGGCGGTTCGATGGAGCAGCGCGAGGCTGCCGTGCAGGCCGGTTTGGGGCTATTCCCGGAGATTCAGGCTCGTCGTGCACCGGCGCAGCCGGAAGCCCCGGAACCTGAAACGCCGCAGGAATCCCCCTTGCCTCCGCCGACGCAACAACCGGAACTGCCGGGGTTGGAAACGCCAACGGATGAGGGCGCATCCGAGCCATCCATCGATAGCGATATTGCCGCGCCTCAGCCGGATAGCGCCCCGACAGCGCCTGCTCTGCAGCCGACCATGGTGATAGACAAGCCGGTGCGCACCGGCCAGCGCATCTACGCCAAGGACGCGAATCTGGTCGTGCTCGCCATCGTCAACGCCGGAGCGGAACTGATCGCCGACGGGGACATCCACATCTACGCACCGCTGCGCGGTCGTGCGATCGCCGGAGCTCACGGCAATCAGAGCGCCCGCATTTTCGTGCACAAGCTGGAGGCGGAGCTGATTTCCATCGCCGGCTGCTTCCAGGTGTTCGAAAACGGCGTGCCGGAAAATGTGCGCGGCAAACCGGCCCAGATACGCCTCGACGGCACGCGTCTGATTTTCGATCCCCTGCCGGAATAAGGCCGGTAAATCCGGCCTATTCGGCTCTTCCGCAAGCGTTATGCAGAAGTAGAATCGCGCATCTTTTTCAGGAATCGAAAAACGTGGCTAAAGTTATCGTAGTTACCTCCGGCAAGGGCGGTGTGGGCAAGACCACCACCAGCGCCAGCTTCTCCAGCGGTCTCGCCCTGCGCGGCAACAAGACAGTTGTCATCGACTTCGATGTGGGCCTGCGCAACCTCGATCTCATCATGGGCTGCGAACGTCGTGTGGTGTACGACATCATCAACGTCATCAACGGTGAAGTATCGCTGAAGCAGGCGCTGATCAAGGATAAGAACTGCGACAACCTGTACATCCTGCCCGCCTCGCAGACGCGCGACAAGGACGCGCTCAACCTCGAAGGCGTCGAGAAGATCCTGAACGAACTGAAGGAGACTTTCGATTGTATCGTGTGCGATTCCCCGGCCGGCATCGAGTCCGGCGCGTTCACGGCGATGTATTTCGCCGACGAGGCGCTGGTGGTGACCAACCCGGAAGTGTCGTCGGTGCGCGACTCCGACCGCATCCTCGGCATCCTCGCGGCCAAGTCCAAGCGGGCGGTCGAGGGCATGGAGCCGATCAAGGAACACCTGCTGGTGACCCGCTACAATCCCAAGCGCGTCGATGACGGTGAAATGCTGTCCGTGACGGACATCCAGGAAATCCTGCGCATCCCGTTGCTCGGCGTGATCCCGGAATCGGAATCCGTGCTGCAGGCATCCAACTCCGGCACACCCGCGATCCATCTGGAGAAGAGCGACGTGGCCGAGGCCTATCAGGACGTCGTCGCCCGCTTCATGGGCGAGGAAGTGCCGATGCGCTTCCTCACCGCCGAAAAAACGGGGTTCTTCAAACGTCTGCTGGGAGGCCGCTAACATGTCCATGATCTCTGGCCTGGTCGACTACCTGCGGGGCACCGAAAAGAAGACCGCCTCCGTCGCCAAGGAACGTTTGCAAATCATCCTCGCCCACGAACGCGCGGGGCGCGGCGCAGCCACCCCGGACTACATGCCGGCGCTGCAGGAAGAATTGCTGGAAGTGATCGCGAAATATATCCACATCGACCGCGACAGCTTCAAGGTCCAGCTCGAAAAGCACGGCGATTACGAAGTGCTGGAACTGAACATCACCCTGCCGGAAAACGCGCGCAACTAGTCATTTCAGACCGGGGTAATTCAAAGACCAGGGCCACCCTTTCCGGGGTGGCCCTTTGCATTTGCGTCGGAGCATAGACGTATAAAGCGCCGCACCTTGGTTGCTTGCGGCAAGGTATGTGCAGGCAAAAATATATAGGCTTTTTCAAAATATATATAGATACTTTCGGGAAATATATAGGCCGTTTTTTCTGTTGTATATCAATGAATTGGAAATTAGACTCGCGGTTCGTCGGAATGAGCCGGCGTCATAACCATACGTTCAGGGAGAACAATAATGAAAACCGCTTTCAAGAAAAACCTCTTGTCCCTCGCCGTGGGAGCTGGCCTGATCGGCAGCGCCGCATGGAGTCCCGCCAGCCATGCCTGTCCCGCCGAGCCGCTGGTTTCCAGCATCTGCATCATGGCCGCGGTCAGCCTGAATGGTGACTTCGGCGGCGGTGTGTATGCCGTGGCCGACGGCAGGTTGCTGCCGATCAGCCAGAATGCGGCGTTGTATTCGCTGGTCGGCACCACCTACGGCGGCAACGGAACAAACACTTTCGGCATTCCGGATCTGCGGGGCCGCGTCGTGATGGGTTCCGGCAGGGGGCCTGGCCTGCCGCAGTTCAATGCCGGGGAGACTTACGGAGCGTTGACGACCATTCTGACCGCGGCCCAAATGCCCGCGCACAACCACACCCTCAGCACCGTCTCCGTGAACACCAGCAAGATGACCGCCACCACCACGTTGAGCGGCCTGTCGGCCAGTGTGACCGGGAGTCTGGCTCTTAAGGCATCGTCTGGAGGAACCACAGGGAACGATCCGACAGGCAAATCTTTGGCGACGACGGCCGCAACGGTCAGGATTTATTCCGATGCCGCCCCGACCGTTGCGATGAACGCTGCCAGCATCGACAGCAGCGGTCTCACGGTCGGCAATTTCACCGGCACGCCCACCACTACCCTCGGCGGCACCGCTACTTTGGCCGGCGTCACAGACCCGACCGGCAGCAGTCAGGAAGTAGTGCTGATGCAGCCGTCCCTGGTGCTGAACTACTACATCGCCGTGAACGGCATTTACCCGACGCGCAACTAAGCATTGGCGCTTCAACCATCCGTCTTCCCGCCGCGGGAAGACGGAATTTCCCGATATGACAAAAATGAATATGACAAAGGTGCATAACGTTTTTGCGATTCTCTTGTTGCTTGCCCTGACGCCGAATGCGCTGGCAGGCAAACGGCTTGACGCCGAACTCCAGCCCGCACAGCAAGCGCTGGCGGCGGGAGATTACAAAAAGGCTTACGTGCTGTATGCCCGGCACGCCGCGAAGAATCCGCTGGCGCAATTCACGCTGGGGCTGTTCCATCGCGAAGGCTGGGGACGATCAGCCGACCCGGTTGCGGCCTGCGGCTGGTTCGATAAAGCCGCGCACAAGGACATTCCCGCCGCGCAGCAGTTCTTCGGCGACTGTCTTGCGAACGGCATAGGCCGAGCGGTTGACGGCAAGGCGGCGGAGGCCTGGTACCGCAAGGCGGCGGCCAACGGCATCGCCTATGCGCTGTGCTCCGCCGGAGGTCTGTACGTCGAAGGCAAGGTCATGGACAAGGACTCGCGCCACGGGCTGGAGCTATGCGTTCAGGCAGCGCAGTCCGATTCGCCGCCCGCGATGCTCAAGCTGGCCGACTATTACCGTGCAGGGACGGATGTACCTCAGGATATGGCCGCCGCGCGCCGCTGGTACAAGATGGCAGCTGAGAGGCGCGTCCGCGAGGCGCAATACCGCCTGGGAGTGATGCTGGCCGAAGGACAGGGCGGTGCGCCGGACCTGAATGCCGCGCTGTTCTGGCTGGAGACTGCGGCGAGCGAGGGTTATGCTCCGGCTTACCTGCCTGTCGCCACCCTCTATGCCAACGCCGAAGTCTCGCCGGAAACGGGCGCGCTGAAACCCGAGCACCTGGCCAAGATATATCTGTGGAACAACGCCGCAAAGGCGAGTGCCACCGATCCGGTTCAGCTCGCCGAAATTGATCGCATCGGAAGCGCGGTGCTTTCGGTGATGCCGGAATCCTGGCGGCCCGACCTGGACAGGAAGGTCGCCGAACACTTGGCGAGATACGCACCCATCGATCCGGCTGGTAAGCGGTAGCGCCGCAGCGCACAGTTGGGGAGCCGACGCGCGTTACACGGTTGTTTCATGTCTGCTATTCGCGCCATTTGCTCACGGTATAGCGCGACAATCTGACGTTCGTGTCCCAGAAGCTGTCCGGCAGACCTGCCTTGCGCTTGAGGTGAGTCATGAACTGGCGCGGGTCGGGTAGCTGCTCCCACACCTGGGGCAGGAAGGTGCTGCGGTAGCGGCCGTATTCGAAGATCACCCCGTCGATGCCGGGACGCAGTTGCGCCAGCGCATCCTGTTCGTCGCTGAATGTCATCGCCTCGGCGGGCGACAGCAGCGAGACCTCGCAGCGGGTGATGCCCAGTTCATCCTCCTGTAGCGGCGCGAAGCGCGGGTCGTCGAAAGCTGCGGCGCGGGCGTTGTGCCAGACATCCTCGCCCAGCGGCCTGTGCGCCTGCAGTGAGCCGATGCAGCCGCGCAGTTCGCCGTGCTGCGTCAAGGTGACGAAGGTCGCGCCCGGTTCGTTCAGCCAGTCTAACCTCGGCCGAGGGCGGGGCGAGGCGCCCAGCGCCTCGGCGATGGCGCCGCGCGCGATATCTAGCAGCACCTTGCCGCGATCCTGTTCGGTGTCGTTACTGTCGGTCATGCTGTTCTCCTTCGGTGAAGGCGAGCGCGGCATAGCCGACCACCTGATCGTGGGGGCCGGCGGTGTCGCCGGAGTTGCGCAGGTCTAGCAGGTGCGGTGTGAGGTGGCGATGGCGCGCGCACAGGATCAGTCCGTTGATCGGCGTGCCGCCGCAGGCCTGCTCGTGGTCTATCGGCTGGCGCAGATGCAGGATGTCCTGCATGGTCTGTCTATCCGTGCTTAGTGCGGCGGCGTAGGGCAGGTAATGCGACAGGTCTGAGCTGATTACAATCAGCGTCTCCTCTCCGCCCCATAATGTCTCCAGCACCTCGGCGACCTCTTCCGGCGTGGCCATGCCGACGGCCAGCGGCAGCAGTTTGAAATCCGTCAGTATGCTTTGCAGGAACGGCAGATGAACCTCCAGCGAATGTTCCTGCGCATGCGCCTGCGGGCTGATGGTCACCTGCGGCAAATGTGCGATGGCTTGCGCGGCTGCCGCATCCACGGTCACCCGCCCCAGCGGCGTATCGAAGGCGTCCGTGCCGGGCAGCGCCAGACCGCGTACCGCGACGCGGTGGGTAGGGCCGAGCAGCACCACGCGGCGGATGCGGTCGGCGATAGGCTTGAGCGTGGCATAGGCGCTGGCGGCGACCGGGCCGGAATAGATGTATCCGGCATGCGGCGCAATCAGAGCCTTCGGCGTCAGGGCAGGCGGTCTGGCATCGGCCAGCAATTGGCGCACATAACGCGACAGGTCGTCTGGATCGGCAGGGTAGAACAGTCCTGCGACGGTGGGGGGGCGGATAGATGACATGACGTTCTCCGGTCTTGTGGCGTTTCCAGTATGGGGAATCCGTGGCAGGAATCAAGTAGGGGTACGGTGGTGTCAATTCCACATCCAGCTTGCCGGATAGTGGATTGCCTGACTTTGTTGCGCCGTGCACCGGCGAAGCGTTGCTGCGCAGCGAACTTCGCGAACCACGTCCCGTGCGGTAGAATGCTGCGCCATGAATACCGTCCAGCTTTCCGTCGTCATTCCCGTCTATAACGAGGAGCAAGGCCTGCAGGCCCTGTTCGATCGCCTGTATCCCGCGCTCGACAAGCTAGCTATAGGCTACGAGGTCGTGTTCGTCAATGACGGCAGCCGCGACCGCTCCGCCGCCATCCTACGCGAACAGTTCCAGCAGCGCCCGGATGTGACACGCGTGGTGTTGTTCAACGGCAACTTCGGCCAGCATATGGCGATCATGGCCGGCTTCGAGCAGAGCCGCGGGCAGCGCGTGGTGACGCTGGACGCCGACCTGCAGAATCCGCCCGAAGATATCGGCCTGCTGCTGGCGAAGATGGACGATGGACACGACTATGTCGGTTCCATCCGTCGCCAGCGCAACGACAGCACCTGGCGGCATATCGCCTCGCGCGCGATGAACGGGCTGCGCGAGCGCATCACACGCATCAAGATGACCGACCAGGGCTGCATGTTCCGCGCTTACGACCGCAACATCATCGATGCCGTCAACTCCTGCCGCGAGGTCAATACCTTCATTCCGGCGCTGGCCTATACCTTCGCGCGCAACCCCGCCGAGGTGGTTGTCGGCCACGAGGAACGCGCCGCGGGCGAATCCAAGTATTCGCTGTACAGCCTGATCCGCCTGAACTTCGATCTGATGACCGGCTTCTCGCTGGTGCCGTTGCAGATGTTCTCCATGATGGGCATGCTGATCTCGGTGTTCTCAGCATTGTTCTTCGTGCTGCTGGTCGTGCGCCGCCTGATCATCGGGCCGGAGGCGGAAGGGCTGTTCACGCTGTTCGCCTTGATGTTCTTCCTGATCGGCATCGCGCTGTTCGGTATCGGCCTGCTGGGCGAATACATAGGCCGCATTTACCAGCAGGTGCGCCATAGGCCGCGTTATCTGGTCGAGGCTGTGCTCGAACAACAGGAGAAGGGCAAAGACGGAAGGGTGAAGGGTGAAGGGAGAAGGGGCAAGCCAGCTGCGGTTGCCGCGGTCGCCGGAGAGCCCGATCCCTTTGTTGCGGAGCCTCGGAAGAAAAAAGCCAAGCCTGCCGAGCCTGAGCATCCCTCGTTGTTTTCGGACAGCCAGGAATGAGCAAGGCGGTTGTTTTTGCCTACCATAACGTAGGCTACCGATGCTTGAGCGTGCTGCTGGCGCATGGCGTGGATGTCGCGCTGGTGGTGACGCATCGCGATAACCCGAAGGAAACCATCTGGTTCGACAGCGTGCAAAAGCTCGCGGAACTTCACGGCATCCCGGTCATTACCCCGGACAATCCGAATACGCCGGAAATCGTCGAACAGATACGCGCATTGCAGCCGGACTTTTTTTTCTCGTTCTATTACCGCGAGATGCTCAAGCGCGACCTGCTGGAGATACCGAAGCAAGGCGCGCTGAATATGCACGGTTCGCTGCTGCCGAAATACCGTGGCCGCGTGCCGGTGAATTGGGCGATAATCCGCGGCGAAATGGAAACGGGTGCGACGCTGCATTACATGACGGAGAAGCCGGACAACGGCGATATCGTCGCGCAGCAGGCAGTGCCCATCCTGCCGAACGATACTGCGCATGAAGTATTCCAGAAGGTGACGGTGGCGGCGGAGATCGCATTGAATAATGTGTTGCCCGCATTGCTGGCAGGCACAGCCAGAGCCGAGAAGCAGGATTTGAGCAAGGGCGCTTATTTCGGCGGACGCAAGGCGGAAGACGGCGTCATCGATTGGTCGCAGTCGGCGCTGGAAATACATAATCTGGTGCGTGCAGTTGCGCCGCCGTATCCGGGTGCTACGACGATGCTGATGGGCAAGCCTGTGCGCATCCTGCAGACGCTGGTGACCAAATGCACGGCGGCAGGCAAGGAGAAGCCGGCCTTCTACGTGAAAGAAGACAAGGCCTATGCGATCTGCGGCAGCGGCGTGTTGCGCGTGGTGCGCTTCGAGCTGGACGGCGTCGAGATGAGCGCGGCGGAATTTGCCGTCAAGCACGGCGATACAAGATTTGAATTCAATTGTTAAGGAAGTGAAATGAAAAAAGTACTGATCCTCGGCGTGAACGGCTTCATCGGTCACCACCTGTCCAACCGCATCCTCGAGACCACCGACTGGGAAGTCTACGGCATGGACATGAGCACCGACCGCATCACCGACCTGATCGGCAAGCCTCGCTTCCATTTTTTCGAGGGCGACATCACCATCAACAAGGAATGGGTCGAGTACCACGTCAAAAAGTGCGACGTGATCCTGCCGCTGGTGGCGATCGCCACGCCGGCCACTTACGTGAAGCAGCCGCTGCGCGTGTTCGAACTGGACTTCGAGGCCAACCTGCCCATCGTGCGCGCGGCTGTGAAGTACAACAAACACCTGGTGTTCCCGTCCACTTCCGAAGTCTACGGTATGTGCCATGACGAGGAGTTCGATCCGGACAATTCCGAGCTGGTGTGCGGCCCGATCAACAAGCCGCGCTGGATCTATTCCAACTCCAAGCAGTTGATGGATCGCGTGATCTGGGGTTACGGCATGGAAGGCTTGAACTTCACGTTGTTCCGCCCGTTCAACTGGATCGGTGCAGGTCTGGATTCGATCAACACGCCGAAAGAAGGCAGCTCGCGCGTGGTGACCCAGTTCCTCGGCCACATCATCCGCGGCAACAACATCAGCCTGGTCGACGGCGGCCACCAGAAACGCGCCTTCACCTACATCGACGACGGCATCGACGCGCTGATGAAGATCATCGAGAACAAGAACGGCGTCGCTACCGGCAAGATCTACAACATCGGCAACCCGACCAACAACTTCGCGATCCGCGACCTGGCCGACATGATGCTGAAGCTGGCGAACGAATATCCGGAATATGCCGAGTCCGCGAAGAAGGTGAAGATCGTCGAAACCACTTCCGATGCCTACTACGGCAAGGGCTACCAGGACGTGCAGAACCGCGTGCCGAAGATCACCAACACCTGCGAAGAGCTGGGCTGGAAACCGACCACGACCATGGCCGACACGCTGCGCAAGATCTTCGATGCCTACCGCACCCAGATCGCCGAGGCGCGTGGCCTGGTCGATTGATTGTAGGGGCGCGATTTATTGCGCCCAGGTCTCCTTAGGGCGTGATGAATCACGCCCCTACCACATATGAAACAACTCGCTCTCAAGATCGACGTCGACACCTATCGCGGCACCCGCGAGGGCGTGCCGCGTCTGGTGGAAACGTTGCAGCGCCACCACGCGCAGGCGACTTTCTTCTTCACGTTGGGTCCGGATCACATGGGCCGCGCAATCAAGCGCGTGTTCCGTCCAGGTTATTTGTCCAAGGTGTCGCGCATGTCGGTGGTGGAGCATTACGGCATCAAGACGCTGCTGTACGGCACGCTGCTGCCCGCGCCGGACATCGGACGGAAGTGCGCTGACATCATGCGCTCGGTGCGCGATGCGGGTTTCGAGACCGGCGTGCATTGCTACGATCATATTCGCTGGCAGGATCATGTGGCCGACAAGGACGAGGCGTGGACACGGCGCGAACTGCAACTGGCAGTGGATCGCTACACCGAAATCTTCGGCGAGAAGCCGCATGCCCATGCCGCCGCAGGCTGGCAGACGAACCGCCATGCGTTGCGCATGATGCAGCATCTCGGCCTGTCCTATAGTTCGGATACGCGCGGCACGCAACCCTGTATCCCGACCTGGAATGCCGAGATCGTCAACTGCCCGCAGTTGCCGACCACGCTGCCGACGCTGGACGAACTGATCAACCGCGACGGCATCACGCTCGACAATATCGCACAGCATGTGTTGCGCATGACTGAAGCAGAGCAGCCCTACGGTCATGTGTTCACGCTGCATGCCGAACTGGAAGGCGGCAAGTGGATGCCGGTGTTCGAGCAACTGCTCGCGGGCTGGCAGGCGCAGGGCTACGAGCTGGTATCGCTGCGCCAGTACCTCGCCGGTCTGAACGTCGCCGCCTTGCCGCGCAAGGAGATTTCGCTGCGCGAAATCGAGGGGCGCATCGGCAAGTTGGCGGTGGCATAGACGCGGTCCTTTATTCCATTGTGCAAGCTCCGCGATTACAGGTATATTCGCGAGCCATAAGAGCCTGCTGGAGCAGGTTTCGGGGCTAGGGAGAGGCAATGTCGGAAGCTAGGGGAATAGATTACTGGGTTGCGATACTGACGCGGGCGGACTTGCCGGTGCTGAAGCAGACTGCGCGCGACCTGGAAGAGCTGCGTCTCGACGACGAGAAGCTGACCGCGATCAGCGTCGCCAATATCATCGCACGCGACCCCATCATGACCGTCAAGCTGCTGCGTTACCTGCAGCAGCACAAACACAAGATACAGACCACCGAAGTCATCCAGGTAGAGCAGGCTTTGTTGATGCTGGGCATCGAACCGGTGTTCAAGCACGTGCCGCCCGCGCCGCTGATCGAAGACGCGCTGAAACACAAGACGCCGGCACTGCTGCATCTGTTGCGCACCATCCATCGCTCCCATCTCGCCTCCGAATACGCCAAGGACTGGGCCGTGCGCCTGCACGACCTGCACTACGAAGAAGTGCGCATCGCGGCGCTGCTGCACGACATCGCCGAGATACTGATGTGGTGCTATGCGCCGGACGAAATGCTGGAAGTCGAGGAGCTCAGGTTGCAGGAGCCGACGGTGCGCACCCGCGTCATCCAGGCGCGGGTGTTCGGTTTCACCATGTTCGAACTGCAGCGCGTGATCGCCGAACTGTGGGAGCTGCCGCAACTGCTGCTGACGCTGATGAACGATTCCTGCGCGCACCTGCCGCGCGTGCGCAACGTCGTGCTGGCGACCAACCTGGTACGCCATTCGTCCAAGGGATGGGACGATCCGGCGCTGCCGGACGACTACAAGGATATCGCCGATCTGCTGCGCATGCCGGTCGATGCTGTGGTGGATATGATCGCCGTCGAGGCCGGTATCGCCTGCGACATCAATCAGCAGGACCGGAGTGACTACGATTAAAGACCGATCGCGGAAAGCGCTTGCCGGCTTTCTGTCAATCTAGCTTGTCGCTGTGCGCAGCGCGTCGCCGACCCGGCTGGGCAAATCGTCGCACAGGCAATCGATCTCGATGTTGTCCGGCATAGACCGCAGCCAGGTGAGCTGGCGTTTCGCCAGCTGGCGCGTCGCGGCGATGCCGGTCTCCATCAGCTGGCCTTCGTTTATCTCGCCGTCCATGTATTGCCAGGCCTGGCGGTAGCCGACGCAGCGCATCGAGGTCATGTCCGGGTGCAGCGGATATTTGTCGCGCAGCGCTCGTAGTTCCTCGATCAATCCATCCTTGAGCATCTGCTGGAAGCGCGTGGCGATGCGCTGGTGCAGCACGCTGCGTTCGCCCGGCACCAGTGCGATGGAGGTGACGTCGTAGGGCAGCTCATGCTGTGTCTGCTGCTTGAACAATACGGACATCGGTTGTCCGGTGAGGCGGTAGATTTCCATCGCGCGCTGGATGCGCTGCGTGTCGGCAGGGGCGAGGCGGGCGGCGGTCTCTGCATCCACCTTGGCGAGTTCTGCATGCAGATGCTCTATACCGTGTTGCGCGATCTCGGCGTCGAGTTCGGCGCGCACGGCTGCATCGGCCTGCGGCAACTCGCTCAACCCTTCTCGCAACGCCTTGAAATACAGCATCGTGCCGCCGACCAGCAGCGGTATCTTGCCTCTGGCGGTGATGTCCGCCATCAGCCGCAGCGCGTCGTGGCGGAAGGCCGCGGCGGAATACGCTTCGGTGGGGCTGATAACGTCGATCAGGTGATGCGGCGCACGGGCGAGCGTCGCGGCGTCCGGCTTGGCGGTGCCGATGTCCATGTCGCGAAACACCAGCGCGGAGTCCACGCTGATGAGCTCCACCGGCAGGCGCTGCACCAGCTCCACCGCGACGCCGGTCTTGCCGCTGGCGGTGGGGCCCATCAGGAAAATCGCGGGAGGCAGAGTTTTCATCTGGTAGGAGCACGCCCTGCGTGCGATTGATTTTCTCGTTCGCGAGCAGGGCTCGCTCCTACGGTCAGTGCTTTCGGATTCATGTTAATTCCCTGTCGCGCGTTTCGCGCAGCGTCAGCGCGGCCAGCAGGCTGATCGCGGCGGCGACGGAGACGTAGCCGCCGACCCACGCAAGGCCGCCGTGCAGCACCAGTTGCTGCGCGATATAGGGCGCGAGCGATGCGCCGAGGATGCCGCCGAGGTTGTAGGCCGCACCCGCACCCGTGTAGCGCACCGATGTCGGGAACAGCTCGGGCAGCAATGCGCCCATCGGCGCGAACGTCGCGCCCATCAGGAACAGTTCGATGGAGAGGAACGCGGTGATCTGCCACATCGAGCCGCTGCCCAGCATGGGTGCGAGCAGAAATCCGGACAACAGCGCCGCGCTGCCCGCGACGATCAGCACCGGGCGGCGTCCGTAGCGGTCGCCCGCGATGGCCGCGAGCGGCGTGGCCGCGGCCATGAACACGACGGCGACGCACAGCATGCCGAGGAATTGCGGGCGCGGGATGTGTAGCGTGGCGACGCCGTAGCTCAACGCGAACACCGTGGAGATGTAGAACAGCGCGTAGCACACCACCATCACCAGTGCGCCCTGAATCAGCGGTTTCGTGTGATGCGCGAACAGCTCGGCCAGCGGCAGCTTCGGCGGCTGGTGGGACTTCAAGGCCTGCGCGAACACCGGCGTCTCGGCGAGTTTCAGGCGTACGTAGAGGCCGATGATGACCAGCACGGCGCTGGCGAGGAAGGGGATGCGCCAGCCCCAGTCGCGAAATTCTGCGTCGTCGAGTCCGAACGACAGCAGCAAAAAGCTGCCGGTCGCCAGCAAAAATCCGACCGGCGGCCCCAGTTGCGGGAACATGCCGAACCAGCCGCGCCTGCCTTCGGGCGCATATTCCGCCGCCAGCAACGCCGCGCCTCCCCATTCGCCGCCCAAGCCGATGCCCTGGCCGAAGCGCAGCAGGCACAGCAACGCGGGTGCGACCCAGCCCACCATCTCGTAGCTCGGCAGCACGCCGATCAGCGTCGTCGACACGCCCATCACCAGCAGCGATGCCGCCAGCGTCGTTTTCCTTCCCACCCTGTCGCCGAAATGGCCGAATAGCAGCGCGCCCAAGGGGCGTGCGAGGAAGGCGATGCCGAACGTCAGGAATGCGTTCAGTGCCTGCACCGCCAGATCGTCATTCGGGAAAAACACCGGCCCGATCACCATCGCCACCGCGAGGCCGTAGATGTAGAAATCGTAGAACTCGATGGTGGTGCCGATGAAGCTGGCGAAGGCGATGCGGAAGATGGAAGGAGGCATTTTTTGTAGGGGCGAGATTCATCGCGCCCTTGTATTTCATTTATCAGGCAAGGGCGCGATGAATCGCGCCCCTACGAATTTATTTCCCGCGCATGAACATCTTGTCCAGGTCGCCCATGGTCATCTGGAACCAGGTCGGCCTGCCGTGGTTGCACTGGTCGGCGCGTTCGGTCTGTTCCATCTCGCGCAGCAGCGCGTTCATCTCGGTGATGCTCAATGCGTGGTTCGCGCGCACCGAGGCGTGGCAGGCCATCGTCGCGAGCAATTCGTTGCGGCGCTCGGTCAGCGCGCGCGACGCGCCGTATTCGCGCAGTTCGCGCAGCACTTCGAGCGCCATCGTCTCGGCCTCGGACTGTTTCAGCATCGTCGGCATCGCGCGCAGCGCGAGCTGGGTGGGCGACAGCGGGGCGAGGTCGAAGCCGAGTCTGTGCAATGTCTCCTGTTCCGCCTCCACGGTCGCGACGTCCAGCGGTTCGGCGTAGAAGCTGACCGGGATCAGCAGCGGCTGCGCGGCGATGCGTTCGTTGTCGAGTGCGGCCTTCAGGCGTTCGTAGACGATGCGCTCGTGCGCGGCGTGCATGTCGACGACGATCAGCCCCTGCGCGTTCTGCGCGAGGATGTAGACGCCGGAGAGCTGGCCTAGGGCGTAGCCGAGCGGGTGCTCTTGGGCGGGAAGAGGGAAGGGGGAAGAGGGAAGGGTAACGTCAAAAGCGGGCTCGGTTTTACCCTTCTCCCTTTCCCCTTCCCCCTTCTCGGCTGTTTGCGTTTCCCACAGCCGGTAGGTCGCCTGCCGTTGGGCTGCGCCGAATGCGATGCCCTGCTGTTGCAGCGTGTAGGACGGGTGCGGCGAGGGCGCGGCCGACTCGTCGTTCGCCGCGGCGTCGGTTTGTTGCGGAACGCTGTCTTTCATCGGAGAGCTGAGGGCCTCCTGCACCGTGTGGAACAGGAACTGGTGTATGCCCTGGCTCTCGCGGAAACGCACTTCGCTCTTCGCGGGGTGGACGTTCACGTCCACCTGTTCCGGCGGCATGTCGAGGAACAGCACGAAGGCGGGGTGGCGCTGGTGGTGCAGGATGTCCTGATAGGCTTGTCTGAGCGCGTGGCTGGCGACTTTGTCGCGGATGAAGCGGCCGTTGACGAAGAAGTATTGCGCGTCGCGTGAGCTGCGCGAATAGGCGGGCAGGGCGGCCAAACCTTGCAGCGACAGGTTCGCGGCCTGGCGTTCCACCGACACGGCGGCCTCGCCGAAGTCGTTGCCTAAAATTGCGGCGATGCGCTCCACGATAGTCTGCGCGGGCAGTTGCCAGATCGTCTTGCCGTTGTGTTGCAGCGAGAAGGCGACATCGGGGCGGGACAGCGCGATGCGCTTGAACGTTTCGTCGCAGTGGGCGAATTCGGTGGAGTCGGTCTTCAGGAACTTGCGCCGCGCCGGGGTGTTGAAATACAGCTCGCGCAGTTCGATGGTCGTGCCCTGCGGCTGGCTGGACGGGATGGGCTCGCTGATATGGCCGTCGATGGCCTCGACCTTCCAGCCGTGCGCATCTTCCGCGGTGCGGCTGGATAGCGTTAGTTGCGCGACCGCCGCCATGCTGGCCAGCGCCTCGCCGCGAAAGCCCATGCTGGCGACGCGCTGCAGGTCGTCCAGGCTGGCGATCTTGCTGGTGGCGTGGCGCATCAGCGCCAGCGCCAGTTCGTCCTTGGCGATGCCGCGGCCGTTGTCGCGTATGCGCAGCAGCTTCACGCCGCCGCCTTCGAGCTGCACCGCGATGTCGGTCGCACCCGCGTCGAGGCTGTTCTCCATCAGCTCCTTCAGCGCGGAGGCAGGGCGTTCGATCACCTCGCCGGCGGCGATCTGGTTGATGAGTAAATCGGGGAGCAGGTGTATGGAGGACATGGCGCGGCATTATACCGAATGCCCCGAGTCGCCTTTGCCGTGATGTATGACGCAATGCCGAGAGTTGCCGCACGGATATTGAGCCAACAATGCTGCGCAGTTGGGAAAAGAGGTCGTATATAATCCATCAGATATCCTTGTAGAAAAATCCATCCCGTTCACGCGGGGATTTTTCAGAACAACGTCAACAGTCAAGAGGAAAGCCGCATGGCGCTAATGATAGGAATTCCCCGCGAAACAGCCGCAGGGGAGAAGCGGGTTGCGACGGTACCGGAAGTCGTGGAGAAGCTCGTCAAGCTGGGTTTCAAGGTTGCGGTCGAGTCCGGCGCCGGAGAGGCGGCGAATTGCAGTGACGAGGCCTACCGCGCGGCAGGTGCCGAAATCATTAACGGTGCTGCGGCCCTGTGGTCCGCATCCGACATCGTATTCAAAGTGGCCGTTCCGACGAGTGCCGAGGTTGAGTTGATGCGCGAAGGCGGTGTCTTGATCGGCTTCGTCTGGCCTGCGCAAAACCCGGAATTGATGAAACAGCTGGCAGCGAAGAAAGCCACAGTGCTGGCCATCGACGCGCTGCCGCGCATGTTGAGCCGCGCCCAGAAGATGGACGCGCTGACCTCGCAGGCCGGCGTCGCCGGCTACCGCGCAGTGATCGAGGCCGCCAACGTGTTTGGCCGCTTCTTCAACGGCCAGATCACGGCTGCGGGCAAGGTTCCGCCGGCCAAGGTGTTCATCGCCGGTGCGGGCGTGGCCGGACTGGCTGCGATCGGTACAGCCGCCGGTCTGGGCGCTATCGTGCGCGCCAACGACACCCGTGCCGAGGTGGCCGATCAGGTCAAGTCGCTGGGCGGCGAGTTCGTGAAAGTCGAATACGAGGAAGAAGGCGGCGGTGGCGGCGGCTATGCCAAGGTGATGAGCGAGGGCTTCCAGCAGGCCCAGCGCGAGATGTACGCCAAGCAGGCCAGGGAAGTGGACATCATCATCACGACCGCATTGATTCCCGGCAAGCCCGCACCCCGGCTGATCACCGCGGAGATGGTGCAGAGCATGAAGCCGGGCAGCGTCATCGTCGACATGGCGGCGGAACGCGGCGGCAATTGCGAACTGACCGAGCCCGGTCAGGCGGTGGTGAAGCACGGTGTGACCATCGTCGGTTACACCGACCTGAATTCGCGTCTGGCCAAGCAGTCTTCCTCGTTGTATGCGACCAATCTGTTCCGCCTGACCGAGGAGCTGTGCAAGACCAAGGACGGCATCATCGACGTCAATATGGAAGACGATGCCATCCGCGGCCTGACGGTGATCAAGAACGGCGAAGTCACCTGGCCGGCTCCTGCGCCGAAACTGCCGGCGGCTAAACCGGCTGCGGCCAAGCCGGTTGTAGCGCCTGCCGCGCATGGTCACGGCACTGGTGGTGCACCGGCCTCGGCAGGAAAAACGGCTGCAATATTCGGCGTCGCCGCACTGCTGTTCCTGCTCGTCGGCGCTTACGCGCCCGCGGCCTTCCTTGGACACTTCACTGTGTTCGTGCTCGCTTGTTTCGTCGGTTACATGGTGGTGTGGAATGTCACGCCGGCGCTGCACACCCCGTTGATGAGCGTCACCAATGCGATCAGCAGCATCATCGCCATCGGCGCACTGGTGCAGATCGCGCCGCCGCTGGAGCTCGGGCTGGATAGGCCGGATGAATGGATACGCTGGTTGGCGGTGGCGGGTATCGCGCTCACTGCGGTCAATATGTTCGGCGGCTTCGCCGTGACTCGACGCATGCTGTCGATGTTCCGCAAATAAGGATAAATGAATATGTCTGCAAGCTTGGCAACGGTTGCTTATATCGGCGCAATCATTCTGTTCATCCTCAGCCTGGGCGGTCTGTCCAGCCCTGAGTCTTCGCGGCGCGGCAATCTCTACGGCATGATAGGCATGACCATCGCCGTGCTGGCCACGGTGTTTGGCCCGCGCGTCACGATGGCAGGAATCCCGTGGATCATAGGCGCGATGGTGGTGGGCGGCAGCATCGGGCTCTATGCCGCGCGCAAGGTTCAGATGACGCAGATGCCGGAACTGGTCGCGCTGATGCACAGCCTGGTCGGTCTCGCCGCCTGTCTGGTGGGTTTCGCCAATTACATCGACCCGATGTCGTCATTGAATTTGTCCAGTGCCGAGAAGGCGATCCACGAGATCGAAGTCTATGTCGGCATCCTGATCGGTGCGGTGACCTTCTCAGGTTCCCTCATCGCCTTCGGCAAACTGTCGGGCAAGATCGGCGGCAAGCCGCTCTTGCTGCCGGGACGGCACTTCCTGAACCTGATCGGCCTGCTGGTCGTCATCGCGTTCGGCTACCAGTTCCTGCACGCCGAAACCATCAGTGCGGGCATGATCGCGCTGACCGTGATGACCGTGATCGCGCTGCTGTTCGGCATCCACATGGTGATGGCCATCGGCGGCGCCGATATGCCGGTGGTGGTGTCCATGCTGAACAGCTATTCCGGCTGGGCGGCGGCGGCGACCGGCTTCATGCTGAACAACGACCTGCTGATCGTCGTAGGCGCGCTGGTGGGCTCCAGCGGCGCGATTCTTTCCTACATCATGTGTCGCGCGATGAACCGCAACTTCATCAGCGTCATCGCGGGCGGATTCGGCGGCGGCACCCCTGTCAAGAAGTTCGGCGGCGATGCGCAACCGGCAGGCGAAGTGGTGGCTATCAATGCGACCGAGACCGCAGAACTGCTGCGTGAAGCAAAGAACGTGATCATCGTGCCGGGATACGGCATGGCGGTGGCACAGGCGCAGCACACGGTGTACGAGATCACCCAGTTGCTGCGCGAGAAAGGCGTCAACGTGCGTTTCGGCATACACCCGGTCGCCGGCCGCATGCCCGGTCACATGAACGTGTTGCTGGCCGAAGCCAAGGTGCCTTACGACATCGTGATGGAGATGGACGAACTCAACGGGGACTTCCCGGATACCGATGTCGCCATCGTGATCGGCGCCAACGACATCGTGAATCCGGCCGCCCAGGATGATCCGACCAGCCCCATCGCCGGCATGCCGGTGCTGGAAGTGTGGAAGGCCAAGACCTCCATCATGATGAAGCGCAGCATGGCCGCCGGCTATGCGGGCGTGGATAATCCGCTGTTCTACAAGGACAACAACCGCATGTTGTTCGGCGATGCCAAGAAGATGCTGGACGAGGTTCTGGTTGCGCTGAAAGCCTAGCCGGGCGGGGCGCATCGCGGCGATTGCACCGATGCGATACAAACTTTAACGGAAGCCCATAAGGCTTCCGTTTTGTTTTGGGGTTCTGGTTTCTCGTTTATGGGTGCAGCAGGGTGTTTCAGGCTTCCATGATGTCGTCAGGCCGGAAGTCGTAAGGATGGGTTTGCAGCGCCGATTTCATCAGCATGTCGTCCTCCCTGATGTGTTCGCTTGCCCAGCTGCTAAGGAAGATGAAGTAATGGGTGGAGGCGCTCTCCGACCATCTGCCGTGCATGTCTATCAATTCGGCTTCCATCTGCTGAAGCTCGTTCAAGACGTACTGATGCTCCTGCATGTGCTGTTCGAACGGGTGGCCTATCATCTTCGCGATGAGCTCCTCGTTCCTGAAATGCATGCGGACGGCTTCTTCGAACATCTGCAGCGTCCGTGAGAAGGTGGCGGTGTCCTGCGCGCGCATCGCATTCTCGACCTCCGCTATCATGCCCAGCAGCTTCTTGTGATCGGCGTCCAGAAAGGCATTTCCGACGCTCATCATCTTGGTCCATGTCTGTTGTTCCATACATGACTCCAGTCGCGGTTAAAGCCGGTATCAGATCTCTGGGGTATCAGAATCCCATCGAGGCCAGCAGGTCGTCCACGTCGTCCTGCCCGGTGACTTCGCCTTTGCCTTTTTTGACGGATGGGCCGGCAGTCAGGCCTTCCTTCGAGATCAGCGAGTCGTCGTGGTTGGGGGCGTATTCGCGCAGGATTTCGAGCAGGATCTTCTCGATGTCCACCGCCGCGACGAGGATCTTGTTGACCATCTGGCCCGCGACGTCGCGGAACTCCTGCGCCTCCATGATCTGCATCAGGTCGCGGTGCAAGGTATCTTCGGCGGCGGCGATTTCACCCAGCTCAGAGATCGTTTCCTGCACCAGCGCGTGGTGCGCGAGGTCCTCCGCTCCCGACAGCTTCTTGCTCAGGCGGGCACAAGTCTTGCGCGTGGACTTGGTCAGCGGCAGGGAGTTCTCGACCGCGCTGATGGTCTTCTCCGAGGCTTCGTGCATGGTCTGGTCGATGAAACTCAGGCGTTCGCGGGCGTCGGGCATCGTCGCGGCGCTGCGTTCCAGCCCCTTGGAGTGTCCCAGTTCCTTCAGCAGACGGTGCAACTGGGCGGCGGCCTGACCGATTTTGTCTACCTTGTCTTGCGACAGGTCGGGTTTGGAGTTGGTCTTGCGCGTTGCCATCGGTCTATCCTCCCAGTGTGTTTGGGGGAATGATAGCAAAGACGCTCGAACGTGGCGAACCTCAGTTAGCTAATAAGGAAAACAAGACAGCAAACAGTATAAAAAACAGGGGGATGTAACTCGTTATTTTGTTGCGCGCTGGCGTAGAAGAACTGGAATCGTCAGGAAGATGAGTCGAGCCTCTTCGAGGTTATCTTGAATCGTCAAACAAGATCTCAATGCGCATGGTGAGCGAGGGGCTTATCTTGTAGTTTCGCTCTTTGGGGAAATGCAGCTGCGGGCTGAATTCGAAGAACAGCCATTTCTGATGCATTCGGTAGCGATAATCGATCAACGCAACATAATCCGTTACCTGAAACTGCGGCTTGCTGACGCCCATCGCGCTCGCCTGATACAGCAAGGCGGTGCGATCGTCCATGGTGTGATAGAGCGATAGATCCTGACGCAGGTCGAGGTTATGCCTTTCATTGAGCCATGTTGCATTGGTGGAAGCGCGAAACATGAACGTATCGCTGAAAATACGTTCCAGGTCGAGTTGAGTGGTTTCGCCCGCACCCAACTTGCTGAACCAGTACACGGATTCCGCCGCATTAACCCGCCAGTTGCCCATCAGATTCGAAAAGCTGCCGCGTGCGCGCGCGAAAGGCTGCACCGGGATCGGAAACTTGATCCCGGCATCCGTGCTGAAGTGCCAGGTCTTTGCTTTCTCTTCTGCGGCTTCTGCTTCTGCGGCGAGGCGTAATGCCACGGCAAGGCTCTTGGGGGCCACGACTTTGTTGGGCTGGACCACATTGCCTTGTGCGGGCGCTTGCCCGGTGGTCGCGTTTTTCTCCGGGTCTGTTTCCAGCAACAGGCGCAGCCTTCCTTCGGTAACGGGTAATCTCAAATTGAGTCTGGCGGCCAGATCGAATGCGCGCGCGCCGCCATATCCGTCTGACCGGGTGACGCTCAACTGAATGACACTGGGATTGCTCTCCTGATAATGACGATCTCCCCCGAAGAAGCGATCGATTTCGCTGACGAAGTGGGTGATTCTCCCCGACAAATAATTGCGCGGATCTTCCAGAGAATCGAAGCTATCCGATTTTTCGGTTTGTGGAACCGTCGTCTCTGTCGGTGTAACCGGCTGTTCTGCACCCATGCTCCCCATGGAAAAGAGCAGCGTGGCAGCCAATAGCAGGCCTGTCGAATGTCCGGAAGACCGAACAGGTCTGTGCTCAAAGGAATGCATTCTGGATGAGCTGGAAAAATGTGGCTGCATAAGAGATATCCCCCTGCTTCGGGTTATGGAAGTTTCCTGACGATGCGAAACCCGAAGAAACTGTAGCGGAGTTCGGGCTTATAGCCATTGCGAACGGCGGAGCGCATATTTCGGGGGGAGTTGTTCCATGAGCCGCCGCGAAGCACGCGTTTCGCGCCGTCTCCCCGCCATGCGCTACCGTCTCTTGGCGCGCCGGTATAGCTGTCGTGATAGCTGTCCTCTGTCCATTCCCAAACGTTCCCCAGCATGTCGTGCAGTCCGAATGGATTGGCCCTCAGATTGCCTGCCGGCGAGGTATAGGCAAAGCCGTCCGTGCATTCATGTACCGACCAGGAGGATGCGCCGCGTATCTGTTCCTGTGCGGTTTGATCCGCGCCGTTCGCATATGCGCACGCAGCATCGGGGTTGTCTCCCCAGTAGCGAGCGGTGCGGGTGTGTCCGCGGGCGGCGTATTCCCATTCGGCCTCGGTCGGCAGGCGATATTTTTTACCGGTCATGCGCGACAGCCATTTCGTATAGGCCTGGGCATCGTTCCAGCTGAGACAACCTATCGGGTCATTGTCATCCTGCCCGTAAGTCAGTTCGAACCAGCTGCCCTCGCGGGCTTCGACCTTGCCTTCTTCGAGCGTCCAGCATTCGTCGCCGGCACGGTATTTGGCATTTTTTGCGAATGCCGCGAACTGGCCCCGGGTGATCTCGGTTCTGCTCATGGCGAAGGCGGCGATTTTTATCGGATGCACCGGGCCTTCGTCGTCGGCTCGACCGTCTTCGGAATCGGGCGAACCCATATCGAATCGTCCTGCGGGGATGACCACCATCCTGGGGCAACTCGGACAATCGCGGAATGTTTTTGCTGTTTTTGATGCCGGTGCGGCAGCGGATGCATGGCCCCTCTCGGCAGCTTGCGCTTGCAGGGGTATCCACATCAAACAGCAGGTGGCGATTATAAAACCGGTCAGGTTGCGCATGATGACCTTGGATAAAGAGGTTGATCAACGACCGCCCGAATATGCCGGCGGAATTGAAAAATGCCGCACAATCAGCAGTTGCAATGAATTTGAATTGCATTCTCAGCCGGACTTCCCATGCGCTCTGTACGGTAGCGTACTGAGCGGGCTCAATCGGGTATGTGCGTCCAATAGCGTCGGTGTGTCCTGCGGTAGCGTTCCAGTGTCAGGCGCTGCGCATCCATCTCGATCAGGATCGCGCCGTCTTCGTCCGAACGCAGCAATTGCGCGCCGCTGTCGGCGTAGCGTTGCTGTACTTCTTCGTGGGGGTGGCCGAAGCGGTTGCGGTATCCTGCGGTGAACACCGCATGGTCGGGCAGCGTCGCAGCGACGAAATCCAGGCCGGACGAGCTCTTGCTGCCGTGGTGAGGCGCGACCAGCAGCGTGGTGTGCAGCTCGCCGCCATGCTGCTTGAGCAGGCGCCTTTCGCCGTTCTTCTCGATGTCGCCTGCCAGCAGGATGCTCTGGTCGCCGATACCGATACGCAACACGCAACTCAGTTCGTTGTCGCGCCTCTTGTCGTAAACGGTTTCCGTCGCACCGGGGTGCAGCACGTCGAAGCGCACGCCGTTCCATTCCCAGCTCTGCCCATCGGCGCAGAGCCGGTCGTCTTGCTGGCGTAGCGGATGCCCGTCCGGGAGCGAGGACGACAGCCATCCGACCGGCATGGCTTGCCGCACAGAGGCGGCGCCGCCGATATGGTCGAGATCGTTGTGGCTGAGCACCATGCCGTCCAGTCGTTCGATGCCGAGCGCGCGCAGCGCCGGCACGAGGATGCGGTTGCCGCTGTCGGCCTCGCCGGAAAAGTCCGGGCCGGCATCGTAGAGCAGCGCGTGGTCGCGGGTCTGGGCGGCGACGGCGAGTCCCTGACCGACATCGAATACGACCAGGCGCAATGTGCCGTCCGCCGGTGGTGCAGGCGCGTTCAGGAACATCGGCAGCATCATCGTCAGCCCCAGCCAGCGTGCCGGAAAACCGCGCGGCAGCAGCAGCCACGACGCGCCCAGCACCGCGGCGACGATGCTCCATGCGGGCGGGGCGTGCTGCGTCCATACCGCCTGCGGCATCGCGCTCAAGGCTTCGAGGAAGCGCATCGTCCCGTCCATCGCGATATGCGCCAGCCACAGCGGGACTTCGGTCGGCAGCGTTGCACCGAGCAGTGCCAGCGGCACGACGATCAGGCTGACCAGCGGGATCGCCAATGCGTTGGCGATCGGCGAGACCAGCGACACCTGCTGGAACAGCGCGAGCAGCAACGGCGTCAGGCCGACGGTCATCGCCCATTGCACCGTCGCGTATTCTTGCCAGAGCGACGGGCGGCCGATGCGGTGCGCGGTGACGTACAGGATCAGTGCGACCGCGCCGAACGACAGCCAGAATCCGGCCGAGATCACTGCCCAAGGGTCGGGGATCAGTACGCTCAGCAGCGCGATTGCGAGTATCTGTCCGGGCGAGAAGTTGCGGTTCAGCCAGAGTGCCACGGTCACCGCCGCGACCATGTACACGGTGCGTTGTGCCGGCACGGCGTAGCCGGACAGCAGCGCATAGCTTATCGCCGTCAGCAGCGCGGCGAGCGCGGCCGCCTTGCGCGCCGGCAGCCATAACGTCAGCCGCACGCTGCGCCGCCACAGCCAGTAAGCGATGGCGAACGCGAGGCTGGCAAGCATCGTGATATGCAGGCCGGATATGCTCATCAGGTGGTTCACGCCGGTGCGCGTGAACACCTGCCATTGCTGAGCAGGGATGCTGTTCTGGTCGCCTATCGCCAGCGCGCTCAATACCCCGGCGTAGGGCGCGCCGCCCAGCGTGGCGGAGAATTCGTCGCGCACCTTCTCGCGCCAACGTTCGATGCGATAGCCGAACCCATTCGCGAGTTCGTCCAGCCGCGCGTTGTCGCCTTTCGGGTGCCCGGCCATAAGCTTTTTGGATGTATGTACATAGCCGACTGCGCGCAGGTCGCGTTCCAGCATCCATGCCTCGAAATCGAAACCGCCGGGATTGGCGGTGCCATGCGGTTGCTTCAGGCGTAGCGTGAAGCGCCAGCGTTCGCCGGCCTTGGGTGCAAGCGGCGGAGCTTTGGCGTCGGAATAGGTGCTGAGATAGATATGGCGGGGCACAGTGGCCTGCGGTACGAAAAACTCTTGTCCGGGCACCCGCGTCAGCACCTGCTCGACGTCGAAACGGAAGCGAAACCCGCGCTCATGGCTGCGGGGCAGCTCCGCGACGACGCCGGTGACGGCGATGTCACGTCCTTGCCATTCGTCCGGCAGGGCGGATGACAATCGGTGTTCGGCCTGCCATGCGGCGTGGTAAAAGCCGAGCCCGCAGGCGAGCAGCGCAATCAGGAGGGGGCGGAGAATGCGAAGGAATCGAGTGCGGCGAGGAATCAGCAGCGCAGGCAACAGTCCGGGCAGCAGCCAGGCCCAGACAAGGTCAGGCAGCGCTGGCTGTTGCTGCAGCCACCACACGCCCAGTGTGAAGGAAACCGCGAAGACGACCATGCGCCAGAATAGCGCAAAGCCGCTCGCTACGGTTTTTCGAGGTATCTGGATGTGCTTATGAAATCGGGGCGTATCGCTACGCCCCGGTCGGATGAAGAATCAGAACGAATGGGGGGGGGCGATCAATCGTCGTCGCCTTCCTTTTCCTCCCAGCGCTTTCCGCCGGGCATGCGCACGTCGTGTTCTGACCAGAGATTGCGTGCGACGTCCTTATGGCAGGCCGAGCAATTGGACTTGCTCTTCACTTCGGGATGTACCCATTCCTTGGGCGAGACCGAGCGGTGTTCGCGCTTGAACCAGGGCGTGTCGCTGATGCGCAGGCTGGCGGCGCTATGGCGTGGCCCGTTACCGGCGTTCTTCTTCAGGAATTCGAGGATGTCCTTGCGGTCTTTCGCATCCAGTTCGGCATTCGCGCCAAAATGCTGGTTCAGTCCGCCCATCATTTTTTGCCAGTCTTCCGCAGTCAGCAGATTCGGCGGATAGGCGATATGGCAGCTGCTGCATTCTTCCTTCCATTTGGCATTTTCCGGAACCGCCATCTTCCTGCCGTCCGCATGGGCCGCATTCATGCCCAATGTCAGCAGCAACACTATTGCCAGCCGCTTCATGCCTTGCCTCCTTCGATGGCGAACTGGATGAAGTCGGCCTTTTCGGCCGGCGTGCACTCGCGTCCGAGCACTTCATTGCAGTTGCGCTTGAACCACTTTTCTACTTTCTTGGCAGTGGTGAAACGTTCCGGGTTGGCCGCCGGGGAGAGCGGTTCGATGACCTTGCCGGTGATGACATGCTTGCCTGTCGCACTCATGTCCTTGGTATGGCAGGTAGTGCAACTCGGCATGTCTTTGGATACGCCGAACTCCCTGGCGAAGAAACTCTTGCCGCGCGCGGCGGAGGGCTTGAATCCGGCACCGGCTTCGGTCGCGTATTTGGCGACGAAGTCGCGTGGCGTCTCGGCCAGTGCGGGGGCAGCGCCGGCGATCAACAGCAGGGCGAGGGCGATCTTTCTGGTGGTCATGATATTTCCTTCGGTTAGAGAACGGTTCGGGGATAAATCAGTTCATGGCATTCGGGACGGCTTCAAACCGGGCGATCCAGCGACTCGTCGGACAGCGACACGGGGTCTTCCAGCGGTTCCAGATGGGTCGTCACATGGCAGCAGGGCACGACGCCGCGGATGTCGGCCTCGATCCGTTCCAGCCAGTCGTGGCCTTGCTGAACGGACCATGCGCCGGGAACCAGCACATGCAGCGAGACGAAGGCTCGCATGCCGGCCTGGCGCGTGCGCAGTGCGTGGTAGTCCAGCCCCTGTGCGCGATAGCCTTCCATCACGACTTCGATAGCGCGGATGTGCTCTTCCGGGATCGCCGTGTCCATCAGTCCGGAGGCGGAACGCTGCAGCAGCTGCCAGCCGGTCCAGACGATATTGATCGCAACCAGCAGCGCGATGACCGGGTCCAGCCACAGCCAGCCTGTCAGCCATACCAGGCCGACGCCGAGTATCACGCCCACCGATGTCCAAACGTCGGTGAGCAGGTGGTGGGCATCCGCCTCCAGCGTGATCGAGTTGTGTTTTTTTCCGACGGTCATCAGCGTGCGGGCTGTGACCAGATTGATGATCGAGGCCACCACCGAGACGGCCAGACCGATGCCGACCGATTCGATGGCTTGCGGATGGAGCAGGCGATCGATGCCCGCATAGGCGATGCTGCCGGCGGCGACCAGGATCAGGAAGCCTTCGAACGCGCTGGAAAAATACTCCGCCTTGCCGTGTCCGTACGCATGGTTCTCGTCGGCCGGCTCCATCGCCAGCGACAGCATCGCCAGCGCCATCAGCGCGCCTGCCAGGTTGACGAAGGATTCGAGCGCATCGGACAGCAGGCCGACCGAACCGGTCATCCACCAGGCCAGGCCCTTGAGCAGGATGGTGGACAGGGCGGCCGCGATGGAAAGATAGGCGTAGCGCTTGAGCGAGGCTGACAGCATGGATGGTGGACTTTGTCGGTTAATGTTGGTTGTGGCGAGATGCCATTTTCGCATCATCGCCGGATATCGCGAAACCCGACAAGAGACAGGGGACTGCGAAGCGAGTTCATCCTCGATACAATTTTTTACATATTACGGATGTCTGTGACATCGATAGCCGCAGCAGCCTGACTGGTAGAATGCCGCCATGCGTAAATTCTTCCGCCAATTCCTGCCGCACCATGAAACGCTGAGAAACCATCGCTGGCTCAGGCCGTTCTCCCGCTGGCTGCATCATCCCGATCTCTGGCATATGCATCGCCGCTCGGTGGCCGGCGGCGTGGCGGTCGGACTGTTCTGCGGCCTGATTCCCGGGCCGTTCCAGGTGATCTCTGCGGTGCTGCTTGCGGTGTTGTTGCGCGTCAATCTGCCGCTGTCAGCGGTCGTTACGGCCTATAGCAATCCCTTTACCATCGTGCCGCTGTACGTGCTCGCGTACGAACTGGGCAGCCGGGCGATGGGCGCATCCAACGGCATGATCATGGAGCCGCCCCCCTTCCCGGAGATGCATTGGGACAATTGGTTCGATGTGCTGTGGGAATGGCTGGCCGCGCTCGGCGAGCCGCTGCTGTTCGGCTTGCCGCTGCTCGCCTTGAGCCTGTCCATCGCCGGTTACCTGGTAGTGCGTATCGTGTGGCGCGTCGCGGTGGTGTTGCGCTGGCGGGCGAGGGTGCATAGGCTAAAAAAAGCCCCCGGCAGTAAGAGGGGGCCGGGGGCAATGTCTTAACCTTGTTAAGACCACGCTCAGGGAGGAGAAACGTGTGAGTGCATAGTGCGCCTTCCTCTCTGCGAAAAACATCAGCGAATCCTTAAATTAACCTAGGGAAAACGCACCTGTCGATACACGAGTTTTTCCGGTTCCGAAAGCGCTAGAGCTCCTGCAACACCCCATCCACCAGTTGCAAGCGGCGCTGCATGCGTCCGGCCAGCTCGCGGTCGTGGGTGACGACGATGAAGCTGGTGGCTAGCTGCTCGTTGAGCTGCTGCATCAGTTCGAACAAGGCTTCCGCGCTGTTGCGGTCGAGATTGCCGGTCGGTTCGTCCGCCAGCACGCAGGCCGGTTCGGTGACCAGCGCGCGCGCGACCGCGGTGCGCTGGCGTTCGCCGCCGGACAGTTCGGAAGGCAGGTGGTCGAGGCGATGCGCCAGTCCGACGCGTTCCAGCATCGCGGCGGCGAGCGGCGCGGCTTCAGCGCGCTGCATGCCGCGGATCAGCAGCGGCATCGCGACGTTCTCCAGCGCGGTGAATTCCGGCAGCAGGTGATGGAACTGGTAGACGAATCCCAGTGAGCGGTTGCGCAACTCGCCGCGCCGCGTTTCGTTCATTTTCTGCACGTCCTGTCCGAGTATCTCCACGCTGCCGCCACTGGCGTCGTCCAGCCCGCCCAGCAGATGCAGCAGTGTGCTCTTGCCGGAACCCGATGCCCCGACGATAGCCAGCCGTTCGCCGCGCGCCACATCGAGGTCGACGCCGCGCAGCACCGGCACGTCCTGCTTGCCGATAGTGAAGGTCTTGTTCAAAGCCCGGCAGGAGATCACGTTTCCCGTTGGCCGTTCCTCGAAACTTCGGCCTTCGGCCTCGTTTTTCCTGTTCTCGATTTCCATGGGCTTATTCATAGCGCAGCGCCTCCGCCGGATTGGTTCGGGCTGCGCGCCAGCTCGGATACAGCGTCGCCAGCAGGCTGATCAGGAACGACATCGCCGCAATCAGCGCGACCTCCGAATAGCGCAGGTCGGACGGCAGTTCGGTGATGTAGTACACGTCCTTGGCGAGGAATTGCACCCCCAGCGTCTGTTCGATGAACGGCACGACCACGTCCAGGTTCAGCGCCAGCGCAATGCCAGCCAGGCTGCCGGACAGTGTGCCGATCACGCCGATCACCACGCCCTGCACGATGAATATTTTCATGATGCTGCGCGGCGATGCGCCCAGTGTGCGCAGGATCGCGATGTCGGCCTGCTTGTCGGTGACCGCCATCACCAGCGTCGAGACGATGTTGAACGCGGCCACCGCGACGATCAGCGACAGGATGATGAACATCATCTTCTTTTCGATTTGCACGGCGCGGAAGTAGTTGCTGTTCTGGTGCGTCCAGTCGTTCGCATACAGCTCCGGCGGCAACTCGCTCTGCAACTCCTGCGCGATGCGCGGTGCGAGGTCGATGTTGTGCAGCTTGCTGCTGATGCCGGTCACCGCGTCGCCCAGCAGGAACAGCTTCTGCGCATCGTTCATCTGGATCAGCGCGAGGCTGCTGTCGTAAGGTGCCATGCCGATCTCGAAGATGCCGGCCACGCGGAACTGCTTCAGGCGAGGCATCATCCCCGCCGGCGTAATCTGGCCCTGAGGTGCTATCAGCATCACCTTCTCGCCGAGCTTCACGCCGAGCGCGCGCGCCAGATCGGAGCCCAGCACGATGTTGAATTCGCCGTCGCGCAAATCTTCCAGCGCGCCAGCCTTGATCTTGCTCGACAGCTCGGTGATCGCCGTCTCGCGCGCCGGATCGATGCCGCGCACCATCACCCCCTGCACGCTTTGCCCGAACGACAGCATGCCCTGACCCGCGACATAGGGGGCGGCAGCGGCGACCTGCGGATGCCGCGCCACCTGTTCCAGCACGGCAGGCCAGTCGTACATGCGTCCGCCGTCGGCGACCACCTCCAGATGCGGAGAGGCTCCCAGCATGCGTTCGCGTATCTCCTTCTGGAAGCCGTTCATCACCGACAGCACCACGATCAGCGCCATCACACCCAGCCCCATGCCCAGCATCGAGATCAGCGAAATGAACGAGATGAAATGGTTGCGGCGCTTCGCACGGGTGTAGCGCAGACCGATGAAGAGTTCGTAGGGGCGCAAGGTAATAGGCAGGTGGTTGGCGGAAACGGGCGTCAGTGTGCCACAAGGCAGCCTCCGTAGGAACTCGGGTTGGCAGGAGTATGCGCATGCGGATGATAGAATTGCCGCTATGCGTAGCGTCCATCTGATCGTTCCCGATTTATTCCTTCCCGAAAACATCGCAGCCGAGGTCGCGGCGGGGCTGGTGTTGCCTGCGCTGGAACGCATGCTGGCGCGCGGTGCTCACGAGATGCGTGAGGCCGAGTCGCTGGAGGCGGTGTTGAGCGATCTGTTCTTCGAGCCCGGCTACAGCGGCACGCCGGTCGCCGCAGTGTCGGCGGCAGTCGATGGGATGGGAGAGGGATGCTGGCTGCGCGCCGATCCGGCGCATATGCAGTTGCGCCGCACTCAACTGGTATTGCTGCCGCTTGCCGATGTGTCGGAGGACGAGGCGGCGCAGTTATGCGCGGCGCTGAACGAACATTTCGCCGGGCAGGGGATGATGTTCGCAGCGCCTCATCCGCAACGCTGGTATCTGCGGTTGGGCGCTCAGCCGGACATCCGTACCGTGCCGTTGTCTCAGGCAGGCGGGCGCGATATCCGCGGGTTGTTGCCCGAGGGAGCCGAGGGCGCGCGCTGGCAGCAATCGTTCAACGAGATGCAGATGCTGTTGCATGCCCATCCGCTGAACGAGGCCAGGGATGAGCGCGGCGATCTCGCGATAAACAGCCTGTGGTTGTGGGGCAACGGAGCGGCCGAGGTCCGGTCGCCCTGTCGTTATGCCGGGGTCGTTTCGGACGAGACGCTGGCGGAAATGTTTGCCGCGGCGGCAGGCGTGAACTTTGCGAGCTGGCCTGCACAGTGGCAGGCGGACGCGGCAGAAGGCGAGCAGTTGTGGGTGTGGACGGGACTGCGCAACGCGCTGCAATGCGGCGATCTGGACGGCTGGCGCGCTGCCTTGCAGGAGTTCGAAACCGGTTTCATGCAGCCGTTGTGGCAGGCGTTGCGCTCCGGCGAGATAGCGCGAGTGCAGCTCGATGTCCTGGGCGAGCAAGGCCTGCGCCGTGTCCGGTTGACGCGTGCCGACGCCTGGGCATTCTGGCATTGGCCGCGGCGGCTGGCGGCACATTCGCTGGTGTAGAATGTCGGCCACGAAACAAGAGGGGTGAGCATGTCTTTCTGGAACACGGCGATGCAGTATTTCTGGCGCGAGGAGTCGTTGCCGGTGCTGGTGATGACCATCGCTCTGGTCACGCTGTTGCTGCATTTTCACCGGGAAGACCGCAAGAGCGTGTTGAACACGCTGATGTTCTTCATGGCCTGCCTGGCCGTCCAATTCGTCGGCAGCTTGGTTCACGCGCTGGAATTCACAGCCGCCGCCACGGCATTGCACGAGGCCGGGCTGATCGGGGCCGGCATCGCGGTGATCCGACTGTGGGGACTGCTGATGTTCCGCATCGTGCTGCCGCTGGTTCGGATCACGCCGCCGCGCATCGCGGAAGACATCTTCGTCATCATCGGTTATATCGCCTGGGGGTTGGTGCGCTTGCGCTACGCCGGGCTGGATCTGGGCAGCATCGTCGCGACCTCGGCGATGATAACCGCGGTCGTAGCGTTCGCGATGCAGGATACGCTGGGCAACATCCTCGGCGGCTTGGCCCTGCAACTGGACAATTCCATCGAGATCGGCGACTGGATCAAGGTGGACGACATCACCGGACGGGTGGTGGACATCCGTTGGCGCTCGACGCTGGTGGAGACGCGCAACTGGGAGACCGTGGTGTTTCCGAACAGCCAGCTGATGAAGAACAAGTTTCTGGTGCTGGGGCGGCGCAGCGACCAGCCGGTGCAGTGGCGGCGCTGGGTATGGTTCAACGTCAACCTGAAGACCACCCCGACCCGGGTGATCAATGCGGTGGAGAACGCGGTTCATCAGGCTGAGATCAACAATGTCGCGAAGAAGCCTGCGCCGAGCTGCGTGCTGATGGAGATCGACAAGGGCTGCGCGCGTTATGCGTTGCGCTACTGGCTGACCGATCTGGCCGTGGACGATCCGACCGACGGTGCGGTGCGCTGGCACATCTATACCGCGCTGGAGCGCGCTGGGATCAAGCTGGCTGTCGAGGAGCAGAACGTCCACTACATCAAGGACAACGAGAAGCATGAAGAGGCGCTGCATCAGCGCGAACTGACGATACGCGTCAGGACGCTCAGGCGCGTCGAACTGTTCGCACAACTGACGGGGGACGAGTTGCTCAAGCTGGCCGAGCGGCTCCGATATGCGCCGTTCGCCAAGGGCAATACCATCGCCAAGCAGGGTACGCCCGCGCAGCATTGGCTGTTCATCATCATCAGCGGCGATGCGGAAGTGTTGCTGGAGGCGGCTAACGGCGAGAAGCGCAGCCTGAACGTGCTGAGCAAGGGCGATTTCTTCGGCGAGATGAGCCTGATGACCGGCTCGCCGCGCGCCGCCACGGTGGTGGCCAGAACAGATGTGGAATGCTATCGCCTCGACAAGGACGCCTTCGAGGAAGTCATGCTGGCGCGCCCTTCCATCGCCGAAGAGATCGCGCATGTGCTGGTGACGCGCCGTGCCGAACTGGACAGCGCATTGCAGAATCTGGACGAGGAGACCCTGCACAGGGAGATAGACAATCGCCATAACGAAGTACTCGCGACTGTCAGACGTTTCTTCGGTTTGTAGTATCATCGCGCCGCATTTTTAGCAGGGAATACAAATATGAAAGTGTCATTTCTGGATTTCGAAAGCTCCATCGCCGAGCTGGAAGACAAGATCGAGCAGCTGCGCTATGTGCAGGACGACTCCGCGCTGGACATAGCCGACGAGATCAACCGGCTGTCGAAGAAGAGCGAGGCATTGACCAAGGATGTCTATGCAAAGCTCACGCCCTGGCAGATATCGCAGGTGTCGCGCCATCCGCAGCGACCCTATACGCTGGACTATGTCGAGCACCTGTTCACCGATTTCGAAGAACTGCACGGCGACCGCGCCTATGCGGACGACAAGGCCATCGTCGGCGGCTTGGCGCGCTTCAACGGCCAGAGCGTGATGGTGATCGGCCACCAGAAAGGGCGCGACACCAAGGAGAAGATCCTGCGCAACTTCGGCATGCCCCGTCCAGAGGGCTACCGCAAGGCGTTGCGCCTGATGAAGCTGGCCGAGAAGTTCGGCATCCCCATCATGACTTTCATCGACACGCCTGGCGCTTATCCCGGCGTCGGCGCGGAAGAGCGCGGCCAGTCCGAGGCGATCGGCCGCAACCTGTACGAGATGGCCGAGCTGCGCGTGCCCATCATCTGCACCGTGATCGGCGAGGGCGGTTCCGGCGGCGCGCTGGCGATCGCGGTCGGCGATGCGATGCTGATGCTGCAATACGCGACCTACTCGGTGATTTCGCCTGAAGGTTGCGCCTCCATCCTGTGGAAGAGCGCGGAGAAGGCCGCGGATGCCGCCGAGACGCTGGGCATCACCGCGACTCGCCTGAAGACGCTGGGGCTGGTGGACAAGATCGTTGCCGAGCCGCTGGGCGGCGCGCATCGCGACTACGCCGCAACCATGCAGACGGTGAAGAAGGCCTTGCAGGAGGCGCTCAAGCAAGCGCAGAACAAGCCGGTCGCCAACCTGTTGCAGGATCGATTCAATAAAGTGATGAGTTATGGCAAGTTCAAGGAACTTGCACTGTAGGGGCACGGCGCGCCGTGCCCCTGCGCGGGGCCGGTGCGGAGTTAAGGGGGCCTTTTGACCCGCCGCGATCTTGCCGGCCGGATTGCTGCACAACTTGAGCCGATGATCCCACCGCGCAGCGCCATCCTGGCCGGGCTCAGCGGCGGGATGGATTCCGTCGTACTGCTGCATCTGCTGCACCGTCTTGCGCCGCGGTTCTCGTGGCGTCTTTCTGCATCGCACGTCCACCACGGCATCAGCTCGAACGCCGATGCCTGGGCGGACTTCTGCGCCGGGCTCTGCGCCAAGCTGGATATCCCTCTGAATATCGAACATGTGGACATCGCACCGCTGCGCGAGCACGGCATCGAGGCCGCCGCGCGCAAGCTGCGCCATGCCGCATTTGCGCGTCAGTCCTGCGACTTCGTCGCACTGGCGCATCACGCCGACGACCAGGCCGAGACGCTCATGTTGCAGCTGCTGCGCGGTTCGGGCGTGCGCGGCGTCGCGGCGATGCCTGTCCTGAGCAAGGTCGAAGGGCCTGTGCTGCCTGGCGGTACGCATCCGGCGACCATCCGTCCCTTGCTCGACATACCCCGTGCAACCTTGCTCGAATACGCGCGCGAACACGAGTTGCGCTGGGTCGAGGACGAGAGCAACGCCGACGACAGTTATCCGCGCAATTTCCTGCGCCACCGTGCATTGCCTCTGCTGGAGGATCGCTTCCCTGCATGTCGCGTCACGCTGGCGCGCAGCGCCCGGCATTTCGCCGAGGCGAGCGAGATGCTCGACGATCTGGCGCGAATCGATGCCGAGGGAGCGATGCGCGAGGATGCGCTGAACGTCGCCACGTTGCGCGCGCTGACGCCGCCGCGCGCAAAGAACCTGCTGCGCTATTTTTTGCATCGCCAAGGTGCGGCGATGCCGCAGGCCGCGCAACTCGATGACATGCTGCGGCAACTGTGCGACGCGCGGCAGGATGCCGTTGTGAGCATCGAATACGGCGACTGGCAGGTGCATCGCTATCAGGGACATGCCTATGTGTCCCCCGCACTGGGTGAGTTCGAGCGCGGGCTGGCGTTGCCGTGGAACGGCGAGGCTGAGCTGGACTGGCCGACACTCGGCGTTCGTCTGAGTTTTGGCGAGACGATGGGAGCGGGGATCGGCGCGGAGAAGTTGCGCCGCGCGCCGGTCACGCTACGCTTGCGCAACGGCGGCGAGACTCTACGCCCGCATCCGAACGCCGCAAAGCGCAGCCTGAAGAACCTGCTGCAGGAAAATGGCGTGCCGCCTTGGCGGCGCGAGCGTTTGCCGCTGGTTTATTGCGGCGACGACTTGGTGTGCGTGGTGGGTGTCGCTGTGGCGGCGGAGTATCAAGCCGGGGAGGGCGAGGCCGCTATCGCGGTCGAATTGGTGGCGACAGCAGGGGAATAGCGAGGTTTGCCGTCAGGGCAGGAACATCCGGAACACCGCGCCGCCGTTGTTGCTCAGTTCTATCCGTCCGCAGCGTCCTTCCAGCTCGTGCAGTTCCGCGATCTTTCTCGCCAGATACAGCCCCAGTCCGGTGCCGCGGCTGCTGGCGGAGGTCGGTGTGTCGCCCATGTTCGCCAGCATGGCGTCCGGGAATCCCGGGCCGTCGTCCGCGACTTCGAGCACCAGCATCCTGTCCTGTTCGCGTGCGGCGAGCTTGACGTGTCTTTTGGCGCTACGGCAGGCATTGTGCAAGGCATTGGACAATGCCAGGCGCACCAGCGCATCGTCGAAGAAGGCGAAGGCCGGGGCGTGCGCGGTGTCGATATCGATCGTCAGCGCCGGGAACAGTTCGCGGTATTCCGCCGCGAGGATGGACAGGAAGTCTGCGGTGTCTACCGAGTCGGGGGTGACGCTGAGCTGCTCCGACTCCTGCCGGATCGCCAGCAGCATCTCGGTCAGGCGCCGCGCCGCATTCATTGCGATGTTCATTTCCTGTTGCGCATTGGCACGATCTCCCAGACGCAGCGCCAGTTCGGCGAGCTGGTTCTTCACGTCGTGGATGACGGCGGCGTACAGTTCGTTCATTGGCCGCTTCTTGCCGGTTGCAGCAGCCTGAGCTGGCTGTCGATCTGGGCGATCTTCGGATAGTCGGGCGTTTTCTTGACGATGGCATCGCGGTAGCGAAGGCACCGTGCCAGCATCTGCGGATCGTTGCCTTTCTTTACCAGGCTCAGCGCGATCACCAGGGCGGCGTTGCCGACGATCTGCAGATTGTTCGGCAGGCGGTCGGCGGCCTCGCACAGCAGTTCGACCGCCTCGTCGAATTGTCCGGCCTCGGCCTTGCGCACGCCCTCGTTGTTGATGCGGATGATCTCCTGGGTGCTGTCTTCGATCATCGCATCGGCTTCGGTGGTTTCCTTTCCGGCCGCGATCAGCACGTCGTGAACCTTGTTCCTGATCGACGCGTCTTCCGGGTTGTTCTGGATCGCGTGGCGCAGGAACTTGTTGGCCTCGTCCTCCTTGCCCAGCGCGAAGCAGGCATCGGCTATCGCGGTGACCGTCTCGGCCGGGAGCTGGTTGATGTCTCCGGCCATGGCCTTGGCCAGTGCGGCTTCGGCTTGTTCGTCGTTGCCGGCGGCGCGATGGGCCACGCTTTCGGTGACCGCCAGGATGACCTGGCTGTGTTCGTCGCGGAAGTCCTTGCGGGCATCTGCGACGACGTTCAGCGCTTCATCGGCCTTGCCCTGGTTCGCCAGCGCCTTGGAGAGTATCGCGTAATCCTGCACCTGGCGCACCGGCGAGAACTTGTGTTTCTGCAGCGTCTGGCGCATCACGGATTCCGCCAGCTCGGGTTGTCCCGTGCTGACCGCCAGGGTGCTCAGTTCCCGTATGCGGTTCATCGTGCCCGGCGAGACTGCACGCGCCTTCTGCAGCACATCCAGCGCGGCTTTCTTGTCGCCGGACGAGGACAGCAATCCGCCGAGGAAATCGTAGGCGGCCATGAATTGCGGGGAGTCGGCCAATATCTCCTGTGAAAGCTGCTGCGCTTCGTCCTTCTTGCCTTGCATCGCCAGTGCGCGCGCCAGCCCCAGCCTGGCCCAGCCTATCGGGCGCAGTGCGAGCACTTCGCGATACAGGTCGGCGGCTTCCTGGGGACGGTTGCTGTGCATCAGCGCCGCGGCCTTGGTCTTGCACAGCTCGATGAAGTATTTGTTTCGGGCCGGCAGCGCCTTGTCGCATTCGGCGATGACGCGGGTCCAGTCCTTGGCATCGGCGGCTTTGTCTATGCCGGCGAAATATTCCTGGCGTTCCAGCAGTTTCTCCAGCCGCGCATTGAACTGCCCTGCGGTGAAGGGCTTCAGCAGGTAGTCGTCGGGAGCGCATTCGGAGGCGGCGACCACTTTTTCGTAGGCCTGCTCGGCGGTGATCATCACGAAGATGGTGTTGCGGCTGATCAGGTCGTTGGTGCGCAGATGTTCCAGAAACTGCTGTCCGTCGGTGCTGTCCCCGAGCGAGTAGTCGCACAGGATGACGTCGTAGCGATTGCTCGCCATGCGTTCCAGCGCTTCCCTGATGTTCGCCACGATGTGGAGTTTCGCAAATCCCGAGTTGGTCAGCGACATGCGCAGTTGCGAGCGCATTCCCTCCATGTCGTCTATGACTAGTACCCATTTGTCGGTAAATTTGCTGATGTTCGCCAAGACAATATTCCTGCTGTTCAAAACAGCCGGTACCCTACGCACTCGCGGACATGCGGTCAATAGGCGCGGCGGCTCGCGACTGATGCCGGGAGCCGATTCGAATTGACGCTGGCAGGGTTGCTGCAGATAATCGCCCCGCATATTTCATCCGCTCATTCCATGACCATCATTCGGCAGCAAGATTTCATCGACAGCATCGCGGACGCGCTGCAGTTCATTTCCTACTACCATCCGGCGGATTTCATTCGCGCGCTGGCCGATGCATGGCGCATCGAGCTGTCGCCGGCGGCGAAAGATGCGATGGCGCAGATACTGGCGAATTCGCGGATGTGCGCGCAGGGACATCGGCCGATCTGCCAGGACACCGGCATCGTCGTCGCGTTCGTCCGGGTCGGCATGGCGGTGCGCTGGGAGGCGGACATGGACATCGTCGGCATGGTCAACGCCGGTGTGCACAAGGCTTACCTCGATCCGGACAATACGCTGCGCGCCTCCGTGGTCGCCGACCCGGCCGGGCGGCGCAAGAACACCGGCGACAACACGCCGGCGGTGGTGCATGTCGAGTTGGTGCAGGGTGACAAGGTCGAAGTGGAGATCGCGGCCAAGGGCGGCGGCTCGGAGAACAAGGCGGTGCTGGGGATGCTCAACCCCGGCGACGACATCGTCGAGTGGGTGTTGCAGCAAGTGCCGGAGATGGGCGCAGGCTGGTGTCCGCCGGGAATGCTGGGCATAGGAATAGGCGGCACCGCAGAGAAGGCGGTGCTGCTGGCCAAGCAGGCCTTGATGCTGCCGATCGACATGGCGGAACTGAAGGCGCGCGGGCCGCAGGGCCGTCTGGAGGAACTGCGCAACGAGCTGTGCGACAAGGTGAATGCTTTGGGTATAGGCGCGCAGGGGCTGGGCGGGCTGACCACGGTGCTGGACGTGAAGATACTCGATTATCCGACGCACGCGGCGTCGAAGCCGGTGGCGATCATCCCCAACTGTGCGGCGACGCGGCATGTGCATTTCGAGCTGGACGGTTCCGGCGTCGCGTCGTTCGAGCCGCCGAAGATTGAGGATTACCCGGATATCGACTGGCAGCCGGCCGAAAATGCGCGGCGGGTGAATCTGGATACGGTCACGCGCGAAGAAATATCGCACTGGCAGCCGGGCGAGACCGTGTTATTGTCCGGCAAGCTGCTGACCGGGCGCGACGCCGCGCATAAACGCATCGCGGAAATGCTGGGGCGCGGCGAAAAACTGCCTCCCGGCGTGGATTTTACCGGTCGCTTCATTTATTATGTCGGGCCGGTCGATCCTGTGCGCGACGAAGTCGTAGGGCCTGCCGGGCCGACCACCGCGACGCGCATGGACGGGTATACCGAGACGATGCTGGCGCAGACCGGCCTGATCGGCATGGTGGGCAAGGCCGAGCGCGGCAAGGACGCGATCGACTCGATCAGAAAGCACGGTGCGGTCTATCTGATGGCTGTGGGCGGCGCGGCTTACCTGGTTTCGAAGGCGATACGCAGTGCAAGAGTCGTCGCGTTCCCGGAGTTGGGAATGGAGGCGATTTACGAATTTGAAGTTGAGAACATGCCGGTGACGGTGGCGGTCGATGTGCGGGGATGTTCTGTGCACGACACTGGTCCGGCGGAATGGCGCAAGCGTATCGGGATGATCCCGGTTCGAGCGATGTAACAAGTAACAATAGACAGCTCGCTAAACCGTAGCGAGCGACCTGAGTGCAAGGCGCACGGAGCTAAAGCATGGCCAATCGACTAAGCTGGCAGAAAACGCCAGCAAGTCGCTGGTCAGCACAGAAACCGGAATGTATTTAAGGTATGCCGCTACGCGGCCCCGGATTTCGAGCACCGCGCAAAGCTGCAATCGGGGCGCGCAGTAGGTTTGGCGAGCTGTCGTACGAATTGGCGGGTCTCCCCGCATTGTGGTGCAGCAAACCTGGTCAGGTCCGGAAGGAAGCAGCCATAGCTGATTGCCGCAAGTGCCGGGGGTAAGGCTCGCCTCCTTTTTGGGTGAACGCTGGAGAGTGCGATGAAGAAGCTTGCTTTGCTGATGGGTGGGTTGCTGTTCAGTGGCAGTCTGTACGCTCTGGACACGGTTTCCGTTGAATACGGCAATGGCGATTCGGCCGACATGGCGCGCATCGGCGCCGGTTGGGACTGGGACAAGCAGTGGTTCACCGACGGAAATTGGCTGGTGACCGGTTCCTGGGAAGCATCCATCGGAACGTGGCGCGGCAACAGCTCCGTCGGCAACAACCAGACCATCACCGATATCGGCATCACGCCGGTGTTCAGGCTGCAGCAGAAGAACCTGGGCAGCTTTGCGCCCTATGCGGAGGCGGCAATCGGCTTCCACATGATCGCGCCGACGTTCATCTATGCCAATCGGAAGTTCGGCAGTGCGTTCCAGTTCGGCGACCATCTCGGTGTCGGCGTGCGCTTCGGCGAGCGTCAGCAGTTCGATCTCGCATACCGTTATCAGCACCTGTCCAACGGCGGCATCAAGCAGCCTAACCAAGGCATCAATTTCAGCCAGATTCGTTTTGCCTACCATTTCTGACACGGTGTAACTTGTCGGCTACCACGGTCCTCGCGCGCAAATGGCGTCCCAAGAGCTTCGCGCAACTGGCGGGGCAGGAGCACGTCGTCAAGGCGCTCAGCAATGCGCTGTCGCAGAATCGGCTGCACCACGCCTATCTGTTCACCGGCACGCGCGGTGTGGGCAAGACCACGATCGCGCGCATCTTTGCCAAGTCTCTGAATTGCGAAACCGGCATCACTGCAACGCCCTGCGGCGATTGCAGTGCCTGCCGCGAGATCGATAGCGGGCGTTTCGTCGATCTGATCGAGCTGGATGCGGCGTCGAACACCCAGGTCGACAGCATGCGAGAATTGCTGGAGAGCGCGCTGTATGCGCCTACCAGCGGTCGTTTCAAGGTCTATATCATCGACGAAGTGCACATGCTGTCGAAATCGGCGTTCAACGCGATGCTGAAGACGCTGGAAGAGCCCCCGTCGCATGTGAAGTTCATCCTTGCCACCACCGACCCGCAGAAGATCCCGGTTACGGTGCTGTCGCGTTGTCTGCAGTTCAACCTGAAGCAATTGCCGCCGGTGCTGATCGCCGGTCACCTCCAGCATGTGCTGGAGCAGGAGCAGATCGCGTTCGAGGCCGGTGCGCTGGCGCTCGTCGCGCGCGCGGCGGCAGGCAGCATGCGCGATGCGTTGAGTCTGATGGATCAGGCGATCGCGTTCTCCGCGGGCAAGGTCGAGGAAGCCGTGGTGCGGACGATGCTGGGCTCCATCGATCACGGTTATCTGTTCGATGTGCTGGCGGCGTTGTGCGACCGCAACGGCCTCGCGCTGGTCGGGATCGCCGACAGTATGGCCTCGCGCAGCGTGGCGTTCGACGCGGCGCTGCAGGAGCTGGCGACGTTGCTGCATCGCATCGCGCTGGCGCAGACCGTGCCGCAGGCGATCGCCGACGACGAGCCGGAGCGCGCGCGCCTGCTGGAGCTGGCGCAGGCGCTGACGCCCGAGCAGGTGCAGCTGTACTACCAGATTGCGATCCACGGTCGCGACGAGATCGATCTCGCGCCCGACGAATATGCCGGTTTTTCGATGACGCTGCTGCGTATGCTGTCGTTCGCACCGTCCAGGGCCGTTGCCGCGCCGCAGTCACCGGTACAGCCACAGGCGCCACGGGCGGCGGCGCCGCAAGCGGCCGTTTCCCCGGTCGCCACGGCGGAGTCTTCCGCGGCCGAACCCGTGCCATCCGTGCGGCGCGAGCCCGTTGTCATGGCCGCGTCTCCATCGGGCGGAAGGCCGGATTGGGGCGTGCTGCTGGCGCAGTTGAACGTACAGGGGATGGCGCAGCAACTGGCCAAGCATTCGGTGCTGGAGCAGTTGAACGATGGTGAGGTCGCATTGTGTCTGTCGCAGGAGCACAAACATCTGCAGACCAAGATGGCGGTCGACCGCCTGCAGGCGGCGCTGACCGAGTATTTTGCCAAGCCGGTCAGGCTGACGATAACGTTGGGCAAGATCGAGGCGGCGACACCGGCGGTGGTCGAGCAGCAGACGAAACAGCTCAGGCAGCAACAGGCGGACGACGCTATCGGCCTGGACGGCTTCGTGCGCGACGCGCAGTCCGAGCTGGATGCTGTCGTGATCGCCGATACGATTAAACCGATACAGTAAGAAAGGAAGCAGCAAATGATGAAGGGTGGCTTGGGTGGCCTGATGAAACAGGCACAGCAGATGCAGCAGAACATGCAAAAGGCGCAAGCCGAACTGGCGACCGTCGAGGTCGAGGGCCAGTCAGGTTCCGGCATGGTCAAGGTGTTGATGACCTGCGGGCACGAAGTGCGTCGCGTATCGCTGGACGACAGCGTACTGGGCGACGACAAGGAGATGCTGGAAGATCTGATCGTGCTGGCGCTGAACGATGCGATGAAGAAGGCCGAGGCCACCACGTCGCAGCGCATGGGCGCGTTCACCTCAGGCATGGGCTTGCCGCCCGGCATGAAGCTGCCGTTCTGATGAGCGTTTACGGCAATACATTCGGGGTCGGGCGATGATGCCATCGCATCTGGAAGAGCTGATTGCCGCGCTGCGCTGCCTGCCCGGCGTCGGGCCGAAGTCCGCGCAACGTATGGCTTATCATCTGCTGCAGCGCGACCGCGCCGGTGCATTGCGTCTTGCGCAGTCGCTGGAGAAAGCGGCCAGCAACATCCAGCATTGCAGCAAATGCAACAATTTTTCCGAGCTCGAGGTGTGCGAGCTGTGCGCTTCCTCCAAACGAGATGCGGAGGTGTTGTGCGTGGTCGAGATGCCGGCCGATCTGCTGATGATGGAACAGACGCAGTGCTATCGGGGCATGTATTTTGTGCTGATGGGGCGCTTGTCGCCGCTGGACGGCATAGGCGCGAAAGAGCTGCATTTCGAGCGTTTGCTCAAGCGTGCGCGGGAGCAGGTGAGCGAAGTGATCCTGGCGACCAACTTCACCGTCGAGGGCGATGCGACTGCGCATTACCTGACCAGCCTGTTGCGTGCACAGGGACTGAAGGTGTCGCGTATCGCGCGCGGGCTCCCGGTGGGCGGCGAATTGGAGCAGGTAGACAGTGGCACACTGGCGCAGGCCGTGTTGGAGCGACGCGAGGTGATGGCATGATCAAGAAGAACAGGCGCAATCCGGACGAGCGTCCCGTCGAGGACGTTGTAACGGAAGAGAAGGATCTCGGCGAGAGGCTGCAGAAGGTGCTCGCCCAGGCCGGCTTCGGCTCGCGTCGCGAAATGGAAGAGTGGATCTCCGCCGGGCGCGTCAGCGTGAACGGAGAGCCGGCGACGCTGGGCATGCGTGTCGTGGCGGGTGATCTGGTGAAGACCGAGCGCCGCACGATACGCGTCGGCGAACGCGAGCATGCGGCGCGGATATTGCTGTACCACAAGCCGGAAGGCGAGATCGTCAGTCGCGACGATCCGGAAGGGCGCGCCAGCGTGTTCGACAAGCTGCCCAAGCTGCGCGGGCAGAAGTGGATCGCCATCGGACGGCTGGATTTCAACACCAGCGGCCTGTTGATCTTCACGACCTCAGGCGATCTGGCCAACCGCCTGATGCATCCGCGTTTCGAAGTCGAGCGCGAGTATGCGGTGCGCGTACAGGGCACGATGACCGAAGAGCAGATGGCGCTTCTGCTCAAGACAGGGGTCGAACTCGACGATGGAGCCGTCAAGTTCGAAAAGGTCGAGGACGAGGGCGGCGAGGGATTCAATCACTGGTATCGCGTGATGCTCAAGGAAGGGCGCAACCGGGTGGTCCGGCGCAGCTTCGATGCGTTGGGCTTGCCGGTCAGCCGTCTGATCCGGGTGCGTTTCGGATTGATCAACCTGCCGCCGCGTTTGAAGCGCGGCATGACCGCCGAGTTGGGCGAGGGCGAGGTGGCACAGGTGCTCGACTGGGTCGGGATGACCGCCGAGGATGCCGATGAAGCACCCCGTGTCGTCCGCAAGCCGCCGGTGAATAATGTGCGCACCCCCCGCGTCGCAACGGGGCGTCCAAGGACGCCGTCGCGCGGAAGGCCGGGGCAAACTAAAGCTGGTGCAAAACGCTGACAGTCACTAGAATCTGCGCCGTTGATTCATGCCCAAAAATAACCGATAGCATAGTAATGGAAGCCTGAATGGAAGACCGAGGCAACAAAACCATCATGTGCAGTGTTTTCTTCCTGGATATCGTCGAATATTCCAAGAAGTCGGTTGCTGGGCAGATTTCGCTGAAAGATCGCTTCAATAGCTATCTTTCCGAGGCGATACGCGACGTGCCGGTCGCCGATCGCATCATCCTCGATACAGGGGACGGGGCTGCCATCAATTTTCTCGGCGACGTGGAAGACGCACTCAAGGCGGCACTGAGCCTGCGCGAGAGTCTGCTGGAAAAAGAAGATCCGGGTTCCGACAATCCGCTGCTGGTGCGTATGGGGGTCAATCTCGGTCCGGTGCGTCTGGTCCGCGATATCAACGGACAGCCGAATATCGTCGGAGACGGCATTAATGTCGCGCAACGCGTGATGGGTTTTGCGGATGCAGGCCAGGTGCTGGTGTCCCGCTCTTACTTCGACGCCGTTTCGCGCCTTTCCAGCCAATATGCCGAGATGTTCCACTATCAGGGTTCGCGTACCGACAAGCATGTGCGTGAGCACGAGGTCTATGCGATCGGCTATCCGGGCGAGCTGGCGCCCAAGGGTGCGACTGCGGTTGGCGCAGGACCGGCTGTCGAATCCGTTTCCCCATTGGTGCGGATCGGGGCCGCGTGGGATGCTGCGGCATCGCGGCTGGATGCGGTCGCCGCTCCGCTGATCGCTCGCGTTGTTCAGCTTGAGCCCAAGCTGCGCATCATCTATGCCGGTATCGGTGTCGGATTGTTGCTGGTCGTCGGGCTGGCGGTGACGCTGTCGGGGTCGGACGAGGCGGGCGATGCTCGGGAAGCTGCAGTTCAGCCGGTGTCGGCTGTCATGGCTGCTGTTTCTGAGGAGCAGGCGAAAAAAGACGTGTCAGCGCGCGCGGAACCAGCGCCGCTCCAGAAGAAGGATGCCTCACAGAGTCTGGCCGACAAAAAAACAGCCGAGAAAAAGGCCGCCGAGAAAAAGTTGTCGAACAGCAAGACGGAGAACAAGAAAACCGCGGCACCCGCAGCGACGAGCATGGGGGGGCTGTTCGATACCGTCGATAGAGGGCCGGACGGGTTCCTGTCTGTCAGCTGCAAGGATGGCGCGCAGGTTTTCGTGGACGGTTCGCAAAAGGGCAAGACTGGGGCAACGGCGCAGCTGACACTGGCGGTCGTGCCCGGTAAGCATACCGTGATCGTCAGCCACCCCAGCGGCGGCATCTCTACTCAGACCGTCGATATCCAGTCGGGCAAGACGGTGCGCATCATGCCGGGTTTTTGCGGCCAGTAGGCATCGCGGCGATGAAGACTCATACGGACGGAAATCATGATTAGCCAGCTGGGGCGCTACGAGGTGCTCGGCGAGCTCGGACAGGGCGCGATGGGCGTGGTCTACAAGGCCAAGGACCCGCTGATCGACCGCGTAGTCGCGATCAAGACCATCAACCTCGGTCTGGCGCTGGATGAAAAGGAAGAATACGAGGGCCGCTTCTATCAGGAAGCCAAGGCGGCAGGCCGACTCAATCATCCGAACATCGTGACCATCTACGACGTGGGCAAGAGCGCCGACGTCGCCTATATCGCGATGGAATTCCTGGAAGGCCGGGAGCTGCGCGACATCATGAACGACGGTGGGAAGCTGCCGGTCGATCAGGTGCTGGATATCGTCGCGCAGGTGGCGCTGGGTCTCGCCTATGCGCACGAACATGAGATCGTGCATCGCGACGTGAAACCGTCCAATATCATGGTGGTGCGCGACGGGCATGTGAAGATCACCGACTTCGGCATCGCGCGCATGGCCTCGTCGGCGGTGCGCACCCAGACCGGCATGGTACTGGGATCGCCCAAATACATGTCGCCCGAGCAGGTGATGGGTAAGAACATCGACCAGCGCTCGGATATCTTCTCGCTGGGCGTGATGCTCTACGAGATGCTGACCGGACAGGCGCCTTTCAACGGCGAGAACGTCAACGCCATCATGTACCAGACGCTGAATGCGGCGCCGCCTCCGCCCAACGTGCTCAATCCGGGCGTGCCCGAGATGCTCAATTACATCGTTGCCAAGGCTCTGGCCAAGCCGGTGGATGATCGCTACCAGAACGCCAAGGACTTCGCCGCCGATCTGCGCGCCTGCCGCGATACCTTGCCGCGCTCGGGCCAGCCGCTGGATGTGTCCAAGGCTCCGGCCGGGGGCGAGAAGAAGTTACCGGATGCGATCGCGGTGACCGGAAGCCGCAACGTCGATGTCGAAGAGGATGTGGGCGCGAGTTCGGCGGCGAAGCTGTCGCAGGCGTTCGACTCGGGGGCGGCGACGATGCGTCTGGCCGCGATGACCGCCACGCCGGATGAGGTGGATCAGCTGTCCAAGACGCTGAAGCTGGCTCGTCCCAGCATGGAGGAGATCAATCGCAGCGCCCAGACCGTCAAGGTTCCCAAGGCCGCGCCTTCGCGACCGATTGAGCCGGTGTCGCCGGTTCGTCCCGCTACTCCGTTGTCCCAGCCTGCCTTGCCTCATCGTGTTGGCAGCTTGCTGTTGTTTTCACTCGTGGCGCTGGTGCTGCTGGGCTTGGCCGCGATCTTCGTGTTCTGATCCCGAAACGGTATCCGGAATGGCGATTCATCCTTCGCCGCGTCTCCTCGTCCTGTTGTTGTCGTCCCACTTGATCGCCGCTCTGGCGGTATGCGTCAGTGCCATGCCGCCTTTGGTCAGGCTGGTTCTGCTCTTGCCGGTGCTGGTCAGCCTGGCTTTTCATCTGGCACGAGATGCGTTCCTGATGCTTCCCGCTTCATGGTGCAGTCTGTCCGTCGGGGAGGGCGGTGCAGCGACAATCATCGCCCGCGACGGTTCCGTGCTGACCGGGCAGGTGGCGGGCGGTAGCGTCGTCACTCCCTGGTTCGTGGTGCTGCGCATCAGGCCGGAGGGCAAACGCCGGTCAGTCGCACGGGTTCTTTTTCCGGATGCGCTGGAGCGCGATGCATTTCGCGAGTTGTGCGTTCGTCTGAGATACGCCTAGCGGGATTTCGGGGTGAGTATCGTGGGTTGCGGGTCGGCCAGCATCTCTGGATAGTCCTTGCTGAAGTGCAGGCCCCGGCTCTCGTGGCGCAGCAGCGCGCTTTGCACGATCAGTTCCGCGTTCATCACCAGGTTGCGCAGCTCCAGCAGATCCGGACTGATGTGGAAGTTGGCGTAGTATTCGTCGATCTCGCCCTGTAGCAGCCGGATTCGGTGCTGCGCGCGTTGCAGTCGCTTGTTGGTGCGCACGATGCCGACGTAATCCCACATGAAGTGACGCAGCTCCGCCCAGTTGTGCGAGATGACGATCTCTTCGTCCGCGTCGGTGACGCGGCTCTCGTCCCAGGCGGGCAGGGGAGGCAGCGGGCGGGTCGGCTTGTCGAGGATGTCGCGCGCCGCGGCATCGGCGAACACCAGGCATTCCAGCAGCGAGTTGCTCGCCAGCCGGTTCGCGCCGTGCAGCCCTGTGTAGGCGGTCTCGCCGACTGCATACAGGTTCTCGACGTCGGTGCGCGCGCGCAAATCGGCCATGACGCCGCCGCAGGTGAAATGCACCGCGGGAACGACGGGGATGGGCTCCTTGCTGATGTTGATGCCGAGTTTGAGGCAATACGCGTAGATGGTCGGGAAGTGCTCCTGCAGGAACTCGACCGACTGGTGCGAGATGTCCAGATACACGCAATCCAGGCCGTGCTTTTTCATCTCGAAGTCGATTGCCCGCGCCACCACGTCGCGCGGTGCGAGTTCAGCGCGTTCGTCGTGGGCGGGCATGAAGCGGGTTCCGTCGGGCAGCTTCAGGATGCCGCCTTCGCCGCGCACCGCTTCGCTGATCAGAAACGACTTGGCATGCGGGTGGTACAGGCAGGTCGGATGGAACTGGATGAACTCCATGTTGGCGACGCGGCAGCCTGCGCGCCAGGCCATCGCGATGCCGTCGCCGGTCGCCGTGTCCGGATTGGTGGTGTACAGGTAGACCTTGCCGCTGCCGCCGGTCGCCAGAATGGTGTCCTGCGCGGCGATGGTGACGACTTCGTCGCTGAGGCAGTCCAGCGCATAGGCGCCGTAGCAGCGATTATCGGGCAGCCCCAGCTTCCTCCCGGTGATCAGATCCACCGAGATGTACTTCTCCAGCACGGTGATGTTCGGGTGCCGCAGCACTTTTGCGGCCAGTGTTTCCTGCACGGCTTGCCCGGTCGCATCCGCCGCGTGGATGATGCGGCGCTGGCTGTGTCCGCCTTCGCGGGTGAGGTGGTAGCCCATGTCGCTGGCCTCGTCGCGGGTGAAGGCCACGCCCTGATCGATCAGCCAGTCGATTGCGGCCTTGCCGTGTTCGACGACATGACGCGTGACCGCCTCGTCGCACAGGCCGGCACCGGCGGTGAGCGTGTCCCGGATATGCGCATCCAGCGTGTCCTCTCCGGACAGCACGGCGGCGATGCCGCCCTGTGCCCGGCTACTGGCGCCGTCCAGCAAGCCTTTCTTGGTGATCAGTCCCACCCGTTGGGTGTCGGCCAGTTTGAGGGCCAGCGTCAGGCCGGCGAGGCCGCTGCCGATGATCAGCGTATTGAATTTGAGCACATGCATGTCCAAGGAGTGTTCCAAGCTGGAACTATAGCAAAAGAGCCGCCTCCTAAAGGAGGCGTTTGCGAGGGATGGAACTAATTCGGCATTGTCGGGTCGCATTCAGCGCGTTACCGGCCATGCTGACGCAGACGAAGCTGAGCGGTTATACTGGCGGCCCGCGAATCAAGCGGCAGTCAAAACGATAATCGGAATATTCAGGGATGGCAGATCGGGAAGTCGATCAACTTTTGGTGGAGCGGGTTCAGCGCGGCGATAAGCATGCCTTCGATTTGCTGGTATCGAAATACCAGCGCAGGTTGGGGCGGCTGATCTCCCGGTTCGTGCGCGATCCGGCCGAGGCGGAAGACGTGACGCAGGACGCCTTCGTCAAGGCGTATCGCGCCTTGCCGGGCTTTCGCGGCGAAAGTGCGTTCTATACCTGGCTGTACCGTATCGGCATCAATACCGCGAAGAATCACTTGCTTGCGAGCAAGCGGCGTCCGCCGACGACCACGCTTTACGATACGGACGACGCGGAGTCGTTCGAGGATGCCAGCCTGTTGCATGAGGTCAGTACGCCGGAAAACGAACTGATGAGCAAACAGGTGGTCAATGTGGTGCAGGCATCGCTGCAGCAGTTGCCGGAGGATTTACGCAGCGCGCTGACGTTGCGCGAGATCGAAGGGTTGAGTTACGAAGAGATCGCCAGTGTGATGAATTGCCCGATCGGCACGGTGCGATCGAGGATTTTCCGGGCGCGGGAGGCAGTGGCTGAGAACCTGCGCCCGTTGTTAGAAACCAGTAAAGGCAACAGGTGGTAGACATGAAACAGGAAATATCGGCATTGATGGACGGCGAATTGTTCGAGGACGAGGCGGGAAGCCTGTTCGACGATATCAGGCGCGGCTCCGATACTCACAAGGACTGGGAGCTCTACCACCTGATCGGGGATGCATTGCGTCAGCCCGAACATATTCATAGCGACTTGAGCGCGAAGGTGAGGGAACGCATGCGCGACGAGCCGGTCGTGCTGGCGCCTCGTATCCGTGCGACTAAGCAGAAGGTGCGCGCGTTCGCCCTGTCCGCAGCGGCATCTCTGGTGGCGGTAGGCGTAGTCGCTTGGATGTCGCTGCAGATCAGTCCGGAAGCCGCTCCGCAGCTGGCGATGCAACAAGGCGGATTGCGTCCGGCCAGCGCGCAGATCCAGCCCAAGGCCAGCGACTACCTGATGGCACACCAGGAGTTCTCGCCCAGTGCTGACATGAGCGGCGGCGCCTCCTTCATCCGCACCGTATCCTACAGCCCCGAGGCCAAGTGACGATGAAGATGCGCGTCGCGGTTATCGGGTTGCTGCTGGTCGTCGGCAATGCCTATGCGGAAGGTCGCCAGGTCAGCCTGGACTGGCTCAAGACCGTGGCCTTTGCCGGTCACCAGACCGATTACAGCGGTGTGTTCGTCTACCAGTACGATGGCCGCGTGGAGACTTCGCGCATCATCCATGTGGTCGAGTCGGATGGCGAGTATGAGAAGCTGGAGTCTCTGGATGGGCCCAAGCGCGAGATCATTCGCCACAACGGGCATGTCTGGGAATATCACAACCACAAGATGGTGCGCGCCAGCAGCCAGGGGCGCGGCAAGTTCCCCTCGCTGCTGCCGGAGCAGTTGTCGGCACTGGGCGCGAACTATCAGGCCAGCCAGGTCGGCGTGGAGCGGGTTTCGGGCTACGATGCCCAGGTCATCCTGTTCCAGCCCAGAGACAATCTGCGTTATACCCACAAGCTATGGGCGCATAATGCTTCAGGCTTGCTGCTGAAAGCGTCGGTGCTGGACGACAAGAAAAAGACGGTCGAACAGCATACTTTCACCCAGTTGCAGATCGGCGCAGGCGTCGACCGCTCCTGGCTGAAGTCGGCACCTTCGAAGATATCTCGTCTGCATGACGAGCCGTCGCCTGCGGCGGCTGGCGTGCCGGTGAACAGCGGTTGGGTCGTGGATGCGTTGCCGGCCGGATTCAGGAAGACCATGGAGATCCAGCGTCCGATGCGCGGCAGGCATGCTCCGGTGACGCAGCTGGTCTTTTCCGACGGGCTGAGCGCGATCTCCGTGTTCATCGAGCCGGACGACAGCGACGAGGACGATGCCAACGGCTTGTCCAGTCGCGGAGCGATGAACCTCTACCACAAGATCGCGAATGGAAATCTGGTCACCGTGGTCGGCGAAGTTCCGGCCCGTACTGTGATGCAAGTGGCTGATTCTTTGCGTCATAACGGCGCGCAATGACGCTGGAAACCAGGGCGACGGTGGTGCGGATCGAGGGCCAGGTCGCCTTCGTCGAGTCTGCGCAGACAAGTAGTTGCGGTCAATGCAACGGAAAAGGCTGCGGTACGGTAAAGCTGTCCAAGGCGTTCTGCAGCGAATCGCGTCAATTCCAGGTGGACAATCCTATCGGTGCGGCGGTCGGCGACCAGGTCGTGGTGTCGGTCGCTGATGGCGCTGTGCTGCGCGGTATCGGTCTGGTCTATCTGTTGCCGCTGGCATTGCTGGTGGCCGGCGCCGCGCTCGGTAACGCGATGGCGCAGGATGCCGTTCAGCGCGACGGTTATGCGGCGGTGGGCGCCGCTGCGGGGCTGATTTTCGGCTTTCTCCTGTCGCGCTGGCTGGATTCGATGCAATCCCGCCAGCTGCCGCACATCGTGCGGCAATGGCGAGAAGATTGAGGAAGATTCGTATTGTTTTTTCACTATGAGGAGGATGGCATGCTGAGAAAATTTTCTGGTCTCGTTTTATTGTCGCTGAGCCTGGTCTTGCCGGTGTCTTCGCAGGCCCGAGAACTGCCCGATTTCACCGAGCTGGTCGAGAAGCAGGGAGCGGCGGTGGTCAATATCAGCACCACCCAGATCGTCCGCCAGGCACAGGGGATACCCGGTATCCCGGAGGGCGATCCGTTCTTCGAGTTCTTCCGCCGCTTCGCACCGCAAATGCCGCGCGAGCAGGAGTCCCAGTCGCTGGGTTCCGGCTTCCTGATCAGCGAGGACGGTTATCTGCTGACCAATGCGCATGTAGTCGATCGCGCCGACAAGATCACCGTGCGCCTGACCGACAAGCGCGAGTTCAAGGCCAGGGTCATCGGTTCGGACAAGCGCACCGATGTCGCGCTGCTGAAGATCGAGGCGACCGGCCTGCCCAAGGTCAGACTGGGCGAGCCCGACAAACTCAAGGTCGGCGAATGGGTGATCGCGATCGGTTCGCCGTTCGGCTTCGACAGCAGCGTGACGGCCGGCATCGTCAGCGCCAAGGGGCGCTCGCTGCCGCAGGACAACTTCGTGCCCTTCATTCAGACCGATGTGGCGATCAACCCCGGGAATTCGGGCGGGCCGCTGTTCAACATGAACGGCGAAGTGGTCGGCATCAACTCGCAGATATATACCCGCTCCGGCGGCTCGATGGGCCTGTCGTTCGCGATCCCCATCGACGTGGCGATCCAGGTGTCCGACCAGCTGCGCAGCACCGGCAAGGTCACGCGCGGCCGAATCGGTGTGACGATACAGGAGCTGACCCGCGAGCTGGCCGAGTCGTTTGGTCTGAGCAAGCCCGAGGGTGCGCTGATCAGCTCGGTCGAGAAGAACGGGCCGGCCGACAAGGCAGGGATCGAGGCCAGCGACGTGATCCTCAAGTTCGGCGGCAAGGCGGTTATCAGTTCCGCCGACCTGCCGCGCATCGTCGCCGCAACCAAGCCGGGCAGCAAAGCCGCCGTGGAACTGTGGCGCAAGGGCGAGGTGAAGCAGGTGGCTGTGGTGATCGCCGAGATGCCCGAGGAGGGCAAGCTGGCGAAGGCGGTGAAGAAGCTGGAAGACGATGTGGCCGAGATGATCGCCCGACTGGGCATCGCGGTCAGCGAGCTGACCCGCGAGCAGGCGCAGGAGTTGCAGGTCGGCGGCGGCTTGCTGGTCGAGGAAGTCAAGAGCTCGGCGGCACGCGCTGCCGGATTGCAGCATGGTGATGTGCTGCTGGCGATAGGCAACATGCCGATCCGTTCGCTGGCGCAGTTCAACGATATCCTCAAGCAGGTACCCAAGGGGCGCAATGTCGCGCTGCTGGTGCGGCGCGAAGATGCCGCCACGTATGTGGCGATCCGCCTCGACGAGAAGTAAAGGAAACCTTGAATAACCTACTGCGCGGCTCGATTCACCCGCAAGGGGTGGGCCGGTGGGTGCCCGGCGGCTTTGCCGCCACCCATTCGCTCGCGGCGTTGCGCGGTGCTCGCTTCCGCGCCTACCCACAAGGTATGTCTTGGTCGCTGCGCTGACCAGCGACTTGGCTGGTGTTGTCTGCCAGCTTAGTCGAATGGCCATGCAAAGCTCCGTGCGCTCCTTCGACTTGGCTCAGGACAGGCTTGCACTCAAGCCGCTCGCTACGGTTCTTCGAGGTTCCGTTCACGGTTCAGCGAACCACGCCCAAATCGGCTAGAATTCGCGCTTTGCGAACTAGCCGGTTCAGGCGTTTTATTTAGGTCCTCATGCAACATATCCGCAATTTTTCCATCATCGCCCACATCGACCACGGCAAGTCCACGCTGGCCGATCGTATCATTCACCTGTGCGGCGGCTTGTCCGACCGCGAAATGGAAGCGCAGGTGCTCGACTCGATGGACATCGAGCGCGAGCGCGGCATCACCATCAAGGCGCAGACTGCGGCGCTGAGCTACAAGGCGCGCGACGGTCAGGTCTATAACCTGAACCTGATCGACACTCCCGGCCACGTCGACTTTTCCTACGAGGTGTCGCGTTCGCTGTCCGCCTGCGAGGGTGCGCTGCTGGTCGTGGATGCTTCTCAGGGCGTCGAGGCGCAGACCGTGGCCAACTGTTACACCGCGCTAGATCTCGGTGTGGAAGTTGTGCCGGTGCTGAACAAGATCGATTTGCCGTCTGCCGATCCCGACAACGCCATCTCCGAGATCGAGGATGTGATCGGCATCGACGCGCAGGATGCAGTGCATTGCTCCGCCAAGACCGGACTCGGCGTGGAAGATGTGCTGGAATCGCTGATCGTCAAGGTGCCGCCGCCCAAGGGCGATACCACAGCGCCGTTGCAGGCGCTGATCATCGATTCGTGGTTTGACAATTACGTCGGCGTGGTGATGCTGGTGCGCATCGTCAACGGCACGCTCAAGCCCAAGGAAAAGATCCTGTTCATGGCCACCGGCGCGCAGCATCTGACCGAGCATATCGGCGTGTTCACGCCCAAGGCTCAGGATCGCGACTCGCTGTCTGCCGGGCAGGTAGGATTCGTGATCGCCGGTATCAAGGAGCTGAAGGATGCCAAGGTCGGCGACACCATCACCCATCAGGTCAAGCCTGCCGCCGCGGCGCTGCCCGGTTTCAAGGAAGTGCAGCCGCAAGTGTTCGCCGGCCTGTTCCCGGTCGAGTCCAACCAGTACGAGGCGCTGCGCGACTCGCTGGAGAAGCTGAAGCTCAACGACGCGGCGCTGATGTACGAGCCAGAAGTGTCGCAGGCGCTGGGTTTCGGTTTCCGCTGCGGCTTCCTCGGTCTGCTGCACATGGAGATCGTGCAGGAACGGCTGGAGCGCGAGTTCGACATGGATCTCATCACCACTGCGCCTACCGTGGTCTACGAGGTAGTGCTGCGCGACGGCACGGTGCTGATGGTGGATAACCCGTCCAAGCTGCCCGATCCGTCGAAGATCGAGGAGATACGCGAGCCCATCGTCACGGTGAATCTGTACATGCCGCAGGAATACGTCGGCTCGGTGATCACGCTGTGTACGCAAAAGCGCGGCGTACAGATCGACATGAACTATCACGGCAAGCAGGTGAAGCTGGTGTACGAGATGCCGATGGGCGAGATCGTGCTGGATTTCTTCGATAGGCTGAAGTCGGTTTCGCGCGGCTATGCCTCGATGGACTACGAGTTCAAGGAGTATCGCCCGGCCGACGTGGTCAAGGTGGATATGCTGATCAACGGCGACAAGGTCGATGCGCTGGCGGTGATCGTGCACCGCGCCAACAGCCAGTATCGCGGGCGCGAGGTTGCGGCCAAGATGCGCGAGCTGATCCCGCGCCAGATGTACGATGTGGCGATCCAGGCGACCATAGGCTCCAATATCATCGCGCGCGAGAACGTCAAGGCGATGCGCAAGAACGTGCTGGCCAAGTGCTACGGCGGCGACATTTCGCGCAAGAAGAAGCTGCTGGAGAAGCAGAAGGCCGGCAAGAAGCGCATGAAGCAGGTGGGCAACGTGGAAATTCCGCAGGAGGCCTTTTTGGCGATCCTGCGAGTCGAGGATAAATAACGATGGATTTCGCGCTGATACTGTTTTTACTTCTGGTTGCCACGGGCGGAATCTGGCTGCTGGATCGTTTCGTCCTGGCGGGCAAGCGCGAGGCCGGAGTCGAGGAGCCATGGTGGGTCGAATACGCCAAGAGCTTCTTCCCGGTGATCCTGATCGTGTTCTTCATCCGCTCCTTTCTGGTCGAGCCGTTCAAGATCCCGTCCGGTTCTATGATCCCGACGCTGCAGGTTGGCGACTTCATTCTGGTGAACAAGTTCACCTACGGTATTCGCCTGCCCATCGTCAACAAGAAGATCGTGCAGCTCAACGACCCTCAGCGCGGCGACGTGATGGTGTTCCACTATCCGGAGAATCCTTCGCTGGACTACATCAAGCGAGTGGTCGGATTGCCCGGCGACACCGTCGAGTATCGCAACAAGCGCCTGTGGATCAACGGCGTGGAGCAGCACCAGCAGCCGGATGGCGATTACAATTACGTCGAGACCGGCTTGAATTTCGTGCATACCGAGAAGCGCATCGAGACGCTGGGCGAACACAAGCATGAAGTGCTGGTCAATCCGGAAGTGCCGACGCTGCACCTGAACGCAGTGGCCGTGTTCGAGGGGCAGGAGAACTGCAGCTACGACGACGACATGGTGCGCTGCAAGGTTCCGGAAGGGCATTACTTCATGCTCGGCGACAATCGCGACAACAGCCGCGATAGCCGCTATTGGGGTTTCGTGCCCGACCGACAGATCGTCGGCAAGGCATTCTTCATCTGGATGAATTTTTCCGATCTGAAGCGGATCGGTTTGTCTATCAACTGAGGGGAGGACGCAAGATGAACAGGTCAATGCCAGCAAAACAACGAGGGTTGAGTTTCTCCGGTTTCATATTCGGGGCTTTCGTGCTGATCCTGCTCAGCATCATCGGACTGAAACTGATCCCGGCCTATATGGAAGATGCGACGATCAAGAACCTGCTCGTGACCATCGCCAACGACCCCGAGATGCAGGGTGCCGCCGTCGGGGCCGTCAAGATGTCTTTCACCAAGCGCGCTTCGATCGAAAACGTCCGCGCGATCGGTGCCGACGATATCGCGATATCCAAGGCGGATGGTCGCCTGGAATTGAGCGCCAGCTATGCCGTCAAGGTGCCGCTGGTGGCCAATATCAGCCTGTACCTCGAATTCAATCCGTCCAGTGGCCAGTAGGGACGCACTCTGCAGAAAACTGGGGCATGTCTTTGCGCAGCCCCAGTTGCTGGAGCGAGCGCTGACCCATCGCAGCTACGCTCCGGAGCATAACGAACGACTGGAGTTCCTCGGCGACAGCGTGCTGGGCTGCGTGATCGCCAAGCATCTGTATACCGGCTATCCGCAGCTGAACGAAGGCGATTTGTCCCGGCTGCGCTCCAACCTGATCAAGGAAGAGACGCTGGCCGGTCTGGCGCAGCAACTCGATCTGGGGGCTTGCCTGAAGCTGGGCGAGGGCGAGCGCAAGAGCGGCGGTTTCCGCCGTCCGTCGATATTGGCCGATGCGATGGAAGCGCTGTTCGGTGCGGTGTTGCTGGACGGCGGTTTCGAGGCTGCCGAAAAAGTCGTGCTCGGACTGTTCGTGCCCTATCTGGCCAAGGTCGATGTGCTGACCCTGGGCAAGGACCCCAAGACTTTGCTGCAGGAGCATCTGCAGGCCCGGCGCATCCCGCTGCCCGCTTATAGCGTCGTCGAGATACAGGGCGAGGCGCATGCGCAATCCTTCTGCGTCGAATGTGCGATACCGGGATTGAAGATCACCACCCGCGGCGAGGGCAGTAGCCGCCGCAACGCCGAACAACAGGCCGCGCAGGCTGCCTACCAACAACTCAAGGTGCGCTAACGCGCCACAGGACAACACATGACCGAACAACAGACCCCAGAAGAATTCCGCAGCGGCTTCATCGCCATCGTCGGCCGCCCCAACGTTGGCAAGTCGACGCTGCTCAATCACCTGATCGGACAGAAGATCAGCATCACCTCGCGCAAGGCGCAGACTACGCGTCACCGCATCCACGGCATCCTCACCGACGAGCGCGCGCAATATGTGTTCGTCGATACGCCGGGCTTCCAGACCAAGCACCTGAATGCGCTGAACCGCGGCATGAACCGCGTGGTCACCAGCAGCCTGCGCGACGTGCAGGTGGTGGTATACGTGCTGGAGGCGTTGCGCTACGACGAGCGCGATCAGGAGGTGCTGAAGCTGTTGCCGGATAACCGCCCGGTGCTGCTGGTGATCAACAAGATCGACGAGGTCGAGGACAAGGGCAAGCTGTTCTCGTTCGCCGAGCGCGTCGCGCAGGACTTCAAGTTCACAGAGATCGTGCCGGTCAGCGCCAAGCAGGGCACGCAACTCGACCAGTTGCGCGATGCCTTGTATCGCCATCTGCCGGAAGGCGAGTTGATCTACAGCGAGGACGACGTCACCGACCGTAGCGAACGTTTCCTCGCGGCCGAGATGCTGCGCGAGAAGGTGTTCCGTTTCACCGGCGAAGAACTGCCGTACTCGACCAGCGTCGTGATCGAGCAATTCAAGATGGAAGGCAAGCTGCGCCGTATCCATGCCGCCATCCTGGTGGACAAGGAGGCGCACAAGGCGATGCTGATCGGAAAGAAGGGCGAGAAGCTCAAGGAGATCGCCACCCAGGCGCGCCTGGATATGGAAAAACTGTTCGACGGCAAGGTATACCTCGAAGTCTTCATCAAGGTGCGCAGCGGCTGGGCCGACGACGCGCGCGTGCTGCGCACGCTGGGCTACGAATAACGCTCGTGCGAGGATGGGCGCTGCCCCATCCTCATCTCCCATGGGGCATCTCGGTAGGTCGTGATGCTCACCCGATACATCCCGCCGATTACCGTGTGCTCATCCTCGCCCCGCAGCAGGTGGGGGAGCAATCCTGTGTAGCAGAGCCGGGGAAAAAACTATATCGCCCGTTGCAGCACCTGCGCCAGATGCGTCGCCTCGCGCGCCGCGCCGTCGCGGATCTGGTGGCGGCAGCTGGTGCCGTTGGCGACCAGCAGCGTGTCGGCATCGGCAGCGCGTACCTTGGGCAGCAATGAGAGTTCGCCCATTTGCATCGATACTTCGTAATGCTCCGCCTCCATGCCGAACGATCCTGCCATGCCGCAGCAGCTCGATTCGATGAATTCCACCTGCAAGCCCGGCACCAGCCCCAATACCTTCGCCATCGCCGACATCGCGCCGAACGCCTTCTGGTGGCAATGGCCGTGCACCAGCACTTGCTCGTCCAGTGTCTTGAATGCAATTTGAAGCCGCTTGGCATCGTGTTCGCGCGCGAGGAACTCTTCCAGCAGCACAGCCGACTTGGCGAGGGGCGCCACGCGCTCGCCCAAGCCCAGCGCGTGATACTCGTCGCGCAACATCAGCAGGCAGGAAGGCTCCAACCCGATCACCGGCAGCCCGCGTTCGGCGAACGGCACCAGCGCATCCAGCAAGCGCGTCGCTTCGGCGCGCGCCTCGTCTATCAGGCCGCTGGAAAGGAAAGTGCGGCCGCAGCACAGCGCGCGTTCGCCTGCCGCTGGCTGCGCGACATGCACCTTGTAACCGGCGGCTTGCAACACTTCCAGTGCAGCTTGGGCGATCTGCGGGTCGAGATGGTTGGAGAAGGTATCCACCAGCAGCACGACCTCGCGCGCACCCTCGGCGACCGCGACCGACTGCGCTTGCGTCGAGATGAAATCGCGGGCCGCCGCCTTCGGCAATGAACGCCGGGCGGCGATACCCAGCCAGTGCTCCATCGCCTTGGCGATCAGCGGCATGCGTGTGCGCAACGCGCCCACCCAGTTGAAGTGTTTCAGGTGTTTGGCATAGCGGGGTGTGAAGGCGAACAAGCGTTCGCGCAACGGCACGCGGCCGAGTTGCGCCCAACGCTGTGCCAGCGCTTCCACGCGCAGCAGCGCCATATCCACGCCGTGCGGACATTCGCTTTTGCAGCCCTTGCAACTCACGCACAACTCCATCGCCTCGGACAGTTCTTCACTCAGGAAAGGATGCGCACCGAATTCGCCATCGAGAGCCGCCTTGAGCGTGACAGCGCGATGATGGGTGGAGTGCTTCTCGTCGTCGGTGACGCGGAAGCTGGGGCACATCACACCCTTGTCTTTTTTCTGGCAATGGCGCTTGCCCATGCACACCGCTGCTGCCTTGGCATAACCGCCGCCCGTGGCAGGCGCGGCCGCATCGCTTTCGCCGAAACCGCCGAAATCAAAACTGCCGAAACTGCCGTAGCTCTCGTAGGCCGACCAGTCGAGTCGGGTCCGTACAGGTTTCTCGTTCATACCCGGTAACCTTCTTCCATCAACACCCGGCGCACCGCAGGGCGTTGCAACATGCGCTGGTAATGCGCCAAGCAGTTGGGCGGTAATTCCAGCTTGATCTTGTCCGCCCAGAATTCCACATAGAACAACGCCGCATCGGCGATGCTGAAACTGCCCACCACGTATTCCTTGCCAGCCAACATGCCGTCCATCAGCGCAAGCCCCTTGCTTACGATCTCGCGCCCACGCGCCTGGATCGCCGCATGCTCCGCTGCATCGCTTGAGTAGTTGTTGGTGGTGAAGATGCGCGTGTAACCCTGTCCGTGGATCGTGCCCACCACGTAGTCCAGCGTCTCGATCACGCGCACCTCGCCCTCGATGTCTTCCGGCAGCAATTTCGCCTTGGGGTAAGCGCGTGCCAGCCACCAGGCGATGGACTGGAACTCGGTGATGGCCGAACCATCGTCGCGCACCAGCGTCGGGATGGTGCCCTTGGGATTCACCGCCAGATTCTCCGGCCGCAGATGATCGCCCGCCATCAGATTCACCAGATACACCTCGAACACCAGCTCCAGTTCTTCGAGCAGGATGTGGATACCGGTCGAGCACGAGCCGGGCGTCATGTAGAACTTCATCGTCTTTTCCTGAAATGGTTGCGAACGCGACTCGACAACGAGTGCTGGCGATGTCGGATTGACTACAACCGTCATACGCCGTCTGTGAACGCCGCAGATGTTGGGGTTGCAGGGATCAGACTGTGGTCAGTCGAAGTTGCAGAGCGCTACGGGGAGAGTTTGAGCAAGAAACCGGCCAAGGAAAAGGCCTGCGTGGGGCTATGAGGATGTAGAAGGGAGACAGGTTCAGGATGCCGTGGTACATCCTCTATTGTTTTTCACTCACATGGAGAGTTTCTGTTTCAACGCATTATTTGGGATAGAACTACGCCTTAATACGCCGCAATACTCACCTCATACAACCCGCCGATCACCGTGTATTCGTCCTCTCCCTGCAACATTCCCGGCAGCAATCTCGAATAGCAGAAAACTTTGGCTAGCGGCACGCGCGCGGTGAGCAGGTAGTCGCCGAATTCGTCGGCGCGTTCTCGGTTGGCGGTGAAGGAGCTCAGGTTATTGAACAGGACGACGCGGTGTTTGTCGTCCAGCGTTGTTTGCGTTTCGTGATCGTCCACGCGGTTGACGCCGCGATACAGGGTGAGGTGGGTTTCGTCGGGATGCAGGCGCGCGAGTTCGTATTGGCAGTAGGTGTAGAGCAGGTCGAGTTGCGCTTCCAGTGCGTTGGTTCCATATAGTGTGGTCGCACGCATTTCCAGATAGCGGCGATAAGCTTCGCCGGAGAAGTCGCGTATCGGGCCGCCGTGGTGTCTGGGCAGCAGGCCGAAGCGCGATTCCACCCAGCCTTTCAATGCCGCGCCTTCGCGGCCGTCCGAATCGAAGCTCCAGCCGCGCACCATGCGCAGGTAGTCGGCTTTTTGTCTTTTGTGTGTTGCCAGCGGGGTGTAGCCCGCCTGTTCCGGTTCGTCGAGGTAGAACGCGGCATTCATGTGCATCGCAAAGGCGCGGGCGCGCTCGGAGGCATCGTCGATCTTGTCCAGCAGTTCGAACAGGCCGCGATGGAATTGCGCGACGCCGTCGAGTTCGAGTGCGGCGGGGCTGCGCTGGAAGGTGAGGCTGCCGAGGATGTCGGCAGGCAGGTTGCAGCGGTTGATCGGTAGTCTTGCCCAGCGGGGCAGGGAAATTGTCGGTGTTGTAGCCAGTGCTACAAAATTTTCCGTTTTGTTGTGTTCCACATCCGCCGTGGCATCTGGCGCGGAATTTATTTTCTCTTGCATTTCATGCGGTTGGGTATTTTCGTGGCGGGTGGCACGGTGCTTGCGATGTAGAGGGTGCGAGCGACAGTTTTTCAATCGCAACTTTTTGCAACCTCTCAGGAGACTAACATGGCACTGCGTCAATGCGCAATTTACGGGAAGGGCGGCATCGGTAAATCGACGACCACCCAGAATCTGGTAGCGGCTCTGGCCGAAGCCGGCAAGAAAGTGATGATCGTTGGCTGTGACCCCAAGGCCGACTCCACTCGTCTGATCCTGCACTCCAAGGCACAGAACTCCGTGATGGAACTGGCCGCCGAAGCCGGCAGCGTGGAAGACCTCGAACTCGAAGACGTGCTGTCGGTTGGTTACGGCGGCGTGAAGTGCGTCGAGTCCGGCGGTCCTGAGCCAGGCGTCGGTTGCGCCGGTCGTGGCGTTATCACCGCGATCAACTTCCTCGAAGAAGAAGGCGCGTACGACGAAGACCTCGACTTCGTGTTCTACGACGTGCTGGGCGACGTGGTGTGCGGCGGCTTCGCAATGCCGATCCGCGAAAACAAGGCGCAGGAAATCTACATCGTTTGCTCCGGCGAAATGATGGCGATGTACGCCGCCAACAACATCGCCAAGGGCATCGTGAAGTATGCGAACTCCGGTGGCGTGCGTCTGGCCGGCCTGATCTGCAACAGCCGTCAAACCGACCGCGAAGATGAGCTGATCATGGCGCTGGCAGCAAAGCTGGGCACGCAGATGATCCACTTCGTGCCGCGCGACAACGCAGTGCAGCACGCCGAGATCCGCCGCATGACTGTGATCGAATACGATCCGACTGCCAAGCAGGCCGACGAGTATCGCACTCTGGCGAAGAAGGTTCTGGAGAACAAGAAGTTCGTTATCCCGACCCCGATCACCATGGACGAGCTGGAAGAGCTGTTGATGGAATTCGGCATCATGGAAGTGGAAGACGCTTCCATCATCGGCAAGGCCGCGGTCGCTGCCTGATAGCAAGGTGTCAAGGGCGGCGGACCGTTGGTTGTTGGGTACGGTCCGCCATCCTTACCGAGCAAGTTAAATCTGATAGACGTCTCCACATATTGGTGGGTCGTCAAAGGAGAACGAAATGTCTGCATTAACACGCGAAGAGACCCAGGCCCTGATTCAAGAGGTGCTTGAGGTTTATCCCGAGAAGGCCAGAAAGGACCGCGAGAAGCACCTCGCCGTCAACGATCAATCCATCGAACAGTCCAAGAAGTGCATCACCTCGAACCGCAAATCCTTGCCGGGCGTGATGACCATCCGTGGCTGCGCCTACGCCGGTTCCAAGGGCGTGGTGTGGGGCCCGATCAAGGACATGATCCACATTTCTCACGGCCCGGTCGGCTGCGGTCAGTATTCCCGCGCCGGTCGCCGTAACTACTACGTCGGCACCACCGGCGTGAACGCCTTCGGCACGATGAACTTCACTTCCGATTTCCAGGAAAAGGACATCGTGTTCGGCGGCGACAAGAAACTCGCCAAGCTGATCGGCGAAGTCGAACAATTGTTCCCGCTGCACAAAGGTATCTCGGTGCAGTCCGAGTGCCCGATCGGTCTGATCGGCGACGACATCGAAGCGGTGTCCAAGAAGTCGGCCAAAGAGATCAACAAGCCGGTTATCCCCGTGCGCTGCGAAGGTTTCCGCGGCGTGTCGCAATCGCTGGGTCACCACATCGCCAACGACGCGATCCGTGACTGGGTGCTGGGCAACCGCGATGAAAGCACCTTCGAGTCCACGCCTTACGACGTGACCATCATCGGCGACTACAACATCGGCGGCGACGCATGGGCAACCCGCACCATCCTTGAAGACATGGGCTTGCGCGTGATCGCCCAATGGTCCGGCGACGGCACGCTGGCTGAAATGGAGAACACCCCGAAGGCCAAGTTGAACCTGCTGCACTGCTACCGTTCGATGAACTACATCAGCCGCCACATGGAAGAGAAGTACGGCATTCCTTACATGGAATACAACTTCTTCGGCCCGACCAAGATCGAAGCCTCCATCCGCGAGATCGCCGGTTTCTTCGACGATACCATCAAGGCCAAGGCCGAGGCGGTGATCGCCAAGTACAAGCCGATGATGCAAGCCGTCATCGACAAGTACAAGCCGCGTCTGGAAGGAAAGCGCGTCATGCTGTACGTCGGCGGCCTGCGTCCGCGTCACGTGATCGGCGCGTATGAAGACCTGGGCATGGAAGTGGTCGGTACCGGTTACGAGTTCGCGCACGGCGACGACTACGACCGCACCATCAAGGAAATGGGCAATGCCACTTTGCTGTACGACGACGTGACCGGCCTCGAGTTCGAAGAGTTCGTGAAGCGCGTCAAGCCCGACCTGGTCGGTTCCGGCATCAAGGAAAAGTTCATCTTCCAGAAGATGGGTATCCCTTTCCGCCAGATGCACTCGTGGGACTACTCCGGCCCGTATCACAGCTACGACGGCTTCGCCATCTTCGCCCGCGATATGGACATGACCCTCAACAATCCGTGCTGGGGCAACCTGACCGCACCATGGTTGAAGGTAGAGCCGGTCGCCGAGAAGGCTGCTGCGTAAGAAGTAGGTCGGGTTAGGCCGCAGGCCGTAACCCGACAAGCACCTGAAAAATGTTGGGTTACGGCCTTTGGCCTAACCCAACCTACGGGTGAATTAATGGAGTCAGGTGACGCGCAAAACATCGCCGTCCAAACATCAATCTGTGCCGGCATCTGCAAATTGGCAGTGCGGCTAAGGAGATAGAAATGCAAAAAGTCGATGACATCAAACCTTGCTATCCTCTGTTCCGTCAGGACGAATACAAGGACTCGCTGAAGAACAAGAAGGAATCGTTCGAGGAAGGTCATGCAGCAGACAAGGTCCAGGAGACCTTCACCTGGACCACCACGATGGAATATCGCGAGCTGAACTTCAAGCGTGAGGCGCTGACCGTGAATCCGGCCAAGGCCTGCCAGCCTCTGGGTGCGGTGCTGTGCGCACTGGGCTTCGAGAAGACCATGCCGTACGTGCACGGTTCGCAGGGCTGCGTGGCTTACTTCCGTTCTTACTTCAATCGTCACTTCCGCGAGCCTATCTCTTGCGTGTCCGATTCCATGACCGAAGACGCAGCCGTGTTCGGCGGTCAGAAGAACATGATCGACGGCCTGGAAAATGCCAAGGCGATGTACAAGCCCGAGATGATCGCGGTGAGCACGACCTGTATGGCCGAAGTGATCGGCGATGACCTGAACGCCTTCATCCGCAACACCAAGAAGGCCGGCAACATCCCCGAGGACTTCCCGACACCGTTCGCGCACACCCCTTCTTTCGTGGGTTCGCACGTCACCGGCTGGGACAACATGTTCGAAGGCGTCATCCGTTACTTCACGCTGAACACGATGGACGACAAGACTCCGGGCAAGAACGGCAAGATCAACATCGTTCCCGGCTTCGAGACCTACCTCGGCAACTACCGCGTCATCCATCGCATGCTGGACGAGATGGGCGTCGCACACACCACGCTGTCAGACCCGACCGAAGTGCTGGATACCCCGGCTGACGGCCAGTTCCGCATGTACGCAGGCGGAACGACCCAGGACGAAGTGAAGGATGCGCCTAACGCCGCCACCACCTTCCTGCTGCAGCCCATGCAACTGGAGAAGACCAAGAAGTTCGTCGAGACCACCTGGAAGCACGAAGTGCCGAAGATGAACATCCCGATGGGTCTGGAGTGGACCGACGAGTGGCTGATGAAGGTCGCCCAGGTCACCGGCAAGGAGATCCCCGCATCGCTGGCACTGGAGCGCGGACGTCTGGTCGACATGATGATGGACAGCCACACCTGGCTGCACGGCAAGAAGATCAGCCTGTACGGCGATCCGGACTTCACGCTGGGCATGACCAAGTTCCTCACCGAACTGGGCATCGAGCCGCTGCATGTGCTGTGCAACAACGGCAGCAAGAAGTGGACGAAGGCGATGGAGAAGATGCTGGCCGAGACTCCCTACGGCAAGAACACCCAGCTGTTCGCGGGCGCCGACCTGTGGCACTTCCGTTCGCTGGTGCTGACCGAGAAGCCGGACTTCATGATCGGCAACTCCTACGCCAAGTTCATCCAGCGCGACACGCTGCACAAGGGCAAGGAGTTCGAGGTTCCGTTGATCCGCATCGGCTTCCCGATCTTCGATCGTCATCACCTGCACCGTGCAACGACGCAGGGTTACGAAGGCGCGATGCAGATGCTGACCACCATCACCAATGCGGTGCTGGAGCGTCTGGACGAAGAGACCCGCGGCATGGGGACCACGGACTACAACCACGATCTGGTGCGCTAACGCGGACAGGTGCAAGAGACAAGGTGCAAGGCACAAGAGGTTTCTCTTTAGTCTTGCATCTTGAACCTTGCAACTCAAGGAGTTGCAAATGGCAAACATCATGATCCGTCGCGACAGCAAGGGCAGCTATCAGTTCTACCTGCCCAAGCGCGATCTCGAGGACACCATCGTTTCGATGGAGTTCGACACCCCGGAGAAGTGGGGCGGAGAGATCAAGTTGAACAACGGCGGCGCGTATTACATCGAGCCGCAAGCTGCTCCCGCACGGTTGCCTTATTCGGTGCGCGCCAAGCGCCTCGATGCGGCGGAATAAACGACTAGGAGAACTATCATGGCATACAAGATCAATGCTGACCTGTGCACCGGTTGCGACGATTGCCTGGCGGATTGCCCCACGGCTTCTATCAGCGTGAAGAAGGGAATTTACGTCATCAACGCAAGCGAGTGTACAGAGTGCGAAGGCGATTTCAGCAAACCGCAATGTGTGAAGGTCTGCCCGATCAAGGGTTGCATCACACAAATCGCGGCGTAACAAATTAGCAGCGTAACAAAATTCCGTTCGTGGTGAGCTTGTCGAACCATGAACGGACAAATAGCCTTCGACATAACCAACGACTTGGCTGTCGTTTTTTGACAGCCTAGTCGGATGGCTAGTTGTTATATCAGGCTCAGGCCGAACAGTCTGAGCGTGCCGAACAAATAAGAGGTATCGCATGCCCACTACCATTGTCATCACCAAAACAGCCGCTCTGCGCATCGCGCAAGCCGCGCGCGCTCTGGACAACGTGAACGCGGGTGCGTTCGCGGCCAAGTTGGGCGACCAGATTGGTTTGCCGATCACCGAAGAGAAGCTCGCCAAGGTGACCGTGGCTGACATCAAGCTGATCCTCTCCGGCGAAGAGACCGTCGAGCCGGATGTGGATGGCGCCTCGATCAAGCTGGCGGTGCGCCACCTGTGGGGTGCGGCGGACGAAGCCGAGAACCTGTTGCTGGCCGCTGCGTACAAAGACGGTGACATGCCCGGAAGCCTGCGCGTCGCGGTCGCCTCCAACACCGAAGAGAACCTCGACGGTCACTTCGGCTCCTGCCCGCGCTTCCTCGTGTATCAGGTCGGGCCCGACGAGATCCGCCTGATCGACATCCGTTCCACCAGCTTCGCCGACGATGCCGAAGACAAGAATGTCGCGCGCGCCAACCTGATCAAAGACTGCCAGATCGTCTACGTGCAATCCATAGGCGGCCCCGCCGCGGCCAAGGCCGTGCGCGCCAACATCCACCCGGTGAAAGCCCCGGAAGGCGGCAAGGCGAACATCGCTCTGCAACGCCTGCAAGCCGTGCTTGACGCGCCGCCGCCCTGGTTGGCCAAGATTCTCGGCGTCGAAGCGAAGTCGCTGGGCAGGTTTGCGGAAGTCGAGGAAGAATGATCTCCGTTCGCCCTGAGTGCCGCGCGTAGCGCGGTGTATCGAAGGGGGAATGGAGCGTATGCCGACAGGAGGAAACTAATGATCGTCCCCGAAACCTTAGAGCAGATCGCCGCCGCGGCCACCGCCCTGGGCGAGCTGAACGACACTGCACTGGCTAGCCTGAAGCAGACCTGGCCCGACCTGCGCTTCACCGTCTGCAGCGACGACGACATGCCGGCACGTATGTCGCCCGCGTTACGGCGCGAAAGATTCAATCTTTATCTGGTGAGCAGCAGCGAACACTGCCTGAGCCTGACCGACGATCCGCTGCAAGCCATCGGCGTAGTGCTGGCGGAAGTGGACGAAGCGTAATTCCGATTGGGAAAATCAATATAAAAATGGGCGCTGCGGCGCCCATTTTCATTCGGCTTTTGTAGACGAACGCGGCGAAGTCGGGTTACGCTAACCCGACCTACGGCACTACGGCTATATCTTCTTTGCCTTGAATCTGCTGGTCTCGATGAGCACGCAAAAGACGCGCATGAGTTCTGGGTCGTGTTTAATGCCGGTCTCGTTGTCCAGGATGGACATGATCTCCGTATGCGTTCTTGCCGGATGGTATGTCCTGCTTACGGCCATGGCATCGTAGCTGTCGGCAATGGCGATGATGCGCGAGCATATCGGAATGTCATCGCCGGACAGCCGGTCCGGATAACCCGATCCGTCGTAATGCTCGTGATGGTGGCGTATCAACTTGGCAGCCTGTTTCGCGCCATCGAGTTCCATCGCAGCCATGATCTGCTCGCCTATCTCGGCATGCTGTTTGATTATTTCCCACTCGGCATCGTCGAATCGGGACGGTTTCAACAGGATGCGGTCCGGGATGCCGATCTTGCCTATGTCATGGAAGGAGGCGGCCACGTTCAGCCCATTAATTTCGTTCTTGGTCAGCCCGCAACGTATCCCGATCTCCTCGGATAGTCCCTGCACGCGCTCGGAATGGAGGCGAGTCGATGGATCGCGATAACCCAGCGCGACCGTCAGGGCCTTGGTGTAGGTGATCAGTGCATGAAAAATCGGGTCTTCCAGTTCCATTTACTACCTCGGCGTATGCCTGATGTGATTCCTGAATCGGAGTGATGGGGGCAGCTGCGCGTTTAACTCCACGAGATATTGCCCCCGATTTTTGCCAGTCGGCACCGTACCTGCCTATCGCAGCACGGTCAATATACCGAATGGCCTATATGGGTTACATTGGCCTTCATCTTGCTTGTTGTCATGTTGCTCAAGAAAAGGAGTGCGAGTTTGAATATGAAAAGCCGCATCGATTTCGCCACCGGCGACGATCTGCCGCAACTGGCCGACCTGCTCGCGGAGCTGTTCACGCTGGAAAGCGACTTCAAGCCGGAGCGCGACAGACAGCTGCGCGGCTTGCGGCTCATCCTGGACAACCCGGCGCTGGGTAGGCTGTTCGTGCTGCGTATCGCGGGGAAAGTGGCTGGCATGGCCAATGCGCTGATTACCATCAGCACCGCGGAAGGCGGGCGCGTGCTGTTGCTGGAGGATGTGATTGTCGCCCGCGAACATCGCGGCGGCGGATACGGGCGGCAGCTGGTCGAGCATGTTCAGGCCTGGGCGCAGGAGCAGGGCATGACGCGTGTCACGCTGCTGGCCGACCGCGACAATCATGCCGCGCTGGATTTCTACCGCAGGCTGGGTTTTGAGCCTTCGCACATGACGGTGTTGCGAAAAAAAACGTAGCCCGGATGGAGCGAAGCGCAATCCGGGAGCTTCCCCGGATTCCGGCCTGCGGCCTTCATCCGGGCTACTTGCTGCGCAAGCACTTGCCGTCCTCATGACTCCAGAAAACTGCGCTGCAATCTCTCCGGCGAGATCACGACGATCATGCCGCTCTGGGGATCGTGCGGGTCGGGTTTGACCAGGCTTTCCGATAGGGTGCTGCCGGCGAGCATGCCGGAGATCTTCTCGATGCGTTCGGCCGGGATCTCCGGGATCTCGCCGAGCTCGTCCACCATCACGCCCAGCAATACGCCGGGCTTGAGTTCGATCACGACGATCTGCGGGTCGCCGCCGTTGGCGCGCCGCTGGTCGGTTTTGCCCAGCATGCCCCATAGCGCGACGATGGGAATCAGGGTTTCCCTGAACATCATGTAACCCAGCATGTTCTCGCCCGAGCCGGGCACGCTGGTGACGCCCTTGGTGTCCACAGCCTCCACCACATGGCGCGACTCGATGCCCAGCCAGTGGTTGTCCACGTAGAAGGTGGCGATCTCCACCTTCTCGCCGTTGTTTTCCGCCTTGCCGTTGATGCGCTGCAAACGGTTGCGCGTCGCACTCGCGGTGCTGTGCCGTTCCTCGCGGGGCTTCTCGCCCAGCGGCGTGAGCACCAGCGCGACCACGTCGTTGCGGTAGGCGTCCTCTTCGCTCTTGTATTCGCGGTAGCCCTTGGAGATGCTCGCGCCTACCGCGTAGTAGTGGCCGTTGTAGACGGCGATGCCGGAATGGCTGTGGCCGTTGTTCAGGCGGAAATACTGTTCGTCGATCTCCAGCGTGTCGCCCGGATGCAGGCTGTCCAGCGTGGCGGCGAGCACGCGGCGATTGCGTTCGGCGAATACGCCGAAGCAGCCGGGCGGCACATCGCCTTTTTCGTCGCGCGGCAGGGCGTCGTTCAGCATCGCATCGAATTGCGGCGCGGAATCGAACACGATGCCGATGCCGCCGACGACCTTGGCGCTGTCGGCAGGATCGAACACCGCTGCGGCATAGATGTAAGTGTGCAGCTCCCGATACAGCGGCGTGGCGGCGAAGGGCGACACCGTGTAATCCTGGCTGTCGGTCAGTTGCAGGGTCTGGCGCACCCAGTCCTCGCCCAGGCGCTGGCCGCAGCACTCGCGGTAGCCCGGGTTGGATACGGCGACGACCACGCCCGTGCGGTCGAACAGCACGAGGTTGTCGTAAACGGTGTAGAGACTGTTGATGTGCGCCAGCGTTTCGCTCGCCTGTTTGCGCGCGGCCTCGTCGATCTGCGGTGAGGAGAGGATGTTGCGGAACACCGGGGCCAGCGCCCACCAGCGGCAGTCGTTGGCGCGCTCGTACAGGTTGCGGTCCATGATGTCGATGGCCAGCGCCGCCTGGAACTGGCTGTCCTGCAGGATGGACGAGACCACCATCTGGTGCAGATTGCCGATGGAGCATTCGAACACGTTCTGCGTTTTCTGCCCGGTGTTGCTGATCTCCCACAACAGCACTTTGGAGAAGGCCGGGTTCATCGCCTGGCGGTCGCCGCTGCGCTGGCTGACATTGCCGTTCCACACCGAGCGGTTGAGCCCGCGCTGGATGCAGGCGGCCTGTGTCGGAATCTCGCGCAGGGCGCTGCCGAACAGGTTGGGGTTGCTCATCACAGCGTGCAGCGCGCTGGTGGGAATGTCGCTCATGTTCAGGCTGGCATCATGCTCGAACGCATGATCCAGCGGCAGCATCACCTGGCCGTACCAGCCCGGCCCCATGTAGCCCTGATAGCCCTGCGTGGCCCTTGTGACGGCGAGATATTCGCGCCCGGCGGCGCGCACGACCTTCCAGTCGCAGTCCCGTGCCATATCGAGTTTCGCGCCCACCGGGATGTGCCAGTGGTCGCTGCTGGCGATGACGCGGCCTTCGCGGTCTAGCAGGGTGATCGCGCTCCAGTCGTGCTTGCCTGAAAGGTTGGCGAAGATGCGTTCGGTCTCGTTGGCGAAGCGGAAATTCAGGCACAGTACGCCGAGATTCTCGCCCTGCTCATCGACCACGCGGTAGGAGTAGATCAGCGCGGCATCCTGACGCGGCGCGAGATCGGTCTTGCGGAAAGTTTCGACATAGGCGGCATGGGTCGCGAGCGATTCTGCTATCAGCGGGTCGGCGCTGTGCGTCACATGGTTATGCTCGTCGAGCTGCAGCAGCACGTTGCCTGCGGTGTCCAGCAGCAGGATGTTGGAATAGACCGAATACTTGCGCGTGTATTCGCGGAAGTGCGCCAGCAGCAGGGCATTCTGTTTCGCGAAGTCGGTGCCGACAGCCGGATTCCGGACGCCGTGCCCGTATTGTTGCGATGCGCATTCCTTCAGGTAATCGCGCACCATGCCGTCCATCGCGAGGAATCCGATATCTGCCGTGCGCTCGAACAGGTTGCGGATCATGATGTCCACGGCCACCTGAGCCTTGGATTTCATCGCCAGCACGGTCTTCTTCAGTGTCTCGCGGCCTAGGTGATTGAGCAGGCTGCCGGTCAGCTGCTGGAAAGCGCCGCGCGTCTCCGACATGTCCGCCCCGGTGCCGGAGAGATAGCCCAACAGCGTCAGGTTGTCCCACACCGTCTGCAGGTTCTGCAGGCTTTCGCGGTATTCCTCGACCTTGCCCATGCGCCCGATCAGGCCGTGCAATTCGTCGTCGATTTCCGCACCCTTATAGATGGACATAGCTTCCTCCCCGTTTTTCGTGTCAGGTCTTGCGGGAAAGCCCCGCAAATTCAATTGGATGGATGCAATAACCATGCCGCTGGAGCATGTTTTAAAAAATCTATCTATAACAGCAGCTTAGGTGTACAGGCGTAAGTGCGTCAGAGGAGATTGGCGTCGCTTGTATGTTTTGTTACATAAACCTCGTGAGCCTTGTTGGTTTTGCGCTATGCGGCAGCGGCAAGACGGGAATTTAGTGCGACGAATCAAGCGTATGCATTCCATCTCCGGAGATGGCACGGGGGTTGCTCATCATTTGTCGGAAGATTTTTGTGGAGCATGGATCGAAGATGCCGGAACGTCATATCGGGGCGTCGCCGTTGAGCGAGGTCGTACTGGCCGATTGCACGGCTTGCCCTCATCGCGCGTTGTTGGCGGCGGGCAAGTGCGTGCCGGGAGATGTCTGCCTGATGGCGAACAGCGGGCGGCAGATAGATCGCTTCCTGCGGCGCAACCCGCAGTTCGCCGAAGAGAATCTGGCCGACGTTTTCTGGGAACGCCGCGCCATCGCCGCGCGTTATGCGCCGCTGGAAGTGTTGCGGCAGCAGCCGCGCGATGCCGACGAAGTGGTGCGCCGCGTGGTGGCGAGCCGATTGCCGGTGGACGAACTGGACGATTACCTGCAGGATAGCGACCGCGAGGTGCGCATGACGGTAGCCAACCGCATCGCGCCGGAACGGCTGGGCGAACTGATCAACGACGCAGACTACCTGGTGCGCACGCAGGTGGCGAGACGATTGCCGCACGGACAGTTGCCGCGCATGGCGCAGGACGAGGATCGCGAGGTGCGCAAGGAAGTGGCGCGCCGCCTGCCGCCGTTCGCCTTGGGGCGCATGGTGCGGGACGAGGATGCCGATGTGCGGCGCATCGTCGCCGAGCGCGTGTTGCCGGACGATGCGGCGAAGATGTTGCACGACGAGGACTGGCTGGTGCGTCTGGAAGCCGCACAGCATGCACCGATGGAGGCCATCGCCGAACTGGTGGACGATGCCGAGCCCGACGTGCGTGCCGCAGTGCGGCAACGATTGAACGACTTTCTGAACGAGGAGCACGAATGAGCTTGTATACGCCCGATGAAGCCGCACTGCGCGAGCTTGCCGCCCAGATCGAATCGTTGCCGCCGCGCCCTCACCATGCCGCGCTGCTGGAGATCGCCAACCGCGTCCGTCCCGACTGCAGCTTCCGTTATGCGCTGAGTCGGGGCGGCTGGTATCGTCCCGGCGGCGTGCTCGCCGCGGACGGCGAGCGGCTCGCGGAGAGCCTGGACGATTGGGCGAGGGCAGAGCTCGAATCCTGCGGCGGCGATATCCATGAACTGGTGGAACGCCATGCCGACAGCGGCCTGCTGGTCACGCGCCACAGCGGGCGCACGCATTATTTCGTCGGGGCATACGGCCCCGCGCCGGCCGACGTATTGCAGCTGGAAGTCGAAGAACTGCAAGAGATACTGGATCGCGAACTGATAGACAAGGACGCCTTGCCGGAAGACCTGCAGGAACTCACCGAGCCGGTCGCGCCGATATTGCTCGATGCGCAGCCGGTCGGCGCGCCTCGCTACCGTTTCCGCAGGCTCGTCGATCTGCGCCAGGTCATCGTCAGGCCATCGTCCTCCGATGGCTACGCCAAGGGCCTGCCGAGGATGTTGTACGAGTGGGCGCACAGCAGCGCCGCGAGCCGAGGGCATTTCAGCGACCACTGGATGTTTGGCTTGCGCGAACATCAGGATCGCTACCGCAATCCCGTGGTCTCCGTTTCGCCGGTTTCATGCCATGCGCGCGAACTCAAACCGTTCCAGTGGAATATCGAAGCGAGCGGCGTGGACATGTCCGCGCAATTGCAGGCCTTCGACCGCGCCGCCGGCTATCCGGGGGCATGGTATTTTCATCTCGTCGCGGGAACCATCACCCCGCCCAAGGTGGCCTACGCCGTCGTGCGCGACTTGGACAACGGCTTCCGCTACCTGCCCGATGCCGAGGCAGGGCTGGTCAGGAGTTGGGCCGTGGAGCCGTATTCGGTCTAGTCTTTTCACTCCCAGTGTCTGGCCTATATATTTTGAAAAACATATAGGGGAACGACTGATTAAGTCGTCATTCCCGCGAACGCGGGAATCCAGCTTGTTGATTTAACTGGGTTCCCGCTTTCGCGGGAACGACAAAATCATACTTGTTCAGCGTTTCCATAGGTCTTTCTTGTGCTTGCTGGCTGGGAAGGGGGCGAGCTAGGATGCGGGCCGATGTATCCGGAACACAAAGGAGCGACCATGAAGACACTGTTGATAACCGGCGCCAATCGCGGCATCGGGCTGGAATTCTGCAATCAATACGCGGAGGCTGGTGATCGCGTGCTGGCTTGTTGCCGCGATCCCGGCAAGGCGGATGCGCTCAACAAACTGGCGGCCCGCTATCCCGACCTGATTGAACTCCATGCCCTCGACGTCACCGATCATGCGCAGATAGAGCAACTTGCGCGGACGCTGGCCGACGAGGCGATAGACCTGCTCATCAACAATGCGGGCGTTTATCCGGCGGCGGATAAGCGCGGCTTCGGTCATACCGACTATGCGGAATGGATGGCCGCATTCAACATCAACACCATGGCCCCGCTGAAGATGGTCGAAGCGTTCGTCCAACAGATCGCGCGCAGCCAACTCAAACTCATCGTCACCCTCACCAGCAAGATGGGCAGCATGGAAGACAACACCAGCGGCGGCAGCTACCTGTATCGCAGCAGCAAGGCCGCCGCCAACATGGTGGCCAAGAGCCTGGCCGTGGACCTGAAAGGGCTGGGCATCACCTCCGTGGCCTTCAACCCCGGCTGGGTCAAGACCGACATGGGTGGCCCCAATGCGATGATTCCGGTCGAGCAAAGCGTGGCTGACATGTGCAAGGTCATCGCCGGCCTCACTCTCGCGGACACGGGCAAGTTCATCGACCGTGACGGGAGGGAGATTCCGTGGTGATGGCGTGCTGCTCATCTCGTGGTTGGCTGAGCGGAAAACTCAACAGGTCATCGCTGCCCCGGCTCCTCCCTTTAGCAAAGGGAGGTTGGGAGGGATTGCTTTTGGCTGAAGGAATGTTGCCTTAAGACCATTAAAAGACTATATTTGGTCTGAATAATCCAGGAATGAAACCATGCGCTCAACCAACATCAAACCCATCAGCTACTTCAAAGCCAACGCCGCCGAAGTACTGAAAGACCTGACAGAGAACCGCGAGCCTTACCTCATAACCCAGAATGGCGAAGCCAAAGCCGTCATGCAAGACATTGCCTCTTACGAAAACACTCAGGAAACGCTGGCCCTGCTCAAGATATTGGCACTGGGAAATCAAGAGATCGAACAAGGCCAAGTCACCCCGGTGGCCGAAGTGGCACGTCGCCTTAGAGCCAAAAAGACCGCAGCGGCATGAGCTTCAAAGTCTTGCTTACGCGCAGTGCCGAGCGCGATTTGGAGGGCATCTACGACTACATCGCCGAGCACGATAGTCAGGAGAATGCAGACTACGTGCTGGATAAATTAATGGTAGTCGCGGCGACACTGTCCGATTTCCCAGAGCGCGGCACCCACCCCAAAGAACTCATCGCGCTGGGCATCCGCGAATATCGCCAGGTGCACTTCAAACCCTATCGCCTCATTTATCGGGTGAGCGGAAAACAGGTATTCATCTACATCATCGCGGACGGACGGCGCGACATGCAGGCACTGTTGTCGCGCAGGATGCTGGGTGTATAGCTATTGCGGACGCGGAACCGGAGTGCCTGACGGCCTATATATTTGCGGAAAATATATAGGCCTTTTTTCTGCTTGGTGCGGGGGCGGATGTAAGGCTAGGATGCGGGACGAAAATGAGTGGGCGCGGAAGAATAATTCGATGCACCCACTTCAATCTCTCGCGAATGGGGAGATAAATTGACTCCGATACCTAGATAATTACTAAAATGCCAATACCTCTTCTTGATCGTCATGGTTTGTTGCCACAAGGTATTTTCGACTGCACTTTTAGCGAGATACAGGGTGTCTTTTGTCAGAATGTACATCGCCAAAATTTATTTTCTGGCTTGATTCATTTCCTAGATATAGAGTGGTATCCACATGCTATCTCAGCGCCTATCTTAATTGATGGTAGTTTTGTTCGCGGAAAACAGAATCCAAGCGACATAGATGTAGTATTTGATATGACTGGCCACCCCAATCAGTCTGTTGCTACAGCGATTGCTTTGTGGCTCAGGCATGATCAGTTGAAGCATCTGTACAATGTTGACGTATGGATTAGGCATCCTCAAATAGGGAATGATTTGATTTCATTTTTTCAGTACGTCGGTGACAAAGCTGCCGCAGAGTTGCACTTAACGCCTAAACATCCAAAAGGAATTTTGAGGATACAGCCATGAGCTATAAAGAATCTGCTGATAGTGCCATGAGAGCTTTCCTTGAAAATATGCTTGGAACTGGTCTGCTCGCCAAGGAAATTGGCATGGACACGACTCCATCAAAGATCGTCGATGCCAGTCTGTCCCAGATTATGAAGATTGCCCAAGAGAGTCTGCCATTGGCACAAGTTATGGATGAGTCGGATCTTGTTTTTCATGCCGAAGGCCCTGGGGCATCACATGATCTTCCTTGGTTATCTGCACTAAATTGGATTACTCAAACTGCAGAGAGTAATTTGCGACACCTTTCATCCGCAACATTCGACTTGCATGGCGCAGACGGGAAATTGCTATCTAAATCTGTTGATCTGCGACTAACAGGCATGGCACCTGGAAGCCTATGGATTGGCGTCAAAATGATGCCGCCGCAAGCTGATTTATTGCCAGAGGATAGCAATCTGATTCGCACAATGGTTCAACAAATAGGTGTACTTCCTGAAATTACTAGATTTATTGATGACGAAGGCATGCGTCCGGGAATCGAAGAGGCTTCACCTGATCCGGCAATGCGCGATGTACAACTAGCGACTCTTTATCGGTTTTCTCCAACAGGAAGGCGTGGGATTCATACCTTGGAAATTTCGTCGCAAGAATTTGGCTCGGCCTCGCTTTCACAGCGAGAGCGAGTCGTGCTGAGAGAGGTAATTGCTCGACCAGATACAAAAAGTTCTATTGAGGGTTCATTTATTGGACATGTACGTGAGGCTGATCTTGATAAGACTCGTCTCCACTTACGTGGAGTGGAAGGAATTGGCACGCTACGTTGCGTCATGCCTAACCTTACCGCTGATCATGCAAGGGCGTTGCTTGGCAACCTTGTTCGTGCAGAAGGAAAGTATTTGACTGACCGAGAAGGCAAGCCACGTTTGCTCTTTATCGAACGTATTACCCCTATCGAACAACGCACATTGCTTATGTAGCGAAACTAAGTGGGGTAGCTTCGCAATAGCTTCCTCCTGCCGTCGAAGTCGCCCCCATCAGTTTTGTCGCTCCCCACGCATTGTCTGCTTTGCTACAAATTCCCTCACAATAAATTCCCAATAAATCAACCCGATGTCGGTTGGCATAGTTCCTGCGAGTACGGAGGCGTCAATACTCGTGAGCCTACTGCCATGCAAGCCAAGGACATCGCCGAACTGCTGAACGAACCGGCCTGTGAGCACAACAAGAAGGAGAAATCCGGTTGTGCGCGACCCAAGCCCGGGGCGACGGCGGGCGGCTGCTCGTTCGACGGGGCGCAGATCGCCTTGTTGCCCATCGCCGACGTGGCGCACATCGTGCACGGCCCTATCGCCTGTGCGGGCAGTTCGTGGGACAACCGCGGCACGCGCTCTTCCGGGCCGACGCTGTATCGCATCGGCATGACCACTGATCTCACCGAACAGGACGTCATCATGGGGCGCGGCGAGAAGCGGCTGTTCCATGCGATCAAGCAGGCGGTGGACAGTTATTCCCCCAACGCCGTGTTCGTCTACAACACCTGCGTACCCGCGCTCACCGGCGACGACATCGGCGCGGTGAGCAAGGCCGCCGCCGAGAAGTGCGGCGTGCCGGTGGTGCCGGTGGACTGCGCCGGTTTCTACGGCACCAAGAATCTGGGCAACCGCATCGCGGGCGAGGCCATGTTCAAGTATGTGGTGGGCACGGCGGAACCGTTGCCTGTTCCGCCGGAATCGCAACGCCCCGGCATCACCGTGCACGACGTGAACCTGATCGGCGAATACAACATCGCGGGCGAGTTCTGGAACGTGTTGCCGCTGTTCGACGAACTCGGTTTGCGCATCCTGTGCACGCTGTCCGGCGATGCGCGCTTCCGCGAGGTGCAGACCATGCATCGCGCCGAAGCCAATATGGTGGTGTGCGCCAAGGCGCTGCTCAACGTCGCGCGCAAGCTGCAGACCGACTACAAGACGCCGTATTTCGAGGGCAGCTTCTACGGCGTGACCGACACCTCGATGGCATTCCGCGAATTCGCGAAGCTGCTCAACGATCCGTCTTTGACCGAACGCACCGAAGCGCTGATAGCGCGCGAAGAGGCGAAGATCAATGCCGCGCTCGATCCGTGGAGAGAAAAACTGCGCGGCAAGCGCGTATTGCTCTACACCGGCGGCGTGAAGTCGTGGTCCATAGTCTCCGCGCTGCAGGACCTCGGGCTGGAAGTCGTCGCCACCGGCACCAACAAATCCACCGAGGAAGACAAGGCGCGCATCCGCGAGATCATGGGCGACAAGACCCGCATGATCACCGACGGCAGCCCCAAGGCGCTGTTGGGTGCGGTGAAGGAATACGAGGCCGACATCCTCATCGCGGGCGGCCGCAACATGTACACCGCGCTGAAGGCGCGCATCCCTTTCCTCGACATCAACCAGGAACGCGAATTCGGTTACGAGGGTTATAGCGGTATGACCGAACTCGCGCGCCAGCTCGCGCTGACGATGCAGAGCCCGGTGTGGGGCGCGGTGCGCAAGCCTGCGCCGTGGGCGAAGACGGGTGTGCCGGGTGTGGAGTTGGGGGCGTGATGATGAATGTTATTCGACACGGTGTTGGTAGGGGCGCGATTCATCGCGCCCGGATTCTGACGATTGAAAATCAGGGCACGATGAATCGCGCCCCTACAGACGAATCGAGATGACATGGCTGAGATCCTGAAACGCAACAAAGCGCTCGCGGTGAATCCGCTCAAGGCCAGCCAGCCGGTCGGCGCGTCGCTGGCTTTCCTCGGCATCAACAAAGCCATCCCGATGATGCACGGCTCGCAGGGCTGCACCGCGTTCGGCAAGGTGTTCTTCGTGCGCCACTTCCGCGAGCCCATCCCGTTGCAGACCACGGCGATGGATCAGGTGTCCACGGTGATGAGCGCGGATGAGAATGTGATCGAGGGGCTGCGCGCGGTGTGCGAGAAGAGCAAGCCCGCGCTGATCGGCCTGCCGACCACCGGGCTGTCGGAGACGCAGGGCACGGACATCAAGCGGCTGGTGAAGGAGTTTTACGCTGCCCATCCCGAGTTCGCACATATCCCCGTGGTGCCGGTGAATACGCCCGATTTCACGGGCTGCCTCGAGAGCGGTTATGCGCTGGCGGTGAAGGCGACGCTGGAAACGATGCTCCCTCTCCCCAACCCTGATGGAACTACTAGCCATTCGACTAAGCCCGCAAGCGGGCAAGTCGCTGGTTATCTCCCGCAAGCGGGAGAGGGGGCAAACGCGAAAAGCAATGTGGGTAGACGCAAGAAGCAGGTCAACGTGCTGGCCGGTTCCTTCCTCACGCCCGGAGATATCGAACACATCAAGGAACTGGTCGAGACGTTCGGCCTGCGCCCGCTGGTTCTGCCGGACATCGGCGATTCGCTCGATGGCCATCTCACCGAGATGGAAAGCAGCCCGCTGACGTTGGGCGGCACGCCTGTCACCGACATCGCCAGCATGGGCGAATCCATCGCCACGCTGGTGCTGGGCAACTCGCTGTTCGATGCGGCGGATTTCCTGAAGGAGCAGACCGGCGTTCCGGATCACCGCTTCGATTGCCTGATGGGGCTGGATGCGGTGGATGCTTTCGTCAAGGCATTGGCCGACATCAGCGGCAAGCCGGTGCCGGAGAAGATCGAGCGCCAGCGCGCGCAGTTGCAGGATGCGATGGTGGACGCGCACTTCATGCTCGGCTTCATGCGCGTGGCCATCGCCGCCGATCCGGACCTGCTCTACGGTTACGCGCGTCTGGTCACCGAGATGGGCGGCGAAGTGGTCGCCGCGGTCGCCCCGGCGCGCGCCAACATCCTGCAAAGCGTGGCCGCAGCCCAGGTAGCCATCGGCGATCTGGAGGACCTGGAAATCGCCGCCGCGAAGAACGGTGCGCAGCTCGTCATCAGCAACTCGCATGCGGTGGAGACCGCGCGCCGTCTCGGCGTGCCGCTGCTTCGCGCGGGGTTCCCGCAGTACGACCTGCTCGGTGGCTACCAGCGCCTGTGGGTCGGGTATCGCGGCACGCGCCAGGCCTTGTTCGACCTCGCCAACCTGCTGGTGGAGCACGGACATCACGAGACCGCTCCATATGTCTCCATCTACCAACGCGATTCGAAAAATGCGACACCTGCGGCTGGTCAAACCCATTAAGGAGAATGCGATGAAAGTGAAGATCGCTTTTGCGACCAGCGACCGCCGCGCGGTCGATCAGCACTTCGGTGCGGCCGGGGCGTTCGCTATCTACGAACTGGGCGAGCGCGACACACGCCTGATCGAAGTGGCCGAGTTCATCGAAACCGCGATGGACGGACACGAGGGCAAGCTCGCCGCCAAGGTAGAGCTGCTGGGCGACTGCGCGGCGGTGTATTGCAATGCCGCGGGCGCGTCCGCGATCCAGCAGCTATTGGCCGGGGGCATCCAGCCGATGCGCGTGGACGAAGGCACGCTCATCGACGAACTGCTGTCCGGCCTGCAGCAGAGCCTGACGAACGAGCCGCCGCTGTGGCTGGCGAAGCACCTGAAGAAGCAGTCGGGTGAAAAGAGCTTCGCCGAGGACGAGGAGTGGCAGGAATGATCAGCCAGTGTTCCGGAAGTGCACATCCCTTCGATACGCCCGCTCTGCGGGCTACTGATGAAGCTACTAGCCATTCGACTAAGCCAGCAAGCTGGCAAGTCGCTGGTTATCAGGGCGAACGGTCAGATTTGATCGACATGCCGGGTACTTCGAACCGTTCGTCCCGAGTAGGCGCAAAGCGCCGTATCGAGGGAGATTTGAAATGATCTCCGCGCCCGTCCGCGTAGTCTCCGCCGACAACGGCAGGGCGCAGGTCGAACCGACCGCCCAGTCCGGCTGCGGCGGTTGCGCGTCGAAAAGCAGTTGCGGCGTGTCCGGACTGGGCAAGTATTTTTCGCACAACCGCAAGGCTATCGAAGTGCCATGCGACGCGAATGTGCAAGCGGGCGACGAATTGCAGTTGCACATGAGCGAGGGCGACCTGCTCAAGGCCGGGCTGCTGGCTTACTTGCTGCCGACTGTGCTGGCGCTGGTCGGGGCAGGCATCGCCGCCGCCTTGGGATTGGGCGACATCGGTGCGGTGCTGGGGGCGGCGAACGGTATGGCGGCGGGATTTTTGCTGGGGCGCTGGTCGGGATGGGCGCCGCAGATCGTTGCAGAAAAGAAAGAAGGTTTCTGAGCTCTATCCCCTCTCCCGCTTGCGGGAGAGGGGTAGGGGAGAGGGTTGGTCAATTTACAAGGAGAAACACCATGAACCAGGCAGTCGCAGCAGATCCGTTGTTGTCCACCGATTTCATCCAGGAGATGGTCAAGCAGATGCGCGCCATCGACAGTTACGGCACTTACGACGGCTGGCCGGTGGAACGCATCCTCGCGCCCTATGTGGTGACCAAGGAGCAGCGCCGCGAGATGCCGGTGATCGGCGATCCGGACGAGATCCTGCTTGCACGCATCAAGGCGTTCTACAACGCCATCGCCTCCCTGATCGAGAAGGAATGCGGGCAGATGGCCGTGCCGATGATCAACATCACCCACGAGGGTTTCGGTCGCGCGGTCATCACCGTCGGCAAACTGGTGGTGATGGACAAGACCCTGCGCGACGTACACCGCTACGGCTACGAGAGCCTGTCGAAAATGAAGGACGAGGCGGACAAGGTGCTGTCGGTCGCGCTGTCCAGCGTAAGCAAATATCCCGAAGTCGCGGGAATGTAATGTAGGGGCGCGATTCATCGCGCCCGGTTTTTAATATTTGAACGGATCAGGGCGCGATGAATCGCGCCCCTACGGGACTCGGAGGGTTATTGCATGACCGAAGAAGAACTGAAAGACCTCGATCGCGAAGTGAAGAAGCTCAAGCGCATCTCCAGCGAATGGGCGTCGCAGATGCACGACCTGGTCGAGGAGCGCCTGCCCGCCGGATACAAGGAGATACCCGGCCTCGCGCAATCCACCTACGACGCGTGCCAGGCCTGGGCCGAGGCGAACGCGAGACTGGTCGCGGCGCAGAAAGAAGCGCAGGCATGAAAGAAATCCGTTCGTGCTTCGTCACGTTTTACTTCCCTCGATACGGTGCTTCGCACCTACTCGGGACGAACGGCTGCCTTTCGAGGCACTTCCGTTCGTCCTGAGTAGCGCGGTTTTATGCGCGTATCGAAGGAGAACGGAAGTTGAAACCGAGAAACTTGAAGAGGAAATAGAAATGGCCAACATCACCGGAACCACCAGAGGCGGCACGCCTTACGAACCCACTTTCGTCACCGAACTGAACGCGGCGAACTGCATCGGCTGCGGCCGCTGTTACAAGGTCTGCCCGCGCACCGTGTTCGAACTGGTCGAACGCAGCGAGGACGACGAGAACTACGACGAGGACGAAGACAACAGTATGGTGATGACGCTCGCCAACGCGCTGGACTGCATAGGCTGCGGCTCCTGCGGGCGGGTCTGCCCCAAGCAGTGCCACACCCATCAACCGATGCCTGCAGGAGCCTGATATGCCGAAGCCGATACGTCATGTTTTTGTTTGTTCCCAGAATCGCCCCGCCGGGCATCCGCGCGGCTCCTGCGGCCAGAAGGGCTGCGCCGAAGTCGTGGACGAATTCATGAAGCAATGGCAGCAGCGCCAGGCGTTCGCCGAGGTGCTGGTGACGCCCAGCGGTTGCATCGGTCCCTGCAGCATGGGGCCGAACGTATTGGTCTACCCCGAGGGCGTGATGTACAGCAACGTCACCAAGGACGATGTAACCGAGATATTCGACGAGCATCTGCTGGGCGGCAAAGTCGTAGAGCGGCTGAAGACGCCGGCGGACATCTGGTAGCTCGACGGTGAGCGATCCACTCCCGGTGGAATTGACGGAGTCGGCTGAAAGCATCGTGCAGGCGCTGCAGCTGGAAGCCGAACGCTATACTGCAGCGGATGCGGCACCACGGATAGCGCTGGACGGATTGAAGTTCACCCGCGTCATCGATCCGGCCAGCCAGCAATCCGGATACGAAGGAGTGTGGCGCAACGCGCGCAACGATCGCTGCGGCACGTTGACCTTCAACGGTGACGGCAGCTTCTACGCCGAGTACGATCTGTTTTGTCCGCACCCGCGCGACGCGCGCTGGTTCGTGGAGATGGTCACGGCGTGGGGCAATGCAGAGATGATACGCAGCGAGGCGAAACTGATTCCCGCACTTTAAGACTCGTAGCCCGGATGAAGCGCAGTGCAATCCGGGAAGCACCCCGGATTCCATTTCATTCTATCCGGGCTACACAGGAGAACGACATGAGCAGATTCCAGATGGGCGACATGGTGTTCGCCGCACAAGACCTCTATAACGAATCGCTGGAAGAAACCGGAGAGAGCAGCATCCCCGGTGTGGAGCCAGATGCTTTGCTGGCTGCGGCGGGGACGCGCGGCGTGATAGTCAACGTGGGCCATGCCAAGGAGATGCCGGATGAAGATATCTATCTGGTACGCTTCGAAATCGACGCGGAAGGCACATTGGCCGAGCCTATCGGCTGCCTGAGCGACGAGCTGACCGGGCTGAGTTAAAGATGAGCGATGCCCGTGTCGCTACCGTGCTGGCCTATCACGCACGCAGCAAACACGCGCTGGATCGTTATGCCGCAGGCCCCGGCACGCTGGATTGGGACGCTCAACCCAAAGCGTTCCGCGATTGGAGCGGTGCCGCGCAGCTCGCATTGCCGCGTGGGATAACGGCAGGGGAGATCGCATGGAGCGGGCTTGCGGCTCCGCACGAACCTTTACCTTTCAACACGCAAAACATAGGCTCATTGTTGTGCTTGTGCGTCGGCCTGACGGCATGGAAAGAATATGCCGGATCGCGCTGGTCGCTGCGCGCGCATCCTTCCTCCGGCAATCTGCATCCCACCGAGACCTGGCTCATCATCGCCGGGAGGACGGACATCGAGGATGGCCTGTACCACTATCAAAACCTCGATCACGCATTGGAGCGCCGCGCATGGCAAAGCGACACGCGCACTGCAGGCGTGTGGCTGGGCTTCAGTTCCATTCATTGGCGCGAAGCGTGGAAATACGGCGAACGTGCATTCCGTTATTGCCAGCTCGATATGGGGCATGTGCTGGCTGCAGTGAGCTATGCGGCAGCGTTGCATGGCTGGCAGCCGCGCTTGCTGGCGACGGATTCGGCACTGCTTGCGCATAGCCTGGGGACAGACCGAGCGGATGATTTTGCGGGCGTGGAAAGTGAAGAGGCCGAGGTCATCGTGGCGCTGCACGGGGCAGACAACGCTTTTCCAGCGGATTGGAAAAACTGGGCAGGCAAGCCCGGCCTGTTGGATACAAAGCCGCTATACCAATGGCCGGTGATCGAGGAGGTGGCGGCAGCGACACGCGGCACTCCTCCCGCCTCCAGCCCGCTATCAACTCATCCCATTGCCGCAGAGGTTTGCAGTGATGACATCCATGCCGCGCATGTCATCTTGAAACGGCGCAGCGCCCAAGCTTTCGACGGGCAATCGGTGATGCCGCAGGCCGTGTTCAAACGTATCCTCGCCGGTCTATTGCCCGGAGGTTCGCCGGTTTGGAACATGTGGACATGCGCGCCACGCGTGCATCCCGTGCTGCTAGTGCATCGCGTCGAAGGTGTCGCACCCGGTGTGTATGCGCTGCCGCGCAGCGAGTCGGCGCATACCTTGTTACGCACCGCATTCCGCGAGACGTTCGCGTGGGAGCGTATGGATGCCGAACTTCCCTTGTATCAACTGATCGCGGCACGCGCAGGCAAGACCGCTCGCACGCTCTCCTGCCATCAGGACATCGCCATGCAAAGTGCCGTCACCTTCATGATGGTGGCGGAATTCGCCGCCCCCATCGCCGCCGATCCGGCCGCCTACCGCCATTTGCATTGGGAGGCGGGCATGCTGGGACACATCATCACGCTGGAAGCCGAGGCCTCCGGTTGGCGCGGCACCGGCATCGGCTGTTTCTTCGACGATGCGGTGCATGAAGTGCTCGGCCTCAAAGACGATACGTTCCAAGTGGTCTACCACTACGCGGTGGGCATGGCACTGGACGATCCGCGCATCTCGACTTTGCCCGCTTACGAGTGAAACCCAAGGAAATTCAATGAACGACCAAGCACTGAAAGACTGGCTGGCGCAAGCCGGATTTGACGTGGCCGAACCGCTACAGATCGAAAGCACAATCGCCAATGCCACCACGCCACTGATGCATGCAGCACGCTTGGGTGATCTCGACGTGCTTGCGGCATTGTTGGCGCGAAGTGCCGATCCGGGCAGGATGAATGCCGACAGCAACGGCCCGTTGTGGTTCGCCTGTTTTGCCGACAGCACGGCGTGTGTCTCCGCGCTCATCCAGGCCGGTGCGCCGCTGGATACGCAGAATGTGAACGGCGCCACCGCGCTGATCTACTGCGCCTCGGCCGGCAAGACGCCGCTGGTGCGTCTGCTGTTGGATGCGGGAGCGGATGCCGGATTGATGACGCTGGATGATTTCACCGCGCTGGAGTTGGCGGCGAACATCCATTGCATGCGCATGCTCAAAGAAGCGCGCGGGGCAGCGCATGTCTGAGCCATTTTCTTTTGAAGTCGGCAGCACGCAGCATCGCGTGCTGGGCAAACAGATACGTTTGAAACTGGCCGACGATCTGGTGTTGCGATTCACGCCTGCGGAAGCCTCCAGCCTGTCCTTCGCACTGGTCGCCGTGCGCGACGGCATCAGCCCGGAGCGCGAGATCTACATGAGCCCCATCGCCAGTGATGGCGCATTCGTCGGCAAGGTACACGATGCGGGCATGCGCATCTCCACGCCCCAGGGGGAGCTCGATCTGGATTGGGCGATCATCGGAAAATTGGCAGAAAATCTGGCAACTGCCATTTGATTAAGTAGAATCGCGCACCCTTGAGATGCAGCGATCCTGCATCCGAACAAAACCCGAAAGAGAAAATGATAAGAATGTTTTTCAGGATGCTGCGCTTGGCGTTGATGCCGTTCATGCTGCTATGGGCGAAACTGGCGATGCCAAAAGGCATGGTGCGCAGCGCGGAGGCGCAACGGCAGATCGATCTGGAGTGCAGCCAATTGGCGCTGTACCACTTCAAAACCTGCCCGTTCTGCATCAAGGTGCGCCACGAGATGGGCAGATTATCTCTGCCGGTCACACTGCACGATGCGCAGCACGTATCCGAACATCGCGATGCCCTGTTGCAAGGCGGCGGCAAGATACAGACGCCGTGCTTGCGCATCACCGATGCACAAGGTCAGGTGCAATGGATGTACGAGTCCGACGACATCATCAAGTATTTGCAGCAGCGGTTTGCGTGATGGGCTTGGGTTGGTTGATTAGCGTGCCATTTGGGTTGGCTTCAAATTCGCTTGCTACAGAAACTCGCCAGTTCACATAGACAAGTAAGTCTCCTCGTAACCAACTTCATCAGGCTTCCAGCCGCGTGTCACTGGCCGAAGGCCGCGCTCAGACTTTCCGAGACGAACTCCGCCCTTGAGGTGGAGTTGTTCTCCTGTCCGTGCAGCGCGCACCAGGCGGAGAGCTCCTCGGGGACGATCAGGCATTCGATCGCACGCACGCCGGAGCGCTGGAACTCGCTGCGGGCTTTGCTCGCCACGGTTTTCCATTTTTCGAAGTTGTCTTCGAAGCATTCCGGGTCTGTTGCCGAGGCTTTCACCTGCGCCCAGGTTTCCTCGGTGTACCAAGTGAGGCCGATGATGAGTGCCTGGCTGCGCTTCTTTGCTTTCAGGCGTTGCGAGAGTGTCGGTTTTCTCATGGTCAGAGCACCAAGCCGAACTCGGGCGCGATCAGTTTCAGCCAGGCTTCCAGCCGTGCGTCGGTGAGCAGTTTCTGGTTCTCGTGATCCAGCGCAAGGCCGACGAATTCTCCGTCCACCAGCGCCTTGGAGGCGATGAAAGCGTAATCGTCGGCGGGCCAGAAACCGGCGAACTTCGCGCCTCTGGCTTTGAAAAAATCATGGAGTATGCCTATCGCATCGACGAACTCGTCCGGGTACTTGTCCTGGTTGCCGAGGCCGAATAAGGCGATAGTTTTGCCGGTGAAATCGAGCGACTCGATCTTGGGCAGGAATTCCTCCCAGCCGCCGCCCATGCAGTCGGTGGAGAGTCCAGGCAGTGCGCCTGCGCCCAGCGTGGAGCTGCCGAGGATGAGGTGCGTGTAACTCGCGAATAACTCCGGCGTGGCCTTGTTGACGTTGAGCGCGTCGGCCATGGTGTCGTCGTGGAAACGCTTTTTGATGGCCTTGGCGATGCGCCGGGTGTTGCCGGTGCTGCTCGAAAAAAATAATCCGACTCGTGCCATCTGTTTATCTCCGGAAGCAATGCGTAGCCCGGATGGAGCGTAAGCGTAATCCGGGGATGCTCACCCGGATTTCACGTTGTTCCATCCGGGCTACATTTTGATGATGCTTCGCTTAAACCGGCCCGCGACCCGCGCGCTTCAGTTCCACGGTGCGCGTCAGCGCCTCGTCGAAGCCGACCTTGTCGCCCTTGGGTTTGTAGTCGGACAATGCCTTGTACACGGTGACGATCTTCTGTGTTGGCGACTGTCCTTTGAAATCGCCCTTGTCCAGCGCGGCGATGTCGATCAGTTCGTTCCAGATCAGGCCTTCCTGCATGCCGATGGCGGCGATGGAAAGACCGCCCAGGTCGATCACCAGCGGCTTGTTGATGTTCACGACGAACATGATGACCTTCACGTCCGGCGCGAAATCGGCCTGGTAGTAGGCCAGCACCTTGGGCAAGAGCGCCAAGTCATCCAGGCTGCCGACGTAGAGCTTGATCTTGTCGTTCTCGGCCAGCACGATGGTGTTCTTGATGGTGTGCACCGGGGGCTTGAGATGGCCGTGGGCGTCGCCGACTTCGCCGAGCTCCAGCACCAGATCGCCGCGATAGCTCGCATAGTTGCCCTCGGATTCCTTGAAGTTCATGTTGAACAGCAGGCCTTTTGGTTCGTAGGTGTCGAATAGCATGGTTTTACTCTCTTTGAGGGTGGGTTGAAAAAACTTAATCTTCGTCGTCGCTCGCCATGACGCGGCGCGGCACGGTGGCCGGATCGGCGGTGATGGGGCGATAGATCTCGATGCGGTCGCCGGGCTTCAGCGCGGCATTCAGTTCGGCCATTTTTCCGAAGATGCCGACTTTGTATTCCGCCAGGTCGATATGCGGGAATTTTTTAAGGATGCCTGACTGCTCGATGGCAGCCTGCACCGTAGACTCGTCCGGTACTTCGATGCGCAGCCAAAGCTGCTGTGCGGGTTCTGAATAGGCGACGGCGATCTGCATATCAAGCCTCCTGCGCGATTAACGCGATGCGTGCCGCGCGGCGCTGGTCCAGCACGCGCTTCGCGGCGAGCAGCAGTCCCACCACCATGAAACCGCCGGGCGGCAATATCATCAGCAGGAATCCTTTGTATTCAGGCACGATGGTAGTTTCGAGGAAAGCGAAGGCCGGGCCGAGCAGCAGGTGCGCATTCGCGAACAATGTGCCGCTGCCGAATATTTCGCGCACGCCGCCGATCAGTACCAGCGATGCGGTGAAGCCCAGCCCCATCATCAAACCGTCCAGCGCCGCATCGGCCACGGAGTTCTTCGAGGCGAACGATTCGGCACGGCCGAGGATCGCGCAGTTCACCACGATCAGCGCGATGAACAGGCCCAGCACTTTGTACAGCTCGTGCGCCCAGGCATTTAGGCTCATATCGACCAGGGTCACCAATGTCGCGATCAATACGATGTACACCGGGATGCGCACTTCCGGGCTGACGAACTGGCGCACGCTGGAAATGATGATGTTGGAGAGCAGCAACACCGTGGTCGTCGCCAGCCCCATGCCGAGGCCGTTGGTGGCGGAGCTGGTCACCGCCAGCAGCGGGCAGAGTGCCAGCATCTGCGCGAACACCACGTTGTTGTCCCACAGTCCGTCGCGGGTGATGCGTGCGTATTTTTCGTTCATTTCACACCTCCGGCTTCATCCAGCAACTTTGCCTTGTTGCTGTCGAAAAACTCCAATCCGCCTTTCACCGCTTTCACCACGGCGCGCGGCGTGATGGTTGCGCCAGCAAACTGGTCGAATACGCCGCCGTCCTTCTTCACCGCCCACTTGTCCGCAGGCGGATCGCCCAGATACTTGCCCTCGAAAGCATGTATCCAGTCGCCTCTGGCCGGTTCGATCTTGTCGCCCAGTCCCGGCGTTTCCTTGTGGCTGATGACGCGCACGCCCAGTATTTTTCCTTCGCGCGAAACGCCCATCACGCACAAAATCGCACCGGAATAGCCGTAGCCGGTCACGCGATACACGACGGCCTCGACCTTGCCTGCGCGGCGCGCTCTATACACCAGCACCTCGTCTTGACTGCCGGGCAATGTGACGGTGTCCTTCAGCAAATCGTTGTCATATTCGCCCGGCAACACTTGCGAAAGCGATTGCTTCAGGTCGGCCGCTTCCGCCGCCTTGATATCCGCCTCGGTGGCCTGCGAGAAGAAGGACAGCAGGGCGCTGGTGAGCAAGGCAGCACCGCCGAGCAGGATGCCCTGATAACTCAGCTTGCCGCGCAGTTCTTCGAGTTTCATCTCAGGCCTCCTTGTTCGCGGGCAGCGCCGCGCCTTTCCTGTCGCGCCCGTAGATGCGCGGTTTCACGTACTGGTCGATGATGGGCGTAGCCGCGTTCATCAGCAGCACCGCGAACGCCACGCCTTCCGGGTAGCCGCCCCAGGTGCGGATGATCCAGGTCAGCAATCCGCAGCCGAGGCCGAAAATGAACTGGCCGAGCGCGGTGTTCGGCGAAGTCACCGGATCGGTCACGATGAAGAACGCCGCCAGCATCAATCCGCCCGACAGCAGATGCACCATGGGGCCGGCGTAGTGGTTGCCGTCTATCATGTTGAATACCAGCGCGGGCACGGCCACGCCGATCAGCATCGCCACCGGCGCATGCCAAGTGAAGATGCGCTTTGCGATCAGGAATAAACCGCCCAGCAACAACAGCACCGCAGTCGTCTCGCCCAGGCTGCCGACGCGGCTGCCCCACAGCATGTCCAACGGGACGTAGTGGCCGACCAGCGCCTGATCGAGACCGATGCCGCGCGTGAACTCTGTCTTAACATGGCCGAGCAGCGAGGCGCTGGCCATGCCGTCTATGGGTTGCGACATGAAGGTGATGCGCAGGCTGTCCAGCAAGCCGGGCGATTGCAGTGGTGCGACCCAGGTGGTCATTTCCAGCGGGAACGAGATCAGCAGCATCACGCGCGCGGCCATCGCCGGATTGAACACGTTCTGCCCCAGCCCGCCGAAAATCTGCTTGCCGATAATCACCGCGAACAAACTGCCCAGCACCGCGATCCACCAGGGCGCATACGGCGGCAGCGACAAGGCCAGCAGCCATGCGGTGAGGATGCCGGAACCGTCCATCAACGCCGGTTTCACCGCGCGGCTTTGCAGGCGCAATACGAAAGCCTCGCCGACGATGGCGGCGATCAGCGATACCGCCCACAAGTTGACCGCGGGCCAGCCGTAGAGCCAGAAGCCGAACAGCGTGGCAGGCACGAGTGCGAGCAGCACGGTGCCCATCACTTTGCCGATGGAGATCGGCGCGTGGGCGTGGGGGGAGTGGGCGATGGGGTTCATGCGGCCTCCGATGCAGCTTGATCTTGAGCTTTCTGGGCAGCCGCTTCTTTTGCGGCGCGTTCTTTCGCTTCGCGCGCAGCCTTGCGTTTTGCCATCGCTTCGGCGCGTTCGCGTTCGATGCGGGCGATGCGTTCGGTGCGCGCTTCGGCCAGTTTTTTCGTCGCTTCCAGTTTCAGCTTGGCGCGTTCCTGCGCGGCGAGGTCGCCCTTGGCGTAGTTGAAGAAATGCACCAGCGGTATATGCGCCGGGCAGACATAGGAGCAGGAGCCGCAGGCGATGCAGTCCTTCAGCCCGAGATTGACCGCGCCGGTCAGGTCGGACGCACGGATATGCGCCGCCATCTCCAGCGGCAGCAGGCCGACCGGGCAGGCGCGCACGCAGGTCGAGCAGCGGATGCAGGGCGACGGTTCGGCTTGCCCGATCTCGCTCGCGGTCAGCGCGAGCACGCCGCTGGTTCCCTTTACTACCGGCACGCCGGTGTTGGCGAACTGCTGTCCCATCATCGGGCCACCCAGCACCATGCGCGCGGCAGGCTGCGCATAGCCGCCCGCGACGGCGATCAGTTCTTCCACCGGTGTGCCGATCAGGGCCTCGACGTTGCACGGCGTCTTCAGCGCGCCGCCGCTCAGCGTGACGATGCGCGACACCAGCGGACGGCCGTAGCGTATCGCCTGCTGCACCGCGTAGGCGGTGGCGACGTTGTGCACCAGCACACCGATATCGGCGGGGCGTCCGCCTGCCGGAATCTCCTTGCCGGTCAGCACTTGCACGATCTGCTTTTCCGATCCCATCGGGTACATGCTGGGCATTGCGATTACCTGCACCGAGCTGCCGCGCGCAGCGGCCTGCATCGCGGCGATGGCGGCTGGCTTGTTGTCTTCGATGCCGACCAGCACTTCTTGCGTGCCGACGGTATAGGCGATCAGCCTGATGCCTTCGACGATCTGGACCGCGCGCTCGCGCATGATGCGGTCATCGCAGGTGAGATAGGGTTCGCATTCGCCGCCGTTCATGATCAGCGTCCGCACACCGCGGCTGAGGTTGAGCTTCAGCGCCGAGGGGAAGGTCGCGCCGCCCAGACCGACGATGCCGGCTGCCGAAACGCGCGCGGCGATATCTTCCGGCGACAGCGCGAACGGATCGTCCAGTGTCTCGGTGGATATCCATTTATCTTCGCCGTCGCTCTCCAGCGTGAATGTGGGAACCGGCAGGCCGGAAGGATGCGGCGCGGCATAGTCGCCGAGTGCGGTGATCACGCCGGAGGTCGGTGCATGCACCGGCGCGGACACCGCGCCCTGCGCGTGGGCGAGAAGCTGGCCTTTCAGCACATGGTCGCCGACCTGCACCACCGGTGCGGCAGGCGCACCGATGTGCTGCTGCAGCGGAACATACAGTGTCTTCGGCAGGGGAACGCTGCGGATAGGGCATTCCGCCGACAGGTCCTTGCGGCCTTCTGGATGTACGCCGCCTCTCAGGTCGAAGAGCTTCATGCTACGCGCCCCTCTCCAAATATTTGTAGCCGCTCGTGGGGTGGCGTCATCCCCCTTTGTAAAAGGGGGAGCGAGGGGGATTTATAAGCCTGAAGAAAATCTACTGTCCGCAAATCCCCCCCAGCCCCCCTTTTGCAAAGGGGGGAGCATTTCGCTGCCTGCATGCTATTGAAGTGCGAACTCATGCTGCCGCTCCTTTCACATCAGGTTTATGCCAGTGCCACGATTGCAGCGTCACCGGCACGGGTTGCAGCGTGACCGATTCGGTCGGGCAGGCGTCCACGCATTTGCCGCAGGCGGTGCAGGCTTCGCGGAACACGACATGGATCTGCTGCGCCGCGCCCATGATCGCGTCGGTGGGGCAGACCTTGAAGCAGCGCGTGCAGCCTATGCAGATCTCCTCTTTCACCTCGGCGATCATCGGTCCCTTGTCTTCCACGCCGGACAGGTCGGCATCGACGCCCAGCTTCGCGGCGAGCGCCTGCACTAGCGGACGACCGCCGGGCGGACACAAGGTGACCGGCGCGCTGCCTTCCGCCAGCGCCTGTGCGGCGCCGGTGCAGCCGGGATAGCCGCACTGGCCGCACTGCGAACCGGGCAGCAGTTGCTCGATCTCCGCGACCAGCGGGTTGCCCTCGACTTTCAGGTAGCGTGCGGCGACGCCGAGCAACAATCCGAAGACGGCTCCCAATACGGTCAGGCTAATGACGGCTGCTAGCAGCATTTCAAACTCTCCTTCAACCTTACGGGTTTCAACCGTTGGAGCGGGCCATGCCCGCGACTCATCGTTATTTCGCGGGAATGGCCCGCTCCTACATCACGCCAATCCGGCGAACCCCATGAACGCCAGCGACAACAATCCAGCCACGACGAATCCGATGGGTGCGCCGCTGAAAGCGTTCGGCACCTGCGCCAGCGCAAGCCGCACGCGCAGGCCGGTGAACAGCAGCATCACCAGCGTGAAGCCGACCGCCGAACCGAAGCCGTACAGCAGGCTGTGCATGAAGCCGTTCTGTTCCTGCACGTTGAGCAGCGCCACGCCCAGCACCGCGCAGTTGGTGGTGATCAGCGGCAGGTAGATGCCCAGCACCTGATACAAGCCGGGACTGACTTTGCGTATCAGCATCTCGGTGAACTGCACGACCGCGGCGATGGTGAGGATGAAGGCGAGGATGCGCAGATAGCCTATGCCCAGCGGCATCAGCAGCCAGTGCTCCAGCATCCAGGTCGCGGCGGTCGTCATCGTCAGCACGAAGGTCGTGGCCATGCCCATGCCCAGCGCGCCGTCCATCTTCTTGGACACACCCATGAACGGGCATAGTCCAAGGAATTTCACCAGCACCACGTTATTGACCAGCGCGGTGCCCAGCAGCAGTAGCAGGTATTCGCTCATATCTTTTTCTCCTGCACTGCCTTGTGCAAACGTCGTGCCAGCCATGCTGAACGGAATCGGATGTGCACAGAATCAGGCGCTTGCCGTATCGACGCACCACTTGGGTGCATATGGACTCTTGTCGTTGTCGGGTCATGTCATGCACCGATGTAGCGAATGCGACAATCCGCGAGTGTTTCGCGGCATTGAAGGCAAACCCGAATTTCATGGGCATGGTTATTGCTGAACCATAGCTGTCATCCATTACGGAGCAGTCATGTCCAAAAACGCACAGAACATCGATAGCCTGCCGCCGCATCTTTTCAAGCAGGCAGTCGAGCAGGCCGCGCAGGCGATCTCGATCACCGATGCTCGCGCCAACATCCTGTATGCCAATGCCGCGTTCTCGCGCATCACCGGATACGGGCAGGACGAGATCGTCGGCCATAACGAGTCCATCTTGTCTTACCGCGTCACGCCCAAGCTGGTGTACGAGACGCTGTGGGCGCAGATCCAGCGCCAGCGCCCGTGGAACGGCCTGCTGGTCAACAAGCGCAAGGACGGCAACCGCTACCTCGCCGACGTGACCATCACGCCGGTGGTGAGCGAAGAGGGCATGACCACGCATTACCTCGGCATGCAGCGCGACGTGACCGAGGTGCACCGGTTGGAGCGCCAGGTGCAGAACCAGAAGACGCTGATCGAATCGGTGGTGGATGCGGCGCAAGTCGCCATCGCGCTGCTCGACGAGAACGAGCGTGTGGTGCTGGATAACCAGGAATACAAGAAGCTGATCGGCATGCTCGGCAAGGAGCCCGCGGTGCGCCTGCTGACGGCGTTGCGCGACCAGCCGGGCGCGCGTTTCCTGCAGGCGCAGGAGCAGCACCGCAACATCCCGGCGCGCGAAGTGGCCATCTCGCTGCCCGGCGGCAACACGCTCTGGTTCTCTTGTTCGGTATCCTGGTTCGAGGAACAGGATGTCGGCGCGGATGCGTTCTACGAACCGACGCGCCGCCACTATCTGCTGCTGACGATACAGGACATCGGCGAGCTCAAGCGCCAGCAGGAGGCGATACGCATCAACGGCTTGCGTGCGCTGCTGTCCGAGCAGGAGCGCGTGCAGGGTTTGCGCGAGACGCTGGCCGGGGCGGTGTATCAGCTGGAAGAGCCGTTCAACGTGCTGAGCGCGGTCGCCAACATGCTGGAACGCCGACGCGACCAGGGCATGCCTGCCGTGGGAGCGCTGGGCGATGCGTTGCAGAAGAGCCGCGAGGCGCTGGAGACGCTGCGCGCCTGCATCCCCGAGCATGTAGACGAAGCGATGCGGCCGGTCGATCTCAACGAGACGCTGGCGGACGTGGTCAAGCTCGCGACGCCGGAACTGCTGGGCGCGGGCATCGTGGTCGAGCTGGATCTGGCCAGGGAGTCTTCCGTGGTGTCCGGCCATGCGGCGCAACTGGCCAACCTGTTCAAGCAGCTCGTCGCCAATGCCATCGAGGCGGTGAACGAGCGGCGCGGCGGCAAACGCGAACTGCACCTGACCTGCACGGTGCATCCGGATCATGTAGCGGTGGATGTCGAGGACAGCGGCCCCGGCATCGCCGAAGAACTGCGCTACAAGGTATTCCAGCCGTTCTACACCACCAAGGGCGCGGCGAAGCGCCATCTCGGTCTCGGTCTCGCGATGGCGCAGGAGGCGGTGACGCGCCACGGCGGCACCATAGACATCGACCCGGCGTATTACCCCGGTTGCCGCGTGCGCGTGCAATTGCCGAAGAACGCAGGAGGCGATCATGTCTGATTCGCGTATGGAGAGCAAAGTGGAACCGGAACTGCTGCGCGCGGAACTGGAAACGCTGTATCAGGTGAGCCGCGTGCTGTCGCATTCGCTCGATTTCAAGCAGACGCTGGACGGCGTGCTGCAGGCGCTGCACGAGGGCATGGCGCTGGAGCGCGGCATGGTCAGCCTGACCGATGTCGCGACCGGCGCGCTGCAGGTGTCGCTGGTTTACGGCGTGTCCGACGACATCACCGAGGAAGTCAGCTACCGTCCCGGCGAGGGCGTGGTCGGCGCGATCCTGAAGAGCGGCAACGGCATCGTGGTCGAACGCATCATGGACGAGCCGCGTTTCCTGTCGCGCATGGGCATCTACAACCCGATGGGCGCCTTCGTCGGCGTGCCCATCCGCGTAGGCAAGAAGACCGTGGGCGTACTCGCCGCCCAACCCGCATCGGGAGCGGCCAGCCTGCTCGAAGAGTATCGTCGTTTCCTCGACATGGTCGCCAACCTGATCGGCCAGAGCGTGCGCCTATCGCACGACGTGGCGCAGGAGAAGCGCGAGCTGGTCGAGGAACGCGACGTGCTGCGCCGCACCGTGCGTGGGCAATACGGCTTCGACAACATCATCGGCCACTCGCAGGCGATGCGCCGCATCTTCGAGCAGGTGCGCCTGGTGGCGAAATGGAACACCACCGTGCTGATCCGCGGCGAGACCGGCACCGGCAAGGAGCTGATCGCCAACGCGATCCACTACAACTCGCCGCGCGCGCGCGGCAACTACGTCAAGCTCAATTGTGCCGCGCTGCCCGAGACCCTGCTGGAATCGGAACTGTTCGGCCACGAGAAGGGCGCGTTCACCGGTGCGGTGGCGCAGCGCAAGGGCAGGTTCGAGCAGGCCGAGGGCGGCACGGTGTTCCTCGACGAGATCGGCGAGATCTCCGCGTCGTTCCAGGCCAAGCTGCTGCGCGTGCTGCAGGAGGGCGAGCTGGAACGTGTCGGCGGCACGCGCACGTTGAAGGTCGATGTGCGCGTGATTGCCGCGACCCACCGCGACCTGGAGGTCGAAGTGGAGAAGGGGCGTTTCCGCGAGGACTTGTACTATCGCCTCAACGTCATGCCGCTGACGCTGCCGCCGCTGCGCGAGCGCATGGAGGACATCCCGGACATCGCGCGCTTCCTGGTCGAGAAGGTCGGCACGCAGCAGGGCAGGCAACTCGGCCTGACCGATGCCGCGTTGCGCGTGCTGATGCACCACGACTGGCCGGGCAACGTGCGCGAACTGGAGAACTGCCTGGAACGCGCCGCGGTGATGACCGAGGGCGAGACCATAGATCGCGACGCCATCCTGCTCACCGGCATAGACGAGAAAATATCGGCGAGCCGGGGCGCGATCCAGACGCTGGATCTGGACGACCCCAACCTGGACGAACGCGAGAAGGTGATCGCCGCGCTGGAGCAGGCCGGCTGGGTGCAGGCCAAGGCCGCGCGCCTGCTGGACATGACGCCGCGCCAGATCGCCTACCGCATACAGACATTGAACATCAAGGTGAAACAGATTTGAACATGCAGCCCCACCATTCCCTGCTAACCGAGATCGGCATAGACGATACCGAGATCGCGCAACGGCAATCCTTCCTGTCCATGGACGAGCGGGATGCGGCTTTGCTTGCAGAGCTGCACGGCGTTCTGGCGGGCCGGCGCGAGCACTTGATCGAGGTGTTTTACGACCATCTCCAGAAGTTCCCGGAGATACGCCCGCTGCTGGGCGACGAGGCCAAGCTGGCGCGGATGAAGCAGGCGCAGATGAACTACTTCAGCCAGTTGACCGAAGGTCGCTACGACCGCGCCTATGTGGAGAATCGCCTGCATATCGGCGTGATTCACCAGCGCGTCGGGCTGACGCCCAAGTGGTACATGAGCGCCTATTGCAAATATCTCGGCGAGGTCATGCCGCTGGTGCTGGAGCATCACGCCGCCGATCCGGAGCTCGCCATCGAAGCCTGCCGTGCGCTGATGAAGGTGGTGTTCTTCGACATGGGGCTGGCGCTGGACACCTATTTCCATACCGAGCACAAGGCGCTGACGCTGGCGCGCAGCTATACCGAGCAGATCGTCAGCAACATGCCCATCGGCTTCATCGTGCTGGATGCTCGGGGCCGCATCCGGCTGGTGAACAACGCCGTGCTGCAGATGTTCGAACTGCCCGGCAACGAGTTCTGGCGCAACAAGACGCTGGGCGCGTTCCTCGATGTTCCTGCGCTGGACGAGAAGATCGCCCATGTCGTCGCGAGCGGGAAGCATTGCAACGAACACGGCTTCGACAGGCGCATCGGCGACAAGAGCCGTTCCTTCCTGGCGGACATCTCGCTGGCGCAGATGGGCGAGGAGCATGTCGTGCTTTTCATGGTGCAGGACATCACGATACGCAAGCAGTCCGAGGAAGAGATTCACCGCCTCGCGTTCTATGATGCGCTGACGCAGTTGCCCAACCGTCGTTTGTTGCAGGAACGCCTGCTGCAAAGCATGTCGCTCAGCGCGCGCAGCGGCAAGCACGGCGCGCTGATGTTCATCGACCTGGACAACTTCAAAACGCTGAACGACACGCAGGGGCACGATGTCGGCGACCTGCTGCTGAAGGAGGTCGCGCGCCGATTGTCGCGCAACGTGCGCGAGGGCGACACCGTGGCGCGGCTGGGCGGGGACGAATTTGTCGTCGCGCTGGAATCCCTGAGCGGCAGCGAGCAGGAGGCCGCGAACCAGGCCGAACTGGTAGCCGAAAAGATCCGCGCCGAGCTCGTCCAGCCTTACCGCCTCAACGGCATCGAGCACCAGAGCTCGCCCAGCATCGGCGTCACCCTGTTTCGCGGCCACCAGAACAGTCTGGACGAGGTGCTGAAACAGGCTGACCTCGCGATGTACCAGGCCAAGTCTTCGGGACGCAACATGGCGTGCTTCTTCGATCCGGCGATGCAGGTGGAAATGGAATTGCGTGCCGAGTTGGAAAAGGACCTGCGCGTCTCGATACGCCTGAACCAGCTGATGCTGTATTACCAGATGCAGGTGGACGAGTCCGGCCGCATCGTCGGGGCCGAGGCATTGATCCGCTGGAATCATCCGCACCGCGGCATGGTCTCGCCGGCCCAGTTCATTCCGCTGGCGGAAGAGATCGGCATGATCGTTCCCATCGGCGACTGGGTGATCGAACAGGCCTGCGAGCAACTCAGGCGTTGGGAGATGGACTCGGCGATGCGCAAGATCACGCTGTCGGTCAACGTCAGCCCCCGCCAACTGAGCCAGCCATGGTTCGTCGAACAAGTGAAGGAGTCGATAGAGAAGACCGGCATCCGCGCTTCGCGCCTGAAACTCGAGCTCACCGAAAGCTTCGTGCTCGACGACGTCGGCGAGGCTATCGAAAAGATGCAGGAACTGCGCGACATCGGCGTTCGTTTCGCGATGGACGATTTCGGCACCGGCTATTCCTCGCTTTCGTATCTCAAGCGGCTGCCGCTGGAGCAGCTCAAGATCGACCAGTCTTTCGTGCGCGACATCGCCACCGACAAGGGCAATGCGGTGATGGTGCGCACTATCATCAGCATCGCGAACAACTTCGGGCTGGAAATCATCGCGGAAGGCGTGGAGACCGACGACCAGTTCGCCTTCCTGCTCCAATATGGCTGCAACCGCTTCCAGGGATATTTTTTCGGCAAACCCGTTCCGGTGCAGGAATTCGAGCGACTTTGCCGCTCGAACGTCTCCGTCCTTCCGCTAGGCATGTAACTTGCTCACTGTCTCTTAAGGCTGAAATCATGACATTTCAACCGACAATGTCGGGACAAGCTCGTCCCGATGTTTCATTCATTCCAAAAAATACGGGACCCACATGGCCATCAAAGACATCAAGGCATTTTCCGACAAAGCCCGCACCACGCCGGAACTGAAAGAAAAACTCATCGCCTGCCAAAAGGTGCGCGAGCTGCTCACACTGGCTAGCGAGAGCGGCTTCGGTTTCATCGAAGACGAGTTGTATCCGCCCAACGAACCGCAATTCACTGCCGACCAGCTTTCGGAAAGAATGGCCAAGGCGCTGCTGCGCGCCTGATCGCGATGAGCGACACGAGCAGGGAAAACCGGGGGGAGCCCCGGTTTTTCGTCACCTACTCCGGCGTGAAGCTGCCGTTCAATCTGGTCAGCGAATTACAGGAACATGAAGTCAAGAACCGCAACACCTACTTCTGCGGCTACTTCGACGCACAGGGCAGACTCAGCGGATTCGACAAAATGGCCTACGGCGAAATCGAGCTGATGCACCGCTACAGCTATCACGACAATGGCAAGCTGAGCACGGCGGAGATCACCGACATCGACGGCGAACTGACCATGGTGCTGTTCGACCAGGACGGCAACCCGGCATGAGCACCTTCACTCCTTGCAAGGGCAAGACCGCCTGCCGCGACGACGGCGCTATCTGCCTGACCTGCGGGCGCAGCTTTGCCGAAATCGAACAGACCAGGAGCCTGATAGATGCGCTGGCGGAATTCGCCCTCGCGCAGGGTTACGACAACGTCGGCGAATTCGCCGCCTATGTGGCTGATAAGGTGGAGAAGAAGGTTAAATATCGGCGCGAGACCGTATAACCACCCACGCGTGCGCCCACATGCCGGTTTTAAGGGGATAACGCGCCCTGAGCGTTTACAATGCGCATCCTCGTTTTCAGTACGCATATCCCATGTCTGAGCCCATCCGTCTCGCCAAGCGCCTAGCCGCACTCGTTCCCTGCTCGCGCCGCGAGGCCGAGCTTTATATCGCGGGCGGCTGGGTGACGGTGGACGGGCAGGTGGTGGAAGAGCCGCAGTTCATGGTGTCGGAACAACAAGTCGCGCTCCTTCCCGATGCCACGCTTGTCCCCATCGAGCCTATCACCATATTGTTCCACCAGCCGCCGGCCACGGACATGAATGCCGACTCCATACCGCGACTGATCCGCGCCGAGACGCAAACGGCGGAAGATCCCTCCGAGATCCGCATCCTCAAGCAGCACTTCGTGCGGCTGACGCAATGCCTGCCGCTGGAGGCGAATGCGAGTGGCCTGGCGGTGTTCACTCAGGACTACCGCGTATCGCGCAAGCTGACGGACGATGCCGCCACCATCGAGCAGGAATACGTCGTCGAGGTCGCCGGCGAGCTGGCCGACAACGGACTCAAGCTGCTCAACCACGGGCTCAGTTTCAACGGCAAACCGTTGCCCCCGGCCAAGGTCAGCTGGCAGAACGAAACCCGGCTGCGCTTCGCCCTCAAGGGCGTGCGCCCCGGCCAGATCGCCCACATGTGCGACAGCGTCGGGCTGCAAATCGTCAGCATGAGACGGTTGCGCATCGGGCGCGTGTCCATGTCCAGAATGCCGATCGGAGAATGGCGTTACCTGATGTCGCATGAGCGATTCTGATTTCAGGCTGGAACCATGAACCCCGAACACCTGCAACTGCTGGTCACCCGCACCATGCCCTACGGCAAATATCAGGGCCGATTGATCGCCGACCTGCCCGGCGACTACCTCAACTGGTTCGCCCGCAAAGGCTTCCCGCCCGGCGAGATCGGCAAGCTGCTGGCGCTTATGCAGGAGATCGACCACAACGGCCTGTCGTCGCTGCTGGATCCACTTAGAAAGCGCTGATGAAAACCCCCAAACGCATCGCCCCGCTGGTCGAAGACGGCCTCGTCGACGAAGTCATCCGCCAGCTGATGAGCGGCAAGGAAGCCACGGTGTATGTGGTGCGCTGCGGCGACGAGATCCGCTGCGCCAAGGTTTACAAGGAGGCCGACAAGCGCAGCTTCCGCCAGAGCGTGGACTACACCGAAGGCCGCAAGGTGAAGAACAGCCGCCGCGCCCGCGCGATGGAAAAAGGCACGAACTACGGCCGCAAGGCGCAGGAAGAAGCCTGGCAAAGCGCCGAGGTGGATGCCCTGTACCGCCTCGCCGCCGCCGGTGTGCGTGTGCCCAAGCCTTACAACTTCCACGAAGGCGTGCTGCTGATGGAACTGCTGACCGACGGCGAAGGCAATGCCGCCCCGCGCCTCAACGATCTGGCGTTTACCGCAGAACTGGCGCTGGAATACCACCGCATCCTCATCGCCCAAGTGGTGCGCATGCTGTGCGCCGGCGTGATCCACGGCGACCTGTCCGAATACAACATACTGGTCGACGGCAACGGCCCCGTCATCATCGACCTGCCCCAGGCCATCGACGCCGCAGCCAACAACCATGCCTGCCAGATGCTGCTGCGCGACGTGCAGAACCTCGCCAGCTACTTCGGACAATTCGCCCCCGAACTGCTCGCCACCGACTACGGCAACGAAATCTGGGCGCTTTACCAGAGCAGCCAGCTACACCCGGATATCGTGCTGACCGGACGCTTCGAGCGCGACGAAAAACCGGTCGACCTGAACAGCGTCATGCGCGAGATCAACGACACGCTGAAGGAAGAAGAGGCAAGGCAAATGGCGATTGCGATACGGCTGAGCCGGGAGCGCGCGGTTTAGCGGTTACACGAATAGAACGCGATAGCTGCCATGCGGCTATCCTCATTTCGCAAACTCACAAAACTCTGAACTCCCTCATACCAAGGTAAATCGATGACCCCGCTAGCCCAACTACATGTCGATATCGACGCGCGCGTACAAATCATCCGCGGAGATCGTGCCGACTGGCTGTGCGGAAAGGGGTGCGACAGTTGTTGTCGGCAGCTCGCCGATGTGCCTCAACTCACGCTAGCGGAATGGGAATTGCTGCGGGAGGGTTTGGCGGACTTGCCGCCGGAACGACTCCAGGAGGTCCGCAAGAACATGGCGGCCTTGACCGGCCAGCGTTCGCGCCCCGTCGTTTGTCCGCTGCTGGACCTTGCTACCGGCGCCTGCCCTGTCTATGCCCAGCGCCCAGTGGCTTGCCGCACCTACGGCTTCTACGTGCAACGCGAGCTGGGGCTTTATTGCCACGACATCGAATCCCTTGTGGCCGATGGCACCTTGGCTGACGTGGTGTGGGGCAATCACGATGCCATCGATCGTCGACTCGCCGGCCTCGGCGAAATCCGCGCGTTGACCGACTGGTTCGAGCGTTGGGATAACGGAAAATGAGTGGCGGGGAAACGCTTGTGCGCAATCATAGACGTCGAGCCGATGCAGTCGCTCTGACTGGAATCCGCTGCGCAAGAGGTAAGCGGCATCTGAAACACGGCTTTGTCCGCTACGCGGCCTTATATGATGAACCGGATTCCGGCCTTTGCCGGAATGACGGGGTGGCAGGTTATGCTTCCTGTCGCCAATTATGGAAACCTCAATAATGAGAGAAACCTCCGAGCCGCATCCTGTTGTAGAAGCCGAACACTTCGTTGTGGAGGAGTCGGGCCGTTGCGATGGCGACAACCAGCTCTGGCTGCAATGCTGGCGCGATCAACACACCGATTTTCACCAGAGCGAGGTCAATCCCTTGCTGAGCCGGTTCTGGCCCAGCCTGAAACTGGCCCACGGCAGCCGTGTGTTCGTCCCGCTTTGCGGCAAGAGCCTGGACATGATCTGGCTTGCCCAACAAGGCCACGAAGTCCTCGGCATCGAGCTGAGCCCGGTGGCCGTGGAGGATTTCTTCCGGGAGAACGGGCTGCATCCCGCAAAGACGCAATTGGGAGAGTTCACTCTGTGGAACGATGGCAGGCTCAGTATCCTGTGCGGGGATTACTTCGCCTTGAGCCGGTCGGATATCGGGCATTTCGATACGGTTTATGATCGCGCCGCACTGACAGCCTTGCCGGAGAACATACGCAGCCATTATGTCGCGCAGTTACAGCGGCTCGTATCGGACACCGCCATGGTGTTCCTGCTGACCGTCGAGGACGCTGCGGAGAATGCGACGATGACGCAAGCCAACGGCGTGGATGAAGAGATCAAGGCCCTGTACCTGGCCGGATTCGAGATCGACCTGACTTATGTCGAGAGCGTGTTCGAACCCGACCCGGAATCGCCGGGACTTCCCCCAAGACGCGCCGAGTACAAGGTGTACCGGCTTACTTCCAACTCGGGTAAAACGTGATCTCATTCGGCGTGCCATGCTTGGCTGTTATTCGGCCATTGCTGCCGGTGGCACCGAGATAAGCCAATGGCTGCTACGGAGTGGTCACCTGTCATAGCCATGTGCTTTGAGCTTTATTCAACACTCGGAAATCAGCCTACACCACCGCCTCCGGAATCCGGGTTTCTATATGCCCCGCCCGCAGGATTGGCAGAGGTTGCGTCAACATCATGGCTGCCTTCCTTGGCTACTAAACGTAATGTATTTTCGCTCGACTTTGGTCTGCCCGGAAAGCGCCGATCTTCGCCTAGGGGACTCCTATGCACTCCAATCTATATATTTTGGCCTATGTTCTTTAAGGCTATTATCTGGTAACGTCGCCGGCACTTTTTTACAAACGCCCCCAATTTGGCCCGCCACCAGCATGCATACCCGTTCCGTCGTTCCGGTTTTCGTTCGCCCATTAACCCTTGCTGCCATCGGGATGGGGTTGATCTCCTCAGCTATGCCGGCCTTGGCCGCACCGGACGCCGGCGACATCTTGCGTCAGCAGCCCAAGCCCCCGGCAGTGGCTCCGGCCAAGCCCGCCCCCATCGCCCCCGCAGCACCGGAGGATGCCACACCCGATGCCGGCCCCAAGATCATGGTCAAAGGCTTCCGCATCCAGGGTGCGGTACTGGTTCCCGCCAGTGAACTCACCGAACTGCTGCAACCCCTAGTCGGACGCGAGCTCACCCTGCGCCAACTGCAAGTCGCCGCATCGCAACTCACCGCCTACTACATGAGCAAAGGCTACCTCGCCCGTGTCATCGTCCCGCCGCAAGACATCAAAGACGGCATCGTCACCCTGCAGGTGATCGAAGGCAAACGCGGCGCGCTCAACATGCAGAGCAACGATGCCGGGCTGGATAGCGCCCGCGTGCAACGCTTCATCGACCAGCGCATGCAGAATGGGGACGCCTTCGACTTCCGACAACTCAACACCGCGCTGAGCGTTCTCAACGAACAGCCCGGTGTCAAAGTCAGCTCATCGATCAAGCCCGGCCAGCAGGATGGCGAGATCGACCTGCTGATCAACGCCAGTGCCAAGCCGCTGATGGAGGCCAACCTCGGCGCCAACAACCACGGCTCGCGCGGCACCGGCGAACTGCAGGCCAGCGGCGGCGTCACCCTCAACAACCTCACCGGCAACTTCGATGCATTGAGCCTGACGGCCAACCTCTCCGAAGGTACCGAATTCGGCCGTGTCGATTACAGCCTCGCGGTTGGCGACCGCGGTTTGCGCCTGGGCGTCAACGGTTCGGCCATGCGCTACCACCTCACACAGAACGCGTTTGCCGCGCTGCAGGGGCGCGGCTCGGCCGACACACTGGGGATCGCGGCCAGCTACCCGCTGGCCCGCGACACCGATTTCAACCTCAGCCTCACCGCTAGCGTGGACGGCAAGCATCTGGTCGATCACACCGTTGCCGGAGAAACCGGCAACCGCAAGGTCACCGTCGCCACGTTGGGCCTCAACGGCTATACCCTCGGCGATCTGGGCGTGACCAGCTTCGGCATGAGTCTGGTCGCCGGCGACAGCAAGCAGCGCAACGCCGGTGCTTTGGCGGCGGATCTCGCCTCGCGCCAGGTGGAAGGCAATTTCGCCAAGCTGGGCTACACGCTAGGCCACTTGCTCCCGCTCGATGCCGACTGGCGCTTGAACACCTCCCTGCGCGGTCAGTTCGCCGACAAGAACCTGGACTCCACCGAACGCATGAGTTTGGGCGGGCCGTCGGCCATCCGCGCGTATCCGACCGGCGAGGCCAGCGGCGACGAAGCCTGGCTGCTGAACCTGACCCTGTCACGCCAAGTGAACGACAATCTGACCGGCAACCTGTTTCTCGATGCCGGTGGCGTCACGATCAACCGCACACTGTGGGCCACCTGGAATGCCGGCAATCCCAACCTGCGCAACCGCTATGAACTGGCCGGCTTGGGGATGAGCATCGATTGGCGCATCAGCCCGGTGCTGCTGTTCAGTGCCACCCTCGCCGCCCCCCTCGGCAGCAACCCTGGGCAGGACATCAACGGCCTCAATTCCGATGGCAGCGTCCCCAGTCGCACCCGTGGCTGGATCAGCCTGACCGCCCAATTCTGACCTGGAGTTTTCCATGAACAAAATTCACCGCCTGATCTGGAGTGTTGTCCGTAATGCCTGGATCGTCGCCCCTGAGAATGCCAACAGCCGCGGCAAACCGGCCTCCAGCCCCAAGCGTCTGGCCGCAGCTTTGGTCACTGCCCTGATCGCGCAAGCCGCGTATGCCGCTCCCGCACCGAACGCCTTGCCCACCGGCGGCCAAGTCGTCGCCGGACAAGCTGCCATCAGTCAGGCCGGTAGCGCCATGACCATCCAGCAGGGTAGCGATAAGGCCATCCTCAACTGGAACAGCTTCAGCATCGGCAGTGGCGCCAGCGTCAACTTCCAGCAACCCAACGCCAGCGCCGTCGCACTCAACCGCGTCACAGGCGCCGACCCTTCCGCCATCTACGGTTCACTCACGGCCAACGGCCAGGTGTTCCTGGTCAACCCCAACGGTGTGCTGTTCGGAGCAGGGGCAAGAGTTGACGTCGGCGGACTGGTTGCCTCCACCCTCAACATCCGCAACGAAGACTTCCTTGCGGGTATCAACCGCTTCACCCGCGACGGCAGCACCGCAGGTGTGACCAACCAGGGCGAGCTGATCGGCAAGTATGTGGCTCTGCTCGCACCCGAAGTCCGCAATGAAGGCGTGATCGCTGCCAGCATGGGCACCGCAGCCCTGGCTGCGGGCGAAGCCGTCACCCTCGGCCTCACCGGCAACAGCCTGATCGACGTGCAAGTCGAACAAGCCCAGATCGACACCTTGGTCGAGAACAAACACCTGGTCAAAGCAGACGGTGGCAATGTCGTGCTGTCGGCACAATCCGCCCACACCCTGCTGGGTCAGGTGGTGAACAGCGGTGCGATCGAAGCGCAAGGTATTAGCACCGATGGTGGCAGCATCCAATTGCTGGCCAGTTCCAACATCGACCACAGCGGCAGCATCAACGCCGATGCCGGACAAAACGGCAAGGGCGGCAGCGTCATCCTGATGGGCGAGCTTGCCAACTCGGCCAGCCAGACTACGGTTAGCGGCAGCATCAGTGCGAAGGGCGGCAGCACGGCGGGTGATGGCGGTTTCATCGAGACCAGCGGTACGCATCTGACTATCGCCGACGGTGCAAGCATCGACACCTCGGCGGCGAACGGTAAGGCAGGGCAGTGGCTGCTCGACCCAGTGGACTTCACCATCGCGGCCAGCGGCGGCGACCTGGCCGGCGCGGCCCTGACAACAGCGCTTGGTCTGGGTAATGTCACCATCAGCACAACCGCGCCGCTTTGTACCGGGGTGGCAGGATGCAGTGCCGGCACCGGTGCCAACGGTGACATCTTCGTGAACGACACTGTGAGTTGGGCGGCCAACGCGCTGACGCTCTCGGCTGATCGACACATCGTGATCAACTCTGCGCTTAACGTGACGGGTACTGGCGGGCTAAACCTCAAGTTCGACCAAGTGGATGGAGGTGTTGGGCAATATTTCGTCAACGCACCGGTCAATCTGGCGGCAACCTCAACATTTACCACTCAGTGGGGACCGGTGGGGGCAATATTCGGTACTGGGCTGATCGACACCTACACTGTGCTAACCACTCAGGCCGGCCTGATGGCCATGACTGTCAATGATCCTGCGGTCAGATACGTGCTGGGCAGCAATGTCACAGCCAGCGGAACATGGACGCCGATCGGCCCTGATGGCGCGAATCCCTTCTTCGGCGTATTCGATGGGCTGGGCCATGTCGTCAGCAACCTCAACGTCTCCGGCACCACCGATTACCAGGGCATGTTCGGAATGACTGGCGTGCCAGCCACCGTGCAGAACATCGGCCTGACCAACGCCAATGTCAGCGGCACCCGCTATGTCGGTGCGCTGGTCGGTGCCAACTTGGGGTCTGTCTACCACTCCTATGCATCGGGAACCGTGACCGCCTCGACTGCGACCGCCACGCCTATTACGGCAGTGGGCGGTCTGGTCGGTCAGAACGACGGCGTGATCAATGGCGGCCGCTCCTCCGTCAACGTGACCGCCACCAGCGACACAGGTGGTAATGTCTACGCTGGCGGTATGAATGACGGAGGTATCGGCGGTCTGGCTGGTATCAGTACCAGCTCAGTGAGTAACAGTTTTGCCACGGGTAGTGTCTCCGGATTGCGCGATGTAGGCGGTCTGGTCGGATGGGCGGATATGAACGTCGCGACCAGCTATGCCACAGGTGCAGTGACTTTGACAGGCAATGGCACGGATCGGATAAACGTCGGTGGGCTGATCGGAAACGGGGGCGCATCGCTGGCTGTGGCCACCAGTTTCTGGGACACTCAGACTACCCAGCAGACGACCAGCTTCGACGGAATGGGTTCCGTTACCGCAGGGGGCATGAACACCGCCAACATGCAGACTGCAGCGAACTTCACCAGCGCCACGGCTGCCAATGGCAACGCCAATCCAGCCTGGGACCCCACTGTCTGGACGCTTGCCAACGGGAGCTATCCAAGCATGAGGTTCTCATCTGGGGGTCTTGCTACCGTAGTTACATTGACCGTTGCGGCGGCATCCAAGATCTATGGCGATGCCAATCCGGCGCTGCCCGGCCTGACCTTGAGCGGTTGCTCGGGCTGCATCAGCATCTCCGGTTGGGGTAGTGCGATGACGACCACTACCAATGCGGGTGACTATGCCTACTCCCTGACCAATCTCATTGTGCTGAACTATGCGGCAGGCACTTCGGCCAGCGATTACACCATCACCTGGGCGGATCCAACAGTCTACAAGTTCACCGTCACCCCGCGCACCGTCACGGTCACCCCGACCTCCAACTTGACCAAGGTGTACAACGGCCAGGGCGGCGCTGACCCGGCGCTGACCTACGCTAACATCGCAGCCCAGCTAGTCAACGGAGATACGTTGACGCCCACGGGCGCACTGGCACGGGCGGCAGTCAGCAACGTGGGCAACCATGCGATCAATCTGGGCAGCTTGGCCACCGGCAGCGGAAACTATACTTTTGCGCTGTCTCCGACAACGGTGAATTTCAGCATCACCCCCAAGGCATTGACTATGAGCGGACTGTCGGTGCCGGCAAGCAAGGTGTATGACGGCACCACGACGGCGGTCGTAAGCGGTACACCGGCCCTGCTCGCTGCAGAGGCAGTCGGCACGGGCTCGAACGCGGATGGAATGCCATATCAAGGCGACGTGGTAAGTTTCACCGGCACCGCAATCGGCACCTACAACAGCAAGAACGTGGCGACCGCAAGCACAGTCAGCTATGGTGGCCTGTCCCTGACGGGGACGCAGGCTGGCAATTATTCCCTGACCATGCAGGCCGACTCGGCAGCAACCATCACGCAAAAACCGTTGACCGTGACTGCGCCGACGGTGAACAAATTCTATAACGGCACAACGAGCGCGACGGGCAACGCCACGGTGGGTGCACTGGCTGCAGGCGATGCGGTGAATGCGGCGGCGGTGCTGGCGTTCACGAACAAACATGCCGGAACGGGAAATAAGACCGTGGTTGCATCGGGGCTGACCATCAAGGACGGCGGCAACGCCGACATGACGGCCAACTACAACATCGTATACACGAACAACACAGTGAGCACGATCTACAAGGCCGCGCTGACGGTCACGGCATCAACGAACACAAAGACCTACGATGGGACGACAAGCGCGGCGGCGACCCCGGTCAGGACAGGAGCGCTGTTTGGGACTGACAGCGTCACGACCTTGACGGAGGCCTATACGAGCAGGGATGTCGGAACGAATCTGACGCTAACGCCGACGGTGGTGATCAACGACGGCAATAATGGAAATAATTATCAAGTGATGATCGTCAGTAACATGACGGGGGTAATCGAAAAAGTGTCGGTACCGATAGTATGGGATAGCGGAAAGGTACTGGCGGGCTTATTCGGACTCGCGTATGGGAAGCAGTACGAAGACACCAAGCAAGGAAGGATCGCAAGTGCATACTTGAGTGGGCAAAACGATCGTTTAGTAGCCGAAGCGTACAGAGTGGGTAGCGGGATATTAATAACGGGGATCCAAGATCAACTCCAGTCAAGTTTCAAGTCATTAATAAATAAGGACGCGGACGAAGGGGAAAGGCAAACGGCCTTGTATATGCTAAACCATTTTATGACTAAGGTTTGCGAAGCATGTACCCCGATAACCTCGACGAATGCGCAATTGTTTTTATTTCTAGCAGTAGTCGAATCGGCTGAATAAGTATTGAGAAACGAGCCGCATCTCGTCCTCAACACCGTTTTATCCTGCCAGCCTCGGAGCGCCTGGGGATAACGGCGCCCAATCACTTGGGCATCTGTCTGACCTGCTCCAGCCCGCGCTGTCGTTTCCTCGTCGACACTGCGCGCCCGACTCTTGCCGCCGCCAGCGACTGATGTACCCCGCCACCCTGCGCAGCCGCTCCTCGTGAGATAAACGGTCGCGCCGGGCCTGCTCCAAAAACCGGTGGAGTTTTGCTGCGATTCTTTCCATGGACTGCGCCGCGATGCCGCACAGCCCTTCCTTCCCGAAGCGGTAGCCCTGCCAATCGAAACCACGCTCGCCCCGGTCGATGAATGTCTTGTCCGGGTGCCTGCTCCAGCCCCACTACCGCAAACCAAGTGTTCATCGTCGCCACGGCGTGTTTCAACTGCCAGCGTGTCCGGGCCAAGATCAGCAGATCATCCATGAAGCGCAGATAACGCGCGCCCTTGCGTCCGGCAAGGTCGCGGTCAAGATCATAAGGACGAAACCCGGCCAGCAACGGACTGAGCGGGCAGCCAAGGGGAATGCCGGTGCGCAGCTCATGGAAGTTACCCCCGGTTCGACCTGATAGAACATGAACTGCGCAAGCATCATCCCAGCACTAGAAGTGCACGACGACATGTCGCCGCTGCCGCAAGACCATCATGAAAAGACGGCGTCATTATGTATGGCTGGTGTCGATTCCATACCGGCCGTTGGCTCATGTGAACACCCCCGGCAGCTATGGCCGATAACCAGACTTCGATCATGCCAGATCTTTCAAGCAATACCCCTTCGAGGTCGATCGGCCGATAAAACAACAACCCATTCGGGAAGTCGCTACGGCACTATCGAGAACAACTGCGGCTGTTTGCGTTTGTAGTTGTGCAGGTGCTGCACCGTCATCGGTGTGAGCTCCTTGATGGCGACCCAGATTTGCAGTGGATGCTGCGAGGGGCGGGCGAGGGCGATCCGCAGCGCGGCCCATGCGGTCCAGTCGATCTCTTGCATGCATGCGCGCGTATCGGCGGGCAGGTTGGCCGCGGTCTGGGCCAGTCTCTCCAGCAATTGCAGGGTCGTTGTCCGGGTCAGCCGGCTGCTGAAGAAATCCTCCTCGCCGATCTCGTCGGTCAACACGATGACGTCGAGCGCGATGCGTTCCATCAGGCCCAGCATGGCGCCGTTCAGCATGATGTACCCTCGTTATTTATCGCATCGCGCAGCAGCAGCGCGACATGGAATGCTTTCCGGTCCGCCCCTTCGCTAATCTGGTGGCGGCACGAGAATCCGTTGGCGAGGATGGCCGCATCGGGCGCGGCGCGCAGCGCGGGCAGCAGATCGAGTTCGGCCATCTGCATGGAGATGGCGGCATGCTCGGCCTCCAGCCCGAAGCTGCCCGCCATGCCGCAGCAACTGGCTTCGATGAATTCGAACTCGAATTCGGGAATCAGTCGCAGCACTTTGCGCAGCGACTTCATCGCGCCGACGGCCTTCTGGTGGCAGTGTCCGTGCACCAGCGTCTTGCCGGGCGGCAGCGGTTTGAATTCGAGCGTGAAGCGTTTTCGGTCGTGTTCGCGCGCGATGAATTCCTCGAACAGGTAGACCTGCTTCGACAACGCGACAGCCTCTTCGCCCAGACCGAGTTTCAGATGATCGTCGCGCAGAGAGAGGATGCACGAGGGCTCTAGTCCGACGATGGGCGTGCCTGCGGCCAGCGCCGGGCGTAGCGCTCGGTGCATGCGTTGCGCTTCGCGTCGCGCGGCGTCCACTTGCCCCAATGAAAGATAGGTGCGGCCGCAGCACAGCGCGCGACCGGGTTCTTCATCGTCGGCAAGCGCCTGCAAGGTGGTGACGTTATAGCCAGCGGCACTCAGCACTTGATGCGCGGCATGGGCGATCTCGGGCTCGAAGTGGGTGGCGAAGGTATCGACGAAGAGGATGACGTCCCAGTCGCTGCCCTCGATACGGCGCGGTGCGCCTACTCGGGACGAACGGTTCCTGCTGTCATCGGAGTAAGGTGTTGCAGCCGGTTCCGGCAACTTCCTGTTTGCCGCGATCCCAAACATCGTTTCGCCCAGCTTCGCCAGCCACGGCATGCGATTGCGCATGAGGATCAGGCTGCGCACGAACTGCCTGTGTTGCAGTTGCTCGGGCAGGCTCGCGACCAGTCTGTCGCGCCATGACACGCCCAGCCGCGCATTGCGTTGCGCCTGATACTCGATCTTGATCGCGGCCATGTCCACCTGGTTGGCGCATTCGCGTTTGCAGCCCTTGCAGCCGACGCAGAGCTCCATCGCGGCGGCGAGTCGCGGGTCGGCGAAGGCATCGTCGCCCAGCTCTCCGTTCAGCGCGGCCTTGAGCACTTTCACTCTGCCGCCCGGCGAATGCGCGGGATCGTCGGTGGCGCGGAAGCTGGGACACATCACGCCCTTGGGTTTGCGCTGGCATTGCTTGTCGCCTATGCATACGGCGACGGCTTTGGCGAAATCACCGCCGGTGGCGGGAATGCCCGCGTAGGCATCGCCCTGTCCGGCGGTTTCGTAGGAAGACCAATCGAGATGATGTTTCATGGGGTATGCACAGGCAAATACAGTGCCAACCCATAAGGAACGGCTATGCCATTGCTCAACCTGCCTCCCCGCATGGTCTTGCTCCGCGATTTTGTCGCTTTCGCCACAAGCCCCGGCGCGTGTCATGTGCCATTTCCAACAGTGGCGCATGCCATTCGATTTCGATCTATATAAAACAACGGGTTAGGCGTTCATGCGGGCCGGGCACGCTGTTTGCTCATACTCAGCCAGACCTTAGCGGAGGACAGATCGTGCAACTACCCGTAATCAATAACGCAGCAAGCGAAGCCAAATCCGGAGGATGTTCCTCCGGTTCCTGCGGTTCAACCGACGACCAGATGGGCCACCTGCCGGATCACATCCGCGACAAGGTGAAGAACCATCCCTGCTATTCCGAAGAGGCGCACCATTACTTTGCGCGCATGCATGTGGCGGTCGCACCCGCCTGCAACATCCAGTGCAACTACTGCAACCGCAAATACGATTGCTCGAACGAGTCGCGTCCCGGCGTGGTGTCCGAGGTGCTGAAGCCGGAACAGGCGGTGAAGAAGGTATTGGCCGTCGCGGCGACCATCCCGCAGATGACGGTGCTGGGCATCGCCGGTCCCGGCGACGCGCTGGCGAATCCGGCGCGCACCTTCGAGACCTTCCGCAAGCTGTCCGAGCAGGCGCCCGACATCAAGCTGTGCGTCTCGACCAACGGCCTGGCGCTGCCGGAGAACGTCGAGGAGATGTCGCGCTACAACATCGACCATGTGACCATCACCATCAACTGCGTCGATCCCGACGTGGGCGCGCAGATATATCCGTGGATATTCTGGAACAACAAGCGCATCAAGGGCCGCGAGGCCGCCGAGATCCTCATCGCCCAGCAGCAGAAGGGGCTGGAGATGCTGGTCGCCAAGGGCATTCTGGTGAAGGTGAACTCGGTGCTGATCCCCGGCGTGAATGACAAGCATCTGGAAGAAGTGTCGAAGATCGTCAAGGCCAAGGGTGCGTTCCTGCACAACGTGATGCCGCTGATTTCCGAAGCAGAACACGGCACTTACTATGGACTGACCGGCCAGCGCGGTCCGACCAACGAGGAGCTGCAAGCCTTGCAGGATGCCTGCGCGGGCGATATGAACATGATGCGGCACTGCCGCCAGTGCCGTGCCGATGCGGTGGGGCTGCTGGGCGAGGACAGGGGTGCTGAGTTCACCATCGACAAGATCGAGGAGATGGACATCGACTATGTCGAGGCGATGAAGATGCGCGCCGAGGTACACGCGGCGATCAACGAGGAAATGGAAAGCAAGCGCCTCGCGAAGGAATCCAAAGTGCAACTCGTGAGCATTCAGGGTGTGCAGAAGAATGAAGTGACACGTCCGGTGCTGATGGCGGTCGCCACCAAGGGCGGCGGTGTGATCAACGAACACTTCGGCCACGCGAGCGAGTTCCTGATCTATGAAGCCTCCGGCGCAGGCGTGCGCTTTATCGGCCACCGCCGCACGATCCCCTATTGCGAAGGCGGCGACACCTGCGGCGACGGCGAGAGCGCGCTGGACAAGACCATCCGCGAACTGGCGGGCTGCGAGGCCGTGCTGTGCAGCAAGGTCGGCTACGAACCCTGGGGCCCGCTGGAAGCCGCCGGTATCCAGCCCAACGGCGAGCATGCGATGGAAGTCATCGAGGATGCGGTGATGGCTGTCTACGAAGAGATGCGCGCGGCGGGGAAGCTGGAAGTGAAAGTCGTCGAGCAGCAGAAGGTGGCTTGATTTGCGCTACTTCCCCCTTTGGAAAAGGGGGATTGAGGGGGATTTAGAACTGTGCGAAATGCTACCGGCCTCAAATCCCCCTAGCCCCCCTTTCATAAAGGGGGGAATGGAACGAGAGAAAATAGTAAGGAGTAAGAAATGGCACTCGAAATCATCGAATCCTGCACCAACTGCTGCGCTTGCGAGCCGCTGTGCCCGAGCAAGGCGATCTACGAGGCGAAGCCGCATTTCCTGATCGATCCTGACAAGTGCACCGAGTGCGCGGGCGATTTCGAAGTGCCGCAGTGCGGGGCCATCTGCCCGATCGAAGGCGCGATCCTGAACGAGGACGGCGTGGCGCTGAATCCGCCGGGGTCGCTGACCGGCATCCCGCTGGCGGCCTGAGGAAGACGATCATGGCAACCATCCATTTCTACGAGAAGCCCGGCTGCGGCAACAACACGAAACAGAAGGTGTGGCTGGCCGCATCCGGCCACACCGTGCTGGCAAAGAACCTGCTCGCCGAGAAATGGACCGCGGAACGCTTGCGCGCCTTCTTCGGTGATCTGCCCGTCGCACAATGGTTCAACCCGGCCGCGCCGCGTGTGAAATCCGGCGAAGTCAACCCGGCGGCGTTCGGCGAGACCGAGGCGCTGAACATGATGCTGGCCGATCCGCTGCTGATACGCCGTCCGCTGATGGAGGCGGACGGCGTATTCCGCGTCGGATTCGACACCGATGCGATAAACGCATGGATAGGCCTCGCCGATACGTTGCCCAAGAGTGAGAAGCCTGATTCCGCCTGCCATCGCACCGAGCCCTGTCCGGCTCCGGAGTCTGTTGCATGACACGCGCCCCGGATGCCGTCGAAATCGCGCCGGGGACGCACTGGATAGGCGCGCTCGATCCCGCCTTGCGCGAATTCGACATCATCCTGAAAACAGCCAACGGCACGACTTACAACTCCTATTGCGTGCGCGGTTCGGACGGCGTCGCGATCATCGATACCGTCAAGGCCGCACATGCCGACGAGTTCTTCAAACGGCTCGAACAGGTCGCGCGCTACGACGAAATCTCGGTCATCGTGCTGAATCATCTGGAACCGGATCACAGCGGCGCGCTGCCCGAGCTGATGCGCCGCGCGCCGCAGGCGAAACTCTATATATCGGCCAAGGCGCAATTGATGCTGAAGGCGCTGGTCAGGGTCGCCAACCTCGAATACAACGTAGTGCAGACCGGCGATCATGTGAGTCTGGGCGACCGCACCTTGCGCTTTTTCAGCACGCCGTTTCTGCATTGGCCGGACACGCAATGCACGCTGATCGAAGAGCAGGGCATCCTGTTCAGCGGCGACGTGTTCGGTTGCCACTTCTGCGATGCGCGCCTGTTCAACGACAAGGTGGGCGATTTCAGATTCTCGTTCGAATACTACTACCAGCACATCATGCGTCCGTTCCGCGAGTATGTGCTGGAGGCGCTCTCCTTGCTGGAGCCGCTGGAACCGAAACTCATTGCGCCCGCTCACGGCCCCATCCTGCGCGATGCGCCGCAAAGCTACATGCAGCGTTACCGGCAACTGGCCGCGCCTTTGTTGCACAACGAGGCCGGCGCGAATACCAAATCCTTGCTGGTGTTCTACATCTCGTCATACGGCAATACCGCGCTGATGGCGCAAGCGGTAGCCGAAGGCGCGGAGACCGAAGAGGGCGTGCGCGTGTCGCTGTATGACCTGCAATCCAGCGGTGACCTGCCCTTCGTCGATCTGATCGAAGAGGCGGACGGCATTGCCTTCGGCTCGCCCACCATCAATGGCGACGCCGTCAAGCCGGTCTGGGATCTGCTGTCCTCGCTGGCGCTCATCAAGGTGAGCGACAAGCTGGGCGCGGCGTTCGGCTCGTACGGCTGGAGCGGCGAGGCGATCAACATGATCGAAGACCGTCTGCGCGGCCTCAAACTGCGTGTGCCGGTCAAGGGCGTACGCGCGCGCCTGATCCCCACCGAAGAAGAACTCGGCAAATGCCGCGACCTCGGCAAACAACTCGCACAACACCTGACCGGCAACATCGAACGCCGCGTCATTTCCATGACCGACCTACTCACCCAGGAGCAAGCCCATGCCTAAAGCCAACGTCACCTTCGAAAAGACCGGACTCACCGTCAACGTGCCCGCAGGCACCCGCCTGATCGAAATCTCGGAAAAAGTCGGCGCCAGCATCACCTATGGCTGTCGCGAGGGCGAGTGCGGTTCCTGCATCACCAAAATCGTTTCCGGCATGGAACACATGAGCGAACGCTCGGTGCTGGAAGACAAGGTGTTGCAGGAGAACATGGCTGGACGCGATAACCGCCTTGCGTGCCAGGCGCAAGTTCTGGGCGGAGATATTGTCGTCAAAGCGTAACCAGTAATTCGCAGGATGGGCAACCCGTAGGATGGGTTGAGCTTTGCGATAACCAATGACTTGGCAGCTAGCTGCCTTAGTCAGATGGCTATGCAAAGCTACCCATCGATTTTTTCACCAACCCAAAGGAGCAATTGCAATGCCTAACATTACTTTTTCCAGCCCGATGCACAAGGACAAGACCGTGTATGCCATCGCCGGTAGCCACACCACGACCGTGCTGACACTGGCCAAGGAAAATCACATCCCCATCGACTTCGGCTGCGGCGACGGTGAGTGCTCCACCTGCCTGGTGAAGGTCACCAACCTCTCCAACAAAGGCCCGATGGCCGGCCCGCTGACCGACCGCGAAATCAATGTGCTGAAACAGGAAGGGAAGATCACCGCAGCGCAGATCGAAGCGATGAAAGTGGACGACGTCATCACCACCGAATGGCGTCTGGCCTGCCAGATGGTGCTGCGCGACGAAGACCTGTTGATCGAGTACCCCAGCAAATAGGAGGCAATCATGCAGCCCGCCGTGATGTCAGTGCAAAAATCGGCTACACCGTCAGCTGGCCTGTATGCGGAACTGATGGCGCATGCGGCGGGCTTGCCCAACGACGAACTGTTCGCGCAGATGATCGTCAGCCAGACCGGCGGCATCGGCGCATTGCCGCCGGGGCTGGGACTGAACGAAGCGGAATTCTCCGCCTTGCTGTCGCGCCACTTCCCCGGAATGCAACTGGTCGTGCGTCATGCCGGGTCGATTTCCGACCCGCGTGCGCTGGAACGCGATGATGTTCTAGAACTGCTGCGCGATCATCTCGCCGGACGCGACGAATCCGAACGATGGATGGCCGAAATCGTCACCACCGCCTGCATGGCCAACGACCACCTGTGGCAAGACCTGGGCCTGTGGTCTCGCGTGTATCTCAGCCAGTTGATGACGCATAACTTCCCCGTGCTGGCTGCAAAAAACATCCACGACATGAAGTGGAAGAAGTTCCTCTACAAGCAACTGTGCGAGAAGGAAGGCATCAACGCCTGCCGCGCGCCGAGCTGCCAAGTCTGCACCGATTACCTGAAATGCTTCGGGCCGGAAGAATAGTCCCCCGTAGGGGCGCGATTCACCTCGAAGAGGTTCTTGTGCCCTTCGGGTATCGCGCCCTGACATGCCATCGAAAAATGGGCGCGATGAATCGCGCCCCTACAAAACACACATGACCACCGACAGCGCCATCGCTTCCTATCTCGGCCTCGCCATCGGCGACGCGCTGGGCGCAACGGTGGAATTCATGACGCCGCGGGAGATCGCCGCGCAATACGGCGTGCACGACAAGATGATCGGCGGCGGCTGGCTACACCTCAAGCCGGGGCAGGTCACTGACGACACCACGATGGCGCTCGCACTCGGCGAGTCCATCCTCGAAAAAGGCAAGGTCGATGCGCTCGCCGCCGCCCAGGCCTTCGACGCCTGGATGCGCGCCAAGCCGGTGGACATCGGCAACACCGTACGCCGCAACCTGCTGCAATTCCGCAAGACCGGCGAACCGCACGCGCCATACTCCGACCACGACGCCGGCAACGGCGCGGCAATGCGCGTGCTACCGGTCGCGCTCGCCACCCTCGGCCAGAGCGAAGACGCCGTGCGCGCCGCCTGCCGCGAACAGGCCCATGTCACCCATCATTGCGCGCTGTCCGACGCCGCCTGCGAGACGCTGGTGCTCATGGTGCAGGACGCATTGCAGGGCGCGACCAAGAACGACCTGCTGCACCGACACTCGCATCCGCTCGCCGCGCGCCATCCCGAGTTCAAGTTCCGTGCCGTGCGCCAGAGCCAGAACCCCAGCGGCTACGTCGCCGACACCATACAAGCCGTGTTCCAGAGCTTCTTCGACACCGACGATTTCCGCAGCTGCCTGATCGACGTAGTTAACCGCGGCGGAGATGCCGACACCACCGGCGCGATCGCGGGCATGTTGGCAGGGGCGTTGTATGGAGTGGAAAAAATCCCCGAGGAATGGCTGAAGGTGCTGGATACGAACACTCACAGGGCGTGCGAGGAGCAGGCAAAGGCGCTTATCTACCTGACGAACTCGCCCAATAACAGTAGGTCGGGTTAGGCCTGCAAGGCCGTAACCCGACGTATGGATTCGTAGGATAAACGTCGGGTTACACCCGCGAGGAGTAGGCCGTGGTTGTACGGGGCTAAAGCCCCAACAACACACGCACCGCTGCGCTAACCCGACCTACGAAACTTCAAAAAACCAGAAGCGCCCTAAGAATTCTTCCCTTCCATCACCTGCTTCACCCACGCCTGCTGACAGACGCGTTTGCGTTTCTGCTCCAGCAGTTTGCGGATATGCGGTTTAGCCTCGGCCATGCTCAGCACGTTGGCTTCGGTGATGGCGTCGCAGCGCAGGACATGGAAACCGAGTTCGGATTTCAGCACGCCGCTGACTTCGCCGGCCTTCAACTTGAATAAGGCCTGATCCAGTTCCGGGAAGAGTTTGCCGCGCGGCAGGTCGCCGAGTTTGCCGCCGTCCAGCGCGGTGGGGCATTCGGAGTGTTTGAGCGCCTGCTCTTCGAAACGGCCCGGTTCCTTCTGCAATCGCACGGCGATATCCGCGATGCGTTGGCGTGCGGCATCGCGGGTGTTCTCGGGAATGGTGTCGTTGACGGTGACGAGGATGTGGCGCGCCAAGCGAGTCTCGGGGCGGCGGAACTGGTCGGGGTGGTATTGGTAATACAGCTCGACGTCGATGTCGCTGACGTTGGCCGCGCGCGTGGCGACTTTTTCCAGGATGGCTTCGACCTTGAGTTCGCGTTCCAGTGCCTCGGCGAAACCGGCTTCATCGAGGCCGTTGCGTGCGAGGTCGTCGGCGAAATCGTCTTCGTTTGGATAGCGTCCGCGTATCTCTTGTATCGCGGCCTGTAGCGTGGCGGGTGGCACCATCGCGTCGCGCGCCTCGGGTGCGGCCAGCACGCGCGTTTCGAGTTCGTGTTGCTGCTGCGCCATGTTCTGCACGCGCTCGAATTCGGATGGTTGCAGCGCATCCGGGATCTTGCCGTAGAGTTTCTGCGCGGCCTTGAGCGCGAGGTAGGCGACGCCGTTGTCGATTACGTCAGGCATGTTCTTTCTCCTCGTCGTCGTAGACATGCACCGCTTCCAGCGCCGATTCCGGCACCTGCAGCACATGGTCGTGAAAGATCACCTGGTACTGCACGCCACCCGTTTCGTCGCGCAGCACCTTCAATATCTCGCCCTCCATCCCCGGCGCGGCGCGAACTTCGCCGCGCACGGCGAGCGTCACTTTGCTGCGCACTTTCTCGCGGCTCTCGTATTTGCTGGGCGTCCAGGGCTCGTCGATTCCGATCAGCTCTTCTTCGCGGAAGCCGACTATCTTGTCCTGGTCGAGGAAGTTGACGGTGTAGATCAACTGATCCTGCAGGAAGGTGCCGACGTTGATGACGAATCCGGTGCTGCCGCGGCGGATCAGCAATTGTCCGGTGGGCATGCCCGGATAGGTGCCGTCGTTGCGCACGTTGCGGATGATGCGGACTTCGTCGCCGAATTCGTATTTAGGCAGCATGATTCGTCCCTGGCATCACGCAGACTTGTTCACCGTGATCGAGCTGACCGGCACGAACTTCGTTTGCGGCTCGTGCATGTGGAACACCTTGAACACCTTTTCGGTCAGCGCATCGGACTTTACGAAGTCCTGGTACGCCTGCTGCAACAGCGTCGCGTAGATCACGCGGCGCGCGGCCTCTATGTCGGGCAGGGTCGTTTTGGCGAGATAGTTGTGATAGCGCTGCAGGATGTGCAGGCGGTTCACGTGCACCACCGAGGGATCGTATTCGATGCCGAAATAGTTCAGGAAATCCTCGGCGGAGACCAGCTCCTCCATCGCTTCGTCCAGGGTCAGGTCGTCCATCATGCTCTCCTTTGCAGATCGTCTTCGTTCATCGATTGGTGCAGCACTTCCAGCAAGGCCTTGCCGCCGATGCGGTCGTGGCTGTCCAGTTGCACCAGTTTTTCCAGCATCGCTTTTCCGGTTTCGATATGGCCGAGACGCAGGTTGATGTAGCCCGCCGCCTTGAGCACCATCAGGTAGAAGCGCACCAGCCCCATCGAACGCATCACGCCCGCGCCTACGTTAGCCTCGCGCAGATACACCCAGGTATCGGGGAACTCAAGCCGCCGCCCGACCACGGCCAGTGAGCTTTCTGCCACCAGCAGCGCGTCTTCGAGGCGGTGCTGGTAGAAGTAATAGCGATACAACGCGACTAGCACGACCAGGTGTTGCGGCGCCATCAGGTTGGCGCGCAGCAGCAGGCTCTCCGCCGCTTCGCTGCCGTAAGCGTCCGCGGCATCTTCCAGCAGTCGCGACACGTCCAGCGCCAGCGGTTCGTCGAAATACAACTCGGTTTGATCGAAATCCAGCAGGTCCATCATGCTTTCCTCAATTGGCGCGCCACTTCCGTGCCGCATAAATCGTCCGCATCGCAGGTGTGGCATTGGCCTTCCACCGCTTCGCCGCGCTTGTTCAACTGTCCTTCCAGCACCTCGATGCGTTCCATCAGGCAGGCGATGGCGCGGCCTACCGGGTCTGGGATCAGGTGATGGTCGAGGTTGATGCCGTAGATATTGTTCGCATCCGCATCTTCGGTGCGCAGCACGATCTTGCCGGGGATGCCGATCACGGTGCGGTGCGACGGGACATCCTTGACCACCACCGAATTCGCGCCGACGCGCACCTGTTCGCCCAGCGTGATCGCGCCGAGGATCTTCGCGCCCGCGCCGACCACCACGCCGTCGCCCAGGGTAGGGTGGCGCTTGCCCTTGTTCCAGGTCGTGCCGCCGAGGGTGACGCCGTGATACAGCGTCACGTCGTCGCCGATCTCGGCGGTCTCGCCTATCACCACGCCCGCCCCGTGGTCGATGAAGAAGCGCCGGCCTATGGTCGCGCCCGGATGAATGTCGATGTTAGTGAGCAGGCGCGCGAACCAGGAGACGAGGCGGGCGAGGTAGCGCAGGCCGAACTTCCATAGCCGGTGCGCGATGCGCTGCATCAGGATGGCATGTACGCCGGGATAGGTGGTCAGCACCTCGAAGCGAGAACGCGCAGCCGGGTCGCGCTGAAACACGCAACTCACGTCTTCGCGCAGCAACCGCAGCAGGCTCACCTTTTCGGCGCGCTGAACAAAACCCTCTCCCACCCCTTCGGGGCACCCTCTGGTGAAACTACTAGCCATTCGACTAAGCCCGCCAGCGGGCAAGTCGCTGGTTATCCCGCGCGCGGGAGAGGGATTCAATAGCCCATCGCCCTGCAAGGGAGAGGGGTTGGGGAGAGGGTGTGCGTCTAGCGACATGTTCATCTCCTAGTGGGCCGCGCCGGGCTGGCTGCGCCCGATGTAGCGTTGATAGAGGAACAGCAGTTCCTGATCGGCGGGCGAGCGCTTGGCGCGCTCGGCGAAGCTGCGGATGTCCGGCAGCAGTGCGCGCGCCTCGGCCTGGCTGAGGTTCAGCCCCATCGTGGCGTAGGCAGCGATGATGCCGTGCGCGCCGGAATGCTTGCCGACTACCAGCTTGTGGCGGCGGCCGACCTCGACAGGATCGAAGCCCTGATAGGTGTCCGGGTCCTTCAGCAGTCCGTCGACATGGATGCCCGCCTCGTGCGTGAACACGCCTTCGCCCACGACGCTCTTCTGCCAGGGCACGGGGCGGCCGGATGCGGCAGCGACTTTTTTGGATAGCTCGGTGAAGTGGGTGAGGTCGATGCCGGTGTCCATGCCGTAGAGCTTCTTCAGACCGAGCGCGACTTCTTCCAGCGGCGCATTGCCTGCGCGTTCGCCCAGTCCGTTCACCGTGGTGTTGATATGCGTCGCACCGGCGACTGCGGCGGCCAGGCTGTTGGCGGTGGCGAGGCCGAGATCGTCGTGCGCGTGCATCTCGATCTCCAGATCGCAAGCGGCGCGCAATGCGGCGATGGCTTTGTGTACGCCGAACGGTTCCATCACGCCCAGCGTGTCGGCGAAACGGATGCGTTGCGCGCCCGCGTCCTGCGCGGCCTCGGCCACTTGCAGCAAGAATTCCGGATCGGCGCGCGAAGCATCCTCGCAGCCGACGATGATGTCGCGCCCGAAGTGAAAGGCGCGCGGCACGATGTCGTGGATGGTGTCCAGCACCCACTGGCGGTCGCGCCCGAGTTTCTTTTTCAAGTGGATGTCCGACACCGGGATGGACAGATCCATCATTTGCACATCGACTTGCTCGCAAGCCTTGATGTCGTCCATACACATGCGGTTCCACACGACCAGCTTTGCCTTCAGGCCCAGCGCGGCCACCGCGTTGATGCTGTCGCGCTCCTCGTCGCCCATCGCGGGGATGCCGACTTCCAGCTCAGGCACGCCCAGCGCATCGAGCTGTCGCGCGATGTCCAGCTTCTCATCCAGCGTAAACGCCACCCCGGCGGTCTGTTCGCCGTCGCGCAGGGTGGTGTCGTCGATGATGATGGTGCGGGACATTTTCAATCTCCGGCGAATCCGCGTAGGTTGGGTTGAGCGCAGCGATACCCAACAACTGCATGGGATAAATGATGGGTATCGCTGCGCTCAACCCATCCTACGACTGCTACGGTTGTGAAGATGTTCATCATGCGTACGTCGGCGCGAACGCCTTCTCCGGCTCTGCCGCGGGGCCGTCGCCATCCCAATAAGGCGACAGCTTGCGCAGTTGCGCGATGATCTCCGGCACGACGGCGATCACGCGATCCACTTCGTCCTCGGTGCTGTAGCGCGACAGCGAGAAGCGCACCGTGCCGTGCGCGGCGGTGTAGGGGATGCCCATTGCGCGCATCACATGCGAAGGCTCAAGCGAACCGGAAGTACAGGCGGAACCGCTGGATGCAGCGATGCCGAACTTGTTCAGCAGCAACAGGATCGCTTCGCCTTCGATGAACTCGAACGCGATGTTGCTGGTGTTGGGCAGGCGGTCGTCAGGGTTGCCGGTGACGAAGGAGCGCGGCACTTTCGCCAGGATGCCCGCTTCCAGCTTGTCGCGTAGACGTGCGACTTCGGTGTTCTCGAAGGCCATCGCTTCCATCGCCATCTCGGCGGCCTTGCCCAGACCTACGATGGAGGTGGTGTTCTCGGTTCCCGCACGGCGGCCGCGTTCCTGATGACCACCGCGCAGCAGCGGACGGAAGCGCACGCCGCGCTTGAGGTACAGCACGCCCACGCCCTTGGGCGCGTGTAGCTTGTGACCGGACACGGAGAGCATGTCGATCTTGGTGTCCTTCAGGTTCAGCGGTACCTTGCCCACGGCCTGCACCGCATCGGTGTGGAACATTGCACCGGCGGCATTCGCCAGTTCGGCCATCTCCACCACCGGGAAGAAGGTGCCGGTCTCGTTGTTCGCCCACATCACCGACACGACGGCAGTTTGGTCGCCGAGCAGCTTCTTGTATTCGTCCAGGTCGAGGCGACCCTTGCCGTCCACCTTGAGGTAATGCACCTTGTAGCCGTCCTTCTCCAGCCAGGCGCACAGCGTCAGGATGGCCGGATGCTCGACGGTGGTGGTGATGATCTCTTTGCGCTCGGGCTGCGCTTTCAATGCGGAGAGGATCGCGGTGGAGTCAGACTCGGTGCCGCACGAAGTGAAGATGATCTCGGAATCGTGTTCCGCACCGAGCAGCTCCTGCACCTGCATGCGCGCCTTCTTGATTGCGAGGCCGACCTTGTTGCCGAAGCTGTGCATCGACGAAGGGTTGCCGAACTGCTCGGTGAAGTAGGGCAGCATGGCTTCCACCACGGCGGGATCGACTCGGGTGGTCGCGTTGTTGTCGAAATAGATGCCGGTCATTTCTGTATCCTTCTCTTGTAGGTCGGGTTAGGCGTAGCCGTAACCCGACACCTCTTTTTTCAACTTGCCCATGTCGGGTTACGCTGCGCTAACCCGACCTACAAAATCAAACGTGACAGCTCGCCCGGCTCAGCGCTCCGGCCTTGGTCGGCACGATCTTGATGAACTCTTTCAGCTCTTCCATCAGTTTCTGCTGGATGCCTTGCAGCGTGAGCGCCTCCATTTGGCAGCCCGCGCATGCGCCGGTCATGCTGACGTAGATGGTCTTGCCGTCCACGTCGAGCAGCTCGATGTCGCCGCCATCGCGCTTCAGTTGCGGGCGCACGGATTCAAGCACCGCTTCGATCTTGCGGATGCGTTGCAGATTGGTCATGCCGGCAGGCTTGGCTTCTTCCTGCGACGGAGTGCCGGGCTTGAAGCTTTCGCCGCGTTCGCTCATCACCTTCACCAGGATCTCTTCGATGCCTTCGTGGCAGGACGAACAGCCGCCACCCGCCTTGGTGTAGTTGGTCACGTCCTGCACCGAGCTGAGATTATTCGCACGGATCGTGTCTTCGATCATCACCGCGTCGATGGCGAAGCATTTGCAGATCAGCGCGCCTTCTTCATGGTCGTCGCTCCACTCTTCGCCGCGATAGTTAGCCACGGCGGCTTGCAGCGCCTCGCGCCCCATCACCGAGCAGTGCATCTTTTCCGGCGGCAGGCCGTCGAGGTAATCGGCGATGTCCTGGTTGCTGACCTTCAGCGCTTCGTCCAGCGTCTTGCCCTTGATCATTTCGGTCAGCGCCGAAGAAGAGGCGATGGCCGAGCCGCAACCGAAAGTCTGGAAATGCGCGTCCAGGATGATGTCGGTCTCCGGCTCCACCTTGAGCATCAGGCGCAGCGCGTCACCGCAGGAGATCGAGCCGACGTCGCCCACCCCGTTCGCGCCTTCGAGCACGCCGGCGTTGCGCGGTTGAAAGAAGTGTTCTTTAACTTTGTCCGAGTAATCCCACATGACGATGCTCCTTATGCCGAGAAAGAGGAACCGCACGCGCAGCTGGAGCTGGCGTTCGGGTTTTCGAATTTGAAGCCGCTGCCGTTCAGGCTGTCGACGAAATCGACGGTTACGCCTTCGAGCAAGGGAGCGGAGAGCGGATCGACCAGCAGCGTGACTGCGCCGTATTCCAGCACGGTGTCGTCTTCGTTCTTGGCTTCTTCCAGCGTCATGCCGTACTGAAAGCCGGAGCAGCCGCCGCCGGAGATGGCGATGCGCAGCCCTGCGACGGGCGTGTCGGCGCCCTTGATGAATTTCTCCACGGCGGAGATTGCGTTGGGGGTCAGGTTGATCATGCTGCGCTCCTTGGGTCGGGTTGGTTACAGCTGATTAATCGCAAGCAGCGTGCCAGTACGTCGTTTGTTGGCAATAGCTTGTTTAATATGTGTTTGTTGGATTGCGCTTGCTCAACTTGTATGTGCGAAAGTGGACGGCGCGGGTGTCTTGTAGGATTTACGACAAGCCGGATTGCTGTTTCTTCAGATGTGCCGCCAAGGCCGCATCCATCATCGCCAGATGCGTATCGAACCATTCCGGCAAACCTTCTTTTACATAGGCGCGCACCAGCGGCAAGTGGCCGCGCTTGAGGCTGCGGTTGAGTTGCAGCAACTCGCCGAGCACGCGGTGATGCTCGCTCTCGTGCTCGGGCAGCCCCCGGTATTTCGAGGCGCGCATTAACTGCCCTTCCGCGGTGAAGTGCTCGCGCGTGTGGTTGACCAGCGCCTGGAACAACGCGGGGAAGTCGGCATTGCTGGCGGCGATCAACGCCGCCACTTGCGCGATGAATTCGCGGTGAGTGGCGTCCATCTCGTCATGCTGCAAGACATGACGCGATTCGTCGAATATGGGGCTGGCTGCGCGACGCGCTTCGTTCGCTCCCTCGCCCGAGAGTTGAAGATTGCCTTTCACGTTCGTCCTCTCTCCCGCTTGCGGGAGAGAGTTAGAGAGAGGGGCTTCTCCCGGGAGAGGGGTGGTCGCCGGGTGCGTCATGCGGCTTCCAGCGTGCCGTTCCAGCTTTGCGCGGCGGCCAGAAAATCAGCCACATCGGCATTCACGATCTCTATGTTGAGACGTTCCAGATAGCGTTTCTCCTTGTCGGTCGGGTGCGGGATCAGCGCCCAGCCGGCCGGTTTGTCCGCGCCGAAGATGATGTCGGAGAACACCATGCGCTCGGTGTCGCGGTTCAGGCGCTGGCCGATCAGCAGGTAACGCTTGTTCTGGCGCGAACGTTTGACGAAGGAAGGAATGGCGAAGCCGCCCATCAACTCGGTGATGTAATCGACGAAGTCGGCGTCCGAGGCGATGTAGTTCGATTCCGGCAATGGAGTGCCCAGCGGCTTGAACAGTACCGGCAGGCTGGTATCCACGGCTTCCTGTTCGACGGCGGAATAGCTCGTGCCGTCGTAATGATGGATGCGGAAGCGGTATTCCTTGCCGGACATGCGCGCGATGCCGACGATCAGCGTGTGCGGCGTGGAGGCATATTGCTGCTGCAATTGCGTGTCGCGGTTGGTGTCGATGATGTAGGGCAGCTTTTGCTGCGCCAGCCAGGCGTGCAGCGGGGATGGGCTCCATTGCGTGTCGCGGTAGGTCGCGTCGAGGAACTTGTTCACCGCCGAGCGGCCGCGCTTCAGCTCCACATTCATCGCCGCGCGAGGGAATTCGTACATCAGCTTGGGCGCCATCGGCTGGCCGTTGTTCATTGCCAGGATCAGGCTGTCGCTGTCGGCGGGTATGGCCTTGCCCGTGGCTTTATCGGTCACGCCGTTGAGCGCACCGGCACCGAGATAGGGAACGACGCTGCCATCCAATACTCCGGAAAGTATGTTTTCAAGATCAGTATTCATGAATCGGACTCCATTTGAGATGAACGACGATTCATCAGCAATAAACGGGCCTGTCCATGAAACCCGTATCGGCGGGCGATGCGGAGGTGATAGTCGTGGCGGGAATGCGACAAAGCCGGAAAACTTGTCGCATAAGGGGGAGGGTAGGGGAGGTTTCGGGAAATCGAAGCTGAGCCCTTTGACCTGCGCGTCTGCTGAGTGCCACACCCGCGCAACGCGATCATTACGAAATTAGCGGCGGTGGCAGCGGTCTGCACTGGGACGAGATTGACGAAGACATCAACGTCGAAAACATGCTGCTCGGCATCGGCGACAGAACGAAAAATCATCTGATGGCGGCCTGAAGTCTGGCTCGGCTTTACTCTTGGAATTGGATTGCGCAGCGGCTTGCCGCTGCGTTTTTATTTTGGGGCTTCAAATTTTGGCTGATGAAAGCCGGATTCGAGGAGTGCGGGGTGGGGTAGGTCTCGATCTAGCTTATTACTTAGAATTTGCCATCTCCCGTAGGATGGGCGCGCAATACTATTTAGTAAATAGCATTGCTGAAATACTAAATTGCTATTAAAGTATGACGCCCTATCCCAAAAAGGAGTAAGAAATGAATAGCGATGCTTTTGTGCAATTGGCGCTGAACACCTTGTCTTGTAGCCAGAAGGAACTTGCCATTCGCTTGGGGGTATCGCCGACTCAAATTAGCAAATGGAAGAATGGTGAGCACTTGTCTTCTGAAATGGAAGAGAAACTTCGGGCAATCTCAAATATTGGTGACAAAGATCCTTGGTTCGTCATTTGGGCAGGATCGCTTGAAAAAGCTAATAAATGGGAGCGACTTATCCATTATGTTGCGGAGTCTGCGCGAGATGGCGCTGAGACAGGGTACAACACTGTTCCACTTGATGATGAAGATGGGACTTTGTGTTGGGGAACTTTCCATGTTCTTAGAGAAATAGGCATCACACTTCCGAATGATTTTCCCAAGGAACTGGACATTGACTATGAGAAGATCGACAGTGAAAATTTTTGGACGTTGATTGAAAATAATCCATATTCCGCCGTTATTTACGAAATTTACATGTCTCTTAACGATGTATATGGGTTTTACGTTGCGTATATTGCTGAGTTGATTGATGATGACGATCTAAATTTATCCTTTACATCTGCTGATGACATTGAGCTAAATCTAATGTCGCTTGCTGTTTGTAAGATTGCGATAGATTCTGAATTTGCACCGAGAATCGGAGAATTCAGGCGCCGGATCAAGAAGGATTATGAGGAACGGCTCACTTTTGTAAAGGATAGAGCCTTCCGCGCAGGTGTTCCCTTGAGAGCGGAGCTTCTTGATTTGGTTTATAGCTCCCACGATGAACTCGGTCATGAAGCTGACGCCGAGAGTCTCGGGATCAACTCGTCACGAGTACATCCCGATATATATATGAACGAACTCTTGGTCGGGATGAGGATGATTCATCAAGTCTTGCCCGCCATAATGAAAAAACTGGAGATCTACGAGGAATTCCAGTTGGACGAGTCGAAGCTTCGGATTAGATAGGTTGGCTACTAGTCGCTAGGGCCTACGATGCACGAAAACATCGTGGAGGCCGGAGCTAAAAGGGGCAGCTTTGAATACTTTCGGTGCGCCTCACTATCGCGAGCTGCGCTCGCGGGGGAATTGGCCATCCTGGCCAGCCACCGCGCCTGCATGCGCGGTGGCGTTCGCGGGCTCGCAGCAGTGCTGCTCGAATTCCCCGCTCACCCCCCGTCCGTATCGGACGGGGATTCAATTCCCGTAACCGTCTAGCAAAACAAAAGAGCCCACCCTTGCGGGTGAGCTCTTTTGTTTTGTTGGTGGAGGCGGGGGGAATTGAACCCCCGTCCGCAAGCACTCTGCAGATAGTTCTACATACTTAGTCTGATTATTTAGTTTGATCCGTTTGCCGCCAACCGACAGGCTGCCACCGGACGAGTTACCTTAGTTTTAGCTTCGAGCAAAGTAACCCTGCTCGACACGATCCCATGTTAGGACCTCGCTCATCTTAGCCCGTAGGCTTTGAGCCTCCCCATGGGAGAGAAGGTGCGAGGTCTAGCAGACTAAGCTGCTAAAGCGTACTTTTCGTCGTTTGCGACTAGTTTTTTCCAGCTGATTTACGAGGTTGCGGGTCCTCGGTATGCCCTACGCTGCTTTGCAACCCACGTCGAAGCCATGTCGCCCCCGGGTGTTTTACATTGCTGCACGAACCATCCGTGCAACCGTGCCGAATTGTAGCACGTGCAGTCAGAGGCCGAGGAAGCGGATAAGTTCAACGGGGTGGTCGATGCTGCCCTGTGCGTTCCAGTTGGCCTCGGAGACGTCGTCGCCGACGTAGCCGTAGTTGGCGATGATGCCGGGCATGTTGGCGGCGTTGGCGGCCTGGATGTCGCGGCGGTCGTCGCCCAGATACAGGCAGAGCGAGGGATCGACGCCAGCGATCTCGCAGGCGTGCAGCAGCGGGGTGGGGTGGGGCTTGGCTTGCGCGCAGGTGTCGCCGCTGACGAGGCAGGCGGCGCGTTCCGCGTAGCCCAGCGCCTGCATCAGCGGGAGGGTGTAGCGGTGCGGTTTGTTGGTGACGATGCACCACTTGATGCTATTGCGTTCCAGTTCGGCGACCAGTTCGGACATGCCGGGGAACAGCTGCGTATGTACACAGATGTTCTGCTCGTAGTGTTCGAGGAAGATGTCCTTGAGCGCGTCGAAGTCGGGGTGGTCCGGGGCTATGCCGAAGCCGATCTTGAGCAGGCCGCGCGAGCCGTGCGAGGCTTGCGGGCGTATGGTTTCCAGCGGCAGCGGCGGCAGGCCTCTTGTGGCACGGGTGTGGTTCAGCGCGGCGGCGAGGTCGGGCGCGGTGTCGGCGAAGGTGCCGTCGAGGTCGAAGAGGACTGCTTTAATCACGCGTCACCTCAAGACATCCGTCATGCCGGACTTGATCCGGCATCCAGACGTTTTTAAAAACCGGATTCCGGCTTTCGCCGGAATGACGAGGCAGTATAGGCAACGGTCAGTCCTTGCGGCAGGCGATCATGTAGTTGACGTCTGTATTGCGGCCCAGGGAGTAGGTCTTGCTGAACGGGCTGTAGCTCATGCCGGTGAGATCGGTCACGGTCAGGCCCGCGTTGCGGCAGGACTGCGCCAGTTCAGACGGCTTCAGGAAGCGTGCGTAGTCGTGCGTGCCTCGCGGCAGCAGGTTGAGCACGTATTCCGCGCCGAGGATGGCGTACATGTAGGACTTCGGGTTGCGGTTCAGCGTGGACAGGAACACCCATCCGCCCGGCTTGGCGAGCTTCGCGCAGGCGGCGATCACGCTCTGGGGATCGGGTACATGTTCCAGCATCTCCAGGCAGGCGACCACGTCGTAGTGTTCGGGCTGTTCGGCGGCGAGCGTTTCGACGGATATCTTGCGGTAATCGACTTTGCGGCCGCTTTCCAGCAGGTGGAGCTTGGCGACCTTGAGTGATTTGTCGGCGAGGTCGATGCCGGTGACGTCGGCCTTCAGCGCGGCCATGCCCTCGGACAGGATGCCGCCGCCGCAGCCGACATCCAGCACCGTCTTGCCGGCCAGGCCGGCGATGCGGTCGAGGTAGCCGAGGCGCAGCGGGTTGATGTCGTGCAGCGGCTTGAATTCGCTGTGCGGATCCCACCACTTGTGGGCGAGCTGGGAGAATTTTTCCAGCTCGACCGGATCGACGTTCACGCCGATGTGCGCCTCATGTACGGCTGAAGTCATTTGCTGCGAGTGCCGGTCACGCGGATCTCCACGCGGCGATCAGGAGCGAGGCAGGCGGAGAGTGGCTGGCCTTTCAGCTTGGCGCAGGCGCCCGGCTGGGTGACAGGCTGGCTGCTGCCCTTGCCGCTGCTCTGCATCTTGTTGGAGGGGACGCCCTCGCTGACCAGATAGTTGTGCGCGGCATAGGCGCGGCGCTCGGACAGTTGCTGGTTACCGGCGGCGGAGCCGCTGCGGTCGGCATGGCCGGTGATGATGATGCGGTCGTAGCTCAGGCCGTTCAGTTGTTTGGCCAGCGCGCTGAGCTTGATCTTGGCCTCGGCGCTGAGTTCGGCCTTGTTGGTCTCGAAGGATTCGTCGGCGCTCAGGTTGATCTGGATCATCGAGGGTGCGGCGGCCTTGGTTGCGGGTGCGGGAGCCGCGGCTGACTTCGCGGCCGGAGCGGTCGCCGCTTGGGCTACGGCGTCGCATTCAGCCAGCGCGTTGGCGGGTGTCCATTGGCTCGTTCTCACGCATCCGCCGTAGCCGGTGCGCACGATATTGCCTTGCGTGTCATACAGATAGCCGATGCTGCTCGGGTGAGCGGCGGCGATTTGTGTCAGGCTGAGCAGACAGAACGATGCAACGATTTGCTGGATGCGGTTCATGATATTCCCTGAGTTTGTTTGTGTTGGGTATCCGGGATGGTAATGGCTAGTCGATTTTGTTGCAAATCCTGCGGGTCGGGAGCCGTTCGACGATGAGTTTTGTCTCCGGGCGGGGCTGCGTGTTAAACTCACGCGCTGTTTTCGAGCATTTTCAACCATACCCGATACCATGGACCAATTCGCCAAAGAAACCCTGCCGGTCAGTCTCGAAGAGGAGATGCGCAAGTCCTACCTGGACTATGCGATGAGCGTAATCGTGGGCCGCGCGCTGCCCGATGTGCGCGACGGCCTGAAGCCCGTGCATAGACGCGTGCTGTTCGCGATGCACGAGCTGTCCAACGACTGGAATCGAGCCTACAAGAAATCGGCGCGTATCGTCGGCGACGTGATCGGTAAGTATCACCCTCACGGCGACACGGCGGTGTACGACACCATCGTGCGTATGGCGCAGGACTTCTCGCTGCGCTACACGCTGGTGGACGGTCAGGGTAACTTCGGTTCGGTGGACGGCGACAACGCGGCGGCGATGCGTTACACCGAAATCCGCATGGCGCGCATCGCGCACGATCTGCTGTCCGACCTGGACAAGGATACGGTGGACTTCGGGCCGAACTACGACGGTTCCGAGCATGAGCCGCTGGTGTTCCCGTCGCGCTTCCCCAACCTGCTGGTGAACGGTTCCTCCGGTATCGCGGTGGGCATGGCGACCAACATTCCGCCGCACAACATGAACGAAGTCGTGGATGCCTGCATCGCGCTGCTGCGCAATCCGGACATGGATATCGAGGAACTGATCGAACTGGTGCCGGCGCCGGATTTCCCGACCGCAGGCTTCATCTATGGCTTGGCAGGCGTGAAGGAAGGCTACCGCACCGGCCGCGGCCGGGTGATCATGCGCGGCCGCACGCACTTCGAGGACATCGGCAAGGGCGACCGTCAGGCGATCATCATCGACGAATTGCCCTACCAGGTGAACAAGGCCAACCTGCTGATCAAGATCGGCGAGCTGGTGCGCGAGAAGAAGATCGAAGGCATCACCGAGATACGCGACGAGTCGGACAAGTCCGGCATGCGCGCGGTGATCGAGCTGCGCCGCGGCGAGATGCCGGAAGTCGTGCTGAACCATCTGTTCAAGCAGACGCAGCTGCAGGACAGCTTCGGCATGAACATGGTGGCTATCATCGACGGCCAGCCCAAACTGCTCAACCTCAAGCAAATCATCGAGGCGTTCCTGCGCCATCGCCGCGAAGTTGTTACGCGCCGCACCATATTCGAGCTGCGCAAGGCGCGCGAGCGCGGCCACATCCTGGAAGGCCTGGCGGTCGCGCTGTCCAACGTGGACGAGATCATCGCGTTGATCAAGGCTGCGCCTACTCCCGCCGAGGCGAAGCAGGCGCTGATGAGCCGCGGTTGGCGCTCGTCGCTGGTCGAAGACATGCTCTCTCGCGTCAGCGGCGCATCGCGCCCCGAGGGGTTGGCACCCGAGTACGGGCTGGTGGGGCAGGGCGATGCGCGCGGCTACCATCTTTCCGACGCTCAGGCGCAAGCCATCCTGGAATTGCGTTTGCAGCGCCTGACCGGGTTGGAGCAGGACAAGATCGTCGGCGAATACCGCGAGGTGATGGACAAGATCGCCGACCTGCTGGACATCCTGGCCAAGCCGGAGCGCGTGACCCAGATCATCGGCGATGAGCTGGCGGCGGTGAAGGCTCAGTTCGGTGACAAGCGCCGCAGTGAGATCGTCACGCACACGCACGACATGAGCATGGAAGACCTGATCGCGCCGGAAGACGTTGTGGTCACGCTGTCGCATGGCGGCTACATGAAGGCGCAGAAGCTGGACGAGTACAGCGCGCAGAAGCGCGGCGGACGCGGCAAGCAGGCGACAGCGACCAAGGACGATGATTTCATCGACAACCTGTTCATCGCCAACACTCACGACTACATCCTGTGCTTCTCCAACCGCGGCCGCGTGTACTGGCTGAAGGTATACGAAGTGCCGCAGGGCAGCCGCATCTCGCGCGGCAAGCCCATCGTCAACCTGTTGCCGCTGGAAGACGGCGAGAAGATCAACGCGATCCTGCCGGTGCGCGAGTTCGTCGAGGACAAGTTCGTGTTCTTCGCGACCGCGGACGGCACCGTGAAGAAGACATCGCTGTCGCAGTTCGGCAACCCGCGCAAGGCAGGCATCATCGCCATCGCGCTGGACGAGGGCGACTTCCTGATCGGCGTGGCGATCACCGACGGTCAGCACGACGTGATGTTGTTCTCCAACGAGGGCAAGGCGGTGCGCTTCGACGAGAACGATGTGCGTCCGTTGGGTCGCGATACGCGCGGCGTGCGCGGCATGAACCTGTCCAAGGGCGGCAAGGTGATCTCGCTGCTGGTGGCTGAGAACGAAGAGCAGGGCGTGCTGACCGCGACCGAGAACGGTTACGGCAAGCGCACGCCTATCGCCGAATACACCCGTCACGGGCGCGGCACGCAGGGCATGATCGCGATCCAGACTTCGGAGCGCAACGGCAAGGTGGTCGCCGCCACGCTGGTGAATCCGGAAGACGAGATCATGCTGATCGGCACCAACGGCGTGCTGATCCGCACCCGCGTCAACGAGATCCGCGAGATGAGCCGCGCGACTCAGGGCGTGACGCTGATCAATCTGGGCAAGGGCGAGAAGCTGGCCAGCCTGAGCCGCATCGCCGAGCCGGAAGAGACCGAGGCGGCCGAATCCGGTGCAATGGATTCCGGTGCTACCGAATCCGGGACGACGGAAGAAGGACAGGAATAACGGGAAGAGGGAAGGGGGAAGAGGGAAGGGTAAAGGCAGGACGCCGGTTTTCACCCTTCACCCTTCACCCTTCTCCCTTCTCCTTCACAAAGGAAATGGTATGACGATCTACAATTTCAGCGCGGGCCCGGCGGTTTTGCCGCATGAGGTGTTGCTGCAGGCGCAGGCCGAATTGCTGGATTGGCACGGCACCGGCATGTCGGTGATGGAGATGTCGCACCGCGGCAAGGAATTCATGGGCATCCACGCCCAGGCCGAGGCCGACCTGCGCGAGTTGATGGCGATCCCTAAGAACTACAAGGTGCTGTTCCTGCAGGGCGGCGCGCATCTGCAATTCTCGATGATCCCGTTGAACCTGTTGCGCGGCAAACTCTCCGCCGACTATGTGAACACCGGCATCTGGTCGAAGAAGGCCATCGCCGAGGCGAAGAAGTTCTGCCTGGTGAACGAGGCCGTCAGCGGTGCGGACAGGAAGTTCACTTACGTTCCCGATTTCAAGTCGTGGAAGCTGGATAAAGATGCTGCCTATGTCCACTACACGCCCAACGAGACCATAGACGGCGTGGAGTTCAACTGGATTCCCGATACGGGCAAGGTGCCGCTGGTGGCGGACATGTCGTCCAACATCCTGTCGCGTTCCTGTGACGTGTCGAAGTTCGGCCTGATCTATGCGGGCGCGCAGAAGAATATCGGCCCGGCCGGCGTGACGCTGGTGATCGTGCGCGACGATCTGATCGGCCATGCCGATCCGCGCCTGCCGACGATGCTGGATTACAAGACACATGCCGACGCCGATTCGATGTACAACACCCCGCCGACCTACGGCATCTACATGGCCGGGCTGGTGTTCCAGTGGCTGAAGAAGAACGGCGGCGTCGCGGCGATGGAGCAGACCAATATCGCCAAGGCCAAGCTGTTGTACGACGCCATCGACGGCAGCGGCGGTTTCTATGTCTGCCCGGTGAACAAGCCCGACCGTTCGCGCATGAACGTGCCGTTCAAGACTGCGGATGCGGCGACCGATGCCGAATTCCTCAAGCAGGCGGAAGCGCGCGGCATGCTGCAGCTCAAGGGACACAAACTGGCGGGCGGCATGCGCGCCTCCATCTACAACGCCATGCCCGTGGCGGGCGTGCAGGCGCTGGCCGACTTCATGGCCGAGTTCGCGCAGCGCAAAGGTTGATTGCACATGTCCGAAAAACTTACACAATACCGCACGCAGATCGACGCGCTGGACGACGAGTTGCTGCAACTGTTCAACCGTCGCGCCGCGCTGGCGCAGCAAATCGGCCATCTGAAGGAAAACGGCGTGGTGCTGCGCCCCGAGCGCGAGGCGCAGGTGTTGCGGCGTTTGCAGGACCAGAACGCCGGGCCGCTGGGCAACGAGGCGGTCGCGCAACTGTTCACTGAAGTGATGTCGCAGTGCCGCGCGCTGGAAGCGCCGCTGACGGTCGCCTATCTCGGCCCGCAGGGTACGTTCAGCGAGCAGGCCACGCTGAAGCGTTTCGGCAGCGCGGTGCAGGGCGAACCATGCGCGACCATAGACGATGTGTTCAATGCGGTCGAAAGCGGCGCCGCACAATACGGCATGGTGCCGGTGGAGAACTCTACCGAGGGTGCGATCGGACGCACGCTGGATCTGCTGTTGAACAGCAATCTGCAGATCTGCGGCGAAGTGATGTTGCAGGTGCACCAGTGCCTGCTGTCGAACGAGAACGAGCTGTCGGTCATCCGCAAGGTCTATTCGCATCCGCAATCGTTCGGGCAATGCCAGGGCTGGCTGAACGCGCACCTGCCGCACGCCGAGCGCGTCACCGCTTCCAGCAACGCCGACGCGGCGCGTCTGGCGGCGGAAGAGTCGTATGCGGCATCGGTCGGCGGCGTGCAGGCGGCGGAGCATTTCAAGCTCAAGGTGCTGGCGCAGAACATCGAGGACGACTCGCGCAACACCACGCGCTTCCTCGTCATCGGCAAACAGGATGTCGCCCCGTCCGGTAAAGACAAGACTTCGCTGGTACTGTCCGCGGCGAACCGTCCCGGCGCGGTGCACGACCTGCTGACGCCGCTGGCGAAGCACGGCGTGTCGATGACCAAGCTGGAGTCGCGTCCGGCGCGCTCCGGTTCCTGGGAGTATGTGTTCTATGTCGATATCGAAGGGCATCAGGCCGATGCCAAGATCGCGGCAGCATTGGCGGAGTTGAAGCAGGCCGCCGCATTCGTGAAAATTTTGGGTTCTTATCCGGTCGCCGTTTGAGCGATCTTCATGGGGTTGAATAGCATGGCATTGAAGCAATTGAGTTGGGACATCGATTTTCTGAAGGACAACCCGGTATTTCAGGACGAGAACTACGGCATTCCGCCGGAAGTGAAGAAGATCAGCTATCCGATCCGGCTGGTGCGCTACTGGTTCATGTATCACTTCCTGCGCGAGGATGCCGCGCGCAAGGGGCCGCTGGACGTGTGCGAGATTGGCGTGGACGTCGGCCAGATGCTGGGCTTCATGCATGCGGCCGCGGAGCGCGGCGGCGAGAAGGTCGCGCTGGCGAGCTGGGATGCGGTGGATGCGATCATCCGCAAGGAGCGGCTGGAGCGCGTCGGCTACAACCATTTCTACGAAGTGAACCTGGAAAGCCCGGAGTTCAAGCTGGACGACGCCAAGCAATACGACGCGATGATCCTGCTGCATGTGCTGGAGCATCTGTTCAAGCCGGAAGAGCTGATCACCAAGCTGGTGCCGCACCTCAAGCCGGGCGGCATGCTGATCGGCGGCTTCCCGTCCACGCCGCAGAGTTTCGCCCAGTCGCGCGAAGACAAGATACGTCCGGGCGCGCGCAAGTACGGTCACGTCAGCGTGTTCTCGCCGGAGCGCGTGTACGACATGGCCGCGGCCAACGGGCTCGAAGTGGAGTTCTTCACCGGCGCGTTCTTCATGCGCAAGAGCGGCTTCTTCATGGAGAACTACAAGTGGTGGATGCGCTTCAACCTGTGGTTCGGCGCCAAGTTCCCCGGCTGGCCCGGCGAGACTTATTGGGTGTTGCGTAAGCCCGCCAAAGGCTGAGAAAAGTAACCGTAGGGTGGGCTATGCCCACCATGCCGGGCATAGCCCGGCCTACATTAAGCAAGCTAGAGATTGAAATGATGGATTACACACAACTGGCACCGGAGTACATCCGCGCCATCGCCCCTTACCAGCCGGGCAAGCCGATTGCCGAACTGGAGCGCGAGCTGGGCATCACCGGCATCGTCAAGCTGGCGTCGAACGAGAACCCGCTGGGCTGCAGCCCGCTGGCCACCGCCGCGATGCATGAGGCGATCAAGACCATCGCGCTGTATCCGGACGGCAACGGCTTCGAGCTGAAGGATGCGCTGGCCAAGAAGTTCGGTGTGGCGCACAACCAGATCGTGCTGGGCAACGGCTCGAACGACATGCTGGAACTGGCCGCACGCGCCTTCCTGACCGTGGGCGACAAGTCGGTGTATTCCGATCATGCGTTCGCGGTGTATCCGCTGGCGACGCAGGCGGTCGGCGCGACCGGTATTTCTGTGCCGGCGATTGCCTACGGCCACGATCTGAAGGCGATGCTGAATGCGGCGGTCGAGCACAAGGCGAAGCTGGTGTTCGTCGCGAACCCGAACAACCCGACCGGTACGTTCCTCAAGGCGGATGACCTGCTCGCATTCCTGCGCGCCTTGCCCGCCGACATCCTGGTGGTGCTGGACGAGGCGTATAACGAATACCTGCCGGAAGAGTGCCGTTACGACAGCGTGAGCTGGCTGAACGAGTTCCCCAACCTGATCGTGTCGCGTACTTTCTCCAAGGCCTACGGGCTGGCCGGGCTGCGCGTAGGCTATGCGTTTTGCCATGCACAGGTCGCCGACATGGTCAATCGCGTGCGTCAGCCGTTCAACGTCAACAGCGTCGCGCAGGCCGCCGCGGTCGCGGCGCTGGCGGATCTGGATTTCGTGCGCAAGACCAACGAACTAAACCGCCGCGGCATGGAGCAGATCGTTGCCGGATTGAAAAAACTGGGGCTGGAATACATCCCGTCTTACGGCAACTTTGTAAGCTTCAGGATAGGCGAGGGGCTTAAGATGTATCGCCGCTTGCTGGAGCTGGGCGTGATCGTGCGCCCGGTGGCGAACTACGATATGGCCGAATACCTGCGCGTGAGCATAGGCACGGAAAGCGAAAACGGGAAATTTTTATCTGCATTAGCGCAGGCAATAAAGGAAACGAAATGATCATAGTAATGGGCAGGGATGTCACCGACGAACAGATCGGTGCGGTAGTCAAGAAACTCGAAACGGCCGGCTTGAAGGCCAATATCTCGCGCGGCATCGAGCGCACCGTGATCGGCGCGATAGGCGACGAGCGCAAGCTGTCCGAGGAGATGTTCACGCCGCTGCCGGGCGTGGAATCGGCGATGCATATCGCCAAGCAGTACAAGATCGTGTCGCGCGAGTCGCACCGCGAGAACACCGTGATCGACATCGCCGGCGTGCCGCTGGGCGGCAACCAGATCCAGATCATCGCCGGGCCCTGCTCGGTGGAGACGCAGGAGCAGATGGATCTGTCGGCAAAATTCGTGCATGAAGCGGGTTGCCGTCTGATGCGCGGCGGCGCGTTCAAGCCGCGCACCAGCCCTTACGCCTTTCAGGGCAAGGGCGTGGAAGGATTGGACATGTTTCGCAAGGCGGCGAGCCAGTACAAGCTGCCCATCGTCACCGAACTGATGGACGCGCGCCAACTGGACACCTTCCTCGAATACGATGTGGATGTGATCCAGATCGGTACGCGCAATATGCAAAACTTCGATCTGCTGAAGGAAGTCGGTCGATGCAACAAACCGGTGATCCTGAAGCGCGGTATGTCGGCGACCATCTCCGAGTGGCTGATGTCGGCGGAATACATCGCGGCAGGCGGCAACCACAACATCATCTTCTGCGAGCGCGGCATCCGCACTTTCGAGACTGCCTATCGTAATGTTTTGGATGTGACCGCGATCCCGGTGCTGAAGAAAGAGACCCACCTGCCGGTGATCGTCGATCCTTCGCACGCCGGCGGCAAGGCATGGATGGTCGCGGCGCTGTCGCAAGCCGCGGTCGCCGCAGGCGCGGACGGCCTGCTGGTCGAGATGCACCCGAACCCCTGCGAAGCCTGGTGCGACGCCGACCAGGCGCTGACCCCGGAAGAATTGAAGAAGCTGATGGGCACGCTGGGCGCAATCGCGGGCGCGATAGGGCGGACGCTGTGATTTGAGCCGGTAGCTTGTGGCTTGTAGTGGGTAGCCAGCAGGTTTCGCTACCCGCTACAAGCTACTGGCTACCAGCTCTCTGAAGGAAAACGTGATGCCGCAACCTGTTCTCAAAAAAATCGTCGTCTTCGGCGTCGGCCTGATCGGCGGTTCGTTCGCGCTGGCGCTGCGCCGTGCTGAAGCGGTTGGCGAAGTCGTCGGCTTCGGGCGCAGTACGGCGACGCTGGAGCAGGCGCAGCAGCTGGGCATCATCGACCGCATCGGTGCTGACGTCGCCGCGGAAGTTCGAGACGCCGACATCGTGCTGCTGGCGACGCCGGTGGGGCAGATGGCGGAACTGATGGCGCGCATCGCGCCTCATCTGGGCAGCCATACCTTGGTCACCGACGGCGGCAGCACCAAGGGCGACGTGGTCGCCGCGGTGCGCGCGAACATGTGCGATAAGGTCGCGCAGTTCGTTCCGGCGCATCCCATCGCCGGTGCGGAGAAGAGCGGGGCGGCGGCGGCGATGGCCGACCTCTACGTCGGCAAGAAAGTGGTGCTGACGCCGCTGCCGGAGAATTCCACCGAGTCCGTCGTGCGCATCCGCCGTGCCTGGGAGTTGTGCGGCGCAGTGGTTAGCGAGCTGACCGCCGAACAGCACGACGCGGTGTTCGCCGCGGTCAGCCATCTGCCGCATCTGCTGTCGTTCGCGCTGGTGCACGACCTCGCGCAGCGCGACGACCGCGACCTGTTGCTGTCCTTCGCCGCCAGCGGCTTCCGCGACTTCACCCGCATAGCCGCAAGTTCTCCCGAGATGTGGCGCGACATCTGCCTCGCGAACCGCGACGCATTGCTGGATGAATTGGGGCGTTATCAGCAGGAACTCGAAACGTTGCACGTAGCGCTGGCTGAAGCCGATGCGGACAAGCTGGAACAGGTGTTCAGCGAGGCGCGCAAGGTGCGTAGCAACTGGCGCGCCGAATAATCACCGAACGAATCGAATATGAAATTCTGTCTCGCCTGTAAACACACCTATTCCGACGCATCCTGGAAGTGTCCGCTCTGCGGTCATGAGCCCGCCGAGCGCGGCGGCTTCGTGTCGTTCGCACCCGAGCTTGCGGCACAGAACGACGGCTTCGATCCCGAGTTGTTCAAACGCTATGCGCAAGTCGAAGCGGGCAACTTCTGGTTCGTCGCGCGCAATGCGCTGCTGAAGAAGCTGATGCTGCGCCACTTCCCGCGCGCATCCAACGTGCTGGAGATAGGTTGCGGCACCGGCTTCGTGCTGGCGAATACGCGCAAGACCTATCCGGATGCGCAGTTGTCCGGCAGCGACATCTTCACCGAGGGGCTGGGATTCGCCAAACAGCGCGTGCCGTCGGCGACGCTGTTCCAGATGGACGCGACCGCGATCCCGTTTCGCGAGGAGTTCGACCTGATAGGCGCGTTCGACGTGCTGGAACATATCGACGAGGATGGCGTGGCACTGGTTCAGATCCATCAGGCCTGCAAGGCCGGCGGCGGGGTGATCTTCACCGTGCCGCAGCACCCTTCGCTGTGGAGCCGCATGGACGAATACGCGCATCACAAGCGCCGCTACACCCGTGTCGAGTTGCTGAATAAAGTGACCGCCGCGGGATTCAAGGTGCGTTACGTGACGTCCTTCGTGTCGCTGCTGCTGCCGGCTATGTGGCTGTCGCGTCTGCTGCAGCGCAACGCGCCGCCGGCTGACGACGGCATGGACCCCGGATTGAAAATACATCCCGTGATGAATGCGGCGTTTGGCGCGGTGATGGCGTTCGAGCGCGGCCTGCTGGCGCTGGGCGTCACATTCCCGGCGGGCGGATCGTTGCTGGTGGTGGCCGAGAAATGATCATGATGACGACTAAGAAAAATCTGCTGATCCTGCTCGCCGTGATTGCGGTGATCTGGTTCTCCAACCTCGAGTACCGCACGCTGATCAAGCCGGACGAGGGGCGCTATGCCGAGATCCCGCGCGAGATGGTGGCGAGCGGCGACTGGACCACGCCGCGGCTGAACGAACTGAAGTATTTCGAGAAACCGCCGCTGCAATACTGGGCGACCGCGACTGCTTATACCGTGTTCGGTGAACACCAGTGGACCTCGCGGCTGTGGACCGGGCTGACCGGCTTCGCCGGCATCATGCTGGTGTGGTTCGCGGGCGTGCGGTTGTTCGGGCGCGAGGCGGCGGGCTACGCGGCATTGCTGCTGTCCAGCAGTTTGCTGTATGTGCTGATGTCCCATATCAACACGCTGGACATGGGCGTGACTTTCTTCATCACGCTGGGCATCTTCGGGCTGCTGCTCGGTCAGGCGCAGGCCGACGAGAAGAAACGGCGCAACTGGATGATGCTGGCTTGGGCGGGCATGGCGCTGGCGGTGCTGAGCAAGGGGCTGATGGGCATCATCCTGCCGGGTACGGCGGTGTTCATCTACTGCCTGGTGCAACGCGACTTTACCTTGCTGAAGCGCATGCACTGGCTGCCGGGACTGGCGGTGTTCTTCGCGATCACAGCACCCTGGTTCTATCTGGTGATGAAGGCCAATCCGGAGTTTTTCGAACGTTTTTTCATCTACGAACACTACACGCGTTTCACCACCAAGGACCTCGGCCGCTACCAGCCTTGGTATTACTTCGTTCCCATCCTGCTGGCGGGTGCGCTGCCGTGGACGGTGACGATGTTCGACAGCATGTGGCGCACGGTGCGCAACACCAGTCTGCCTGACGGGCAGTTCAATAGCCAGCGCTTCCTGCTGATCTGGGCCGTGTTCATTTACGTGTTCTTCTCGATCTCAGGCTCCAAGCTGCCGTCTTACCTGTTGCCGATGTTCCCGGTGCTGGTGCTGCTGATGGGCAAGCGCATCGCCGAGATGCGCGAGCGCGAGCTGTTCTGGCAGGTTGCGCCGGCATTCTTGTTCGCGCTGGCGCTGATCGTGATCGGGCTGAAACTTCCCGGCATGGCCGATACGCCGAACCAGGCGGAGCTGTACCCGCACTACACGCCTTGGCTGATCGCAGCCGGACTGGTCTCGCTGGTCGGCCTGCTGACCGGGATGGCGTTGCTGTGGCGCGAAAAGAAACAACCCGCGGTGCTGGTGCTGGCGCTGACCGCGCTGCTGTCCGCGCAGATCGGCCTATCCGGTTACGAGAGCATCGCGCGTGAGCGTTCCGCGAAGCATATTGCCGAGGCGATACGCGCCGAGGTGAAGCCGGAGATCCCGTTCTATTCGATCCTGACCTACGAGCAGACGCTGCCGTTCTACCTGAAGCACACTTTTACGCTGGTGCAGTATCAGGACGAGATGGCTTACGGCATCAAGCAGGAGCCGCAGCGCTGGATACCCACTATCGAAGAATTCGTTCCAGTATGGAACGCGCAGCCCGAGGCGCTGGCCATTGTGCCGGTGTATTTCTATCCGCAGTTGCAGACCTATAATCTGCCGATGCAGGTCATCTTCGAAGACACCCAACATATCGTAATCAAGAAACCATGAAACCTCTGAATAACCTGCTGTGCGGTCAATCTGCTGCGTTGCGTGCTCACTCGCTCCTCGTCTATCGAGTAGATATGCCTCGTCGCTCGTTGCGCGGCGCCTTGCATATTGACCTGCTCGCGACGGTTCTCAGAGGTTTCAAATGAACCTTGTCAGCTTCAGCCTCATCGTCACCGGCGTGCTGTTCAACGTCGCCGCCCAGTTGCTGATCAAGTCCGGTACCAACGCGGTCGGCTACTTCGAGTTTTCGCGCGAGAACATCTTGCCGATAGGCTGGAAGCTCGCGACTGAGCCGCACATCGTCGGTGCGATGGCCTGCTACGCGTTCGGCGTGGTGATCTGGGTGCTCGCGCTGTCGCGCGTGCAGGTCAGCATCGCCTATCCGCTGCTGTCGCTGGGCTACGTGGTGAACGCAGTCGCGGCCTGGTATCTGTTCAACGAAGCGTTCAACCCGGCCAAGGTGGTCGGCATGGGCATCATCATTCTTGGCGTCGTCATCATTTCCAGAGCGTAGCTGACCGTTGAAAAACTACTGCGGTGACCACCTGCTGCGTTGCGCGGTGTTGGCTGCGGCATCACGCGCTTTGCGCATGAGCCTGCGCCGCAACGGTGTTGTCGGAATCCGGGGCCGCGTAGCGGCAAACATAAAGTACATTCCGGTTCCTGCGCTCCGTGCGCCTTGCATCTGGTCATCCTCGCTACGTTTTTGAACGGCCTGCCAAGCGTTATGCTCCGTTTGTGTTTTTCGTGCCTTTCGTGGACGATCATCATTTTTAATCATGAATAATTTCGCATAGCCATGAATACATTCCTCCCATTCTCGAAACCCACGATAGACGAACCCACCATCGCCGCAGTCGGCGACGTGCTGCGCTCCGGCTGGATCACCAGCGGGCCCAAGGTGGCGGAATTCGAGAAGCAACTGTCCGACTATTTCGGCGGCCGTCCGGTGCGCACCTTCAATTCCGGCACCTGCACGATGGAGATCGCGCTGCGCATCGCCGGTATAGGGGCAGGGGACGAGGTCATCACCACGTCTATCTCATGGGTCGCGACCGCGAACGTGATCCTCGAAGTGGGAGCGACGCCGGTGTTCGCCGACATCGACCCGGTGACGCGCAATATCGACCTGGACAAGGTCGAGGCCGCGATCACGCCGAAGACGCGCGCGATCATTCCGGTGTATCTGGCCGGCAAGCCGGTGGACATGGATCGCCTGTATGCCATCGCGGCCAAGCACAAGCTGCGCGTGATCGAGGACGCCGCGCAGGCGATGGGCTCGTCGTGGAACGGCAAGCCTATCGGCAGCTTCGGCGACTTTGTCTCGTTCAGCTTCCAGGCTAACAAGAACATCACCACTTCCGAAGGTGGCTGTCTGGTGCTGAACAACGAGGACGAGGCGAAGCTCGCCGAGAAATTCCGTTTGCAGGGCGTGACCCGCAGCGGCTGGGACGGCATCGAGGTGGATGTGCTGGGCGGCAAGTACAACATGACCGACATCGCCGCAGCGATAGGGTTGGGACAGTTCGCCAAGCTAACCGAGATCACTGCGCATCGCCGCAAACTGGCGCAGCATTATTTCGCCACTTTCGGCGCGGACTTCGAGACGCAAACCGGCGCGCAACTGCCGCCGCAGGATTTCGAGAACACCAACTGGCACCTGTTCCAGCTCGTGCTACCGGATCGCATCACCCGTGCCGAATTCATGGAAAAGATGAAGGCGCACGACATCGGCATCGGCTACCACTACGCGCCTATCCACCTGTTCAAGCTGTACCGCGCGCTGGGGTTCAAGGAAGGCATGTTCCCGGTGTCCGAGCATGTAGGCAGACAGATCGTCAGCCTGCCGATGTTCTATGCGATGACCGAGGCGGATGTGGAGCGCAGCGTCGCGGCAGTGAAGGAAGTGTTGTCAACACACTGATTTGCAGATGAACTAACGAACAACGCCTGCTCTACGCAGGCGTTTTTCGTTGGGGGAGTTACTGACGCGAGAGGATGAACTTCACCATCGCATCGACATCCTCCGGCTTCGCGGATTGCGGAGGCATGGACATGCTGCCCCATACACCCTTGCCGCCCTTGGTCACCTTGGCGATCAGCGCGGCTTCCGAATCGGGCTGGCCGCGATACTTGGCGGCGACATCCTTGAATCCGGGACCAACCTGTTTCTTGTCCATCGTATGGCAAGCGAAGCAGTTGTTCTTCTTCAGCAACGCTTGCCCATCTGCATCGGACAGCACCGTAGCCTGGACCTCGGAGGCCGCCGCAACCGTGATCGGAACGGCCGATGCCACATCGGCCGCATAAGCTCCGCCGGTATAAACGACACTAGCCATCAACATCGAAGTCATCCACTGAACATTTCGCATCTTGCTTCCTTTCAAATTTGATTGAGTACTTCCCGTGCCTCGGAGGAGAGATACCGGAGTCCTGCCTGCGTTACCGCGGGCAAGCGGGAATAGGATGGCGGGGGATGGCTATGGTTCCGGGCCGATTTGTAACAGGATGTGAAGCGAGTCGATTAGGTCGGGTTAGCCCTTCGGCTGTGCTCAGGATGAACTTCGCGTAACCCGACATTTTGCATGTATCCATTCCATCGTCGGCTTACGGCCTGCCTGCTGCGGCATAGCGGAGGTTCACCGAGGCGCCATCAGCCGAGCAGGTGCTTCACATGCTCCCGCTCCTCGATCAGCTCGCGGTAGCTTTCTTCCATGTGCTGGCGGCCCAGTTCGCTGACGGCCAGTCCTTGCACGATGCTGTAATGGCCGTCGCGGCAGATGACCGGGAAGCCGTAGATCACGCCTTCCGGGATGCCGTAGCTGCCGTCGGACGGCACGCTCATGGTCACCCAGTCGTTGTGGTGGGAACTGAGCATCCAGTCGTGCATGTGGCCGATCGCCGCATTGGCGGCGCTGGCAGCACTCGACAGGCCGCGGGCTTCGATCACCGCCGCGCCGCGCTTTTGCACGGTGGGGATGAACACCTTCTCGACCCAATCCTGATCCGGCAGCAGCTCGCGCACCTTGCGGCCGCGGATCTCGGCGTGGTCGAGGTCGGGGTATTGGGTGCCGGAGTGGTTGCCGAACACGATCATCTTCTTCACGTCGCGTATCGGCTGGAACAGGTGCTGGGCGACCTGGGCGATCGCGCGGTTGTGGTCCAGGCGCATCATCGCGCTGAAGTTCTTCGGATCGAGGTCGGGCGCATTCTTCATTGCGATCAGCGCGTTGGTGTTGGCGGGGTTGCCGACGACCAGCACCTTGACGTGGCGCGTGGCGACTTCGTTGAGGATGCGTCCCTGTTCGGAGAAGATCGCGCCGTTGGCCTCGATCAGGTCCTTGCGTTCCATGCCCTTGCTGCGAGGCCTTGCGCCGATAAGCAGTGTTACTTCGCTGTCCTTGAATGCGATCTTCGGGTCGTCGGTGGCGATGACCTGCTGCAGCAGCGGAAAGGCGCAGTCCTCCAGTTCCATCATCACGCCGCGCAGCATGGTCTGCGACTGGGGCAGATCGAGCAATTGCAGGATGATGGGTTGTTCGCGGCCCAGCATGTCGCCGTTGGCGATGCGGAACAGCGCGGCGTAGCCGATTTGCCCAGCGGCTCCGGTGACGGTGACGCGTATCGGTGCTTTCATCGTGTTCTCCCGCACGGTTGATCTGATTTGCATTCTGACAGTTATTGCGGTGTTGGCAAAGAGGGGTGATTTGTGAATGGATACGGTAGAATCCCGGTATCGCATAAAGAAAATTCAAACGAGAGCCTGTGAGGTCTCGACCGATGCAGAAGCACAAAATGACCTCTTCCGACGAACTGCTCGCTTATGTCGAAGTCCTGACGCGCCAGCGCGATAGCTCCCTGGTCAGATTGAGCGCGATGCAATCTTTGCTCATGCTGATAAGGCCGGAAAGCATCAGGCTTTTTGACGTCATGAAAAAAGGCGATAGATACAGCGTCATCCTCGCGGCCTGGAACGAGGGAGCGTTGCTGCATTTCAGCGATCCCTTGGTGACGGAGGATAAGTTCGAGCAGATCGCGGCGGATTCCTTGCTGGAAAAATCCCTGGTTAAGGGGGGCGGTTATTTTTGCGGGATCCAGGGGAGCGGCTACGTATGCTGCATTCCGGTTCTGATGGACGACGAGCCGGTGTCCGTGTTCGAGATTCAAGGCAAAGAGCCATTCAGCGCAGAGCAGATCGCGATGGCGTCGGGCATGGTCTCGGTCTACCGCAATTATCTGGGATTGCTTGAGGACAGTCAGCGCGATACGCTGACCGGTTTGCTGAACCGCAAGACCTTTGATAGCGGATTTTCGGTGTTTTTGACTTCCGCTCTCCGTTCGGACGACCCGCAACATAATGATCGCCGTTCGCACAAGGAAGGCAGCCATTGGCTGGCGGTGGTGGACATCGATCACTTCAAACGGGTCAACGACACCTTCGGGCATCTGTATGGCGACGAGGTGCTGATCCTGATGGCCAATCTGATGCGCAGTTCGTTTCGTCAGGCTGACAGGTTGTACCGTTTCGGCGGCGAGGAGTTTGTCGTGCTGATGCGCGACGTCGATTTCGCCGACGTGAAGAAGAAGCTGGACGATTTCCGGGGGAAGGTCGCACAGCATGTGTTTCCGCAAGTCGGGCAGGTCACGATTTCCATAGGCTTCACCTCGGTCGTATCGACCTCCACTCCGGCGATGGTGCTGGGTGAGGCGGACGAAGCCCTGTATTACGCGAAGGGACACGGCCGCAATCAGGTGCGTTGCTACGGCGAGCTGGTGGAGCAGAAGCTGCTGACCGAGAAGACGGTCCATACGGAAGCGGACTTCTTCTGAGCGGGCATTTTTAGGCCGCAGCCGGGCGCATTCAGTATAAGATTCCCACACGATTACAGGTTTCGTCGCGATGAACAAAAAACGACCCAGGCATCTAGCGTTGCATCAGATCAGGCTGCCGTTGCCCGGACTGGTTTCCATCCTGCATCGTGTCAGCGGTGTAGTGCTGTTTCTCTCCCTTCCTTTGTTGCTGCTGGCATTGCAGTACAGCCTGACTTCCATCGAGACCCATACCCGATTGCTGGAGCTGCTGGCGCATCCGCTCTCCAAGCTGGCGATGATGGGTCTGTTGTGGGCCTTCCTCCACCATTTCTGTGCGGGACTCCGCTATCTGGCGATCGATCTGCACTATGTCGGCAACCTCGCGCGCGCGCGCGCTAGCAGCAAGATCGTGCTGGCGGTGAGTCTGGCTTTGACCGTTCTGTTGGGAGCGAAGCTATGGTGAATCGTGTCGTCGTCGGGGCGCATTACGGTCTGCGCGACTGGCTGATCCAGCGCGTCACCGCGGTGGTGATGGCCGTGTACAGCGCGGCGCTGGCCGGATGGCTGCTGTTTCAGCCCTATGTGGGCTACGACGTCTGGACCGGGCTGTTCTCCAGCCAGTGGATGCGCATCTGCACGCTGCTGTTCCTGTTGGGCCTGTTCTGGCACGCGTGGATAGGCGTGCGCGATGTGGTGATGGATTACGTGAAACCGGCCGGCGTGCGGCTGGCGATTCATGTGCTGGTGATACTCGCGCTGGCTTTTTATTCGATCTGGTCGGTACAGATACTTTGGGGTATGTGATGTAGGAGCGGGCCCTGCCCGCGAATGAAAATAATCGCGGGCAGGGCCCGCTCCTACATGGAGACTATTAATGGGAATAGCTAAACGTACGTTTGATGTGGTCGTGGTCGGCGCCGGCGGTTCCGGCATGCGCGCGGCGCTGCATCTGGCGCAGGCCGGGCTGAAGGTCGCGGTGCTGTCCAAGGTGTTCCCTACGCGTTCGCACACCGTCGCGGCACAGGGCGGCATCGCCGCGTCGCTGGGCAACGTCAAGGAAGACAACTGGCACTGGCATATGTACGACACGGTCAAGGGCTCCGACTACCTCGGCGACCAGGACGCGATCGAATACATGTGCCGCGCGGCCCCCGAGGTGGTGTACGAACTGGAGCATTTCGGCATGCCGTTCGATCGGCTGGATTCCGGCAAGATCTACCAGCGCCCGTTCGGCGGCCACATGCAGGACTACGGCAAGACGCCTGTGGATCGCGCCTGCGCCGCCGCCGACCGCACGGGCCATGCGCTGCTGCACACGCTGTACCAGCAGAACGTCAAGGCCAACACGCATTTCTTCATCGAGTGGATGGCGCTGGACCTGATCCGCGACGAGGAGGGCGACGTGCTCGGCGTGACCGCGCTGGAGATCGAGACCGGCGAGACGATGATCTTCCAGGCACGCGCGACCCTGCTGGCGACCGGCGGCGCGGGGCGCATCTTCGCCTCCAGCACCAACGCCTACATCAACACCGGCGACGGCCTCGGCATGGCGGCGCGCGCCGGCATCCCGCTGGAGGACATGGAGTTCTTCCAGTTCCATCCGACCGGCGTGTACGGCGCGGGCGTGCTGATCTCCGAGGGCGTGCGCGGCGAGGGCGGCTACCTGCTGAACAAGAACGGCGAACGCTTCATGCCGAAATACGCACCGACCGCGAAGGACCTGGCCAGCCGAGATGTGGTGTCGCGCGCGATCACCGTGGAGATCAACGAGGGGCGCGGCTGCGGCCCGCATGGCGATCATATCCTGCTGAAGCTGGACCACCTCGGCGACGACGTGATCAAACAGCGCCTGCCGGGCATACGCGAGATCGCGCTGAAGTTCGCGCAGGTCGATCCGGCCAAGGCACCGATTCCCATCGTGCCGACCGCGCATTACATGATGGGCGGCATCCCGACCAATTATCACGGGCAGGTCGTCGCACCCTACAAGACCGGGCCGGACGAGGTGGTGAACGGTTTGTATGCGGTCGGCGAATGCGCCTGCGTCTCGGTGCACGGCGCGAACCGGCTGGGCTGCAACTCGTTGCTCGACCTGCTGGTGTTCGGCCGCGCCGCCGCCCGGCAGATCGTCGAAGACCTGCAGCATCACCCGCATCCCAAGCCGCTGCCCGTCGATGCCGCCGAGCGTCCGCTGGCAAGGCTGGATCGGCTGGAGAACCAGAAGAACGGCGAGCGCGTCGCCGAGGTGGGCGACGCGATGCGCAAGACCATGCAGAAGCACTGCGGTGTGTTCCGCTTCCCCGATTTGCTGGCGGAGGGCGTGGAACAGATCAAACAGATCGCCGAACGTGTCGGGCAGACCGGGATCACAGACAAGAGCCGGGTGTTCAACACCGCGCGCATCGAGGCGTTGGAGCTGGACAACCTGATCGAGGTCGCACAGGCAACGATGGTCGCCGCCGCGGCTCGCACCGAGAGTCGCGGCGCGCATGCGCGCGACGACTACCCGAACCGCGACGACGTGAACTGGCTGAAGCACAGCCTGTATTTCCGCGAAGGCAACCGGCTGGACTACAAGCCGGTGCGCCTGAAACCGCTGACCGTGGAATCGTTCCCGCTGAAACCGCGTGTTTATTGAGCGGGTAGCCAGTAGCCTGTAGCGGGTAGCCACCCCGGTTTTGCTACAAGCTACCAGCCACCGGCTACAAGCTAGGAAAAAACATGAAATTTAAAATCTATCGCTACAACCCCGAGACCGATGCCGCGCCGTACATGCAGGACTACGAGCTGCAGTCCGAGCCGGCCGGCAAGATGTTGCTGGACGCCTTGATGTTGCTGAAGGAGCAGGACGACAGTCTGGGGCTGCGCAAGTCCTGCCGCGAAGGCGTGTGCGGTTCGGATGCGATGAATATCAACGGTCGCAACGGGCTGGCTTGCATCACACCGCTGGCCGGGCTGAAGGAACCGGTGGAGTTGCGCCCGCTACCGGGCCTGCCGGTGATGCGCGACCTGATCGTCGATATGACACAATTCTTCAATCAGTATCGTTCGATCAAGCCTTATCTGATCAACAACGATCCGCCGCCGGAGACCGAGCGGTTGCAGTCGCCCGCGCAGCGCGCGCATTTGAACGGTCTGTACGAATGCATCCTGTGCGGCTGCTGTTCGACCGCCTGCCCGTCGTTCTGGTGGAACCCGGACAAGTTCGTCGGCCCGGCCGGATTGCTGCAGGCCTACCGCTTCCTCGCCGACAGCCGCGACCAGGCGACCGCCGAGCGGTTGGACGATCTCGAAGACCCATACCGGCTGTTCCGCTGCCACACCATCATGAACTGCGTCGATGTTTGCCCGAAGGAGCTGAACCCGACCGAGGCGATAGGCAGCATCAAGGACATGATGATCAAGCGCATGGTATGAAGAATATCGAGAGGGTGCGCTGGCGCTGCCGGCGCGGGTTGCTGGAGCTGGATATCGTGCTGGGCCGCTTTGTCGAGCGGCATTACGCGACGCTGGACGAGGATGAGCGGGAGGCATTCGAAGCATTGCTGGATATGCCCGACAACCCACTCTGGGATATGATTGCGGGGAGAGCGGAGCGAGAGGCTCAGGAGGCGATGCCGGACGAGCAGCTGGCATTGCTGGAAAAGATAAGGGCGGTCTGACCGCCTAAAAATACGGGGAGCATGGGATGGAGAAGCAAAGATTGGCAACACTGACTCTGGACGACGGGCGCAGCATCGAGCTGCCGATACTGTCCGGCACGCTGGGGCCCGATGTGGTCGACATGCGCAGTCTGAACAAGCTCGGCGTGTTCACCTATGATCCGGCGTTCTTCGCCACTGCCAGCTGCACTTCCGCGATCACTTTCATCGACGGCGATGAAGGCCTGTTGTATTACCGCGGCTATCCTATCGAGCAACTGGCCGAGAAATCCGACTTTCTGGAGGTGTGCTATCTGCTGTTGAACGGCGAGCTGCCGACTGCCGCACAGAAAGCCGAATTCAGCGGCCTGATCACCCATCACACGATGGTGCACGACCAGTTGGCGCGTTTCTTCAACGGCTTCCGCCGCGATGCGCATCCGATGGCGGTGATGGTCGGCGTGGTCGGCGCACTGTCGGCGTTCTATCACGATTCGCTGGACATCAATAACCCGCAGCACCGCAAGATATCGGCGCACCGGCTGTTGGCCAAGGTGCCGACCATCGCCGCGATGACCCACAAGTACAATGTCGGCGAGCCGTTCATGTATCCGAAGAACAAGTTCAGCTTTGTGGAGAACTTCATGTACATGATGTTCGGCACGCCCGCCGAGGACTATGTGCCGAACCCGGTGCTGGTGCGGGCGCTGGAACGCATCTTCATCTTGCACGCCGACCATGAGCAGAACGCCTCGACATCGACCGTGCGTCTGGCCGGTTCGAGCGGTGCGAACCCGTTCGCCTGCATCGCCTCTGGCATCGCCGCGCTGTGGGGCCCGGCGCACGGCGGCGCGAACGAGGCGGCGCTGAAGATGCTGGAAGAGATCGGCGACGTGTCGCGCGTGAAGGATTACGTGCAGGGCGTGAAGGACAAGAAGTACAAGCTGATGGGCTTCGGTCACCGCGTCTACAAGAACATGGACCCGCGCGCCAATGTGATGCGCCAGACCTGCCACGAGGTGCTCAGAGAGCTGAAGCTGGAGAACAACCAGTTGTTCGAGCTGGCGATGGAGCTGGAGCGCGTGGCCTTGAGCGATCCGTATTTCATCGAGCGCAAGCTGTATCCGAACGTGGACTTCTATTCCGGCATCGTGCTGCGCGCGATCGGCATCCCGACCAACATGTTCACGGTGATCTTCGCGCTGGCGCGCACCATAGGTTGGGTGTCGCAATGGAACGAGATGATAGGCGATGTCGAACAGAAGATCGGACGTCCGCGCCAGCTTTACCGGGGCGCCGCCAAGCGTGATTACCAGCCCATAGCCCAGCGCGGATAGCGACGACATCATGACTGCCCCGGACAAGAACTATCTGCGCAGCATGCAGGAGACTTCGCTGCTGTTCGGCGGCAACAACGTGTTTATCGAAGGGTTGTACGAAGATTTCCTGCGCAGCCCTTCCAGCGTGCCGGCCGAGTGGCGCGAATATTTCGAGAGACTGGCGGCCACCGGCAGGACGCAGGATGTCGCGCATAGCGCGATCCAGCGCAGCTTCGCGGCGTTGCCGGTCGGCGGCGCGCAATCCGTACCTTATGCCGACGAGGCGCGAAAACAGGCCGCGGTGCTGCAGCTGATCAATGCGTACCGTTTTCTCGGCGTGCGCGTCGCCAATCTGGATCCGTTGAGCCGCCACACCAAGCCGCAGATCGCCGAATTGAATCCGGCCTATTACGATCTCGGCGAGGCCGACATGCACACCACGTTCAACACCGGTTCGCTGGTGGGCGGGGCGAGGATGACGCTGGCCGAGGTACTGCAGCGCCTGCGCCGCGTCTATTGCGACAGCGTCGGCGCGGAGTACATGTATATCAGCGACATCGCCCAGAAACGCTGGATACAGGCGCGCCTCGAAGGCGAGAGCGGCCAGCCCAGCTATTCGCCTGAAGCGAAGAAGCGCATCCTGGAACGGTTGACCGCAGCGGAAGGGCTGGAGCGTTATCTGCACACCAAGTATGTCGGGCAGAAACGCTTCTCGCTGGAGGGCGGCGAGACGTTGATCCCGCTGCTGCACCACTTGCTGCAGCGAGCCAGCGGGCAGGGCGTCAAGGAAACAGTCATCGGCATGGCGCACCGCGGGCGGCTGAACGTGCTGGTCAATACCTTGGGCAAGCTGCCGAAGAATCTGTTCGCCGAGTTCGAGGGCATACATCACGAGCATCTGACTTCCGGCGACGTGAAATACCATCAGGGATTCTCTTCCGACATCAGCATGCCGGGCGGCTCTATGCATGTCACGCTGGCGTTCAATCCCTCGCATCTGGAGATCGTCAACCCGGTGGTGGAGGGCTCGGTGCGCGCGCGCCAGCATAGGCGCGGCGACCATCAGGGCAAAGAGGTGCTGCCGGTGCTGCTGCACGGCGATGCCGCCTTCGCCGGCCAAGGCGTGAACCAGGAGACCTTCAATCTGTCGCAGACGCGCGGCTATCGTACCGGCGGCACGGTGCACATCGTCATCAACAACCAGATCGGCTTTACCACTTCGGACGCGCGCGATACGCGCTCCTCGCTTTATTGTACCGACGTCGCGAAGATGGTCGAGGCGCCTATCTTCCACGTCAACGCGGACGACCCGGAGGCGGTGCTGATGGTCACCGAACTGGCGTTCGACTTCCGCCAGCAGTTCGGCAAGGACGTGGTGATCGACATGGTGTGCTTCCGCAAGCTCGGACACAACGAGCAGGACGAGCCACTGGTCACCCAGCCGTTCATGTACCGCTATATCAACAAGCATCCGGGCACGCGCGCGCTGTATGCGCGGCGGCTGGTGGAACAGGGGGTGCTGGCCGCGGACGAGCCGGATGCGATGGCCGCCGATTATCGCCGCGCGATGGACGAAGGACGGGACCCGTTGCAGTCCGCGCTGACCGGGGTCAAGCGCGAGCATGGCGTGAGCTGGGAGCGGTTCAAGCGAGACCTGCCGTGGAATATGGGGATGGACACTGCGGTGCCGCGCGAACGTCTGCAGCGATTGGCCAAACGCCTGACCGATGTGCCCGAGAATTTCGTGTTGCATTCCCGCGTCGAGAAGATCGTCGCCGACCGCGTCGCGATGGGCAACGGCGAGCTGCCGCTGGACTGGGGCATGGCGGAGAACCTGGCCTATGCGACACTGCTGACGGAAGGTTATCCGGTGCGGCTGTCCGGCGAGGATTGCGAACGCGGCACGTTCTTCCACCGTCATGCGGTCTGGCACGACCAGAATCGCACCCAGTGGGACAAGGGCTACCATGTTCCGTTGCAGAACCTGGCGGCAGGGCAGTCCGACTTCGTGGTGATCAACTCCATCCTGTCGGAAGAAGCGGTGCTGGGGTTCGAGTACGGCTACGCGACCGCCGAGCCGGAGACGATGACGGTCTGGGAGGCGCAGTTCGGCGATTTCGCCAACGGTGCGCAGGTGGTGATCGACCAGTTCATCACCTCCGGAGAAGCCAAGTGGGGGCGGTTGTGCGGACTGACGATGCTGCTGCCGCACGGCTATGAAGGCCAGGGGCCGGAGCATTCGTCCGGGCGCATCGAGCGCTATCTGCAGCTGTGTGCGGACTACAACATTCAGGTGTGCGTCCCTTCCAATGCCGCGCAGATATTCCACTTGCTGCGCCGCCAGATGTTGCGCCCGATCAGGAAGCCGCTGATCGTGTTCACGCCGAAGAGCCTGTTGCGCAGCAAGGATGCGGCGTCGCCGCTGGACGATCTGGCACAGGGCGGATTCAAGCCGGTGATCGGCGAAATCGATGCGCAGGATGCCGGCAAGGTACGCCGCATCGTCGCCTGTAGCGGCAAGGTGTATTACGACCTGCTGAAGGCGCGGCGCGAACGCGGTATCGACGATATGGCCGTTATACGCATCGAACAACTCTATCCCTTTCCGCACGACGACTTCGCCGCGCAGATCGCCGCCTATCCGAATGCCGCCGAAGTGGTGTGGTGCCAGGAAGAGCCCGGCAATCAGGGCGCGTGGCATCGCATCCAGCATTATCTGTTGCGCCACCTGCGGCCCGGCATGAGGCTGGGTTATGCGCTGCGGCCTTCTTCCGCCTCGCCGGCGGCGGGCTATCTTGCGGTACACAACGAACAGCAGAAGGCGGTGATCGATGCCGCGTTCCGTCCGGACCTAGACGTGAAGAACAATCCAGGAGCACATCGTCATGAGCATAATTGAAGTCAAAGTCCCGCAACTCTCCGAGTCCGTCACCGAGGCGACGCTGCTGACCTGGCACAAAAAGGTCGGCGAGGCGGTGGTCGAAGGCGAGAACATGATCGACATCGAGACCGACAAGGTGGTGCTGGAACTGCCTGCGATCAAGAGCGGCGTGCTGACGAAGATCGTCAAGGGCGACGGCGAGAAGGTCGGCAGCGAGGAGGTCATCGCACAGATCGACACCGAGGCGGTTGTTGCCGCAGCACCCGTGACGAAGGTATCCGAAGCGGCCGTTGCGGCCACGCCTTCCGCACGCAAGCTGGCGCATGCGCACGACGTGGATGCCAGCCAGTTGCAGGGCAGCGGCAAGCATGGGTTAGTGACCAAGGAGGACGTGCTGAGCGCGGTGCAGACTGCGGAAGGGTCGCTGCGCAGCAGCGGGGCTGCGTCCGACCTGCTGCCGGTTGCGCCGGTAGTAGCGCCTTCCGGCAACCGCCCCGAGCAGCGCGTGCCGATGACGCGTATTCGCCAGCGCATCGCCGAGCGCCTGCTGCAATCGCAACAGAATTCCGCGATCCTGACCACCTTCAACGAGGTGAACATGCAACCGGTGATGGACTTGCGCAACAAGTACAAGGACGCGTTCGAGAAGAAGCATGGCGTGAAGCTGGGCTTCTCGTCGTTCTTCGTCCGGGCGGCGGTGCTGGCGCTGCAGAAGTTCCCCATTGTCAACGCGTCGGTGGACGGCACCGACATCATCTATCACGGTTACTTCGATATCGGCGTGGCGATCGGCAGCGAGCGCGGCTTGGTCGTCCCCATCATTCGCGACGCGGACAAGCTGTCGTTCGCCGACATCGAGAAGCGCATCGCGGATTTCGGCGCGCGTGCTAAGGACGGCAAGCTCAGCATGGAAGAACTTTCCGGCGGCACTTTCTCCATCTCCAACGGAGGCGTGTTCGGCTCGATGCTCTCCACGCCCATCATCAACCCGCCGCAAGCCGCTATTCTCGGCATCCATGCGACCAAGGACAGGCCTGTCGCCGAGAACGGCCAGGTGGTGATACGCCCGATGAACTATCTGGCGCTGTCCTACGACCACCGCATCATCGACGGCCGCGAGGCGGTGCAGTTCCTCGGCACCATCAAGGAAGCGCTGGAGTATCCGGGCAGGGTGCTGCTGGATTTGTGATGATTTGCAGGTCGGGTTAGCGCGATCGTAACCCGACAAATTTCCCCAATGAATGCCGCAAAAAAGTCGGATTACGCTACGTTAACCCGACCTACGGAAACTCATATGAAGAAATTTTCCGCTTACCGCATCTTTGAACAGGACGGCAGATCGCAAGGTCGATTCGTCGAGTTGTCCCTAGCCGAGCTCGACGTCGGCGAGGTCGTCATCCGTTCGCATTATTCCAGCGTGAACTATAAGGATGCGCTCGCGGCCACCGGTGCGGGCAAGGTTATCCGCCGCTTCCCCTGCGTCGGCGGCGTGGATGTCGCGGGCGTGGTCGAGAGCTCGTCCGACGCGCGCTTCAATGCGGGCGACGAGGTGCTGGTCACCGGCTACGGCATGGGGGTGGATCACGACGGCGGTTATGCCGAGTATGTGCGGGTGTCCGCCGACTGGGTGGTGCCGCTGCCGCAGGGTTTGTCGATGTTCGACGCGATGGCGCTGGGTACGGCCGGATTCACCGCGGCGCTGGCTATCCATCGTCTGGAACAGAACGAATTGTCTCCGGAAAAAGGCAGGGTGATCGTCACCGGTGCGACCGGTGGGGTCGGCAGCCTGGCTGTGCAGATGTTGTCGCAACTCGGTTACCGCGTCGTCGCGCTGACCGGCAAGGAAAGCGAACATGATCATTTGAAGTCGCTGGGGGCGAGCGAGATCCTGACGCGCCATGAGATCGATATGAACAGCGGGCGCGTGCTGGAGAAGGCGCAATGGGCCGGTGCGCTGGATGCGGTGGGCGGAGACACGCTGGCCTGGCTGACGCGCAGCATGCAGCAGGACGGAGCGATCGCCAGCTTCGGCAATGCGGGCGGAGTCGAGCTGAATGTCACGGTGTTTCCGTTCATCCTGCGCGGCGTGAAGCTGCTGGGGGTGGATTCCGCAGCGACCGCGATGCCGTTGCGCCGCGAGATATGGCGGCGCCTGTCCGGAGAGTTGCGTCCGGCCGCACTGGGGCAGGTGGCACATCGCGTGCCTTTTGCCGAATTGCCGGACGTGTTTCCGCGACTGCTGCAGGGCAGGGCGCGTGGACGCTACGTTGTGGATATCGCGGGGACATTTTGATACCGGGGCGCAGGGTATAATCAACGACTGGCTGTAGTCACGGGGCGGCGTAATGGCGCAAAACGAAAAGCAATACCTGTCGAAACAGCTCTACGTGAAATTGACCTGGCTCACCTTGCTGGTGGGATTGTTGATCGGCTTTGTCGCTGCGATATTCGAGACGTTCGAACACTACTCTGCCGAGAAGGACGGGCGAGCCAGCGAGATATCCTATCTGCTCAATGCCAGCTTCCAGACCGCCAGCCGTGCCGTGGCCAACCACGATAAGGCGCTGGCCGAGGAGGTGACGCATGGCATCATGGCATTGCCTGCGGTCTATCGCGCCGTCATATCCGACGAACGGGGGGTGGTGCTGAGCGAGGTCGGGCGCAGCGAATTTGAGCCGGGCATGCTGGCCTTGTTCCTGTTCGAGGGCAAGCAGGAATATCACGTGTCGCTGAGAGTGGCGGACGGCGCAACCCGCCACGATGCTCAAGGGGCGTCGGGCGAACTTTACGTCGCCGTCGATCGAGAGATCATCGCCCAGCAGGTCTGGCAGCATTTCCTGGCAACACTGGTGGACGAGTCGCTGCACAGCCTGATGATCGCGCTGTTGCTCTCTCTCATTTTCTACTATTTTGTGACGCGCCCGTTGTCGCGCCTGTCTTCGATGTTAGGCGGGATGCATCCGGGCGACATGACGAGCGTCAGCCTGGAAGTGCCGACAGGCCATGGCGCAGACGAGATCGGCATGGTCGTCGGCACGATGAACCAGTTGATCACGGAACTGCGCTATTCCGAGGAAGTGCTCCGATCGGATGCGGACAAACTCCGTCTGCATGCCGGCATCTTTCAGAACAGCCATGACTCCATCGCCATCACCGATGCGCAAGGCAATATCGAATCGGTCAATCCGGCCTTCTCTGCCATTACCGGATATACCGCGGATGAGGTGATAGGCAAGAATCCGCGCATCCTGCAATCCGGACGGCAGGACTCCGAGTTTTACGAGACGATGTGGAAGAGCCTGCTGCAGAACGGTTTCTGGACCGGCGAGGTGTGGAACCGGCGCAAGGACGGGGGCTTCTATGCCGGCTGGCTGTCGATCAGCGCGCTGCGCGACGCAGAGGGGAAGATCGAGCATTTCATCGGCGTCACCAGCGACAACACCGAATACAAGGCGGCACAGGAGCGCATCAAACAGATGGCGTTCTACGACCAGTTGACCGGATTGCCGAACCGCAGCCTGTTGCGCGACCGCGTGGATCGGCTGTTTGCGCAGATGCGCCGCGAGGAGAGTTCCTTCGCGATCATTTTCATAGACCTCGACAACTTCAAGCGGGTCAACGATTCGCTCGGGCATCATGTGGGCGATCTGTTGCTGAAGGAAGTGGCGAGTCGTCTGGAAGAATGTGTGCGCGAGGTCGATACCGTGTCGCGGCAGGGCGGCGACGAGTTCGTCGTGCTGTTGCCGGAGTGCGACAGCGAATGTGCGCAAGCCATCGCTGCGCGGATATTGGCTAGTCTTTCCATCCCTCATGGCCTGGATGGACACGAGGTTGTCGCCACGCCGAGCATCGGCATCAGCATGTTCCCGCGCGACGCCCGGGATTTCGAGACGCTGACCAAGCATGCGGACACGGCGCTCTACCGGGTCAAGGAGAACGGGCGTGCCGGCTTCCAGTTCTTTATGCCGGAGATGAACGTCGCCGCGCGCAAGCGTCTGGAGATGGAAAACCAGTTGCGCAAGGCGGTCGAGAACGGCGGATTCGCGCTGCACTACCAGCCGCAGATAGATCGGTTGCACGGCGGCGTGGTCGGCATGGAGGCGCTGATCCGCTGGAACGACCCCTTGCTGGGGAATGTGCCGCCGGACGAATTCATCCCGGTGGCGGAAGAGAACGGCCTGATCGTGCCGATCGGAGCCTGGGTGCTGCGCGAAGCCTGTGCGCAGAACAAGCGTTGGCAGGAGATGGGGCTGGCTGCCGTGCCGGTTTCGGTGAACGTCTCCGCGGTGCAGATCCATCAGCCCGACTTTGCCCGGATCGTGGCCGAAGTGCTGGGCAATACCGGCCTTGCGCCCGAATTCCTCGATCTGGAACTGACAGAGCGCGTGGTGATGGCGGATGTGGAGCAGTCGGTACAGATCATGCACGAACTGAACAAGCTGGGGGTCGGGCTGTCGATCGACGACTTCGGCACCGGATATTCCAGCCTGGCTTACCTGAAGCGTTTCCCGTTGAAGACGATCAAGATCGACAAGTCGTTCGTGCGCGATCTGGAGAGCAATGCCGACGACCGGACCATCGCCAAATCGATCATCCTGCTGGCCCACGGGCTTAACGTCGCCGTCGTGGCGGAGGGGGTGGAGAATGAGCTGCAGCTCGATATCCTGCGGGAGCAGGGTTGCGATACCTTGCAGGGCTATTACTTCTCCCGTCCGCTGCCGACGGAGGCGTTCTCCGTATTTTTGCGCGAAGCGCAGGCGTGATGCGTTGCGGCTATCGCTTCGGGCTCCAAGCGGATGAGTGATGCTATAATTCGCCCTCGAAGCTGGAATGTATGACAGCGCGAAAGTGGCGGAATTGGTAGACGCACTGGATTTAGGTTCCAGCGCCGCAAGGCGTGCAGGTTCGATTCCTGTCTTTCGCACCAGCAATAAATTCAACTTTAATCTCAAGGAAATACAGTATGTCCAGCGTAGAAACCGTGAGCGCACTAGAGCGTCGTATTAACGCATCCATTCCTCAGCAAGCCATTCGCGTCCAGGTTGCTGCGCGTCTGAAGAACATCGGGCGCACCGCGAAGATCGCCGGTTTCCGTCCCGGCAAGGTTCCCGCCAAGGTGCTGGAGCAGCATTACGGCGCACAGGCGCAGCAGGAGGCGCTGGGCGAGGCCTTGCAACAGTCGTTCGCAGTCGCTGCAGAGAATAACAAGCTGAGAGTGGCGGGCTACCCCCAGTTCGAGCTCAAGACGACCGACCTGAATGCCGACCAGATCGAGTACAGCGCGACCTTCGAGGTGTATCCGGAAGTGGTGCTGGGCGATATTGCCGCCGAGACCGTGGAGCGCGCAGTCTACGAAGTCGGTCAATCCGACGTGGACAACACCATCGCGACGCTGCGTAAGCAGCGCGCCACCTTCGAGAAGGTGGATCGCGCCGCGCAGGCGGAAGACCAGGTGCATGTCGATTTCGTCGGCAAGCTGAATGGCGAGGTGTTTCAGGGCGGAGAGGCCAAGGACTATCCGTTCCAGTTGGGCGTCGGGCGCATGCTGCCCGAGTTCGAGGCTGCGATCACCGGCATGAAGGCCGGCGAGACCAAGTCTTTCGATATGACCTTCCCGGAAACCTATCACGGCAAGGATGTGGCCGGTAAGCAGGTGACGTTCACGATCACGCTGAACAGCGTTGAGGCGCCCAAGTTGCCGGAACTGGATGCCGAGTTCGCTCTGGCGGTCGGCATCACCGGCGGCGACGTGGGTAAGCTGGAAGAGGAAATTCGCGCCAATCTGCAGCGCGAGGTCACTCGTCGCCTGAATGCGCGCAACAAGGATGTGGCGATGGATGCGCTGTTGAAGACAGCGCAGTTCGATCTGCCCAAGGCGCTGGTGGAATGGGAAGCGCATAACTTGATGCAGCAGACCGCACGCGACATGGAAGCGCGCGGCATGAAGATGAAGGGTATGCAGCTGCCACAGGAGTTGTTTGCCGAGCAGGCGGCCAAGCGCGTCAAGTTGGGCCTGATTCTTGCTGATTTGGTGCAGAAGCACGACTTGAAGGCCAAGGCTGAACAAGTGCGCGCGCTGGTGGATGATTATGCTCAGAGCTACGATCATCCGGAAGATGTGGTGCGTTGGTACTATGGCGACGCTGCACGTCTGCAGGAAGTCGAGAATCTGGCGCTGGAAGAAAACGTCGTGGCCTGGGTCATGGGACGAGTCAAGGCGGTGGACAAGGCGATTGCCTTCAACGAACTGATGGGAAATTGATGTGATGGATCGTATAGAGCCGCAGAATATCGGGTTGGTGCCGATGGTCGTCGAGACCAGCGGGCGCGGCGAACGGGCGTATGACATCTACTCCCGTTTGCTCAAGGAGCGCGTGGTGTTCCTGGTGGGCGAGGTGAACGATTACAGCGCGAACCTGATCGTCGCCCAGATGCTGTTCCTGGAATCGGAGAATCCGGACAAGGACATCCATTTCTACATCAACTCCCCCGGCGGCTCGGTGACGGCGGGCATGGCGATCTACGATACGATGCAGTTCATCAAGTCCCCTGTCAGCACGCTGTGCATCGGCCAGGCGGCCAGCATGGGCGCGTTCCTGCTGACCGCAGGCGAAAAGGGCAAGCGTTTCTGTCTGCCCAATTCGCGTGTGATGATCCACCAGCCGCTCGGCGGCTTCCGCGGCCAGGCATCGGATATCGAGATACATGCCAAGGAGATCCTGTACCTGAAGCAGAAGCTCAACCAGATGCTGGCGCAGCACACCGGACAATCGGTGGAGACCATAGAGCGAGACACGGATCGCGACAATTTCCTCAGCGCATCCGCTGCCGTGGAATACGGTCTGGTGGATCAGGTGCTGGACAAGCGCCCATAAACTTTTGAATCGGTGCGCCGATAGATGGCGTCAACATGATCTGAATGGAAGGTTTGAGAAAGAATGAGCGGCGATAAGAAATCAGGCGACAAGTTGCTCTACTGCTCGTTCTGCGGCAAGAGCCAGCACGAGGTCCGCAAGCTGATCGCGGGCCCTTCGGTGTTCGTGTGCGACGAGTGCATCACGCTGTGCAACGACATCATGCGCGAGGAAAGCCAGAGCGAGACGGTCGGTGCGGGGAAGACGGACGAGCTGCCGGTACCGAAGCATATCTGCAGCGAGCTGGACGAGTATGTGATCGGCCAGGAAAAGGCCAAGCGCATCCTGTCGGTTGCGGTGTACAACCACTACAAACGTCTGAAAAGCGACAATAAGGACGGCGTGGAGCTGGCTAAGAGCAACATCCTGCTGGTTGGTCCCACCGGTTCGGGCAAGACCCTGCTGGCGCAGACCTTGGCGCGCCTGCTGGACGTGCCGTTCGTGATGGCCGATGCGACGACGCTGACCGAGGCCGGTTATGTCGGCGAGGATGTCGAGAACATCATCCAGAAGCTGCTGCAGGCCTGCGATTACAACGTCGAGAAGGCGCAGCGCGGCATCATCTACATCGACGAGATCGACAAGATATCGCGCAAGTCCGACAACCCGTCGATTACCCGCGACGTGTCTGGCGAAGGCGTGCAGCAGGCGTTGTTGAAGCTGATCGAAGGCACCAAGGCTTCGATTCCTCCTCAGGGTGGACGCAAGCACCCGAACACCGAGTTCCTGCAGGTGGACACCACCAACATCCTGTTCATTTGCGGCGGCGCATTCGACGGACTGGAGAAGGTCATTCGCAATCGTTCCAAGAAGGCCAGCATCGGCTTCGGCGCAACCATCAGCAGCAACGACGAGCGCAAGACCGGCGAGACGTTGCGTGATGTGGAGCCCGAGGATCTGGTCAAGTTCGGTTTGATCCCGGAGTTCGTCGGCCGCCTGCCGGTCATCGCGACGCTGGAAGAGCTGGACGAGGCGGCGCTGGTGCGTATCCTGACCGAGCCCAAGAACGCGCTGACCAAGCAATACCAGAAGCTGTTCGCTATGGAAGGCGTGGAGCTGGAGTTCCGCGAGGGCGTGCTGGCTGCGGTGGCTCGCCAGGCGCTGGCGCGCAAGGCTGGTGCCCGTGGCTTGCGCTCGATACTGGAGCACGCGCTGCTCGATGTGATGTTCGACTTGCCGTCCATGGATAATGCCGAGAAGGTGGTGCTGGATGAGACCGGCGCCGATGGTGAGATCCAGTCGTTGATCATCTATGCGGATAACCACAAGGCAGCCTGATCTGGCTGCTTCCGCCCGTTCTTTGTTATCTTGTCCCGGTGGGGATGCTTGAATTATTCGCGGCCATCCCCATCTAACCCTTCGGTTAACGTATAGGTTGAAGCCATGCTAGAACAAGATACCCCAACAAGTCCCACTCAAGCCGATCTGCACCCGCTGTTGCCGCTGCGCGACGTCGTGGTGTTCCCGCATATGGTCATCCCGCTGTTCGTCGGGCGTTCCAAGTCCATCAAGGCGCTCGAGGCTGCGATGGATGCGGGCAAGGGCATCGTGCTGGTCGCGCAGAAGTCTGCGGCCAAGGACGATCCGGGTAAGGATGACCTGTATTCCATCGGCAGCATGGCGAACATTCTGCAGATGCTCAAGCTGCCGGACGGCACCGTGAAGGTGCTGGTCGAGGGTACGCAGCGCGTCAAGGTGTTGCGTGTGTACGATGCGGACAGTCGCTTCGATGCGGAAGCGGAGATCGTTCCAGCCGAGGACGGGACCAGCAGCGAGTCCGAGGCGATGCGCCGCGCGCTGATCGCCCAGTTCGATCAGTATGTGAAACTCAACAAGAAGATTCCGCCAGAGATACTGACATCGCTGGCTGGAATCGACGATGCAGGCCGATTGGCCGATACCATCGCGGCGCATCTGCCGCTCAAGCTCGAACAGAAGCAGGAAGTGCTGGAGATATTTGGCGTGCGCAAGCGTCTGGAGCATCTGCTGGGCCTGCTGGAGGCCGAGATTGACATTCTGCAGGTCGAGAAGCGCATCCGCGGCCGCGTGAAGCGCCAGATGGAGAAGAGTCAGCGCGAGTATTACCTGAACGAGCAGGTCAAGGCGATCCAGAAGGAATTGGGCGAGGGCGAGGAGGGCGGCGACCTCGACGAGCTGGAGAAAAAAATCAAGGCCGCGCATATGCCCAAGGAAGCGCGCGCCAAGGTCGATGCCGAGCTCAAAAAGTTGCGCCTGATGTCGCCGATGTCGGCCGAGGCCACTGTGGTGCGCAACTACATTGACGTGCTGGTCGGTTTGCCATGGAAGAAAAAGACCAAGATCAGCGCCGACCTGAAGGCGGCTGAAGTGGTGCTGGAAGAAGATCACTACGGTCTGGACAAGGTCAAGGAACGCATCCTCGAATATCTGGCCGTGCAGCAGCGTGTGGATAAATTGAAGGCCCCCATCCTCTGTCTGGTCGGTCCTCCGGGCGTCGGCAAGACTTCGCTCGGCCAGTCGATCGCTCGTGCGACCAACCGCAAATTCGTGCGCATGTCGCTGGGCGGGGTACGCGACGAGTCCGAAATTCGCGGTCATCGTCGCACCTATATCGGTTCGATGCCGGGCAAGATCCTGCAGAACATGAACAAGATCGGCGTGAAGAATCCGCTGTTCCTGCTCGACGAAGTGGATAAGATGGGCATGGATATGCGTGGCGATCCGTCGTCTGCGCTGTTGGAAGTGCTCGATCCCGAGCAGAACAGTACTTTCGTCGATCATTATGTCGAGGTCGAGTACGATCTTTCCGACGTGATGTTCGTCGCGACGGCGAATACGCTGAATATTCCCGAGCCGTTGCTGGATCGCATGGAGATCATTCATGTTTCCAGCTATATGGAAGAAGAAAAGATCAACATCGCCAACCGCTATCTGGTGCCCAAGGCGCAGAAGAACAACGGACTCAAGCCGGAAGACATCAGCATCTCCGAGAGTGCGTTGCGCGACATCGTGCGCTATTACGTGCGCGAAGCCGGTGTGCGCGGTCTGGAGCGCGAGATTTCCAAGATCTGCCGCAAGGTGGTGAAGGCGCTCGCGCTGAAGAGCAGCGACAAGAAGGTGGTGATTACTGCGCGCAACCTCGACAAGTATCTGGGGGTGCGCCGCTATAGCTACGGTATCGCCGAAAAGAACAATCAGGTCGGCCAGGTTACCGGTCTGGCGTGGACCGAGGTCGGCGGCGAGTTGTTGACGATCGAGGCTGCGGTCCTGCCCGGCAAGGGCAAGACCACCACCACCGGCAAGCTCGGCGAGGTGATGCAGGAGTCCATCCAGGCGGCCTTGAGCGTGGTGCGTAGTCGCGCGAAGCGGTTGGGCATCGACGAGGAGTTCTATCAAAAGAACGATCTGCACATTCACCTGCCGGAAGGTGCGATCCCCAAGGACGGTCCCAGCGCCGGTATCGGCATGTGCGTCTCTATCGTCTCCGCGTTGACCGGAATTCCGGTACGCGCCGACGTTGCGATGACTGGCGAAATCACGTTGCGCGGCGAAGTGTTGCCTATCGGCGGCTTGAAGGAAAAGCTGCTGGCAGCGCAACGCGGCGGCATCAAGATCGTGCTGATCCCGCAGGAAAACACCAAGGATCTGGCCGAGATTCCCGACAATATCAAGAACAAGCTGGATATCCATCCGGTGAAATGGATAGATCAGGTGCTGGAAATGGCGCTGGAGCGCAAGCCGGAGCCGTTGTCGGAGCCCTCTGAAAAGATAGCGGTTGTCGAATTGGCAGCGGATGCGAAGCAGACTGGGGTGGTCGTCGCGACCAAGCATTAATGCGAGATTTTCCTCACGGAATTCGCGCGGGGAAAATCACTCGGAGCGCTCCGGTGTGCTTGACCAACTTCGAGTAGCCTTGATATAAAGGCACTACAGGGCATGGCCCTGATTCCAACTAATTAGCAAAGGGGACTTACGTGAATAAATCTGATCTGGTCGATGCAATCGCAAAATCCGCTGATATTTCCAAGGCGGCTGCTGGTCGTGCGCTTGACGCCACCGTCGAGTCCATCAAGAAGGCGCTGAAGAAGGGCGATACAGTGAGTCTGGTTGGTTTCGGCACGTTCAAGGTCGGCAAGCGCGCCGCCCGCACCGGCCGCAATCCGCGCACCGGCGAGGCAATCAAGATCAAGGCAGCGAAAGTTCCTAAATTTACTGCTGGCAAAGGTTTGAAGGATGCTGTAAACTAGCGTTCTTTGTCGGGTGCTTAGCTCAGCTGGTAGAGCACCGCCCTTACAAGGCGATTGTCGGCGGTTCGATCCCGTCAGCACCCACCAAAAATGTTGTTAGTTGTACAAGTTATGGAGTGGTAGTTCAGTTGGTTAGAATACCGGCCTGTCACGCCGGGGGTCGCGGGTTCGAGTCCCGTCCACTCCGCCAAATCAAGGCGAACGAAAGTTCGCCTTTTTTCATATCTGGCGTTTGCCGGAACACAACAATCGAGTACCAACGCTATGTTTGATTTTGTTCGCGAGAAAAAACGACTGGTGCAAATAGTGCTGGCGGTCATCATCCTGCCGTTTGCGTTCTGGGGGGTCGACTCATACAACCGATCGGGCAATTCGGACGAGGTCGTGGCGACCGTGGACGGCGCCAAGATCAATCGCCAGGAATTCGATGAGGCGATCGGTCGGCAGCAGGAACAGCTGCGCCAGATGCTGGGCGAGAACTTCGACGCCGCGATGCTGGATGATCCGGAGATGAAGCGCGCCGTGCTGGATAATCTGGTCGCGCAACGTCTGCTGCTGGAGCGCGCCAAGGCCGCGGGCCTGGCGGTGACAGACGCGCAGGTCGCGCAACTGATTGCGGGCATCGAGGCGTTCCAGCAGGACGGAAAGTTCGACAAGAGCCGCTACGAAGCCGCATTGGCGAGCCGCAACATGAATCCGCTGACGTTCGAGGTTCGTCTGCGGGATGACATGGTCGGGCAGCAGATGCGCAATGCCTATGTTCAGAACGGTTTTGCTTCGACCGGCGTGGTGGACAACATCGTCCGCCTGAACGAACAGCAGCGCAGCATCAGTGTCGCCGTGGTCTCGTCGCAGTCGTTCGTGGCACGAGCTCAGGTTGGCGATGCCGAAGTCCAGGACTACTACAAGCAGAATCAGAAGGAGTTCCAGATGCCGGAACAGGCGCGCGTCGAATACGTGCTGTTTTCGGCTGACGAACTTCAGGCCAAGGTGACTGTGGCTGAGGAAGAGCTGCGCCGCTATTACGACGAACATCAACAGGAATTCGGTACGCCAGAAGAGCGCCGTGCCGCGCATATTCTGGTCTCCGTCGCCGAGGCCGCACCTCAGGCCGACCGGGATGCCGCCAAGGCCAAGGCCGAAAAGTTGCTGCAGCAGGCGAAGAAGGATCCGGCCCGCTTTGCCGAACTGGCCAAAGCCAACTCCGAAGATCCGGGTTCCGCCGCGAACGGCGGCGATCTCGGCTTCTTCGGCCGCAGCATGATGGTCAAGCCTTTCGAGGACGCTACTTACGCGCTCAAGCAGGGCGAGATCAGCGGGCTGGTGAAGTCCGATTTCGGTTATCACATCATCAAGCTGGTGGCGATCAAGCCGTCCCAAGTGCAACCTTATGCGGCCGTGCGCGCAAGCATCAACGGCAAGCTGCGCCAGCAGAAGGCGGCAGACTTTTTTGCCGAGCAGGCGGAGAAGTTCAGCAACACTGTCTATGAGCAAAGCGACACGTTGAAGCCGGCCGCCGAACTGGTTGCTGCGAAGATCGAGCAGAGCGGCTGGCTGGTCAAGGGTGCGAACGCCGCCGCGCCGTGGACGGACAAGATGCTGCAGGCCGTGTTCAGCGACGAAGCCGTGAAGAACAAGCGCAACACTGCGGCGATCGAGGTGGCGACGAACACGCTGGTGGCTGCGCGGATACTGGAACATAAGTCCGCATCGGTGCGTCCTCTGAGCGAGGTGCAGCAGGCAATCCATCAGAAGCTGATGCAACAGCAGGCATTGAAGCTGGCGGCGGAACAGGGCAAGGCGGCATTGGCGCAACTGCAGGGCGGCGGCAAGCCTGCGCTGGGCTGGAGTGCAGTGCAGAGCATCACCCGCGCGCGTTTCGGCGATCTCGACATCGGTCTGGTGCGCCAGGTATTCCAGGCCAACGGCGACAAGTTCCCGCAGTATGTAGGCGCGGAGACGGGAGCCGGTTATGTGCTGGTGCGCATCGATGCCGTCAAGCAAGGCGAGGCTCCGGACGAGATGAAGCGCATGGCTTATACGCAACAGCTGCGTCAGCTTACCGGCGAAGAGTTGTTCCAGGCTTATCTGTCCGATGCAAAAAAACATGCAGATATCGAACTAAAACTTCCGGAAGCGGCTATAATGCCGACCCCTTGAACGGGGGCTGAATCACATGGAGTGGTAGTTCAGTTGGTTAGAATACCGGCCTGTCACGCCGGGGGTCGCGGGTTCGAGTCCCGTCCACTCCGCCAACACTAAAAGGCGAACGAAAGTTCGCCTTTTTTATCGCCCGCATTTTATGGTTCCGGCTTGCGCCGAAATTTTGTTGTGCGCTATTGTGCAGGACATTAATGGAGACAGCATGGCAAAGCCGAAAACGATCTATAGCTGCACCGAATGCGGCGGACAGTCGCCCAAGTGGCAGGGGCAGTGTCCGCACTGTATGGAGTGGAACACGCTGGTCGAATCGGTGGCCGAGACGGCGGTCAAGGGCGGCAATCGTTTTAGTTCGTTGGCGGCATCGGGCCGTGTGCAGATGCTTTCCGAAGTCGAAGCGGCCGAAGTGCCGCGCACGCCGACTGGTATCGCGGAATTCGATCGAGTGCTGGGCGGCGGGCTGGTGTCGGGCGGCGTGGTGCTGATCGGCGGCGATCCGGGCATCGGCAAGTCCACGTTGCTGCTGCAAGTGCTGGCGCATCTGTCCAGACAACAGAAGACGCTGTATGTCAGTGGCGAGGAATCGGCGCAGCAGATCGCCTTGCGCGCAAAGCGATTGTCGCTGGATGCACAGGGCTTGCGGCTGTTGCCCGAGATTCAGCTGGAAAAGATCCAGGCGGCCATCGCCGCGGACAAGCCGAACGTGGTCGTGATCGACTCGATCCAGACCGTGTATTCCGAGCAGCTCACCTCCGCGCCCGGCTCGGTGGCGCAGGTGCGCGAATGCGCCGCGCAGCTGACGCGCATCGCCAAGAGCCAGGACATCACCATCATCCTCGTCGGCCACGTCACCAAAGAGGGGGCATTGGCCGGCCCGCGCGTACTCGAGCATATCGTCGACACTGTGCTGTATTTCGAGGGCGACACCCATTCCAGCTTTCGCCTGATACGCGCGTTCAAGAACCGCTTCGGTGCGGTGAATGAGTTGGGCGTGTTCGCGATGACCGAGAAGGGGCTGCGCGAAGTCAGCAATCCGTCGGCGCTGTTCCTGTCGCAGCATGGACAACAGGTCGCCGGTTCCTGCGTGATGGTGACGCAGGAGGGGACGCGTCCGCTCTTGGTGGAGATACAGGCGCTGCTCGACGAGGCGCATTCGCCCAACGTGCGGCGGCTGTCGCTGGGGCTGGAACAGAACCGGCTGGCGATGCTGTTGGCGGTATTGCATCGTCATGCGGGCATCGCCTGCTTTGACCAGGACGTGTTCATCAACGCGGTCGGCGGCGTGAAGATCACCGAGCCGGGCGCCGACCTCGCGGTGATTCTCGCGATGGTCTCCAGCCTGCGCAACAAGCCGTTGCCGGAGAAGCTGGTGGTGTTCGGCGAGGTCGGTCTCGCCGGCGAAGTGCGTCCGGTGCAGCGCGGCCAAGAGCGCCTGAAGGAAGCTGCCAAGCTCGGCTTCACCCATGCCATCATTCCCAAGGCCAACGCGCCCAAGCAGAAGATACCCGGCATGGAAATATTCGCGGTGGAACGCGTCGAGCAGGCGGTTGAACGGGCAAAGTGAGGCGAACATAAACAATGCGGAGAAAGCGGAATGAAGAGTGCTCGCGGCGTATTTACGATATCCCAGCTTCTTGTACGTATCCTGCTGGTCGTCCGCCATTCAATCCTGCCGTCGAGAGTACTGTTTACGGTGCTTGCGCTACTGTCTTTCACCGTATATGCCGCCGAGCCGTGGATCAAACCCGGCACGGATGGGCAGCCGCAGGTGCAGTTGTATTTTTTCTGGGGGCAGAGTTGTCCGCATTGCATCGCCGCACATCCTCATGTGAGCGCCATTCCGGAGGCCCGGCCTTGGGTCACATTGCATGAACTCGAAGTTTCTCGCGATTCGGAAAATGCGCGACGGTTTCGTGAACTAGTCGAGGCGGATGCTGCCGGAAGGCGTGCGGGAGTGCCTGCATTCATGTTCTGCGGCGAGATGCATTTCGGCTGGGACAGCGATGAAACCACCGGTGCAATGTTGCGCGAACGGCTTGATGCATGCCGCATGCGCGAGCTTTCCGGCCAGCCTCTGGCCATGCCGATGCCCGATGTCGTTAGCGAAACCATAGCCATCCCGTTGGTCGGTACGATAGATGCGGCCTCGCTGTCACTGCCGATGCTGACATTAGTGCTGGCCGGACTCGATGCTTTCAATCCCTGTGCTTTCTTCGTGTTGCTTTTTTTGCTGTCGATGATGGCGCACCAGAAGAGCCGTGCGCGCATGCTGATCATAGGCGGTATCTTCGTTGCGATATCTGGGCTGATGTATTTCGCTTTTATGGCCGCATGGCTTAACGTATTTCAGATATTCGGCCACCTTGCTTGGGTCACTCTGGCGGCGGGTGTGCTGGCGTTGTTCGTAGGCATTGTGAACGTCAAGGACTTCTTCTGGTTCGAGCGGGGATTCACGCTGTCGATATCCGAATCGAATAAGACGGATATCTTTCATCGCGCTCGTACCATTCTCGCCACGGATCGATTGCCGGCGATGATTGTCGCGACACTGTTGCTGGCTGTCGCTGCCAATTTCTACGAGTTGCTGTGTACGGCCGGATTCCCGATGGTCTATACGCGTATCCTTACCCTTGCCGAGCCTTCTTCTCTGGCTCGTTACTTCTGGCTTGCCGCTTACAACCTGATTTACATCGTACCGCTGGCAGCCATCGTCGTTATTTTCTCTCGCACTCTGGGCGCGCGAAAACTCACAGGGCGCGAAGGCAGGCTGCTGAAACTGATGTCGGGTTCGATGATGTTGGGGCTGGGTGCGCTGCTGCTCCTTGTTCCGGAACGCATAGGTTCGGTCGGTATCGTCTTCGGAGTGATGGCTGCAGCCATACTGCTCACTTTCATCGCGGCAAGATTGAGCAGGCACGACTGAGTCAGAACGCCATCCCGAGCGCACGTGCCGACATAGGTTGCGACAATACGTTATCTCCATGGCCTTCCGGGTTGTGCCGCATGCCGTCTCGCGTTAAAGTGCGGCGACGAACTAAAAGAATAATCCGGGGAGAATTTCGAGCATGTTTCTGACCATCCTGCTGGCGTTGGCGGTCTTCACCATTCTGGCGTTCTTTCGCGCTTCCATTGTGAGCTGGGTGTTGGCGATGATGGTGGTCGTGCCGGTGATCGCGATCCAGGCGCGCATCTCCGATACAGCATTGCAAATCGTCTATGTGCTGCTGTTTCTGTTCATCGTTACGTTCGGCATTTCTACGCTGCGCCGCAGCCTGGTCAGCGGCAACATACTCAAGATATTCCGCAAGGTGCTGCCGCCGATCTCTCCGACCGAGCAGGAGGCGATAGACGCCGGCACGGTATGGTGGGACGGCGATCTGTTCAGCGGCGACCCGGATTGGGACAAGCTGCTGGCGTTCCCCAAGTGCAGCCTCAAGCCGGAGGAGCAGGCCTTCCTCGACAACGAAGTCGAGCAGTTGTGCTCTATGCTGGACGACTGGGACATCACCCACAATCGCGCCGACCTGCCGCCCGAAGTCTGGCAATTCATCAAGGAAAAGGGCTTCTTCGGCATGATCGTGCCGAAGCGCTACGGCGGGTTGGAGTTCTCCGCGCAGGCGCATTCGGCGGTGGTGTCCAAGGTAGCCTCGCGCAGCGGCACGGCAGCAGTCACCGTGATGGTGCCGAATTCGCTGGGGCCGGCCGAGTTGTTGCTGCATTACGGCACCGACGAGCAGAAGGACAAATATCTGCGCCGTCTGGCGACGGCCCAGGAAGTACCGTGTTTCGCGCTGACCGGCCCGTTCGCCGGTTCCGATGCCGGGGCGATCCCGGACTACGGCGTGGTGTGCCACGGCGAGTTCGGCGGGCAGAAGGACGTGCTGGGTATACGCCTGAACTGGGAGAAACGCTACATCACGTTGGCCCCGGTGGCGACTCTGCTCGGGCTGGCGTTCAAGCTGTACGATCCCGAGCGCCTGCTGGGTGGCGAGACCGATTGCGGCATCACGCTGGCGCTGATCCCCGCAGACACGCCGGGCGTGCAGCTCGGTCGCCGCCACTTCCCGCTGAATTCCGCGTTCCTGAACGGCCCGACGCAGGGCAAAGATGTGTTCATCCCCATCGACTATGTGATCGGCGGCACTTCGCGCGTCGGACAGGGCTGGCGCATGCTGATGGAATGTCTGGCGGCGGGACGCTCGATCTCTCTGCCCGCCAGCAGCATAGGCGGCATGAAAATGGCCGCGCGCACCAGCGGCGCCTACGCCCGTGTGCGCAAGCAATTCAAGCTGCCGATAGGACGCTTCGAGGGCATAGAGGAACCGCTGGCGCGCATCGGTGCGCACACTTACATGGTCGATGCGGCGGGGCGCTTCACCGCCCTCTCGGTGGACATGGGCGAGAAGCCGTCGGTGATTTCTGCGGTGATGAAATACCACGCTACCGAGCGCGGCCGCATCGTCATCAACGACGCGATGGACGTGCATGGCGGCAAGGGCATCTGCCTCGGCCCCGACAATTATCTCGGCCGCGACTACCAGCAGGCGCCGATAGGCATCACCGTCGAGGGGGCGAACATCCTGACGCGCAGCATGATCATCTTCGGCCAGGGTGCGATCCGCGCCCATCCTTATGTGCTGAGGGAAGTCGCCGCAGCGCACGAGCAGGATCGCGAGCTTGCGCTGCACCAGTTCGACGAGGCGCTGTTCGGACACATCAGTTTCGCGATGAGCAACGCCGCGCGCAGCCTTGTGTTCGGCATCACCGGCGGGCTGGGCATCCACGCGCCGCCGGGTGCGGAGACCCGCCGCTATTACCAGCAGCTGACCCGCTTCTCGGCCAACTTCGCGCTGGCGGCGGATATGGCGATGGCGGTGCTCGGCGGCTCGCTGAAGCGGCGCGAGAAACTGTCCGGCAGGCTGGGCGATGTGCTGAGCCTGATGTATCTGTGCTCGGCGACGCTGAAGCGCTTCGAGGATGACGGCCGTCCCGCCGAAGACTTGCCTTTGCTGCACTGGTCCATGCAGGACGCGCTGTACCGCATCCAGCAGGCGCTGGACGGCGTGGTGCAGAATTTCCCGAACCCGCTCATGCGCTGGATGCTGGGCACGCTGGTGTTCCCGGTCGGGCTGCGATTGTCGCCGCCGTCCGATGAGCTGGGCCACGAGATTTCCACGCTGCTGATGCAGCCGGGGGCTGCGCGCGACCGCCTGACGGCAGGCATGTATTTGCCGACCGACGAGCAGGATGCGATCGGCGCATTGGAAGCCGCGCTCGCGAGCACGCTGGAATGCGAACCGCTGCAGGCCGAACTGGACAAGGCGCGCAAGGCGGGCAAGCTGAAGGCTCTGGAAGAGTTGCAGCGCATCGCCGAGGCGCGCGACATCGGCCTGATCGACGCGGAGCAGGCGCTGCTGCTGGAGCGCGACTATGCGCTGCGTCGCAAGGTCATCATGGTGGACGACTTCGCCCCGGAAGAGCTGCGGGCCAAGGGCTGATGACCGGACTGCGCGACAAGGTGGTGTTCGTCACCGGCTCCTCGCGCGGCATCGGACGCGAGATTGCGCTACGCTGCGCGCGCGACGGCGCGAAGGTGGTGATTACCGGCAAGACGGCGGAGCCGCATCCCAAACTGCCGGGCACGATACACAGCGTCGCCGCCGAGGTCGAGGCGGCGGGCGGACAGGCGCTGGCGATACAACTCGATGTGCGCGACGAACAGGCGATCCAGTCTGCGGTAGCGCAGACTGTCGAACGCTTCGGCGGCATAGACGTGCTGGTCAACAACGCCAGCGCGATCAGTCTGACCGGCACGCTGGACACGACGCCGAAGCGGCTGGACCGGATGTGGGACGTGAACATGCGCGCGACCTTTCTGATGTCGCAGGCCTGCATCCCGCATCTGAAGCGGGCGGCCAATCCGCATATCCTGAACCTGTCGCCGCCGCTGAACATGGATGCGAAGTGGTTCGCACCGCATCTGGCCTATACCATCTCGAAATACGGCATGAGCCTGTGCGCGCTGGGCATGGCGAGGGAGTTCGCCGCCGACGGCGATGGTGTCAAAGCGATAGCGGTGAACTGCCTGTGGCCGCGCACGACGATCGCGACCGCGGCGATAGAGTTCAACTTCCCGGAGGCGATGCTGAACGCCTCGCGCAAGCCGGCCATCGTCGCCGATGCGGCCTGGCGGATACTGATGCGAGACAGCCGCGAGTGCAGCGGCAACTTCTTTATCGACGAAGAAGTGCTGAAGGAAGCGGGCATAGCCGATTTCGAACAATATGCGGTGATGCCCGGCGTCGAGTTGCAGCACGATCTGTTTCTGGACTGATAACAAAACTACAAAAATCAAGGAGGGGTGATGCAGGCACAACTGGAAGACGTGATCACGCCTCAACAGGCGTTGACCTTGCATGGGCTGTTTCTGGAGCGCGTACGTCGCACGCCGGACAAGATCGCTTACCGCCATTTCATCGGTAACGAGTGGCGTGACTACACTTGGCGGGAGATGCGCGACGAAGTGGCGCGCTGGCAGGCGGCGCTGGGCGGTCTCGGCCTGCAGTACGGAGACCGCGTCGCGATCATGCTGCGCAACTGCCCCTACTGGATGATGTTCGACCAGGCCGCGATGTCGCTGGGGCTGGTCGTCGTGCCGCTGTACACCGTGGACCGGCCCGACAACATCGCCTATATCGTCAACAATGCCGAGGTGAAGGTGCTGCTGTTTGAGAACGCCGAGCAGTGGCAGGCGCTGCGCACCGTGCGCGACCAGATGCGCAGCGTGCTGTGTTTCGTCAGTATCGACGAGATACCGAACAGCAACGACCACAGCCTGAAGAGCATGGCCGAGTTTCTGCCCGCGGCCGCACGGTTGCAGTCCGCGCTGTCCACGGTGCCGGCCGATCTGGCTACCATCGTCTATACCTCCGGCACCACAGGCCGCCCCAAGGGTGTGATGCTCAGTCATCACAACATCCTTTCCAACGCCCACGCCAGCCTGGACATCATCGCGGTGCGCGGGGACGACCTGCTGCTTTCCTTCCTGCCGTTGTCGCATACCTTCGAGCGCACGCTGGGCTACTACCTTCCGATGATGACCGGTGCGACCGTCGCATTCGCACGTTCCATCCCGCAGCTGTCGGAAGACCTGAAGTTCATCCGTCCGACGTTGCTGGTCTCGGTGCCGCGCATCTACGAGCGCATCTATGCGGCGATACGCGCCAAGCTGGACGAAGGCTCGGTGCTGAAGCGCCGCCTGTTCCATCTGGCCGTGGAGATCGGCTGGGCGCGCTTCGAGTACGGTCAGGGACGCGGGCCGTGGAAGGCGTCGTTCCTGTTGTGGCCGCTGCTGCAAAAGCTGGTCGCGCAGAAGATACTCGACCGCATGGGCGGACGGCTGCGCGCGGCGATCAGCGGGGGGGCCGCGCTGGCGCCGGAGATTTCCCGGATGTTCGTCGGCCTCGGCCTGCCGGTGGTGCAAGGCTACGGCCTGACCGAGACCAGCCCGGTGATCGCCGGCAACCGTCCGGCGAACAACTTCCCGGACAGCGTAGGCCAGCCTATCCCCGGCATCCAGGTGCGCCTGGGCGAGCAGGGCGAGCTGCTGCTGAAAGGGCCGAACGTGATGATGGGTTACTGGAACAACCCGGAGGCGACGCGCGAGATGATAGCCGCCGACGGCTGGCTGAATACCGGCGATGTCGCGCATATCTCCGATACCGGCCACATCTACATCACCGGGCGCACCAAGGACATCATCGTGATGTCGAACGGCGAGAAGATCCCGCCGACCGACATGGAGATCGCGATGCTGCACGATCCGCTGTTCGACCAGGTGATGGTGTTCGGCGAGGCGCATCCGTATCTGGTCGTGCTCGGCGTGGTGAATCCGGAAGGTTGGCAGCATTTCGCCCGGGAGGTCGGCATCCGCGCCGACATGCCTGAGGCGCTGAGCGACAGCCGCGTCGAGGCCAGGGTGCTGAGACGCATCGCCCGCAACCTGCGCGGATTTCCCGGCTATGCCAAGGTCAACCGCGTGCTGCTGATGCGCGAACCCTGGAGCATAGAGAACGGGCTGCTGACGCCGACGCTGAAGATCAAGCGCAACGAACTGGCGCAGCGTTATGCGGCGCAGATCCGCGAACTTTACGAGGGGCATTAGTCATGGATCAGGAAGAGAGCCCGGCGATCGTCACGCTGCCGCAACGCGAGCCTACGCTGCGCATGGTCGCGATGCCGTCCGATGCGAACTATGCCGGCGACATCTTCGGCGGCTGGTTGATGGGGCAGGTGGACATCGCCGGCAGCATTCCCGCCTTGTATCGCGCCCGGAGCCGGGTCGCGACCGTCGCGGTGAATTCTTTCGTGTTCAAGCAGCCGGTGCTGGTCGGCGACCTGGTGAGTTTCTACGCGAAGGTCGTCAAGGTCGGACGCACCTCGATCACCGTGGACGTCGAGGTGTATTCGCAGCGCGACCCGGAAAGGCCGACCTGCGTGAAAGTCACCGAAGCGATGCTGACCTATGTCGCGGTGGACGAGAACCGCAAACCGCGCGTCGTGCCGCCGGAGGAACAGGTATAGCGTCGCAAAGAATTGCTATAAAAATCAAGAGGAGGAGAAAACATGACATTCAAAAAACTGGCGCTGAAATATTCGATGGCCGCCGTATTGGCGAGCATCTCCGGCATCGCCTCGGCTGCCGCGGGATACAGCCTCATCGAACAGAGCGGCAGTGCCATGGGCAATGCCTTCGCCGGGGGAGCCGCGAGCGCGGAAGACGCAAGCACCATCTATTTCAACCCGGCGGGGATGTCGCGGCTGAAAGGGAAACAAGTCGCGGTGGCCTTGCATGCGATCCGTCCTTCCGCAGCCTTTACGCCGGGAGCGACGGCTGCGGGCGCATTGCTGCAGCCTGCCGGTAACAACGGCGGCGACCCCGGCGACTGGGGCTATGTGCCGAACGGATATTTCGCAATGGAGATTGATCCGGCGATGCAGTTCGGCGTCGGCGTGAACGTGCCGTTCGGCTTGCAGACCAGTTACGATCCGGCATGGATAGGCCGGTTCCAGGCGATCCAGTCCAAGATACAGACCATCAACATCAATCCCGCGTTGTCGTATCGCGTGAGCGACACGCTGACGCTGGGTGCGGGACTCAACTATCAGACTATCGACGGCTTGCTGACCAGCGCGGTGAACTACAGCGCTGCGGCGTTCTCTGTCGGCGGGGCCGGGGCGCTTGCGGCGATAGGCGGCGCGGGAGTGGAAGGGGTGAGCACCATCAAGGGCGACGATGCCGCATGGGGCTACAACTTCGGCATCCTGCTCGATGCAACGCCGCAGACCAGGATAGGCCTTGCCTACCGTTCCACCATCGATTACACGCTGACCGGCACCGTTACGTTCACCAACCGCCCGGCCTTGCTGGCCGCGGCGATCCCGGACGGCGCGGTGAGCCTGAACGTGAAGATGCCGGATACGTTCTCCGCCAGCGTGTTCCATGAGTTGAGCGAGAAATGGGATGTAATGGCCGACGCGACCTGGACAGGCTGGAGTGTGTTCCAGCAACTCAAGATCGACAGGGCCAGCGGCGCGAACCTGATCACTGTGCAGGAGAACTGGCGCGATACCTGGAGACTATCGGTGGGCGCGAACCATCACTACAACGACAAGTGGACCGCACGCATGGGCCTCGCCTACGACCAAACTCCGGTGTCCGACGCGTTCCGTACCGCGCGCATCCCCGACCAGAACCGCATCTGGCTGTCGTTCGGCGGCCAGTACAAACCGGGCAAGGATAGTGCGATCGACGTGGCTTACACGCATCTGTTCATCCGGGATGCATCCATCGCCGACAATCAGGCCGCAGCCGGCAAAGGCAACCTTGCGGGAACCTACGGTTCCATCGCAACGAATATTCTGAGTATGCAATACACCCACGGCTTCTAGCCGGTGTGACGGGGGAGAGACGACTCTTCCCCGATGTTTGGAGGATGGCGATGCAGAGAGACTTTCAGATACGCAAGGTCGCCGTGCTGGGCGCGGGCGTGATGGGTGCGCAGATCGCCGCGCATCTGGTCAACGCCAACGTCGAGACGCTGCTGTTCGAGTTGCCTGCCCAGAAAAACGACAAGGGGGAGGGCGACCCGAACGGCAACGTGAACAAGGCGCTGGACAACCTGAAGAAGCTCGATCCCGCCCCGGCCGCCAGCCCGGCGAAGATCGCCTTCATCCAGCCCGCGAACTATGAGCAGCATCTGGACAGGCTGCGCGAATGCGACCTCGTCATCGAGGCCATCGCCGAACGCATGGACTGGAAGTCGGGCCTGTACCGCAAGGTCGCGCCCTACCTGAACGAGCGGGCCATCTTTGCCAGCAATACCTCTGGGCTGTCGATCAACCAGCTGGCGCAGGCGTTCCCGGAGAACCTGCGCCATCGCTTCTGCGGCATTCACTTCTTCAACCCGCCGCGCTACATGCATCTGGTCGAACTGATCGCATGCGACCAGACCGAGGCGGGCCTGCTCGACCGGCTGGAGACCTTCCTCGTCTCGACGCTGGGCAAGGGCGTGGTGCGCGCCAAGGATACGCCCAACTTCATCGCCAACCGTATCGGCGTGTTCTCCATGCTCGCGACCAAGCATCATGCTGCGGTCTATAGCCTCGGCTTCGACATGGTGGACGCGCTGACCGGGCGCTATCTCGGCCGCCCGAAGAGCGCGACCTTCCGCACGCTGGACATCGTCGGCCTCGACGTGTTCGCGCACGTGGTGGACACCATGCGCGAGAACCTGACCGACGATCCCTGGCACAAGCATTTCGAACTGCCGGGCTGGTTCGGCTATCTGGTGGATCAGGGTGCGCTGGGGCAGAAGACCAGGAAGGGCATCTACCAGAAGATAGGCAAGGATATTCATGTCCTCGATCTGCATACGCGCGAATACAAACTATCCGCCGCGAAAGTGGACGACGGCGTGAAGGACATCCTGCGCGAACGCGATTGGGCAAAGAAGCTTGCGGGCCTGCATGCCAGCAAGCATCCGCAGGCGCAGTTTCTGTGGGCGGTATTCCGCGATGTGTTCCATTACTGCGCGCTGTATCTGGAGAATATCGCCGATAACGCGCGCGATCTCGATTTCGCGGTGCGATGGGGCTTCGGTTGGGACAGCGGCCCGTTCGAGATTTGGCAGGCCGCAGGCTGGCGGCGGGTGGCCGGCTGGATATCCGCCGACATCGCCGCCGGCAAGGCAATGGCGAACGTGCTCTTGCCGGAATGGGCGCGGGACCCGGAACGCACCGGAGTGCATACGCCGCAGGGTTCCTACTCGCCCGTCACCCGTCTCAATCAGCCACGTTCCGCGCTGCCCGTCTATCGCCGCCAACTCTTCCCCGACCATCTGTTGGGCGAAGAGCGCCAGTACGGCGAGACCGTGTTCGAGACCGACGAAGTGCGTCTATGGCACATGGGAGACGGCATCGCGATCCTGAGTTTCAAGAGCAAGATGCACACCGTCAGCAACGAGGTGCTGGACGGCATGCTGCGCGGGGTGGACGAGGCCGAGGCCCACTTCAGCGCGCTGATCCTGTGGCAGACCGAGCCGCCTTTCTCCTACGGCGCGAACCTGCTGCAACTGATGCAGGGCGTGCAGGAACCGGCCCAACACGCATCCATGTTCGACAAATTCAAACAGGCCGCGAACCGCGTCAAATACACCGTCGCGGGCGGCGGCGGGGCAGGCGACGTATTCAATGCCGCAGTGGGCAACGTGCCCCATGTCGAAGCCGTGGTCGCCAAGTTCCAGCAAGTGTCGCAGCGCCTAAAATACGCACTGGTGCCGACCATCGCCGCCGTGGACGGACTGGCGCTCGGCGGGGGCTGCGAGTTCTCCATCCACTGCGCGCGCATCGTCGCCACGCTGGAGACGTATATCGGCCTGGTCGAAGTCGGCGTCGGCGTACTGCCTGCGGGCGGCGGCTGCAAGGAAATGGCTCAGCGCGCCGCACAGGAAGCGCAGCGCTTCGCCAACGACAACCGCATCGAGGTGTTCCCCTTCCTCCGCCGATATTTCCAGAACATCGCCATGGGCGAAGTCGCCAAGAGCGCCGAGATGGCGCGCGAGATGGGTTATCTCAGGCCGTCAGACCGCATCGTGCTGCACCGCTTCGAGCTGCTGCATGTCGCCAAGGAAGAGGCGAAGGCGCTAACCGCCACCGCCTACCGCCCCCCGCTGCACCAGCGTCAGATCGCCGTCGCCGGCCGCACCGGCATCGCCACCCTCAAGGCCGCGATGGTCAACATGCTCGAAGGCGGCTTCATCTCCGAACACGACTACAACATCGGCTGCCGCATCGCCGAAACCATGTGCGGCGGCGACGTGGATGTCGGTAGCCTGGTGGACGAACAATGGCTGCTCGACCTGGAACGCCGCAACTTCATGGAACTGCTCGCGACCGAGAAGACGCAGGCAAGGATCGAGCACATGCTGAAGAACGGGAAGCCGCTGAGGAATTGAAATGAATGGTAGGTTGGGTTAGCGCAGCGTAACCCGACGATACGCCATTGGGTTACGGCGCAAAAACGCACCTAACTTGACCTACAGGGCTATTGAAGAATGAGCAACCAAATCTCAGAGAGTGATCGGTTAAGGCTGCCTGAACATATATGTGATCCTGACCCGCGTACGCACCTTTTCGTTAGATTGGACTTGAGAACAGGGCAAAGTCGGAACAGAGTTGTGGAAGATCAATATGAGACGATTGCGTGTTTTATGTTGAATAAAAATGTTCCTGTTGATGTAGCAACTCATTTTGAGACGGCAAGAAACTTGTACTTATACGCTTGGTTTGTTTATCGCTTCTATCCTGTTGCTGAGCAACAAGCACTTTCATGTCTTGAGTTTGCGCTTCGTGAGAGATTTCCAGATTATGTGGCTTCGGAAATGAAGAATCATAAAAGGGGTTTTGAACCTGGGCTTAGAAAGCTTCTGGGGCATGCAATTAAAGAAGGCTTCGTCAAGAATGAAAATTTTTCAGTACGTGAGCATTGGGCAAGAAAACGCGCCGTGAGTCGTTATGAACACCAAAAGAGTGAAGAAATGAGGAAAGCGGGTGTTGATAGCTGGGAGATAGATGAATCAGAGGCTGTAGTAACGCAGGAGGATTTGGATTGTGATTGGCTACAGATTTTCTTGGAGGCCATTCCATCAATCCGCAACGATTATGCGCATGGTAGTCGTACACTGAATAACAATGTGTGTCACTCGTTTGAGTTGGTGTCGGAAATAATTAACCAGCTATATCCAAAATTTGAGTCAGTTCCGTAGGTCGGGTTAGCGCAGCGTAACCCGACTTTTTCTCCTTACTCTGTCGGGTTACGGCCTGCGGCCTAACCCGACCTACAGGGATATTGACGGTATACGAGATCGGGGAATGCGATGAGATATCGGCGTGCATTCGTTGAGGGCGGTTCGTTCTTCTTCACGTTGGTGACGGAGAAACGGCGGCCGATATTTGCCTCGGCGGAGGCGGTGGATGTCTTGCGGTCTGCATTTCTTTCCGTGAGCGTCACCCGTCCGTTTTCGCTGAATGCGATAGTGGTCTTGCCGGATCACTTGCATTGCATATGGACGTTGCCGCCGGGCGATGCGGATTTCGCCACTCGCTGGCGGCTGGTCAAGACGTGGTTCACCAAGCATTGCGATCCCGCGCTGCGTTCCATGCCGAACGCCAGCCAAGAGAGGCGGCGGGAGCAAGCGTTATGGCAGCACCGTTACTGGGAGCACATGCTGCGGGACGAGCGGGATTTCGAGAGGCACGTGGAGTACGTTCATTACAATCCGGTGAAGCATGGATATGCGACTTCTCCGATGGCGTGGCCGCATTCCAGTTTTCGGCGATATGTCGAGGCCGGGATATATGAGGCGGGCTGGGGGCAGGAACAGATGGATTTCGAGGGGATTGGTGATGAATGAGGCGAGTGGTGTCGGGTTACGCTGCGCTAACCCGACCTACGTTGCTGCTCGCGACCGAAAAGACGCAGGCGCGGATAGAGCACATGCTGAAGAAGGGGAAGCCGCTGAGGAATTGAAATGAATGGTAGGTCGGGTTAGCGCAGCGTAACCCGACTTTTTCCTTTGTCGGGTTACGGCCTGCGGCCTAACCCGACCTACGGAGTTTCAGAACGCTGGTCGGATCAATACGCCAATTCCTTATGCACCCGCTGTTCGATGCGGTCCAGCAGCGGGCGCATCTGGGCGACGGCTTTGCCCATCTGGGTCGGGGCGGCGGCTTGTTTGCTGAGGTCGGACAGTTCCTGGCACAGGTCGGCGAAGCCCCGTGCGCCGACCATCCTGGCCGGAGCCTTGTTGTGATGCGCCAGCCTGCCCAGTGCCTCACGGTCATTCTGTTCCAGCGCGGCTTCGATATCCGCGAGGTCTCGCCGCGCCAGTTCGACGAATCTGCCGGCGAAATCTCGCATCTTCGCCTTGTCGTCGCCTATCAGTTCGGCCAGTTGCGACAGGTCGATGATCTCGCCGTCGCCGTTACGCTGGGGCGTGATATCCGGTGGCGGTGCGGTGCGGGCAGGCGGGGTGTCGTCCGGCATGTGGCGCGGCGGCAGCCAGTAAGCCAGTTTGGCGTAGAGTGCGGCGGGGGTGAACGGCTTGCCGATGAAGTCGCTCATGCCGGCGTCCAGACAGCGGCGGCGATTCTCTTTCGACGCATGGGCCGTCACAGCGATCACCGGAAGTTCCGCTAGCGCCGGATCGGCGCGGATCGCGCGGGTAGTCGCCAGGCCGTCCATCTCGGGCATCTGCACATCCATCAGCACGCAGTCGAACGTGTGCTGCCGCAGCTGTTCGAGCGCTTCCACGCCATTGCGGGCCTGTTGCACCTCGGCTCCCGCGCTTTCCAGCAGTCCGCCGATGATGGTCTGGCTGAGCGCATTGTCTTCGGCCACCAGGATATGTGCGCCCTTGATGTTGGCATAGTTCCCCGTCGCGGCGGTCTGTTGCTCTTTGCGGCGAGTGGTGCTGGCCTTGTCCATGCGTACGCTGAACCAGAAGGTGCTGCCGCTGCCCGGTGCGCTGTCCACGCCGAACTCGCCGTCCTTCATCGTCTCGATCAGTTTCTTGCATATGGCCAGGCCCAGGCCCATCCCTTCATGCTTCCGGGTCGATGAACTGTCGGCCTGCCAGAACGGCGAGAAGAGGTGGCGCTGTTTTTCCGCGGCGATGCCGATGCCGCTGTCCTGTATCTCGAATCGCAGCCTGAACGAGGTGTCGTTTTCCTCTTGTTGCGTCACCCTGAGGGCGATGCGTCCTCCGGGCGTGAATTTGACGGCGTTGTCCAGGTAGTTGAGCAGCACCTGTTCCAGTCCCCGTGCATCGCCATGCAGTCTGCGGCGAGCGAGTCTGGGCGAGATGGCGATGGATAGCCCCAGCCCTTTTTCGGCGGTCTTGGGTGCTACGAAACTTTCGATCTCGCTCAGCAGTTTGCGCAGCGTGAAATCCACCGGATGGGCAGGGGAGGTTCCATATGCCATGCCGGTGTAATCGAGGATGTTGTCTATGGTGTTCAGCAGATGTTCGCCGGAGAACTGGATGTTCTCGAGCCGGTTGCGTTTGCGCGACTCGGTTTCATCCGCGAGCGCCAGATGGGCCATGCCGAGGATCGCATTCATCGGTGTGCGCAGTTCGTGGCCGATGTTGGCGAGGAACTCGCTTTTCGCACGGCTCGCCATTTCGGCCTGCTGCATCGCATCTTGCAGCTGCCGGGCGTCATGCAGGGCGCGCTTACGGCTGCGCAGCAGCAGCCAGGTGCATAGCGCCAGTGTCAGGCTCGCGAAGCTGCCGATCGCGGCTTCGATCCTGGTATGCGCGGCGACCAGTTTGGCATCGAAGGCCGGGGTGGATGCGAATGAGATCGACCATGACTTGTCTGCGATCCGGAAATGCCGGGTGCTCCGGAATGCCGCAGTGGATGATTCGGCATCGTGTACGTTGTCGCTGTCGTATAGCAGCGCGTCGGGGTTTGTGGTGACGCCGTCGTATATCTCGATGTCGAAATTGTGGGTGTGTGCCTGGAACAGATTGGATATCAGGCTGTTCATGCGGAACGCCGCGGACACCCAGCCGACGATATTGGCGCGGCGCGATGCCTCCGTGTCCGGCTCCATGTCGTTGCGGTAGAGCGGCAGGAACATCAGGATGCCTGCCTGGGACGAGTTGTCGTCCTGCACCAGCGTCAGCTTGCCGGAGAGGCTGGCTTGCCCGGAATCGCGGGCGTATTCCAGCGCGGCGCGGCGCTCCGGCGTGGCATAGTTGTCCAGGCCGAACACGCGCAGGTTGCGCCCCTGGAACGGGGCGATATGGATCACCGGTGCGTAGAGTTCGCGTTGGCCCTCGGGTTTGATGCTGTAGTCGGGGAACCCCTGCTTGCGGATCTCGGCGATATGCCGTTGCAGTTGTTCGGCGGGAACGATGCTGGAGAAGGCGAGGCTCTGGATGCCGGGGTAGTTCCGGTCGGTGTGCAAGGCCGCCACATAGGCGTCGAACTCGGTGCGCTCGACGTGTTTGGAGGCCGCATACAGCGCTTGCAGGCTGCCCAGCACATTCTGGTAGTTCGACAGGCGCCGCCCGATCTTCAGTTCGGCATCCCGAGTTCCGGAATCGAATTCGGCTTGCAGTTCGTGGAGTTGCTGACGTTGCGCGCTTTGGGATAACAGATATGTCGCCAGCAGTCCGATGGCGAGTATCAGTATCGACACCAGCAGTTCAGGTTGCAGCCGCGGCCCGATGAGCTTTGCGAGTGTTATTGCTTTCCTTGCTGTCGGTTTCTGGCTCATGGCCGCGGGGCATCACACCGGCTGTTTGCGGGTCATGGAGTGGCGCACCAGTTCGGCGACATTCTTCAGGCCGAGCTTGTTGAGCAGGTTGCTCTTGTGGGTGCTGACGGTCTTGTCGCTGATGCACAGCTGGCGGGCGATGTCGCCTATGCTTTCGCCGTTCACCAGCATGCGGTAGATCTGCTGTTCCCGATCGGACAGGACTTCCAGCGGATCGTCCGAACGGGTACAGGCCGAGGCAAAGGCCAGCTGTTCGGCGACATTTGGCGGCAGGTATTTTCCGGTTTCCATGACCTTGCGTATCGCATCCAGCAGCACCGGGGGCAGGCAGTTCTTGCTGATATAGCCGGAGGCACCCGCTTTCATTGCTCGCATCACGGTCTGGGTCTCGTTGTGCATGCTGAGCACCAGGATGAGTAATGTAGGGTAGAGGCTGCGCAGCCTGGCGATCAGGTCGGCATCGCACAGGCCGGGCATGTTCAAATCCAGCAACACCAGATCGACTGGCGTGGTGCGCAATTTTTCCAGCATCGTTGCGCCGTCGCCAGCCTCGGCGACGACTTTGACGTCGGGACAGAGTCCCAGAAACTGGGTCAGGCCTGCGCGAACGAGATCATGGTCGTCGACCACCATCAAACGAATCATCTATATTTTCCTTTCCTGAGTTTATGTTTTTTATGTTTGGATTAGACCGGATTCGCAGCCTGATGGCTATAAGCCGATTCCTAGGTTGACCTAGGACTTCATGCGTGGGCCAGCGGGCAGGGTCAGGAGGGCGGCGCAGCGAAGTCCGCTTTGTACAGCACCTTCCAGCGTGGCGGGATAGTCGCCGGCGGTGTAATCCCCCGCCAGATACAGCCGGGGATGTGCGGTTTGCTGCGCGGGACGCTGCAGGCCGGGCGCGCAGCAGAAGGTGGCGCGCTTCTCGGCGATGACCTTGAACCAGGTCGGCCCATCGGCGATGCCGAATTCTTCGCGCAGTTCGGAGATCACCTTGTTTGCCAGTTCGTCCTGAGACAAGTCTTGATGGATGCCTTCCGCGCTGATGACGCTGGCGATCAGCCCGTGCTGTTCGGCGATGCGGCCCTTGTCGAACAGCCACTGGCTGATTCGTCGATGCAGGCCGAGCATGGGATGGGGCAGGCGCACATGCGCGGGATATTGCAGGTATACGGTGTAGATGGGCTGGTGTTCCAGCGTTTCGATCTGCCGCACGGCATCGGCGAGCTCCGCTATCGGGTGCAGCAGCTTCGCGGCGACGACGGGCGGCGCAGCGCAGACGACATGGCTGAAAGTGTGCGCGCCCTGTGTCGTGATGAGGTCGATGCCATCGTTTCCGGGAACGATGGCTTCCACGCCGCAGGAGAGCAGCACCTTGCCGCCGTGCCGTTCGACATAGGCCGCGGCGCGTTGCGGGAACAGTTCGGTGAAGTCCAGCCGCGGCAGCAGCATGTCGGAATCGGCGCGGGTACGGTTCAGCGCGTCGCGCAGCACGTTCAGCAGCACTTGGGCGGAAGCCTTGCGGATCGGCGTGTTCAGCGCGGCGATGCACAGCGGCTCCCACAGCTTGAGCGTCAGGTCGGCATCCTGCCCGTGGCGTGCGAGCAGCTCGGCGACGGTGATGTCCTGCGGCAGGCGAAAGTTCATGCCGCGCAGTGCGAGCATGAAGCGCGCAGCCTTGATGCGCTCGCCCCAGGTCAGGCCATCGGCTCTCAGTAGCGCGATCAGCAGATGCAGCGGGGCAGGCAGGCGCGGGGCCTGCAGCGAGAAGTGACCATGCAGGTCGAGTTGCAGCGGCAGGCGCAGGAAGTCCCGCTCGATGTCGCCGCCGACTTGTTCGATCAGACGCAGCGTGTCGCGGTAGCAGCCCAGCAGCAGGTGCTGGCCGTTGTCGAGTTTCAGTCCGTTGTACTCCACGCCGCGCGCGCGACCGCCGAGCTGCTTCGCGCTTTCGAATACCGTGACGGGGATGCCTTGTGCGGCAAGCTCGACGGCGGCGGCCATGCCGGCATAGCCGCCGCCGATGACGCCGACTCGGGTGTCTGGGTTGTTCATGATTTTATTTGGCTACTTTGCGGGGTAAGTTCTTTAAGCCCGTCCCTGAGTGGGCCATTGTAGGAGCGTGCCCTGCACGCGAACAGCGCTATCGCGTGCAGGGCACGCTCCTACTGGATTCATAATTTTCTCCCACCCCTCAGTTTTTCAGCCATGCCTTGAGGGCCAGCCACACCTTGTAAGTCGGCGTCAGCGAGACTCTCTCTTTCAGCACATGGCAACCGCTCTTCTCGACTTCGTTCAGCGTCGCGAGATAGATCTCCGCCATGATCAGCCCGGCGCGCTGCGCCTTGCGGTCTGCGGCGGGCAGGTGGTCGAACGCCTGTTTGTAGTAACGGCGTGCGCGTTCGATCTGGAACGCCATCAGTTTCTGGAAGGCTTCGGTCTCGTTCGCGTTGAGGATGTCCGCCGCGGTCACGCCGAATTGCTGCATCTCGTCCATAGGCAGGTAGATGCGGTTACGCCGCGCATCCTCGCCGACGTCGCGGATGATGTTGGTGAGCTGGAATGCGATGCCGAGGTCGTGCGCATATTTCAGCGTCTCGCGGTCGGTGTAGCCGAAGATCTCGACCGTCAGCAGGCCGACCACCGAGGCAACGCGGTAGCAATACAGCTGCAGCGACTTGAAGTCCGGATAGCGCGCCTGTTCGAGATCCATCTCCATACCGTCGATGATCTCCTGCAGATGTTCCTGCGGCAGGTTGAACTGTCGGACCACGGGGATAAGCGCCTGGCAGACCGGGTGGGTAGGACGGCCGGAGTAGATCGCCGCGACCTCGCCGCGCCACCAGTTCAGCGTTGTGCGCGCGACATCGGCATCCGAGCACTCGTCCACCACGTCGTCCACCTCGCGGCAATAGGCATACAGCGCGGTCATCGCGCGGCGCTTGTCGGCAGGCAGGAAACGGAAGCTGCTGGTGAAGCTGGAGCCGCTGCTGCGGGCTTTGTCTTCGCAATATTGGTCTGGAGTCATGCTTGGGCCGTTTGTTTGACGGAATAAAAAACTTTTCCCTCAATGGTGATTTTTTCTCTCAGGCGCTCGTTCCCCAAGGTCTGCCAATGCAATACATCCAGTTTGAACACCAGCGGCAAGGCGTCCAGTCGATTCCACAATTCGGCGAATCGCGCTGTGCTCATGGCGGGCGCAAAAACGGCCAGGTCGATGTCGGAGCCATCCTTGAATGTCCCCTTGGCGCGCGAGCCGAAAATGAGCACATGCTCAATTTCAGGATAGGCGGCAAACGTATTGCGCAAGTCATTCAGCACGCGGGCGGACAAGCCGAATTCGAGTTTTAAACCTGCCATTTACCTGCCTCCTGCGCCAGCTTGCGGAATAAAGGCAAAGCATCTTGCAGCACATAGCGGTAGACCTCGTCCGCCAGCTTTTCATCGTAAGTGTGGCTGGTAAGGTTGCGCTTCAGCTGTGCTTCAGACCACGCGTTGCCATCGCTGATCAGCGCGGTTTGCAGCGCCTGCTGCCAGACTTCGCGCGGCGTGTTGGCGATGATGCCTTCCGCTTCCAGCTTCAGGCGCAAGGTCTTCCACGCCAGTTCCCAGCAAAACTCGAAACGCTGAATCACCGAATCGCGGATGAAGCTGGAGAAGGGCTGTGCGCAGGCCTCATCCAGCCGTTGCACGGCGGTCATCAAATCCTGTTTGCGCTCGTTAAAATGTTCGACGTCCATTGCGTTCTCCTGATCGTATTAGCGCAAGAAACCCACCCGAGTTATCAAAAGGGCGCGCTTTTTGCCAGCATGATAACCCAGTCGTAAGGCTTCAATACCGGGCGCTTGTTGAACATGTCGTAGTCCGCGGCTTCCAGTTTGTCGAGGATGCGCAGGCCGCCCTGGATGATCATGCGCATTTCCAGCCCGATGCGGCCGGTGAGTATCGTGCCTAGCGGTTTGCCATACAGCATCATCTCTCTTGCGCGGTTCACTTCGAACTTCATTAGCGCGCGCCAGTTGGCATCCACCTGTCCTGCGGCGATCTGCACTTCGCTGACGCTGTATTCCGCCAGATCGTTCTGCGGCAGGTAGACGCGGGATATGGCCCAGTCTTTTGCGACGTCCTGCCAGAAGTTGATCAACTGCAAGGAGGTGCAGATCGCATCGGAATACGCGAGGTTGACCGGTGTCGCCTCGCCGTACAGGTGCAGCAGCAGGTTGCCCACCGGGTTGGCCGAGCGGCGGCAGTAGTCCTGCAGTTCGTCGAAATCCGCATAGCGCTTCTTCACGACGTCCTGCGAGAACGCGGCTAGCAGGTCGTACAGCGGGCGCATCGGCAGCGAATGTTCCTCGATCTCGGCGGCGAGGTTCTGGAATAGGGGTGTCAGCGGGGGGGCGTTCGTTTCGATGCGCTTAAGTTCGGTGCGGAACTCGTCCAGCCGCTTCAAGCGCTCGTCATCGGAGAGTTCGCCCTCGTCGGCGATGTCGTCCGCTGCGCGTGCGAAATGGTAGATGGCCGCCACCGGCTTGCGCAGCCGCTTCGGCATCAGGATGGAGGCGACCGGGAAGTTCTCGTAATGCTCGACCGACGACATCAGAGCAGATCGTTCCTGACTAGCATGAATACATACTGGTCACCTGCGCTGACGTCCAGCCAGGTAAACGGCAGGTCGGGGTAGGCGGCTTCCAGCACGTCGCGGTTGTGGCCGATCTCGACGATCAGGATACCGTTGTCGGAGAGGTGGTCGGCGGCCTGTTCCAGGATCACGCGCGTCGCATCCAGTCCGTCGTTGCCGCTGCCCAGCGACATCTCTGGCTCGTGCAGGTATTCCTGCGGCAGCAGCGCGACCGATTCGGCATCGACATAGGGCGGGTTGCTGATGATCAGGTCGTATTTCCGTCCGCCCAGTTTGGCGAACAGGTCGGACTGGATCAGTTCGATGCGGTCCTGCAGCACATAGTCGCTGACGTTGCGTTCGGCCACCGCCAGCGCATCCGGCGACAGATCGACCGCATCCACGAGCGCGTTGGGGAACGCGTAGGCGGCGAGGATGGCCAGGCAGCCGCTGCCGGTGCACAGGTCGAGCACGCTGCTGATCTCCTCCGGTTCGGCGATCCACGGGCTCAGCTGGTCGCGCAGCAGTTCGGAGATGAAGGAGCGCGGCACGATGACGCGTTCGTCGACATAGAAGCGGAAGTCGCCGAGGAAGGCCTCGTTGGTCAGGTAGGCGGCGGGCACGCGCTGCTCTACGCGGCGCTGGATGACGTTCAGCACCTCGGCGCGTTCGCTGTCGGTCAGGCGCGCATCGAGAAAGGGTTCCAGCCTGTCGACCGGCAGGTGCAGCGTGTGCAGGATCAGGTAGGCGGCCTCGTCGTAGGGATCGTTGCTGCCGTGGCCGAAGAACAGCTTGGCCTGGTTGAAACGGCTCACCGCGAAGCGCAGCCAGTCGCGCACCGTCTCCAGGTTATGTGCCGTACCGGAAAAATAATCGCTCATTTGTACCTCCATCAGTCACCGCCTCCGCCACCATCACCGCCACTACATCCTCCATTGCTGTCGCAGTGCGACGAGCCGCCCGAATCGCCGGAACTGCTCCCGCTATCGCCGCCGCGGTCATATGGCGATTTGCGCCGGTTCGTAATCACTATGTAGACGAGCCACAGCAGCAGCGCCGCGAGCAGGGTCAGCACGAGGTATTTCATTCGGCCAGCAGCTTGCGCAGCGTCAGGTAATAAATCTCGGACAGTGCGTCGAGGTCGGCGACCGGGACGCATTCGTTGATCTTGTGGATGGTCGCGTTCAGCGGGCCGAGTTCGATCACCTGCGGGCAGATGTCGGCGATGAAGCGTCCGTCGGACGTGCCGCCGCTGGTGGACAGTTCGGTATCCAGTCCCTGCACCTGCTTGATCGCGGCGGCGACCGCATCAACCAGGTCGCCATGCGGCGTCAGATAGGGTTTGCCGGACATCTCCCAGATCAGGTCATAGTCCAGGCCGTGCTTGTCGAGGATCGCGTGGACTCTGGATTTCAGGCTGTCTATGGTGCTGGCGGTGGAGTGGCGGAAGTTGAACAGGATCTCGACCGTGCCCGGCACGACGTTGGTCGCACCCGTGCCGCCGTGGATGTTGGATATCTGCCAGGAGGTCGGCGGGAAGTATTCGTTGCCTTCGTCCCACACCGTCGCGGCCAGTTCGGCGATCGCCGGGCTGGCGAGGTGGATGGGGTTCTTGACCAGATGCGGGTAGGCGATATGGCCCTGTACGCCCTTGACGGTCAATGTGCCGGACAGCGAACCGCGCCGGCCGTTCTTGATGGTGTCGCCGGTCTTGGCTACCGAGGTCGGTTCACCGACGATGCAGTAGTCGATCAGCTCGTTGCGCTTTTGCAGTTCTTCGACCACGCGCACCGTGCCGTCCACCGCGATGCCTTCCTCGTCCGAGGTCAGCAGCAGCGAGATGGAGCCGCGATGCTGCGGATGCGCGGCGACGAACTTCTCGATCGCGGTGACGAAGGCGGCAAGCGAGCCCTTCATGTCGGATGCGCCGCGCCCGTACAGCATGCCGTCGCGCACCGTCGGCGTGAACGGGTCGCTGTTCCACTTGTTGACGGGACCGGTAGGCACCACGTCGGTGTGTCCGGCGAAGCAGACCAGCGGACCGTCGTTGCCGCGGCGCGCCCACAGGTTGTCCACTTCGCTGCAGCGCATCTTTTCCAGGCTGAAATCCAGCGGTGCGAGGCGCGCGCCGATGATGTCGATGCAGCCGTCGTCCATCGGCGTCAGCGAATGACGTGAGATCAGTTGTTTTGCCAGTTCGAGGGTATCGCTCATTTTTTCAGATATCCAGATTCTCGTATTCGGTTTCGTTGAAGCCTGTTGCCAGCACGCGGCCCTTGCGTTCCAGCACCGGGCGTTTGATTACGTTGGGCTGTGCCAGCATCAGCGCCAGCGCGGAGGCGTCGTCAACTATCGAGGCCTTCACCTCGGCGGGCAGTTTGCCCCAGGTCGGGCCGGTCTTCTTCAGCAGTTTCTGCCAGCCTATCTGCTTGAGCCAGCCGGACAGCAGGGTTTCGGTGACGCCGAGTTTTTTGAAGTCGTGGAACTCGTAAGCGATGCCGCGCGCATCGAGTGCGGCGCGCGCCTTCTTCACGGTGTCGCAATTGGGGATGCCGTAGAGTTTCGTCAAAGCAGATAGCCTTTCACGTTTGCTTCCTCCCCCGTTTGCGGGGGAGGACTGAGGAGAGGGGCGTTCGAGTTGGCAGGCATGGTGCAATCTATCTGTCCGGATTACTTGGTCTCATCCAGATTCAGCTTGATGCCGCCGAAATCGGCCGCGGGCTTGGGCGCGCTTTGCACTTCCTGCTCGGGCTTGTAGGCCGGGATCTGCATCGTGCTGGTACGCTCGGAGAAATCGACCAGGCTGGCCAGATTGCTCGCCGAGTCGGCGTTGCGCATCGCTTCTTCCTTGGTGATCAGCCCCTTCTTGAGCAGCTTGTACAGCGCCTGTTCGAAGGTCTGCGAACCGGCCGATACGCTCTTGTCGATGGCTTCGCGGATCTTGTCGATCTCGTCGTTCTTGATCAGGTCGGCGATCAGCGAGGTGTTCAGCAGCACCTCGACGGCAGGCACTTGCTTGCCCTGTACGTTGCGCACGAGGCGCTGCGAGATCACCGCGCGCAGACACATCGACAGGTCGGACAGCACGCTCTGGCGCGAATCGTACGGGAAGAAGTTCACGATGCGGTTCAGCGCGTGGTAGCTGTTGTTGGCGTGCAGTGTGGTCAGGCACAGGTGTCCGGTCTGGGCGAAGATCAGCGCGTGCTTCAGCGTGTCGCGGTCGCGCACCTCGCCTATCATCAGCACGTCCGGAGCCTCGCGCATGCCGCTGGACAGCGCGCTCTCGTAGTTCAGCGTGTCGGTGCCGATCTCGCGCTGGTTCACGATGGATTTGTTGTGTTTGAAGATATATTCGATCGGGTCTTCGATGGTCAGGATATGCCCGCTCTTGGTGTTGTTGCGATGCTCCAGCATTGCGGCGAGCGTGGTGGATTTGCCGGAGCCGGTCGCGCCGACCACCAGCACCAGACCGCGCTTCTCCATGATGAGTTCCTTGAGCACGGTGGGCAGGTTCAGCGCCTCGACGTTCTCGATCTTGCCCCTGACGTGACGCACCACGATAGCGATGTCGTTGCGCTGGCGGAAGATGTTGACGCGGAAGTTGCCGATGCCGTCGTGGCGGAAGGAGAAGTTCATCTCCATCTTCGCCTCGAATTCGGCGATCTGCTTCGGCGTCATCATCTCGTAAGCGATGCGCTTGATCACCTCCGCATCGAGCAACTGCGAATTCACCGGCATCGCGATACCGTCGATCTTGATGTTGACCGGCGCGCCGACCGAGAAGAACAGGTCGGAGGCCTTCTTCTCGGCGGCGAGTTGCAACAGCGGGGTGATGATCATCGTGTTCTCCAGGAAGTCGATGGAAGGTAGGGGCGCAATTCATTGCGCCCTTGAATCTGATCGCAATGAATCAGGGCGTGATAAATCACGCCCCTACGGTATTAAATCCCGCGCAACAACTCGTTGATGCCAACCTTGCTCAGGGTTTTCGCATCCACCTTCTTGACGATCACGGCGCAGTACAGGTTGTATTTGCCATCGGCGGAGGGCAGGCTGCCGCTGACGACGACGGAGCCGGCAGGCACGCGGCCGTAATGGACTTCGCCGGTCTCGCGGTCGTAGATCTTGGTGCTCTGGCCGATGAACACGCCCATCGAGATCACCACGTTGTCTTCGACGATCACGCCTTCGACCACTTCGGAGCGCGCGCCGATGAAGCAGTTGTCGCCGATGATGGTCGGGTTCGCCTGCACAGGCTCCAGTACGCCGCCGATGCCGACGCCGCCGGACAGGTGCACGTTCTTGCCGATTTGCGCGCAGGAACCGACCGTCGCCCAGGTGTCCACCATCGTGCCTTCATCGACATACGCGCCGATGTTCACATAGGAAGGCATCAGCACCACGTTCTTGCCGATGAACGCGCCACGGCGCGCTGCGGCCGGAGGCACGACGCGGAAGCCGCCTTCGCGGAAGTCGCGGCTGTTGTAATCGGCGAACTTGGACGGCACCTTGTCGTAGTAGTTGGTGAAGCCGCCCTTGATGAACGCGTTGTCTTCCAGACGGAACGACAGCAGCACGGCCTTCTTCAGCCACTGGTGGGTGACCCACTGGCCGTCGATCTTCTCGGCGACGCGCAGCTTGCCCTGATCGAGCTGGGTGATGACGGTGTCGACCGCTTCCTTGAGCTGGGATTCTGCATTGCGCGGCGTGATCTCGGCGCGGCGTTCGAAGGCTGTTTCGATGATGTTTTGCAAGTCTTGCATGGTTCGGTTCCTGTTAAATGAAAATTGCTGGTAGCTCGTGGCTGGTAGCTTGTAGCAAAACCGGGGTTGGCTACCCGCTACAAGCCACCGGCTACAAGCTGCTTGATTCTTTGTGCGGCTTCCACGGTCTCCGCGGTATTCGCGACCAGTGCCAGACGCACGAAATTTTCGCCGGGATTCACGCCGCGCGCTTCGCGCGCCAGATAGCTGCCCGGCAGAACGGTGACATTATAGTCGCGATACAGCGCCTGCGCGAAGGCGGTGTCGCTGATCGGGGTACGCACCCACAGGTAAAAACCGGCATCGGGCAAGGTGACCGGCAGCATCGGCTTCAGTATCTCGACGACTTGTTCGAACTTCTCCGTATACAGGCGGCGGTTCTCCGCGACATGATTCTCATCGTTCCATGCCGCGATGCTGGCGGCCTGGATCGCCGGATTCATCGCGCAGCCGTGGTAGGTGCGGTACAGCGTGAACTTGCCGATGATGGAGGCGTCGCCCGCGACGAAGCCGGAGCGCATGCCCGGCACGTTGGAGCGCTTCGACAGGCTGGAGAACACCACCAGGTTCTTGTAGTCGTTGCGGCCGAGTTGCCGCGCGGCCTGCAAGGCACTCAAGGGCTTGCGGCCTTCGAAGTAGATCTCGGAGTAGCATTCGTCCGACGCGATCACGAAGCCGTAGCGATCCGACATCTCGAACAGCGTGTTCCACTCCTGTTGCGACATCACATGTCCGTTAGGGTTGCCCGGCGAGCACACGTAGATCAGCTGCGTGCGCTGCCAGACCTCTTCCGGCAGCTGCGCGTAATCCATCGCGAAACCGTCTTCCGGCAGCGTGTTCAGGAAATGCGGCGTCGCACCCGCCAGCAGCGCTGCACCTTCGTATATCTGGTAGAACGGATTGGGCGCAACGACCACCGGGTCGGGCCTGCTGCGGTCGATCACCGCCTGCGCGAACGCGAACAGCGCCTCGCGGCTGCCGTTCACCGGCAGGACCTGGGTTTTAGCATCCAATGCGGGAATATCGTAGCGCGTGCCCAGCCATGCTGCGATTGCGCCGCGCAGCGCGTCGCTGCCTGCGGTTGTGGGATAATTCGCCAGCCCGTCGAGTCCGGCCGTCAGCGCGTCCTTGATGAATTGCGGCGTGGCATGCTTCGGTTCGCCGATGGACAGGCTGATAGGGCGGTAGTCCGGATTCGGTTTCACTTCGCCGAACAGTGCGGCGAGTTTCTGGAACGGGTAAGGTTGAAGTCTTTGCAGGTCGGGATTCATTTTTATGTCATTCCCCGCCGGGGGAATGGCGGAATTTGCCAAGCGGCGATTATAAGGGGCGGGGCAGTGCCATCAAAACAAAATGTAATGCCGGTCGCCGGCTTGCTGAGCGGTGCGCTGGTGTGGGGCATGATCTGGTACCCGTTCCGGGAACTGGAGGTCGCAGGCGTGGATGGCGCGCTGGCGACGCTGCTGACCTATATGCTCGCTATCGTCTGCGGGGTTCTGCTGCTGCCGCGCGTGTGGCGCGAACTGCCGCAGGTCGGCTGGTGGGGCGTATTGCTGGTGCTGAGCGCGGGTTGGACCAACTTTGGCTATGTGCTGGCGATGCTGGACGGCGAGGTGATGCGCGTGCTGTTGCTGTTCTACCTGGCGCCGGTGTGGACCATCCTGTTCTCCTTCTGGCTGCTGGGCGAACGCTTGAATCGCTACGGCTATGCGATCATCTTCCTGTCCCTGAGCGGTGCGTTGGTGATGCTGTGGGAGCCGCATCTGGGCATGCCGTTGCCCGACAATGCCGCCGAATGGATAGGGCTGTCGGCGGGCATGGGGTTCGCGCTTTCCAATGTGGTGGCGCGTCGTTGTTCGCATCTGAGCGAGGAGACCAAGTCCTTCGGCATCTGGTTCGGCACCTCGCTGCTGAGCGTGCTGTTCCTGTTGTATCAGGGGGGGCTTGCGGGACGCGTGGCGGCTATCGACGGCTATTCCTGGCTGCTGCTTGCGCTGATCGGCGTCGTGCTGTGTTCCACTGCCTTCGCGGTGCAGTACGGCATCGCGCGGGTCCCGGCGAACCGGGTGATCGTGCTGTTCCTGTCCGAGCTGGTGGTCGCCGCGATCGCCTCTTATTTCCTGGCGAACGAGGCGATGCAGTTGCGCGACTGGATAGGCGCCGCGCTGATCGTCTCGGCCAGCCTGCTGTCCGGCAGGCTCGGTGCCGCGACGGAGAAGCGCTGAGAGGATATCCGAGGGGGCTCAGGGCATGCTCGATGCCGGCAGACCGAGGTAATAGCCCTGCGCGTAGTCCACGCCCATCGCCTGGATCGCTTCCATGATCTCTTTCGATTCGATGAATTCGGCGACCATCAGGATGCCCAGGTCCTGGCATAAACGGCTGAGGTTGCCGACCAGCGCGTGATCGACCTTGGAGTTCAGGATGTTGCGGACGAAGGCGCCGTCGAGCTTGACGAAGTCGAAATGCAGTTCGCGCAGGTAGTGGAAGGAGTTATAGCCGCTGCCGAAGTCGTCCAATGCGAACGAGAAACCCTTCTTGCGCAGATCGGTGAGGAACTTGCGCATATGCGTCATATCGCCGACCGCATCGCGCTCCAGCAGCTCGAACACGATGTTCTTCGGCGGGATGCCGATCTCCTGGCATTGTTGTTCCGCGTAGCCGAGGATGCCGCGCCCCTGTATCTCCTGCGCCGACAGATTGATGAACAGCTTGATATCGGGATCGCCGCCGTCGATCTTCTGCTTCATTGCGTGCAGGGACTTGCTGATGATGATGCGATCCAGTTCGCGGCCCAGCCCGTATTTCTCTATGGTCTCGATGAACATGCCGGCCGAGACGGTACGGCCGTCCGGCTCGCACAGGCGCGCCAGCGTCTCGTAGGCGAACACCTTGCCGGTCCGACAGTCGATGATGGGCTGGAAGAACGGCACGATGCGGTCCTCGCGCAAGGAGTTGCGCAGAGATTCGGCATGGTCGCGGATGACGCGGCTTTCCTGTATCTGTGTCTCGATCTGCTCGACGGAGCAGACGGTGTCCTTGCCCAGCTTCTTCGCGCGGTACAGGCCGATATCGACGCCGGTCATCAGGTCGGAGATGTTCTGGGCGTCCTGCGGAAAGGTGACCAGGCCGATCGAGGTGGTGATATGAAAGGTCTTGCCGTTCGGCGCGGAGAAAGCGACATCGCGCAATTGCGTACGCAGCTTCTCGGCGACGACCATGCCGCCGGCCTTGTTGGTCTCGGTCAGGATGATCGCGAACTCGTCCCCGCCGATGCGCGTGGCCAGGTCGCCCTTGCGCACCACCTCGCGCAGCGAATCGGCGACGCCGATCAGCGCCGCATCGCCGCAGGGGTGGCCCCAAGTGTCGTTGATGTCCTTGAAGTCGTCGAGATCCAGCATCAGGATCGAGAACTCGTGGCCGTGGCGTTCCGAACGTCCCACCTCGTAGTCCAGCATCTCGTTGAAATAGCGTCGGTTGTACAGGCCGGTCAGCGGGTCGTGGGTCGAATAGTATTCCAGCTCGGACATCGTCCGGCTCAGCGCCTTGCTGGAACCGACCACCATCACCATCACCGCGAGGATGGAGCGGATCACGCTGGCTTCCTGCGCGCTGAGCTTGTGCAGCGAGCCGTAGGCCACGCCGAGCAGGCCGGCGAGGTTGAGCATCTCCAGCTCCGGCACCGGCACGGTGATCATCTTGACGTCTTCTATGGAGTCGTACTTGCCTTCTGCCGAGATATGGAATTCCTCGATGTCCAGCGGTGCATCTTCCGGCAGCTTGAGCTTGGCCAGCATGTCCTGAGCAAGTTGGTCGCGTACCTGGGCCTTGACCTCCTCGTTGTAGTCGCCGAGGAAATACACGAACAGGGATAGTCCGTGCTCTTCGGCGAAGGCGATGAAGAAGAAATTGAACGGGAAGATCGCGTGGAAGCCGGACAGGATGTCCTGCACGAACAGCTTCCATTGGGCGACCTTCTCGTGCGACAGGATGATGTTTTCCAGCACATGGCTCTGCCGCTCGAACAGATCCTTTTCGATCAGCGTGTGCGACAGGTCGTCGACCATGCCGCGGAAGTCCAGCATGATCTGTTTCAGGTTGTTCTCGTTCTGCTGCCACTGGCGATCCCGCTCCTTCAGCAGCAGTTCCATCGTCAGGCTCAGGCGGGACGAACGGGTGGCGCTGCTATCTAGCAGGTCGATCAGGCCGGATTTTTCATCGGCGGAAAGGCTGGTTTGCTGGAGCTGGCTGATGCAAGCATCGAGATTCTCGGTGATTTCCGAGTTGATGCTGCGCACCAGATCGCCGATGTTCCTGGCGAACAGCCGCGAGCGCGTCTGGTTCTCCAGCAGCGATGCGAAACGCACCAGCCCTTGATAACGGAAGTCCTCCAGCCCGACGGGGAGTACGGAGCTCGGCAGCGTCATGCTTCAGGCGCCTTGTTCGAAGTGTCCGCTGCTGACCATCAGGTCTACGCCGCAGCGCAGTTCCCTGAACCAGGCGAGGAAGTCGCGCGCGGCCTGGCCGCGATACACCGGACCATGTTGCGGGGCGATCATGTCGATGTCCAGCCCTGAGACGGCATCGACCCACATCCGCGCAGCCTTGTTGGAGCACATATAGCGGCGGTGGAATTCCTCGATATACGGCAGGTGTGCGGCGAAGTCGTCGACATAGGCGAAGTCCTTGTCCATCGGCATCATGGCCGCGCCGATGTCGCCGGTGAACAGGATCTTGGCGACCGGGTCGTAGACGTTGATCTGTCCCTCCGAATGCAGGAAGTGCGCGGGCAGCAGCTGCAGATCGAAACCGGGGCAGACCGGGTAGGGCATGCCTTCGTCCGGTACGCCGACGAAGCGGTGCATCTCGCTGATGCCATAGTGCGGGAGGAAGCGCGTCCAGATGCGCGATACGTAAACTTCCGCGTCGGTGATCTCCAGCCAGGTCGAGATGCCGCCGACGATATCCGGGTCCTGATGCGACAGCACGATGCCCTTCAGCTTGTCCGGGGCGATGTAGCGCAGCATTTCGGCCAGCACGCGCGGCATCACGCCGAAGCCGCCCGGATCGAGCAGCACGCCGCAATCGCGGTGCATCACCAGATACTGGTTGGACCTGACGCCATCCTCCTCGCCAGGCTCGCTTTCGTTCAATAGGACGAATTTGTGATTCTCATCACCATACAAGACGATATTGCGCATGTCGCTCCCTGCAAAACATGTAGTTCTAGTTTTTTATGGCCGCGATACTAGCATGGTTGTTTTTGGGTGTGGAGATACGGGAGGGAAATTGTCCGGGTCTCTGTGTCAGGCCATGAGCAACGCTTCGAGAAAAGCGAAAATACATACGATATCCTCGTGATACGATTCACGGGCGCAAGAGAATAGCCAGTCATCGCCGGATAGCAAATGGAGAAAGCGTTTTTGCTGTGGCTATCGCCCTTCTTCCGTAGGCCGCAACCCTCGCTGGCCTTGTGTGTGCTTTCATCAAAGGTGACGCAATGATCGACAAATCATTCAACATGGAAAAGACTCCCGGCTATGTCATCAAGAGGCTGGTGCCGGTCGTCTTGCTGATGAATTTGTTCGTCGCTCTACTGGCGTGGCAGTGGCTGGATCATAGCAAGCAGCAGGATATGGATACGGCCTCGACCGCCACGCGCAACATGACGCACCTGCTGGAGCAACACCTGGTCGACGTTGTGGATAGAGTCGATCTCAGCCTGCTTGCCGCTGCGGAGGAAGCCAGAAGACAAGCCGCTCTTGGCGGCATCAAGCCGCAAGAACTGAATGCTTTTTTGGCCAGGCTGAAGGCGCGCTTGCCGGATGTTATGAGCATGCGGATTGCCGATGCGCGGGGGGTCGTCAAATACGGTAATGGCGTGACGCCAGATACAAAAGTCAACGTCTCCGACCGCGAATACTTCATCGCTCAGCGCGACAACCTCAAGGCAGGACTGGTCATTGCCAAACCCGTGCTGGCGCGTATCGACAAGAAATGGGTTGTCATCATGTCGCGGGCGATTCATTTGCCGAATGGATCTTTCGGCGGCGTGGTTTACGTCAACATCGCGCTGGAGCAACTTAGCAAGTCGTTCTCCGTCATCAACGTAGGGTCTAATGGCGTTGTCGCCTTGCGCGACCAAGACTTCGGTCTCGTTGTTCGTTATCCGGAGCCTCAGAGCATCGATGCCTCGATCGGCAACAAGGCGGCGTCTAAAACATTCCTGGATTTGATTCAGTCCGGCCAAACCAGCGGCAGCTATGTTGCCTACACGCCCATTGACGGTGTCGAGCGGATACTGTCATTCCGCAAGCCGCCGACGCTGCCTTATTACATCATTGTCGGCCTGTCCACCGACGACTTTTTGGTCAATTGGCATAAAGAAGTCATCAATGTATCTGCGCTATTGACGCTCTTCTTCGTGGTCACGCTGCTGCTGTCTTGGTTGTTTTACCGTACATGGACGCGACTCCTTGCCACGACCGGGGCCTTGACGGAGCAGAAGGACACCCTCCGCATCGTGGCGGACTATACCTACGACTGGGAATACTGGCAGGGGGCTAATCGGGAAATTCTCTACATGACTCCATCATGCGAGCAAATCACCGGGTACCCCCAGGATGAGTTCAGGGTCGATCCCGATCTGCTTGAAAGCATCATCCATCCCGATGATCGTCACTTGATGCAGAAGCACACAATAAACTTCGACAGCAGCGATGCTCACACGGTCGATTTTCGTATCGTACGTCGCGACGGGGAGGTGCGCTGGATTGCCCACGGATGCCGTCCGGTGTATGGTCAAGATGGTCAATTCATGGGCCGTCGCATCAGCAATCGTGACATTACCGAACGCAAGCAGGCCGAGGACGAATCCAGAACTATTGTTCAGACCACGGCCGACGGATTCTGGCTGATTTCCACGCAGGCCGGGTTGATCGTCGATACCAATCCGGCCTATTGCAACATGACCGGCTACAGCCGCGAAGAGCTTTTGGGGCAGCCGATCGGCCTGACCGAGGCCGAGCATGACGAGGAGAAGATCGCCCGCAACATACAGACGCTCGCAAGCGGCGAGCCATTGCTGTTCGAAACCCGCCATCGGCGCAAGGACGGCATGCTTATCGACGTCGAGGTCAGCGCCCGTTTCCTGGCCACACGCGGCGGCGTGATCGTGGCATTCATCCGAGACATCTCAGGTCGAAAACGTTCTGAACAGGCCCTGCGGACGCAACAGGAAAGCCTTAACGAGGCACAACGCATCGCTCGTGTGGGCAGTTGGGAGTTGAGTCTGGCCAATAACAAGCTGCACTGGTCGGACGAAATATTCCGGATTTTCGAAGTCGATCCCGAGCGGTTCGCCGCTTCCTACGAGGCCTTTCTGGAACGCATACACCCCGATGATCGCGCCAAGGTCGATGCCGCGTTTAGCGAATCACTCAAGCAGCGCACGTCGTACGAAATCATACATCGCCTGAGCATGTCCGATGGCCGCATCAAGTACGTTCAGGAGCGAGGGCATTCCGTTTACGACGAACAGGGGGAGGCGTTGCGTTCTTTGGGTACGGTGCAGGATATTACCGAGCGTATCCAGGTCGAAATGGCGCTCCGGGAAAGCCAGGAGCAAGTCAAATTAAGCGATGCCCGCTTCCGTCAAATGTTCGAAAACATGAGCAGCGGTGTAGCTGTGTATCGGGCCGTGGATGATGGAGACGACTTCATCTTTGTGGACATCAATCGGGCGGTCGAAAAGATCGAGAATGTGCGCAGGGCAGAGTTGATCGGCAAGCGCGTCTCCGAGGCATTTCCAAGCATCCGTGAGATGGGATTGCTGGACACCTTCAAACGAGTATGGCGGAGCGGCGAGCCGGAGAATTATCCGTTGAGTTTCTACGCCGACAGCAAGATTTCCGGCTGGCGCGAAAATTTCGCGTATCGGCTGGCCTCCGGCGAACTGGTGGTGATCTATGACGATGTGACTGCGCACAAGCAGGCAGAACTAGCGCTAAAAAACAGCGAAGAACGTCTTGCGATTGCGACCCGCGCTGGCATCATCGGAATCTGGGACTGGGATGTGGTGAACAACCGCCTGATCTGGGATGATGCCATGTACCGTTTGCATGGCATCAACGCCAATGACTTCAGCGGCGCTTACGAGGCATGGGCCAGAGCTATCCATCCCGAAGACAGGGCGCAGACAGAAGAAGCCACTCGGGTGGCATTGCGCGGAGAGAAAGAATACAGCGCCGAGTTTCGGGTGGTCTGGCCGGATGGCTCTATCCACTATCTCAAGGCGTCGTCGCATACCGAATTCGATAGTCAGGGCCAACCCTTGCGCATGATCGGCATCAACTACGATCAGACGGAACAGAAAATCGCGGAAATCAAACTGCGCGAAGGCAACCTGTTGCTGAACAGCATCATCGATAATATCCCCAACATGATCTTTCTCAAGCGCGCATCCGATCTGCGCTTCGAACTGTTCAACCGTGCCGGCGAGGTGTTGTTGGGACATGCGCGGGCAGAGCTTATCGGGCACAACGATTACGACTTTTTCTCCCAAGCGGAGGCCGATTTCTTTACCGCCAAGGACCGCGCCACGCTGGAGCAGGATGGTGTCGTCGACATACCTGAAGAGTTGATCGAAACGCCGCATGGCACACGCATACTGCATACCAAGAAGCTGGCCATCAGGGACGCACAGGGGCTACCGCAACATCTGCTGGGCATTTCGGAAGACATCACCGAACGCAGGCAAATGGAGGCGGCATTGCTGGAAAAATCCGCCGAACTCGACCGGTTCTTCTCGTCGGCGCTGGATTTGCTCTGTATCGCCGATACGAACGGTTACTTCCGCAAACTCAATCCGGAGTGGGAAAAGGTCTTGGGCTACTCGGTCGCGGAACTCGAAGGTAAAAAATTCCTGGACTTCGTGCACCCGGACGATCTCGAAGGCACTTTGCTGGCAATGGCCGAGCTATCCGGGCTGAACACTATTTTCAACTTTACCAACCGCTACCGGCACAAGGATGGTTCCTATCGCTGGATCGAGTGGCGTTCCGTTCCGATCGGCGACAGGATATACGCCGCCGCGCGCGATATCACCGAAAGAAGGCAGACCTCGCAACAGATTTCCGAGCTGCTGGAATTCAACAGCAAGATTATTTCGGAATCGACGCTGGGTATCGTGGTGTATCACTCCGATGGAGAATGTGTGCTGGGCAACGAAGCCGCCGCCAAAATCATCGGGGCCAAGCTGGAGCAAATGCTGGCGCAGAATTTCCGCCGGATAGCCTCGTGGGAGAAGTCGGGGCTGAAGGCCGCAGCGTTGCACTGTCTTGAAACCGGCGAGGCTCAGCATAGCGAAACCCATTTGGTAACGAGCTACGGTAAGGATGTCTGGATAGATTTCGACTTTGTCAGGATTACTCGTGGCGGCGAGCCGCACTTGCTGCTGATCCTGACCGATGTCAGCGAATTCAAGTTTTCGGAGCAGGCGATTTCCGCGGCGAAGGTGGAGGCGGAAAATGCCAATCGCGCCAAGAGCGAATTCCTTGCCAATATGAGCCACGAGATCCGCACGCCGATGAATGCAATCATCGGGCTATCCGATCTGGCCCTGGGTTCAGGCGAACTGGCGCCCAAGCTGCGCAATTATCTGAGCAAGATCCATTCGTCATCCAAGGCCTTGCTCTCCATCATCAACGATATCCTCGACTACTCCAAGGTCGAGGCCGGGCGTCTGGAGCTGGATCAGACCGAGTTGTGCATCGAAGATCTGCTGGAGAATGTGGCCGATCTGTTTAATGCGCGGGCGGATGAAAAAGGCATCGAGCTGGTGCTGGATATCGCCCCCGGCATTCCCCAGCATGTCATCGGCGATCCCTTGCGGTTGGGGCAGGTCATGAACAATCTGGTCGGCAACGCGGTCAAGTTCACCGATCATGGCGAGATCGTGATTCGGGTAGAACAATCGGCATTGAAAGAAGGGCTCAGCACGTTGCACTTTATCGTACGCGACACAGGTATCGGCATGAGCGCAGAGCAAGTCTCCCGCCTGTTCCAGGCGTTCACTCAGGCCGACAGTTCGATCACTCGGCGCTTCGGTGGGACAGGTCTGGGGTTGACCATCAGCAAGAAACTGGTCGAGCGCATGGGGGGCGATATTTCCGTGATCAGCGATCCGGGCAAGGGCAGCACCTTCAGCTTTACGATCACCATGCCCGTTTCGACGCTGGCGCACATCGCCCGCTCTCCGGCCGATCTGCGCGGAATGCGGGTGCTGGTGGTGGACGATCTCGATATTTCGCGACAGGCGTTGCGGGAAATGCTCAAGGCCTGGCAGTTCGATGTGACCGAGGCCGCCTCCGGACAGGAGGCGCTGGCGTTGATCGAACAGCGTGCAACTACGCCGGATCGGGCTTTCGAACTGGTATTGCTGGATTGGAAGATGCCGGGCATGGACGGCGTGGAAGTCACACGGCGTATTCGGCTATGGGCGCAGTGCAACGAAAAACAGACGTTGCCGGTCGTCATCATGGTCACCGCATACAGTAAGGATCAACTGCTGCAGGAGGCTGAAGACACTCATCTGGATGCGATCCTTAACAAGCCCGTCACCTCTTCCGGACTGTTCGATGCCATCATGGAATTTCAGGGCGGTCACATCCATCCCAGCCAGGAGTTGCAGGGGGCGGCTGATCTCGGGGCCGCAGCGGCAACGATACGCGGAGCCCGTATCCTGCTGGTGGAAGACAACGATATCAATCAATTGGTAGCCAAGGATTTTCTCGAGCGCATGGGGCTAGCCGTCACCCTGGCCGGTAATGGCCTGGAGGCGCTGGACAGGCTGAACGCCGCCGATTTCGATGCGGTGCTGATGGACTTGCAGATGCCGGAGATGGACGGTATCGAAGCGACCCGGCGTATCCGCCAGGAGGCTCGTTGGCAACAATTGCCTATCATCGCCATGACGGCGGCAGTGATGGCAGAAGACCGCGCGGCCTGTTCCAATGCGGGCATGAACGATCATGTCGCCAAGCCCATTCTGCCGCAGGAGCTGGTCAGTACCTTGTTGAAGTGGATCAAGCCGAAAGCCGATGCGGCACAACCGGTCGGCACACGCTATGCGCCGGCTAAATCCAGGGTCCAGTTGCCCGATCAACTCGCCGGATTCGATCTGGCGGAGGCCTTGGCGCGGCTGGGCGGCAACGCAGATCTGTTCGTCGAGTTGCTGAAAAAGTTTGCAGTACAGTTTGCGGACGCGCCTGCCGAGTTGTCTGCATTGTTGGCGGCAGGCAATACGGCTGCCGCTGCCGCATATGCCCACAAAATCAAGGGGGCCGCGGCCAATCTGGGGGCGATGGTCTTGCACCGGGAGATTGGCGCGCTGGAGCAAGTACTCAAATCCGGTGTTGGCCAAGCCGATACTGCGGCTTTCAAACGAGCTTTTGAGCAGGCTCAGGAGCGTATCGCGCAAGTGGGTGCTTTGACGCGCACGGTTTCACTCGCGGCTGACTACGATTGTGAGCACTGCGATTGGCAACGCGCGATCCTCCTGTTTAAACAAATCCGGAACCTGGTGGAAAACTACGAATTCGTGCCCTTCGAGAAAATCGCTGAACTGCGCAGCGCGGTCGCCTGCCGGCCTTTCCAGGAGCGCTTGAACGAGTTGGAGTTCGCCCTGGACAAGACCGATTATGACAAGGCCCGGGATGCGCTGGCGCGTATCGCCTGCATCAATGGCCATGATTTCAACGAGTGATTTCAATGGGTGATGCCATGCCAAATGAAGAAAAAAAACCGCTCATCCTGATCGTGGATGACACGCCGACCAACATTCAGGTGCTGGCGGAAGCCTTGCGTGCCGAGTATCGCGTCCGCGTGGCAAGCAGCGGCAAGATCGCCTTCGAGGTCATCGCCAAGCTGGGCGCTCCCGATCTGATCCTGCTGGATGTGATGATGCCAGAGATGGACGGCTATGAAGTCTGCCGGCGTTTGAAACAAGCGCCCGAGACGAAAAATGTCCCGGTGATATTCGTCACCGCAAAAAGCGATGCGGTGGATGAGGAGTACGGCCTGAAACTGGGCGCGGTGGATTACATCGCCAAGCCTTTCCATTTGCCTATCGTTGCGGCACGCGTCCGCAATCACATCAATCTAAAGATAAAGACGGATCTGCTGGAGTCTCAGGCCATGCTCGACGGCCTGACCAACATTTCCAACCGCCGCCGTTTCGATGAGTCCTTGGAAAACGAATGGAAACGGTCTCTGCGTTCGAGTGCGCCTATATCCCTCATCATGGCGGATATCGATTACTTCAAGCTCTACAACGATAACTACGGGCACGGTATCGGCGACGAATGCTTGAAAAAAGTGGCCGCCACGTTGGCAGATTCCATCGAGCGTCCCTCCGATCTGGTCGCCCGATATGGCGGGGAGGAATTTGTGGTGCTGTTGCCGGAAACCGACGCGGCAGGTGCGCACAACATCGCCGAACGCTTTCGCAGTCATGTCGAAGCCTTGCGTCTTCAGCACCAATACTCCGGTGTTTCGGCCTATGTCACGGTGAGCGTGGGGTATGCCTGTGTTACGCCGGGTGTGGAATCAAGTCCAACGGAGTTGCTCAGGCTGGCAGACGAAAAGTTGTATCAGGCCAAAGAGGCAGGACGAAACCGGGTCTGCTAAGCAGCGCCGCACCGACAACAACTCGGCAGGTGATGGCTATATCCCGTTTATTTTTTCGTTGCTCTTTTGCTTGGTGGGCGAAGGAAATTCAACTTGGCGTCCTCGAGTGGAATCGAACCACTAATTGACCCTTAGGAGGGGCCGGTTATATCCATTTAACTACGAGGACTCTTGATGCAGGCGCGCATTCTAGCGGAAATGCGCCGCAATCAGAACACGAGTTGGCTGGTATCATGCGCGCCATTCGAAAAATATCGCAAAGAGGAAAGCTCATGCAGGCTCGCATCAATATATTTCTGGCTTGGTTCTTCATCCCGCAGACGCTGGCGATGGGCTGGGTGGCGGCGGTCGGGCGCGTGTTGCTGGAGGCGATGGGGGTGTCCACGTTCGAGGGCGATATTCCGGGGCGCATCGTCGGTGCGCTACTGCTGTTGATGACGGTGTATCTGGTGCTGCACTTCCGCGGTTCGCTGCCGCCGGAGGGCAAGGTCGGGGGCAACGGCTACCGTTTCGGTCATCGCGCGGTGCTGCTGGGCAACGTGCTGGCGGCTTCGCTGTTCGTGTTCCAGTTCTTTGCATCTTCGATCAGCGATTACAACACCCATCTGGTGCTGAATCAGTTCACCACCGCGTTCGGTTACTGGGTGATGGCTTGCTGGGCGGTTGGTTTCTCGTTCATCTATCAATCCTCGTTGCCAGAAAAGCAAGCGTCGGAGAAGGAAGTGACGGGGAATAAATAATGCCGTTGGTCACGCTGGACAAAGCCTCTCTCGCCTTCGGGCACGTCGCGCTGCTGGATCACGCCGATTTCCAACTCGACGAGGGCGAGCGCGTCGGCCTGATCGGGCGTAACGGCGGCGGCAAGTCGAGCATGATGCGCGTGCTAGCCGGGCAGGGGAATCTGGATGACGGGCTGGTGTGGCGCGCGCCGACTGCGCGCATTTGTTTCGTCAACCAGGAGCCGGTGCTGGATGCCGACGACTCGGTGTTCGACGCGGTGGCGAAGGGACTGGGCAAGCTGCAGAAGCTGCTGCACGACTATCACCTCGTATCCCATCAACTCTCTGAGCCGGACGCGGACTACGACAAGTTGCTGGAAGAGATGCAGCATTTGCAGGTTCAGCTCGAGGCGCAGGACGGTTGGTCGGTGCAGGCGCGCATCGAGACCGCGATCGCCAAGCTCGACCTGAACCCCGACGACCGCGTAGGCAGCCTGTCCGGCGGGCAGCGCAAGCGCGTCGCATTGGCGCAGGCGCTGGTGGCGGCACCCGACGTGCTGATTCTCGACGAGCCAACCAACCATCTGGATTTTGCGTCCATCGAATGGCTGGAAGGCCTGCTCAACGAATTCCGCGGCGCGGTGCTGTTCGTCACCCACGACCGGCGCTTCCTCGACAACGTCACCACCCGCATCGTCGAGCTGGATCGCGGCAAGCTGGCGAGCTTCCCCGGCAATTTTTCCGCGTATCAGGCGATCAAGGAACGCATGCTGGCGGACGAGGCTGTGGTCAACGCCAAGTTCGACAAGGTGCTGGCGCAGGAAGAGGTGTGGATACGCCAGGGCGTCAAGGCCCGGCGTACTCGCAACGAAGGTCGCGTGCTGCGTCTCGAACAGCTGCGCCGCGAGCGCGCGGCAAGGCGCGAGAAGCAGGGCAAGGTAGAGATGAATGTCGAGACCGGCGAGCGTTCCGGCAAGCTGGTCGCGGAACTGGTCGATGTCAGCAAGTCGTTCGGCGCGAAGAAGATCGTCGACAACTTCTCTTGCCGCATTCAGCGCGGCGACAAGATCGGCCTGCTGGGACCTAACGGTGCGGGCAAGAGCACGCTGCTGAAGATGATACTCGGCGATCTGGAACCGGACAGCGGTACGGTGAAGCTGGGCACCAAGATAGCCGTGGCTTACTTCGATCAGTTGCGCGAGCAGCTGGACGACGAAGCGACGCTGGCCGACACCATCAGCCAGGGGGCGGACTTCGTCGAGATCGGCGGACAGAAGAAGCATGTCATCAGCTATCTCGGCGATTTCCTGTTTGCGCCGGAGCGCGCGCGTTCGCCGGTGAAGAGCTGTTCCGGCGGCGAACGCAACCGGCTGCTGCTGGCGCGGTTGTTCACGCGTCCGGCCAACGTGCTGGTGCTGGACGAGCCGACCAACGACCTCGACATCGAGACGCTGGAGTTGCTGGAAGAGTTGCTCGCCAACTACGACGGCACGCTGTTTCTGGTCAGCCACGACCGCGCTTTCCTCGACAATGTCGTGACGCAGGTGATCGCGTTCGAGGGCGACGGCAAGCTGATGGAATACGTCGGCGGTTACGAAGATTGGGTGCGGGTGCAGAAATATCAGGCATCGGTCGCTGCCTCTAAGCCCGTTGCCACGCCGCCGCGTCCCGCCGCACCGCCGGCGGAGAAGCCCAAGGTCGCGAGCAAGCTCAGCTACAAGGATGCGCGCGAGCTGGAAGAACTGCCCAAGCGCATCGAAGCGCTGGAGCAGGAACAGATCGAAATCACCGCGCATTTCGCCGACGGCAGCCTGTTCCGAAACGACCCCAAGCGCGCCAAACAATTGCAGGCGCGCAGCGAGGAGATCGAAGCGCAGGTGCTGGCCGCGATGGCGCGCTGGGAAGAACTGGAGCAGCGTTCCGTCTGATCGTGCAGTTTTGTAGGATGGGTTGGAGGCGATAGCCGATACCCTTGCGGTGCGCTTGATGGGTATCGCAAAGCCTGTCCTGAGCTTGTCGAAGGGCTCAACCCATCTTGCGAGCTGTTGGTCCTGCGCACCTCTTCGGTGCGCGAGGCCGCACGACCCTGAAAATCTCGCACCAATTTGGTTTCTTTCTGGCTGGTGTATTTGTCTCTTGTTTTCCTGTTCCTTTAATTTCAGTTACTTGGCGTCTTGGCATGCTTCCTGCATGGTTATCGCGATTTGCACCAATAGGAGGAATCGATGGAAGAGCTGAAGACCGCAAGCGACGTGCTGTTCGTGCTGCTGGGCGCGATCATGGTGCTGGCGATGCATGCTGGCTTCGCGTTTCTGGAGCTGGGCACCGTGCGCAAGAAGAACCAAGTCAATGCGTTGGTGAAGATACTCAGCGACCTGGCTGTCTCGACGCTGGCATATTTCTTTATCGGCTACGGCATCGCCTACGGCGTTCATTTCTTCGTCGGTGCAGAACAGCTGGCGCAGCAGAACGGCTACGGCTTGGTGAAGTTCTTCTTCCTGATGACCTTCGCCGCCGCGATCCCGGCTATCGTCTCCGGCGGCATCGCCGAGCGTTCGCGCTTCAACCCGCAACTGGCCGCGACCTTCATGCTGGTCGGCTTCGTTTATCCGTTCTTCGAAGGCATTGCGTGGAATGGCGCCTACGGTATTCAGGACTGGCTGAAGGCCACATTCGGTGCTGGCTTCCACGACTTCGCCGGCTCCGTGGTGGTGCACGCGGTGGGCGGCTGGATCGGCCTCGCCGCGGTGCTGCTGCTCGGCGCTCGGCGCGGTCGCTACACCAAGGAAGGCCGCATCTCCGCGCATCCGCCGTCCAGCATCCCGTTCCTGGCCTTGGGCGCATGGATACTCACCGTCGGCTGGTTCGGCTTCAACGTGATGAGCGCGCAGACCGTAGGCGGCATCAGCGGTCTGGTCGCGGTCAACTCGCTGATGGCGATGGTAGGCGGCACGCTGGTCGCATTGTGGGTCGGCAAGAACGACCCCGGTTTCGTGCATAACGGCCCGCTGGCAGGCCTCGTTGCCGTGTGTGCCGGGTCCGACCTGATGCACCCGCTGGGTGCGTTGATCACCGGCGGCGTCGCCGGCGGCCTGTTCGTCGTGATGTTCACGCTGACCCAGAACCGCTGGAAGATCGACGATGTGCTCGGCGTATGGCCGCTGCATGGCCTGTGCGGTGCATGGGGCGGCATCGCCGCCGGCATCTTCGGCGCGAAGGCACTCGGCGGCTTGGGCGGCGTCAGCTTGATGTCGCAACTGATCGGCACCCTGCTGGGCATCGCGATCGCCTTCATCGGAGGTTATGCGGTGTACGGCGTGATCAAGAAACTGGTCGGCATCCGCCTCGATGCGGAAGAGGAATTCAACGGCGCAGACCTCTCAATCCACAAGATCACCGCGACCCCGGAGCGCGAATCGGGCTGGTGATCGCATGATTATTCTGGCGGGAGTCCTGCCAGAATGATGTTTGTGGGCGGTTTTCGTCGTTTACAATGACGGCTGTCGAATCGCACTGCAGGGACTTGGCATGACGAAAGAGCAACATCTGAAAGGACAGCCATTCTTCTCGCAATGGCTGATCCTGGGGATCGCGTTGTTGGTGATCGGGCTGCTGCTCGCACAGGAGATATATCAGGAGCATGCGCGCATCGAAGCTCAGGAGCGCAAGCAGCTGGCGCAACAGGCCCATGTCGTGGAGCAGAATCTGGTGCGTCAGCTGGACACGATCAATCGGGTCCTGGAGAGTTCACGCAACGATCTGATCGAATGGATGAAGTTGCGGGACGGACAGGCGCGGATAGAGCAGCGATTCAAGTTCCTGACCGAGGCGATGCCGGGCGTGCGCACCTTGCTGGTCCTCGATGCCGACGGCAATGCGATCGCGGCCAGCCGCAAGAACATCGACGGACAGAATTACCGCTATCGCGACTATTTCCAGGCTCCGCTGCGCGATCCGCACCCCGACACGCTGTACATTAGCCAGCCATTCACCACACAGCTCGGCGTGCTGACGATGTCCGTTTCGCGCGCTATCTTCGATGCGGACGGCAAGTTCGCCGGCGTGATTTCCGCCGCGCTGGAACCCGATGAATTCTCGGTGCTGATGGACTCGGTGCGCTATGCGCCGGACATGTGGACGGCGATGGTCCACGGCGACGGCAAGCTGTTCATGATGATCCCCGCGATGGAGGGCAGGGGCGGCATGGACCTGGACAGATCCGGCACGATGTTCAGCCGCCATATGCAAGACGGCAAGAGCGTCAGTCTGATGAGCGGCATGGTTTATGCGACGGGCAAGCAGCAGTTGATGGCACAGCGCACGGTTCGGCCCGAGGCGATGCACATGGACAAGCCGTTGGTGATCGCAACCACGCGTGATCTGTCGGCGATATTCGATACTTGGTATCGCGAGCTGTACGTCAAGAGCGCGATGTTTGGCGTATTGATCCTGGCTTCATCGCTGGGGCTGGCCTTCTATCAACGCCGCCAGCGTGAATTCCTGCGGCTGATCGGCAGCCAGGAGGAAGAGCAGCGCAAGATCGCCGAGCGTCTGCGGCTGGCGACGGAAGCCGCCGGGGTGGGGGTGTGGGAATACGATCTGGCGAATCAGCGGCTGATCTGGGACGACTCGATGTTTGCGATCTACGGCATATCGCCCGGAGACTTCTCTTCCCACTACTCGGCCTGGCAGAGCAGTCTGTTGCCGGAGGATCTCGTCAAGGCCGAAGCGGCAGTTCAGTTATCCGTCGAGCGTAATATCCCTTACGACATGATTTTCCACATTCGACGCAAGGATGGGCAGATCCGCATCATCCGCGCCAGAGCGAGGGTGTGCTTCGACGAGTCCGGCAAGCCGCAGCGCATGGTCGGCACCAACGAGGACATCACCGAGCGCGAACAGATGGAAGAGCGTATGGCCTATCTGGCGCATTACGATACATTGACCGGCCTGGCGAACCGCTCGCTGTTCTATGACCGGCTGCGCCAGGCATTGTCGATGGCGCGGCGCAACGAGGTCGGTCTGGCTTTGCTGTACATGGACCTGGACGGATTCAAGGAAGTGAACGACAAGCTGGGCCATGCCTCCGGCGATCTATTGCTCAAGGAAGTGGCGACCCGCTTGCGCCGTTGCGTGCGCGGGAGCGACTCGGTCGCGCGCCTGGGCGGCGACGAATTCACGATCATTTTGAACGAGACTCACCAGCAGGACGATGTCTCCATCGTCGCTCGCAAGGTCATCGAGGCTATCTCTGCGCCGTTCGATCTCGACGGGCGCGATGTGCGCGTCAGCATGAGCATCGGCATCGCCCGCTACACCGAAGAGGCGAGCGACGAGGACACGCTGGTCAATAATGCCGACGAGGCGATGTACAAGGCGAAGTCGTCGGGCAAGAACACCTTCCGCTTCTATTCCGACGAGCAGTGATGGGATGGTCCGGGGTGTTCGCCAGCCTGCTCGGACAGGGTAACGACTCCCTGGCGCTGGACGAGCGCGCCTGGCAGGCGCTCATGGAGTCGCCGCTGTTCGACGGGCTGAGTCTGGAGGATAGGGGACGTCTGCGCGAATTGGCGATGAAGCTGCTGGCCGACAAGGCGTTCTCGGGCGCAGGCGGTGCCGAGGTTGATGCCGGCATGGCCACCGCGATCGCCGCCTTCGCCGCGCTGCCGGTGCTGAATCTGGGCTACGGCTGGTACGAAGGCTGGAACGAGATCGTGGTCTATCCGGCCGAGTTCGTCTATGAAGGCGAACAGATGGACGAAGTCGGCGTCGTCCACCATGTCCGTCATGCGCGTAGCGGCGAAGCCTGGGAGGGCGGGCCCATGGTGCTGTCCTGGCAGGATGTGGAGTACTCGGGTCAAGGCGAGGGCTTCAACGTCGTCATCCACGAGTTCGCCCACAAGCTGGACATGAAGAGCGGCGACGCGAACGGCCGTCCGCCGCTGCACTCCGGCATGGATGCGCAGGCCTGGGCGGATAACTTTCTGTCCGCCTATGACGACCTCTGCCGTCGCGTGGATCTTGGCGAGGAGACGCAGATCGATCCCTATGCGGCCGAGAGCCCGGCCGAGTTCTTCGCCGTCCTCACCGAATATTTCTTCGAAGCGCCGGATGTGCTGCACGAAGCCTATCCCGAGGTGTATCGGCAACTGATGCTGTTCTATCTGCAGGATCCGCTGGCGCGGCTGCACCGAAGCGGCAAAGTGGCTGCACGTTAATTCCAGCGGTTATCGTCCAAACGAAAAGGGCAGGCCGCGATGGCCTGCCCTTTGGTTTCAGGAGTTCGGCGGCTCAGTCCTTGAACGCCTCCACCGGAACCGAGATCTTCACTTCGTCGCTGACCGCGGGCACGTATTTGGTCATGCCGAATTCGGAGCGTTTCAGCGTGGCGGTGATGTCCGCGCCGCAGGCCTGTTTCTTGTTCATCGGGTGCGGCGCGCAGTGGAAGTTGCTGACGGTGAGCTTCAACGGTTTGGTCACGCCGAGCAAGGTGAAGTCGCCTTCAGCGGCCACGACCTTGTCGCCGTCGAACACCAGCTTGTTTGAGACGAAATGCATGGTCGGGTAGAACTCGACGTTGAAGAAGTCTTCCGCCTTCATGTGCTCGTCCCATTTGTCCAGGCCCATGTCCAGCGAAGTGGTATCTATCGTGAGATCGACGCTGCCTTTCTTCGCTTTGGTATCCAGCGTGATCTTGCCGCTGCTCTTGTTGAAGCGGCCACGCTGGGTGGAGAAGCCTAGGTGGTTGACCTCGAACACCGGGAAGGTGTGGCGCGTATCTATCGTGTAGCTGTCGGCCGCATACGCGGGCACGGCGAGCAGGGCGGCGACGATCAGGCTGAGTGGTTTGAGCATGGTTTCTCCTTTCAGGGTTATTGTGCGAGGGTGAAACGGAAATCGAGCTGGACTTCGTCGGCAACGACTTCGGTGTCGCCCCAGATGCCGGAGCCGATGCCGTAATCGAGCCGCTTGAGCGGGAAGCTGCCGACGACGATCAGCGCGCCTGCCTTCTGCTCCAGCGTGAACGGAGCGCGGACCTTCAGCGTCTTGCCCTTGATGGTCATGTCGCCGAGCACTTCGTAACGGCCCTTGCCCAGTGCCTTGACCTGGTTGGAGACGAAGCTGGCAGTCGGATATTTCTTGCTGTCGAACCATGCCCTGCCGGCGACTTCCTGATTGGCGTCGTCGTTGCCGGTGTCTATGCTGGTCAGATCGATGTCGATACGCGCACGACCTTGCTCGGGTTTTGCGGGATCGACCCTGATGTTCGCTGAGAACTTGCGGAAGCTTCCTTCGACCGGCACGCCCATCTGCTTCGACACGAACGAGACGCTGCTTTGCTGCGGGCGCAGCACGCTGAATTCCGCCGCGATGGTTGGTGAGGCGATGCAGAGCAGAAGCAGGGCGATCCAGTTCTTCATGATTTTCTCCGCAGGAAAGGCAGCATGCGCGCGAGGATGTCGTCGCGCTCAATGAAGTGATGCTTCAGCGCACCGGCTACATGGGCGATCACCAGGCCGAGCAGGGCGAAGTTCAACACCTCATGGACTTCCTTGAGCAGGTCGCCGAGTTCCTTGTCCTTGCCGACCAGGTCGGGCAGCGGCAGCACGCCGAACCATACGGTCTGGAAGCCCTTGGCCGAGCTCATCAGCCAGCCGCTCAGCGGTATCGCGAACAGCAGCACGTACAACAGGATATGTACGGACTGCGCGGCCAGTTTTTCCCATGACGGCATCGTCTCTGGCAGCAGGGGGGGGCGGTGGGTGGCGCGCCAGGACAGGCGCATCGCCGCGAGCATCAGTACGGTGATACCCATCCACTTGTGGTAGCTGTAGAGCTTCAGTTTGTCGGGAGACAACGGCAGCTCGTGCATGTAGACGCCGAGCGGGAAGGCGGCGAAGATCAGCATGGCGATCAGCCAGTGCAGGCCGATCGCGGTGCGGGTGTAGCCTCGTGCTTCCATGCCTTGCTCCTTTCCGGTTCGTCAGTCCTTCCAGTCCGGATAGTTGGGGATGGACACGGTGTCGTTGTCGTAGTTGCCTTCTTCCGCCTTGGTGTGGCACTTGTTGCAATGGCTCAACGATTTCACGTCCTTGTTGCCCTTGACCATCTTCTCCGGTAACTGGTGGTGCTTGCGCTTGATGTAGCGCACGTCGGTGATGCGCAGCGGCGTGTCGCCCGATTCGGTCGCCAGTGCGATCTTGCGCGAACGCTTATGGTAGGACTTGTCCGCCGCATTTGCCAGCGCGTAATCGCGTATCTCCTTCAGCGTCTCTGCGTCCAGCGATGCGTCGTCGCCGAAATGGTCGGCCAGCGCGGTTTCGGTCAGCAGCTTTTCCCATGACCGGGCTGGCAGCAGGCCGGGCTGGTAGGCCAGGTGGCATCCGCCGCATTCCTCTTGGTAGATCTTGTTGTCGACGGGCTGCACTTCCTTGTGTCGCCAGGGGCTCATCCACCATTGGGTAAAGCTTTCTTCTTCGGCGACTGCAACGCCGCCGCCGGTCAATAGTGCGGCTGCCAGCAGCGCCGCGGGGAATCGGGTTCGCATCATGTGTTCTCCTGTCTTGATCTTGAGATTTCGGGCCGGTTCGTCACCAGGTCAGCTTGATCGCCGTCACCATGGTGAGCGCCCCGAGTTCGGCGACGGCCGCATGACTGGTGGGGACGGATGAGCGCGCCGACTTGTTGATCGCATAGGCCATCAGTGCGGCTCCGGTGACGCCCAGTATGACGTGCATGTTGTCGGGATCGGTGTAGCCGTCTTCTGCATGGAAGTCGTCCCAGTGCGAGATCAGGCCGCTGGCGACGGTCGCTACCGCAAGGATAGCCGTGGCCCGTCCCATGTTGGCATGCAGGCCGCTGGTCTTGCGCGGCGGCTGAGCGCCGCAGTTGGGACCTTCGCAGGGATGGAAATGGGTCAGGAAGGTTCCGGCCGCGGCGGCGACGGTGGCAATGCCCAGGTACTGGTGCATCTTGCTGCCGGTGAACAGCGGAGACTCGAACTCGGTCTGGGGCGCGGTAGGCGCAGCCTGCGGATTCCCCTTCTGGATGCCGGTGTCGTTCGCGGCCAGTCGGAACGATTCTTTGTCCTTGACGTATTCGCTGCTCAGGCTAGGCAGTTCGAGCGTCTGCTCCTGCGCCGCCGCCGTAGCGGTAAACGCTGCCATGCAGAGTGCGGCGGCGTAGATAAATATGATGCCCTTCATTCAATGTCCCTCGTTCTGTTTTCTGAAATGGGTGGTGCGGCTTTCCTGCCGGTGAACATCGCCTTCACGAGATTTTCGCGGTGCTGGATGCTGCCGAGCACCGCGCCGCCGATATGCAGTGCGACCAGCGTCAGGGCAATGCCGGAAAGAAATTCGTGCAGATGGCGGAACGCATAGGCGGTCTCGTCGCCGACGAGGTTGGCGATGAACAGCAGCGGGCCCTCGAAGTCTATCGCCGCCAGCGTCGCCAGTCCGGTCGCCAGCAGCGCGATCATCATGCATAGCAGCGTGAAAACCATCAGCGCGCCTGCCGGATTGTGACCGAGGTAATGCTTCGGGTGGCCGATGAACATCGAGCGCACATAGGCCAGCGTCTCGCCGGGCGGGAAGAAGAACGAACGGAAGCGCGCATACCGGCCGCCCCTGAAGCCCCAGTAGATGCGGGCGATCAGCAATATGCACAGCGCATAGCCGGCCAGTGTGTGGATCTCGGAGGCATAGAGTTCACCAGAGACGTACGCTGTCGCAAAGCCTGCCACCAGCGTCCAGTGGAACAGCCGGATGAACAGGTCCCACACCTTCACAGTACCGTCGTTACTCATCGTATCGTCGTCCTTCTTATGCATGTTCTACCTTGTCGGTATCGGTTCAGCGGATTGCGACGGCAAGCCCGTCATCGACCAGATGGTCCGGATGGTAGTCGCGGCGGGCGAACGAAAACAGTTCCGTCAGCGGCGAGTAGGCGGTGATATCGGAACGGTTGCCCATGGCGAAGCGGGCGAGTGCGGCTAGCGTGCGGCGCAGGTTGCCGGTCTTGCGCTGGAGTATCCACGGTACGGCGACCGCGATGTATAGCCCTCCGGCTATCAGGATAGCCAGCACGGTCAGCGAACGCTTGAGACGGTCACCGCCCGATCTGCTGCGCCAAAGGTCGAATACTACGGAGCGGTGCGCGATCTCTTCGCGGGCATGCCGGACGAACAGCTCGCGGGCGAAATCGGGGCGGATGTCCATCTTGTCCGATTGGGCCAGATAGGCTTTCGACAGCACCGCGGTGTAGTGTTCCAGCGCCGCGGCGAGCAACAGGCGACTGGACAGCGACAGGTGTTTCCGCGTGCTGTCGAGCAGGGTGTCGAGCAGATCCAGGCCCGGCGGCGTACCGCCCAGATATCCGGTCAGCGATGCGTTGAATTTCCTGTGCACGCGCGTATGGTCGGCCTCCTCGTGGATGAAGGTCAGGCAGCGTTCCTTTAGCGATGCCGGGGTCTGCGGCGACAGGCCTTCGTTCACCGTGCGGATGAAGAACTTTTCCATGACCGGCGTGACGAAGCTGACCGCTTCCATGATGCTGGAAGTCACCTCGTTGTCGTTGCACCAGGCGCCGGACAGGTCTTCGTGCGTCGTCGGATGGTTCAGGTCTTTCATGGGTTTCCTCTTCTTGCCGTATATCGAATGCGGCTCTACTTGCCGTTATCCAGCGGTGCATAGGTGTCGGCGTTGACGAGATAATGCTCGTCGCCGCCGTAGACTTCGACCTCGGTTGCCGTGCGGTCCGCTTCCGTGACCGTCAGTTTCTTCGCCGCCAGCGCGCCGGATTCCTTGCGCATCGTCTGCTTCACCGCGATGGTGCGCAGCAATCTGTGGCGGCGGTCGAACAATTGCGTGCGCAGCGACAGCTTGCCGTCGCCGTTCACACAACTGAGCACCTCCCGGACGGGAGAGGTGCCGTCGTCCGTGCGCGAGCGCACTAGCGTGCATGTGCGGCCGTCGATCCGGTCGCTTCCTTCTATGGCCTGTTGCGGCCAACTCCACCATGCGCCGAACATGTCCCAGAGCACCAACCCGGAGTCGAACAATCTGGCGGCGGGATCGGCTTTTTCAATGCTGCGAGGGAGTTGTTCGTCGTATGCAATCGTCCGGATACGTTCGTCGGCATTGCGTTCCGCGGCGACGAAGCGTCCGCGCACTTTGTCCGGTGAAATGCCGCGCACCCTTAGCCGCTGTCGCTCCGCGCCGATCTGGCCGACGACGGAGAGCTTGAACGGCATTGCACGATGTCCGTTAGGTAAAATCGTCGCGACTTCCATGCGCGCCTCGAAGCCTTCTGACAGACGGGCTTGCTTCATCGTCTCGACTAGCGTCGCGGCGGTGGGCTCCGCAGCATATGCAGGTAGCGCGAACGCGCCCAGCAGCAGAAGTATGCATCGCATCGTCATTCCTGCCTCAGCGCCTGTGCAGGTTGCAGACGCGCTGCCTTGATCGCGGGATAGAGACCGCCGCAGATACCGAGGAGCACAGACAAGCCGAGCACCGAGAACAGGAACGGGAACGAGAAGATCGCGGCTATTTTGCCGCGCATCAGCTCCAGATGCTCCAGGCCTGTGGCGATCAGGATGCCGAGCAGGATGCCGATCACGCCGCCCGCGAGGGTCAGGATCACGGATTCGCCGACGATGAGTTTGACGACCGTGCGCCGCTGCCAGCCCAGCGCCAGCAGGATACCGATCTCGCGGGTGCGTTCGTTGATGCTCATCAGCATGGTGTTGAACACCACCAGCGCGCCGACCAGCCCGGCGATCAGGATGGTCGCGTTGCTCATAGCCTTGGAGATGCGCACCACTGCGTTCTTCTGTACCAGTTCGCCCGAGGTGATCGCGATGAAGCCCGGCAGCGTTTTGCGCACCTGAGCCTTGATGGCCTCGATGTCGGCCTCGGAAGTCTGGCTGTCGAGCTTGATGTTCAGGATGTTCACCTTGCCCGGCTTGTCGGTGATCTGCTGCATCTGCGTCAGCGTCATCAGCAAGGCGCCGTTCTCGATCATCGCCGAACTCTCGAATATGCCGGCGACGCCGAACATGCGGCCTTCGATCTCGATCTGGTCGCCGACCTGCTTGTGCAGCATCTCCGCCGCCAGTGAGCCGATTGCGATCGCGGCTTCGCCGTCTTCGGCGGGCCAGCGTCCATTCTTCAGCTCGAGGTGTTCCCACAAATAGCTGCCATGCGCCCAGCCGAACACGAATACCGGCGGGGCGTCTTCGCTGACGGTCAGCATCTCGCTGAGCAGGCCGACCACTTCCCGCACGTGCGGGATTGCCGACAGCGCGGGCTTGACCTGTTCGGCGACGAAAGGCGAGGGCATGGTGTTCTCGCTGGCGATGCGGGTGACTATCAGGTCGGTGCCGCGCGCGTCGTTAGCCTTCTGCCAACTGGCCTCGAATCCCCAGGCGATGCTGGTCAGCGCGACAACCGCGGCGATGCCGAGCGAGATTGCAGAGACGGTCAGCGCGGTGCGCGCCGGTCGGCGATACAGGTTGTCGAGTGCGAATCGGAGCAGGTTCATGCTGCCACCTCCGCATCGACCTTGCCGTCGCGCATCCGGATGATGCGGTCTGCGCGGGCGGATACGCTGGCGTCATGGGTGACCATGATCACGGTCAGTTCCTTTTCGCGGCGGATGCCGTCGAGCACATCCAGCACCTGGGCGGCGTTGGCGCTGTCCAGGCTGCCGGTCGGTTCGTCGGCGAGGATGATGTCGGGATCGTTGATCAGCGCACGCGCAATCGCGACGCGCTGGCGTTCGCCGCCCGATAGCTTGGCGGGGAAATGATTCATCCGCTTGGACAATCCGAGTTTAGTCAGTAGCGCGCGGGCGCGCTCTTGGTGGTCGCCTGGGCGGCCTATCGTCGGGACCAGCACGTTGTCCAGCGCGGATAAGGTCGGCAGCAGGTGGAACGACTGGAAGACGAAACCGATGTTCTCGCGGCGGAATAGCGACAGGTCGCGGAGTGCCGAATAGGGTTGGGTCCGGAAGTGGATGTCGCCCGAGGTCGGTGTGTCCAGCGTACCGATCAGGTTCAGCAGGCTGGACTTGCCGCAACCGCTGGGTCCCGTGATCGCGACGAATTCGCCTTCGCCGACTTCGATATCGACGCCGTCGAGCGCTCTGGTCTGGCCTTCGTCGAAGAGCAGCGAGAGCTTATGGGTGCTCAGGATAGGAGTTTGCGGGGAGGGCGGGAATATCGACATGGTCTTATGGAGTCTGATGCAGGATCAGGACTCTTGTGTATTGTTGATGACGGGCGGCGCCGCCGGCTGGGGCAGCCTCAGCCGGATGTTCGCCGGGATAGTTTGGGTAATGAGGCTTGCGTTCTTCCTGATGTCGCTGGCTGAGCCGAACCGTGTGTTTCTGATGGCAAAGCCGTCGATGGTCGCGGCGTGATCCTGAGAGGCGGGAGATACAAGGATGTCCCGGGAGCGGTTCCTGAGTTTTCCTGCCGCCTCGAATCGCCCCGCGCCGGTCATATCGGTTTCGTCGTTGCCGGTGGATGGCGAGCCGAATTCAAGCCGGGACAGGGCGGTGACTTTTTGAGGCTCTGCCGCATCGAAGTTCCGGTATGCACACGATACGGACACGCCCATCTCCTTGGAGAGGATGCCGATCTGGCTGCCGTCCCGGATCGCAGACCGGGGCGCAGCCATGACGCCCGTCGAGACGAGGAGCAGGCAGATTATCCAGAGGATGGGTTTATACATGGATGGTGCTAATTTCCTTTAGCAAGGGCGCGCATTATAAGGGTTCGATTCGTTCAACCGACAAGTTGATTTGAGCAGGGCTTGAAAACTTTTTTTCTTCCCCCATGTCACATCCCGCAGTGCAGGTCGATCACAACTCGAATCGGGGTATGTGACGGGTCGGCTGGGGATAAGTTCCACGGTGTTACACTGCGCGCCGTAATTTTTTATCGGAGGGAGATAGTAGATATGAAGCGGATTTTTCTGTTTGTCCTGACCAACCTGGCGGTGGTCGCCGTTATCAGCGTCACGTTGCGTTTGCTCGGCGTTGATCGCTGGGTGACCGAGACCGGCGGCATCGACTTCGGTGCGCTGCTGGTGATGTCGGCGGTGATCGGCTTCGCCGGTTCTATCATCTCGTTGCTGATGTCCAAGTGGTCGGCCAAGCGTATGGTCGGCGCGCAGGTGATCGAGCATCCTTCCGATCCGACGGAGCGCTGGCTGGTCGAGACGGTGCGCCGTCAGGCCGATGCAGCCGGTATCGGCATGCCGGAAGTGGCGATCTACGACGCGCCCGACGTGAATGCATTCGCGACTGGCTGGAACCGCAATGCCGCGCTGGTCGCGGTGAGCACCGGACTGTTGCACAACATGAGCCGCGACGAGACCGAGGCGGTGCTGGCGCATGAAATCAGCCATGTCGCCAACGGCGACATGGTGACGTTGGCGTTGATCCAGGGTGTGGTCAATACCTTCGTGATCTTCCTGTCCAAGCTGTTTGGATATTTCGTCGACCGCGTGCTGCTGAAGAACGACGGCCGCGACGGTCCCGGCATCGGCGCATTCGTCGCCGAGATCGCCGCGCAACTGGTGTTGGGCGTGCTGGCCAGTACCATCGTGATGTGGTTCTCGCGTCAGCGCGAGTTCCGTGCGGATGCGGGCGGCGCGAGTCTGGCCGGGCGAGAGAAAATGATCGCCGCGCTGGAACGTCTGAAGATGAACCACGAGCAGGCGACCCTGCCGGAGCAGATGTCGGCGTTCGGCATCTCCGGCGGCAAGGGTTTCGCGAAGCTGTTCATGACCCATCCGCCGCTGGATGAGCGTATCGAGGCATTGCGTTCAGGTCGTTGATCGAGCGAGTGTTGTCACAACGAAAAAGGCCCGCATTGCGGGCCTTTTTCGTTGGACGCGGAGTTGGTTAACGGATGACGTCTTGCTGTGCCACCCACACTTTGAGGATATTGCGGCGAGGAGTGTCGAATCTGGCATGCGGTTCGGCAGCGGGCAACACGGGTTGTTTGGTTTCGATAGCCGCAGACTGGACGGACGGCTCCAGTTCCAGACTGGAAGATGGAGTCGCAGGAGTCGGTGCCGGTTTCAGTTTGGTGTCCTCTTCCTCGTCGTATTCGTCGTACTTCTCGCGCGGCGGGTTACCGTCGTGGACTTGGCTCTGGCGGCGCAGCAGATAGGCGTCGCGGATGAATGCGTAGCGGTCGATCACCGCCTCGTCGAGGACCTTCTCCTGCGCCAGCAATTCGGCGCGGCGGCTGATGCCCTTGGTGATGTACAACTGGTTGCGGCTGCGCATGTGGCTTACGCGACGCAGCTTGCTGGGACGGCCGTCCACATATAGGCCGACACCGTCGCGCAGCGTGCTCGGGCCGAGCAACGGCAGCACGAGGTACGGTCCGTTGCCTATGCCCCAGTAGCCGAGCGTCTGGCCGAAATCCTCGTCGTGTTTCTCTAGGCGGGAGGTGACTTCGAGCAGTCCGAATATGCCGAACGTACTATTGAACAGGAAGCGAGAGCCGTCGGAGGCGGCTTGGTTGAATTTCAATTGCAGCAGGTCGTTGGCCGTGACGATGACATCGTCCAGATTGGAGAAGAAGTTGCGCACCATCATCTTGCCGGGAAGCGGCATCACCGCATCGTAGCCCTGTGCGACGGGCTTGGCGATGGCTTTGTCCACTGTATCGTTGAACTGGTAGACGCCGCGATTGAACGACTCCAGCGGATCGGAAGCCGTGCTTGCGCGCGGTGCGGCGCAACCGCTGGTCAGGGCGATGGCGGCGAGCGCGATGAAGAGTCGGGAGGTTTTCATTTTTCTTCTTGGCACAATAGAGTGTGACGCGATTATATCGGGCCGGGAGGCTTTCGGCAAAGTCGCCTGATTTTGTGTCAGGCAGGGAGGGGAGGACGTTCCAGGGCGCCGATGTGGAAGCTGAAATGATTTTTGCGGCGATCGGCGAAATAGTGCTCGAGGCTGTACTTGATCGGGCGGAACGCGATCTCGTCCCAAGGGATCTCGTTTTCGGCGAATAGCCTGACTTCCAGGCTTTCCGGACCCGGTCCGAAGTCGAGGTCGAGCAGCCGGGCACGGAACAGCAGGTGCACTTGGTTGATGTAGGGCAGGCTGTACATCGAATACAGGTCGCCGATCTCGATGCGTGCGTTGGCTTCTTCCAGGGTCTCCCGGATCGCCGCTTCGGTGGTGGACTCGCCGTTCTCCATGAAACCGCCGGGCAGTGTCCACAGGCCGTGGCGCGGCTCGATCGCGCGGCGGCATAGCAGGATCTTGTCTTCCCATTCGGGAATGGAGCCGATCACCATGTTGGGATTCTGGTAGTGGATCGTTCCGCAGGCTGTGCAGATGTGGCGCGGACGATTGTCGTCGTCCGGGCAGCGCAGCTCGACCGCTGCGCCGCAGGAGGGGCAATAGTTTATTTCCAGAATTGCCACCAGGTTTTTTCCATTAAGGGTTTGTCTGACGGGACCTTGCCACCGGCGGTGTTCTTGGCCAGCACGCGCTTGGCGTCGTCGCGCAAGTCGGTCATGCCCATCGCGTCGTAGCACTGCACCATGATTTCCAGCGCATCGTGCGTCGACGGGCTGTTGGGATATTGGCTCAGCACGCCTTGGGCGCGGTTGGCCGCGGCGATATGCGCGCCGCGGCGCAGGTAGTAGCGCGCGACATGCAGTTCGTATTGAGCCAGCGCGTTCGACAGGTATTGCATGCGCAACCTGGAGTCGGGCGCATATTTGCTGTTCGGGAAGCGCGTCACCAGATCCTTGAATGCGGCGAAGGCTGCCTGAGCCGCCTTGGGATCGCGTTCGGTGGGGTCCTGTCCGCCCAGCGACTTCAGGAGGCTGATCTCGCCGCCGAAATTGGCCAGTCCCTTGACGTAATAGGCGTAGTCGATATGCGGGTGGTTGGGGTATTGCTTGATGAAGCGATCGGCGGCGGAAATTGCTGCCTCGGATTCGCCTTGGCGATAATTGGCATAGGCTGCTTCCATCAGCGCCTGCTGCGCATAGCGTCCGTAGGGATAGCGGGACTGCAGTTTCTCGTATAGCGTGACGGCGGTGCTGTAGTTGCCGTCGTCCAATTCGGTCTTGGCCTGATCGTAGAGTTGTTCGGCGGACAGCAGGGCGGTCGGCTCTCCGCTCGGTAAAGGATCGAGCAAGCTGCAGGCAGTTAACGTCAACAGCAGGATTACGGCTAAACTATGGCGCATGACTGAATCCGAAAAAAATTTGCACGATTATAACTTAAACACTCCGATGCTCCATTTCGTCATTCCGGACGATTGCGCCGGTATGCGTTTCGACCAGGCGCTGGTCAGATTGCTGCCGGAATATTCGCGCAGCCGCCTGCAGGAATGGATTACAGACGGGTTGGCGACTCTAGACGGGAAGACCGTCGCGGCGAAGTTCAAGGTGTGGGGGGGCGAGGCTGTCGCGGTGTCGCCGCAGTCTCATCCCGCTGAGCAGCCCTATGCCGCCGAGGATATCGCGCTCGACATCGTGTACGAGGACGATGCGTTGCTGGTGATCAACAAGCCGGTCGGGCTGGTGGTGCATCCGGGCAGCGGCAACTGGGAAGGCACGCTGCTCAACGCGCTGCTGCACCATGCGCCGCAACTGGAAGGCGTGCCTCGCGCAGGCATCGTGCATCGTCTGGACAAGGACACCAGTGGCCTGCTGGTGGTGGCCAAGACGCTGATCGCGCAGACCGCGCTGGTGCGTCAACTGCAGGCACGCAGCGTGAAGCGTGAATACCTTGCGCTGGCATGGGGCGAGTTGCGCCATGGCGGATATGTGGATGAGCCTATTGATCGCCACCCGACCCAGCGCGTCAAGATGGCGGTGGTGGAGGGGGGCAAGCCCGCGGTTACGCATTATCTGGTCGAGGAGAAGTTTCCCGGCTGCACCTTGTTGCGTTGCCGCCTGGAAACCGGACGCACCCACCAGATCCGCGTGCATATGGCTTTCATCGGCCATCCGCTGGTCGGCGACAGCGTGTATATGAAAGGACCGCCGAAATGTCCGGCGGCGTTGCGCGAGTTGCTGCACGGATTTCCCCGCCAGGCGCTGCATGCGACCCGGCTGGCGCTGGAACACCCGGTGACCGGCGAGACGATGGAGTGGCATGCGCCGTTACCGGAGGATATGCAGCAGTTGTTGCGTCAGATACGCGAGGCCAGCCATGAGCCTGCGTGAGCACTGCATCGTTCCGGATTGGCCCGCGCCCGCCAACGTCAGGACGTTGCAGACCACGCGTCATGGCGGCGTGAGCACAGCCGCCTACGACAGCCTGAATCTCGGCAGCCATGTCGGCGATGCGCCGCTGGCGGTGGCGCGTAATCGCATGCTGCTCAACACCTTGTTGCCCAGTGAGCCGGTATGGCTGGAACAGGTGCATGGAACGGCGGTCGCGAGTGCGGACATGGCAGGCTGTCGTGTTCAGGCCGACGCCTGCATCGCCAGACAGCGCGGTTCGGTCTGCGTCGTGATGACCGCCGATTGCCTGCCGGTGCTGTTGTGCGACGAGCAGGGTACGGTGGTCGGCGCGGCACATGCCGGCTGGAAAGGGCTGGCGGCCGGGGTGATCGAGGCCACAGTGTGCGAGATGGCGGTTGAGCCGCATAAGCTGATGGCCTGGCTGGGACCGGCGATCGGGCCGGATGCGTTCGAGGTCGGCGACGAGGTACGCGCGGTGTTCCTCGCCACCGACCCACAGGCTGCGGCCGCTTTCGTCCCCGGTCAATCCGGCAAGTGGTTCGCCGATATCCATGCGCTTGCACGAATGCGGCTCGATGCGCTCGGCATCACCAGGATCTACGGCGGAGGCCACTGCACCTTCCGCGAGAGGGACGACTTCTACTCCTACCGGCGCGACGGCGTGACCGGGCGCATGGGCAGCTTTATCTGGCTGGCCTAAGACGCATGCAGTCATCCTGTGATTCGCGCATCAACCGGCTATAATCCACGCCCCTGACTTCTTCGAAAGAATCACATGTCTGTTCTGCTCTGGATCATTGCGGCCAGTATCTTCGGCGGAGTGCTGAGCGTACTTGGCGCCGCGTTGTTCGCGTTGAATGCGAGCATGAAGTGGATCAATGCGCTGGTCAGCTATGCCATCGGTGCATTGCTGGGGGCAGTGTTTCTCAACATCCTGCCGGAGGCGGTCGAACTGAGCGGGGACATGGCGAAGGTGAGCGGCACGGTGCTGGTCGGCATTCTGCTGTTCTTCACGCTGGAGAAAGTGCTGCTGTGGCGTCACTGCCATCACGACCATTGCGAGGTGCACGATCCGGAGGCGCATGTGCACGGACGCAGCGGCACGATGATCATGGTTGGCGACACCTTCCATAACTTCGTCGACGGTATCATCATCGCGGCGGCATTCCTGACCGATGTGAATCTGGGCATCGTCACCGCACTGGCGATCATCGCGCACGAGATACCCCAAGAAGTCGGCGATTTCCTGATCCTGCTGCATTCCGGCTACAGCAAGATGCAGGCTTTGGGCGTTAACCTGCTGTCCAGTTTGGCAACGCTGGTCGGCGGCGTGCTGGCTTATTTCGCGTTACAGTCGGTGCAGGAGATCGTGCCGACGCTGCTGTCGCTGGCGGCGGCAAGCATGCTCTATGTTGCGGTGGCCGATCTGATCCCCGGATTGCACAAACGAGCGCAATTGCGCGACACGCTGCAGCAGGTGGTGCTGATCGGCGCCGGTGTGGCGACCATCTATACCATGGGGCTATTCGTGCACGCTTGATCCAGACGGGCACTGTCGGTCGCGAAGACCCGCAGCGTTAACAGTGCTTGTCGCCGCGCAACAAGATGAATTGCGCGATTAACAGCGCGCGCTTGGTGCGCAATTGGCTTCCCGGTCTTTGCAGTAGGACGCGGATCTCCTTGATGAACTTGATCAGTCCTACCAAGCCGATCCATTGCGCAAGGTCGTCGCGCTCCTCAACCGTCAGCGGATAGCGTTCGGAATAGTTCGCGATAAAGGCGTCGAAGCGGGCGAAATCCGCCATGTGGATATATTGTTCTCCCAATGAAAACTCGAATGCGCCATCCAGCACGTCAGCCATCCGCGAGCCGAAGAATGCATTGTTGAAGTCGAAGAAGTTCGCTTGGCCGTCGCTGTCGATGATGACGTTTTTTGGCGAAACGTCTCCGTGGTTGTGCACGTCTATGCTGCGGGCATAAAGCTGTCCGCGTAATGCCCCATGGCTATAAGGCTCGAATATCGGCACCAGTTTCGTGAATGCGCCGACGATTTCTGTGCTGAGTTCCGGCTTTTTCAGATAGTTGTGGAATTCCGGTAGCCAGATCATGCAGATGTCGTCGAAGGCGAATGTTTTATCGAGTTTCAGCGGTTTGTCGGCCTGAGTCAGGTGTATGTCGGCAAGCGCCGCGCATATCTTGTCCATAGGGTAGTCAGGCCGTTGCTGTGCGCTGCCGGAGAGTCGCTCGAACAACATGGCGGGGAGACCTTCGATGGTCACTTCTGGTGACTTGTTGCTGTTGATCACAGCTGCAGTCGAGATGCCGCGTTTTTTTAACTGTGTGATCAGCCTTCCTTCGTAGGCAACATGTTCGGCAATACGGGTGGTGCTGTAGTTACCCGACACCTTGAAAAGTTTGAGTATGTAGTCGTGTTTATCCGCAAACACTTTGTACAGTGCATTTTCGGTTTGAACATGCATCTTCTCTACGGAGACCTTAGGCATCGCATACAGTTCGGTTAACCTAGCTGCGATTCGTTCTTCCTCTTCTCCTGGGCTGATCGCCCCGTCGCGGGCTCGGTCATAGAACAATTGGGCATTGAACTTGCGCAGGAATTCGTTCTTTTCTTCCTCGCGTTGCCTGGACGGGATGAATACGTAAGCATCGATGATGTGGTGCGAGAACTTGATGTTCGGATATTGCTCAGACCATTTTCTCGTATCTTCGGCGAGTGGGATTTCGGCGACATGGTAAATGGCGGAATGGTTCGAAGGCTGATTGTTGGTCAGGGTCCAGTGTCCGGGGATATCGGCTTCGCGCGCGGGGTTTAGTTCCACCAAGATATCCACATCGGAACCCAGTTTCACCCATTTTCCATAAACGAATGGCACAAGATATTTGCCCATGTCGCCGCGGGTTGCCGAACCCATCAGGTATATCTTCTCGACGGCCGCGTACGAGGCGACTTCCTTGCGCAGTGTCTCGGCGATTCGTGCGTGCAATACCGGCTGTGCGGCCTGAGGAAAGGCGAGCTTGGCGGGTTTGATGAAGTGCAACTTGAAGTGCTCCAGCTGCATACGCCATGCTTTATACATCGCCTCGGCGGCTTCCGGTCCCGAGCAGGGCGCTGGACTGTATGGGAATATCACTTGCTTGCTGTCGGTCGAATAGAGCCATAGGTGGTGATCCAGTTCGACATGCAGTTTCTGTCCGGCTTTGATCGCGGAATACAGATCCATGATCTGGCAGTTGATCTGATTCAGTTCATTGCCGTCGATGGATAAGGAACCGGATGAGAGATGATCGACCAGCCGGATAGTTTTACTGATCGCGCGGATGCGTTTGTAATCGGCCACTTGGTGCTGGTTGTCGGCCTTGATCTTGACCTTCAGTCGTTGGCCGACGAATTCGCCCGCAGATTGCTGGCTGAAGCCGACACATTTGAGAATGGAGCCGGTTTTCGAATAGTGATACTGCGCGACGGCAATCGACAGGATTTCGTTCGGCACATTTCCTGCATCCAGCATGAAGTCGATGTCGTTGGCCTCAAGCAGGTTCAGCACCTCTTCATAACTTGCCGCATATGGGCTATCCACGTCGAGTTGCTTGAACAAGCCTGCGATTTGGCGAAATTCGGCGGAGTCAATCAATAGCTTGTAGTTGCGATAGTGCAGGTGGTAGCCATCTGTGCACTCTTCTAGCGAGAATCTTTGCGGATGATATTTAACATCGTGGTTGAGCCTGGACTCCGTCCAGATACGTACATCATCCTGATTGGCATTGGCGAACTTCCCATCCTGGTAGTCTTTCTCGTCAATGATGGTTTGTAGTTCCTGAGATTGCTTCGCAAATATCTTTGCGATTTCCTCGAACTCACCACGGCTCAATTCGATTCGCAGATCCCGATAGTGGATATGGATGTTCTCTTCCATATCAAGAAACAACGAACGGTGCCGCGGTTTCCCCAAGATGTTTTCGCGATAAATAATTTTTTTGATGATGCCCATGGCATTGATCTCTTTTGACTAGATTAACTAAAGGCTGACGATAAAAACGGGGTTCCTGTAACAGGAACCCCGTTGGTACAACTACTCAGGTTCAAGAATTACCACTCGATTTTATCGTCATTTCCGAGACTATCGTTATGGTTATCGGAGCCTTTGTGCTCGGCATCCCTGAGTTCGTCAGAGCTGCGATGACCACTGTCGGATTGAGGGCCATCGATTTCTGATGTCCAGCCGCCGTACTCGGAAGTTGCATTGCCGGAAATGACGTCGATTTCGATCATCTCATTCCAGCTGCCACCGCCATTTGCATCACCCAGAGAATCGGAGAACTCCCCAAGATTGAACAGGTCATGGCTACCGTCGTCGATCGACACATTGGAGTCACGATCATCCTTGGAGTCACGATCATCCTTGGAGTCACGATCATCCTTGGAGTCACGATCATCCTCGGAGTCACGATCATCCTCGGAGTCACGATCATCCTCGGAGTCACGATCA
>JAUXOL010000012.1 GCA_030682375.1 Gallionella sp. | reverse complement strand
CGCGCTGCGCAAGTCCTGCGCGTCGTGAGCGATGAATTCCACCCCTTGAGCGCGTGCCGCATCTTTCGCCACGCGCATCATCCATGCGTTCTGGCGCGGGTCGTAAACGACGAACACCCGCCGCACCTTGGGCATCATCTCTTTCAGACGCGAGAACAACAGCGCCGGATCGGGCGACAGGATATGCACCTGCATGTTGCGCGCCTCGCTGCTCTGTGCCGCCAACACCCCACCGACCACCACGCCGATGTTGCGATCCAGCACGGTCGCGGCCTTCATCCCCTGGCGTCCCAGCGCGATCGCCACCCTGACTCCCTGACGGCGCAACGTGTCGTTCAGTTCGTCGGCATTCACTTCCGCACCTATCGGAATCGCGACCACGCGCCCTTTGGTCTTGTCTTCAATGCCGCCGATGATCTGCGCGAAGATGCTGCGGTAGGGGTCGCCGAGATCCGGATAGATCACCGCAATGCCGCCCGAGGCCGGAGTGCGGGCTGCGCCGGGAGGCAGCGCCCATGCCGCCGAGGCGCACGTCAGCAGCGAAAGCGCCAGCAACGCGCCGCCTCCCATGCACCGACGCCAGAGAATAGCGAGACCGGAAAGAGTGATGAACATGCCCTTTATCATTTTTATTCGGTGTCGTTCGAGCCTGCGCCACCGCGCAAGCTGCGGAACATCTCCCTGAGTACTGCAGGGCAGCCACTTTCGGACTACCCCTTTTATCCGCCTGTCCGTCGACCCGGTGCGAAAAAACACGGCGGCTCCCGCACTCTCGTCAACCGTCAACGTCTCGACACTCCGATACGGCAGGTCGCCCGCCATATCACTTGCGCAGAATGATAACAGGCTTTACATTGCCCTCATATGCTTCAGGGGTAAAAAACCGCCGCGCGGAAAATTCGCCGGCGAGACCACCCGGCACAGACCGGCATGCCGAGCGTCATCGGCGAACAATAACAACGAAGTGTTCAACTTCATCAGGGGGATTTCTGCCATGAGTGCCAAGATTTCGCTCGTCCACAGCCTTAACAAAACGGCTGAAGACGGATTGATATCCGCGTCGGATCGAGCGCCGGAAGTAGCCGACCTGCTGGTCGCCTATCTGGAACAATTAGGTATCGAATATGTCTTCGGCGTTCCCGGCGGCGCGATCGAACCCCTATACAACGCATTGGCCAGAAGCGAACGTCGCGGCGGCATCCGCCACATCCTCGCGCGACACGAAGCAGGCGCCGCCTTCATGGCAGACGGCTATGCCCGCGAAACCGGCAAGATCGGCGTGTGCTGCTCCACCTCCGGCCCCGGCGCCACCAACCTGATCACCGGCGTGGCCTGCGCTCACGACAACAACATTCCGCTACTTGCAATCAGCGGTCTTCCGGCGCTACCCACCTTCGGCAAGGGCGCGTTTCAGGAGTCGTCCGGCATCGGCATCAACGTCTTCGCAATGTTCGACCACTGCACTCGTTACAACGCCATGGTGACCCACCCGGATCAGTTCGAACGCAAACTGGCCAATGCCCTGATGGCGGCACATCAGGACCCCAGCGGCCCGGTGCATCTGGCGATCCCGCTGGACATCCTGCGCAGCCAAGCACCGAGTGCCATCCCCAGTTACAAATTATCGGCTCTGCTCGAACAAGACCCCATTCTGGTCGACGAACGCGCAGTCCAACAGCTATACGAGGAACTGCGGCACTCGCCGCGAGTCGTATTCCTGATCGGCGCTTCTTGCGGCAGCGCCATCGAAGCGATCATGGAGCTGATCGAACTGACCGGCGCACTGTTCGTCACCACTCCCGACGCCAAGGGCTACGTCAATCCCCGCCATCCGGCCTATTGCGGCGTGTTCGGCTTCGGCGGTCATGCCAGCGCCAACGCTCTGCTTTCCAGTGCTCCGGACATCGTACTGGCATTCGGCACCGGCTTCGGCGAATTATCCAGCAGCGGCTGGTGCGATTCCCTGCTCAACAATCGATTGGTGCACATCGACAACTCCGAAAAGAACCTGATGCGTTCGCCGATGGCCATGCTCCATGTGCGCGGCCATATCCGCACGATATGCGAACGCCTGACGATGCTGCTGAAAGCGGCCGGTTCCTCCGGCTTCGAAAAACAGCAAGGCGGAGTCGTATTTCAATCGCCCGCAAGCTACGACTCCGATGCCACTCCGATCAAGCCCCAACGCCTGATGAAAACGCTGTCGGAACGCTGCCCCCCCAACACCCGCTTCGTCTCCGACATGGGCAACAGCATTGTATGGACGACGCATTACCTGCAGCCCCACAACCGGCGCCTGCGCCAACGTCCCGCCCTGAAAGAGCAAGGACAGCGCTCGGGTACAGCCAGCTGGCTGCGCCTGATCATGGACTTTTGCCCCATGGGCTGGAGCCTGGGCGCCGCGGTAGGCACCGCGCGCGGCAATCCGAACTGTCCGGTGATCTGCATCGTCGGCGACGGCACCTACCTGATGAGCGGCCAGGAGATCACCGTGGCGGCGATGGAAAACCTTACCGTCATCTTCATCGTGCTCAACGACGGTGCACTGGGTATGGTCAAACATGGTCAACGGCTTGCCAAGGCCGAAGCCATCGGCTACCAGTTGCCCCAGGTGGACTACCGCATGCTCGCCGCATCCATGGGCATCCCCGGCCACATCATCCGCTCGCCGCAAGAACTCGACGCCCTCGATTTCGATGCGATCCTGAAGCACAAGGGGCCGACGCTGCTGGACGTGCGCATCGACAGCGAGGAAGTTCCGCCTATCGGCATACGCATGAAAACGCTGGGAGCCTTGGAATAAGCATGCAAATTTTCGCGCCCGTATTCGGCACACAGGGAAACGAGCCATTTTCGTCTCGATGCAACAGGGCTGCATACAAGAGCCCTCGATATTTATGACCTATAAAAACGCTCGAACAAACGATTATTACGAAATGTATACTGCATGCGATTTCGTCTCTCGTTCAAAACTATAATGCAGGCGAATAATTTCGCACGGAGGAAGAAATGAAATACCGCCACCAACTTCTGTTCGCGCTACCGCTGCTGCTGCAAGCGCCTCTTGTCTTCGCCGAAACCGACGAGGAAAACGAATTGGCGCTGATCTACGGCAGCAAACCGCTCGTCTCCATCGCCACCGGTAACGATCTTGCATTGAACCGAGCGCCCTCCGTGGCATCGGTCATCACCGCCGAGGACATCAAGTCCATGGGTGCGAAAGACTTGGACGAAGTGCTGGAAACCGTGCCGGGAATTCACGTTTCGCGCTCCGCGATCAACTACGCATCGATGTACCAGATACGCGGCATCGGCGGCCCATCGACCAATCCTCAGGTGCTGATGCTGCAAAACGGCATTCCGACCAACTCCATCTATCGTGGCGACAAGGGTAAATCCTGGGGTGGCCTGTCGCTGGAGAATGTCGCCCGCATCGAAATCATCCGCGGCCCCGGCTCGGCAATGTACGGTGCCGACGCCTTCTCCGGCGTGATCAACATCATCACCAAGACGGCGGCGAATGCACCAGGCACTGAATTCGGCGCGCGCGCCGGCTCGTTCAACGCCAAGGATGCCTGGATACAGCATGGCGGAAAATTGAACGAATCCGTGGATGTCGCGGCCTACCTGCATATCGGTCGCACCGATGGCTTCAAGGAGATCATCGCGGCGGATGCCGGCAGACTCCGCGCCGCCACGCTGGCCCCGGGGCCGGTAAACACCGGCTTCGATGCCATCGACGCCCATATCGATCTCGGCTACGACAAATGGCGTCTGCGCAGCGACTACACGCAGCAGAACAACGTAGGCACCGGCGCGGGCATTTCCTCCGCACTCGATCCGGTAGGCACGGACAATAACGAACGCCTCTCCGCCGACCTGAGCTGGAAAGACCCGAAATTCTCCCAATACTGGGGATTGGGCTTCACCGGCAGTTATCTCCAGCACGCCGAAGTGGCGGACAACTACATCATGTATCCGGCCGGCGCCATTTTCCCGAACTACACCGTCACTGCCGCCACGCCGCAAGGCGTGCTCAATCTGCTGGGCAATCCGGCAATCGGCACGGTTATCCCCGGTCTATTCCCGAATGGCATGATGGGCTCTCCCGCACGATGGGAACGGCAAATAAGAATGTCGGGCTACGCGACCTATTCCGGCTTCGCCGATCACAATATTCGTCTGGGCTTGGGCCACGAAAACCTGGATATGTACCAAGTCAGAACCCTCAAGAATTTCTGGCTACGCCCCAACGGGACTCCGCTACCAACCGGAGCGGTGGTCGATTACTCCGCCATCCAGCCGCATCAACTCCCGCACCGCCGAATCAACAAATATCTCTATGCCCAGGACGAGTGGAGCTTCGCCCGCGACTGGATGCTGACCGCCGGATTGCGCCACGACCGCTATTCCGATTTCGGCGGCACCACCAATCCGCGGCTGGCGGTGGTATGGGATGCAGCCTACAACTTGACCGCGAAGTTGCTCTACGGCAAGGCCTTCCGCGCCCCGGCGCTACTCGAACAATACGGCGTCAATCCCTCCGGCAACGGCAACCCCAACCTGAAACCGGAATCCATAGAAACGGTGGAAGCCGCAATTGCTTGGCAAGCAACCATGAATACCCAGGTGAACCTGAACGTGTTCCGCTACAACATAAAGGACACCATCCGCACCGTGGCCAACGCCGTAGCCGGGACCGGCTCCACGTTCCAGAACACCGGCGCGCAGCGCGGCGACGGAATCGAACTGGAAGCCGTGTGGGATGCCAGCAGCAAGTTGCGGCTCACCGGCAACTACGCCTGGCAGCGTTCCATTGACGAAGCCACCAATCAGGATGCCGGTTATGCTCCGCGCCAGCACATCAACATGCGCGGCGATTGGCAATTGGCTTCCGGCTGGCTGCTCGCCCCGCAGATCAACTGGGTCGCGGACCGCAAACGCCCCAGCGGCGACACCCGCCCGCAAGTGCCGGACTACACCACGGTCGATCTGACACTGCGCACCTCTCGCAGCATGAAGCAGTGGGACTTCTCGGCCTCGGTGCGCAACCTGTTTGATGCCACGGTGCTCGAACCCAGCCCAAGCGGAACTACGCCACTGACAGTACCTATCCCCAACGACCTGCCGATGGCCCCGCGCTCACTGTGGTTGCAAGCAATCTACAAGCTGTGAGAACCATTCTGTTCAAACTCGCCGGGGTGCACATCGTTACCTGATTACCCCCGCCTTCGGCGGGGTTTCCATATTGATTGAAGCGCGTCCATGGACACCTTACCCAGCCCCCGTTACCACTCTCCGCTCGTCAAGCAGTTCAACAGCAAACATCCAGCCGGTTCGGAGGCAATCGACCTCTCCGAGCAAGCATTGATTGCCGAAGCGCGACGTATCACCGGACTGGAACGCTTCGGCGACGACGATTTTCTTCCTCCGTTGCGTACGCTGCTAGCCGCCATCGAAAACGAGGCCAACCTTAACCCCTTCGGTCGCCACATCGCCAAAACACGCACCCTGCAGTCGCTCACCAACCGACTTTGGGCCAACGCCAGTTTCGAAGCGCATCCCGAGATACGGCAACGCAAAATCGCCGCACCGGTGATCATCATCGGCCTCCACCGCTCCGGCACCACGCGATTGCAGCGCATGATGGCGACCGACCCGCGATTGCAGCATCTGACCACTTGGGAAGGGATCAACCCCGCCCCGCGTCCGAACCTGCCCGATGCGGGCCGCACGGCTCGTTACAAAGAGGTAAAGGATGCGATCGCCACCCGGCATATCGCTTATCCCGGAGCATTGGCCCACCCCATGGGCGCCGATTGGCCGGAAGAGGAGATGCTGCTGCTCAATCATTCCTTCAGCGGTTTCTCTGCGCTAGGGCTGTACCATGTTCCCAGCTATTACCGCTGGTTTCTCGCCGACAACAAACAGGCCGGTTACCGCCACATGGCGGACTTGCTGAAACTGATTTCCCGGTCCCGCAACGAACCGGAAGAAAATCGCTGGCTATTGAAAAATCCCCAGCACATGCTCGACCTGCCAACTCTGATGCAGACATTCCCCGACGCCAAGCTAATTTTCATGCACCGCGATCCGCTCAAAACAGTAGGCTCCATCATGTCGCTGAGTTGGCATTTCGCCGTGCAGCACACCGACCAGCCCTGTCGCGCCGCGACCCGCGACATCTGGATGGACTTCTATGAACAGATGGCGCGGCGTTGCATCGCTGCGCGCGAACACATCCCGGCTGCACAGCAACTCGATGTCCACTACGCAGACATGAATCGCGACTGGCGCGCGACGATGCGCCGCATCTACCAATTCGCCGATATGGAACTCGACTCCGCCACCGAGAATGCGATGGCCACCTGGCTCGCCGAAAGCGAACGGGAAGGGCTGCACAGCGGCCATCGCTATGCGCTGGAAGACTTCGGAACAACAACGAAAGAGGTCGATGCGCGCATGAAGTTCTACCGCGAACGGTACGACATCCCCTATGAAGGAGAGAAGGGATAACTGCCCATTATCTGGGCAGCTGAAAAACCCTAGCTCGCCAGCCCCACGTAGACGTTCTGCACGTCGTCGTCCGAGTCCATCGCTTCGAGGAAGGCTTCGACTTCTTCGCGCTCGGCGTCGTTGCTCAGCGTGACGGGATTCTTCGGGCGATAGCCCAGCTGGGCGGAGACAACGGTGAAACCTTGTGCGGGCAGCGCCTTGCACACGGCATCGAGGTCGGTGGTGTCGGTGATGAACAGTGTCGCGCCTTCTTCGGAGGGTTCGAGGTCCTGCGCGCCCGCTTCGATGGCGGCGACTTCGGGGTCGGCCTCTTTCGAGTTCGGCGTCGCCTCTATCATGCCGACATAGCTGAAGTCCCACGAGACAGAACCTTCCGCGCCGAGCTGGCCTTTGCGGAACAGCACGCGCATGCTGGACATGGTGCGGTTGATGTTGTCGGACAGGCATTCGACGATGACCGGCACGCGGTGCGGTGCGAAGCCTTCGTAAACCAGACGTTCCAGTTGCGCGCCGCCGTCGAGCAAGCCAGCGCCCTTCTTGATCGCGCGCTCCAGCGTCTCCTTGGGCATCGAGGCCTTCTTGGCCTGCTCGACCACCAGGCGCAGGCGCGAATTCAGATCCGGATCGGCGCCGCCTTTTGCGGCGACCATGATTTCCTTGGCCAGCTTGCCGAATATCTTGCCCTTGGCATTCGCCGCGATTTCCTTATGTCTGGCTTTCCACTGTGCGCCCATGTCGATTCTCTATAGCTTGAATGAAGAAGACGCGCATCTTGCCTCAACTGCCGCCGCGCTTCAATCCGGAATGCGGATCAGAACGACCAGGTCAGTTGCATGCTGGCGCGATCAGCAAGGTTATCGGCGATGGTGAGCGCGTTGTTGCGCTGCGCTCCAGCGGGGTTTGCGGCGGGGTTGGTGACTTTCATACTGCGCCATTCGTAATTGAAGATCACGCGGGCAGCTGGGTTGAAAAAATACTGCAGACCGAGTGTAGTCGTCGCGAACTCGCGTTCGTTGGCGATAGTCTGTTTCATGAAATCCAGATAGTCGTAGCGCAGGTCAGCTTCCCATTGCGGCAAGAAGCGCCAGCCGCCTTCCAGATACCAGCCGCCGGCCTTTTCGTTCACGCCCACGACGAACGGTTGGCCGACGAAAGGCGGCGTCTGGCCGCCGACCATCATACCGGCGGCGCGCAGGTATTCGGCCGAGGCGCGGTAGTTGCCCTGCAGGTATTTGAGTCCGACACCTTCGCGCACCATCGCGTATTGCTGCGCGCCGAACAAGCGCGAACCATCCTGTCGCCAGACGTATGCGCTGAAGTCTTCGCGATTGGGCCCCTTGCCTCCGAGCAGGTACGACACCTGAAAGCGCAAAGTCAAATCCTTGCGCCCGTCGCTGTCCTGCATCCGGTCTATCGAATCGCCGTTGGACAGCATCGCGGCATAGGAGTATTCCCACTGACCGCGATTGAACGTGTCGTAGACCTGCACGCCCCAGTCACGGTAGCCGGAGAAGCCGCTAGTCAGATTGGCAAAAGAAGCACCGGCGGGATTGACCGCGCCGTTTGCCTGAACCGGCAATCCCACCAACATGTATAACACAGCATTGGAGTTGTACACATAGGGCGCGGAGGTGTTGACGGCCATCAGGGCCTCCTCGCTGGTGGGCAGCTTGAACAGGCCCGCACGAACGCGCGCGCCGGGGATGAAGCTGAAGGTCAGCGACGCATCGGTCAGCATCACATCGCTGTAGTAGGTCGTGCCGTTCTGCCCGGCGTCGAGCGCGACAACATAATTGATCTTGTCCGTGAGCCTGCCGCGCGCGCCCAGTCCGGCCCGCAGCACCTGGAACTGCTGCGGGCTCTCCAGGTTCGGCCAGTTGAGATTGAGCGCGGAGTATTTGCCGTTATGCACTGCAGACGCTCCCTGCAGCGTGGTCACGGGCTGTGCGTCGATGTGGGTATAGGTCGGCTGGACGAAACCGAAATACCTGAACATGGGCGCGTCCGGCATCTCGTTGCCCTGCAATTGCAACCAGTTGGTCGCCTGCGCGGAAGCGCACGCAAGCATGGCCAGCACACCGATGAAAACCCTCATGTCACGCCCCCGGACTTTTCAGTAACTTGAATAATTCGCTCGCCACCACCGGCCGACTGTACAAATAGCCCTGCACTTCGTCGCAACCGTAGGTGCGCAGGAAGTCGAGTTGCGCAGCAGTTTCGACGCCCTCGGCGATGACCTTGAGCTGCATGGTGTGTCCGAGCTGGATGATCGCGCGAACGATGGCGGACGAATCGACATCGTCGGTCAGGTCGCGCACGAAGGACTGGTCGATCTTGAGCTTGTCGACGGCCAGGCGCTTCAGGTAGGACAGGCTGGAGTACCCCGTACCGAAATCGTCGATGGACAGTTTCACGCCCATCTCCTTCAAGCTGTGCAGGGTCTTGATCGCGATATCGACGTCCTGTAGCAGGATGGACTCGGTGAGTTCGAGCTCCAGCAACTCGGCGGGCAAACCCGACAGGCGCAACGCCTCGGCCACCGTGCCTACCAGCGTGCCGCGTTTGAATTGCAGCGCCGACAGGTTGACCGCTATCACCAGCGGCTGCCCCTGTTCGCGCCACGCCTGCGCCTGACGGCAGGCTTCCTGCAACACCCATTCGCCTATCGGGATGATGAGGCCGCTGCGTTCCGCCAGCGGGATGAAACGCCCCGGCGGGATCAGTCCCAGTTCCGGATGCTGCCAGCGCACCAGCGCCTCCGTGCCGACGATGCGCTCGCTGGCGATATCGATCTGCGGCTGGTAGTGCAGCAGGAACTCCCGGTTCTTCAACGCATTGCGCAACTGCCCCTGCAGGTGCAATTGCTCCTGCGCATCGATGTTCATCCTCTCCGAGAAAAAGCGGTAGGTATTGCGGCCGCTATCCTTGGCCTGGTACAGCGCTGTATCCGCATTCCGGAGCAGGGTATCGAACTCGCGGCTGTCGAGCGGATACATGCTGATGCCGATGCTGAACGTGGTGTTGATCGCATAGTTGTCGATCTCGAACGGCTCGCTGAACGCCTCGACGATATGCTGGGCGATGCCGCCGATCGCGCCGAGATCGCTCAGGTGCGGCAGCAGCACGACGAACTCGTCGCCGCCCTGACGGCTGATGGTATCGCTGTCGCGCAGGCAGCCGCGCAGGCGCTCGACGACCTTGAGCAGCAACTGGTCGCCGAAGTTGTGGCCCAGCGTGTCGTTGACCTGCTTGAAGTTGTCCAGATCGAGGAACAGCATGGCTACGCCGGAACGATTGCGGTCCGCCTGCGCGAGAGCCTGCTCGAAACGGTCGCGCAACAACACCCGGTTGGGCAAGCCGGTCAGCATGTCGTGGTGAGCGAGGAATTCCAGCTTCCTCTCCGCCACCTCGTGTTCGACACGGGTGCGCAACGTCTCGATGCCGTAGGCCAGGTCGTTGGCCATCTCTTCAAGCAGCTTCACTTCCTCACGCACGAAAGCATTGATCTCGGCGGAATAGATCGTCAAGGCGCCGAGCACGCGCTTCTTGCCGGCCAAGGGCAATGCGATGCTGGACTGGAAGCCATGCGCCAGCGCCGACTCGCGCCACAGGGCCGCACGCGGATTGGAGGCGTAATCCTGGTTGATGTCGGTCAATCCGGTACGGATCGCAGTCCCGGTCGGCCCCCGCCCCTCGTCGATGTCGGCCCAGGACAGGTTCAGGTCGGCCAGGTAGCCCTCCACGTCGCCATATTGAGTGACCGTACGCACCGATTTGTTCTCGTCGTATTCGGCGTATCCCACCCAGGCCATGCGGTAACCGCCGCTCTCCACCACCAGTCGACAGATGTCGGCCAGCAGCTTGCCCTCTTCCACCGCGTGCACCAGCGTCGTGTTGCAATCGCTCAACAGTTTGAGCGCGCGATTCAGGCGCTGCTGCGCATGCTCGGCCAGCTCGCGCTCGGTGATGTCCTGCGCCGCACCGATCAGACCGGTGGTCGCACCCTGCAAGTCTTTCTCGACCTTGAAACTCACCGACACCCAGCGCACCGAGCCGTCCGGACACAGGAACCGCGCCTTGAGCTGCGCCAGGAAATCCGGGTCGTTCGTATGCAATGCATGCAGGATATGCTCATGCACCAGATGCACGTCCTCCGGGTGTACCCAGCGCCGGGCGAAATCGTCCGCAGACATGCGATAGCCGCCCATCTGCTCGACCGTCGCATGGTGCAGGGAGAAATACTGGTCGTTGAAGACGAATTCGCCGTTGCCCACCTCGTATTCCCAATAGCCCAGACGGGCGATGCGCAGCGCTTCGGAAAGCGAGGCCTCGCTTGCGCGCAGCGCAGTCTCGTTGCGCAGGCGCACGTCCAGCATCTCGTTGAACTCCTGCGCCACCTCGCGTATCTCGGGCGGCCCATCCAGTTCTGCCCTGGCGTTTCCGTATCCCTTGCGGATCGCCCGCGCGACCGATGCCAGTGCCGCGATAGGATTGGATATCCGGCGTGCAATCAGCCAGGCTATGCCTATGATGAAAAGCAGGCTGAGCAAACCCAGCAAGGCGTTGCGCCACAGCGTATCGCGCAATTTGGCATAGGTAGTCTGCGTCGGAATCCCGACGTAGGCATACCAATCGATGCCGCCGATGGGCTTGATTGAATAGAACCGGCGTATCCCGTCCGCACCGGTCGCCTCGACTTCCCCGCTCTTGAGATCCAGCACTTGCCGGATATGCGGGTCATCGCTCAGATTCTTGCCGACCCATTTCTCGGTGTCGATGTTGCGCCAGACCACCACCCCTTTCGCCGTCACGATGCCGACCACCGTATTCGGCTCCAGCGGCGCATTGCTAAGATTGGGCTCATACAAGGCGAGGTCGAGCGGCAAACCGAGATAGCCGCTCTTCTTGCCACTATCGTCCCGGATCGGATAGGTCAGCACCGTCACCCATCGCCCGGTGATCGGACCGTAGAAAGGATCGCTGACGACCAGGCCCTCTTCGACCATCGTGCGCGGAAACCACGGCGACTTGGCGATAGACACCGGCTTGCCGCCCGGCTGGGGCACCGCCGAGCACACCGCGACGCCCTCGAGGTCGATCACGGTCATGTTAGCCGACTTGGGAAACAGCTGCCGGAAGTCCCACAATATCTGGTCGCACTTCCTTGCATCCACCTTGCGGATGATCGGCCGCTTGGACATCTGCACCAGCAGGTCGCGATTGTTCTTCAGCACGCGATCGACATCGGATGCTGAGATGACCGCCAGCGTGCGCGCCATCGCCTTGGTTTCCTCGACCTTATGCTGCGCATCGTCGAAGATCGTGAATGCAAAAATCGCTATCATCGGCAACGCAAAAGCCGCCACCAGGGCCAGCAACTGCGCGCGTATCGTGAGGAACGATTTCATTCGGGGCATCCGTTTAATCGTGCGATTGGGAAGCGTACCCGTCGATTTAGAATTGGTCGCAACAGGACGCCGGGTAAGCGGCAACATCATAGCGCAAATACCCTTATGGGTCTGTCCGGATTAGCTCAATCGCCGCCCATCCCGTTCGCGGCATCCTCGACCACTTGCAGGAAGGCATCGCCGAACTTCGCCAGCTTGGCCTGGCCCACGCCGCCGATCTGCCCCATCTCGTCCAGCGTCTGCGGGCGACGATTGAGTATTTCCACCAGCGTGCTGTCGTGGAAGATCACATAGGGCGGCACGCCCTGTTCGCGGGCGAGCTCCATACGCTTGGCCTTGAGCGCCAGCCACAAGGGGTCGTCGCCAGCGCCGGCAAAGGGTTCGCGCGACTTCGCGCCACGTTCGGCGCGTTGCGACTTGCGTTTGACCGGATCGGCGTCGCGGCGCAGCCACACTTCCTGCAAGCCTTTCAGCACCGGGCGCGCAGCTTCGGCGAGCTTCAGGCCGCCGTAAGCTTCCATGTCCACGCTGATGTATCCCGCGGCGACCAGCTGGCGATAGACGCTGCTCCATTGCTGCTGGGTCAGCGAGCTGCCGATGCCGAATGTGGAGAGTTGCTGGTGACCGAACTGTTCGACCTTGGGCGTGGACTTGCCCAGCAGCACGTCGATCAGGTGAGCGACGCCGAAGCGCTGGCCGGTGCGATAGACGCAGGACAGCGCCATCTGCGCGGCTTGGGTGGCATCCCAGGTGTCCACCGGTTCGAGACAGTTGTCGCATTCCTTGCAATCGCCCAAATGTTCTTCGCCGAAGTAACGCAGTATGGTCTGGTGGCGGCAATCGGTGGATTCGCAGAAGCCCAGCAGCGCATCGAGCTTCTGCAGTTCCACGCGCTTGCGCTCCTCGGGCGCATCGCCGGACAACAGCATCTGCCGCATCGACACCACATCACCCAGACCGTAGGCCATCCACGCGTTCGCCGGCAGTCCGTCGCGCCCGGCGCGCCCGGTTTCCTGATAGTAGCCTTCCATGCTCTTGGGCAGATCGAGGTGGGCGACGAAGCGCACGTTGGGTTTGTCTATGCCCATGCCGAACGCGACCGTTGCGACCATGACGACGCCCTCCTCGCGCAAGAAACGGCGCTGGTTGGCATTGCGCGTGGCGGCATCGAGTCCGGCGTGATAAGGCAGCGCATCCCAGCCCTGCTCCTTGAGCCAGGCGGCGGTCTCCTCGACCTTCTTGCGCGACAAACAATAGACGATGCCAGCATCACTCGGATGTTCGGTCTCGAGGAAAGCCTGCAACTGCTGGCGCGCGTTGTTCTTCAGCGCGACGCGGTAGCGGATGTTGGGCCTATCGAAGCTGGAGACGAATTGCTGCGCCTGCTCCAGCGCGAGGCGCTCGACGATCTCGCGCCGCGTCGGCGCATCGGCGGTCGCGGTCAGCGCGATGCGCGGCACTGACGGGAAGCGCTCGTGCAGCACCGTCAGCGCGCGGTATTCGGGACGGAAGTCGTGCCCCCATTGCGACACGCAATGCGCCTCGTCAATGGCGAATAACCCTATGCCGTTCTCCTCGTCCAGACGCTCCAGCAGACTCAGGAAACCTTCGGTCATCAGCCGTTCCGGCGCGACATACAGCAGCTTCAGCTCGCCGCGATTGATCTGCCGGTACACCTCGCGCGCGGCGTCGGCATCGAGACTGGAATTCAAGAAAGCGGCAGACACGCCTAGCTGTTTCAGCGCATCGACCTGATCCTGCATCAGCGCGATCAGCGGCGATACCACGATGCCGACGCCGGGACGCAGCAACGCGGGGATCTGGTAGCACAAGGACTTGCCGCCGCCGGTAGGCATCAGCACCAGCGCGTCGCCGCCCGCTACGACATGCTCGACGATAGCCTGCTGCGCACCGCGAAAAGATGCGTAGCCGAAAACGTCATGAAGGATTTGCTGTGAAGTTGCCACGAATGCCGACCGGCGCGGCTAATGGCTGGAAGATTTTGTGCCGGGTATCGGCGCAACCGAGGACACCGGCGGATTGCCGATGAACTGGAAGAACACTTCGTCGCGCTTGATCATGCCGAGCTCGCTGCGCGCGCGCTCTTCGATCGCTTCGGTGCCCTGCTTGAGATCGCGCACCTCGGCATCCAGCAACGCGTTGCGCGTCTGCGTCTGCTGGTTGACCTGCTGCTGTTCCTCAACCTGGCGGTTGAGATCCCACACCTTCAACCAGCTGCCCTTGCCCAGCCACAGCGGGTACTGCAACAGGAGCAGCAGGACAGCCAGTATCAGTGTGACTGCGCGCACATCAGCCCAGCTGGTAGTAAGCCTCGCGTCCCGGGTAGGATGCACAATCGCCCAGATCCTCTTCGATGCGCAGCAGCTGGTTGTACTTCGCCATGCGGTCGGAACGCGACAGCGAGCCGGTCTTGATCTGCATCACGTTGGTGCCCACGGCCAGGTCGGCGATGGTGGAGTCCTCGGTCTCGCCGGAACGGTGCGACATCACGGCGGTGTAGCCGGCGCGCTTGGCCATCTCGATCGCAGCGAAGGTCTCGGTCAGCGTGCCGATCTGGTTCACCTTGATCAGGATGGAGTTGGCGATGCCTTGCTTGATGCCTTCCTTGAGTATCTTGGTGTTGGTGACGAACACGTCGTCGCCGACCAGCTGGATGGTCTTGCCCAGACGCGTGGTCAGCGCCTTCCAGCCGTCCCAGTCGTGCTCGCTCATGCCGTCTTCCAGCGTGATGATGGGGTACTTGTCCACCCAGGCAGCATACAGGTCGATCATCTGCGCGGGGGTCAACGTCAGACCGTCCGCCTTCAGATGGTACTGGCCATCCTTGTAGAACTCGGAAGCGGCGGCGTCGATGCCGATCGCCACATCCGCGCCCGGCACGTAACCGGCAGCCTCGATCGCCTCGACGATCACCTTCAGCGCGCCCTCGTTGGAGCCCAGCGCCGGCGCAAAACCGCCTTCGTCGCCGACGGTGGTGGCGAGGCCGCGGTGATGCAGGATCGCCTTCAGATGATGGAACACTTCGGCGCCGCAACGCAGCGCTTCGCGGAAGCTGACAGCGCCCACCGGAATGATCATGAATTCCTGGATGTCGGCGCCGCCTTCGGCATGCGCGCCGCCGTTGATGATGTTCATCATCGGCACCGGCATTTCCATGCGCGCCGCGCCGCCGAAGTAGCGGTACAGCGGCAGGCCGGATTCTTCCGCAGCCGCCTTGGCGACAGCGATGGACACCGCGAGGATCGCGTTCGCGCCCAGACGGGACTTGTTCGGCGTGCCGTCCAGATCGATCATGGTCTGGTCGATGAAGGCCTGCTCGGAGGCGTCCAGACCGATGATCGCTTCGGCGATCTCGGTATTGACAAATTCGACCGCCTTCAGCACGCCCTTACCCAGATAACGTTGCTTGTCGCCATCGCGCAGCTCCACGGCTTCCTTGGTGCCGGTAGAGGCGCCGGACGGCACGGCGGCGCGTCCCATCACACCGGACTCCAACAACACGTCCGCTTCTACGGTCGGGTTGCCACGGGAATCCAGAATCTCACGGGCGATCACATCAACAATTGCACTCATCTTATTTTTTCCTTGTCTGCTCTATCTAACTAAACGTTTCTCAAATCGATTGTTTCTTCGATCAAACCTTGCTGCTTGACGGTCGCATCGAGCACCATCAGCGTCTTCAACAATGCCTTCAAGTGTCCCAGCGGGAAGGCGTTCGGCCCATCCGACAGCGCCTTGGACGGGTTCGGATGCGTCTCCATGAACAGACCGGACACGCCCGCCGCCACCGCCGCACGCGCCAGCACCGGCACGAATTCGCGCTGGCCGCCGGAGACTGCGCCCTGTCCGCCCGGCAACTGCACCGAATGCGTCGCGTCGAACACCACCGGGCAACCGGTGTTGCGCATCACCGCCAGCGAGCGCATATCCGACACCAGGTTGTTGTAACCGAACGACGCACCGCGCTCGCACACCATGATGTTGTCCTGGCCGCTGGCATCGCGCGCCTTCTCCACCACGTTCTGCATGTCCCACGGCGACAAGAACTGGCCCTTCTTGATGTTCACCGGTTTGCCGCATTTCGCCACCGCGTGGATGAAATCCGTCTGGCGGCACAGGAACGCGGGGGTTTGCAACACATCCACCACTGCGGCAACCGGCGCGATCTCGTCGATGCTGTGCACGTCGGTCAGCACCGGCAGGCCGAGCTGCGACTTCACTTCGCTAAGTATTTTCAGTCCGGCATCGAGACCGAATCCGCGGAACGACTTGCCGGAACTGCGATTGGCTTTGTCGTAAGAGGACTTGTAGATGAATGGTAAGTTCAACTCGTTGCAGATTTCTTTCAGCGCACCGGCAGTATCGATCGCCATCTGCTCCGACTCGATCACGCAAGGACCTGCAATCAGGAACAGCGGGCGATCCAGCCCGACTTCGAAGTCGCAGAGTTTCATGCGGATTCCTTGCGATGCAAAGCCGCCTCGACGAAGGCCTTGAACAACGGATGTCCGTCGCGCGGCGTCGAAGTGAACTCGGGGTGGAACTGCACGCCGACGAACCACGGATGAGTGGACTGCGGCAGCTCCATCATCTCCGGCAGATCCTCGGAAGGCGTGCGTGCGGAGATCACCAGCCCTGCCTGTTCCAGCGCGGGGACGTAATGGTTGTTCACCTCGTAGCGATGACGGTGACGCTCGTTCACCTCGTCGCCGTAGATGCGCTGCGCCAGCGTGCCGGACTTGATCGGACAGCGCTGCGAACCGAGGCGCATCGTGCCGCCGAGGTCGGAGTCGGCGCTGCGCGTGGCGACCTTGCCGTCGCGATCCAGCCACTCTGTGATCAATGCGACGACAGGATGCTCCGATTCCAGATTGAATTCGGTGCTGTTCGCGTCCGTCATGCCCGCAACATGGCGCGCATATTCGATCACCGCCAGCTGCATGCCGAGACAAATGCCCAGATAAGGGATCTTGTTTTCGCGCGCATAACGGATCGCAGCGATCTTGCCCTCGGTGCCGCGTTTGCCGAAACCGCCCGGAACCAGGATCGCGTCGAAGTGCGTCAGGCCCTGAATGCCGGATGTCTCGATATCTTCCGAGTCGAGGTATTCGATGTTGACCTTGGTCGAGGTGTGGATGCCCGCATGACGCAGCGCCTCGATCAGCGACTTGTACGACTCGGTCAGATCGACGTACTTGCCGACCATGCCGATGGTGATCTGGTGATGCGGATTCTCTTGCGCGGTGACCAGTTTGTTCCAAACCGACAGATCGGCGGGCGGCGCATTCAGCGCCAGCTCTTCGCAGACGATGCGATCCAGCCCCTGCTCGTGCAGCATTTGCGGCACCTTGTAGATGCTGTCCACGTCCCACATCGAGATCACACCCTCTTCGCGCACGTTGGCGAACAGCGAAATCTTCGCGCGCTCATCGTCGGGAATGCGGCGATCGGCGCGACACACCAATGCGGTCGGGAAGATGCCGATCTCGCGCAGCTTCTGCACGCTGTGCTGGGTCGGCTTGGTCTTCAGCTCACCTGCCGTGGCGATATAGGGAACGAGAGTCAGGTGCACATAGGCGACCTGGTTGCGCCCCATGCGCAACCCCATCTGGCGCGCCGCCTCCAAGAACGGCAGCGATTCGATGTCGCCTACCGTACCGCCGATCTCGACGATAGCCACATCGGCCTTGCCGTCGAGCGACGCGGCCGCGCCGCGCTCGACGAAAGCCTGTATCTCGTTGGTGATGTGCGGAATCACCTGCACCGTCTTGCCCAGATATTCGCCGCGACGCTCCTTGCGGATCACGCTCTCGTATATCTGACCGGTGGTGAAGTTATTGGCCTTGCGCATCTTGGCCGAGATGAAGCGCTCGTAATGCCCCAAGTCCAGATCGGTTTCCGCGCCGTCTTCGGTGACGAACACCTCGCCGTGCTGGAACGGGCTCATCGTGCCCGGATCGACGTTGATATAGGGATCGAGCTTGAGCATCGTCACTTTGAGCCCGCGCGATTCAAGGATAGCCGCAAGAGAAGCGGCGGCGATGCCCTTCCCCAGAGAAGAGACAACGCCGCCGGTAATAAATATGTACTTAGTCATGGGGCGCGATTGTACTGCAAAACCCGCTACCCTCAAAACCCGATTGTCGCTAGGAAATCAGGAATGCATCCCTCGCCGTCGCCTGATGGACACTACGCCCATCCTTACGCAAAACTTACGCAATTGCCGTCAATTACGAGGTTTTTGCGAATATTTAGCGCCGATTGTTGACATCATGAGCAGAAAAAACCTACATTAGCCGCAGCCCGATTTTCACCCTTATCCGGTGCACGATAATCAGAACGATAAATCCATTTGTTCAGGAGATAAGCATGTCCGACATCCAGTCCGTATTGAATGAAACCCGCGTATTCCCCCCTTCCGACGAGTTCGTCAGGCAGGCCAACGTCTCCGGCATGGAAGGCTACAAGGCCTTGTGCGACGAGGCCGAGCGCGACTACCAGGGTTACTGGGCAAGGCTGGCACGCGAGAATATCGCTTGGAAGCAGCCGTTCACCAAGTCGCTGAACGACAGCAACGCGCCGTTCTACAAGTGGTTCGAGGATGGGTCGCTGAACGTCTCTTACAATTGCCTGGACAAGCACCTCGCGACCCAGCCGGAAAAGACCGCGATCATCTTCGAGGCCGACGACGGCAAGGTCACCAAGTCCAGCTACCGGGACCTGCATGCCCGCGTTTGCCAGTTCGCCAACGGCCTGAAGTCGCGCGGCATCAAGAAGGGCGACCGCGTCGTCATCTATCTGCCGATGAGCATCGAAGCCGTGGTGGCGATGCAGGCCTGCGCGCGCATCGGCGCGATCCATTCCGTGGTGTTCGGCGGCTTCTCCTCCAAGAGCCTGCACGAGCGCATCGTCGATGCGCAGGCCTGCGCGGTGATCACCGCCGACGGCCAGATGCGCGGCGGCAAGGCCATGCCACTGAAGAACATCGTCGACGAGGCGCTGGCGCTGGAAGGTACCGAATGCATCAAGAGCGTCATCATTTACCAGCGCGTCGGTGACGCGATGCAGTTCAACGCCGGACGCGACGTATGGTGGCACGATGTCATCGCCAATCAGGCTGCGACTTGCGAACCTGAATGGGTGGACTCCGAACATCCGCTGTTCATCCTCTACACCTCCGGCTCCACCGGCAAACCCAAGGGCGTGCAGCACTCCAGCGGCGGTTATTTGCTGGGCACGATACTGACGATGAAGTGGGTGTTCGACTACAAGGACAGCGACGTATTCTGGTGCACCGCCGACGTGGGCTGGATCACCGGCCACAGCTATGTCACCTACGGCCCGCTGGCGATGGGCGCGACCGAAGTCATCTTCGAAGGCGTGCCGACCTACCCGGATGCCGGCCGTTTCTGGAAGATGATCCAGGATCACAAGGTCACCACGTTCTACACCGCGCCAACCGCGATCCGCTCACTGATCAAGCTGGGCGGCGACCTGCCGAAGAAATACGACCTGTCCAGCCTGCGCCTGCTGGGCAGCGTCGGCGAGCCTATCAACCCGGAAGCCTGGATGTGGTACTACAACGAAGTCGGCCAGGCTCGCTGCCCCATCGTCGATACCTGGTGGCAGACAGAGACCGGCTGCCACATGATCGCGCCGCTGCCCGGCGTTGAAGCGCTGAAGCCCGGTTCCTGCACGCTGCCCATCCCCGGCATCGAAGTCGCCGTGGTGGACGAACTCGGCCACGATGTCGAAGGACAGCACGGCGGTTCGCTGGTCATCAAGAAGCCATTCCCCTCGCAGATCCGCACCATCTGGGGCGACCCGGAGCGCTTCAAGCATGGCTACTTCCCCGAGGAACTGCACGGCTACTATCTGGCAGGCGACTCCGCCCACCGCGACGAAGATAACTATATCTGGATCATGGGCCGCAACGACGACGTGCTGAAGGTCTCCGGCCATCGTCTGGGCACGATGGAGATCGAATCCGCATTGGTCGCCAACCCGCTGGTCGCCGAAGCCGCCGTGGTCGGCCGTCCGCACGACATCAAGGGCGAGTCGGTAGTCGCATTCGTGGTGCTGAAGAGCCACCGTCCGGAAGATGCCGCCAAGGCCAAGGAGATCGTCGAAATCCTGCGCAACTGGGTGGGCAAGGAGATCGGCCCTATCGCCAAGCCGGACGAGATACGCTTCGGCGACAACCTGCCGAAGACGCGCTCCGGCAAGATTATGCGCCGCCTGCTGCGCTCGATTGCCCAAGGACAGGAGATCACTCAGGACGTGTCCACTTTAGAGAATCCTGCGATTCTGGAGCAACTCAAAGAAGTTATTAAATAATCATTTTGAAATGATGACGTAAGGGCACGGCACACCGTGCCCTTTTTCATTTCCGAATCTGTGGCAAAAAACACACCTAAGCTATTGTGTTTACGCATTTTAGGTTGACCTTGCCGCGCCTGCTGGGCTAACATCCATCAAATTTTGAACCCATCGGAGTCATGCCCGTGCCATTGATTCGACTGATTTTTTCCGCACTGCTCGCCACTGGCATCGTCACGTTCACCCCGCTCATCCACGCCGAAGACAGGCTCGCCCTCAGCGAATCGCTGAATGTAGCGCCGCTGACGCTCTCGACCGCACGCAACATCAAGCTGGAATTGATCCCGGACGACGATCTGGCGATGAACGATCTGTGGGGGCGCATTCGCGGCGGATTCGCCATGCGCGATTTGGACAGCCCGCTGGTCGCGAAGCACGAACAATGGTATGCCAAGCGCCCAGACTACGTCGCACGCATGACCGATCGCGCGCGTCGTTACCTTTACTACATCACCGGTGAAGTCGAGCGCCGCGGCATGCCCAGCGAGATCGCACTGTTGCCGATGATAGAGAGCGCCTTCAATCCGGGCGCGTACTCCACCGCCAGCGCATCCGGCATCTGGCAGTTCATCCCGTCCACCGGCAAGCACTTCGGCATGCAGCAGAACTGGTGGTACGACGGCCGCCGCGACGTAGTCAGCGCGACCAACGGCGCACTCGATTACCTGCAGAAACTGCATGACATGTTCGGCGACTGGGAGCTGGCGTTGGCCGCCTACAACTGGGGCGAAGGCGCGGTGCAACGCGCCCAGGCGCGCAACCGCAAACGCGGCCTGCCGGTAAATTACAGCAGCCTGAAGATGCCGGACGAGACGCGCAATTACTTGCCCAAGCTGCTCGCGGTCAAGAACATCGTCGCCAATCCGGCCAGTTACGGGCTGGTGCTGCAGGACATTCCGAACGAACCCTATTTCGCCGCGGTCGCCACCGCCAAGCACATCGACGTGAAACTGGCCGCACAACTCGCCGACATCCCGATGGCGGAGTTCATCGCACTCAACCCTGCGCACAACCGTCCGGTAATCCTGCAGGACAACAGCGACCTGATCCTGCTGCCGATAGACAAGGTGGAGACTTTCCGCGCCAATCTGGAAACCTACGACAAGCCGCTGGTCAGCTGGCAACCTTACCAGCCGAAGAAGGGAGAACGCTTGGACCAACTGGCGCCCAAGTTGGGACTCTCAGTCGAAACGCTCAAGTCGGTGAACGGCATTTCCGGCCGTTCCAACGTCAGCACAGGCCAGACATTGCTGGTGCCGGTCAACGGCGAGGAAAGCGAGAACGACAGCGAGTTCGAGGCATTCAACATGCACCTGCGTCCCTACGCCACGAGCGCTACTCGCACGATCAGCCACAAGGTGCGCAAGGGTGAGACGCTCTCCAGCATCGCCCGCCGCTATCGCGTCAGCCTCGCGAAACTGAAGAGCTGGAACGACGGAGTGAGCAAGGCGCAGGCCGGACAGACGCTCACCATCGTGAAGGCGCCGGTGCGCAAGAGCCGCCTGAGCAAGGCCGGCAAGAAATCAAGCAAACTGGCCAAGCGCAACGGCAACAGGAAACAGGCTTCCGGAAAATCTGCGAAACGGGCGCATGTCGCTTACAACTAAGCTGTCGTAACTACAGTTTGGGGTGTCGTAACTACAGCTTGGCGGCAAGCCCCGTCAGGTAACGATACCCCTTCCACGCCCGCACCCCCATCCCGACCACCCCAAGTACGCCGCGTCTGCGCCACATCAGCAGCGCGGCCACACCCGCGACCAGCACCGGTCTGGCGCGCATGAAACGCAACGCAGCCAATCCCTGATCGGCCAAGGCCAGAGGCGCTTGCCAGCGAGCGCCTGCCTGCCGTACCTGCTCGCGTTGCGAGGCGATCTTCGCCAACAACTCGCTGCGACGTTGCATCACCGCGAGCATCTTCTCACTCATGACCACCCTCCAGCTGCGCCCTGTCCCTGGCCAACTCGCCCAGACTGGCGGAAAAGAGTTTGGGTTTCTCCTGCGCCTTGCTGCGCAGCAACATCGCCAGCAGCACACCCGACACGATAAAGACCATGCCGAGTCCACCCAAGACAGCGAGGCGATGACTGTCCCAGAACAGCACCACGATGAATACGGTGAGCAGCAACACCGCCATGCTGAAACAGAAGAATGCGGCCAAGGCGAAGAAGAGCATCTGCGTCAGACGCAGACGCTCTTCCTGCAACTCGTTCGCCAGCAGTTCAAGCCTGGTCGAAGCGATTGAAGTCAGCGTACAAAGCAGACGTTTAGCCGACCCCAGCAGACCGGTCTCCTGCATCGATCAACGACCGCGCGAGATCAGCATGCCGATGATCAGACCGGCACCGGCGGCGATGCCGACGGCCTTCCACGGATTCTCATGCACATACTCGTCGGTCGCCTTGGCAGCCTGCTTGGTTTTTTCGACGACGGCACGCTCGGCGGCGACCATGCGTTCCTTGGCAGCGACCAGGCTTTCCTGGATGCGCTCGCGAGCTGCGGCGGCCTTTTCGCCGGCCTGCCCTGCGGTTGCGCGCAACAACTCCTCGGCATCCGCCACCACGACGCGCAGATCCTGCATCAGTTTTTCCTTGCTGACGTCGCCCTCAACATTTGCCACTTTGGTGCTCATGATTGACTCCTTGGTCTATGAAGAAAAGAACTACTGAAACACTCTTGTTGTTGCATCGCAACATTGGAACATCTCGCTGTCTTTGTAATCCTAAATCCGGACAGCGTCAACCCGTAACCGGAGCGAGGCGCAGGTTGCTGAACACGCTCAGACTTGAGGCACCACGCTGGCCAGCAATTGGCGGGTATAGTCGTGTTGGGGAGACTCGATGACGGCATCGACCGGACCCTGTTCGACGATGCGGCCCGCCTGCATCACGGCGATGCGATGCGACATCGCGGCGATCACTTCGAGGTCGTGGCTGATCAGCAGGTAACTCATGCCGCGCCGCGCCTGCAGGCCTGCAAGCAGTTCAAGCACCTGCTTCTGCACCGACGCATCGAGCGCGCTGGTCGGCTCGTCCAGCACCAGCAGTTGCGGTTCGAGAATGATGGCGCGCGCAATCGCGATGCGCTGGCGCTGGCCGCCGGAAAACTCATGCGGATAACGCACCAGCATCTCGGCCCCCAACCCGACTTCCTGCAACGTCTGCGCGATGCGTTGGCGGCGCTCGGCAACCGGCATGTTCGGCTGATGCAATGCCAATCCCTCGCCGACAATCTGTTCTATGGTCATACGCGGCGAAAGGCTCGCAAAGGGATCCTGAAACACCACCTGCATCCTGGCGCGCAGTGCCCGCAGCTGTGCCGACTGGGTGCGCGGCATCGCCTGACCTTCGAACCGGCATTCCCCGGCGGCGAGCGGCTGCAAGGCCAGCAACGCCATCGCCAGCGTCGATTTGCCGGAACCAGATTCGCCGACGATGCCCAGCGTCTCGCCACGTTTCAGGTTCAGGCTGACGCCGTCGACCGCGGTGAATATTTTCTTTTTGAACCAGCCGACCGGATAGGAGAACTCGACGCGCAGACCGTCGCCGCGCAGCAAGTCGGCCCCGGCCTCCTGTTCCACCGACAGCGGCTGCACCATCTTCCGGGGACGGCTGTCGAGCAGACGTCGGGTATAGGGATGCTGCGGCGCAGAAAACAATTGCCCGGTCTCGGCCAGTTCGACCAGCCGCCCCGACTGCATCACCCCTACGCGGTCGGCGAAACGACGCACCAGATTGAGGTCGTGCGTGATCAGCAGGATCGCCATACCGTATTCGCGCTGCAATGCATTCAGCAGCTCCATAATCTGCACGCGTATGGTCACATCCAGCGCGGTGGTCGGCTCGTCGGCGATCAGCAGCTTCGGGCGACAGGCCAGCGCCATCGCGATCATCGCCCGCTGCCGCTGGCCGCCCGAGAGTTCATGCGGAAAACTGGAAAAACGCCGTTCCGGCTCGGTGATGCCGGTGTGGCCCAGCAACTCGATGGCGCGCGCGCGCGCCGGAACGTAGTCCATCCCTTCGTGCAACGAGAGCACTTCGACGATCTGCTCGCCGATGCGCATCAGCGGATTGAGCGCGGTCATCGGCTCTTGGAAGATCATCGCGATGTCCTTGCCGCGTATGCCGCGCAGACGACGTTCGCTGGCGCCCACAAGCTCCTCGCCCTCGAACAGCACCTCGCCGCTGGAACGCGCATTCGCCACCAGCCGCAACAATGAAAGCGCCGTGACGCTCTTGCCCGAGCCAGACTCGCCGACCAGCGCGAACTTCTCGCCCGGCTTCAGCGTGAAAGAGACGCCGTCGACGACGCGCGGCGCATCGGCCTGCTCGCCGAAACTGACGCCGAGATTGCGGACTTCAAGCAAGTCAGTCATCGTCCGCTCCCCGACTTGCGGGTATCGAAGGCATCACGCAGCGCCTCGCCGATGAACACCAGCAACAGCAAGGTGACGAACAGCACGACGAACGCAGTCAGCCCTATCCACCACGCATCGAGATTGTCCTTGCCCTGCGCCAGCAACTCGCCGAGGCTGGGGGTCGAGGGCGGCACGCCGAGGCCGAGGAAGTCGAGGCTGGTCAGCGCGGTGATCGCGACGCTCATGCGGAACGGCAGGAAGGTGATGACCGGAGTCAGGCTGTTGGGCAGGATGTGCCGCCACATGATCTGGCGGTTGCCCAGCCCCAGCGCTCGCGCCGCGCGCACGTAGTCGAGCTGGCGGTTGCGCAGGAACTCGGCGCGCACGTAATCGGCCAGCGCCAGCCAGCCGAACAGCGACAGCAGGATCAGCAGCAGCGTGATGCTGGGCTGGAAGAACGAAGCGAAGATCAGCAGCAGATACAGTTCGGGCAGCGAACCCCAAATCTCACTGAAGCGTTGCAGATACAGATCGACCCGCCCGCCGAAATAGCCCTGGATCGCGCCGGCCAATACGCCCAGCACCACGCCGATAATGGTCAGCGCCATGCCGAACAGCACCGACACGCGGAAGCCGTAAAGCGCGCGCGCCAGCACATCGCGCCCGCGGTCGTCGGTGCCCAGCCAGTTCTCCGCGCTCGGCGCCGCCGGATTCGGCTGCGACGCAAAATAATTCAGCGTGTCGTAACGATAGGGATTCGGTGGATAGACCGCCCAGTTGCCGGGGCGGGAGAACTGTTCGCGGATGAAGGGATCGAGGTAGTCCGTCGGCGTCGGGAAGTCGCCGCCGAAAGTGGTCTCGGGATAATCGTTCACCAGCGGGAAGTACAGCGTCCCCTGATAGGAGGCGATCAGCGGACGGTCGTTGGAAAGCATCTCGGCGAACAGGCTGACGACGAACAGCACCGTAAAGATCAGCAGGCTCGCATACCCCAGCCGGTGCTGGCGGAAACGCCGCCAGCGTTGCTGATTGGGCGACACCGAAGGCAGGCCGACTTCGAGTTTCACATCCGCGACCGGCCCGCTCACGAAGCCACTCCTTCGAACTTTACGCGCGGGTCGGCCAGCACATAACTGACATCCGAGACCAGCTTGGCAAACAGCCCGGCCAGCGTGAAGATGAACAACGTACCCATCACCACCGGATAGTCGCGCTGCATGATGGCGTTGTACGACAACAGCCCCAGGCCATCGAGCGAGAACAACGTTTCGATCAGCAGACTGCCGGTGAAGAACGCACCGATGAAGGCGGCGGGAAAGCCGGTCAACAGCGGCAGCAGCGCATTGCGGAAGACATGGCGATACAGCACTGTGCGCTCCGGCAGCCCCTTGGCGCGCGCGGTGAGCACGTATTGCTTACGAATCTCCTCGATGACGGTGTTCTTGGTGAGCATGGTGATCACCGCGAAGCTGCCGACCACCTGCGCGAACACCGGCAGGGTGATATGCCACAGGTAATCGGTCACCTTGCCGACCAGCGAGAGCTGCTCCCAGTTATCCGAAGTCAGCCCGCGCAGCGGGAACCATTGCCAGAAGCTGCCGCCGCCGAACAGCACCAGCAGCACCACGCCCAGCACGAAGCCGGGGATCGCATAGCCGCTCAGGATCAGGAGGCTGGACGCGGTATCGAAGCGCGAGCCGTCTCGCACCGCCTTGGCGATGCCCAGCGGTATCGACACCAGATAGGTGATTGCCAGCGTCCACAGCCCGAGCGAGATCGACACCGGCATCTTGTCCTTGACCAGTTCCCACACCGATTTCTGATGGAAGAAGCTGGTGCCCAGATCGAGCGTGGCGTAGCCCTTGAGCATGATCCAGAATCGCTCCGGCGCGGGCTTGTCGAACCCGTACAGCGCCTTGATCTCGGCCATGCGCTCGGCATCGATGCCCTGCTGGCCGCGATAGATGCTCTGCCCGCCGCCGCCCGCTTCCTGGCTGCCGTGCCCCTTGCCGCGCAACTCGCTGACCATCTGCTCGACCGGGCCGCCGGGGACGAACTGGATCACGGAGAATGTCAGCAGAAGGATGCCCAGCAAGGTGGGAATCATCAGCAACAGGCGCTTGCCCACGTAATGGATCATCGGCGGCTCCCTTCTCCGGCAGGTTTCATCCACCAGGTCGTCACCGACCAGTCCTCGATGCGGTAGAACTTCGGCAACGTTTGCGGATACGCCAGTGTGTTGCGATAGGACACTCGATGCGCGCTGCTGTAGAAATGCGGCACCATGTAGTAGCCCAGACGCAGCACGCGGTCGAGCACGCGCACCAGCGTCACCAGTTCGTCGCGCCGCTCGGCCTGGACGATGCGCGCCAGCAATGCATCGACAATGGGATCGGACACGCCCATGGCATTGCTGGAGCCGGGCTGATTGCGGCTGGTCGAACTGAAGTAATCGAAGAGCTCGTTGCCGGGACTCTGCGAGCCGCCCATCAGCGCCCACACCATGTCGTAATCGAAGTTCTCGACCTTGTTCTGATACAGCGCGGCATCATAGATGCGGTAGGTCATCGCGATCCCGAGCTTCTCCAGATTGCGCGCATAAGGCGCCGAGGCGCGCTCCTGCATGCGGTCCTCCAGCATCATCTCGAACTGGAACGGCTCGCCCTGGGCGTTGCGCAAAGCACCGTCGCGATAGATCCAGCCCGCCTCGGCCAGCAGCTCGCGCGCCTGGCGCAGGTTGTCGCGCAACGAATGCGGCGGCAAGGTGCTGGGCGGCGGCTGTATCTCATCGAAGACCTCCGGCGGCAGCTTGTCACCGAAGCGCGCCTGCAAATCGCGCAGCACCGCCAGCTCACGCACGTCTGGCTTGCCGGTGGCCGCCAGCTCGGTGTTGGTGAAATAGCTGGGGCTGCGGGCGTAAAGATCGAAGAACAGCTGGCGGTTCATCCATTCGAAATCCATCGCCAGCGCCAGCGCCTGTCGCACACGCTTGTCCTGGAACAGAGCGCGGCGCGTATTCATCGCAAATCCCTGCCAGCCTGCCCCGTTGCGGTGAGGCAGCAGCGCCTTGACCAGCGCGCCCTCATCCCAGCGCTTGCCCTGATGGTTGCGCGCCCAGTTCTTCGACGAGTTCTCCTGGATCAGGTCGATCTCCCCGGCCTTCAAACCTTCCATGCGCGCCAGCGTGTCCTTGTAATAGCGGTAAGTGATGCGCTCGAAATTGAACATCCCCCGACGCGCCGGATGCTCGTTTGCCCAGTACGACGGATTGCGGCGATAGGTGATGCGCTTGCCGAGATCGAAGGACTCCACCACATAGGGACCGGAGGCGATGGGCGCATCCAGCGACATCTTGTCGAAAGGCTTGCCGCCGCCCCACTTGCGCGAGAACACCGGCAGCTGGCAGACGATCAGACGCAACTCGTGATTCTTGCGCTTGAATTCGGCGCGCACGGTGCGCTCGTCGATCACCACCATCTGCTTCACATCGGCCCAGTACTGGCGGTACATCGGTCCCGCCAGCTTGCCCACCAATTGGTCGAAGGAATATTTCACATCCGCCGCAGTGACCCTGTCGCCGTTGGAGAATGCAGCCTTGGGATTCAAACGGAAGGTCAGCGACAGCTCGTCCTGAGCCAGCGCGATGTCCTCGGCGAGCAGGCCGTACATGGTGTCCGGCTCGTCCAGCGAAGACACGGCCAGCGTCTCAAACACCAGGTATTGCAGGCCGTCCGCAGCACGGCCCTTGAGCGTGTAGGGATTGAGTTTCTCGAAGTTACCCATGCTCGACGTGAACAGCTCCCCGCCTTGCGGGGCTTGCGTAGCCACATAATCGAACTGGCGGAAGTCGGCCGGATATCTGGGCTGCCCATGCAGGGCAATGGCATGTCCCGCCCAGACCGCAGATGAAACACAGCAGGTCAGGGCAAGCAGCAGGATACGGCGCAGCAGGCAAGCGGGCATGAGTCAGCGACAAAAATCGACAATGGCCCGGATTATAGGGCATGGCATATCGAGTTCCGCAGCAAATCCGACGAATGCATCCCTTCCGGCCCTGTCCACATACACCAAACATATCGCCCTCCGCCTTGATGCCGCAAGGCAAAGCGAGTATCGTTTGAAGCATATATACAGCCCTTCGGGAGTTAAATCATGAACGTCAACAACGCAACCTCGGCCGTCCAGCTGGGCAACATCGCCCAGACCCAAGCGCAACCGGCCGCAAGAAATCCGGAACCACAGGCGCAGGCCACGCAGGAATCCTCGGTGGTGAAGCTGTCCACCCGTGCGATACAACTGAACCAGGCGGCGAACCAGAACGCGGAAGCCAGCGAGACTGCAGCCCGCGAGACCGCCGAACCCGCCTCCGTCCAGCGCACGGAAAGCGAGAGCGCGGCGAGCCGTCGCATCGATACCTACGCATGACGATGAACTCCGACTGGCAACAATTTCTGCAACAGCGCGGCGCGACATTGCAGGACGGCATCGCGCAACACTACACCGACACAACCTCCGAACTGCTCGCCACTCAAAGTGCCGCCGTGCTGTGCGACCTCGGCCAGTTCGGCGTGTTGCGCGCCTCCGGCGAAGAGGCGCAGACCTTCTTGCAGAACCTGCTCTCCAACGACATCCGCGCGGTCGATGCGGCACACGCGCAGCTCAGCAGCCTCAATTCGCCCAAGGGTCGCATGCTCGCCAGCATGCTGATCTGGCGCGACGGGGCCGACTACCTGCTGCAACTGCCGCGCAGCTTGTGCGAGCCGATACGCAAGAAACTCTCGATGTACGTGCTGCGCGCCAAGGTGAAAATCGCCGATGCCAGCGACGAGGTCGTCTCGCTGGGCGTGTCCATTTCGCCGGGCATGTCTGGTGCGCAGGCCGAAGCCGCATTGCGCGCGCTGTTCGGCGAACTGCCGCAACAATCGTTCGAAGTCGTTAACGGCGAGTCCTCGTCGCTGATCAAACTGGGCGAGCACCGCTGGCAGATCAACGCCGCGCCGCAACGCGCGCAGGAAATATGGACTGCGATAGCCGCGCAGCCGGTCGGCAGCGCCTGCTGGGACTGGCTGAGCATCCGCGCCGGCCTCCCGTTCATCCTGCCACAGACGCAGGAAGAATTCGTCGCGCAGATGGTGAATTTCGAAGTGCTAGGCGGCGTGAACTTCAAGAAAGGCTGCTACCCCGGGCAGGAGATCGTCGCGCGCATGCAGCACCTCGGCAAGCCGAAACGTCGCATGTATCTCGCGCATGTGGACGGCACGACGAACGACAATATGGGGCCGCAGCCCGGAAATGAACTTTACAGCGCAGACATGGAAGGCCAGTCCAGCGGCATGATCGTCAACGCGGCGGCCGCACCCGGCGGCGGCTACGACGTACTGGCCGTCGTGCATATCACCAGCCACGACGCGCACCCCATCCATCTCGGCTCGCTTGCAGGCGCACGCCTGCAGTTCCTGCCCCCGCCCTACCCCTTGCCGTGAACCTGCCCGCCCAGCTGCTTCCAAGCGATTGGCTGTGGCTGGGCAACCTGATGTTCGCGATGCTGCTGGCACGCGCAGTCTGGCAGGCCGACTGGCGCGACCTGCTGGCGAATGCGGCACGCACCAATGCGCTGGTCGCGCTGTCGCTGGGCGCATTCGTGATGTGGCAGCTCAACGCCGGATTCCGCCCCGGATTCAACCATCACATCATCGGCGCGACGCTGTTCATGCTGATGTTCGGCTGGCAGATCGCCATCGCCGCGATCACCCTGGTGATGCTCGCCACCTGGGTGCGCCTCGGGCTGACGCCGGAATCATTCGGCATCAACGGCCTGCTGATGATCGCCGTCCCGGTGCTGTTCAGCGAATGGGTGCTGCGCGTCAGCCGCAAGCATGTCCCCAAGAACCTGTTCCTCTACGTGCTAGGCAACGGCTTCCTGTGCGGCGGCGCCGCAATGATGCTCACCATCGCCGCCGCCACGCTGACGATGGCCGCGCTCAGCCCCTATACCTGGCAGTCCATCCAGCACAACTACCTGATCGCCGCACCCATCATCATGCTCACCGAAGCTTTCACCACCGGCATGCTGATCACCGCCTTCACGGTGTTCCAGCCGCAGGCGGTGCTGAACTTCAGCGACGAGGAATACATCATCGGGAAATAGCGGGAACCCGCATGGTCGGCCAAGCAGTCAAGGCGGGACGCATCCATTCGACTTTTGCCCGCGATGGCGGTAGCATCGCCGCCCGTTTTTATCGGCCCAGCTTTAAGCCATCTCCCGCCCATGTCTGTTGAAACTCCCGCCCGCGCCTGCGGCATCGATTTCGGTACATCCAATTCCACGGCGGGCTGGCTGCGTCCCGGTCAGCCGCCCTTGCTGGCTCTGGAAGACGGCAAGGTCACCCTGCCCTCCGTGATCTTTTTCAATGCCGACGAAAACACCGTCAGCGTCGGTCGGGCCGGCCTCGACGAATATCTGGAAGGCTACGAAGGCCGGCTGATGCGCGCATTGAAAAGTCTGTTGGGCAGCAGCCTGATGGAAGGCAAGACCGAGGTCCAAGGGCGCTCGAAGACTTACATGGAATTGCTGGCCCAGTTCATCGCCGAACTCAAGCTCCGGGCTGAAACGGCGGCGGATAGACCTTTCGATCAGGCCGTGTTCGGCCGTCCGGTGTTTTTCGTGGATGACGATGAAGCGGCCGACCGCAAGGCCGAGGCAACCCTGGCCGCCATCGCACGCGCCACCGGCTTTCGCGAGGTGAGCTTCCAGTATGAGCCCATCGCCGCGGCCTATCACTACGAACGCCAGATCCACCGCGAGGAACTGGTGCTGATCGCCGACATCGGCGGCGGCACCTCGGACTTTTCCCTGATCCGGCTCTCGCCGCAACGGGCCAAGGTCGCTGATCGGCGCGACGATCTGCTGGCCAACGGCGGCGTACACATAGGCGGCACCAACTTCGACCAGCAACTGAGTCTGGCCGGGGTCATGCCCCTGCTGGGTTATCGCAGCAAGCTCAAGCGCGGCATAGAAATACCCGCCAGTTGCTACATGAACCTCGCCACCTGGCACACGATCAACCAAGCCTATACCCGCCGGACCTGGGCCGACCTGCAGGAACTCTATCTGGACACCCAGGCGCCCGAAGCCATGGACCGTCTGCTCAAGCTGATCCGCGAACGCGCCGGCCATTGGCTGGCCATGCAGGTAGAGGAAGCCAAAATCGCCCTGTCCGCCGGCGATAGCACCATCCTGCATCTGGATCGGCTGGCGCCGGACCTGCGCCACACGCTGACCCGAATCGAGTTTGAACAAGCTTCGACGCAGTTGGTGGAGCGGATCGGCGCCACCCTGACCGCTTTGCTGGCAAACGCCGGCGTGCGTTGCGAGGCAGTGGATACGGTGTTCTTCACCGGCGGTGCCAGCGGCGTGCCGATGCTGCGCGAACGCATCGCCGCGCTATTGCCACAGGCAAGGCGCATAGAAGGCGACTTGTTCGGCAGCATCGGCGCAGGCCTCGCGGTAGAGGCTCAACGCCGCTTCGGCTGACGGTACCAACCAGCGACGACTCCTCGGCCCAAGGAGACCCTGAGGATTTTATGAAAATGGGGGCGGCGTGGCCTGCCGCAATGTCCGCTTCACCCGAACATTCACAATCGAACTAATGGGATGGCGCCCTATTCTTCTCACAAAATCAATTGAAATCCGTCACTTAGATCCAGAATGTGTATCGACAAATGCGACAACACCAAAAGCGATCCAAAGAAGGTGAATCGGTGCGATGTTTCGCCATGAAAAAACCCACCGGGCAAGGGTGGGTTACTCGGTCAGGCTACGGTGTGTATCACTGAGCCACCGCACGCATCCTGTCAATTTTCTCGATAACAGCCTGATAGAGATCATGGTCTGAATCGGGGTTGTTGCGGTCTGGATGGTGGGCACTACGGATTTTTCTCAGCTTAGTCATATCGTCCGGCAGGTCATGTACCTTGGTCACCCGGTCACCGTTTTTGACCATCATGCGCTGAAGCTCAGCCTCTGCGCCTTCGCGTGTGTCATATAACTTCTTGCTGCCAAGACGCCAACCATCCTGGTTTTTGCGCGGAGATAGCTTTTCCTTACCATCAAACCATATCCATTTGCCGGTATCGGGGTCCTGTTCAAAATGAATGGCGGTGATGGCGTAGGTGTAAACGGGCGGCTCGATTTCCTTGGCGAACAGGTTGATGATCTTGCCGACAGTCCCCACCGTCGCAAGGTAATACGCGCCTGCCTCATGCGGGCAGAACGCGCTGCTGAGCGTTGGTTCAGGCTTGCTGTCGTTACTTGATGCATTCATTTCAGCCATGCGGCTGAGTGCTTTGCGTTGTGCGTTGGTCACTGGTATTGCTCCATATTAGTTGAAATCCACTGGGATCACCCCTCGCTGAAGGGATCACCCGCTGGACTCTTGCTCTGCCAAAACAGCTTAGCAGCGATCATGTCTTGCGCCCGAGTCGCTCTTGAACTCATCGTCGCCGGAGGTCAAGGACTGATCCGCTCGAAAAAACAAAAGGCCACCTCAAAGGATGGCCTGATTGCTTGCTATGTCTGGCTTCCCGAGCAGGCTTCGAATCTACGACCTGCGAATTAACGGTCGTATTCCTAAGCCACCACTGGTGGCGCCAAACAATTAAATCAATTAAATCAGATGCATAATTATACCGCACCTGATGTAAATATGCTGCATATTGCCGAGCCTAGTGCAAAAAACAACAAAATCAAAGGTACCTGAGTCGATTTCATTTCAGCTTTGTTACTACCTTCAAAAAATTTCACTCCAACGTGGCAACGACTGTTGCGACGGCAATTGACGATTTATTCCTGTCTTTTCCGACCCGGAAGCATCACTCCACTTTATTGCGTGCGGGGGGTAGCTTTCGTCGCGGCATCGAAACCACCCTTGGCTTTCCAGTCGGCGAAACCTCCCTGGAGAATGCGAACATTTTCATAACCGGCAACCCGCAGGGCGAAGCCGGCTTGGGCGGAAAGCGAGCCGGTGTTGCAATAGATCAGCACGGGTTTTCCTTTCGGAATCGACTCGCGCTTTTCCAAAACCTGACGCCATTCGATATTCACTGCACCGGGAATATGCTCCTTATCGAACTGCGCCTCGTCGCGCGCATCGATCACATGGAATCGTTTCCAGTCGTCTTTGGGAATTTGTTCTGCAGAAATGGTGCCTCCGCCGTATTCCACGAAAACGAGATATTCCTCCATGGCCGCGATGGCCCCGGAATTTTCTTCCGCGTTCGCAAGTGCCGGAGCCATCGAGAGAGTCGCGATGACGGCGGCGTGGGTCATAAATCGTGAAAGTCGCATATATCCTCCTGTTTCGGGTCGGTGGGCAATCGAAAATCTATGGGCCTGGGCGTGGAACGCCCGCCGGGTTGATGCGCGGATGAGTCTCCTCGCCGAACAGCCAAAGTATGGCGCCCGATATCAACATCGAGACGGCGACGAACCAGAATGCGGCCTCGACCGAGCCGCTGAAATGCGCGGCGATGCCCAGCCCCAGCGCGCCGATGCCGTAGCCCAGATCGCGCCAGAAACGGTAGATGCCGATGGCCGAACCGCGCCAGTTGGGATGGGAGATGTCGGCCACCGCCGCCGAGAGATTCGGGTACAGCAGCGCCATGCCGAAGCCGGATACGGCAGCGGAGAACGACCACCATGCCATACCCTCCTGCAACAGCATCATCGCCACGCCCGCGCCGCATATCCACATACCAAGGACATTTGGAATGTGTCGACCGATATGGTCGGAGAGTTTGCCGGTAAAGAACTGCGAGCCGCCCCAGACGAAGCCGTAGACGCCGACGACCCAGCCGACTTCCGGCAGGCTCAGGCCGCGCTGGTACAGGAACACCGGATAGAACACCCACACCAGGGCATCGACGAACTTTTCCACCAGCCCGGCCTGGCTGATAGCGGCTAAGCGCTGGTCGCGCCATGACACCAGCGTGAACACTTCCCAGGTCGTCGGCTGCACACCGATGTTGGCCGGATAGCGCGGCTGCGCCCCCGCGCTTGTACCCGCCTTGTGTCTTGCCGCTTCTACTTTCGCCCAGGGCAACGTGTCCTTGACCCACAACAGGGTGAGCAGTATCGCCAGCAGGATAGTAATCATGCCGAACAGCAGCAGCCCGCTGCGCGGTCCCAGCATAGTCGCCAGATAGGCGGTGATGATGCCCGCCAACGCCAGCCCGACATAGCCGGAAAATTCGTTGAGGCCTATGGTCAGCCCGCGCTGGTCGGCGCGGGTGATGTCCAGCTTGGAAGTCTGCGTCATCGACCAGGTCAGCCCCTGATTGATGCCGAGCAACACCGTGGCCGCAACGATCCAGCTCCACGACGGCGCAAAATAGACCAGCAGCGGGATAGGCAGTGCGGCAGCCCAGCCCAGCAGCAGAACCTTCTTGCGGCCGATGCGTTCGGACAGCCGTCCGGCCACGAAATTGAGCGTGCCCTTGACCAAGCCAAACGCCACCACGAACGCGGTGAGCAACATGAACGAGTTCTTCGGCACGCCGAATTCGGATTCGGATAAAGCAGGCACCACCGTGCGCATCATGCCGATGGTGAAGCCCACCAGCATGACTTGCAGCAGTTGGTGCAGGAACTGATCGAGGTTGACGCGGATGCCGTGAGTCAGTGTGGCGTGCGTCATCATCAGCCCGCGATGTTGGCTGCGACCATCTTGTCCATCTCGGCCGGGCGTGGCGGGATCTCCTGAACCAGACTCTCGACGAACGCCTCCTTGTCCATCGACAAGGCCGGATTCCAGCGCTTCTCGAAACCGATGGTCGAACTCGGTTTGCCCGACAGCCCCGCTCCGCAGACGCTGCCGGCCTGATGGCCGGGGAAGATCTCGACTTCGTTGGACAGGTGCAGCAGCTTGGCGTGGATGCTGTCGTAAAGCTGTGCAGCCATCTCCTTCTCGCGCCCCAGCAGGTCGGGGCGGCCGATGGAGCCGACGAACAGGGTGTCGCCGGTGATGACGAACCAGGGCAGTTCGCCGCGACGCATGTCCGTCACCAGCAGGCAGATGCTGTCCGGCGTATGGCCCGGGGTATGCAGCACCTCGACCTCGACGTTGCCGAGATTGAGCGATTGTCCGTCGCTCAGCGGCTCGAACTCGAACTGGACTCGTCCCTTGTCGGACTCGTGCAGGCAATAGGGTGCGCCCACCATCTGCGCGAGCTTGCGGCCACCGGAGTAGTGATCGGCATGGACATGGGTGTCGATCACGAAATTGATGGTGACGCCCGCCTTCTTCGCCTCTTCGATGTACCACTCCTCGTCGCCCGCCACCACATCCACCGCCATGGATTTGCCCTTGGTGCCGCAGCCGAAGAAATAGGAAAGTGAAGACTCTTTCGTTGCCAGTTGCTTGAAAAACATCGCGCGCTCCCTAAAAATTAACGTCAGGAAATTAAAACACCAGAACCTTGTCCGCCCAGGCAGTCCATTCGGCGAGTTCCGCCAGCGTGCTGCGGTGCGTTCCCTCGGCGATATCGCCGTCAGTCATGCCGCGGGCATCCATGCAAGTGCCGCAGATGCCGATCTTGCCGCCATGCCGGGTCACGTTGCCTATCATCACCTCGACGTTGTAGAAGCCTTGCGGAACCTTCTGGTTGCGATGCGCGGAGGAAGCGCCATCTCCGATCAGGAAGACATGTACGGAATTGCCTTCCTGCTTGGCGAGCGCCCCGGCCACTCGCAGTCCGTTGTAGGTACGTTCGCTGCCGTATGGGGCGTCGTTGAGGATGAATAAGGTATTCATGGTCGTCTCCTTGCTCGATTGTCATTCTAGGAAATACTGGAATGATTAGAGCACCTATTGTTTGTTAGTGTCAATCTGGTTAGAGTTGCATCAAGATGATTCCATCGTTAAGTGGATTGATGAGATGAAAGATGCACGAAAGATCAAGGATCACCTGTACGAACAGGTAGCGAGGATAGGCAAGGCTTTCTCCAGCCCGAAGCGGCTTGAGCTGATCGAATTGCTGTGCCAGGGAGAGAAGACGGTAGAGACACTGGCGAGCGAAGCATCCATCAGCGTGAAGCTGACGAGTTCGCATCTGCGCGAGTTGCGCATGGCACAGTTGGTCGAGACCAAGAGGCAAGGCAAGAACATCCTTTACCGGCTTGCCGACAAATCGGTGGCCGATATGTGGGTGCAGATCCACTCGCTGGCGGAGGAGCGGCTGATCGACCTGCAGCTGGCATTACAGAAGATCGCGGCCAAGCCGGACGAGCTGGTCGCCAATGATCGCGACAGCCTGTTGAAGGCCGCACGCAAGGGCGAGATCGTGGTGCTGGATGTGAGGCCAGCCGAAGAGTACCTGAATGCGCATTTGCCGTTTGCTCGCTCCATCCCGCTGGAAGAGTTGCGGCAACGATTGGCAGAACTGCCGAAAGACCGTTCCATCGTCGCTTACTGTCGCGGGCCTTATTGCCTGATGGCTGTCGATGCAGTCGCCTTGCTCAAGCAAGAGGGATACTCGGCTATCCATCTGCGCGATGGCGTTGCCGAGTGGGCCGCTGCAGGAAAATCCATATAAGGCTGCATGCCGCTGTTATCCGCCCATAAGTCGCCGGACAGCGGGAGCGCGGAATGTGCGACTATCCGCGCTCCCGCCGCCACGATGGCTGGGTGGCTGACGCGCCCGGCGTGCATCAGCCTCAAGAATATCTTGCCGCCGTTGGCATGCACGGCATCGGTCACCGGCTTCCACGCTGCACCTGCTCGTCCGAGAACAGGCCGGGAATGCGCGCGCAGCCCATTTCATTCGAAGACGGCGATGAAATGACTGCTGCTGGCCCGATAGAGTCCATTAACTTCAGTCGGCGAAACTGGCCTGAATCTTCACAATCTCGTCTTGCGAATTTAAAAGAGCGGCAACGCAATTCGGATCAAGCTTGAATGTGCTTAATCGTTCAAGTTCGGCAAATGCTTGAGCGTTGCTCCAAGCTGACTTGTATGAACGTACAGAAGTGAGCGCATCAAATACGTCAGCTACGGCGACAATGCGAGATTCGAGCGGGATGTTTTCCCCGTCCAGTCCTTCCGGATAGCCGCTGCCGTCTATATTTTCATGATGGTAGGCGACGATATTGCGAATCATGCCGATGTCTTTGGCACACTTGATATTGAAATTGAGCAGCAGGGTGTCGATGATTTCACGTCCTCTGGTGGTGTGGCTTTTCATCTCCGCGAACTCATCATCGGTCAACGGTCCTTGCTTCAGCAGAATCCGGTCGGGAATGGTGATTTTCCCGACATCATGCAATGGTGCGTGCTGGAGGATCCTGTCGGCAAACTCATCGTCGATCGAGTGAGCTGTTCCCAGTTTCAGGGCAATCTGCCGTGAGTAGCGAGCCATGCGCTCAAGATGCATGCCTGTTTCTGGGTCGCGATGATGGGTGAACTGGGTAGCTGTCTTCATAACGCTACGGAGGATGCCTGCCTGATTCATGTCTGCGGCCATCAGTGTCGTCAGCAAATGAGCGACCATGTCCAAATAAGTCAGATTCGAATCATCAAATGCATCGCGTTGGTATGAGTTATAAAACAACATGCCAATGAACTGGTTATTGTTGAACAGCGGGATCGTGTAGCTGGAAAGGAAACCCTTCCCGATGATGCGCTTCGAATGAATCGACTTGCTGTCGCTGAATACGCCAAGATTATTGATGATGCGCGTCTTGCGGTTTCTGACCAGATTAAGCAGAGAGGGGACCTTGCTTAACTTTATCTCATAGAGCGTGAGCGGATTATCCCCCTTCGAGCTTTCGACAGAGGTATGCAGGATGTCGGCGCTCTGATCGTATTTGGCGATGGCCATACGGTCGATGCAAGGAAAACGCAGGTTGACCATTTTATGGATATACGATGTTTTATCAGCCAGCGAGCAATGGTTATCCAGCTCGCGGAGTTGAAACTGATGTTTAACACCCGACATCATGGGCTCCATGACGCCATTTTCCTTGCATGCAGAAGAATCTGACATTCGAATATAGCCCCCTTCATGCCGTGCCGAGTATTGCCTGCAATAGGATTTTCGGCGGACAGTTTTTTGAGATGAAAGAGCTTGCGCCAGCGTTCAGCGCTCGATTTCTGGTGTGCGCATCGTCGTCGGCGCTATGGACAAGTATGGGAACCGATGGGAAGGTGTTTTTGATGCGGCCAATTAATTCTTCGCCGTCTACTCCCGGCATGTTCCAATCGGTTAATACCAGGTCGGTTTCTATAACCTGTAATTTTTGAAGCAACTCATTTCCAGAAGAGGCCTGAGCTACCATCGTGATATTCGGATTGCGCAGCATGAATTGCGCGATTGCATGACGCATCATCTCTCGATCGTCCGCATGGATTATCCTCAACATCCTATTCCTTCCCAAATACTTCGGAAATTGAAGGCTATCTTCAATCCTTATATTTTCATATTGGACTAAAGACCAATATAGCGGAGACCCATTGATGGACCATCCTTACGTATAGCCATGTGCGGCAAGTTTTTCCGTCGGTTTGGGAATAGATATTGTCCCGGCTAAAGAGCCGTCTTTGCAATCCATACTGCGGCCGTATCTCCAGTATCTTCCGTCAGTTCAAACTGCACTGGCTTCTGTGATCTTCTTTGAATGACTATCATCCGCGCCAATCTCTGGTTGCCGTGAGCAACGTATCGAACTCGCAGGAAGCTGGGTTGAGCTGTCGTAATGTGCGTTGATTGCAATTTGGAGCGATCATGAAAATTGCGGTAGGGATATCCTGCATCGCCGATGCAAAGCAGCTACCTACTCAATTGGGATTGATCAATTTTGAGGAAATCGAGCAATATCCTTTGTAGCAGAGATTAAGAATGACAATTTGATCGTATGGCTGATTTGAATCGTTAGCCGCGCTTCACCAATCCATACGATTTTCTCGTACGCATTCCAGCAAAATTCCTCCGCATCGACTGATATTCGCAGCCCCATGATGCTCGGCTCATGGAGCTGCTCTCGGCAATCAATAATCCGTATAGCCCTTCTCGCCCGGCGTATAGAACGTGTCGAAATCTGGCGGGTTCAGCGCGGCGCCGCTTTGCAATTTCTGCACCAGGTCCGGGTTGGAGATGAACGGTCGGCCGAACGCTACCAGATCGCCGCGATCCGCATCGAGGTCGGCGTTCGCGCGCGCCGCGTCGTAGCCGCCGGACAGGATATATCTGCCCTTGAACGTGCTGCGAATATTCGCCTTCAGCGTCGGGCTGACTTCCGGCGCCCCCATGGCACTGTGATCCACGATGTGGATGTAAACCAGCCCCAGCTTGTTCAGTTCCTCGATCAGACGCAGATACATCGCATCCATCTCGGCATCCGCAGCCGCCCCGTTGAATGCGCCATAAGGCGAGATACGCATGCCGATGTGCTCCGCTCCGATCGCGGCAACGGCCGCCCTCGCGACTTCCACCGCGAAGCGGATGCGGTTCTCGATGCTGCCGCCCCAACGGTCGGTGCGCTGGTTGGTCGCCGTGTTGAAGAACTGGTCAATCAGGTAGCCGTTCGCCCCATGCAGCTCGACGCCGTCGAAGCCTGCCTGTATGGACAGTTTGGCGGCATGCGCATATTCGGCGATGGCTGCGGCGATGTCGGCCTCGCTCATCTCGGCAGGAACCGGGTAAGGCTGCATGCCGCTGCTATCCGTCCACATATCACCAGCCAAAGCGAGCGCGGAAGGCGCGAGTATCCGCGTCCCGGCCGCCATGTTCGCCGGATGGCTGACGCGCCCGGTATGCATCAGCTGCACGAATATCTTGCCGCCGCCGGCATGCACAGCATCGGTCACCTGCTTCCATCCCTGCACCTGCTCGTCCGAGAACAGACCGGGCATACGGGCATAGCCGAGGCCGTTGGCAGAAGGCGAGGCGCCTTCTGCAACGATCAGCCCAGCATCGGCACGCATGCCGTAGTACTTCGCCATCAGCTCGTTCGGGACATTGCCCGTCGCGCGGCAGCGGGTCATCGGTGCCATCACCACGCGGTTCTTCAGTTGCAGATTGCCGAGCGTGGTCGGGGTGAACAGGGTTTGGGTCATGTTGTGCTCCTTTAAGTCAGATTGAGAGCCATTCTACGTCTGCTGAATCCCTTCCCCTTTGAAGGGGAAAGGAATAGCTTCGGCTCTAATGGGTGATTCGGGTTTACTGCTTGATCGCCTCGACCGGGATGGTCAGCGTGACTTCATCGCCGACATAAGGCGTGTGCTTGGCCATGTCGAAATCGGAACGTTTGACCTTGGCCGTGGCGGTCGCGCCGCAGGCATCCTTCTTCAACATCGGGTGCGGCATACACATGAAGGAATTCACCGTCAGCGTCACCGGCTTGGTGATGTCCTTGATCGTCAGGTTACCTTCCACCGCAACCAGCTTGTCACCGTCGAATTTCAGTTTGGTCGATTTGTACGTGATGGAGGGAAACATTTCCGTGTCGAAGAAATCGGCGGCCTGAATGTGCTGGTTGAACAAGGCGGAGCCGGTGTTGACCGACTTCGCATCGATCACGACATCGACCGAACCCGTCTTCTTGGCGCGATCCAGCATGATCGTGCCTGAGGTCTTGTCGAAACGGCTCAACTGTATGGAATAGCCGAAGTGGCTGTATTCAAATCGCGGCAGCGTGTGCGACGGTTCGATCACATAGGTTTCGGGCGCGGCATACGCGGCGGACGACATCAGGGTGGCAATGGCAATAGCGATCAGTTTTTTCATGGTGTTCTCCTTGGGTGGTGGTGACATGATGCGTGAAGGTGATGCGTGTCAGGCGAAACGCCCGTTGCGGAAATCGTCTATCGCCTGATGTATCTCCAGCTCGGTGTTCATCACGAACGGGCCGTATTGCACGATGGGCTCGTTCAGCGGCTTGCCGGCGATCAGAATCAGGCGCGCATCCTCCGACGCCGCAATCGTCACGCCATCGGCTTCCGGCGCGTTGCCAAGTATGCCCATGCGCTTGGCGTCCACTCGTGTGTCGCCGACCTGCACCGCGCCGCGATAGACGTAGACAAAGGCGTTGTGCATCGCGGGCAGTGCGGTCGAGAATGATGCGCCCGCGGGGAGGTGGATGTCCAGATACAGCGGCTCGGTGACCTCGCGCGCGACCACGCCCGCCACGCCGTTGCTGCTGCCGGCGATCACGCGCACGGTGACGTTCTCCGCGGTCGTGTATTCGGGAATCTTCTCGCTGGCATAATCCTGATACCAGGGTTCGGCCATCTTGCGCTGCGCGGGCAGGTTCAGCCAGAGCTGGAAGCCTTCCATCACACCGTGCTCCTGCTCGGGGATCTCGGAGTGGATCACGCCGCGTCCGGCAACCATCCACTGCACACCGCCGTCGCCCAGCAGGCCTTCGTGGCCCGCATTGTCGCGATGGCGCATGCGACCGGCGAGCATGTAGGTCACAGTCTCGAAGCCGCGATGCGGATGATCGGGAAAGCCGGCGATGTAATCGTCCGGATCTTCGCTGCCGAACGCGTCCAGCATCAGGAAGGGATCGAGGCGGCGTTGCAGCTTGCCGGTCAGCACGCGGGTCAGCGTCACGCCCGCGCCGTCCGAGGTGGCGACGCCTTCGACGAGGCGCTCGATGTTGCGCGATTGGCGCAGAGTGATTTGAGTGGCGGTATTCATGGCAACTCCTTGGTTGACTGATTTGCTTGCATATTATCCATCCCGAAAGATTAGATAAAGCCGCCTATTCAGGATAAACTATTCCGTAAATGGAACAAAAAAGCATCTCTGCCGACGACCTGATCCTGTTCGCCACCATCGCCGAACAATCAAGCTTGGTGCGTGCCGCCGAACGGCTGGGCATGCCCAAGGCCACGGTCTCGCGCCGCCTGAGCAACCTCGAAGAGCTGCTGGGACAGAAGCTGCTGATACGCACCACCCGCCGCCAGACGCTGACCGAATTCGGTCAGGAGTTCCTCGACCACAGCCGGCGCGTGGCGGAAGAAGTCGCCACGGTGCAGGACTTCGTGCGCAGCCAAGATATGCAACCTCGCGGACGGCTGCGCGTCTCGATGCCGGGCGATTACGCCAAGCTGCACTTCTCGCGCGCGATCGCGACCTTCATCGAGAGCCACCCCGAGATACAGCTCGACATCGACCTGAGTTCGCGGCGCGTCGACCTGATAGGCGAACGCTACGACCTCGCGGTCCGCATGGGTGCGCTGGCCGACGACACGACGCTGGTCGCGCGCAAGATCGACGAGCAGAGCCTGGGCCTGTACGCCAGCCCGATCTATCTGGCCCTGCATCCGGCGCCGAAACATCCGGACGATCTCGCCCATCACGCGTCGGTCCGATTGTTGTCCGTGCAGGGGAATGCGATCCCTTGGCGGCTGACGCGCGGCAAGGAGACATGGGAGGAAGTGCCGCCCGGACGGCTGACGCTGAACTCGCCCGACATGATCCAGCAGCTGCTGCTGGACGGCGCGGGCATAGGCGCGCTGCCCTGCCGGTTTGCGACCGAAGACGTTAAACTCAAGCGGCTGATGAGAGTGTTGCCGGAATGGTCGCTGCCGACGGTACCGGCATGGGCGGTGATGCCGATGCGACGTTACCTGCCCGCCAAGACCCGGGCTTTTCTCGCACATCTGGAACAGTTCATGGAGAAGGGGTGAAGCGAACGGCCGCCGACGCAGCCGCAAGAATGTTCAGCGGCGACGCAACGCGATCAGCATCGCCCAGACACCCAACGCGATGTAGCACAGCAGCGACCACTCGGGAATGCCGAGGCTGAGGAAGGTCCAGCCCTTCTCAGCGCATTCGCCGGAGCCGTGCATCAGTTCCTTCAGCACGGACGACATCGGCATCGTCTCCAGCATGTAGTCCAGGCCGGGGCCGCAGGCGGGCACCTGGTCTTTCGGCAGATTCTGTATCCAGATGTGACGTGCCGCGACGCCAACGCCGGTCAGCGACAGCAGGACTATCAGTGCAGCATAGATGCGCTCGCCCAGTCGCTTCGGGCCGTGCAGCGCGGCCAGCGCGAACAGCACCAGAATCGCGATGAACACCACGCGCTGCACCATGCACAGCGGGCAAGGGTCCTGATGCTTGACGTATTGCAGGTAGAAGCCGAAACCCATCAGGCCGCTGGCGTACAGCGCACCCGCGAGGTACAGCCAGCGATTGGAAATCCTGCGCAACAATCCCGACATCATTCCGCCTCGTCCATCCACATCGCCTGTATCGCTTCCAGTACCTTCTCGCCGCCGTGGCTATGATCGTCGTCGAAGCCTTCCAGCCCGACCACCCAGTTATGCAGATCGACGAAACGCACCGTGCGCGGGTCTACGTCCGGGTGTTTCTCGCTCAGCGCGATCGCGATGTCGCGCACGTCTATCCATTTCATGTCGTCACTCCTTGACCATGTTGATGGTGTACTTGGGAATCTCGACGACCAGGTCCTTGTCGGCCACCACCGCCTGGCAGGACAGGCGCGAAGTCGGCTCCAGCCCCCAGGCCTTATCGAGCAAGTCTTCCTCGATCTCTTCGGCGGGCTGCAGGCTGCTGTAGCCTTCGCGCAGCACGACGTGACAGGTGGTGCAGGCGCAGGACCTTTCGCAGGCGTGCTCGATCTCGATGCCGTTGGCGAGCAGCGTGTCGCAGATGGTGTCGCCGGGCTTGGCGTCGATCACCGCACCGTTGGGGCAGAGTTCTACATGCGGCAGGACGATCAATTGCGTCATTTCAGTTCCCCAGTTCCGATATGTTGTGTCCGGCCAGCGCGCTCTTCACGCTCAAGTCCATGCGGCGCTGCGCGAACTCCGTGGTCGCGACGTTCAACGCCTCGATGCCGCGCTTGATCGCCTGCTGGTCGGACTGCGGCAGCAGCCCGTTCAGAGTGTCTATCCGGCTCTGGATAACGACGCGCTCGGCCTCGTTCAACAGCGCGCCATCCAGCGCCAGTGCTTGCTGCACCGCCTCGAGCAACTGCTGCGCCTCGGTCTGCTGCTCGCGCAAGGCGCGCGCCAGCATGTCGTCCTGCGCATGCTGCGCGGACTCCTGCAGCATGCGCGTGATCTCGGAGTCGGAGAGACCATAGGAAGGCTTCACCGCAATATGCGCCTCGACACCGCTACCCATTTCGCGCGCCGCCACATTCAGCAGGCCGTCGGCGTCCACCTGGAAGGTCACGCGTATGCGAGCAGCCCCGGCGACCATCGCCGGGATGCCGCGCAGTTCGAACTTCGCCAGCGAACGGCAATCGCTGATCAGCTCGCGCTCGCCCTGCACCACATGGATGCTCATCGCGGTCTGTCCGTCCTTGAAGGTGGTGAACTCCTGCGCGCGCGCAGTCGGGATCGTGCTGTTACGCGGAATGATCTTTTCGGACAGCCCGCCCATGGTCTCGATGCCGAGGCTCAGCGGAATCACGTCGAGCAGCAACCACTCGTCGCCGCTACGGTTGCCCGCGAGCAGGTTGGCCTGGATCGCAGCCCCGAGGGCAACGACCTTGTCCGGATCGAGATTGGTCAACGGCATCTGGCCGAAGAACTCGCCCACCGCGTGCTGCACCTGCGGCATGCGCGTCGCACCGCCGACCATCACCACGCCCTTGACGTCGGCGACACCCAGCTTCGCGTCGCGCAGCGCGCGGCGCAACAGTTGCAGCGTGCGCTGCACCAAATTCTGCGACATCGATTGAAACGCTTCGCGCGTCAGCACGTTGTCGATCAGCTCACCGCTGGACAGCACCGCGGTGATGCGCGTCTCAGCATGGTCGGTCAGTTGCTCCTTGGCCGCGCGCGCATGGGTCAGCAGCAGGCGCGTGTCCTGCGGACTGAGCGCCGAGAGGTTGTTCTTTTCCAGCAGCCAGCAATGGATGCGCTGGTCGAAATCGTCGCCGCCCAGCGCCGAGTCGCCGTTGGCCGCCAGCACTTCGAACACACCGCGCGACAGTCGCAGCACGGAAATATCGAAGGTGCCACCGCCGAGGTCGTACACCGCATACACGCCTTCGGCGGCGTTATCCAGACCGTAGGCGATTGCCGCGGCAGTGGGTTCGTTGAGCAGGCGCAGCACGTTCAGGCCGGCGAGCTTGGCCGCATCCTTGGTGGCCTGGCGCTGCGCGTCGTCGAAATACGCCGGCACGGTGATCACCGCGCCGACCAGTTCGCCGCCCAGCGATGCCTCGGCGCGTTCGCGCAACACCTTGAGGATTTCCGCCGAGACTTCGACCGGGCTCTTCGCGCCCGCAACGGTGCGCAATTGCAACATGCCGGAACCCTGTCCTGAGCCTGTCGAAGGGGTGTCGACGAAACGGTACGGCAAGCGGCTGACCTCGCCGATGTCCTTCAGCCCGCGTCCCATGAAACGTTTCACCGACACGATGGTGTTCACCGGGTCTTCGCTCTGCGCAGCCTGCGCCGATTCGCCGACCGTCGCATCACCGTCGGCCGCATAGCGCACCACCGAGGGCAGCATCGCGCGGCCGTTGTCGTCGTTGAGCACCACGCTGATGCCGTTGCGCACCGTCGCCACCAGCGAATTGGTCGTGCCGAGGTCGATGCCGACCGCCAACCGGTGCTGGTGCGGCGCGGTGGAAAGGCCGGGTTCTGAAATCTGTAGTAGTGCCATATTGAGCTTGTAGCCTGTAGCTTGTAGCGGGTAGCAAAGCCGGGGTGGCTACAAGCTACAGGCTACCCGCCACAAGCTTTAGTTATCTATCTCATCGTAAGCGGAATGTATCTCTTCCGCGAGTTTTTCCATGAAACGCAGCTTGCGCACCAGTCCGGCTGCATCCGCGTAATTTTTATCGGCGTCGATTTTACCCGCGAGTTGCGTTTCGAGTTCGCGCGTCTCGCGATGCAGGCGCGCTTCCAGTTCGTCCAGCACCTCGACATCGCGTGCCTCGGCCACCGCCTCGCGCCACTCCATCTGCTCCATCAGAAAGTCCAGCGGCATCGCGGTATTGGTCTCTTCCTGGGTGTCCACTCCCTGCAGCGACAACAGATAGCGCGCGCGCGCAAGCGGCTTGCGCAGCGTCTGGTACGCCTCGTTCACCTGGGTGGAATGCTGCATCGCGAGACGCTGTTCGGCCTCGGACAGATGTGCGGACTTGTCGGGATGCACCTGCGCCTGCAAGGCGCGGTAATGCTGGTCGAGCTGCGTCGCGTCGATCGCGAAGGAGCGCGGCAGCCCGAAAAGCCGGAAGTGGTCTTGCTGAAGATCGAAACCGGAAAGTTGCATTACACCTTGAAGCTTTCGCCGCAGCCGCAGGAATCCTTGACGTTGGGATTGTTGAACTTGAAACCTTCGTTCAATCCTTCGCGCGCGTAATCCAGCTCCATGCCATCGATATACGGCAGGCTCTGCGGATCGACCAGCACGGTCACGCCGTTGCTGTCGAACGTGAGGTCGTCGCTGGCGATCTCGTCGGCGAACTCCAGCTTGTAGGCCATGCCGGAACAGCCGCTGGTGCGCACGCCTATGCGCAGCCCGACGCCCTTGCCGCGCTTGGCGATGAAGCCCTGCACATGTTTCGCGGCCTTGTCTGTCAATGTAATTGCCATGTCACACCCTCGATACCGATTGTCCGCTGCATATTGCATGTAGGATGGGTTGAGCGCAGCGATACCCATCGCCCGGAATACAGGTTGGGATCGCTATGCTCCACCCAACCTGCCGTTGCTTCAAATCACATGCCGCCCTTGCAGGCCGCCGTCTCGACGTTCTCGCCGTGCTTGGCCTTGTAGTCCGCCACCGCAGCCTTGATCGCGTCTTCCGCGAGGATGGAGCAGTGGATCTTCACCGGCGGCAACGCCAGTTCCTCGGCGATCTGGGTATTCTTGATCGCCAGCGCCTGATCGACGGTCTTGCCCTTGACCCATTCGGTCACCAGCGAGCTCGACGCGATGGCCGAACCGCAGCCGTAGGTCTTGAACTTCGCATCCTCGATCACGCCGTCCTTGCCGACCTTGATCTGCAACTTCATCACGTCGCCGCAAGCCGGCGCGCCGACCATGCCGGTGCCGACGTCGCTGTCGTCCTTGTTCATCGAACCCACGTTGCGCGGGTTCTCGTAGTGATCCAGTACTTTTTCGCTGTATGCCATTTCTTTCTCCTTAGCTCGTAGCCTGTAGCCTGTAGCAAAACCGGGGTAGCTACAAGCTACCGGCTACGCGCTACCAGCTTCAATGTGCTGCCCATTGCACAGTATTCAGGTCTATGCCTTCCTTGTACATATCCCATAAGGGGGATAGCTCTCGCAGCTTTCCTATCTTGTCGTTCATCAGCGCGATCACGTAATCGACTTCCTCGACGGTGGTGAAGCGGCCGATACTGAAACGGATCGAGCTATGCGCCAGTTCGTCGCTGCGACCCAGTGCGCGCAGCACGTAGGACGGCTCCAGGCTCGCCGAGGTACAGGCCGAGCCGCTGGAAACCGCGACGTCCTTGACCGCCATGATCAGCGATTCGCCCTCGACGAAGTTGAAGCTGAGATTGAGGTTATGCGGCACACGCTGTTCCATGTCGCCGTTGATATGCACCTCTTCCATGTTCCTCAGGCCGTTCAGCAGACGGTCGCGCAGCATGCGGATGCGCTCGTTCTCGCTCGCCATTTCTTCCTGCGCAATGCGGAACGCCTCGCCCATGCCGACGATCTGGTGCGTCGCCAGCGTGCCGGAGCGCATCCCGCGCTCGTGGCCGCCGCCGTGCATCTGCGCTTCCAGCCGCACGCGCGGCTTGCGCTGCACGTACAGCGCGCCGATGCCTTTCGGGCCGTAGGTCTTGTGCGCCGAGAACGACATCAGGTCGACCTTGAGTTTTTGCAGGTCGATCGCCACCTTGCCGGTCGCCTGCGCCGCATCGACGTGGAACAGAATGCCCTTGTCGCGGCATATCTCGCCGATGGCGGCGATGTCCTGCACCACGCCGATCTCGTTGTTCACCAGCATCACGGAAACCAGCACGGTGTCGGGACGCAGGCTGGCCTTGAACTTCTCCAGGTCGAGCAGGCCGCTAGGCTCCGGATCGAGATAAGTCGCGCTGTAGCCTTCGCGTTCCAGTTCGCGCACGGTGTCCAGCACCGCCTTGTGCTCGATGCGCATCGTAACGATGTGCTTGCCCTTGCCGCTGTAGAAATGCGCCGCACCCTTGATCGCGAGATTGTTCGATTCGGTCGCACCCGAGGTCCAGACGATCTCCTTGGGGTCGGCGTTCACCAGCGCAGCGACCTGCGCGCGCGCCAACTCGACCGCCTCGTCCGCCTCCCAGCCGAAGGCGTGGGAACGGGAGGCCGGGTTGCCAAACTTCTCGGTGAGATAGGGAATCATCTTCTCCGCGACGCGCGGATCGACCGGCGTGGTCGCGGAATAATCCATATAGATAGGCAGTTTCACGTTTATCCCCTCAGGCCGAAGCGCCTTGCGTCTTTTGCAGGCGGTCGAGTTGCACGGGCACGGCTCCCGGATTGTGCTTGGCGCACCCGTCCACCAGCTGCTGCAGATTGACCGATTCCAGGTAATCGAAGATCTTTTCGTTCAGCCCCATCCACAGGTTGTGGGTGATGCAGGGGGTGTCGTCGTAGCAATCGCCCTTGCCGCCGCAACTGGTCGCATCCAGCGGCTCGTCCACCGCCTGGATGATATCGGCGGCGGAAATCGTGTTCGCCGCGCGCGCCAGGTAATAGCCGCCGCCCGGACCGCGCACGCTCTCGACGAGGTTCTTGCGGCGCAGCTTGCCGAACAGTTGTTCCAGATAGGACAACGAGATCTTCTGACGCTCGCTGATCGCAGCCAGCGTGACCGGCCCCTTGCCGCCGCGCATCGCCAGATCAACCATCGCCGTCACGGCAAAACGTCCCTTGGTAGTCAATCGCATATCATTACCTTTATCGAATGGCGCATCTCAATCGGGATGCCTTGCGGCATCGTTTCCTGCTTCATCAGGAACCGATAATAGAATACCTGAATTTTTTAATCAACTATCCTGTTCAGGTGATTAGGGTCAAATTTGTCGGCGGTGGCGCGCTCCTCGTCCACCGGCACGCCCATCTTCTCGAGTTGCTGCAGGATGAAGTCGATGCGCTGGTCCACGGTCACGCTGTGGCCCAGCAGTCCGTGCAGCGCCTTGGTGACCGGATCGTTCTGGTCGTTGCCGATGCCGTAGGGATTGAAACCGGCGGACTTCTTCTTCTCCTCGTCGAGGATGCGCGCCGGGATACCAGCCGCGGTCGCCCCCGCGGGCACATCCTTCACGACCACCGCGTTCGAGCCTATCTTCGCACCGGCGCCGACATGGATAGGCCCGAGTATCTTCGCCCCGGCCCCCACCACGACACCGCTGCCCAGCGTCGGATGGCGCTTGCCTTCCTTCCACGAGGTGCCGCCCAGCGTGACGCCGTGATATATCGTCACATCGTCGCCGATCTCGGCGGTCTCGCCGATCACCACGCCCATGCCGTGGTCGATGAAGAAGCGTCGGCCTATGGTCGCACCGGGATGTATCTCGATGCCGGTCAGGAAGCGCGCGACATGCGACAGGAAGCGCGCGAGCCATTTCAGCCCAGCGTGCCACAGCGTGTTCGACAGGCGGTGCAGGATGCGCGCATGCAGGCCGGGATAGCAGGTCAGCACCTCGAAAGTGCTGCGCGCCGCCGGGTCGCGATCGAATACGCTGGCGATATCTTCTCTAATGTTCCTGAACATCGGAATGCTCTTCCAGATAGCGTTTTTTGAGACGCGCATTGTACTCGGTCGTGACGCTGAGCATGCCGCGCAGGATATTGATCTCTTCCGGCTCCGGCCGCGCGCGGGCATACAGCCTGCGCAGGCGCTGCATCATGCGGGTCGGATTCTGAGTCGTGAAGAAACCGATCTCGAACAGCACCTTCTCCAGATGCGCGTAATACCCTTCCATCTGCTCATGGGAGGCGGGGCGCGCCTCGACCATTTGCGGCACGAAGCCCTGCGCCGCCACGCTCAGCTCGTAACTCATCACCTGCACCGCAGCGGCAAGGTTCAGCGAGGAGAAATCCGGATCGGTGGGAATGTTGACCAGCACCTGCGCCTTGCTCATCTCCTCGTTGGTCAGCCCCGACATCTCTGTGCCGAACAACAAGGCGACCGGCTGCACCGACGCCTGCTGCAGCACCTCCGGCATCGCCTCGCGCGGCAGCTTCACCTCTATCGAGATGTCCCGCAGCCGCGCGGTCATCGCCACCGTGAAAGCCACGCCATGCAAGGCCTCGTCGATGGAGGCGCACACCACGGCATTTTCCAGAATGTCGTCCGCCCCCGCCGCCATCGCCGTCGCCTGCGGATCGGGGAAGCGATAGGGGTTGATCAGGTACAGATGGCGCAAACCCATGGTCTTCATCGCGCGCGCCGCCGCGCCGATATTGCCGGGGTGCGAGGTGTGGCTGAGTACGACCCGGATATTTTCGAAAGGATTTTGTTTATTCAAAACGTGATTCCAACTAAAATGCGCGCCGTGGGAACCATATCTGCGTTCCCGATCAGCTCATTAAAAAGGTCGTTACCCATGCACCCCATGCTCAACATCGCGGTGAAAGCCGCACGTCGCGCCGGCAATTTGATTTATCGCGCCACCGACAAGATCGACCATCTCACCGTGACCAAGAAATCCCATGCGGATTTCGTCAGCGAAGTGGATCGCGCCGCCGAGCAGACCATCATCCAGACCTTGCTGGAGGCCTATCCTGACCATGCGATTCTAGCAGAAGAGAGCGGCGCTCACGGCGAGTCGGAGTACGTCTGGATCATCGATCCGCTGGATGGGACGACCAATTTCCTGCACGGCTTTCCGCAGTTCGCCGTGTCCATCGCGCTGCAGCATAAAGGCATCATCACCCAGGCCGTGGTCTACGACCCGACCAAGAACGAGCTGTTCACCGCCACGCGCGGCCGCGGCGCGTTCCTGAACGACAAGCGCATCCGCGTGACCAAGCGCGTGCATCTGGCCGACGGCCTGATCGGCACCGGCTTCCCGTACACCAAGTTCGAGCACATGGACGCCTACATGGATATCCTGCGCGACCTGATGCAGCAGACTTCCGGCCTGCGCCGCCCCGGCTCCGCCGCGCTGGACCTGGCGTGGATGGCTGCCGGTCGCTTGGACGGCTTCTACGAGACCGGCCTCAAGCCCTGGGACATCGCCGCAGGCACGCTGCTGATCACCGAAGCGGGCGGCATGGTCAGCGACCTGCACGGTTCCGACACTTTCCTCAAGACCGGCCACATCTGCGCGGGCAACCCCGACATCCACCAGCAACTGCTCAAGGTCATCGCACCGCACCTGACCCCGGGCCTCAAAGGCCAGTAAGGAACGGGGTCGGCCGTCATGGACACCATCCTCGTCCTGGCCATCGCGACCATCGTCGTGGTGCTGATGTTCGAATACACCAACGGTTTCCACGACGCCGCGAACATCATCGCCACAGTCATCGCCTCGCGCGCGATGACGCCGGTCCAGGCGGTGATACTGGTGGCCTTCTTCGAATTCCTGGGCCCCTTGCTCGGCGGCACCGCAGTCGCCAACACCATAGGCAAGTTCGTCACGCTGGACGACCTGGACCGGGTGACGGCGCTGACCATCGTGTTCTGCGGCCTGCTGGGTGCGATCGCATGGAACCTGCTGACCTGGTGGCGCGGCATCCCCTCCTCGTCCTCGCATGCGCTGGTCGGGGGGCTGGCCGGCGTCGTGGTGGTCGCCGCGGGTTCCAACCATGTCTCCTGGGGATTCGCGGAACTGATGCACGGCGAACTGACCGGCGTCGCCAAGGTGCTGGTCGCACTGATCCTCTCGCCCATCATCGGCTTCTGGGTAGGCTATCTGCTGCACAAGATCATGATGGCGATGCTGCGCGGCGCGCACCCCTCGATCAACCGCGACCTGCGCCACCTGCAATTCGTCACCTCGGCCGGCCTCGCGTTCTCGCACGGCGCAAACGACGCACAGAAAAGCATGGGCATACTCACGCTCGTATTAGTGCTCGGCGGTTTCATCCCCACCTTCGACGTGCCGTTCTGGGTGATGCTGGCCTGCTCGATGACCATCACGCTGGGCATCCTCTCCGGCGGCTGGCAGATCGTGCGCACGCTGGGCTTTTCGATCTACAAGATACGTCCGCTGCACGCGCTGGATTCGCAGATGACCGCAGCCGGCGTGATCTTCGCTTCGTCGCTGGCGGGCGCGCCGGTCTCCACGACCCACGTGGTCGCCTCGTCCATCATGGGCATAGGCGCATCGGAACGCCCCAAGGCCGTGCGCTGGGGCAAGGCACGCGAGATCGTCACCACATGGGTGATCACCATACCCGGCGCAGCATTGATGTCCATCGGCTGCTACCTAGTCGCCCAAGTATTCCTCTGAGGAGAACCTGCCATGACAGCCGCATCCAAAACCATGCTCGCAATCATCCTGGACCGGGTCTTCCCCAAGATGCCCGATTTCTTCCACATGCTGACCGAGCAGAACATCCAGGTCGCGCGTACCGTGAACCTGCTGGTCGAATACATGGAACACGACGGCCCTGCGGTCGCCGATGCGCTGAAGCTGGACGTGCACGCGGCCGACGTCATCAAGGTGCGCAACCTGCACGAGCTCAACGAGGCGTTCTCCACACCCATAGACCGCGAGGACATCTACCGCGCGATCATGGCGCTGGACGACATCGTGATGTACTGCAAGACCACGGTGCACGAGATGGACGTGCTGGGCGTCGAGCCGGATGCGTTCACTCGCGACATCGCGTGCCACATCAAGGACGGCGTCGATGCGCTGGCCAAAGGCTACGCCCTGCTGGGCAGCAAGCCCGCCGATGCCGCGCAATATGCCGATGCCGCACGCAAGGCCGAGCGCCATGCCGAGAAGCAATACCGCATCGCGCTGTCCACGCTGTTCGAGGGCGACGATTACGTGAACATGTTCAAGCGCCGCGAGATCTACCGCCACTTGACCAATGCGGCGCAGCACATGGCGCAATGCGCGAACACGCTGCACGACATCGTGGTCAAGATCAGCTGATCTGCATACGGACACCGGAAAAATTCAAAGTTCTGATGGAGCTACTAGCCAATCCACTAAGCCAGCAAGCTGGCAAGTGGCTGGTTATAAGCAAGACAAGGCGCGAGCAAAAAATTGCGACGCGGCATATACGGAATATGTAAGGAGTAATTTTTTGTGAGCAACGCAGTATTGCGACGAAATTTGGATTTTTAGACATGATCGAGATCGGCGGACTCACCTTCGACTACCCCGGACATCGCGCACTGAACGATGTGACCCTCACCGTCGCCAGCGGCAGCGTCACCGCGCTGGTCGGCCCCAACGGCGCGGGCAAGACCACGCTGATGCGCTGCATCGCCGGACTGGAGACGCCGCTCGAAGGCCGCATCGTCGTGGACGGCATGGATGTGATCGAACAGCCGCGCGAAGTGCATCGCATCATGGGCTACCTGTCCGATTTCTTCGGCTTGTATCAAGACCTTTCCGTCGCGCGCTGCCTGGAGTACGCCGCCGCGGCGCAGGGTTTGCCTGACGACGACATCCCCGACGCAATCGCGCGCACCGCCGAACGGCTGGACCTCACGGACAAACTGCACCAGTTGAGCGGCAACCTGTCGCGCGGCCAGCGCCAGCGCGTCGCCATCGGCCAGGCCATCATCCACCAGCCGAAAGTATTGCTGCTGGACGAGCCCGCCTCCGGACTCGACCCGGAAGCACGCGCCAGCCTGGCCGCGCTGTTCCGCCAGTTGCAGGCGGATGGCATGACGCTGCTGGTGTCCTCGCACATCCTCGCCGAACTCGACGAATATTCCACCCACATGCTGGCGCTGCGCGACGGCCGCATGCTGGAGAACCGCACGCTGAAATCCCCACATGCAGCGGACGAGCATCGCATGCTGCATCTGGCTCTCGCACAGCCGGACGCGCGCCTGCCGGAATGGCTCAAGGCCCATGCGCAGGTCGTGCTGAAGGAAGCGGATGCATGCCATGCCGAATTCGACTTCCGCGGCGACCTGCACGCACAGGCCGCATTGCTGAAGGCGCTGGTGCATGAAGGCTACACAGTCAGCAGCCTCGCTGCGCACAAGGAGAACCTGCAGCAGTCCTATCTGCGCTCGGTCGCGGCGCATCTGGAGGGCAAGCAATGAGCAACCCGGAATTCAAGCGCAACCTGTGGCTGTCGTTTTCCACGCACCGGCTCGCGGCCATGCCCGCGCTGCTGGGCCTCACCTTCCTCGCCGCCGCTCTCGCCGACCCGCAGGACAATGTCGCGGAGAGACTGTACGGGGCGGCGATCATGCTATTCATCTTCATCGTCTGGCTGTGGGGCGCGCGCAACGCGAATGCCGCCATCGTCGACGAGTTGCGCGACAAGACCTGGGACCAGCAGCGCATGAGCGCGCTCTCACCGTGGACGATGACCTGGGGCAAGCTGTTCGGCGCCACCTCATTCAACTGGTACGGCGGCGCGATGTGCCTCGTGGTCGTCGCCACCGCGGGCTTCGCCGCGGGCAAACCCGACGTGCTCGCGAACGCGATCTCGCTGTGCGCGGTCGGCGTGATGTTGCATGCCGCGCTGATCGCGCTGAACCTGCACACCAGCCAGTTCGAGTCGCGCGTGATCCAGCGCGGCGGCATGGGCTGGCTGGCGATCATCCTGGTGTTCATGTTCATGCCCGCGTTCTCCCTCGGCGACCAGAAGCCGGTGCACTGGTGGGGCATGGAGATAAGCCATGCGCTGTTCTGGCTGGACACCGCACTGCTGTTCGCCGCCTGCGCCACCTTCGCCGCATGGCGCGTGGTCTGCAACGCCTTGCAGGTGCGCACCCGCCCCTGGGCATGGCCCGCGTTCGCCTGCCTGCTGGCCGTCTATCTCGCCGGCTTCGCGCGTGGCGATAACTCGCTGTGGCTGATCGGCCTGTTCGTCTCGGTCGCGATGACCTATGCCGCGCTATTCACCGAACCCAACACGCTGCTGCGCTGGCGCAAACTACGTTTGCTGCAACAACGCGGCGACAGCCGAGGCTGGCTGGAACACCTGCCGGTGTGGCCGACCACACTGGCACTGAGCTTCGCGTTCGCGCTGCTGGCGATGCTGACCTCGTCCGGCCCGCAGAATGAATTCAGCCCGGTGAACATGCTGCAACCGCAATATGCGTTCACCATCGCGCTGATGCTGCTGCGCGACGCCTGCATCCTGCTGTTCTTCTCCTTCGCGCCCAACGGCAAACGCGCGGTCGGCGCGACCATGCTGTACCTGCTGGTGCTGAACATGCTGCTGCCCTTCCTCGCCGAAGTCGCCGGACTGAGTACAGTGCGCTTCTTCTTCCTTCCCTTCGAAGCCACCTATGAATCCTGGAGCAGCGTACCGGTAATGGCCGTCCACGCCGCCATCGCGCTCGGACTCGTACGCTGGCGGCTGCGCAACAACGAACAACCATGAACGACCAGACACTCGAAAAACACACGCCGATGATGCAGCAGTACCTGCGGCTGAAGGCCGACCATCAGGACAAGCTGCTGTTCTACCGCATGGGCGATTTCTACGAGCTGTTCCACGACGACGCGGTGCGCGTTGCCAAACTGCTCGACATCACGCTGACCCAGCGCGGCGCATCCAACGGCAACCCGATCAAGATGGCGGGCGTGCCCTATCACGCCGCCGAGCAATACTTGGCAAGGCTGGTGAAGATGGGCGAGTCGGTCGCGATCTGCGAACAGATCGGCGACCCGGCTACCAGCAAGGGCCCAGTCGAGCGCAAGGTGGTGCGCATCGTCACACCCGGCACAGTCACCGACTCCGCCTTGCTCGAAGAAAAGCGCGACAGCCTGCTGCTGGCGCTGCACGTGCGTCGCGGCAAGCTTGGGCTGGCCTGGCTGAACCTTGCATCGGGACAATTCTTCGTATGCGAGACCGCGCCCGAGAACCTCGCCGCCGAACTGGAACGCCTGCAACCTTCCGAGATCCTGCACGCCGAAGACAGCGCGCCGCAGATCGCGGGCCGTGTCGCGCTGAAGTCGCTGCCGGAGTGGCACTTCGAACTGGAGACCGCGCGCCGCGCGCTGTGCCAGCAGTTCGCGACCATCGATCTCGCCGGCTTCGGCTGCGACGATTTCACCGCGGGCATCGAGGCCGCGGGCGCGTTGCTCGGCTACGCCAGGCTCACGCAAGGCCAAGCCATCAGTCATATCCGCGGCATGCAGATCTACAGCGCCGACCGCTACGTGCGCATGGACGCCAGCACGCGGCGCAACCTGGAGATCACCCAGACGCTGCGCGGCGAGCCCGCGCCGACGCTGCTGTCGCTGCTCGACACCTGCGCCACCAACATGGGCAGCCGCCAGCTGGCGAACTGGCTGCACCATCCGCTGCGGGACAGAAATATTTTGCGCGCGCGGCTGGATGCGGTGGACGCACTCGGCGACCTGCACCGCAAGGTCCACGAGCAACTCAAGCCCAGCGTAGACGTCGAACGCATCACTGCCCGCATCGCGCTGAAGTCCGCTCGCCCGCGCGACCTCTCCGGCCTGCGCGACACGCTGCTGACCCTGCCGCAACTGCACGCGACGCTGGCCGGGTGCGATGCGCCGCTGATCCGGCAACTGGCCGATGCGCTCAGTCTCCCAGCACACCAACAAACCGTTCGTCCTGAGCTTGATGGAACTACTAGCCATTCGACTAGGCCATCAAAAGACGATGGCCAAGTCGCTGGTTATGTCGAAGGATCGTCGCAAAGCGCCGGCGAACCCTCAAACACACACCCGGCCAGCACGCCCATTCATGCTTCGACAGGCTCAGCACGAACGGGGATTGAGTTGGTCGAATTGCTGCAGAAGACCTTGAAGCCCGAGCCCTCCTCCGTCCTCCGCGAAGGTGGCGTGATCGCCGACGGCTACGACGCCGAGCTGGACGAGTTGCGCGGCATCCAGACCAACTGCGGCGACTTCCTGCTCGCGCTCGAAGCGCGCGAGCGAGCGCGCACCGGCATCGACAAGCTCAAGGTCGAATACAACCGCGTACACGGTTTCTACATCGAGGTCAGCGTCGCCAATGCGGACAAGGTGCCGGACGACTACCGCCGCCGCCAGACACTGAAGAACGTCGAGCGCTACATCACGCCGGAACTCAAGGCCTTCGAAGACAAGGCGCTGTCCGCGAACGACCGCGCCTTGGCGCGCGAAAAATACCTGTACGACCAGCTGCTGGACAGCCTCGCGCCTAGCATCCCGCAACTGCAACGCATCGCCGCCGCCATCGCCGAACTCGACGTGCTCGCCACCTTCGCCGAACGCGCCGCGACGCTGAACTTCAGCGCACCGCAGTTCAGCGACGACGCACAGATCAACATCACCAAGGGCCGCCATCCCGTGGTCGAGGCGCAAGTGGAGCAGTTCACGCCGAACGACACCCATCTTGCAGACAGCCGCCGCATGCTGCTGATCACCGGCCCGAACATGGGCGGTAAATCCACCTACATGCGCCAGGTCGCGATCATCGCGCTGCTCGCCCACGTCGGCTGCTTCGTCCCCGCGCAGGAAGCCAAGCTCGGCGAGATCGACCAGATATTCACCCGCATCGGCGCATCAGACGACCTCGCCAGCGGACGCTCCACCTTCATGGTCGAAATGACCGAGGCCGCCAACATCCTGCACAACGCGACGGAAAAAAGTCTGGTGCTGGTCGACGAGATCGGCCGCGGCACCAGCACCTTCGACGGCCTGGCACTCGCCTACGCGATCGCGCGCCATCTGCTGGAGAACAACCGCAGCTACACGCTGTTCGCCACCCACTACTTCGAGCTGACCAGACTCGCCGAAGAATTCGCCCAACTCGCCAACGTGCACCTTGCCGCCGTCGAGCACCAGCACAGCATCGTGTTCCTGCACAGCGTCAACGAGGGTGCAGCCAGCCAGAGCTATGGCCTGCAGGTCGCCGCCCTCGCCGGCGTGCCGAACAGCGTCATCCGCAGCGCGAAGAAACAACTGGTGAGACTGGAACAACAAAGCGCCGCGCAAAACCCGCAAGGCGACCTGTTCGCCGCCCCGCCGCCGTATGCAGCACCGGAGCCGGAAGAGCACCCGCTGGTCGCCGCGCTACGAGAGTTGCAGCCCGACGATCTGAGTCCGAGGGATGCGCTGGAGAAGATTTATCAGTTGAAGAAGCTGGTGTAGCATAGGCCGCAAAGGAGATCATCATGGGACAAGCACTACACGCATTGGGCATAGACAGCATGAGTGTCGAAGACCGCATCGCCCTGGTGAAAGACATCTGGGATTCGGTAGCCATCGAAGCCGGCCTGCTTCCTCCCTCCTCATCGGAACAGGCGGAACTGGATCGCCGTCTTGCCGAGGATGAAGCATCTCCCCACGACACCATTGCGTGGGAAACCATCAAAGCCGAAGCCCAATCCCGCTGGCAGCGCTAATGCGCCAGGTCGTCTTTCGCAAACAGGCCCGCCTTGAATTCGACGAGGCCGGCGACTGGTATGAGAAAGAGCGCCCCGGCCTGGGCCTGGAATTTCTTGCCGAGATTCATCTGCTCATCCAGCGCATCGCTGGCAACCCGGAGCAATTCCCCATGCTGTATCGCGACGTGCGCAAAGCCGTCGCCAGACGCTTCCCCTACTGCATCTATTTTCGCGAACGCGACCGGAAGATCGTCGTACTGGCCGTGTTCCACAGTGCGCGCAATCCGGCGGTATGGAAGCAACGCAAGTAATGCGAAGCTGCCCCCTTTGATTCGAGAAAGCGAAAGATGTCATTAGCGCAAAGAAATCCAAATTTACATACCTTACTGCGATCTCAAACCATTGATACATTGAAAATTATTGAGAAAGCCATTCAAGAGGGTGCTCGGGTAGCATATCTTCAGCAGAGTGTCTGGCAGAGGGATGCCAATCAGGAGCATGTCTATGCTCGTCACCAGATAAATAAGCCCGAATACTGGCTACTATTTCACCGTAACGAAAACGCCATACAAGCAATGCCCTCTTTTCGGCAGGCAGCTGATACAGTTCGCTCCGATCCCGTTTGGGGGAAACATATGGATACTCTTGTCGGAAGTGCTTCAGGCTCCAGAAGAATTGATTTGAATGGCTTCCTAAATTCGTTTGCACACAACTCCCTAAAGCAAACCAATGCTTTCGAACTCGCGGAAGATTGCTTCAATGATCTGGTTGATACTTATGAAAAGTTGTTCTCATCGAATGAAATCACATACGTAAGATGCACACCTGTATATGGCATTTCCATCAAAGAAAAAATGGCCATTTCAGACAATCTCGTCATTGGCCCTCTGTCGGAAGCAGAGGTCATTGAGTCGATGGATTATGGAATAATCACCAGCAGCTTCTTCGGCAGTGACTTCATTCACAACCCACCCCAGACTGCCATATACAGTTACTTTTCATTACCGAAGCTTATTGGCGAAGCCAGCCCCGAGCAATCCCAAAGCAATTTGAAATCAGTCACTGACGTTTGGAATCAAATCAGCGTGGACGAAACCACCCTGCTTGATATCCTAACTCTGATTATGGAAAACCCTATCACCCCGTTAGGATCCATCACAAAATCCGTTAGCGCTATGGATGGAGCTCGTCAAATTCAGAAAAATACAGTAGTGAATGCTTGGGCAATACCCAGCAAAGAATTCACACCCGACTCCCAGCAGAAACTGCTCACCCTTTGGCCCATCGTCTATGGGGGAGTTCGGAAATCCAGGCATTTTTTGGCAATAGGTATCAGGCGGTATGCGCTGGCCATGTCGAGACCTTCATTGGATGACAAACTGATTGACCTAATGATCAGTGCCGAGTCGATATTCTTAGATACTGACAAGAGTGAACTTACATTTCGGTTGTCGCATCGCGTAGCTTTGTTACTGGGTGATACAACTGAAGAACAGAAGGAGCTATTCAACTTCATGAAAAAAGCATATGGAATGCGAAGCAAGGTCGTTCATGGCAGCAAATCCTACGTAAATGATCCACATGATGCCGAGGAGCTATTACAAACCATTAACCGCCTTTCAGAAATCATGCGTCGCTCTCTTCTCCTGATGCTCGACAAAGCACTGAACCCGCACGCACCCAAGGAGTTGATTGACTGGACAGAGATAATGTTCCCAGCCGAAGCTAAAAACCTATTAGGGGCGGGTTCCAGCTAACAAATCAAAGGAGCCAAAGTGAGCCAAAGGGGTCTGAGCCAAAGGGGTCAGCTTGAGCCAAAGGGGTCAGCTTCGCATTTCCTTTTTCCCCCTCACTCCCGGCTAAAAGTGTCGGGTTCGCATTAGTTTCACAACCAAGCTTCATGGAAGCGCCCGTCAATAGGCGATCTAGAGACTGCCGACATGCCCGCAAGAGCTGATTACTCAGGCTTCAACCCGCGCAATCCGTATGATCTCTTTTGCAATATCTTCCGGCGACAAAATAAAGTCGATGCAGCCGCTTTCGATTGCGCTTGCAGGCATGTCCGGTTGCTTTGCGGTACTGAGTTTCTGCGCGATGGTGATGCCGCCGACTTGTTTGATGCCGCACATTGCCGCGGCCCCGTCGCCATCGTAGCCGGAGACGATCACGGCAACCAGTTTGCCGTCCCAGTAGCGGGTGAGTGAGCGCAGGAAGACAGAGATGACATCGGGCCAGCCGCGCGGCTTGGATATGGGCTTGAGCATGAACTCTCCGTCGAGGACGTGCAGGTCGCGATTTTCGGGGATGATGAATACGCAGTCCGGTTCTATTTCCAGACGTTCCGTAATGAGCGTAACCGGCATGCTTGAAAAGCGCGGAAGAACTTCATGCAGGTGGGTAGGCATTTCGGTGATGTGATTCACGATGACGATCGCCACACCCATATCGGCCGGAAGATTTTCCAACAAACGAATATAGGCATCGAGTCCGCCCGCCGATCCGCCGACACACACGATGGGAAAATCTTTTGCCCGGCTATCTGCCTTGTCATTCATCTCCATAACCTTTTCGACCATGCTGTTGACCATGGCTTGAAGGGTAATGAATGACCAACAATCACTCTGTCCGCTAACGAACAATAATCAGGGCCGCGGCTTCCAATCAGCACCACAGGATAAACAATCGGGCGAACAATCAGGGACCACGCCTTCCCCAGCTTCTGCTCAGACAACGCTAACCCTTGCCTCCTGCAACACCTCCAGCAAATCTGGCTTGCTGGCGGCCACAACCTTGTCGTGCAGATGTTTGTGATGGGGGAAGGATGACAGATTGGAAAAGTGCGGCGTATTGTCGTAGCGAAAAACCAGTTCGTTGTTCGCTCGCTGAAGATGATAGCGGTATCCCAATGTGGTCAGTTCGTCATTCGCAACGACGAGCGCTTCGTTGATTTCCAGCAGCGCGCCGTTATCAAAGCGCAGGCGGATGCGCAGGTTGGCGCGCTCAGGGGTAAGGATTTCTTCCGAGTAATTCTCGGCATAGGCAGGCAAGCTGGCGACAGCCGCCTCGACCGCTGCGAGGTAACGCTCTATCGCTTCATGCGGCGACACGCAACTGGTTCTCCAGTTGTTGATGCAATGCGACGTAATGCTGGTAGGCGTTTGCCCACTCCACCGATTCGGCGTCGTCGCCGATCGATCCTTTCCGGTAGTGGTCGAAGAACGTTTCCGAATCCATGCCGCGGCGGCTTTCGAACAGGCTGAGCTGCTTGCTCACTGCCACCAGGGCATCGAGCGGAGAGGTGTAAGTTTCGCGCTGTTTTTTCATGTGTATCCTCCTGCCATCTGCTCACCGCCGCCTACGGCTTGAGTTGAACGTTGCGCGAAGTATAACCCGATGGGGTTGCACCTGCTATCGACGCTCCCCTCACGCAGCACCAGTATCTTCTCGTGCGAAACTATTGGGGCCGGATTCGCATTTGCATAACGATCCGGCACAACCGCGCCGCCCGGCGATTCAATCCCGCTTCCGTATATTGAACTCCGCGACGAACCGCGCGATCCGCGCGTAAGGCAGTTCGTCCAGACTGCCCGCTTGCTGTAGCGCGGCAGACACCAGAGCCTGCACGTCAACCACTGTGTCGCTGCCGTCGAGAGCATAAGCCAGTCCGAGCAATCCGCCGCATTGCGCCTTCAGTTCCTTGCCATGCGGCGCGGGCTGATCGGGATGCACTAACTTGAGCACGAAAGCGAAATGTTCGCGCAAGGCCAATCGCAATTCGCTGCAATCATGTTGCGCAAGGGAATCCAGACAGTTGACCGTTTCGCGCTCGGCCAGCAGGTGGCGCTCTGCCTGGCCGCATGCGGCGCAACCTGCCAGCAGCGCCTTTTCGAACGCGCAGGGCATGGGGTTGATGCTGTCGCGCGCGACTCTGTAAGCGTCCTCGTCCATCGGCGTCAATGCTGCAGTACGTGGAATTTGCGCGAGCCGCTCGAGGCATCATCCCAAGCAGGACGGAAAGCTACGGGAATATCGATCTGCCTGCACGTTGGCATAAGGGGTGCTCCTGTTTGAACCTGGCGGCATGATAGCGCCAAAACGGTGACGGCTCGAACCTCTCCCCGAGCGCGTTCGAGATCGAGCCGTCGCATCCGACCATAGGTGCTAGACTCGGCCCACATATGGACATCGCCGAGATTTCCTATCAGCTTGAGCATACCGGCTACATCGTTCTGGCAAAACCGCTGGTGAACGAGCTATTGGCAGGCCTGTTCACGCGCTGCCACGACGAAGACCCCGAGAGATTCCATGCCGCCCAGATAGGCAGAGGCACTGCAAAGCGGCAGATCGGGGCGATACGCAGCGATGTCATCGACTGGCTGGATGCAAGCAACGACACCGACCGGGCTTATCTGGCCTGCATGGAAGAGCTGCGCCTGGGACTGAATGCCTCGCTTTATCTGGGCTTGTTCGATTACGAATCCCACTACGCCATCTATGGCAAGGGCGACGGTTATGCGAAACATTCCGATGTTCTGCAGGGCAAGAAGAACCGGGTACTGACCACGGTGCTGTACCTGAACGAAGACTGGCATACCGGCGACGGCGGCGAGCTGGTGGTCTTCGAACCCACGGGCGAATCGGTCGTCGCGACGGTCAACCCGACGTTCGGCACGATGATCATTTTCCTGAGCGAGTCCTTCCCGCACGAAGTCCTGATCTCCCACGCCACCCGACGCAGCATCGCCGGCTGGTTTCGCGTCAGCGGCAGCTGATCCGGGGCTGCAACCGGCACGACCCAGCCGTTTGGGAAAGCGTCGAAATTCGCGTATATTGGCCGGTCGTCTTTCCGAATCCCGAGCAAGCATGGAATACATCAAGATCCGCGGTGCCCGCACCCACAACCTGAAGAACATCAGCCTCGACCTGCCGCGCCACAAGCTGGTGGTGATCACCGGACTTTCCGGCTCGGGCAAGTCGTCGCTCGCCTTCGACACGCTGTATGCCGAGGGACAGCGGCGCTATGTCGAATCGCTGTCGGCCTATGCGCGGCAGTTCCTGCAGTTGATGGAGAAGCCGGACGTGGACCTGATCGAGGGCTTGTCGCCCGCGATCGCCATCGAGCAGAAGGCGACCTCGCACAACCCGCGCTCCACCGTCGGCACCGTCACCGAGATACACGATTACCTGCGCCTGCTGTTCGCGCGCGCGGGCGATCCGTATTGCCCGCAGCACGATCTGGTGTTGCAGGCGCAGTCCGTCGGCCAGATGGTGGACCATGTGCTGGAGCTGCCGGAAGGCACGAAGGTGATGATCCTTTCTCCCTTGGTCGTGGAGCGCAAGGGCGAGCAGCTGGACCTGTTCGACGAGCTGCGCGCGCAGGGTTTCACGCGGCTGCGCGTGAACGGCAAGGTGCACGAGATCGACGCGCTGCCCAAGCTGGAAAAGAACAAGAAGCACACGGTAGAGATCGTCGTGGACAGGCTGAAGGTCAACGTGGAATCCAAGCAGCGGCTGGCCGAGTCGTTCGAGACTGCGCTGCGCCACGCCGAGGGGCGCGCGCTGGCGGTGGAGATGGATACGAACAAAGAACATCTGTTCTCGGCGAAGTTCGCTTGCCCGATCTGCAACTATTCGCTGCCGGAACTGGAGCCGCGGCTGTTCTCGTTCAACAACCCGATGGGCGCGTGCCCGAAGTGCGACGGCCTGGGCAACATCAACTTCTTCGACCCCAAGCGCATCGTCGCCTTCCCTTCGCTGTCATTGAGCTCGGGCGCGATCAAGGGCTGGGACAGGCGCAACCAGTTCTATCACCAGATGCTCGCCAGCCTCGCTAAGCATTACGGCTTCGACCTGGAGCAATCGTTCGAGAGCCTGCCGGAGAACATCCAGCAGGTGATCCTGTACGGCTCGGGCCGCGTGGAGATCCCGTTCAACTACACCAACGAGCGCGGCAAGCCCATGCTGCGCGAACACAGTTTCGAGGGCATCATCAACAACCTTGAGCGCCGCTACAAGGAGACCGACTCCCCGACCGTGCGCGAGGAGCTGGCGAAATACCTGAACAGCTGCACCTGCCCTGAATGCGACGGCGCGCGTCTGCGCGTGGAGGCGCGCAACGTGCGCATCGCCGACAAGAATTTGCATGAGTTGAGCGCGCTGCCGCTGAAACAGGCGCAGGTCTTCTTCGACGGCCTGACGCTGCCGGGCCAGAAACAGGCCATCGCCGAGAAGATCGTGCTGGAGATCTCCAGCCGCCTGCGATTCCTGAACAACGTCGGCCTCGATTACCTGTCGCTGGAACGCTCCGCCGAGACGCTGTCCGGCGGCGAGGCGCAGCGCATCCGCCTGGCATCGCAGATCGGCTCCGGCCTGACCGGCGTGATGTACGTGCTGGACGAGCCTTCCATCGGCCTGCACCAGCGCGACAACGACCGCCTGCTGGACACGCTGAAGATGCTGCGCGACATGGGCAACAGCGTGATCGTCGTGGAGCACGACGAGGATGCGATCCTGCATGCGGACTATGTCGTCGACATGGGACCGGGCGCCGGCGAGCATGGCGGCCTGGTGGTCGCCGAAGGCACGCCGAAGCAGATCCTCGCGAACGAAAATTCGCTCACCGGCGACTATCTCTCGGGCCGCCGCCGCATCCCGATGCCGAAGGAGCACCGCGCACCCGACCCGGAACGCATGCTGACCATCGTCGGCGCATCAGGCAACAACCTGAAGGAAGTCACGCTGAACCTGCCGGTCGGCCTGCTGGTGTGCATCACCGGCGTGTCCGGCTCGGGCAAGTCCACGCTGATCAACGACACGCTGTATCCGGCCGTGTCGCAACATCTGTACGGCAGCAACACCGAGCCCGCCCCCCATACGGAGATACGAGGGCTGGAGTTCTTCGACAAGGTGATCAACGTCGATCAGTCGCCCATCGGGCGCACGCCGCGCTCCAACCCGGCGACCTACACCGGCCTGTTCACGCCGATACGCGAGCTGTTCGCGGGCGTGCCGTCAGCGCGCGAACGCGGTTACGGCCCGGGTCGTTTCTCGTTCAACGTCAAGGGCGGCCGCTGCGAATCCTGCCAGGGCGACGGCGTGATCAAGGTCGAGATGCACTTCCTGCCGGACGTGTACGTGCCCTGCGACGTGTGCCACGGCCACCGCTACAACCGCGAGACGCTGGAGGTGCAGTACAAAGGCAAGAACATCCACCAGATACTGGAGATGACCGTCGAGCAGGCGCACGAGTTCTTCTCGGCGGTGCCGGTGATCGCGCGCAAGCTGCAGACGCTGCTGGACGTGGGTCTGGGCTACATCACGCTGGGCCAGTCCGCGACCACACTCTCCGGCGGCGAAGCGCAGCGCGTGAAGCTGTCGCTGGAACTGTCCAAGCGCGACACCGGCCGCACGCTGTACATCCTCGACGAGCCGACCACCGGCCTGCACTTCCACGACATCGCGCTGCTGCTGAAGGTGATCCACAAGCTGCGCGAGCAGGGCAACACCGTGGTGGTGATCGAGCATAACCTCGACGTGATCAAGACCGCCGACTGGGTGATAGACCTGGGCCCCGAAGGCGGCGACGGCGGCGGCCGCATCATCGCCGAAGGCGCGCCGGAAGCTCTCGCGAAGAACAAGAACAGCGTGACCGGAAAGTACCTGAAACCGGTGCTGAAGAAATAGCGCGACTACCACCGATAAAGATCAATCAGGCCATCGACGCTCAATCGAAACTGAAGGTATAGAACACATCGATCGCGCTCTCGACTCCGGCCTGGGTGACGATATTCACTCTGGGAGTCAGGGTGTAGGTGAGCTTGGTCACACCGGCCACTGCCGTTACGCCCTGTTCGTAGCTGAGAAAGGCGCGTGACGAGAGGCGTTTGCCGACCGTGGCGATCTGGCTGCTCAGCGGATTGTCGGAGCCGCCCTGCGCACTCTCACCCTGACGCAGCGACAGTTCGTCTATGCCCAGCGATTGCTTCAACTGTCCGGTGATGCCGCCGGATTGTCCGCCCAGAATGCTGCCTGCGGCAGTGAACAGCAGCGAGGTATCGGCGCCGCCTGTCGTGGGTAATCGACCCAGCACGATCCATGAGAGTTTTTCGAAATCGGGAACAACGGGAGTGGACACCAGCCGCACGGACGGGTGCAGCGCGGTGCCCGTCACCTCGACGCCCGCCTCCACGCTCAGCCCCTTGCGCAACGCGAGGATGTTGAGCCCGGGATCGGAGAGCGGCCCCTGGAAGTTGACGATGCCCCGCTCCACCGTCAGACGCTGGCCATAGGCCTCGAAAGTGGCATCGCTAGCGGTGATGCTGCCGCTGACGCGCAACTGCTGGCCTTGCGTGTCGCGCACGCTCAGCTGCCCTGCCAGACGCGCCTCCAGCCCGGAAGCGCGCAGGTAGAAGTGCTCTCCCAGATTCAGCGTGGCATCGACGGACAGGCGCGGCCCTTTGGATGCGACCGCCTTGCGCCCTACGATCACGATATCTTCCGACAGCTGCGGGCGACTACTGACGGGCTGACTGATCAGCCCCGCATCGGCGGTGATGCTGCCGACCAGCGAGAGCATATTGTTGTCGATGCCGATATGGCCGCTGCCGGAGGCGATGATCCAGCGGTCGCGGCGTTGCGACAGCGGCACCCGGGTGGCGCTGATCTCGAGATCGCCCTTATTGCCGCTCAAATCGATGACGCCGGACGCGCTAAGCTTGCCCGGTCCGGGCAACGGATTCATCCCGGCCAGCAGGTTATCGCGCGGTTGCGGCTCATGCGGGGCGACGAAATCCAGGGTGTCGATGTGCAGCGATTTCTGGTCGAAGCGCGCCGCCAGCGTGCCCTGCTCCAGCCGCACGCCCTGATCCAGCAGCGCCAGCGAGAGATCGTCGCCGCGCACTTGTCCGAGCAAACGCGGCGACGCATAAGTGCCCGCGATATCGGCATCCAGCGCAAGCCGCCCGGCGGTCTTGAGGTCGTCGTTAATGACGGCCCCCAGCCAGCTCAGGTCGGATGCGGCGATGTGGATCTTTCCGGCCAGAGGCGCATGGTCGGACACCGTCCAGCCCGCGCCGGATGGCGTCAACGGCATGGCAATACCGGCGCGCCATTCGCCCAGACGCGCTCCCTGTGCCGTCAGTTCTCCGCTGACTTTCCCATTGGCCGCACGCGCGCTGAATTCCAGGACTTTCAATCCCAGCGGAAGCGGCGTATCGCCGGGCAACACCCAATCGCCGCTTTCGCGCGCGACGCGCAGCGTGCCTTCCAGCTGCGCGGCAGAGGCGATGTCCCACGCACCGCCCAGCCGCAAGAATTCGCGCCCTTCCCGCACGCGGAAATTGGGCTTGAAGCCGACACCGGCGCGCAGCCCGATACCGGTGAAATTTCCCCGGCTGTGCCAGCGCTGCGGCGTCCATGCCAGGCTTTCGATGCGCAGCTGGCCGTTGGTCACGGAAAATGCGGCGGCTTCGAGCGCGATGCGGTTCCGGCTCAGCATGAGCGGCGTATCCGCCAGCAGCTTGAACGGCAGCGCACCCGTACCCGACAACTCCGTCAGCGCGCCCTGCCATCGCATATCTTCCAGCCCCTGAGCGCTATCGACCAAGCCGCCATGGGCGCGCAGCGTCAGCTTGCTGCCATCATGCAGCAGCGCATCGGCATCGAATGTGTGGCGCGAGCGGCTGCCGTTCGCGGCCAGTTGCAGACTCTTGAAGCCTGCCCTGAGCTCCGTCGAATGATCTGGCCCAGACTCGGACGATGAGTCCGCTCCCGCCCGATAGTCACTGGCAGCAAGGTTCAGCATCAGCGCGTCTCCCTGCAGTTTCATGCTGGCGGTAAAACCAGCCAGACGGTGTTCGCCCGGCATGGACAGCTTGCGCCCTTCCGCGGTGAAACTCGCATCCGGTTTGGCCAGGCTGCCGGACAGACTGGCCTGAGCGTTCAGCGCACCGCCGAAACCGGAACCGAGTTGCGCCAGTGCGGGCGCGGCGAGATCGAGTTGCAACCGTCCCGATGCCGAGCCGAAGCCGCCCTTGGCCGTCAGGCGGTTGTCACCCAGGCGGAATTCGGCATCGACTTCGGCCTTGTCCATGCCGGAGAATTCGATCCGACCGGTGCCGCTCACCGGCTGATCGGCAAAACGGCTGGCGTTCATCTTGAAGCTCGCCGTGCCGCTGACTTGCGGCTCCAGTTCGCCGGCCAAAGCCAGACTGGCATTGAGGTCTGTGCGCGGGGCGCTCAGGAACGCTGCAAGGTCGAAACGTTGCAGCTGGCCGTCGAAACGGTAGGCGCGTCGTCCGTCCAGAGCCAGTTCGCCTTGTCCGCTAAGTGCGGCTCGACCGCGAGCGAGACGCAGTTTCTCCAGCGTCAGCATCCCGGCGGATTTGACCAGCAGCGCATCCAGCTGCAAGTTGCCATCGCTGAGCGCGATCTCGCCCCGTTGAACCTGGCTATCCCCGCCGAGTTTCATGCGGCCGTTGAGTCTGGCTGCGCGCAATCTCGTATCCAGCGCAGCCGGATCGAGGCGGCTGATGGCCAGCTCTCCCGCCCCTTTTGCCTGCGTGCGTTGCCACGCGACATCTCCGGAAACGGACGCGCCGCCCGCGAGGGCCAGCGCCAGTTTGTCGAATCTCAGCAAGTCGGCGGAAAGCGTTGCGTGAGCCTGTCCGTCGAGCAGCGGCAGGCCGTCGCGATCCAGCGGCGCGGGGATCAGGTTCTTCACCCTGACATCGCCTTCAAGCCGTCCGTCGGCATTGCCGCGCAAATCGGCATGCAGCGTGAGGCTGGCCTTGGGAGCCGTCGGCGAGAAGGCGCGCGGATCGAGTCCGTTCACTTGCAAGCGCAACGCGGCGAGCGGGAAATCGCCATAAGGGGTCAGCTGCGCCTCCCCGCTGCCGGTAAGCCCAGCACCATCCCCCTTTGCGCTGATCTCGATCTTTTGCAGATCGCCGCCGATGCTGGCCGCGACATGCGCATCCCGGTTTCCGGCTGCGGCAAAGTTGGCGACGCCGGCGAGTTCGGCCTGTGCCTGTAGCGCGAACGGTCGGCTGCCTTCCATCCGCCCGGATGCCGTCAACGTGCCGTATTCGACGCTCGCACGCAGGTCGTCCAAGCGGTAGCCCTGGCCGTCGCTTTCCAGTTTCGCCGATAGGTTGCTGGCGGAAAAAGCGGGGGCAGCGCCTTCTTCGAATATCACTTGCAGCGCGCCGATGTCGAGCTTGTCTATAGCCACAGGCAGCGGCGGGCGCAAGTCTTGAGGATAAGGCGAAGGCAGCGACAGCACTTCGACATCCCGTGCCTGCAATAGCTGGATATCCACTTGTCCGCTCAGCAGCGCGACTGCCCGCCAATCCATCTTGACGTCGTGCGCCGTGATGCGCAGGTCGCTGCGGTTATCCAATATCAGTGTCTGTGCCCCCATGGAGCCTAGCAACGATCCGCTCACGCCCGTCAATGAAACGCCGCCTGCGCTGAAGCGCGTCGCCGTGGACGCCAGCCATTGCAGGCCGGAGGTGCTGGTCAGCAGCCAGCCGCCGATAGCCGATAGCGCGACGACGGCGGCAAGCCACCACCAGCGCTTCGCGCGATGCAGCAGGACGGCTTTATACGATGGAATGGCTGTCATCGTCAGAACGCCGCGGCCAGTGAAAAATGCAGTTGCAAGTCATTGCTTTGTTGCCCCCAGGCCAGATCCATCGCCAGCGGTCCGACCGGGCTGCGCCAGCGCACCCCGCTGCCGTAGCCGCTGGCCATGCGCACCATGCTCAGCGCGTCAGCAACGCCGCCGGTGTCGGCGAACAGCGCCGCGCCCCAGTCCTGACTGAACCAGTGGGTGTATTCGACGCTGCCGGTGAGCAGCGCTCGCCCGCCCACGATCGCCGTGCCCTCGATCACACCCAGACTCTGGTAGGTGTAGCCGCGCACGGATTGCGAACCGCCGGCGCGGAACAGATATTCCTGAGGAATGCCGAGACGGGACAAGGCGCGGGTGTAACCCACCTCGCCGCGCACCGAAACGACATCGCGCTCAGCCACCGGCCACCATATCTCGTGACGCGCATAGCTGCGCAAGAAATCATGGTCGGACAGCAATTGCCGCGAGCCCCCGCCGACGCGGAGTTGGGTCACGTTGCCGTCTCGCGGATACAGGGGATTGTCTATCGCGCGCCTATGCCACTGCCAGTCCAGCACCAAGGCCTGGTTGACTTCCTGAACGCCGCCAGAGGGTCTTCGGTTCTCCTGCTGCCAGTTAACGCCCAGCCGTGTTTCTATCCGTCCCAGCGTACGGCTGCGGGTTGCGCTCAGCTTATGACGTTCGGTCTTCAGCCCCGCGATCAAGGTCGCTTCGGTGGCCGCGCCCCACGACAGCAAGTAACCATCATCGTCCGGCAAGGTGTCGATACCGGCGGACAAGTTCTGGCGGTTTTGTTCCAGCTTGAGTCCGGAATTCAGACTCCAGGCGCGATCGAGGAAATCGTGATCGAGATAGTTGATCTCGCTGCGCGGCCCGTTGTCGGTGCTGAAGCCGACACCGATAGCCACTCGCCGGGTTTGCGCTTCGGTCAGCGTCACCTTCACCGGCACCGCCGCATGGGTGGATATATCGGGTTCGATCGCGACGATCACCGAACTGAATTGGGGCATGCTCTGCAAACGCGCCTGAAAGTTCAGCAGCAGATCACGGCGATAAGGCGCGCCGGACTGGAACGGCATCTGGCGAAGCAACAACTCCCTTTCGTAGCGATCCAGGCCGCTCACTTCCAGCTCGCCGAAACGGAAGGCCGGGCCGGAGTCGATCACCACATTCAATTGCGCGGTTGCAGTTGCCGGATCGACTTCCGCCTGACTAGCCACGACTTGTGCTGCGGCATAATCTTCGCTCGCCACACTGGCAAGCAGCGATGCCTTGGCCTCATCCCATGCGGAGGAGCGGAACGGATCGCCTATGCCCAACGACCATGCGGCACGCACCTTATCGATACGAGCCCGGCGTTCTGGCGCGGCATCGGCGGCGAGATCGCCCTTGAATTCGATGTTCAGCCGGGAAACCAGCGTGCGCGGGCCGGGCTCGACTTCCAGCTTCCTGACGCCATCCAGGCCTGCGGGTTGCAGCTTCAGTGTCGGAGAGTAATACCCCTCGGTCGCCAGCAACTCGCCTATCTCACGCCGTGCACGGCGCATGAAGGCCGCGCGAGCCGTATCGTCCGCCAACATGCCGGGGACTTCGAAGTGGTTCGCCAACAGCTCACGCACCGAGGCCGGAGAAGACACGACGACAGTAGTGTTGGTAGCGCCGACCTGCCGCACCTCGGCTGCACGACTGCCCGGCGTGGCGCAAGCGAGTGTAAATCCCAGTCCGCAGACCAGAAGAAAACGATAGCGATTATCGACATTAAACACGTTGATTGGCCGGATGATGAAGGGCTGCGACAAGTTTAATCACGGATAGAGAGACCAAGGATACAGCATCGCGATTTGCGTCAGGCTACGACCGGGCGATGCCGGTTGCCGATTGCAAAACTCCGTACCGGCCCGAATCGGAAAAGCCGGGAAGATTCCCGGCTTTTGATGAGATCCATCCATAAACATCTGATCGTTTATGGAACAGGGTGGCCAATGGGCAGCATAGGCTTATGCTATCTGCCGAAAAATTGCCGAATCCTGGCGACCACATCGCCAATGGAAGATGCCACCTTGGCCTCGATCTCCTCCTTGGTTGCATACATCAACGCCTGCTCATTCTGAATGTCCCGCGCAACTACGGCTCGTCCCAAGGACTCGGCCAATTCGGGCTTGCGCTCCAGCAGCGTCATGATGCAATTCTTGGTGATTTCGCAAACCATGGATTCGGCTACGCAGATCACTGTTGCAGAGCGTGACTGGCCGGTAAGCAACGACTTCTCGCCGAAGAACATGCCAGGTTGCAAATCGGCCACCCTGGCCTGCGTGCCGTCCGGCTGCTCGATGAAGACCTCAAGCAAGCCTTCTGCCAGGATAAACATAGAGTCACCGGCCTCGCCTTGCCTGACAATGACCGACTGCTGTTCCATCTCATGCACCGACATGTGTTTCGCGATGAACTCCAGGTCGTCTTCCTCGAATTCGGCAAACAACGATATCGAACCCAATTGCCTGATCTGATCTTTCAGGTAACGCCAATTCTTGTGCCGCCATGGCATGCGCGCAAGAAACAAATCCCGCCTTGGATAGGACAGCGAGAGACCGGCCTGGCCTATATGTTTCAACACCGCTCTCGCAACGGTGTCTCTAGCCCTTCCGGGAGAGACCTCCGACGGATCGAGGTGATAACTCAAGCGATACTGCACGCCGTTATCCGTCACGCCGTTTACCCTGACCTTGGGCTTGGGAGACGCCAATGGCCCGTTCGGCCCGATCGATGAAATCAGCGCCGCAAGGAGAACGCGCTCGGCCCGATCTGTCGAGATACTGAAATCAAGTACAAAATCCATATCGAAGGATGCAATGGTTTCAGGGATGGAGTAGTTCGTCACGATCGCAGTCGTCAGAAGACTATTGGGAATGATCACGACATTGTTTTCCGTCGTATAGAGGCGAGTCGTACGCCAATTCGTTTCCGACACCCGCCCGACAAATCCCTTGGGGGTCCCATGATGGACATTGATCCAGTCACCCACTTTGAACGGCTGCTCCAGATGGATCGCAAAGCCGGAAAAGGTGTCGAGAATAAGCCGCTGCAGGGCAAAACCGATAACGACGCCGGCCGCGCCGGATGCGGCCCAAATAGCCGTAATGGGCTCCCCGAAGACGAATCGCAGAATGCCGGACACCGCCAGCAAAAAAACGATGATGCTGCCCAGCTGGATAATGAGCCGGGGAGGGGCGCGCCCCAGAACATGAGTGACGAAACCCTCCCAGAAAACAAGCACAACCAACCTGTTGAACAACCAGGCTGCGGCAAGCCAAACGGCAGCTTCCATCGCTTGCATCATGGGCGCGAGCTTGTCCCCGGCCAGCCCCGACCATGCATGGAAATCTGCGACGTATGAAAGTCCGGCAATACTGATAACGACGGAGGCAATCGGCAACAGCAAACGCATCAACATAAGATCAACCGCTTTCATAAATTCCCCAGATACCATCGACACTCGAACAAGTCATCAAACCAGAAATCGCCTCACCATCGCTGCATCGAATGGCCAGCCGAGTTCCGCACCACCATCGACTCGCCGCAGCACCGGGATGCGCGTGCCGTAGCACTCGACCAAACCATTGTCATCGGCGATATCGATGTAAACCGCGGACACGCCTGCCTCGTTGAGCACGGCTTGCGCCTGTTCGCACAGGTGGCAGTACGTGGTGCCGTAGAGAACGAGTCCGGACATTCAGCGCAGGCTGACGATAGGCCAGCCGTGCTGTTCGGCGTGGGCGCGCAGCGTCGCGTCAGGGTTCGCCGCGACCGGATGCTTGACCTTGCACATCAGCGGCAGGTCGTTGTGCGAGTCGCTGTAGAAGATGCTGTCGGCGAAGCTGTCCAGCGTCCAGCCGCGCTCGGCCAGCCAGTTATCCAGTCGCGTGATCTTGCCCTCGCGGAACGACGGCACGCCCGCGACGCGGCCGGTGAATTCGCCGTCCTTGTGTTCAGGGTCGGTGGCGATCAAGTGTTCGATGCCGAACTCGCGCGCGATCGGCGCGGTAACGAAGCTGTTGGTCGCGGTGATGATGACGCAGATGTCGCCCGCCGCCTTGTGCTTCGCGACCAGCTCGCGCGACTGCGGCGTGATCATGGGCATCACCTTGTCGCGCATGAATTGCAGATGCCACTCGTCCAGCGTCTTGCGCGCGTGGCGCGACAGCGGCTTGAGCTGGAAGTCGAGGAACTCGTGGATGTCCAGCGTGCCCGCCTTGTAGTGCTCGTAGAACGCGAGGTTCTTCGCATCGAACAGTTCGCGGTCGAGCACGCCGATGGTAATGAGGAATTGCGACCACTCGAAATCGCTGTCGCCGTTGAGCAGGGTGTTGTCCAAGTCAAATAGGGCCAAATTCATTTTAATCATCCATTCACATTTTTCGTAGGAGCGGGCCATGCCCGCGAACAATATCCATCGCGGGCATGGCCCGCTCCTACACCGATTTCTGCTGCATGACTTCTTTCAGCAGCGGTACCGACGGTGCGCGATGCAGTCGCAACGAGTGTTCGTCCAGCGCATCCAGCGTCGCCATCAGGCTGGGCAGGTCGCGGCGGCCGTGGCGCAGCAGATACTGAACGACATCCGGCGGCAATGCAAAGCCGCGCGACTGCGCGTGCTGCCCCAGCGCCTGTGCTTTTTCTTCGTCGTTCAGCTCATGCACCTGGTACACCAGCCCCCAGCCCAGGCGCGTGCGCAGATCGTCGCGCAGGTTGAGATGCAGCGGCGATGCCTTGCCGCTGACCAGCAACAGGCCGCCGCTGTCGCGCATGCGGTTGTAGAGATCGAACAATGCGATCTGAGCATCGTTGCCCAGCAGTTCGACGTCGTCCACCGCGACCACATCGGCGATGCTATCCGTCATGATAGGTACGCTGCCGCGCGCATAGACCGCGCGCCGGTTCCGCGCGGCGTTCGCGCAGGCCTGCAGCAGATGGCTCTTGCCGCTACCCTCCTCTCCCCACAGGTAGATGCTACGTTCGCTGCCGCCGGCGAGCGCGTGGCGCAAGGCCGAGAGCAATTCGAGATTGTGTCCCGCGACGAAGGTTTCCAGAGTGGGGGTGTTCCCCGGAGAGATGTCGAGCACGAGCTGGCTCATGGTTTTGTATACATATCGCTGGTGAGGTACCACTGTTTGGCGTGACGCAACACGACCAGCAGCATCGCCGCCAGCGGCAGCGCCAGCAGTACGCCGAAGAAACCGAACAGCTGGCCGAAAGCCAGCAGCGCGAAAATCACCGCCAGCGGATGCAAGCCGATACGGTCGCCGACCAGCCATGGGGTGATGACGAAGCCCTCGATGAACTGCCCGATCCCGAACATCAACCACACCAGCAGCACATCGCCGAACGCGCTGAACTGCATCGCAGCCGCCAGCGTCGCCAGCACGAGGCCGAGGATCATGCCGAGATAAGGCACGAACACCAGCATCCCGGCGATGATGCCGATGGGCAGCGCAAACTCCAGTCCGACCAGCCACAGTGTCAGCACGTAGTACACGCTGATCAGCAACATCACGGAGAGTTGTCCGCGCAGGAATTCCGCCAGCACGCGATCCACCTCGGTGAAAATCTCGCTCACCTTGGCATGCCACTGGCGGGGAACCAGCTCATCCAGACGAGCGACCATCACTTCCCAATCGCGCAGAAAATAGAACATCGCCACCGGGATCAGCACCAGATTGGCCAGCAGCGCGACCAGCGCGCCGCCGCTATCCCCTAGCCAGGGCAGCAGTTTCCCGGCAACGCCGCCTGCGCTCTGCCAGTGGTTCATCAACGCATTCTTCACTGCCGCACTGTCCCATTTCAGCTCTGCGCCGAACCACTGCTGCAGCCAGGGCAGCAGATGCACGCGCACCGCTTCGATCCAGTCCGGCAGGCGCGCCAGAAAAAGCCCGGTCTCCTTCTCCAGCAGCGGCAGCATGATCAGCAACAGCAGCACCAGCAGCAGCAGCAAGCCCGCCATCACCAGCGTCACCGCCAGCGTGCGCCCCAGCTTCCAGCGACCCAGCCGCCGCACCAGCGGATTGCAGATATAAGCCAGAATGGCGGCCGCGACGAAGGGCGTCAGAATGGGTCCGAGCAGGTACATCGACAGGGCGGCAACGACGACCACTGACAGCCATTGCACAGCGGCAAAGCGGGATAAGGTCATTTCGGGTAAAATTCGCAGGAAAAATCGTGCTGCACTTTACCTTTAAGAAAGCGAGAACTCAACTTGAGCCAGAATGACTCCCTCTCCTACCGCGATGCCGGCGTCGATATCGATGCCGGCGACCAACTGGTCGAGAATATCAAGCCCTATGCCAAGCGCACGATGCGCCCCGAGGTGCTGTCCGGCATCGGCGGTTTCGGCGGCCTGGTAGAGATATCGAAGAAGTACAAGGAGCCGGTGCTGGTATCCGGCACCGACGGCGTAGGCACCAAGCTGAAGCTCGCGTTCGAGCTGAACCGCCACGACACCGTCGGCATCGACCTCGTCGCGATGAGCGTCAACGACATCCTGGTGCAGGGCGCCGAGCCGCTGTTCTTCCTCGACTACTTCGCCTGCGGCAAGCTGGACGTGCCCGCGGCGACCGAAGTCATCAAGGGCATCGCCTACGGCTGCGAACAATCCGGCTGCGCGCTGATCGGCGGCGAGACCGCCGAGATGCCGGGCATGTACCCGGTCGGCGAATACGACCTCGCAGGTTTCGCGGTCGGCGTCGTCGAGAAATCGAAGATCATCACCGGCGACTCCATCGTCGCGGGCGACGTGGTAATCGGCCTCGCCTCCAACGGCGCGCACTCCAACGGATATTCGCTGGTGCGCAAGATTATCGAACGCAACAAACCCGATCTGGACGCGAAGTTCGACGGCGACCGCTCGCTGGCCGACTGCATCATGGCCCCGACCCGTTTGTACGTGAAGCCGCTGCTGAGCCTGATGCAGAGCATCACCATCAAGGGCATGGCCCACATCACCGGCGGCGGTATCACCGAAAACGTGCCGCGCGTGCTGCCCGCCAACGTCGTCGCCGACATCGACAGCAAGACATGGCAGATGCCCAAGCTGTTCCACTGGCTGCAAGAAGGCGGCAACGTCGATGCGCAGGAAATGTTCCGCACCTTCAACTGCGGCATCGGCATGGCGGTGATCGTCGCCGCCGCGGATGCGGACGCGGCGCTGGCTCAGCTCAAGGCGAGCGGCGAGACCGTCGCCGTGATCGGCAAGATACGCGCACGCAACGGCGACGAGCACCAGACGCAGGTTGCCTGACCCAAAATGAACAAGTCCATCGTCATCCTGATCTCGGGTCGCGGCAGCAACATGGAGGCGCTGCTGAAATCCAGGCTGCCCTGCCGTGTCGCGGCGGTGATCAGCAACAAGGCGGATGCCGAAGGATTGAACATCGCACAATCGCACGGCATCCCGACCGCGGTGGTATCGCACCGCGACCATCCGGATCGCGTCAGCTTCGATACCGCACTGGCCGGTGTCATCGACGGCTTCCGGCCCGATTTCGTGATCCTCGCCGGCTTCATGCGCATCCTGACCGAGGGTTTCGTGAATCGCTACAAGGGGCGGCTGATCAATATCCATCCCTCGCTGCTGCCTGCCTACGGCGGCCTCGACACCCACGAGCGCGCGCTGCACGACGGCGTGAAGATACACGGCTGCACCGTGCACTTCGTCACGCCCGACCTCGATCACGGCCCCATCATCATCCAGGCGGCGGTACCGGTGCTGTGCCACGACACTCCGCAGACGCTGGCAAAACGCGTACTGCACGAGGAGCATCGCATCTACCCGCAGGCCATCCGCTGGCTGTGCAGGAACCAGATTGAACTGAACGAGGATGGCCGGGTCATACTCCGGCATCGCAAACAAGTCGGGCACGCCCTGATCTCCCCATCACTGGAGTAGTCTCGTGAAAATTCTGCCGCATCTCCTGGTCGCATGGCTGGCGCTGTGCGCTCCCTTCACCGCGCTCGCCGCCCCCCCGGCGAGCATCCATGCCGTCTACGATCTGTACAAAGACAGCATCAGGATAGGCAAGATCGAGGAAAGCTACACGCGCGACGGCGACCGTTATACGCTGACCAGCACCACCACGCCCGTCGGCCTGCTGGCGCTGTTCAAGCCGGAAAAGGTGTTCGTCCGCAGCAGCGGCCTGATCGGCAAGAGCGGATTGCAGCCGCTGCAGTTCAACCACCGGCGCGAGAACGACGCGAGCAAGGACAGCAGCGCGGAACTCGACTGGAAGAACGGCAAGATCGTTCTGATCCACCAGTCGCAACGCGAGACGGCGGAGCTGCCGCCGAGCACGCAGGATCGCCTCTCCGCGATGTACCAGTTCATGTTTCTGCCGCTGAAGGATGGCCCGCTGGACTTTGCCATGACCAACGGGCACAAGCTGGACAGCTATCACTATGCGGTCGCGCGCGGCACCAGCATCGATACGCCCGCCGGCAAGTTCGGCACGCTGTATCTGGATAGTCAGCCCAAGCCGGGCGAACGCCGCACCGAGATCTGGCTGGCCAGACAACACCATCATCTGCCGTGCAAGATGGTCATCACCGAAAGCAACGGCGACCGCCTGATCCAGGTACTGAGCAAGATATCCGTCAAGCCGTGAACCTCGTTCCGCAGACTTCCGCCGCGCGCATCTCGCTGGCCATAAGCCTGTCGTTGCTGTTGCATGCCATCGCGATGTTCGCGCCGCTGATCGAGCTCCCCAGGACCGAGGCTCCGTTGCCGCCGCTCACCGCCAGGCTGGAGCCGTTGCCCAAAATCTCTCCCCCTCCGGCTCCGCCGAAAAAGCCGGAACCCAAACGCGCCGAGACGCGACCACAGCCGGAAGAGAGGCAGAGTACGGAAGCTCGGGGAGAAGAGCCGCAGATCGACCCCGAGCCGCAACCGCCCATGGAAGACACGTCTGCCGTGGAGGCGCCTGCCCAGCCCGCTTATCGCCTGCCGCGGCGTGCGCAACTGACCTTCGCCGCCTATCAGGGCGAGGGCGGCTTGCAACTCGGTGTAGCGGTTCACCGGCTGGACATCGAACAGGGGATGTACGTTCTGGAGACGGTGACGCAGACCACTGGCGTGGCGAGCATCTTCAAGAGTTATCTGCTGACCCAGACCAGTCGCGGACAGGTCGATGCACAGGGGCTGCATCCGCTCAGTTACGGCGAAGAGAAAAAGCTTTCCGGCAGCAAGCAGAACCTGAGCGCCGAATTCGACTGGGCAGGACACAAGCTGCGTTTTTCGCACGGCGGCGAAACCCAGCTGCCCGAGGGCGGACAGGACATCCTCAGCTTCCTCTATCAGCTGTCTCAACAGCCGCTGGATAAAGGCGTGGTGCCGATGTACATCAGCAACGGCAAGAAACTGGAATATTACGAACTCGCCGTCGGAGAGGAGGAATTCATCCAGAGTCCGCTCGGCAAGCTGCGTGCATTGCCGCTGCGCAAGATCCACGGACCGGGCGAGGAAGGGCTGGATATCTGGCTGGGGCTGGAATACCGGCTGCTACCGATCAAGGTTCGCCAGATAGACCGCAACGGCGAGGTCGCCGGAGAGATGGTGATATCCGAGATACTCGTGTCCGAGGAATAACCGGGGAGAACGATCCGGACTAGAGATCGCCGCTCAGGGTCTAAGGTCGTAAGGCTGCGCCGACAGCACCGGCTTCAGCAGGCGCTCGTCCCTGCCGAGGTGCGCGGCCATCCAATTCCTCAGGCTGTGCGAGAAGTGTTCGACCGCGCTTTCCGACCAGAGGCCGTCCTTGGCATCCAGTTCGGAGCGCATATACTCAAGCTCCTGCTGCAGATAAAGATTCAGCCTCTTGTGGTTATCGAAAGGCAGATCGATCGCCTGCGCGAGCCTTTCCTCGTTGGCGAAGTGTATGCCCACGCAAACAACCAGTCGCTGGAACGCCTGCGACAGTATCTGGGGGTTGCCGGACCGGAGCGCATGATCTACGGTGCCTATCATGCCGAACAGGTTACGGTGGTCAGAATCCATCAGCGCATTGCCCACACTCAAACTATCCGACCATTGCAGTTCCATCTTCGACCTCCGCTATGTTCCATATCGAAACTATGGCGTTACTCTAGCCCTGCCGCGGGAATACACAATATGCCGAAAGGCCTATATATTTCGGCCTATGTACTTCACCCCATATATCTGCTCCGCCGATATCGCATCCGCAACCCTGTTAAACTGCGCGCCTGAAACATAAGGCTCATTACCATGCTCATCACCGAATACCGTCTAGACCTCGTCATCCATGCGCTGCGCGCCATCCTGCCGCTGGCGCACCCCGCCGACACCACGCTGCGCTACTACTTCAAGGAGAACCGCATCGGCTCGAACGAGCGCGCGCTGGTCGCCGAGACCGTGTTCGGCGTGCTGCGCCATCGCCTGCTGCTGGAGCATGCCTGCACCGCGAGCGAGGGCCAGGCCACGCCGCGCCGCATGGCGCTGGCCCACATGGTGCGCTTCGGCGGCTACAACCTGCGCGAGATCGAACCGGTGCTGAAGCGCGACGAGAAGGAGTGGCTGGCCACGGTGAAGGGCGTGAAGGCGGAAGACCTGCCGCTGTCGGTGCAGGCCGAACTGCCGGACTGGCTGATCGAAAAGATGCGCGCATCTTATTCCGACGCGGACATCCTCGACATCGGTCGCGCGATGCAGCAGGGTGCGCCGCTGGACATCCGCGTCAACACACTGCTCGCGAAGCGCGACGAGGTATTGGAACAGTTGCACGCCAAGAAGATCGAGGCGGCCATCACACCGTACTCGCCGCTCGGAATCCGCCTCAAGGAAAAGATCCCGCTGAACAAGGACGCGCTGTTCACCGAAGGCAAGGTGGAAGTGCAGGACGAGGGCAGCCAGTTGCTCGGCTTCCTGCTCGCGCCCAAGCGCAACGACATGGTGGTGGATTTCTGCGCCGGCGCGGGCGGCAAGACGCTGATGCTATCGGCGCTGATGAATTCGCAGGGACGTTTGTACGCGATGGATGTTTCGGAGAAACGCCTCACCAACCTGAAGCCGCGCCTGAAGCGCTCCGGGGCGAGCAACATCCAGCCCATGCTGATCGCCCACGAGAACGACCTCAAGGTGAAGCGCCTCGCCGGCAAGATCGACCGCGTGCTGGTCGATGCGCCCTGCAGCGGCCTCGGCACGCTGCGCCGCAACCCAGACCTGAAGTTCCGCCAGTCGCCCGGCAGCATCGAAGAACTGACACAGAAGCAGGCTACGATCCTCGCCTCGGCCAGTCGACTGCTGAAGAAGGGCGGACGCTTGGTGTACGCAACCTGCAGCATCCTGCCGGAAGAGAATCAGCGCATCGTGGAAGCCTTCCTCGCCGCTCATCCCGACTTCGTGCTGAAGCCTGCCGGAGAGGTGCTGAAGCAGCAGAAGATCGAACTGGAGATGGGCGACTACCTGGAGCTGCGCCCGCAGCTGCATGCGACGGACGGATTCTTTGCGGCGGTGCTGGAAAGAGTCTGATACACACTAGACGAAGACGTACGTCGGGACGTTGATATTGTTGCTTGACCGACGATACGCTGCCGCTATTCCTTGGGCTGATCGACGGGAGAAGTTAACTTACGACTTACGTCTTCCGACTGACTACAAATTCACTCCCGGGATCTTGCTCAGATCCACCTCGTCTATCTGTTCCGGCGCGAGGAACTGCTTCGCATAGTCCAGATACACCTTCTCGCGGATGAAGATGTCGAACAAATCCGGATCGATGTGCCCGCCCAGCTTGAACTTGCCCAGTATCGTCAGCGATTCGGTCAGGGTCTTGCCCAGTTTGTAGGGTCTGTCCTTGGCGGTCAGCGCCTCGAAGATGTCGGCGATGCCCATCACCCGCGCCTGCACCGACATCTGCTCGCGCCTCAGGCCGCGCGGATAGCCCTTGCCATCCATGCGCTCGTGGTGTCCGCCGGCATATTCCGGAACATTCTTCATATCCTTAGGCCAGGGCAGCGCCTCGAGCATTTTGATCGTCACGACGATATGGTGCTTGATGATCTCGCGCTCGTCCGACGTCAGTGTTCCGGCGCGCAGCGTGAGATTCTCAACCTCGTCCTCGTTGAGAAAGCGCGCCTCCTGCCCTGCCGGGTCCTGCCAGCGGTAGGCCGCGATCCTTTGCACCCGCGCAATATCATCGTCGGACATGGCTTCACCGCCGACATTGCAGTGGTGCAGAAATTCCCTGTCATCGTCCAGTTTCCGGATACGCGCTTCATACTCGGCACGAACTGCTACAGGATCCGCAGTCACCGACTCGTTACCCCCATATAACTTTCGCAGCATCGCGATCTCGGCATCGCGCTTGAGCACCTCGAAGCGCGTGTCGAGCAGGTGGATGCGGTCGAACAGGGTCTGCAGCTTGGTCGCCTTGTCCACCACATGCACAGGCGTGGTGATCTTGCCGCAGTCGTGCAACAGTCCGGCAATCTTCAGTTCATGCCGGTCCTTGTCGGTCATCACGAAGTCCTTCAGCGGCCCTTCGGTAGTGCGATTGACCGCCTCGGCCAGCATCATCGTCAACACCGGCACGCGCGCGCAATGCCCGCCGGTATAGGGAGACTTATCGTCGATCGCGGTGTTGATCAACTGGATGAATGCCTCGAACAGCGCCTCCAGTTGCGCGATCAGACGGCGGTTGGTCAACGCGATCGCGGCCTGCGAGGCGAGCGACTCCAGCAGCTGCTGGTCGTCCGCAGAGAACGGGATGATCGCGCCCGTTTCCCGATCCTGCGCATTGATCAGTTGCAGCACGCCGATGACCTGGTCCTCGTGGCTGCGCATCGGCACGGTGAGAAACGATTGCGAGCGATAGCCGGTCTTGGCGTCGAACTTCTTCGTGCCGGAGAAATCGTAGCCTTCCGCGACATAGGCATCGGGGATGTTGACCGTCTCGCCGCTCAGCGCCGAGTGGCTCACCACCATCGCATGATTGGGACTGCCGTCGTCAGCGTAGAGATGGATGGGATAGAACGGGATAGGCACTCCGCTGGTGCCGCCCATCGCGATGTTGAGCGAGTCGGTGCGCATGATCTCGAAGCGCAGCAGCTGCTCCTCCGGTTCCAGCAGGTATAGCGTGCCTGCATCGGCATGGGTGATGCGCCTGGCCGCCTCCAGTATCGTCTCCAGCAGGCTGTTGATATTGCGCTGCTTGGACAGCGCAATACCGATCTCGTTGAGATCCTTGAGACGACTCAGCAGGTGTTTCGTGGAAGTCATGGCCGACTACTTGATACAGACTGCGCGTATCTGGTGCATGTCGGTGATGCCCAGCAGCACCTTCTCCATGCCGTCCTGCTTCAGGGTATGCATGCCGTCCTCCAGGCAGATGGCCAGCAACTCGGCGACGCGCGCGTGCTCCTGGATCGCCTTCTTGACCGCATCGGTTCCGATCAGCAGCTCGTGCAAACCAACCCGCCCGCGATAGCCGGTGCCCGAGCACTTCTCGCAACCGACCGGCTCGTACAGGGTGAATTGCCCCTTGTCGTCGGCAAACAGCTTGACCCACTCGGCATATAACTTCTTGGTCTCGCCAGCCGTATCGGCTTTCCAGGCGGCGGTATTGAGCAGCTCCGCGCTGTACTCGGCCAGCAAGGCCTTCATTTCGTCGGCGGAGGCGATGTGCGGCTTCTTGCAGTCGCCGCACAGGCGTTTGCCCAGACGCTGCGCGAGGATGCCCAGCAGCGCATCGGCGAAGTTGAACGGATCCATGCCCATGTCCAGCAGACGGTTGATGGATTCGGGCGCGCTGTTGGTGTGCAGCGTCGCGAACACCAGGTGGCCGGTCAGCGAGGCCTCGATGCCGATGGAAACGGTTTCCTTGTCGCGCATTTCGCCGACCATGATCACGTCCGGATCGGCGCGCAGGAAGGCGCGCATGATGGTCGCGAAATCCAGCCCCGCCTTCTTGTTGATCTGCACCTGGCGCAAACCCTTCTGGGTGATTTCGACCGGGTCTTCCGCGGTCCAAATCTTGGTGTCTGGCGTATTGATGTACTTCAGGATGGAGTGCAGCGTGGTGGTCTTGCCGGAACCGGTCGGGCCGCACACGAAGAACAGGCCATACGGCTTGCTGACGGTTGATCTGATCAACTCGTTGTTGCGCGCCGAGAAGCCCATCTTCTCCAGCGGCAACGGCTCGCCGGAAGCCAGGATACGCATCACCACGTCCTCGACGCCGCCCTGCGAGGGAATGGTCGCGACACGCAGCTCGATATCCAGCGGCCCGTATTTCTTGAACTTGATCTTGCCGTCCTGCGGCTTGCGCTTCTCGGAGATATCGAGATCGCACATGATCTTCAGGCGCGTCACCAGCGCGTTGCGATAAGTTGAGGGCACCTCGATGTAGTTCATCAGCGAGCCGTCCTTGCGTACGCGTATCTGGGTCTTCATCTTGCCCGGCCCCGGCTCGATGTGGATATCGGAAGCTCCCATGCGATAGGCATCGACGATGATCTTGTTGACCAGCTTGACCAGTTCGTTGTCGGCTGCGGCATTGACGTCTTCCTGACTGACGCCGCCGAGTTCCTCGTCGTCCCCGCCCAGGCTGGACAGCAGGTCGTCCACCGACGAATCGTCCATCGCAAAGCCGCCAGTGCTGTCGGAAGCACCGCCGCCGCCGCCATAGAACAGATCCAGCGTCTGCTTGAACTCGCGCTGCGAGCAGACCTTGTACACCAGCCGGTGCTTGGGGAAGATGTTGTTGACGACGCGCGAAGCCTGGATGCGCTCCGGATCGCTGGTCAGGATCAGCAAACCGTCCTGATTCTCCTCGATCGGCAACCAATGACTGCTCTCGATGTACTCGCGCTTCAGGTTCTTGAGCAAGTCGGAAGGCTTGATGCGATCCGACTTATGGGGCTCGTAGGGCACGCCGAAGAAACGCGACAGCGCCTGCCCCAGCTGCGGGATGCTGACCTGGAACTCGTCGATCAGCACCTCCTCGATATCGACTCCCTTGCGCCTTGCGGTGCGGGTCGCCAGATCGAATTCGGCGGCGGACAGCACCGCATCGGCGACCAGATAGTCATACTTGGTCTTGACCGTGGTGTTCTGCTGGCGCTGACGCAGAGCGACCGCCATGGTCTGCGCCAGTTCCTGCACGCCCTCCTCGACCAGTGCCGCGAACGGAGATCCCGCCTTGTTGTTGATGACCTGGATGACGCCGACCAGTTCGTTGGTGTTCGACTCCAGGATAGGCGCGACCAGCATCTGTTTGGTGCGGTAACCGGTGCGCTTATCCACCTCCTGCAAAAAGCGCAGGTGCGAGCTGTAACCGGCCAGCTCCTTCTCATCGTATACGTCCTTGATGTTGAGCAGCTTCCTGTGCATCGCCGCATAACCGGCAACGCTCTGCTCGGCGATCGGCAGCTTCAGATCCTTGAACGAATTGAGGCCGGTCTTGACCTTGGAGACCAATGAGATGTTGTCATCGCCGACCACGTAAATGGTCAGCCGGTCGGCATTGAACAGCGTGCAGATATCCTTGCTGACATCCAGCATGATCTCGTCGATGTTGCTGGTCGCGTGTATCTTGTTGGTGACGTGGTTGAGGTTCTTGGTGAACTCGAGCTTGAGGCTCATCAGCACATCATCGTTTACCGCGCTTCCGCCTGGCACATCCATACCCATTACCGCTCCTCTGTTCTCTCTACGCTACTGCTGTTTTGATTTCGGCACCGACCATAACCCGCCGTCCAGCACCTGTATGTCGTATCCCGCCTGCGCCAGAATGAAAGCGGCTGCAGCACTGCGCCGGCCGCTCTGACAATACGCGATATACTTCTTGCTGCGATCCAGTACGTCGATCGCATTGCGCACATCGTTCAACGGCACGTTCATCGCGCCCTGCAACCTGTCGTAGCGATACTCTGACGGATGCCTGACATCGATCCACACCGCACCTTGCGCCACCGCCTGCTGCGCCTGCTCGTAACTTACCCGATGCAGCAGCGGCTCCTGCATAAGCTCCAGGAAATCATGCCTGCCCAGACGCAACAGCACGCCGTTGGTCTTCATCGTGATAGTCGCGTTGCGTTTCGTACCGGAGATCAGCGCCTCCTCGCCAAAAACATCCCCCGCCTTCAACTCCGCCAGCAATACCTCTACTCCGCCGACATGACGGACCACCTCGGCGCGTCCGCTATCGATCAGATAGTAGTAGTCGCCGTCGTCTCCCTCGCGAATGATCACGTCGCCCGCCCACACGACCACGGCCTCGAAACGCTGCAACAACGCGCTGATGTTGGACATCGGCAAATGCGCCAGCGGCCCGTTCCGCAACTGGTCCGCATTGAACATCCGCGAATTCAGCAGATGCCGCACATTGGACTGCGCCTCGGCATCACCTGCAGCCCGCTGCGGCTCGGCATGGATATTCGCCTGCGGATCGTGCCGCGATATCTGGTCCAGCGTCACCATGCGGTCCAGCAGCTCATCGTCGACGCGCAACAGCTGGCTCTCGCGCAACGCGCGCGCGGCGACGATATCCGGCTGCCGCTTGCCCAAGGGATGCTTCGCCCATTCCGACTGCGCGTTGATCACCACGCGATTCCCGTCCAGATAGGCCAACTCGATCTCCCCGTCCACCAGGTAGACGGACTGGCCTTCCAGTCCGTGCGCACGAAATGGATCGTTTCCCTCGGGTACGGTCTCGACCCGGCAGTAATCCAGCAACTCGCGCAACCGCGCCGACCCGAATGTGGAGATCGGTTCCAGACCTGCCAACACCTTGACATCAAGGGAGCGAGCCATCGTCGGCCTAGAACTCGAACTCCTGATTGTTCAGCAACATCCTGGGAGTGCAACCATGAACAGACTTCTCGATCTGACGCATCGTCAGCTCCACCTCGCCCGGCTTCAGATGAGTGATGTATACCTCCGCACCTCCGCGGAACTTCAGCAGCTCTTCTGCAAGCATGCTGGGACACATGTGCTTGGACACGATGGCTAGTTCTCTTTCGTTGTCCGAAAACGCCGTCTCTATGATCAGATAACGCAGGTTCTCTATCCGGTTGACCACTTCCCATACCGCGTCGTTGTTCGTCGTGTCGCCGCTGAACACCAGGCTGGCGCTATCGCTCTCGAGATGGAATCCGACCGCGGGAACGGTGTGCAGCGCTGGGATTGCGGTGATCCTGCGTCCGCTCAAATCGACCGTCTCGCCCAACGCGATCGTCTGAAAACGCATGTATGGATTCTGTGCGTTCGGTATCTGGGTGAAGTCGGGCCATATCTTCCAGTTGAAGATATGCTGCTGCAGTATCTCCTGCGTCTCCGACGTGGCATAGATCGTCAACGGACGGTCGCGCATGAAGCCGACGCTATCGACCAGCAGAGGAATGCAGGCGATGTGATCGAGATGGGAATGCGTGATGAATATGTGATCAATCACGCTCAACTCGGTCAAGCTGAGTTCGTTCACCCCGGTACCCGCATCGATCAGCACATCGTGATCGAGCAGGAATGAGGTGGTACGCAGATTCCCGCCTATCCCGCCGCTGCATCCCAAAACTCTGAGCTTCATGTCCTGTCAGCCTTTGTCATTTGTCGTCAACGCGAACTACTTGGTTTGAAACACGAACACACCATCCCACTCATCACCGGGCGGATTCTTGCGGAAATAAGCCACACGCTCGGCATAGATCCGATACAGCGCGGTATCGGGCGACATGCGCTGCAGATTCACCAACTGCAACTCGGCCAGATCCCAATCCTGCTTGCGATACAAACGGCGAACTTCATGGAACAACTTGATCTCGTCCTGCAAATCCTTGCCAACCTCGCTGCTCAGCCCGATCGGCTCGTAGATCGCCACGGGCTTATCTTTACCTTTTACCCGCACATGGTCAAGCTCGCGATAGACAAAGTCGGTGACGGTATCTCGGGTATTCTCCCCGACGATGACCCCGACACCATATTGCTTGGTGATACCTTCCAGACGTGACGCAAGATTCACCGCATCGCCCATCACGGTGTAGGCGACGCGCACCTCGGAGCCCATGTTGCCGACGCTGACCCGACCGGTGTTGATGCCCACACCGATATGTATCTCCGGCCAGCCGCGCTCTCTGAAGTGCGGTTGCAAGGCTTTCAGCGTCGCCTGCATCTCGATGCCCGCCAGCATCGCATGCCGGGCATGATCCGCATCCGGCAGCGGTGCGCCCCAGAACGCCATGACGCAGTCGCCCATGTATTTGTCTATCGTGCCGCGATGCTTGTAGACGATGCGCGACAGCGGTGTCAGGAACTCGTTCATCAGCAGCGTCAGCTCCTTCGGGTCCAGCCCCTCGGAGATCGTGGTGAACCCGCGCACGTCGGAAAACAGGATGGTCATCTCGCGGCTGTCGCCCTCCATCGAGACGCTCTCGGGATGTTCTGCCATCTCCTCGACAAGTTCGCTAGGAACATACTGCCCGAACAAGCCGGTGATCTGGCGTTTGGTTCGCGACTCGACGAAATAACCGTAGGACATGTCGAGCGCGAATATCAGCGCAATCATCATCAGGCTGTTCGCCACCGGCATCAGGATGTCGCCGTAATGCCAGCTTGCCAGGCTCAGCCCTGCCGTCGCGCCGAACATCAATGCTGAAACCAATATGGCCTTGACCGGACTCAGCGTCGGCAACAGGAAGCTCAGCGCGATACCGATCAGCAGCAGCCAGACCACTTCCGCCCCCAGCATGTAAGGCGGCCTCTCCTTGATATGCTGATCGAGGATACCGGCGATCATGTTGGCATGGACCTCCACTCCCGGATACACCTCCGCCACCGGCGTGGCGCGCATATCGAGCAAACCTGGCGCTGTCGTTCCGACCAGAACGATCTTGTCCTTGAGCAGCTCGGGGGCTACCCGGTCATGCAACACGTCCGCGATGGAAATATAGCGAAAACTCCCCTGCCCACCGCGATATGGCACGAGCGTAGCCACATCCTCATCCACCGGAATCTTCAATATGCCAGCCGGCGTATCCAGCTCCAGCCATTCCAGTCCGCCATAGCCGTCGCTACGCCCCTCGGCGAAACCCGGCTGCAGCGGCGGCTTGCCCATCAGGCTGCGCACCATCGCCAGCGACAACGACTCGTAATAGGCGCCGTTGTACTCGGCCAGCATAGGCACACGCCGCACCTCGCCGTCGCGGTCGACCAGCGGATTGAAGTGTCCGGCGGCGGCGGCGGCCTGCTGTAATTCGGGCAGGTTGGCCCCGTAGCCGCTCCAGCTGGTGAACATGATGGGCCGCCCGTTGAAGGAACCTGCCGGAAACGACGGCTCGGGAAGCATGCCGGAGATATTGGCCGAGCCCTGTCCGGTCAGGTAATAGCCGAGTACAACATTGCGATTCCTGATCTTGTCGGCGAACAACTGGTCGTATTCGAGCTGAGGACGGATCTGCGCAAGCGTGGAATGGAACGTCGCATCGTCCCGAAGCTGATCCTGTCCCAGCCGCTGCAACACCTTGAGGCCCGAACTTTCGTCCTTCTCGGCGAACACCACGTCGAATCCGACCACCGCCACGCCATGACGATCGAACAGCTTGTCCATCAACACGCCTAGCCTGTCCCGGCTCCATGGCCAGCGCCCCTCTTCCTTGAGGCTCTTTTCGTCGATGTCGAGGATGACGATGCGCTCGTCCAGCGTGCTCGGCATGGTCAGGCGCAAACGGTAGTCGTACAGAATGGCCGAAATGCGATCGACGAAACCGATACGGTAGAAATTGGCGGCATTGCCGACGAAGATCAGGACGATCAGCAGTCCCAGTCCGATCAAGATTGCGTTCTTTTTCACGCCATCCCCTTCATAAGTGAGCCTGGAAACTCAGGCCGGACGCCCCCTGTTTCCCGTCAGTTCAACAGGTTAGCCCTTGAAATAGAATTCCATTTTGATGCCGGCCAATTCGATCATATCGTGATCCTGCAACTGGTGCGGCTGATCGCCCAACGTCTGTCCATTCACCGAAGGATGCGTTGCGCCTTCGACATGGGTGATGAAGAATCCGTGCGGCCGACGGGTCAGGACGGCCACTTGCACACCGGGCTTGCCCAACGTGGTGAGGCTCTTCACCAGCTCCAGTTCCTTGCCCGCATTCGGCCCGGTAAGTATTTGCACCACTGCCACAGAAACCGCTGCGGCCTGCGGTGCAGTTGCCGCCGGTGCAGCTTGAACGGCAGCTTCCGCTACCGGCTGGGCCGCAGGGGCGGCGGGTTGCTGCGCGCCGAACCTGCCGGTCTTCTCCACCTCGGCCGCCAGACTGGGATTGATCTGCGTCTGACCGAGCCGGGGCTCACCTGTCGGCGCTTCCGGACGCACCGGCGCACGCAGCACCATGGTCTTCTCGAAATCGGCCGCATTGGTCTGGCTGGTTTGGTCGTTGATGTATTTCAGCTTGTATTTGCCGATCTCGATCAGATCGTTGTTCTGCAGAAAATGCTTCTTTGTCTGCACACCGTTCACTTCCAATCCGTTGGTGCTGTCCAGATCCTCAAGGAAAGAGTCATGCAGGATGGTGACGACGGCGGCGTGTTCGCCGCTGATCGCCAGATTGTCGATGACGATGTCGTTATGCGCTTTGCGCCCGATGGTCATGCGCTCTTTGTTCAGCGGATACTCTTTAAGTACCGCGCCATCCATGCTGAGTATCAGTTTTGCAGCCATAGTCGTGATCCTTTTTTATTTCCCAAACCAGTTGAGCAATTTTGCCAGCCATCCGCGCGATGCGCCGAACTCGCCTTTGACCTTGATCAGGATGACGGAGACATTGTCGCGGCCGCCATTGTCGTTGGCCTGCTGGATCAGCTGTTCCGCCGCCATCGGCAGATTGCCCTGCATCGCATACAGCGAAGACTGGATATCCTCGTCTTCCACCATGTCGTTCAAGCCGTCGGAGCAGAGCAGGTAGATATCGCCGATGCGCACCTCGTGCACATGGATCTCCGGCACCACATCGGCATCGATGCCCACCGCGCGCGTCACCAGATTTTTGTTCTTCGACAGGCGTGCGTCTTCGATGCTGATCATGCCGCTGTCGATCTGCTCCTGCAACAAGGAATGGTCGCGGGTGATCGTCTCCAGTACGCCGTCGCGCAAACGGTACATGCGCGAATCGCCGACATGACCGACCACCACGTTGTTGTCGTAGAACAGACCGGCGACGATGGTCGTGCCCATGCCCGAATATTGCGGCTGGCTCTGCGCAGCCTGGTAGATCGAGAGATTCGCCTTGCGGATGTTGTCACGCAACAGAGCGAACCCCAACTCGTCGCCGCTCTCCTCGTCGCGCTCGATCGGACTGGCTTCCTTCAGGCGCTGGCATATCTCCGTCGCCACGACCGAGACCGCGATGCCGCTGGCGACTTCTCCGGCGTTGTAGCCGCCCATGCCGTCGGCCAGCACCACCAAGCCACAGGCAGCCTCGCACGCCACACTGTCCTCGTTGTGCGACCTCACCATACCCGGATTGGTCAGGCTGATTATCTCCAGCGCATCGTCAATTTTCATGTCTACCCCTGCAATTTCGAAGCGCACTGGCGCAATGCCTCTGCCATTTCCGCTCCGCTGGCGAAACGGCCCTCATTGTCCTTGGACAGCGATTTCTCGATGACCGCCACCAGGCAAGGCGGTATATCAGCCCGGACACCGCGGATATCAGTAGGCGGTTCGGTGGAGATACGGTACATCAACTGCGCCATGGAATCCCCTTCGAACGGGAGCTTACCACAAGCCAGTTGATACAAGCTGACGCCCAGCGAGAACAGATCCGAGCCCCCTTCGATCTTCTTGCCGGCCAGTTGCTCGGGCGACATATACGAGGGTGTACCCAGCACCATTCCGGTCTTGGTCTTGGAAGAATCGGTGATGCGCGCGATGCCGAAGTCAGTGACCTTGGGCGTATCCGTTTCCGGGTCGTACATGATGTTGGCCGGCTTGATGTCGCGGTGCACGACATGCTGCTTGTGCGCATAATCCAGCGCATCGGCCACCCGTGCGATGATGCTCATCACCTTGGGCAGCGGCAACAGGTTGTCGGCCTTGGTATACGGCACCAGATCCTTGCCCTTGAGGAACTCCATCGCGATATAGGCAAGGTCGTGCTCTTCGCCGGCATCGTAGATGGACACGATGTTCGGATGGTTCAGGCGACCGGCCGTCTCGGCCTCGCGGAAGAAGCGTTCCTTGACCTCCTGCAACTCGTCACCTTCGAACTCCTGCGACAGCGCCATGGTCTTGATCGCCACGACACGACCGATCTTCGGGTCCTTGCCCATGTACACCACGCCCATCGCGCCCTTGCCCAGTTCCTTCTCGATCTCGTAACGCCCCAGCATGGGCTTGGACATACCCTCCTTGCCCAGCGCCATCGTGCTGCTGGTGTTTGTGCGCCCGCCGACGCCGCCCAGGATGACGGTCTCGGACATCTCTCGCGCCTGGGTCAGGCGTTGTTCCAGATCGCGGAACTTGGGATTGAATTCGGACATGTAGCGGAACACCGATTCCGCCTTGTTGAACTGGCGCTTGCGCTCGAAATCCAGACCCAGGTTGTACAACACCTCCATCAGGCTGTTGTCCATCGGCACCTTGCGGAACTTGTCGAACGCGATGTCGAGCTGCCCCTGCCCCTGGAACGCGAGACCCAGCATGCGGTTGCTTTCCGCCGAATCGGCATCCGATTTCTGCTTGCCCTGCTCGGTCACCAGGAATCGCTTGGTGGTCAGCAACAGGTGGCCCACCACCAGCATGGCGGCCGGCAACATCAGTTGCAGCCACATCGCCTGCATCGTCATCAGCGCGAAGTGCGCACCCAGCAATGCCACCAGCAATCCGCCTGTCACCAGGGCTCCCACCGCAGCGCCAAGACGCGGCAGCAACAGGACCAGATACAGCGCTACCGACAGGAACACGCCGAACTGGGCCCATATGGCCCAGCCCGGCACGACGAAGAAATCTCCCTGCAGGATGCTGGATACCGAGTGCGCCAGCGTCACTACCGGTGCCATGCCGGCTGAAAGCGGCGTCACTTGCATCGACCCGACCCCGGCGGCGGATGCGCCGATCAGCACGATCTTGTCGCGATACTTGTCCGCCGGGATCTTGCCAGTGAGCACGTCGTAGAAGGAATCCACCGGGAATGCGGGGCGCCCGTTCACATCCTTGTAGAAATAAGTATGCATCTGCAACGACGAATCGGTGACGATGTTACGGTTGCCCAGACGAACGCCCTCGCCCAGGTCGATATGGATATCGGCAGGCCCCAGATTGAGACTCTTGGCCGCGAGCATCAGCGACAGTGAAGGATAGAGCTGGTCGTAATAACCGACCACCAGCGGCTCGGTGCGTACCGCACCGTCCACGTCAGGATAGCCATTCAGATGACCGATGGCCAACGCCTTGTCGCCCAACGCCGGGATCGGTGCCAGCACGCCGCGCGCGACCAACGGATGCGCACCGAGACCCGCATCGCTCACATTGGTCAGGCTGTTGCGCAGCACATAATCCGGCAATGAGCTATCCGGCTTGCCCTGCGGCTCGCCCAGATCGAAGAACATCGCCAGCAGGACGTCGTTTGCCTTGGACATGCTCTCGCTGAGCTTCTTGTCGTTGTCGAGATTCTGCGCCGCCTCGAGCAGCAGCTCATCGAGCGGATCGAGCGGTAACGGCTCGGCCGGGATGGTCACGGCATCCACCGCGCTTGCCGCCACGACCATGCTGGTCGGCTCTGCGGCAACGGGAACACTCTCCAGCAATGCGGACTTGCCCAGCAGTCCGGCGATCTTGTGGATATAGCCCAGACCGGCATCGACCTGCGGCTCGAAGAAGAAGGCGGTATGGCCGACGACCTTGGCTTGTCCCGCCGTCAGGATATCCAGCATCTGGGCATGTATCTCTCGCGGCCAGGGCCAGCGCCCGAGATTGGCGATGCTCTGGTCGTCGATCGCAATGACCGCGACCTTGTCGCTAGGCGTACGCGAGGAAGCCTGCACCCCGATATCGTAGGCCTTGCGCTCCAGGCTCTGGATCAGATCGCTGCTGGCACCGGCCAGGAACAGCAATACAACCATCAAACCAACAAACCAGTCTTTCTTCCAGAACAGCTTGTCCATCGTCACTCCCTGACATTCACCCGGAACGGGTCATCTGGCGGATATTAATGCAATGTGCGATTGCCACCAACTTCACGTGCGACGATATATCTTGTCGCCCGTCGCACGGCAGATCACTTGACCAGCAATACCGGACACGCAACCTGATGCAGCAGCTTGTGCACCACTGAGCCCAGCAACAGCGATTGCAGCCCCCCCTGTCCCTGCCGGCCCATGACGATCTGGTCGACCGCCTGTTCGTCGGCATACTGTGCGATCGCCTCGGCCGGTGTGCCGACGCTGATGTGGTATTGGTAGGGAAGTGCTGCGGCATCCAGCGCGGCACGCGCCGATTGCAGCGCCGCCATTCCCTGCTCGCGGTAATAGTCGTCTATGGTCTTCTGGTCGATGAACAGTTTCACGTTGCCGGTCGCCACGTTCCACTGCACGTTGAGCAGCAGCAGCAGCGGCGCTTCCTTCAATGCCGCCACATGAGCGATCACATGCTCGACCGCGCGCAGCGCATTGGTCGAACCATCCACCGGAATCAATATCTTCATCACTGCCCCCTCATTTCGTCCGCAACTGAGACTTTTTGCGAGTTGGACGATGAATCGCCCATCCCTGCCAGAACCTTTCCATCCACCAGATCGACCGCCTTGATGGCGACCGCCTTGCGCATCGCCAGCCACCAGCCCGTCGCCAGCACGAACAGCGCACACAGCCCCGGCACCAGCCAGTGCAGATAATGGTTCGCATCCATCAGTGGTTTCAACGACGCCTCGGTCACCAGCATCTCGCCCGCGACATAGCCCAGCAGCGCACCGCCGGCGTAGATGATGAACGGATAACGGTCGATCAGTTTCAGCACCAGCTGGCTGCTCCATGCGATCATCGGGATGCTCACCAGCAGGCCGAACACCAGCAGCCACACATTGCCGTGCGCCACCGCCGCAACACCCAGCACGTTGTCCAGACTCATCACGAAGTCGGCGACGATGATGGTCTTCACCGCGCCCCACAGATTCGCCTCGGCCTTGATGCTGCCCTCGCCATGTGCCTCATCTTCCGGCAGGAGCAGCTTGATGCCTATCCACAACAGCAACAGCGCACCGATCAGCTTGAGATAAGGCAACGCCAGCAGACTGACCGCGAAGAATGTCAGCACGATACGCAAGCCGATCGCACCGCCAACGCCGTACAAGATGCCCTTGCGGCGTTGCGCTTCCGGCAGGTTACGACAGGCCAGCGCAATCACCACCGCGTTGTCGCCCGACAACAGCAGGTCGATCATGATGATCTTGAATACGTCCACCCAGAACTGGGGGGTTTGCAGCATTTCCAGCATTGTTAACCTTTCAGAATTCTTTGCATCGTGCGCCCCATCTCCGCCGGATTGCGCGTGATATGGATGCCGCATTCTTCCATCACCGCCAGCTTGTCTTCGGCACCACCTTGGCCGCCGGAGATGATCGCCCCGGCATGGCCCATGCGTTTGCCTTCCGGCGCGGTGATACCGGCGATGAAGCCGACCACCGGTTTCTGCATATTGGCCTTGATCCAGCGCGCGCATTCTTCCTCGTCGCTGCCGCCGATCTCGCCGACCATGATCACCGCGTCGGTATCCGGGTCGTCGTTGAACATGCGCATCACGTCGATATGCTTCAGCCCGTTGATCGGGTCGCCGCCGATGCCGACACAGGACGATTGTCCATAACCCAGCGCGGTGAGTTGCCCCACTGCTTCGTAGGTCAGCGTGCCGGAGCGCGACACCACGCCGATGCGACCCTTCTTGTGGATATGGCCGGGCATGATGCCTATCTTGATCTCGTCCGGCGTGATCAGGCCCGGACAGTTCGGGCCGATCAACAGCGTCTTCTTGCCCTGCATCTTGTAACGCGTCCTGATCATGTCATGCACCGGTATGCCTTCGGTGATGCAGATCACCAGATCGAGTTCAGCCTCCACCGCTTCGTCGATGGCCGCCGCGGCACCGGCGGGCGGCACGTAGATCACCGATACGGTAGCGCCGGTCGCTTCCTTCGCATCTCGCACCGATGCGTAAACCGGGATGCCTTCGAACTCCTCGCCTGCCTTCTTCGGGTTCACGCCGGCGACGAAGCAGTTCGCTCCGTTCGCATAGGACTTGCACTGCTGGGTGTGGAACTGGCCGACCTTACCGGTCATGCCCTGAGTGATGACTCTGGTGTCTTTGTTGATGAGTATGGACATGATTAACCTTTCGCCGCCGCGACGACCTTCTGAGCCGCGTCGGCCATGTCGTTGCCGGAGATGATGGGCAAGCCGGATTCGGCCAGTATCTTCTTGCCGAGATCGACGTTGGTGCCTTCCAGACGCACCACCAGCGGCACGTTGAGTTGCACCTCGCGTGCCGCGGCGACCACGCCTTCGGCGATCACGTCGCACTTCATGATGCCACCGAATATATTGACCAGGATGGCCTTGAGATGCGGATTCTTCAGCATCAGCTTGAACGCCTCGGTCACCTTTTCCTTGTTCGCGCCACCGCCGACATCGAGGAAGTTCGCAGGGCTGCCGCCATACAACTTGATGATGTCCATGGTCGCCATCGCCAGTCCGGCGCCATTCACCAGACACCCGATGTCGCCGTCGAGCGAAATGTAAGACAGATCGAACTTAGACGCCTCGATCTCCGCCGGGTCTTCCTCGTCGAGATCGCGCAACGCGACGATCTCGGGATGACGGTACAGCGCGTTGGAATCGAAATTGAATTTGGCATCCAAAGCGACGACGCGGTTGTCCGCAGTCAGGATGAGCGGATTGATCTCGGCCAGCATCGCATCCTTCTCGACGAAAGCGCGATACAGGCCCTGCAGCACATTCACCGCCTCGGCGTTTGCAGCCTCGGGGATACCAATCGCACGCACCACCTGCGCGGCGTCGGCCTCGATCAATCCGGCCACCGGATCGATGCGCAAGGTATGGATTTTCTCCGGCGAGTGTTTGGCGACCTCCTCGATCTCCATGCCACCCTCGCTGGATGCCAGCAAGGCGACGCGCTGCGCTGCGCGATCCACCACCATGCCGACGTAAAACTCTTTGGCGATAGCAGCGCCTTCTTCTATCAGCAGACGACGCACCTTCTGGCCCTCCGGGCCAGTCTGGTGCGTCACCAATTGCATGCCGAGGATCTGCTGCGCGAAACCGTGCACCTCGTCCAGAGACTTCGCCACTTTCACGCCGCCGCCCTTGCCGCGACCACCCGCATGAATCTGCGCCTTCACCACCCAGACGGTCCCGCCCAGCTCCCGCGCGGCAGCAACCGCCTCGTCGACACCGAAACATGCGACTCCGCGCGGCGTGGGTACTCCAAACTCGCGCAGGACTTCCTTACCTTGATATTCGTGGATTTTCATGATGGATATGAGCTGAACGTATCATGCGCCGCTACGGCGGTCGCAAGGCGCAATATTACCGAAATATCGGCGCTTACGCGCCATAAACACTCAATACCGAACACCCGGACAAACAAAAAGCCGGGATGACCCGGCTTTTTGTATAGGCAGCGTTGACGCAGATTACTCGGCGTCGACTGCAGTCGCTTCTGCCGGACGATCCATCAGTTCGACCAAGGCCATAGGCGCATTGTCGCCCTGACGGAAACCGAATTTCAGAACGCGCAGATAGCCGCCGTTGCGAGCAGCGTAGCGAGGGCCCAGTTCGTCGAACAGCTTGACCACCATCTCGCGGTCACGCAAGCGCGCAAATGCCAGACGCTTGTTGGCCAAGCTGGGGTTCTTGCCCAGCGTCAGGATGGGTTCCGCGACGCGACGCAGTTCCTTTGCCTTCGGCAAGGTGGTCTTGATGACTTCATGACGCAACAGCGACACGGTCATGTTGCGGAACATCGCCAGACGGTGGCTGCTGGTGCGGTTGAGTTTTCTTAAACCTAAACGGTGACGCATGATTTGCCTCTCTTGTTCTAATGCTGCACTGCGTTAAGCTGCAGTGACAGGCCAGTTTTCCAGCTTCATACCCAGCGACAAGTTGTGCTCGGCAAGAACCTGCTTGATTTCGTTCAGCGACTTGCGACCCAGATTCGGGGTACGCAACAGATCGTTCTCGGTGTACTGGATCAGATCGCCGATGTAATGGATGCTCTGTGCCTTCAGGCAGTTCGAAGAACGCGGAGTCAGCTCCAGATCGTCCACCGGGCGCAACAGGATAGGATCGACCTTAGGCGCCTGAACCTTCTCGACGACCGGCTCGGTTCCTTCCAGCGCAGCGAACACGGAGAACTGGTCAACCAAGATGCGTGCCGCATTGCGAATCGCCTGCTCCGGATCAATCGCACCATTAGTCTCAATGTGCATCACCAGCTTGTCCAGATCGGTACGTTGCTCGACACGAGCACTTTCAACCGCATAGCTCACACGGCTGACCGGGCTGAACGAAGCGTCCAGCGCGATATGACCGACGGAACGAGTCTCGTGCGGTGTCTGGCGGGAAATCGCCGACACATAGCCGCGGCCCTGCTCGACCTTGATCTGCATGTCCAGCTTGCCACCGGCAGTCAGATGAGCGATCACGTGTTCCGGATTGACGATCTCGACATCGGCGTTGCCGCTAATGTCTGCGGCAGTCACCACACCGGCGCCATCCTTTTTGATGGTCAGCACGACTTCCGGCACGTTATGCAAACGCAGTACCACGCCCTTCAGGTTCAGCAGGATATCGACGACATCTTCCTGAACGCCGTCGATGGTCGCATACTCGTGCAACACGCCGGCCATCTTCACTTCGGTCGGTGCGGCACCGGGCATCGAAGACAACAGGATACGACGCAAGGCATTGCCCAATGTGTGGCCGTAGCCGCGCTCGAAAGGCTCCATCACCACTTTAGCCTGGGTGGCGGAGATCTTTTGCACATCGATGATGCGAGGCTTCAAAAATTCATTCTTAGGCATACGCTACTCCGCGTGGATTACTTGGAATACAACTCAACCACGAGATGCTCGTTGATAGACGCCGGCAGTTCGGAACGTTGCGGCTTGGCCTTGAAGGTTCCCTTGAGACCCTTGGTATCCATCTCCAACCACTCCGGAAAGCCGCGCTGCTCAGCCGCTGCAATGGCAGACTTGATGCGCAGTTGTGCCTTGGACTTCTCGGCCACTTCGACTACATCGCCCGGACGAACCAGGTAAGACGGAATATTGACGCGCTTGCCGTTGACCAGAACACCGTTGTGGCGCACCACCTGACGAGCCTCGGCGCGCGAAGCACCAAAACCCATGCGGTAGGACACGTTGTCCAGACGGCACTCCAAGTTCTGCAGCAGATTCTCGCCGGTGATGCCGCGCTGGCTTTCAGCAGCCTTGTAGGTCAGACGGAACTGACGCTCCAGCACGCCATAGATACGACGAACCTTCTGCTTTTCACGCAGCTGACCGCCATACTCGGACAGACGGGTATTCTTCTTCTGACCGTGCTGGCCGGGCGGATAGGCGCGGCGCTCAACTGCACACTTGTCGGTAAAACATTTTTCGCCCTTCAGGAACAGCTTTTCGCCTTCGCGGCGGCACTGACGGCACTTTGGATCCAGATTTCTAGCCAAGATTCACTCCCAATTAGATACGACGCTTTTTAGGCGGACGGCAGCCGTTATGCGGCACCGGTGTGATGTCGGAGATGCTGGTGATTTTGAAACCAGCAGCATTCAAGGCGCGCACGGCGGACTCACGGCCGGGGCCGGGACCCTTGATGCGAACTTCGATGTTCTTGACACCACATTCCTGTGCGGACTTGCCCGCCACTTCGGCAGCGACCTGAGCAGCAAACGGAGTACTCTTACGAGATCCCTTGAAGCCCTGTGCACCGCTGGTGGACCAAGCCAGCGCATTGCCCTGGCGATCGGTGATGGTGATGATGGTGTTGTTGAAAGACGCGTGGACGTGCGCGACGCCTTCAGCGACATTCTTCTTGACCTTCTTGCGCACTTTCGTGCTTGGCTTAGCCATAATCTAATCCTCTAAAGCGTTATAGCAAACTTACTTCTTTGCGCCTGCAATCGCCTTGCGCGGGCCCTTGCGGGTACGTGCATTGGTGCGAGTGCGCTGACCACGGCACGGCAAACCGCGACGATGACGCAGACCACGGTAGCAGCCCAAGTCCATCAGACGCTTGATGTTCATCGTCGTCTCGCGACGCAGATCACCCTCGACCGTAAACTTGGCGACCTCTTCGCGCAGCTTCTCAACTTCTGCGTCGGTCAGGTCCTTCATCTTGGTGGAGGTATTAACACCCGCCGCCACACAGATACTTTGCGAACGAGTACGGCCGATGCCGTAGATTGCAGTCAAGGCAATCACAGCGTGTTGATGGTTGGGGATGTTGACCCCTGCAATACGTGCCATGCAGCTACCCTATTATTTGAAAGACGAAAATTATATCACCTACAGGCTGCTTTGTTCAATTAGCCCTGGCGTTGCTTGTGTCGCGGCTCCGTGCAGATTACGCGCACGATGCGGTTACGACGGATGATCTTGCAGTTGCGGCAGATCTTCTTTACTGATGCTTGCACTCTCATTTGCTTCTCCTTACTCGCTCAACTATTTCGCGCGGAACACAATACGCGCCCTGCTCAAATCGTATGGGGTCAGTTCGACTGTTACCTTGTCTCCCGGCAGGATGCGTATGTAGTGCATGCGCATCTTCCCGGAAATATGACCCAACACTACATGACCGTTTTCCAGCTTGATCCGGAACGTCGCATTCGGCAACGATTCCTCGACCTCACCTTGCATCTGAATCACATCTTCTTTAGACATCTTGAATCTTCTCTAAGGCTTCACATCAGCGCGCCAGGCCGCCCTTGAAATTGGCTTTTTTCAGCAAGCTCTCGTACTGATGTGTCATCAGATAAGACTGCACTTGCGCCATGAAGTCCATCGTGACCACGACCAGAATCAACAGCGAAGTGCCGCCGAAGTAGAAGGGTACGTTCCACTTAACCACCAGGAACTCCGGCAACAAACAAACCAGCGTGATGTACACCGCGCCGACCATTGTCAACCGAAGCATGATCTTCTCGACATAACGCGCAGTCTGATCGCCAGGCCGGATTCCCGGCAAGAACGCACCGCTCTTCTTCAGGTTGTCCGCCGTCTCCTTAGGACTGAATACCAGCGCCGTATAGAAGAAACAGAAGAACACAATCGCAGCAGCGTAAACCAATACATAAATCGGCTGCCCGGGAGAAAGCATATCGCTAACGTCCTTCAACCATGTCATCCCCTGACCGCTGCCGAACCAGCCCGCGATCGTCGCCGGGAACAGGATGATGCTGGAAGCGAAAATCGGCGGAATCACACCAGCCATATTCAGCTTCAACGGCAGATGCGAACTCTGACCGGCATACACCTTGTTACCCACCTGACGCTTGGCATAATTCACCAGTATCTTGCGCTGACCACGCTCAACGAACACAACCAACGCAGTCACAGCAATCGCACCGAAGAACAGCAATAGCACCAGCGGTATCGAGAACGCACCGGTACGGGCCAGCTCCAAGGTGCTGCCGATTGCGCTCGGCAATCCGGCTGCGATACCCGCGAAGATGATCAGCGAAATACCATTACCCAGACCGCGCTCGGTAATCTGCTCGCCCAGCCACATCAGGAACATCGTTCCGGTCACCAGCGTGATCACCGAAGTCAGCTGGAACATGGTACCCGGATTCGGCACCAGACCCGGCTGCTGTTGCAGCATGATCGAGATACCGAATGCCTGGAACAATGCCAGCACCAACGTACCATAACGCGTGTACTGGGTAATCTTGCGACGCCCTGCCTCGCCTTCTTTCTTCAGCTGCTCAAGATGCGGTACGGCTATCGAGGCCAGTTGCATGATGATCGAAGCCGAGATGTACGGCATGATGCCCAGCGCGAAGATCGTAAAGCGCTCCAACGCGCCGCCCGAGAACATGTTGAACATGCCCAAGATGCCATCCTTCTGCGACTTGAACAGCTCAGCTAGGACAGTCGGATCAATACCCGGAACCGGGATATGTGCCCCGATGCGGAACACGATCAAGGCGCCCAGCAGGAACCAGAGACGGCGACCGAGATCACCGTACTTGCCCTTGACTGCTCCGTTAGCGACAGTATTCACGCACTAACCTTACTCAGCGAAACTGCCGCCGGCAGCTTCGACTGCAGCACGCGCACCCTTGGTCGCGAGCAAACCTTGCAACTTAACGACACGAGTCAACTCGCCGCAAAGAATCACCTTGGCAGACAGCGCATTCGCATGCACCACGCCCGCTTGCTTCAACGCCAACAGATCTATAGTGTCGACAGGCATCTTCTGCAGGTCGGACAAACGCACCTGAGCTGTATCGTTACGAGTCAAAGAAACGAAACCACGCTTAGGCAGGCGGCGCTGCAAAGGCATCTGACCGCCTTCGAAACCGACCTTGTGGAAACCGCCCGCACGGGACTTCTGACCCTTGTGGCCGCGACCGCAGGTCTTGCCCAGGCCGGAACCAATACCGCGACCGACGCGACGCTTGGAGTGCTTAGCGCCTTGCGCTGGTTGAATGTTATTCAGTTGCATCTTATGCCTCGCACTTGACCAGGTAGAACACCTTGTTAATCATGCCGCGCACGCAAGGAGTATCCTCCAGTTGCACGGTGTGGTTGATACGGCGCAGGCCCAACCCGCGGATCGTATCGCGATGTGACTGCTTGGTGCCGATCAGGCTCTTGACCTGTGTTACTTTGATCGTTTTGGCTTGTGTCATGATTTACCCCAGAATCTCGTCAACGCTCTTGCCGCGCTTTGCAGCGATCTCGGACGGCGAATTCAGCGCCTTCAGGCCGTTCAACGTAGCGCGAACCACGTTGTAAGGATTGCTGGAACCGATGCACTTGGCCAGCACGTCCTTCACGCCAACCGCCTCGAACACAGCACGCATCGCGCCGCCGGCAATAATACCGGTACCTTCGGAAGCAGGCTGCATCAGCACCTTCGCTGCGCCATGCTTACCGATAACGGTGTGATGCAGCGTGCCGTTCTTCAGGCTCACTTTCATCATATTGCGACGAGCCTCGTCCATCGCCTTCTGCACAGCAACCGGCACTTCCTTGGACTTACCCTTGCCCATTGCGATGCGACCATCGCCATCACCAACCACGGTCAGCGCTGCGAAACCCATGATGCGACCACCCTTGACCACCTTGGTGACACGATTCACGGAGATCATTTTTTCGATCATGCCGTCATCGCGCGCTTCCTGTTGCTGCATTTTTCCTTGCGGCTTAGCCATCACTCAACTCCAATTAGAACTGCAGACCGTGTTCGCGCGCTGCATCAGCCAGCGCCTTGACACGACCATGATAACGATTGCCGGAACGATCGAAAGCGACCTGGGTAATACCCGCGCTCTTTGCCTTCTCGGCGATGCGCTGGCCAACTAACGCAGCAGCAGCCTTGTTGCCGCCATTCGCCAGATCTTTGCGAACGTCAGCTTCCAGAGTGGAAGCACTTGCCAGCACCTTGCCGCCGCAAGCGGAAATAACCTGGGCATAAATATGCAGATTGGTGCGATGAATGGCCAGACGTACTGTTTTCTTCTCAGCAATGCGTGCACGGGTTTTGCGTGCTCTGCGCTGACGCGACTCTTTCTTGTTCAACATATCCGCCTCAATTATTTCTTCTTGGTTTCTTTCAGAACCACCACTTCGTCGCTATAACGCACGCCCTTGCCCTTGTAGGGCTCTGGCTCACGGAAAGCACGAATCTCGGCGGCAACCTGACCGACGCGCTGCTTGTCGGCACCCTTCAGCACAACCTCGGTCTGCGTCGGCGTCTCGACCTTGATGCCAGCCGGCATCTTGTAAACGACCGGATGCGAAAAGCCCAGCGACAGGTTGAGCGCATCGCCGGCAGCCTGGGCACGATAACCCACACCGACCAAGGTCAGCTTGCGCTCAAAACCCTTGCTCACACCCTCGACCATGTTGGCCAGCAACGCACGAACAGTTCCCGACATCGCAACCGCATGCTTGGAATCGTTTTGCGCCTTGCACAACAGGCTGTCGCCCTCGCGCACTACGCTCACGTCCGCAGACAACGCCTGCTTCATGGTACCCAGCGGGCCCTTGATCGAGATCTCATTTGCAGACAGCGCGACTTCGACACCAGCCGGCACTGCTACAGGATTCTTGGCAACTCTAGACATGCTTTACCTCGCTACGCGACTACGCAGAGGACTTCGCCGCCAATACCATTGGCGCGGGCCTTGCGGTCGGTCATCAAACCCTTCGATGTCGAAACGATGGCGATACCCAGCCCGTTCATCACCTTCGGAATATCAGTGGATCCCTTGTAGATACGCAGGCCTGGACGGCTAACGCGCTGGATTTTCTCAATCACAGGACGGCCGCTGTAGTACTTCAGACCGATCTCCAGGGTCGCCTTGCCACCCTCGGCAGAGACGACGTTGAAACCGTCGATATAACCTTCTTCTTTCAATACCTCGGCGATTGCCACCTTCAACTTGGAAGAAGGCATTGCGACCGTGGCTTTTTCCGCAAGCTGCGCATTGCGTACGCGCGTCAGCATATCGGAGATTGGATCACTCATACTCATTTAAATAGCTCCTACCAGCTTGCCTTAACAACACCGGGAATCTCACCGCGCATCGCAAATTCGCGAACCTTGATACGCCCCAGACCGAATTTCCTGAAAGTACCGCGCGGACGACCAGTCAGCGCGCAACGATTGCGCAAACGAACCGGGCTCGAATCACGCGGCAACGCCTGGAACTTCAGGCGCGCAGCTGCCCGCTCTTCATCGCTCAGAGTCATGTTGGAGATTGTCGCCAGCAACTCGGCGCGCTTGGCGGCAAACTTCGCCACGGTGTCGCGACGCTTCTGCTCACGGTTAATCACTGCCATCTTAGCCATTAGTATTCCCTCATTTCTTTAATGGGAGTTTGAAAGCCAACAGAAGCGCCTTGGCTTCCTCATCAGTCTTCGCCGAGGTGGTAATCGTGATATTCATACCACGCAGCGCGTCAATCTTCTCGTACTCGATTTCCGGGAAAATGATCTGCTCTTTGACACCCATGTTGTAGTTGCCACGGCCATCGAAAGACTTACCGGAGATACCACGGAAGTCGCGAATACGCGGAATCGCAACAGAGATCAGACGATCCAGGAACTCGTACATGCGCTCCTTGCGCAGCGTCACCTTGCAACCGACCGGATAACCCTCGCGGATCTTGAAGCCCGCAATGGACTTCTTGGACAGAGTGACGACCGGCTTCTGGCCAGCAATCTTCTGCATATCCCCAACCGCGAACTCCATCACCTTCTTGTCGGCAACCGCTTCGCCCACGCCCATGTTCAGCGTGATCTTTTCGATGCGCGGCACTTCCATGACGGACTTGTAACCGAATTGCTTCATCAGGTCCTTGGTGACCTTGTCCTTGTAGAACCCATACAAACGAGCCATGCCCTATACCCCTTAAGCGTCAATCACTTCGCCGCTGGACTTGAACACGCGCACTTTGCGCCCGTCTTCCAGCGATTTAATCCCGACTCGATCACCCTTCTTGGCGGCGGCGTTGTAAATCGCCACGTTCGAGATATGGATCGGCAACTCTTTTTCGACGATACCGCCCGACAATCCCTTTACAGGATTCGGCTTCTGGTGCTTCTTGACCTTATTGATCCCAGCCACCAGCAGATAATCGCCCAGCACTTGCTGCACATTGCCGCGATTACCCTTGTCTTTGCCAGCGATGACGATCACATCATCATTCTTTTTGATCTTGCGCATGTTTTTCCTCGACTCGACCTGTTATCGCTTACAGCACTTCCGGCGCCAGCGAAACGATCTTCATGAACTTCTCGGTACGCAACTCGCGCGTCACCGGCCCGAAGATACGCGTACCGATCGGCTCCAGCTTTGCATTCAGCAATACAGCAGCATTGCCATCGAACTTGACCAGAGAACCATCGGTGCGACGAACACCCTTGGCAGTGCGAACCACCACGGCGTTGTACACTTCACCCTTCTTAACACGGCCGCGCGGAGCTGCATCCCTGATGCTGACCTTGATAACATCACCAACGGAAGCATAACGACGCTTGGAACCGCCCAACACCTTGATGCACATTACGGAACGTGCGCCAGTATTGTCAGCCACATCTAAAACAGACTGCATTTGTATCATTATTTAATCTCCAACTTATTCCGCCCGCGGCGGCCAGTTTTGGAACCCGTTCGGGTTAGGTCGCCGCAAGCGGCGATGAAACGAAGCCGCGCATTATATGCAATTTTGGAAAAGACGCAAGCGAAATTTCGGTTAAGCTGCCACTGCCTTTCCTTCAAGCTTGGCGACACGCCATGCCTTGGTCTTGGCAAGAGGACGGCACTCCTCGATCGTCACCACATCACCCGTATGAAACTCGTTTGCCTCATCGTGAGCGTGGTACTTCTTGGAGACGCGAATGATTTTGCCCAGCAACGGATGCTTGACCTTGCGTTCAACCAGGACCGTTACGGTCTTGTCCATCTTGTCGCTAACCACGGTACCGGTCAGGGTACGCTTCAGTGTCTTTGCTTCGCTCATTTCTGGGCACCCTTCTCTTTCAATACAGTCTTTACGCGCGCGATGTCGCGACGCACTTTGCGCAGCTCGCTGGTATTGGTCATCTGCTGCGTTGCAACCTGCATACGCAGACCGAACTGAGCCTTGGTCAAGGACATCAATTCCTGTTGCAGATCTGCAGCAGACTTGGTCTTCAGTTCACTCGCCTTCATGTTATTCACCCACCTGTCTAACAACGAACGTAGTCGCGATCGGCAGCTTGGCCGAAGCCAGACGGAATGCCTCGCGCGCCAGTGTCTCATCGACACCATCCATTTCGTACAACATCTTGCCTGGCTGGATCTCGGCGACGTAGTACTCCGGGTTACCCTTACCGTTACCCATACGAACTTCGGCAGGCTTCTTGGAAATCGGCTTGTCCGGGAAAATACGGATCCAGATACGACCACCGCGCTTGATGTGGCGGGTCATCGCACGACGTGCCGCTTCGATCTGACGCGCCGTCAAACGGCCGCGAGCGACCGCCTTCAGACCGAACTCGCCGAAGCTCACCTTGTTACCACGGGTGGCAACGCCGGTATTGCGGCCCTTTTGTTCCTTGCGGAATTTCCTTCTAGCTGGCTGTAGCATGCTTTGCTCCCGACTTTCTTACTTTCTTTTCCGGTTCAGCGGCGACAGGCGCAGCGGCTTCCTGCCCAGTGATCTCGCCCTTGAACACCCAAACCTTCACACCGATGATGCCGTAAGTGGTCTTCGCCTCGGAGGTGCCGTAGTCGATATCGGCACGCAGCGTATGCAACGGCACGCGGCCTTCGCGATACCACTCGGTACGAGCGATCTCGATGCCGTTCAAACGGCCCGCGCTCATGATCTTGATGCCCTGAGCACCCAGACGCATCGCGTTCTGCATCGCGCGCTTCATTGCGCGGCGGAACATGATGCGCTTTTCCAGCTGCGCAGTGATGCTGTCGGCAATCAGTTGCGCATCGATTTCCGGCTTGCGGACTTCTTCGATGGCCAGATCGACGGCCTGCAGACCCATGCGCTTGCGCAACTCGGCACGCAATGCCTCGATGTCTTCGCCCTTCTTGCCGATCACCATGCCTGGACGGGCGGTGTAGATCGTCACTTTCGCGTTCTTTGCAGGACGCTCGATGATCACCTTGGAAACACCGGCAGCAGCCAGCTTCTTTTTCAGGAAAGCACGAACTTCGATATCCTTGTGCAGCAAGTCAGCGAAATTGCTGCTGTTTGCATACCACTTAGAGTCCCAGTTTTTGCGAACGCTCAACCGGAAACCGGTTGGATGAATTTTCTGTCCCATAATCTACCCTTAGCTCCCTACGCTGACCGTAATGTGGCAAGTTTGCTTCTCGATGCGATTGCCACGTCCCTTGGCACGTGCCATGAATCGCTTCAGCGAAGCCGCCTTGTCAACGTAGATGGTCTTCACCTTCAATACGTCGATGTCAGCACCATCGTTATGCTCGGCGTTCGCAATCGCGGACTCAAGCGCCTTCTTGATGATACCGGCACCCTTCTTCGGGCTGAAAGTCAGGATATTCAGAGCCTGCGCAACCGGAAGACCGCGAATCTGGTCAGCGACCAGACGGCCTTTCTGTGCGGAGAGATGAATGTTCTTTGCAACAGCAGTAGTCGTTTTCATCATGGCTCCTTACTTCTTCGCTTTCTTGTCGGCAGCATGACCCTTGAAGGTACGGGTCAGGGAGAATTCGCCCAACTTGTGCCCAACCATGTTCTCGGAGACATACACCGGAATGTGCTGCTTGCCGTTGTGCACCGCGATCGTCAGACCGACGAACTCAGGCAACACGGTAGAGCGACGCGACCAAGTCTTCACCGGGCGCTTATCGTTGGTCGCGCGCACTGTCTCGATCTTCTTGATCAAGTGCGCATCGACGAATGGACCTTTTTTAACGGAACGTGCCATATTTACCTACCCCTTAAACCTGAAAGCGACGGCGCACAATCATGCCGCTAGTGCGCTTGTTGCGACGAGTGCGGAAGCCCTTGGCCGGCACGCCCCATGGGCTGACCGGATGACGACCTGCTGCAGTCTTGCCCTCGCCACCACCGTGAGGGTGATCGACCGGGTTCATCACCACGCCGCGAACGGTCGGACGAACACCGCGCCAGCGCATTGCACCGGCCTTGCCGATGGAACGCAGGCTGTGCTCGGAGTTGCCGACTTCGCCCAGCGTCGCCTTGCAGTCGACGTGAACCTTGCGGATCTCTCCGGAACGCAGACGCAACTGAGCGTAGCTGCCATCACGCGCCAGCAGCTGCACCGAGGTGCCTGCGGAACGCGCCAACTGAGCACCCTTGCCAGGCAGCATCTCGATGCAATGGATCGTCGAACCGACCGGAATGTTGCGCAGCGGCAATGCATTACCAGCCTTGATCGGAGCCTCGGAGCCGCTCACCAGCGTGGCGCCGGCGGAAACACCCTTAGGAGCGATGATGTAACGACGCTCGCCGTCGGCGTAGCACAACAGCGCCAGGTGCGCGCTACGGTTCGGGTCGTATTCCAGACGCTCAACCGTGGCCGGAATACCGTCCTTGTTGCGCTTGAAATCCACCAGACGGTAGTGCTGCTTGTGGCCGCCACCCATGTGACGAGTGGTGATGTGACCGTTGTTGTTACGACCAGCAGTCTTGGTCTTCTTTTCCAGCAGGGAAGCAACCGGCTTGCCCTTGTGCAACTCGCGGTTCACGACGCGCACTACTGCGCGCTGACCTGGAGTTGTTGGTTTTAGTTTAATCAGTGCCATGATGGTTATCCTTGCTCGCTAGCGGCAAAATTGATCTCCTGACCGGAAGCCAGACATACATAAGCCTTCTTCCAGTTGTTGCGGCGGCCGACATAACGACCCATGCGCTTGACCTTGCCCTTGACATTGGCCACTTGCACGCTATCGACGCTCACCTTGAACATCATCTCGACCGCAGCCTTAATTTCCGGCTTGGTCGCATCAGGCACCACACGGAAGATTACTTGCTCGTTCTTTTCGGCAACCTGGGTCGCCTTCTCAGAGATTTGCGGAGCGAGCAAAACCTTCATCAAACGCTCTTGACTGAATTGTTGCGTACTCATGCGAACATCTCCTCAATTTTAGCCACGGCGCTGCGGGTAACCAGCACGCTCGGGAAACGCACCAGACTGACCGGATCCGCCTGATTGGCTTCCAGCACCAGCACGTTCGGCAGATTGCGCGAAGACAGGTACAGATTCTCATCCAGATTGTCGGTGATGATCAGCAAACGGCCATTCAGTCCCATGCCCTTGATCTTGTCTGCTAGCAACTTGGTCTTTGGCGCATCGACCGTCAGGTCGTCCACGACCACCAGGCGATTCTCGCTGACCAGCTTTGAGAAGATCGAAGACAGACCCGCGCGATACATCTTGCGGTTCACCTTATGGGTGTAGTTCTCTTCGCCGGTGTTCGGGAAAATCTTGCCGCCGCCACGCCACAGCGGGCTGGAAGCCATACCGGCACGCGCACGGCCAGTACCCTTTTGCGCGAAAGGCTTGCGAGTGCTCTTGGCGATCTCGCTGCGGCCCTTCTGCTTGCTGTTGGATGCACGGGCATTCGCCATGTAGGCGGTCACCAGCTGATGCACCAGATCTTCGTTGTATTCGCGGCCGAAGAACTCGTCGGACGCGCTCAGATTTGCGGTCGCCTGACCTTTATCGTTAATGACTTTAAGTTCCATTACGCACCTGCCTTAACTGCCGGACGAACGATCACGCTGCCGTTTTGCGCACCAGGAACGGCGCCCTTGACCAGCAACAATTGACGCGCAACATCGACGCGCACAATCTCCAGATTCTGCACTGTCTTTTGCTCATCACCCATATGACCGGTCATGCGCTTACCCGGGAACACGCGACCCGGATCCTGCGCCATACCGATAGAGCCGGGCACGTTGTGCGACTTCGAGTTACCGTGCGTTGCTCGTCCCGATTTGAAGTTGTAACGCTTGATGGTACCGGCGTAGCCCTTACCTTTGGACACACCCGTTACATCAACCAACTGACCCGCCTGAAAAATCTCGACGCTAACGGTCGAGCCAGCCTGAAGGCCAGCCAACTGTTCAGGGGTTACGGTGAATTCCTTGAGTACACTCCCCGCTTCCACACCCGCCTTGGCGTAGTGTCCGGCCGCTGCCTTATTGACGCGACCAGGACGGCGAACACCGTGCGCCAACTGCACTGCGGTATAGCCATCGGTATCCACGGTTTTAACCTGAGTGATACGATTATTGGACACTTCCAGCACTGTCACCGGCAACGACGAACCGTCCTCGGTGAAAACGCGGGTCATGCCAATCTTGCGACCGACAAGTCCTAAGCTCATTTTATTTCCTCTTGTTAAGGGGCCAACTACAATTGGTTGGCCGATTCTTTTTACTGCCAGGTACAACTATTACTGCAACTTGATTTCCACGTCCACGCCAGCCGGCAAGTCCAGCTTCATCAGAGCATCCACCGTCTTGTCGGTCGGATCAACGATATCCATCAGGCGCAGATGGGTGCGAATCTCGAATTGATCGCGAGAAGTCTTGTTGACATGCGGGGAACGCAACACGTCGAAGCGCTCGATCTTTGTTGGCAACGGCACCGGGCCATTCACCACAGCACCAGTACGCTTGGCAGTATCAACGATCTGCGCAGCCGACTGATCAATCAAGCGATAGTCAAACGCCTTGAGGCGAATGCGAATTTTTTGACTTTGCATAATTCTCTCTTGCATATATGCGGCAATGCCGCCAATTAAAGAACGAAATCGCGTGGCCGCAGCCACGCGAGGGCGCGCATTGTATCTTTACTCGATGATCTTTGCAACCACGCCGGCGCCGACGGTACGACCGCCTTCGCGAATCGCGAAACGCAGACCTTCTTCCATCGCGATCGGGTTGATCAGATTCACGGTGATGCTGACGTTATCGCCAGGCATAACCATTTC
>JAUXOL010000013.1 GCA_030682375.1 Gallionella sp. | reverse complement strand
GCCCGCCCTGAAAGAGCCGGAGTTCTTCCGCTCGCGGGTGGTGAACGATCTGGCGCAGTTCAAGCAGCAGGCGGATGTGATCGTGGCCAACCGTATCACCGACGATATCCGCGACGTGGCGGACAAGGTCTATAGTCGGGACTTGTTCGGGAAAGACTAAGCAAAAGGTTGAAAATGGTATCGATCCTATCCCTTATTGGTAGAGAAAAAGAACTGTTCGTTCATGATGTTATGTCTAACGAGCAGGAATTGCGCCGTATTGTCTCATCATCGACCTTTTTGGTTATTGGCGGGGCGGGTTCCATTGGGCAAGCCGTTACCAAAGAAATATTCAAGAGGGAGCCAAGAAAGCTTCATGTTGTCGATATCAGCGAAAACAACATGGTTGAACTGGTTCGGGACATCCGGAGTTCTTATGGCTATATCGATGGCGATTTCCAGACGTTTGCGCTTGATGTAGGTTCGGTTGAGTACGATGCCTTTATCAAGGCAGATGGTAAATATGACTATGTACTTAACCTGTCGGCCTTGAAGCATGTGCGGAGCGAGAAGGATCCTTTTACGTTGATGCGGATGATCGACGTGAACATATTCAATACGGAAAAGACATTGCTCCAGTCTATCGCGAACAAGTCGCGTAAATATTTCTGTGTTTCGACCGACAAGGCAGCCAATCCGGTGAACATGATGGGTGCTTCAAAGCGCATCATGGAAATGTTCTTGATGAGGCGTAGTCTGGAGATCGATATCTCTACGGCGCGGTTTGCCAACGTGGCTTTCTCGGACGGTTCGCTTTTGCACGGCTTCAATCAGCGTATCCAGAAGCGGCAGCCTATCGTCGCTCCCCAGGACATCAAGCGTTATTTCGTTACTCCAAAGGAGTCGGGTGAGCTTTGTCTGATGTCCTGCATATTCGGCGAGAACAGGGATATCTTTTTTCCGAAATTAAGTGAGGAATTGCACCTGATCACTTTTGCCGAGATCGCGGTTAAATATCTCGAACAGATGGGTTATGAGCCATATTTGTGTACATCGGAAGATGAGGCGAGAAGGCTGGCCGAGACGTTGCCCGAGCAAGGGAAATGGCCGTGTCTGTTCACTGACAGCGATACGACCGGAGAAAAGGATTTTGAGGAATTCTTTACGGATAACGAAACGCTCGACATGGTCCGATTCCAGAATCTTGGGGTCATAAAGAACGAACCGGTTTTCGATGATACGGCGCTTGAAATGTTCACCCGAAATATCGATGACTGGAAGAAGGCCGGGAGTTGGAGCAAGAATGAAATCGTGGATTTGTTTTGCCATATGATTCCAGAATTCGGGCACAAGGAAACCGGCAAATATCTCGACGGAAAAATGTAGAGATGATAAAAAAACATCAGCCGGTTATCGATTTCATACGGGGCGTCTACCAAACGGCCGAGTTCATTCCATTGCATGAACCGAAATTTGTGGGCAATGAGAAAGCCTATGTGATCGATTGCATCGACTCGACATTCGTGTCCAGTGTGGGCAAATACGTCGATCGGTTCGAACAGGAAATGGTGAAATACACGGGGGCGAAATATGCCGTAGCCACGGTGAACGGCACGGCGGCATTGCATATCGCACTCAAGCTTGCCGGCGTAGGCCCGGATGACGAAGTGATTACGCAGTCTTTGTCGTTCGTGGCGACTTGCAATGCAATCAGCTATTGCGGGGCCAAGCCGGTGTTTGTCGATGTGGATAGAGACACGCTTGGATTGAGTCCGGTAAGTCTGGAGGCCTTCCTTTCTGCCAATGCGACTCGAACCGCAGGCGGCTGCATCAACAAGACTACAGGCCGGAAGATATCCGCCATCGTACCCATGCATACATTCGGACATCCTTGTCGGATCGATGCAATAGCTGATATCTGTGAGCAGTTCGGCATCGCTCTGGTCGAAGATGCGGCAGAAAGTCTCGGCAGTTATTATCAGGGAAGGCACACGGGGACATTCGGCAAATTGGCCGCATTCAGTTTCAACGGCAACAAAACCATCACAACAGGTGGCGGCGGAATGATCGTTACCGATGATGAGGCACTGGCCAAGCGTGCGAAACATATCACCACGACCGCAAAAGTACCCCATCCGTACGAATTCATCCACGACGAGATCGGCTACAACTATCGGCTCCCGAACATCAATGCCGCCTTAGGATGCGCCCAGATGGAAAGCCTGCCGCGACTGCTCGAGAGCAAGCGCCAAATTGCTTTGGCTTATGCCGCTTTCTTCGCAGATGCGGGCCTCTCCTTTGTTAAAGAGCCGAAACAGGCAACAGCGAACTATTGGCTCAACGCACTTGTGCTGGAGGACAAGCAGGCACGGGACCAATTCTTGAAAGAACTGAACGAGGCCGGCGTGATGTCGAGACCGATATGGCGCTTGATGAACGAACTCGACATGTTCCGGGACTGCCAGTCATCCGATCTATCCAATGCCAAATGGCTTGAGGAGCGCGTTGTGAACATCCCCAGCAGCGCGAGAATCCAATGAAGCCGAAGCTGATATTGATCGGTGGTGGGGGGCATTGCGCCTCTTGTATCGACGTGATTGAGCAGGAAGACAAGTTCGAGATTGCGGGCATCGTTGATAAAGACCCCGGCGGTAAAGAGATTCTTGGATACCAGATTTTGGGCAAAGATGACAATCTTTCAAGCCTGCGCTCAAGCTGTGATTTTGCGCTCATCACTGTCGGGCAGATCAGAAGTCCGCAGGTGCGGATTCGACTTTTTGAATATGCAAAGTCCCTTGGATATACGTTGCCGGTGATCATTTCGCCGAGAGCATATGTTTCCAGGCATGCGTCTGTAGGGGAGGGAACAATCATTATGCACGATGCGCTGATCAACTCACGCGCTACCATCGGCAGCAACTGCATTATCAATACTAAAGCTCTGATCGAGCATGACGCTATCGTTGGTGACCATTGCCATATATCGACCACGGCCGTTATTAATGGAGGGGGTGTAGTCGGGCAGGGTACTTTTGTGGGCAGTAATGCGGCAACAAGAGAGGCTGTCGCTACCAAAGAAAATGATTTTATTAAAGCTGGATCGTTATTCACAGGCCATGCAAATGATTAAGACTTTCGTTATCGCCGAAGCAGGGGTCAACCATAACGGTTCACTCGATTTGGCTAAAAGGCTTGTGGATGTGGCTGTTGAGGCGGGCGCCGATGCAGTGAAATTCCAGACCTTTAAAGCGGATAAGCTGGTCAGTAAAACTGCTCAAAAAGCCGACTATCAAAAGCAAACGACTTCGGCGGGTGAATCTCAATATGAAATGATCAAAAAGCTGGAGCTGGATGAAGATGCGCACCGCACACTTATCAGCTACTGCAATGAAAAGCGGATCATGTTTCTCTCGACGCCGTTTGATCACGATAGTATCGAGTTGTTGAATGACTTTGGAATGCCGATTTTCAAAATTCCCAGCGGAGAAATTACCAATCTGCCCTACTTGCGACACATTGGGCGATTGGGCAAAGAAGTGATTCTGTCGACCGGCATGGCCGACCTTGGCGAAGTGGAGGATGCATTGGATGTCCTGGTCGATCAGGGCGTCCCCAAAGAGAAGATAACGGTGCTGCATGCCACAACCGAATACCCGTGCCCAATCGACGAAGTTAACCTTCGGGCCATGCAAACGATGCGGGATGCCTTCGGCGTGAAAGTTGGATATTCCGACCACACTCAAGGAATCGAAGTGCCGATAGCCGCAGTTGCAATGGGCGCTAGTGTGATTGAAAAACACTTCACGCTGGATCGAACCATGGAAGGACCTGACCACAAGGCAAGTCTAGAGCCGAATGAACTTAAATCGATGGTGCGAGCCATCCGAAACATAGATCAGGCGATTGGCGACGGCATCAAAAAGGCAAGTAAAAGCGAAGCAAAAAATATTCCAATTTCACGCAAAAGCATTGTCGCGGCACGGCCAATTAAGGCGGGTGAAGCTTTCAGCTCGGACAACCTTGCGGTCAAACGTCCCGGAGCCGGCATAAATCCGATGCGTTGGGATGAAATCATCGGGCAAGTGGCGCAACGTGATTATTTGCCCGATGAAGTACTTTAATTGGACGCGGGGTAGCTGATGGACAAAAATATTGCCAATTGGGATGACATATACAGCAACAACAAAGCTGGAAGCTTCTTAAGCTATCCCAATGAAAATTTAGTCACCTTGTTTTTTCAGAACAGGAAGGATATCAACCTGAATGGAAGATGTCTGGATTACGGCTTTGGCTCCGCCAACAATGCCGAGTTTCTTATTCAGCACATGCAGGAGTTGTACGGCATTGAGATATCCGAAAGCAGCGTGAATATTGCGAAGAACAGGCTAGCCAAATTCGGGAACTTCAATCCGGCTAATTTCTTGGTTAGCGGGAGTGAGCCAAATCTAACCGGCCATTTTGACCTGATTGTGGCTTGGCAGATGCTCTACTATAACGACAAACAAGGATTGCTTGCATCGATCGCAAAGCTATATGAATGGCTCAAACCCGGGGGGATGTTGTTGTGTACTTTGATCACGCCCAGGGATGTGAAAGTTAAGAACGCAAAACTGATTGATGTGGATACCTATGTGATTGACGGGCGGATTCCAACTCAGGAAGGTTGCAAAGTCTTTTCACCAAAAAATGAGCAAGAGTTCCTAGGGTTGTTCGATCGGCTTGAAGTCATTGACTGCGGCTATTACGAACGCGCCTCATCCTTATCTGAGAACACGGCATCTGAATATTATTTGGTGGCAAAGAAGAAATGATATTTTCCATTCACCAGCCTTGCTATTTTCCATGGCTTGGGCTGCTGCATAAAATCGCATGCAGTGAGGTATTGATTGTGCTGGATGACGTGCAGCTGTCGGACAGTGCGTTTCAGCATCGCAACCAATTTCTCACGAATGATGGGAAAGTGAAATATCTGACGATTCCGTTTGTGAAACAGAATTACCTTGAAATCCCGTTTAAAGACTTGCAGATTGCCGATCCAACATGGGGAACCAAGCACAATAACTTTTTGCTGAATAACTACAAGAAGCATCCATTCTTCGATCAAATATATCCTGTAATTCAACCGATGTTCCAGAAGCAAACAACTTTCTTGCTTGATGTGGTCATGGAGTCGATGAGCACGAGTATGGCATTGTTCGGGATCGGCACGAAAGTGATCATGCAAAGCCAGACAAACTATGATCGCGAGGCCAAGAAAGCGGATTTGGTTCTGCAGCTATTGAAGGCAACAAATGCCAAACATTATCTTTCCGGCAAGGGGGCGCAGGCCTATCAGGATGATGCTATTTTCGAGTCAGAAGGGATTGCACTCGAGTATGTAAACTTCTCGCATCCTGTTTACGCGCAGAAAAATTCCCGGGAATTCATATCAGGACTGTCTTGTCTCGATTTGCTATTTAATGTGGGCACCAAACAAGCCATTCAGGTGCTGAAGTCGGGAGCCGACCAATGAAGAAAATACTCGCTATTACAACAATCAGGTCTGATTACGACTTGATGAGTGGTCTTTACCGGCTTCTGGATAGTGATGCTGAAATAGAACTCAAGCTGCTCGTTGCAGGCGCACATCTTTCTTTCACCTACGGCAATACTGTTGATCTGATCAAAAAGGACGGTTTTGGAATTCTGGCCGAAATCGAGAGCCTGATTGACTCTGACTCGCAAAAAGCCAGACTAAAGACAGCCAGTATCATGCTTCAGAATGCAGTGGACGTTGTGGCCTCGTGGATGCCGGATTTGATTTTGTATGCGGGTGACAGGGAGGATGTGTTGGTGGGCGGCATGCTTGGAACATTCCTGAATATTCCGACGATACATTTTTTCGGTGGAGACCATGAGAAAGACGGGCATGCCGATACTGTTGTCAGGCATGCAACCTCCAAGCTCTCGACATTTCATGTGGTTTCGATAGACCAGCACAAGCAGCGGCTGCTTAAGATGGGAGAGTCTGCCAACAGAATATTTGTCGCAGGCAGCATAGCGCTCGACAAATTTGTTTCGCATCGCAGCGGGACGCTTGAGGAAGCAAGACGGTTGTTGCCGGAAGGCAAGAAACTGGACGGCTATGCGATGGTGATATATCACCCCGTAGACCAGGAGAGGGCCGATGCCGGAGTTTGTTTCGAGAACATTCTCTTGGCGTTAAAAAAATCGGGAATCCCTGCGATTGTCAGTTACCCCAATAGCGATCCAGGAAATCATCTGATTATCGAGAAGATCGCGCAGTATGAGAACGATCCGGCATTCTGGTTCTACAAGAACCTAAATCGCGAAACCTTCCTGTCTTTGTATAAGCAGGCGAGGTTCCTCATTGGAAATTCGTCCTCCGGCATTCTTGAGGCTGCATCTATTCCCCTGGGGGCGATCAATGTCGGGTTGCGACAAAAGGGAAGGTACTGCGGTGACAATGTTCTCTTTTGTGACAACTCAAAAGACGACATTGAAAAATCAGTTTCGAAACTTCTCTCGGACGTCTTTCAGAGAAATCTCGCTGAGATAAAGAACCCCTACGGCGATGGAAATAGCTGCAAAAAAGTCTATGAGTTAATAAGAACGACCGACTTCAGCCAGCTGCTGAAGAAGACTGAAGACCCATTGGAGATGAACTAAATATGCAAAAGATTCTGGTGGTTGCAGTTCACCCGGATGATGAAACATTGGGGTGTGGCGGTACGTTGCTGAAGCACAAAGCGCAAGGTGATGAGATTCATTGGCTGATCGTCACCGCAATGACTGCAGAATGTGGGTTTACACCCGAGGCGATAGCGCGCAGAGCGCGCGAAATAGAAACTGTTGCACAGATGTACGATTTTGACAGTGTGCATCATTTAGGCTTTCCTGCTGCTAGGTTGGATGAAGTCCCGATGTCGCAACTGGTGGCGGCCATATCCAAGGTCTTCCAAAGTGTGCAGCCCAATCAGGTTTTTCTACCGTTCCAGCATGATGTGCATTCCGATCACCAGCATGCTTTTGCCGCAGCTTACAGTTGTACCAAATCCTTTCGTTATCCTTCAGTGCGCAAGGTGATGATGGTCGAGACGTTGAGTGAAACTGATTTTGCGCAATCTGCGAGCGGCGGTTTCGTGCCCAACATGTTTGTAGATGTGTCCGACCAGTTTGAACGCAAGATGGAAGTCTTACTGGTATATCAAAGCGAATTACGTCCTCATCCGTTTCCGAGAAGCGAAGAAAGCATAACTGCGCTGGCAACACTGCGAGGTGCCGCGGCCGGGTGTAAATATGCTGAAAGTTTCATGGTGCTGAAGGAGATAGCATGAGGCAATACCGGCATATTCTTCTATCCCCGACCTCCACGATTCGTCGCGCGCTGGAAGTGATCGATTCCGGCGCGATGAAGATCGGACTTGTTGTCGATGCAACCCAAAAACTCATGGGCACCATTTCTGATGGTGACATCAGAAGGGCGATACTCAAAGGGGTTGGGTTGGATGCCGTGATTGACGGTTTCTATAACACCAACCCAACCACCTGCGGTATCAATGATTCGAGAGAAAAGATACTTCAGCTTGCTGCCGCAAAAATGATTTATCAGATACCCGTTATTGATAACGACGGATGCATCGTAGGCGTCGCCGAAATTGACGAGATACTACAGCCCGCAGAACGATCCAATAAAGTCGTTCTGATGGCGGGTGGCCTGGGAACACGTCTCAGTCCCCTGACCGATTCAATTCCCAAGCCGATGCTGCATGTGGGCCAAAAACCTATCCTGGAAACCATCATCGAGAACTTTGCCAAATACGGATATCGGGATGTCGTCCTGAGCGTCAGTTATAAATCGCATGTCATTGAAGAGCATTTCGGCGATGGAGGAGCCTTCGGGGTAAAGATAAGTTATGTCCACGAGACAAAGCGTATGGGCACTGCCGGCGCATTGAGTTTGATGCGCGACCAGTTGAGCGAGCCTTTTTTTGTGATGAATGCCGATTTGTTGACCAACGTAAATTTCGAACATCTGCATGATTACCACGAGTCGCACAATGCAATGGCAACTATGGCCGTGCGTGAGTATGACTTCCAAGTTCCATACGGAGTCGTAAATATCTCGGATAGCCAAATCACCTCTATCGAAGAGAAGCCTACCCACAAATTCTATGTGAGTGGAGGCATCTACATGCTGAATCCTGAATCGTTGGATCTCATCCCGAATGACCAGTTCTTTGACATGCCATCACTCTTCGAAAGCATGATAGCGAGAGGGGCGAATGCCCTGTCTTTCCCAATCAGGGAATACTGGCTGGATATCGGACGAATGAGTGATTATGAAAAGGCGAACAGTGAATATGGCGAGGTGTTTCAATAATGCCCGAGAAGAAGACTTTTCTTGCCATCATACCGGCGCGGGGGGGCAGCAAAAGATTGCCGAGAAAGAATGTTCTTGATCTCGGCGGCAAGCCGCTCATCGCATGGTCGATAGAGGCGGCATGTGATTGCCCGTATCTTGATGAAGTAATGGTGACAACAGATGATGCTGAGATAGCCAATGTGGCCAGACTGCATGGTGCCAATGTGCCATTCCTCCGCCCTGAAGCTCTGGCAAGCGACACGGCTGCAAGTTTCGATGCGATCAAACACGCGATTGACTTCTATCAGCATGAGATGGGAAGGGAATTCGATTTCGTAGTGCTACTACAGCCCACCTCGCCACTCAGGGGAGCAAGGGACATCTCGGCTGCAATCGAACTGTTGGAGCAGAAGAATGCCGATGCGATCATCTCCGTTTGCGAAGTGGATCACTCGCCTCTCTGGATGAACACGTTGCCGGACGATCTCAGCATGGATAAATTCATTCGAGATGAAGTCAAAAATGTCCGGAGTCAGGATTTGCCAAAAAACTATCGCTTGAATGGAGCAATTTATATTTGCCGCACAAGCAGACTGCTTGCAGAGGAATCGTTCTTTATTTCCGGGAATATATTTGCATACATAATGAACAGGAACGAATCCGTGGATATCGATGACATATCCGATTTCAGACTGGCACAGAGCCTATTGTCAAAACCTTAATAAGCAGAAAGAAGCGGGATGGATAAAACCTACAAAATTGGACTGATTGGTGCCGGTCAGCTTGGCAGCAGATACTTGCAAGGGCTCGCAAAAACTTCCCTTGAGATAGAGATTGAAGTTGTCGAACCCCAGGTAGCCGCAAGAAAGACTGCCCAAGAACGGTTTGAGCAGATACAAGTGGAAAATCCCAAGAAGCTGACTATTCTGGATAGTATTGATGGGCTATCCGGGCAGTTGGATGTCGTGATAATTTCGACCAACTCGGATGTCCGGGCCGCCATCATCAAAAAGTTATTGGAGAAAAAGACTGTCGGCGCACTTGTGCTGGAAAAAGTGCTGTTCCAGAAGATTGGCGATTATCAAGAGATTGAAGACTTGTTGGCGCAAAAGAACATTAAGGCATGGGTCAATCATGCGAGCCGAGCGAGTCCGTTCTATATGCAACTCAAGAAGTTGTTCAAGGGGAGTGCGCATATCGACCTCAATGTTATTGGAGGCGGCTGGGGGATGGCTTGCAATAGCCTGCACTTCATAGATACCTTTGCCTTTCTGACTGACAACAAAGATTTGTTCCTTTCGACGGAAAACTTATCCCCGCAGATTCTTGATGCGAAACGTGCCGGTTTTAAAGAAGTGACTGGCCTGTTGGCCGGGCGGCTTGGCGGGAATTATTTCTCGATTCATTGTCTTGAAGATGTTGCTCCGCTTTCGATCACCATATGTTCGGAAAATGTTGCCGTGAGAGTAGATGAAAGCAATGGCGTGTATGAAATTGCCGAAAAGACGAAAGATTGGATATGGCAGCGCCATCAGGAAAAGATCGTATATTTCCAGAGCGAGACGACCAACCTGCTGGTCGAAGACATTCTATTGAATGGCAAGTGCGACTTGCCGACCTACAGTGACGCAAAGGATCTGCACGTGCCATTTATTACAGCATTGCTTGAGCATATGAATAAATATAGCTCAGTAAAATTCGAATCTTGTCCAATCACATAAGGTATTTGTCGCGATGAAAAATCATGTTTGGCTTATTGGTGCAGGTGGTATGGCTGTTGATTACGCCAAGGTATTAAACGCACTGGGCGTGAATTATTCAGTGATTGGACGAGGCGAATCGTCTGCCACGGCTTTTCGCGAGGCGACGGGGGGCGAAGTTATTGCAGGTGGATTGAAGGGATATTTATCAACAAAACCGACACTACCCTCTCATGCCATCGTTGCCGTTGGCGTTGAGGCACTACATGAAACTACGCTTCAGTTGCTTGAGCATGGTGTTAAGAGCATCTTGGTCGAAAAGCCCATTGGCATGAACAAACAAGAAATTGAGGAGGTGTATAAAAAGTCGAAAGAGTGCAATGCCCTCGTATTGGCGGCGTACAACAGACGTTTTTATGCCGGAGTAATTAAAGCCCAAGAAATCATTGCCGCAGATGGCGGTGTAACGTCCTTCAATTTTGAATTTACCGAATGGGCGCACGTCATTGCGCCGTTAAAAAAGGCGGAAGGAATAAAAGAAAAACTATTCCTGAACAACTCGACGCATGTGGTCGATTTGGCGTTTTATCTTGGCGGGCACCCTAAAGAAATGTGCACATTCACTGCCGGTGGGCTTAGCTGGCATCCTGCATCCTCCATATTCTCGGGCGCGGGCGTAAGTGAAAATGGTGCCTTATTCAGTTATCAGGCGAATTGGGAAAGTGCGGGACGTTGGAGCGTAGAAATGTTGACGAAGAATCATCGACTGATTTTCCGGCCGATGGAAAAGTTGCAAATACAGAAGAAAGGCAGCGTCGCGGTCGAATTCGCAGAATGTGACTACGCGCTGGATGAAACCTATAAACCGGGTTTGTATCTGCAAACAATGAATTTCCTTAACAACACGACTGCAGGCATGTGCGATATTGAATATCACACGCAGATGACCGAGAAGTACTACCAAATCGCCGCTTATGAATAAGACAGCACTAACGCTCGAAGAACCACGCGAATGACATCAAGGCGACAGCGTTGGTTGATTATTGCTGACTCTTTGGCTTTGCCTCGGCCGGGTGTCACTTATCAAGCTACTTGGCCTTATTTGCTACAGCGAGAGTTCGCGAATTGGGATTGGGTGAACCTGGCCAGACGATCTTCGGTAACTACCCGCCTTGTAACGGATGGAGATTCAGGTACAGATTGTCTCGAGTTCTATGCGCCTGACGGCGTCATCCTCCATTTGGGTATATGCGATTGTGCTCCGCGCTTGTATCGGCAGGGAAGCATCTTTCAGCATCTGGTCTATCGCCTGCCGGGTAATCTTGGGCGCAGGATCAGCGATTTGCTGGAAAGATATCGCGGGCGCCGCGCCGACAATGCCTTGGTTGGTGAGAGGCAGTTCCGCACGAATCTGGCGAATTACTTGCGACGCTGCAAAGATGCCGGGGTAACGGTTATTGCGCTTGAGATCATGCCAGTGGGCGAAGAGATGATCGGCAAGAATCCGGGAATCGTTGCCCAAATCGAAAAATATAATCGCATCTATCGCGATCTTGAGGCGTCATCAAGTCACATGAAGATCGTCAAGGCATTCGATGCGGCTGCGAATATCGAGCAATTCACTCTAGATGGATATCATCTTAACGAACAAGGCAACCGTCTGGTTTACTGCTCCCTCGTAGATGCGATTAAAGAGGCCCGCTCGACGCAATGATATATTTTTTGATCAACAACAATTATCAATACTACGACCTTAAGCTCCACCTGTCGGATATCAATAAGCAAGATGTTTCACTGATCATTGTTCCTTACACACTCGATGAGTCAGAGCTTGCGAGCTTCGGCCCGACATATCGATATCCGCGCGTCACTAAACCGGGGCTGAGTGCGCAGGTCAGGAACTATATCCGGCAAAGAAGATTAGTCGAAAAGGAAATACAGCCTAGTCAGGGTGATGTGTTGTTTCTATACACTGAATATGATTTACTGAATCAGTGCGTCATTACACATTTCAAGCGCAACGGTGCCAGAGTCTATCTTATCGAAGATGGCGGATTGGCTACCTATCTGCCTTTTCGGATGTTGGATGCTGAGTCACTATCGGTTCGGGAAAAGATCAAGCAGTGGGTGTATAGAAGTTTGCCGAGCCTGCATACTTTGCGGCTGCATAAGTTGAACGGTCACATATTTCCTTGGATGGCAGATAAATTCATAGATGGCGTGTGCCTGTATCGGCCGGTTTCGATCCGCAGAAACATACCGACAATACTTGTACGGCGTACGGTTCGACAAAAGACAGTCGCGCCGACTCATGGTACGGTCGTCTTCCTAAATGAGAGGATGTATCAGACTTATCAGAATCCGGAAGATTATCTGGCAGGTCTGCTGAAAATCATGGAAGGTTTGTGCAGTGGCTTTGACACCGTTTTTTTCAAATTCCATCCACGAGAAGATGCGGACTGGCGCTTGCGCATCACAGAAAAGGTACTTGATCAATTTTTAGGTGTGCGAATCATTGAAGATGATAGCGGCATCGAAGAGGTGATCGAGTCATATCGTCCTTCCGTTGCGGCATCCTACTTCTCGGCGGGCCTGCTTAATCTGCTCGACCGTGGCGTAGAGCCGCTTTACCTTTACCACCTGCTTCCCGATCTTAGTTCGCAACCGATTTGCCGTGAGGCCTCTGCTGTGTTGCTTGAACTCGGGTACAACTTCATTCCTGAGTTTTCTGGAGCCAACTCAAGATTTCAATCCGGCCTGATGAGCAGCTCGCATGAGACGGCAGCCATCTCGCTAACTGATCTTGTGAATCGGAAATGAAGCTAATTCAGAAACACGGGCCGCTGATTTCGTACTTCTCCTTTTCAATAGCTACCAGTGCGCTTGGATTTATTGCCGTGCTGGTTATGATGCGACTCATGCCGCCCGAAGAGTTCGGTCGCATCGCACTTTTCCTGAGTGTGCAATTTATCGCAGTACCCCTGATTTCATTTGCAGCCGACGGATTGATTGCAATCAACAAGGCTAAGCTTGGCGTAGCTGAGTATGAGAATTTCAGGTGCAGTTATGTGACATTTGCCTATTTAATGTTCGCGATGGTGCAGGCGACTTTTTTTCTGCTTTATCCTTTGGGCATATTGCATGATTATTTGTTTCTGTTAATTCCTCTCTATGGCCTCATTCGTTTTCTGATTGGTATGGCGAGTACCGAGTACGTCATGGAAGAAAAAGCGGTTCAGTATGGTTTGGTTGCATTTTCCACGACGCTAACCTCACTCCTGCTCACGATCTTATTGCTGCGCCTGTTTTCGGACGTCGCTGATTGGCGCATTGTTGCTCTCCTGTTTGCGGACGTACTATTTTTATTTGTCCGCTACCGCGGGCGCATGAAATTACTGTGGACATTTTCTGTTGATAATGCGGTGGTTAAAAATATATTGCGGTTCGGTTTTCCGCTACTGCTCTCGGTTGCGCCTGCTTGGGCGCTGAATGAGGCGGACAAGATCATCGTTGCCAAATATGCCGACATGGTATCGCTTGGTTACTATGCGGCAGCATGTGCGATTGGCGGAATTATGATTACCTTCAATACGGCGATGCTGAATGCATTGACTCCCAAAATTTATCAAGACTTGGGTGAAAACCCAGGAGGGTTGATTTCAATCGTAAAACGATATGTCGGGAAGCTTTTAGGTGCCTCGGCTGCTTTCGGATGCCTGTTTGCCTTTGTGTATTGGCTTGCTGCTGATTTGATATTGCCAGAAAAGTATGCGGCTGCTCGCCAAATTGTATTTGTAGTCATTCTGTTTTCATTAGCACGGGGGTTGTATTCAGTTCTTGGTACGGTTAATGACTACTATAAAATGACTCATGTGAGGTTGTTTGCCTTTTGTGTCGGTGCTGGGGTGGCTGTGGCTGTGGCAATATGGAGCATAAATACAATGGGTGTGGTGGGTGTTGCCGGGAGTGTCGGATTGGGTTATTTGGTTTTATGCGCAGTTCTTTGGGCTAATTTGAAAAAGATAGCTCGACATGAGCGTGCGGGGAAGTATTTATGAATTTATTTTATCGAGGTTCGCGCTGGATTCACGCGAAATTGTGTTCAATTTGGAATGGTCAGTATTATTTCTATCCGGGAATTTCCACTAATGCGGTTTTCGCGGCAGCATTTCCCGGCCTGGTCAGAATTATTTCCCCTTTAAATTGCCGGATAGGGAGCGGTACGGTAATTAACGCAGGTGCGGTCATTCATTGTGCCGGAGGCGTAACTATTGGCAATCACGTTCACATTGGGCACGGTTTTTGTGCATACTCAACTAATCATAACTATGCCAGTAGTCAGGCCATACCATATGATGCGACGGACATAATTAAACCCGTTGAAATTGGAGATTGCGTTTGGATCGGTGCAAATGTTTCAATTGTTCCCGGAGTAAAAGTTGGGGAGGGGGCTGTCGTCGGAATGGGGGCAGTTATTACGCGTGATGTTCCTGCGGGTGCGATAGTAGGGGGGAATCCCGCGCAAGTAATTGGATATAGAGATATGGATGTATTTCTCAGACTGAAAAATGAAGGCAAGTTTAGCTAGAGGCTCTGCCGGTATCCGGTTTATTGAAAACAACAATTGGCGTGTGATGCTTACCACGTTAGTGGTTGCGCTGGTTTACATTTTATCGACGAATGGATTGTTCATAAATATTGCCGGGTTTGATCTCAATCCAAGCAAGCTCTTCGTTATCTCATTCCTGCCTGTTCTAATATTAATGATTCGCGGGAAAGTCTTCTATCAGGAAGATTTATTTTTCTATATGTTCATTGCTTTCGCGCTGATTAAAGCCCTGATGTTCCAGGATTTTAAATTGGCGACGAGTATGAGCAATTTCATTATTCCATTTTTGTTTTACATGGTTATTAGGGAAAACCTGAGCAGGCTCAATTTGAAATTCCTGGTCGCTATTATTCTGCTTTGGAGTGCGTTGCATGCAGGATTTGGAATATTGCAGTTCATCTCAGGTGATCATGGATTGTTGGTGATTGAAGAAACAAACGAATTCAAATTGAAGTACGCTTCGAACTATGCGTTTAATCCTTTTGAGGAGTTGTTGTTGTTGCCGCATGGCTTGTACGGGTACTCCTCCGTATTAGCGATATCGCTCATATTTCCTTTATTCCTGGCGGCGGGGGCAAGAGGCTTGTTATCCCTCCCACTTTTCGCTATCCCATTTGGGATTATGGCGGTCACGGTGTTCCTGTGTTTTTCAAGATTTGAGATTCTTAGTTTGTTGCTACTGCTTGCTTCAATGTTTTTTGTAGTAAAAGACGGCGCAAGGATTATGTTTGCTCGGCTTTTGTCGATGGTCGCCTTATTGGTGGCTGCGATAGCGACTTATCTGACACTTACCGACGATTCGATTGGTTCGGTTTCTGCTAGATTGCTAACGTCGGACGTGTTGGATGCGATGATTCCTGATGCGGCCAGCCTTATATTGGGGGTGCCTACCATCTTTTCATTTCTAGATAATTTCGGGTTCAACATTCCTCACAATATGTATTTTTATTTGTTGATTGCCTATGGATTGGTCGCTGCTTGTTTGTTTTCCGGGTATCTCTGGTTTAAGGTTTTAAAGTACTTGAAGTTCTACAAGCGCATTAGCAGACTACCTAAAGGTAATTGCGAGAGTTTCTCTATTTACATTTACGTACTTCTATTCCTCTTGTTTTTATTATGCCTAAGAGCCTTCGACTATTACATTATCGACGGCTACGAGAACATTTTATTGTTTTTCTATTGTTTCATTATTCTCGATAAGATCATCGACACTTACCAGCATGTCGAGTATCGGAGTATTAGTTAGCCAAGACGGATTTGGGCCATCAATACTTAAATCAAATAGCCCTTACGAAACTCGGGGCGATCCATGTTCTTGTTTTATATAAATCTTAGTTCTTCTTGGTCGGCGAAATTATGGCAAAAATTGCAACACTGTTAACCTGTCATAACCGATGCAAAAAGACGCTTGCTTGCCTTGACGCGCTTTTTCAGTGCAAGTTGCCAGAGGGATGCTCGCTTGAGGTGTTTCTGGTGGATGACGGTAGCACGGATGATACAGATGCGGCTGTGCGTGCACGCTATCCACAAGTAAGCCTTATCAAGGGTGATGGCAATCTCTATTGGAATGGTGGCATGCGTCTAGCTTTTGCTGCTGCGATGGAGAAGGGTTTTGATTACTATCTCTGGCTCAACGATGATACGTTGCTCTACCCACATGCCATTTCTACGCTATTAAGGACGGGAAAATTAGTTAACGTCGTATCATTGGTCGTGGGGAGCACTCAGGGCGAATCGGATGGCGAAGTTACTTATGGGGGGAAGGTGCGTGTTAGTAAATGGCATCCTTTGAGGTATCAATTGGTTATTCCAACAGATACTGAAATCTATTGCGATACCATGAATGGGAATTGTGTATTAATACCACGAGTAATCGCCATGACAATAGGTAATCTGGATGAGGCGTTTACACATACTATAGGTGACATAGATTATGGTTTGCGGGCTAGGATGGCGGGCTTTCGAGTTGTCGTGATGCCTGGGTATGCGGGGAGTTGTAATAATAATCCCATCGATAATACATTCGCTGATGTGCGCCTCAGTGTACGAGATCGCCTCGCGAAGCTTAACGGTAAGAAGGGATTGCCTTTGCGCGCTTGGAAGATTTTCACTAGGCGCCATTGTGGCAGGCTGTGGGTTGTATTTTGGCTTTTGCCTTATTTCAAGATTATTCTGTCGTCAATTTTATTGAGCAAAGTCACAAGGAGATAGGTTAATTGAAGCTGCATTTTGGAGCATTTCATAATGGAATAGATGGGTGGGTGAATACGGATATTACCCCTCATATGTGGATTTCTAAGATTCCATTACTGCCGTTTTTGCTGTTTAAGTTTGGTTTGATTTCACAAGATAGATATGATCAGCATGCTCAAGGTGTGTTTCGCAAGTTGAGCTATGTGGATTTGTGCAAACCCCTGCCTTATGCCAGCGACACAGTTGATGCTATTTTTAGCTCCCATGTGCTTGAACATCTATTTATAGATGAAGTTGAGCGGCTAATCAGCGAGTGTCGACGTGTTTTAAAGCCTGGTGGTGTTTGCCGAGTGGTGGTCCCGGATTTGGAAAAGATTGTTGCGCTGTATGATCCAAATGATCCTAGAAAATTCATAACTGACATTTACGAAGTGGCGACTAGGAGCGCAGTAAAAAATTCGCATCACTGTGCTTTTACCGGTGCCTTTCTGACTTCCTTATTTACTCAGGCGGGTTTTTCTAAGTGCTCAGTCCTAAGTTACAAAGTCGGTAGTTGCCCAGAGATTGAATTATTGGACAATCGACCGGAATCATTATTTTTTGAGGCAATCAAGTGATTGACTTTGGACGTTGCGGAGGCGGCGTGTGTATGTCTATGCCATATCCACTTTATATATTTTAGTTAATACGGATTTTGCATGAGTATCGAAGATAGTTATTTGCGTCAAGCTGAGGCTGAAAGTGTAATGTCGATGCCTACTCGATATACCAATCCAGGGTCGATTGATAATTGGCGGCATACCAGAATGCTTTCGATGACGCGTCCCTTAATTTCGGCAATGCCGAAATCATCTTGGATGACAGTCGGTGATGGTAGGTATGGTTCAGATGCGGCGTATTTGGAAGCGCAGGGGGTCGATGTTCTGGCAACCAGTCTGACAGATGACTTGCTAAAAATAGCATATGAGGCAGGATTTATTAGCAAGTACCAAAGTGAAAATGCTGAGCACCTTTCTCCGGCAGAAAATTCTGTTGATTTTGTATTGTGCAAAGAGAGTTATCACCACTTCCCCCGTCCCCCAATCGCACTTTATGAGATGTTAAGGGTATCCAAAGTAGGAGTTGTATTGATTGAGCCTATCGATAACTCAAGGCCACTTGATCGCCTTAAGGTGGTTTTGAAGAGATTGATCCGAGGGGATCATGAAATGAATTTTGAGCCAAGTGGGAATTTCATTTACAAGCCTTCCGTTGCAGAACTAAGTAAGCTTTTGACGGCTATGGGCGGGCGTTATATCGCAGTTAAGAAATTTAACGATTTCTTTCACCCGAAGTTCGGGAATTGTGATGCGGCATCCGTCAACATGGGCTCGACAATTACCAAGTTGGGGATATTGGCTCAGGATGGACTGGCGAAGCTGGGATTGATGGGGTATGGGCTGGGATCGATCATCATATTCAAAGGGGTGCCTTCTGCAGAGGTTGTGGAAAGTGTTCGCGCGGCATCCTATGGAATTATTGAACTCCCAATCAACCCTTATCCTTCGGTTTCGTAAGGGCTCCAACTAGTAACTGATTTATGAAACATATTCAGCTGCACTATGAATCAATAGAGACTTGTCCACTTTGCGGTGCCGCAGGTGTGGATCGAGCCAAGCTTTCGAGGCAAAGCTATTATTTTGGCCCCTACTCTATTTCACTTCCTGATTCGGGTGTGTTTCTCCGCGAGTGCACCAGTTGCTCGCTGTTGTACAAGAATGCGGTTCCAAATCGGATGGATTTGGCAAAGATAATGTCGGGTGGAGCTACCGATGTTTGGCGTCCGAAATCAGGTCCCCATCCTGCGTTGGATTGGATATTGCCTTATCTGGATGCGCGGCCTAAATGTATCTTGGATATTGGAGCTTCAAATGGCGATTTGCTTGCGCAACTTAAACCTTATGCGAGCTGCGTCTCCGCTTTGGATGTTGTTGCGTATCCTCAATGCCAATCAATTGTCAGCAAAGAATACATCATCGGCGAGATTGAAGGAGATCTCGCTTGGTCAGGTGAGAAATACGAGATCGTTACCGCGTTTGACATATTCGAGCATTTTCTTGATACACACTCGGCATTAAATAATATTGGAGCTCTGGTGGCTGAGGGCGGGAAGTTGATCGTTGAGACAGGAGATTGGAATTCTTGTGAGGGGGAGCTTGGTGAGTGGTATTACGCCAACTTGTTTGAACATCAGATATTCTGGAATCGCCAGTCTATCGATTTCCTATGTGGGAAATATGGTTTCAAGTTGGTTGATTACAGAAATTGTTCACATAAAGGTAGGCGTGGTTTGGGCTTCATTAAGCGTTCGGCAATGGAGTTAGTAGTTAATTTGGCAAAATTCGCATGGTTTCAACAGGCAATGCTGGCAGTAGGCAAAGGCGATCCCTTGCGTTTCGCAAGTCCAGCGCTGGTTGATCATGCTTTTTTTGTGCTGGAGAAGTCGCGTGCATAAGGTGGTGATTTTTCAGCATCGACTGCTTCATTATCGTGTGGAATTATTTGAGTTGCTTCGAGCTCGTTGCCTTGAGTGCTCAATTGAATTGCATTTGGTTCACGGTCAGCCGACTGAACGCGAAAGGTTGAGAAATGATGTTGGATGCCTCTCATGGGCTAATGCTGTAGTTAACTGGAATTATTCTTTATCTGGGCAGGATTTGATTTGGCTTCCTTTCCCATCACATTTGCGTGATGCCGACCTTGTTATCCTGATGCAAGAAAATAGGCAGCTTTCAAATTACCCCATACTGTTGCGCCGTTTATGGTCGAAAAAAAAGGTGGCTTACTGGGGGCATGGTGCGAATTTTCAGAGTGATGCGCCATCCGGTTTGCGTGAGCGCTGGAAGAAAATGTTGCTGACCAAGGTTGATTGGTGGTTTGCTTATACTCAGATGACGGTAGATGTCTTGGCGAAAGCCGGATATCCGTCAGAACAGATTGCGTGCCTAAACAATGCGATTGATACCGATTCGTTCAAGCGTGAGTTGGCTACGGTATCGGAGGCTGATTTAACTACCGTACGGCAAGAGATGGATATTTGCGCGGGCGCGCCAGTGGCTATATTTTGTGGTTCTCTTTATCCCGATAAAAAATTGGATTTATTAGTGGCAGCGTGTGATCGCATCCATCATGATTCGCCCGATTTCCATTGCGTTATATTAGGAGATGGCCCTTCGATGCCTTATATGCGGGAGGCAGCTCAATCTCGTCCGTGGTTGCATTTGATGGGAGTGACAAAGGGCAGAAAGAAGGCGCTGTATTTCCGTATGTCGGATTTTATGTTGAACCCAGGATTGGTCGGTCTGCATGTAGTAGATGCTTTCTGTGCGGGCTTGGTGATGGCAACAACTTCGGGTGCAAGACATAGTCCTGAAGTGTGCTATTTGCAGCATGGCGTAAATGGGATAATGACAAGCGATAGCGTTGAGGCCTATGCGCAGGCAATTCTGGCGCTGATTCAAGATCGTGATCGGCTTAGTCAATACCGTATCGCCGCTTTGGCTGCGGCAGACGTTTACACTCTAAATAATATGGTCACGCAATTTGTGGGCGGGATCGTGAAGTGTTTGGCTAAGGTTGACTCGAAATGACTGTTCGGCAGGTCGGACAAGTACTTGGCACTCCTATTGACGTCATCACATGGGATGGTGCGCTATCTCAGCTCAGCACTTGGGCCGTTAATCACGAGAGCCGTTATGTGTGTATTTGCAATGCACATTCAGTGGTGACTGCCTCGCGCGATGAGGGATTCGGGCGGGTAGTGCGCGAGGCGGATATGGCTACGCCTGATGGAGCTCCGGTTGCGTGGATGCTACGCCACGTAGGACATGCAGATCAAGAGCGCATTAATGGACCGGATTTGATGTGGAAATATTGCGAACAAGCTCAGTCGCGCGGCGAGTCTATTTTTTTATATGGCGGCACCCTCGCTACATTAGAGTACCTTCAAGCTGAACTTAAAGCAGCATTCCCGATTTTGAAAATTGCCGGCGCCATTTCGCCGCCATTTAGACCTCTCTCCCCGGTTGAAGATAAAGCTATTGTTGAACAGATAAACTCTGCTGGTGCGGGGGTGGTATTTGTTGGCTTGGGATGCCCCAAACAAGAATATTGGATGGCGGCGCATCGGGGGCGAATCAATGCCGTAATGATTGGTGTGGGGGCGGCTTTCGAATGGCACGCAGGAACTGCCAAGCGCGCGCCGAAGTGGATGCAGGAGTGTGCGCTAGAGTGGTTGCATCGCCTTGCTTGTGAGCCAAGGCGGTTGTGGCGAAGATACTTGGTGACGAATACGCTATTCATTTTGTTTGCAGCAATGCAATTGCTTCGGAGGAATAGACGCAATGTGCCTAAGTGAGATATTTTTGAAAGTTGATCATGCCTAGCGGCTTGTTGCGCCCATATGCATCCCGTATCGCACTGATCCAGCGCATGCTGGATGTGGTGCTGATTTTGTTTGCTTATGCGGCTGTCGCGTGGCTCATCGGTGCTGCCTGGGATACCAAACGGATCTTTGCGGGTGTGTTCGCGGCGGTATTCTTTATGCTGTTTGCCGAGATGCAGGGGTTATACCGTTCCTGGCGGGTCAGCTCCTTCTGGAGCGAAGTTGGCGCTCTGCTGATTACTTGGCTAAGTGTGATATTCAGTCTGTTGGCATTGGCATTCCTGACCAAGACTTCCGAGCTTTATTCGCGAGTGGGTTTGACGGTCTGGTGGCTCACCGTACCGGTCATGCTGATCGTCGTGCGCATGTTGGTGAGATTCTCGTTGCGATTCGTTCGGCGTCATGGTGCCAATGTTCGCACGGTGGCGGTGGTCGGGAATAATCCGATCGGTGATCGGGTGATCCAGCATCTGGAGGAGATGCCTTGGGCCGGGCTAGTGGTGAGCGGGGTTTTTTGTGCGGAATCCGATCGTCATCGGAATGGTTCGGAATGCCGAACGGATTATCCGGTAGGCGATCTCGATGACCTGATGCAAAAAGTACATGCCGGCGAGATCGATCTGGTATACCTCGCACTCCCATCCGGCAATGCTTCTCAGCTTGAGGAGTTGGTCGCGAAGTTGGCGGATACCACCGCGTCGGTTTATGTCGTGCCCGATCTCTTCATTTCCGAGTTGATGCATGCGCGCTGGACCGATTTTGGCGGTATGCCGATGATCAGCGTGTATGAGTCCCCGTTTCAGGGCATGCATAGCTGGGTCAAGCGTCTTGAGGATATGATTCTGGCTAGTTCGATATTGCTGCTCATCTCTCCGCTGATGATCATGATCGCGCTGATGATCAAGGCGACTTCATCGGGGCCGGTGCTGTTCAGGCAGCGGCGTTATGGACTGAATGGTGCGGTAGTGTGGGTCTGGAAGTTCCGCTCGATGACGGTATGCGAGGATGGTCCGGACATACCTCAGGCAAAGAAGGGTGATGCGCGCATCACTCCCCTGGGGGCATTTTTGCGACGCACTTCGCTGGACGAGTTGCCGCAGTTCTTCAATGTGCTGCAGGGCACGATGTCGGTGGTCGGGCCGCGTCCGCATGCGGTGGCGCACAACGAGCAATATCGCAAACTGATCAAGGGCTACATGTTGCGGCATAAGGTAAAGCCGGGTATCACCGGGTGGGCTCAGGTCAATGGCTGGCGCGGCGAGACCGATACCCTGGACAAAATGTTGAAGCGAGTCGAATACGATCTGGAATATATCCAGAACTGGTCGTTGTGGCTCGATTTGAAGATCGTGTTCCTGACCGTGTTCAGGGGATTCGGCGGCAAGAATGCGTATTAACCGGTTTCGAAATCTATGTGGCATGAATTGCGGCTGCCGAATTGCGTCTCGCCGATTTGATAGATTCCGTGAGGCAAGTCACGGCGCTGCCGGGGGATAAGGACATGCTGCTTCATGTCTGCATAACGGGTGGCTTGAGTTGAGCAGGTTCGTCATAGTATTGGCCTTGTTGTGCATATCGCTTGCGGCAAGTGCGGCGCCTGTCATTGTGGAGTTGCGGGTCGGCGCGTATGCCATCAAGGCTGAGATAGTCAATACTCCAACGTCTCGCGCTCAAGGGTTGATGCACCGCGAGGAGATATGCGAGAACTGCGGGCTGCTGTTCGTCTTTCCCCAGGTCGGGAGGCATGATTTCTGGATGAAGAATACCCTCATCCCGCTGTCCATCGCCTTCATCTCGGACGATGGCCGCATCATGAAGATCGTTGACATGCTGCCGGGGAGCGAGAAGGTCTACCGGGGAGTCGAAGGCACGCGTTACGCGCTTGAAGTGCGAAGGGGATGGTTTGCCCGCAACAGGATAGACACAGGGGCCGCGCTGCAAGACATGGGGACGCTGGAAAAATTCGTGTCGACGGTGGAATGAGGCCGGAATGTCGCCGCTGGTCGAGCATGCGCCGCACATCGCCGCAAAAAAGATTGCATGTCCCGGATATTTCTGGATAATGCGGGTTCGTAGCAAAAGTTTATGGGCAGGACTTTGTTGGTTTTCCGGAATATCTCGAAAAGGACTTTAAGATGAAAAAATTGAACGCGTTGGCTTTTGCATTGATCATGGCAGCTTCCGGCAATGTATTTGCACAAGTAGGTGGTGCTGGTCAAGCTGCTGTGAATAATCCTCCTCCTCCTGGCGGTGGTGCTGGTGCTGGTGGTGGTGCTGGTGGTGCTGGTGGTGCTGGTGCTGGTGCTGGTGCTGGCGGTGGTGCTGGCGGTGGTGCTGCGGCCGGCAGCGGTATCGGCGGCGGTTTCGGTGTGGCGGGTGCTGCTGGCGCTGCCGCAGGATTGGCCGCAGCGCTTGCGATCACAACGAACACCAACGCGACTGCGGCTACGACGACGGTGTCGGCTACGACTCCCTGATATTGCAATCAGTCGTTCGAATGAGAAAAGTCCCTTCGGGGGCTTTTCTTTTTCGGCGGCGGATTTTCTGGTCCCGGTTCGGCCGGGCGACGGTTTTTTCTCGACCCTCGAAGTTTGTCATGGCTGCTCAACAGGCGGAGTAATCTGAACTTGCGCTCTTGCGTTTCACATCCCAGGCTGGTTCGGCCAAAGGGCACAGCGAAAGCATCAGTCGATGGCGGGCCGTCGATGCCCGCGCTTTCCGATTCCGATGCCCTGTCGGGCTTGGCCGCATGGCTATCATGAAATTCGGAATGTTGTGCCGTGCAGGCATTTTCGTGCTGGCCGTCTCTTCGGCGGGCTGTACTGTCGAGCCTGCCACGCAGGCGCTGCTGGATGCCTATCGGTTGAGCGGCGGCGGGGCGGAAACGCAGGCAGGCGGGCTGAATCCCCGGTTGAGTTATTTGCGCGTCCAGGTCGGCGAGCGGGAGCTGTTCCTCGCGCTGGGCTATGTCGACCAGTTGGCCGATGGGCCGGTCCAGGTCTGGTACAGCGGCGATGGGGATGTGCTGCGCCTGCGCGATGGGCGGGTGGTTGGGCTGATCACGAAATATGGCCCGGATTGGCTGGGGGTCTCCTTCGCGCGACTGCCGCGCTGGGGCGCCTTGGGGGATCAGGCTGAGTTCGAACGGGTTCGCGACGCGAGGCCCGGCTATCGCTACGGCATCCGCGAAAAGATGCTGATACGGCGCATCGCGCCGCCCGACGATACGCAGCTTCGCTTGATGCCGTCATCCTCGCTTGCCTGGTTCGAGGAAACCGTACGGGGCGATTCGGATATTCCGGCGGCTCGCTATGCCGTCGGCGCGGATGGGCATGTCGTTTATGCGGAGCAGTGCTTGTCCAATGAATTTTGCTTCTCCTGGCAAAGCTGGCCGTCTTCCGGCAAGGAGGCACATTGAGTCCGGCATATGACTGCGTACGCAGATTTTCGCGGCGGCTGATCGTCGGCTTGCTGTTGACGGCATGGTCGGCTTCGCAGGTGCAGGCCGGCATCGCCGCCGGGGTAGAAGCGCCCATGCGCTTGAGCCAATGGCTCAACAATCGGCCGGACGCCTTGCAGCCGCATGCTGCGCTGCCGAACGCCGAGACGCCTTATTTGCCCGGATTGATCTGGATGGTGCCCGAAGAGGCGAAGGTCCAGAGGCTCTATAAGTCCCATCTGCTGGATCGGATCAATTCCATCGAGGCCGCCCCGGCAGTCAGCCGCACCGATGCCGGGAATCTTGCCGGGTTCGTCGCCGCGTTTCCGACGACCGGGCGGGTGGTGGTCGAGAGGACCGATCCGCGCTGGCTGGAAGTCAATGCGCAACATGATCCGGTATTGAAAAAGGGGCAGCGACTGGTCGTCCCCTCGCGTCCGACCACGGTGACCCTGGTGCGCGGCGATGGGCATACCTGCCAGGTGGCGCATTCGGCCAATCTCTATGCGCGGGATTATGTGCGCAAGTGCGATGCCGCAGGCAGTCCGCAGTCGGCCTGGGTGGTGCAGCCGGATGGTCTGGTCCGGCGCGCGGGCGTGGCAGGATGGAACGAGAACGAACAGGATTCGCCTGCTCCCGGCGCGTGGATCGTGGTGTCCGATCCGGCCATCCCCTGGCCGGATGCCGTCATGGAGCAGCTGGCCAGGTTCCTCGCCACGCAGGGCGTCGCCGCCGATATGCCGCCTTCGCGCATCGTCGCGCTCGATCGGGAGCCGGAAAACTGGCTCGCCGACAAGCTGGGGTATGCTGGGCAACCGACCCCGCCTCGCAACAATGCTTTGTCCTATAACGACTGGGGAACTATCGGCCTGATACAGACGCCGACTGCGCGTATGGCGAGCGCGGGGAATGCCGCGATCAGCGCGAGCCGAGTCTATCCGTATACGCGCATGACCGGCTCGATGCAGATCATGGACTGGTTCGAGCTGGCCGTGCGCTGGACCGCGGTCTCCAATCGCCTGTACGGGCCGGCAAACTTCTCCGGCAATCAGTCTTACAAGGATAAGAGCGTGGACTTCAAGGTCAAGCTGTTGGAAGAATCGGCCATGAAACCAGAATTTTCGGTCGGGGTCAGGGACTTTGGGGGAACCGGATTATTCGGCGGCGAATATCTGGTGGCCAGCAAACGGGCGGGTAATCTCGACTGGTCGCTGGGGCTGGGCTGGGGTAACTTGGGTGCACGAGGTAATTTGGGTAACCCTTTGTCGGTAATTAGCTCGAAATTCAATGTTCGTCCGACCGCATCAAGTGCAGTAGCGAATGCGGGTAACTTGAATAGTTTCTCGCCATTCAGAGGCCCCACCTCTCTGTTCGGCGGGGTGCAGTACCAGACGCCCTGGCAGCCGCTGTTGCTCAAGCTGGAATACGACGGCAACGATTACCAGCATGAACCCTCCGCCAACAATCAGAAACAGAGCAGTCCGTTCAACTTCGGGATGGTCTACCGGCCGAATCCGGCTATCGATCTCGCGTTGAACTGGGAGCGAGGCACGACACTGGCGATGGGGATGAGTTTTCATGGCGACCTGAGCAAGTTCTTCATGCCCAAGGTCAGCGATCCCGAGAGCGAACCGGTCAGCGCCCTCTATCCCCAACAGGAGCCGGACTGGAATCGGGTGGCGGCCTTGCTGGAGGAAAAGACCTCATGGCGCGTATTGCAGATCAAGCGTGCGGGCAGCGAACTGATCGTGCGTTTCCAGAATGCCGATGCCAATTACTGGAATGCCTATGTCGATCGCATCGTGTCGGTGTTGCACCGGCATGTGCCGGGCAAGAGCATTCTGGTATTCCGTATCCAGTCCGCCGAGTACGGACTGGATCTGCATGAATTCCAGATTGATCGCCGGGCCTGGGTCGAGGCGCGAACCGCTTATGTCCCGGCGCATCGTCGGCAGAATGCCGTGTCCGAGAGGGCGGCATTCGACGGTTTCGATCACCCCCTGTCCAATGCGTTGATAGAGCGGCCGACGCAAGCCGTCACCGGCAACATCGGCATGTATTTCGACCATTCTTTCGGCGGCCCCGAGGGGATGCTGTACAAGTTGGGCGTGGGCGCGCGCGGGGACTGGCACATTCGGCCCGATACCTGGTGGACGGGGGCGCTGCAATACGGCCTCGTCGATAACTATGACAAGATGATCTTTCCGGCATCCAACAGCACGTTGCCCAGGGTGCGGACGCAGGTCGAGCGCTATGTCAGCACGTCGCCGGTGACCATGCCGGTGTTCCAGTTCACCCATGCGGGCAAGCTGAACGACGAGAATTTCTACAGCGTCTATGCCGGTATGCTGGAAAGCATGTACGGCGGCGTCGGCGGCGAATGGTTGTACCGTCCCTGGCAAAGTCCTGTGGCGTTCGGCGTGGACGTCAACGCGGTGCGGCAGCGCGGCTTCGGGCAGGACTTCAGCTTCCTGGGCTACAAGACGTTGACCGGCCATGCCAGCATGTATTGGGATACCGGATTCCAGGACGTCAATGCCACGATTCGTGCGGGCAGATATCTGGCCGGCGACTGGGGCGCGACGCTGGATTTGTCTCGCGTGTTTCAGAATGGCGTGAAGATGGGCGCTTTCGCCACCAAGACCAACGTCTCGGCCGCACAGTTCGGGGAGGGCAGTTTCGACAAGGGCGTGTATGTGAATATGCCTTTCGACGCCATTCTCACCCGATCCAGCACCAACATCGCCAGTGTGATATGGCATCCGCTGACGCGCGATGGCGGCGCGATATTGAATCGCGCATTCCCGTTGTTCGGCATGACCGGAAAGCAAAGCGGCGATCTGCTTAAGTGGGGGCCCTGGACGGACGAAAGAAAGACCCAGTTCGGCGAAGTCGCGGACGACTTCCCCGATGCCGCGCCCCGCAAATCCGTCTTTTCGATGGCTCAAGGCGACTTGGTCAGCGTCGGTCGCAGCGTGGCGACCACTCAGTTCTGGAGTTCGATGGCGTGGATGGGCGGGGTGACGCTGGTGTCTTCCGTGCTGGACAAGCCCGCCGACAGGCTGGCGCTCAACCATGGCGCGCGCCCCTTGATGAACGCGATCGAGACTGGCGGGAATATGTTGCCATTGGCTGTGCTGGGAGCGTCTGGCCTGGCGTTCCTCGGCGATGAGCCGGGCAGCAAACTATCGACCACCGCATACAGCTCGCTGGCGGCCGGGGGCATAGGGATGGCCGGCAGCATTGCGCTCAAATATCTCATCGGCCGGGATCGTCCCGGCGTCGGAAACGGCCCTGCCAGTTTCAACTTTGTGAACGCGAACAATGGCAGCGCTTCTATGCCGTCCGGGCATACCACCATCATGTGGGCGGCCGTCACGCCCTACGCCAAGGCTTACGACGCGCCATGGCTGTATGGCGTGGCGGCGGTGACCAATCTCGCGCGCGTGAGCGGGCGCAACCACTGGCTGTCGGATACGGTAGCGGGCAGCTTGCTGGGATATGCCATAGGCGATTTCATGTACCGCTCGCATCGCAACGACGCAAAGAGCGGGATGGAGTGGGGGTTATCGCCTAATGGCGTGGCGGCATACTGGAAGCTGGACTAGCGCTGCTGTACAGGCTGAATGCCAATCCGAATTATGGGCCGAGCATAATCATCGTTCCGGAAAGGTTGGAATCGGGAAGGCTTTTTTGAGGTTATGATGTCGGCCTTGAAAAGCATGTTGTGCTGAGTGGTTAATTCTTATGAGTGGTCTCCGAAAAATTCCATAATGTCTGAAATGTCTGCCGCTTACGACAGGCTGATGCGCCTGCCTATCATCTGTTTTACAGCCTATTTTTTCATCAGGGAAACGCTGGGGTTGGACGGGTTGCTGGCACGTCCGCCGATTGATTGGGACTGGTCGTTCACTTCCGCTGTCGCGGCACGCGTGTCGCTGCTAGGTTTTCTGGGGCTGCTGGTTATTTTTCATTTCATCCGCGCGCAACCCGTCAATAAAGCCGCCGGCTGGGAACCCAAGGTTTCCGCCTTGCTCGGACTGACGCTGGGCAATCTGTTCATGCTGCTGGATCGTCCCGAACTCTCGCTGGAACTGAATCTGGCATCGACCTTGTTGCTGCTTGTCGGAAACTATTTCTGCATCGTGGCGCTGACACATCTGGGACGATCCATCAGCATCATGGCCGAGGCGCGACGGCTGGTGACGACGGGACCCTATGCCCTGGTTCGGCATCCGCTGTATCTGGCCGAAGAGGTGGCGATCATCGGTGTCTTCATGCAGTTCCTGTCCTGGGAGGCGGTGCTGGTGCTGGTGGTGCATTTCTTTTTCCAGGTGCGTCGCATGGTTAACGAGGAGAAGGTGCTCTCCGCGACCTTTCCCGAGTACCGGGAATATGCGCAACGGACGCCTCGCATGATACCGGGGGTGTGGTGATGCAGAAACTTTCTCATCATTATTTCGCGGCTGCGTTGGGGATAGCCCTGGTCAGCGTCGTTATGTTGCTGTTGAGCGGTGAGCGCCATTTTCCCTTTGTGCGTGTGATGTTCCCTGACGGCAGCGCACTGGTTTTTGTCGATGCGCCTTGGCGCGATGAAACGCGTTGCCGCGAGAGCGAGCAGAAGATGATCGATGCCCTGCGCAGCAAGTGTGTCGATTGCCGCATAGAGCAGGGGTGCCCAACGCAATTGGATGACGCGTCGCTTCAGGCACTGAAGGGACTGCCGATCGATCGCCATGTCGTGCAAGCCGGGACGTTGCGCGTTGTGGTCGAGGCGGGGGCGCAGTCGGCGGAGGTTTGCCGCACGATGGCCGAACAGATCACGCGCGAGCAAAAACAAACGGGGCACTGTATCGCGCCCCGTTGACCCCGTTGCCCCACATGGGGGCAGCTTGAGGATTACTTCAGCTTCTCGATGCCCAGCATCTTCATGATGCTGCCTTCGTAGAACGGCTCGGACGTCCCCTTCTTCATCTTGCGGATGAAGTATTTCTCGAATGCGACCTTGGCCAGGTGCACCCACTTGCCTTCGGAGAACCAGTTCACGTTGCGCGGCGGAATCTGGGGGATCGCCACGAAGGCCACGCCGCTCTCGCCGAAGTCGGCCAGGCATACCGCGTTCCAGGTCGCTTCCTGGTCGGCCGGTTGGCCGGTCAGGTCGGCCTGGATGTTGTGCACGGTGGCGGTCACCATCGACTCGATCATGTAGCCGGTCTTGGGCGTGCCGACTGGGATCGGGGTCGGTTCGACCGGCGGGATCGCGACGCAGACGCCGACCGCGAAGATGTTCTTGTACTTCGCGTTGCGCTGGTGCTTGTCCACGGTGATGAAGCCGCGCGGGTTGGTCAGGCCTTCGATGCCGAACACGGCATCCACGCCCTTGAAGGCGGGCAGCATCATGCTGTAGTTGAACGGCAGTTCGTGTTTCTTCTTCTCCTGTCCCATTTCGTCGTGCTCGGTGACGTACATCTTGCCGGCTTCGACCTTGGTGACCTTGGCGTTGCAGATCCACTTGATGTGCTTGTCGCGCATGCCGGATTCGAGGATGCCCTTGGAGTCGCCCACGCCGCCCAGGCCGAGATGGCCGATATAGGGCTCGGAGGTGACGAAGGTCATCGGAACCTTGTCGCGGATCTTGCGCTTGCGCAGGTCGGTCTCCATGATGAAGGCGTATTCGTAGGCGGGGCCGAAGCAGGATGCGCCCTGTACTGCGCCGACCACGATGGGGCCCGGGTTCTTGCAGAAGTGGTCCCATTCGTCGTGCGACTTCATCGCGTGGTCGACGTGGCAGACCGAGTAGGTGTGGCCGCCGTGCGGGCCCAAGCCTTCAACTTCTTCAAAGGCCAGCTTCGGCCCGGTGGCGATCACCAGATAGTCGTATGCCAGCATCTTGCCGTCGTTCAGTTCGAGCTGGTTCTGGTCGGGATGCACACGCTTGACGCCGGTCGAGATGAAGTCGATACCCTTGCGCTCAAGATAGGAGCGCACCGGAAACTCGATCTGCTTGCGCTCGCGCCATTTCACGCCTACCCAGGGGTTGGACGGCACGAAGTGGAAGTTCTCGCTGTTCGAGACCACCGTCACTTTGTGCTGCTTCTCGAGTTTTTCCCGCATCTCGTACGCTGCGGGCATGCCGCCGATGCCGGCTCCCATGATTACGATGTGTGCCATGTTTCCCCTTTTCCTGATTCGGTTGGTATGTGCCGTTTGAAGGCTTGTTTGTGTCGATTGCCCGGCTGCCGTATTGCCAGCCTTTTCAGGCCAATAGCCAAAGACGTCCGGGGTGTGTCGTGGACGTATGTGGCATTGCCAGAGGCGCTATTAGGCGCAATCGGTCGGGGGGTGTCTATAACCACATCGGGTAAGTGGCAATATAGCCCGTATGGGGGGTTAGCAGCTCGGCGGTCTGTCGTTGTCGTTCGACATTCCCTGTTCCTTGGCGAACAGTACCGCCGCCTTGACCCGCGATGACAGGTTGAGCTTGTTCAGGATGTGGCGGACATGCTGCTTGACCGTGTCGTAGCTGATCGACAGGGTCTGTGCGATGGCCTTGTTGCTTTCGCCGCGCGCCAGCAGTTGCAGGATCTCGCGTTCGCGCTCGGTCAGCAGTTTCAATGAGTTCTTCGGCTCCTGATCGGGTTGGTCGCCGCGCAGCAGGTCTATCATCTTGATGGTCATCGTCGGTGCGACGACCAGTTCGCCGGCAGCGACGCGCCGGATCGAATCGACGACGTCTTCCGGCGCCATGTCCTTCAGCAGATAACCGCGCACGCCGGCGCGGATCGCGCGGGCCAGATCGTTTTCGGAATCGCTCATCGTCAGCATCACGGCGGGCGTGGCGTAGCCCTCGCTGCGGAGCAGTTCAAGCAGCGAGATGCCGTCCAGCGGCTTCATGCGCAGATCGACGATTAGCAGATCCGGTTTCTGGTCGAGCAGCAGACGCAGTTCGTCTATGCTGGCGGTCGTGCCCAAGACGCTGAAGCCATAGCAGTTCGACAGCAGTTCGCTCAAGCCGCGTCGGCACAGGCTCTGGTCGTCTACCAGCACCACCTTCAATTTGTCAGTCATCTGTCGTTCTCCAGTCCGGCGATGGTTCGGGGAAGAAAAGCTGTACTCTGGTGCCCAGCCCCGATGTGCTGTCCACCCTGATTTCGCCGCCGATGCGGTGCGCGCGCTCGCGCATGATCATCATGCCGTAGTGTCCTTCGACCGGCGTGAAGGTATGGGCGCCGCTGCCATTATCCTCGATTGTGAAAACGTAGTAGCCGAAATCGGTATCGACGAACAACCGTGCATGGGTGGCGCCTGAATGGCGTCCGATGTTGTTCAGTGCTTCGCGTACGATGTAATAGGTCTGGATCTCGTATTCCAGCGGCAATTCGAGGCCGACCAGCCGGTTGTGGTATTCGAGCACGATGTCGTTGCGTTCGCGGAATTCGGCGGTGATTTCCAGCAATGCGGCCAGCAGGCCGCCCGGATTCAGTTCGCAGCGGAAATCGGCGATCAGCTGGCGCGCACTTTTCTGGGCGATCTCCAGCGTCTCGTCGATATCTTGCACATATTTGGGGGCCATCGCGTCTTTGCAGTCGCGCACCGAATCATGCAGCAGGCTGACGCGCATGCGTGCATAGGTCAATGTCTGGGCCAGCGAGTCGTGGATTTCGTTGGCGATCTCCTGACGTGCAGCCAGTCGCTCCTTGCGGCTGTTTTCGTGATTGATGCGCGTGTGGTCTATCGTCGCGCTCATCACTTCGGCGAAGGCGGCGATGCTGTTCATGACCTGGCTGGCGGCATCGCGATGGGCGTCGAAGAACACGGTCAGTATCCCGAGTGGGGCATCCCCTGGGTTCTGGGTTTCGAGAGGCGCGGCAACCAGCGACTGGAAGCGGCAACTGGAATAAGGGCAACTCTGTCGAGCGTCGCAGCAACTGATGTCCGACGCATGGATTACATGGCCGAAAGTGGCTTTGTCGGTGGTCTCGCAATCGAGTTCGACGAAGCTCTCGGCTTCTTCCTGTATTTCCGCGGTTAACCCGGCCGAGCCTATGATTTGCAGCGTGCGGCCGTCCGGCGAGAGCAGCCGAACTACACCCGCGGTCGCGTTGACGGTGCCGATGATGCTTTCCAGGAAGGTTTCCAGCAGCGTACGCAGTTCGCCCGCACGAGGCGCAGCAAACTCGTGTTCCAGACAGGTATCCAGCCCGCCATCCTTGCCCGGCGGGGTGAATTCCGGATCGCGCACCCAGGAGAATCCGCTGGGTTTGGCGCCGGAGATGGTGATCGTTTTTTTCTGCATCGACTCGGTGGTCAGTTCCGGAAAAAGCGTCCGGCAGACTATGCTTAATTCCTTAAAATATCAATAAGCTGAAAAAACCGGTAGATATCGCCCGTTCGGGCTATGCCGACCACTACCTGATGGGGTTATCGGATACGCTGTAAAACCCCGTCCATATTGATTCGGCATGATTTATCCAAGAGTCCGTTCGCATTGAGCTTGTCGAGATGTGAATGGGTTCTTGGACTCAGATAAAGTCAGCACGAACGGCATTCAAGTTCAAAGCAGGCGGTGTACTACTCGCAGTTGATGAGCGTGGCCTGTGGCGGTACGGCAAGCTGGCCGGATTGGGCAGGCATGTCATCAAACCGAAGAAGTCGCGTGACATCGCGGAGAAGTAGGACGTGCTGACTGCGTGTCCATGGGGCTATAATCTTTCCGTCCTGAACCCGTCAAGAAGGAGCGCGATCATGCAACATCTCACCCCAAAAGAAGCCAACGATTTCCTCCAGTCCAACCCCGAAGCGGTGTTCGTCGACGTCCGTAGCGAGATGGAATACATGTTCGTCGGTCATCCGCGAGGTTCCATTCATATCCCTTGGGTGGACGGGCCGGATTGGGAAGTCAATCCGATGTTCGTCGCCCATGTGCGCAAGGCGGCTAGCGTAAACCGCCCCGTCGTGCTCATCTGCCGATCCGGCCGCCGCTCCGCGGATGCGGGCGAAGCGCTGGAAAAAGCCGGACTGAAGGATATATACAACGTCGCGCACGGATTCGAAGGCGACCTCGACGAGAACCATCACCGCAATTCTCATAACGGTTGGCGCTTCGATGGCCTGCCATGGGCTCAGACCTGATGAACTTCGAATAACCACTGCGCGTCTGGATTGCGGCGTTGCGCGGTGCTCGAAATCCTCATGTACTGAATGTACATTCCGGTTTCTGCGCGCCGTGCGCCTTGCACTCCAACCGCTCGCGACGGTTCTTCGATGTTCATGGAGCGATTAGTAAATTATGAATATTCCTGATTTCACCGAGGCCGAATACAAGCGCGTCTCTACCATCCTGCTGTCGCGTTAGTTCCGTATCTGCGCCAATACCTGCTGCACGAGCTGCATTGCCCGCTCTTGCGTCGATGACTCGCAATAGCAGCGCAGTTCGGGTGCGTTTCCCGATGGGCGCAGGTGCACGATGTCTCCGTTGTCGAAGGTGATGCGCAACCCATCCGTCGAGTCGGACCCGACTGGCTTGCTTCGGTCGGGCGCCAGATATTTCAGCAATGCCTGCGGATCGCTGACTAGTTCTTCCAGCAACTGCTTGCTGCGTGCCACCGGAAACTCCTGCAGCCGGTCGCTGGCTGTGTAGCGCGCGGGCAAGTCGCGCAGTAGCGCGGAAACCTTGCCGTTGCGCTCCCGTGCTGCGGCCAGCACGGCCAATGCGGGAAGAATCGAATCGCGGGTAGGCAAGGGGGCGAGCTTCCTCCCTGCCCGGTCGAAGCGGGAGCCGACCAGAAAGCCGCCGTTGGCCTCGAAGCCGACTACCGCGTCGTCGCTTCCCGATGCGACGGCTTGCATCCCGGCGATCACATAAGGCGATCCGATTCTGGTGCGCTGCACGGTCTCGAACGAACCGCTCAGTTCGATGGCCGTGTTGCAGCTGACCGGGACCACTACTTTTCTTGCGCCCAGGTAACGCGAGCAGATCAGCCCGACGATGTCGCCGCGCAGCCATGTGCCCGTTTCATCGGATATCAGCGGACGGTCACCATCGCCATCGGTCGAAATAATCGCATCGAAATGGTGCTCTGCGGCCCACTGTTTGCCTCTTTGCACATCCACTTCGGCGACCGCCTCGGTGTCTATGGGCACGAATTCCTCGGTGCGGCCGAGCGAGACGACATCGGCGCCCAGTCCCTCCAGAATGCGCCGCAGCACGTCGCGAGCCACGCTGGAATGTTCGTAGATGCCCAGATGCAAGCCGGAGAAACAGTTCGCTGGAAAGAAATCGAGATAACGCCGGACGAATTGGTCGAGCGCGGCAGCGTTGGCAACGGGCAGCGGCTGCCCGTCACTATCGGCCAACTGAACGGTCGCATCGGCGATGGCAAGTTCATCTGCCTTGGTGATCTCGCCGTCTGGCCGGTAGAACTTGATGCCGTTGCGGTCGAACGGGATGTGGCTGCCGGTCACCATGATCGCGGGGATGCCTTGGGTCTGAGCGTACAGCGCCAGTGCGGGCGTCGGCAGTGCGCCGCAATAATCGACCGCGATGCCCTGTGCGCGTATGGCCGAGGCGCAGGCGGCCGCAATCCGCGGGCTGCTGGGGCGCAAGTCGATTCCCAATGCGATGCGCTTCACGTTAAATGACTGGCGCACCACATCCAGGAAAGCGGCCGCATAGGCCGTGCAAACCTCGTCGGTCATCTGGCTAACCAGGCCGCGAGCGCCGCTCGTGCCGAATGCCACGCCGCTACTCTCCATCACATTGCGAATCGTGATCGTTTTCAATCCAGCACTCCCTTGAACTATTGATGTAAGCGCCCGCATCCTTTCAGTCAGGTGGGGCTGCGCGTATGGATACGCGGCGGACATATTATCTCAATGGAATGTTATGCCCTGCGCATCTCGCGAGATTTTGTGCGTATGCAGTCCCGACAGACATAATCAAGCAGGCTGCATGCAGTCTGTTTTCAAAGGCGTCTTTCGGCGTCGGCCGGATACGACATCAGCCTGTGCCTCCGCACGTAACCGCAACGATGGTTCGGTGAGTTTCCGGCAATCGGTAGGCTAGTGTGACGCGGCAATGCGACAGTTCGTGTATGGCGAAAACTTACATCACGCTGCCGAACGAAATGTCGTGCGCATGATTCGGCAGCGGCAGGCCGGCCAGCAGGCTGGCCTGACTCACCGGGCCGTGCGGAAACAGTTCGTACAGATGACTGCATCCGCGCTTGTCGCAAAAACGGCTTTCCAGATCGCGCAATACATCCCGTGCGGGATCCGAGCCTCCGTCTCGTCGGTAGCGTTCGCGCAGGTAGTAGATGATCTCCCAATGTTCGTCGGTGAGCATCAGGCCTTCGAGTTCGGCCTGCTGATTGGCGAAGTTGGGTGACCAAGGGGGAAGGTCGGACATGTTGCCGTCCGGGTCGATTGCGTAATGGCGCGGATCGCTGATGGCTTTGTTGATGTCGAGCATGATGGCGTCCTCCTGCTGACGAGGGTGGGCAGGAAAAGGCTCACCCGGACGACCATCGTCGAACTATTGAGTGAATTTGTCAACTATTGGCTTGTGAGTCTTGCCGCAGCCGCATCGTTGTATCAAGGGGCCCACATTGAGAAGCCGCGCGGCTGTTCAGGCTCGCGCGGCTGATCTTTCTTTGCTGATTAGTTCAGGGATGCTTGGGCGTGGTGTAGGGCACTTCTTTCTGCGCCGGTTCCCAAGTGGTTTCGTAGCCGACAAAGAACTGCCCCGGCACAATCTCTTTCTGTCGGGTGGTTACGCGGAATGCGTGACCGTCCGGAATTTTGGGACGGCAAAACGGTTTCTTTTCATCACTCATGTTCCTATCTCCTTTGGTTGTAGAAAACAGATGCTCGATAGCGGGAGGTTTGTCGTAGCTGGCCCCTCCCAATTGGCCCTGGAACTGTATTATTTGCGCGTGTAGTGTGCCTTGTGGGGTATCACATGTCGCACGCCTCCCTGTGGGTTCTCAACGTCCCCTTTGTAGCGGGGGATGATGTGGATATGGACATGGAGGATGCTTTGCCCGGCCGCTGGGCCTACATTGACGCCGATGTTGTAGCCGTCCGGATGGAGCTCTGCATCCAGCAGTTTCTTTTCCTGCTGGATGAGTCCCATGCAGGCCGCGACTTCTTCCGGCGTCAGCTCGAAAAAGCTGGCGACATGCCGACGCGGAATGACCAAGGTATGTCCCGGACTGGTCGGGTAGGTGTCGCGCGCACTGTAGGCAAGTTCATGCTGCAACGACACTCCGCGCGGGTCCTTGCAGAACAGGCACGGATTGTTGGGGTCTCGTTTTTTTTCTTGTGTGGCTTCAGTCGACAACAGCGCACCTCTTTCTGTACGTTATACTCGGACGAAGAAAATCATCGACGAGGGAAACATCGTGGCATCGAACAAAGGAAGGGCTTACTTTGCATTGCTTGGTTACCATTTTAATCCCGACGACATCACTCGTTTGCTCGGTATAGAGCCTACATCGGTCAATGCTGCGGGCGCATACAGCGGTCTGGATAAGCCCGTCATCAGTTCCTGGGAGTTATCCACGGAGACCCTTGCCGGAGAGGTGGACGTATTCGCTTTGACGGACAGCATTGTCAAGCAACTGGAACCCCTCAAGGAAAAGATCGTTGAAGTCTGCAAGAGCCACAATCTGTCTCCGCGTCTGGGCGTGGCGCTGACCTTGTCCATCGACAAGGGCGAAGCCAGCCCGGAAGTCGGCTTCGGCGCGCGCACCATTCGCTTCCTGGCGGATACCGGCTCCTTCATCGAGGTGGATAACAGATTGTCAGAGCGGGTCTGAGCCATCTTTTACCCCGCAACCTGACTGCTTGAGGCGGTCTGCGCCAGTTTCAGTTGTTCTTCGCAATGCCTTAAGCAGAGCGGCTGAAGTGCGTGACGGAAACATTCGATGATTACTTCGAATTCATCCGCGATCTCTTCCGCAAGCGCAGCATCGTTCGTCAATTGCGCCAGTACGTTCTGTGCGGTCGCCTTGTTCACGCGGCAGATGACGGACACATGGATGGGCAACTGCTGTTCCATGCCGACCGTCAATGCCTTTTCGTAGGAATTGATCGCTTCTTTCAGGCGATCAGGATTCGCTTCCGACTCGCCGAGATGGTGCAAGGTGATGCCCCGGTTGTTATGGGTGGCGGTCAGTTCCAGCGCGTGATCGTCGGCGTTGAGTGCGGCCAGTGCATTCTTCCATGCGACCACGGACTTTTGCAGTTGACGGTTGCCTTTGAGCTGGATGCCGTGGGTGTACAAGGCCGCGCCGAGCTGGTGCATGGTCTGCATCCACGCTTCCGGATGCGCTTCTCGTGTCCAGACCAGCAAGGCGTTGGTATACGCATCCACCGCGAGCTTCAGCGGGCTAGTCGCCTCAAGCAAACGGCCCAGCGCCTGATTGGCCGTGCCGAGGTGGTATTGTGTGGCCGCCCATTCCTGCGGTGTATCTTCCTGAGTGTAGCTTTCCAATGCCTGTTCGAAACACCGGACGGCCTGCTCGAACAATGCGGCGTCTCTGCGCTGCTGGCCTAGTGCAGCCACGATGTTGCCGAGGTTGTTCAGAGTCTCCGCGCATGGAGAGGCAGCCAGCGATGCCTCCAGTGCTTCGCGCAGGCGCTCCAAGATGCGGGTGCTGTAGCGGTGCTGCTCATAATTGCCGCGCGTGTAGCGGAAGTTATCCGCGACGGCGACTTGCGTATCCGGCATGGCCGCTGCTGCGTCTTGTTCACTCAGCAAGCAGAGTCCATCCGCAATGGCGCGTTCCAGTGCCTTGTTCGCAGGGTAGAGGAGGTAGAGGGTAGAGCGTTTCATTGTGCCCGTTCGAGTATCTCGTTCAGATCGGGATCGGCACCGACTGCGCCGCCAAGGTCTATCTCTTCCTCGGTCGCGTCGCGTATCGACAAGACTTCCAGCATGAAAGTGACTTCTCTGCCGCAAAGGGGGTTGTTGCCGTCGACCGTCAATGTCTTGTCGTCGAATCGGGTGACGATGAAGTTCCTCGGCTCACCTTTTTCGTTTTCCATGGTGATGGTCATACCGATCTCGCGATACTCTTCCGGGACGTTCTCGATGTGATCGGTGAATACCAGCGATTCATCCCGCTCACCGTATAGCAGCTTGGTGTCGATCGGCACATCGATGATGTCGCCGACTTTCTTGCCGTACAGTGCCTTGGTCACGTCCTCGGACATCACGTCATTCACGCCATGCACATAGCCCAGCGGATAGTCCACGGTGACTAGGATGTCGCCGGTTTGGTTGTCGATGACCTTGTAATTCAGCTCAACGAATTTTTCGTCTTCAATGGTATCTGACATATCGATTTTTTATGAAAACCTTGTCCTAGAAAATGGTGGCACCAAAGATTCTTACCTTGTCTTTTTCATAGCCCAGCACCAGCCTTCCCAGCCATTCGCCGGGTTTTGCCGTGCTTCTCTGCTTGTATAGTACGGTGACATGTTCGCCGCGACGGATGATGCCCAGATACTCATAGTCCGGTGACAGGTTTTTCGCCAGTTCGCTTCTGGCGAACTGCTTGCCCATCTCGACCTCATTGGCACCTGCAATAAGCGTGCTCGAAAATTGACGCGTGAAAGCGCCGTAGTTGCCTTCGTTCGAGTATTTGACCAGATCCGCCCACATGGGGTGTGCGAGCTCCAGTATCTCTTCATCCGTCTTATCAATAATATTCATCAACCAAAACTCCATTCCTGCGCAAGAGACAAAAAGAGGACCAACATGGATTATGCCGGTCCTCTTTAATGTACTACCAAGTCATCGCAAATATTTTTGCGTAAGCCTGATTTTACAAAACCGGTAAATCAAGCCTGCGTTTGCTTAATGTCCTTCTGGCGGTGCTTTCTCTGCATCGCCTACCAAGTGGTAGAGCGGTGCTTTTTCCATCGTGTACTCGCCCGTCTTGGGATCGCGGCGGGACACTGTCAGCACATGCCAGTTCTGGTCATCCAGCTTCATTGCGTCACCGCGGTAGTAGTATCCCGGCCAACGCGTTTCCTTACGGAACAGCGTGTGATGGAACACACTTTCAGAAGTCAGGAAACGATGCTTCAGCTCCCATGCGCGCAGCAGTTCATGGATATCTGACGCGGCGACTTTTTCCAGATCTTCGCCCAAGATGGACATCTTCTTCAGGCCGATGTTCAGGAGTTTATCGTTGGTCATGTAGTTGACGCCAAATCCGCCGCAGTACTCATCCATCAGCTTCTGCAAACGATCAAGACCCTGTCTCGGATTGATGAAGTTGGGATTGACGGTGCCGGCAACCACTTCGTTGCTGTAGACGCGATACGTTTCCAGTGGCTTGTAGATCTGTTCCTTGCGACGATTGATCTGTGCATCGGAAACGCGGATGCCCTCGGCCTTGCCGTCATCGATGTACTTGCAGGCAGCCTTGGCAGCCAGGCGGCCTTCAGTGAACGAACCCGATGAGAAGGCGTGCGGTGTGCCGCCTACCGCATCACCCGCGCCGAACAGGCCTTCGATGGTCGTCATGCGGTTGTAGCCCCAGTAGTATTCGGGCGGCGATACGTCTTGCGGACCCGAGCACCATGCACCGCAACCGGTCGCATGCGAACCCATGACATAAGGCTCGGAAGTGGTCAGTTCGGGGTTCTCGTACTTGGGATCGACGTCCGTGGCGGCCCAAAGCACGGCCTGACCAACGGTCATGCCCAGGAAGTTGTGCCAGCCGATCTCTTCCAGATGCGGGTCCTGGAAGGCTTCCATGGTGACCATGTGGATCGGGCCGCGACCGGCATTCACCTCGTTGATGATCGCATGGTTGCGCAGACAGGTCGGGATGGGACGATGAGTACGGTGCGAGACTTCCGGATCCAGATATTCCTTGCCGACCATTTGCTGCAGTGCCGGGAACCACTTGGACTCGTACTCTTCACCATAGGCGTTCTGGGTATAGGTCTTGAGGTGCAGGAAGTAGGCGCCGACAGGGCCGTAACCGTCCTTGAAGCGGGCCAGCACGATGCGGTTTTCCATTTGCGTCATCTTTGCGCCTGCTTCGATCATCAGACCGTAGGCGGAACCGGAAGACCAAGGTGCGTACCAGACGCGGCCCGCACCTTCGCCGACTGAGCGCGGCTTGAAGATGTTGGAAGCGCCACCGGCACCGCAGATAACGGTCTTGGACTTGAACACGTGGTAGTTACCCGTGCGGACGTTGAAGCCCACGGCACCGGCAACACGGTTCTCTTTGGATTCATCCATCAAGAGGTGGGTCAGGCAGACGCGGTTGAAAACCTTATCCGCCGACTTCTTGGCCGCTTCGGCAACGATAGGCTTGTACGATTCGCCGTGGATCATGATCTGCCAGCGACCTTCACGCAGGAACGCACCACTCTTCTCGTTGCGCATGATGGGCAGGCCCCACTCTTCGAAGTTGTGCACGGTGGAGTCGACGTGGCGCGCCATATCGAAAGCCAGATCTTCGCGCACCATACCCATCAGGTCGATACGTGCATAGCGGACATGATCTTCGGGATTGTTCTCGCCAAAGCGGGTGCCCATGTAGCAGTTGATCGCATACAGGCCTTGGGCTACTGCACCGGAGCGCATGATGTTCGCTTTTTCGGCGATGACGATCTTCTTGTTCTGACCCCAATATCTTGCTTCGAATGCTGCACCCGTACCGCCCAGGCCCGCACCGGCAACCAGGATGTCGATATCGTCTTCAATGATAGTCTGGTAGCTCATTAGTATTGCACTCCCTCTTTGATTTCCAGGCCATTGGATTCCAGCGTATGCAATCCACCGTTATCCATGCGGATGTATTTCGGCTCGTTGAACAATAACTCGCTGTTACGCATTTCCTTGCTCGGGGCCGGCACGTCTGCGAGGTTCGGTGTCGCCGAGCCCCAGGGCTTGGTCGTGATAGGCGCCAGCAGCTCCATGTCTTTCTTGCCGTTGCGGAACTTGATGCGCCACGCGATGGTGCCTTTTTCCTCGTCGCGGATCACGCGTACCGAGTGACCAAGCGGCGCAAAGTCCGCGTATCCGCGCACGTCGATTGCCTGATGCGGACATGCTTTTACGCAGGAGTAACACTCCCAGCACATGTTGGGTTCGATGTTGTATGCACGTCGCAGCTTCTTGTCGATGTGCATGATGTCCGATGGGCAGATGTCGACGCATTCACCGCAACCGTCACAACGCGTCATATATACAAAGGTTGGCATGATTTATTCCTCTATTCTTTATAAATAAGTAGTCGAGTGAGTGTCAGTAGTGTTTTGCTCTTTCAGCCTTGATGCAAAGCCCCATGTTCGGCGGGTTCTTGCCCATATACATCGGGATGTCCGGAAACTTGCGCTGCACTTCGGGATCGGTCAGGTCATAGTCGGGCGGCAGATTCTCGCGCCCGCCGTCGGCCATGATGACGCGCTTCTGGAAAGCTGCCGCCGGCTTGAAGAACATGTGTGCGAACTTGGACCAGTAGACGCCGGCGAACAGTACGGTGCTCGACAGGATGAACAGGGCGAAGGGGATGCCCAATCCGCCGCCGGTGTATGACCAGATCAGTGCGAAAGTCGAGGTGGCCAGCAGCGAGACGATGAACAGGTCGGCGCGCTCGAAGCGGAAGCGGGGCAGGCCTTCCGCAGACACATCGACGCGGATCGCGAACCAGAACCAGTAGCCGCCGACAGCCAGCATCAGCGCGCCGATGTGCCAGAGTTGCGGCAGCAGGGTGGAGGTGGTGTCCGGCGAGAAGATCATGATCGCGGTGGTCACCGCGAACATCAGGAAGCCGTACATCATCAGCAGGTGGGAGATCCTGCGTTGCGGATTGCTGAATTCGCCGGCGGTCATCACTTCGTTGGTCAGCACGCCAACGGCCATCGCGACTTTCTCGCCGCCACCCACTTCTCGTTTCGCGCTCTTCTGCGCTTTCTTCGCATTCTCGAAGAAGTACGTCGCGCTCTTTTTGTGCAGCATGTCGAGTATCGTCCCGCCCATGACCAGCAGAACCATGAGCACGATGTAGCCCTGCATCATCGCGGGGGGTATCACTTCGGTAAGTGTGGCAAAAGGGTTGCTCGTAAACATTAGTTCCTCCTCAAAAATTGCAGACGACTGACTATCCTTAAACCGGTTGGCTGTCGAGTATGGGAAAAGTACTCCCACAAAAATTCTTCACTCTACGAACCTACCGCCTACTTTCACCTTCATTGCAAACTTGCGTAATACTCGCGCAATATCTCCAGCACTTCGGGACGGCTGAACTCCGTGGGGACTTCTTCGCCTTCCGAGAGCATCTTGCGTAACTGGGTGCCGGACACTTGCAGACGGTCCGCATCGTCGTGCGGGCAGGTGCGGCCCGAGGCCATGCCGCCGCACTTGTAGCACCAGAACGAGATGTCGATTTTCATCGCCTCGGTTTCCAGTGCGCCCTTGGGGATACGGTCGAAAATGTGATGCGCGTCGAACGGGCCGTAGTAGCTGCCGACGCCGGCATGGTCGCGCCCGACAATCTGGTGCGAGCAGCCGTAGTTCTGGCGGAACAGCGCATGCAGCAATGCCTCGCGCGGCCCGGCATAGCGCATGTCCAGCGGATAGCCGGCCTGCACCACGGTCTTGGCGACGAAATAATTCTTGGTCAGCGCGATGATTGCGTGGGTGCGCACTTCGGCCGGGATGTCGCCCGGCTTGAGATTGCCGAGCAGCGAATGGATCAGCACGCCGTCGCACACTTCGATGGCGACCTTGGCCAGATATTCGTGCGAGCGGTGCATAGGGTTGCGTGTCTGGAAGCAGGCGACCTTGCTCCAGCCCAGCTCGTTGAACAGTTGGCGCGTTTCTTTCGGAGTCTTGAACAACGCGCCGTACTTTTGCGGGAAGCCGCCTTGCGACAGCACTTTCACCGGGCCGGCAAGATTGACTTCGCCTTGCTCCATCACCATCTTCACGCCGGGATGCTTGGGGTCGGTGGTGCCGAACACGGTGGCGCATTCATGCGCCTTGTCGATGCTGTATTTTTCGGTGATGCGCATCGTGGCGATGATGCTGCCGTCGTCCGGATCGGTCAGCGCGATTTCGCTGCCGGTGGGGATGGCGTCTGCCGTAGACTGGTCGATGGAGAGGGTGATGGGGATGGGCCAGAACAGCCCGGTGGTCATGGTCATGCCGTCGCAGACGCCTTGCCAGTCGGCGTGGGTCATGAAGCCTTCGAGCGGCGTGAAGCCGCCGATGCCGAACATGATGAGATCGCCCTTTTCGCGTGAGCTCACGGCTACTTTCGGGAACTCGTTCGCGCGTTTCAACTCTGCGATCAGATCTTCGCCTTCCAGCAACAAAGGTCTGAGATCGCCTCCGCCATGCGGATTGACCAACGCCATGCATGCCTCCCTTATATTGTAGTAATCCTGTCAACTACTTATGAATTCTGCGATGTCGCACACTAGAACATCACTGGCGTCTCTGCGATAGCCCTGATGGGGTGAAGGTCACCCCCCCCTTACGGGTTATGTCGCGACCCCTCATCATCGCTATGGCGACATCCAGCCTCGATGTCCATACTTTCGCAACCGAAAATCCGAGTAATCTTGCAGGGCTCGCAGCTCGATCATTACATAAAATATACCGGCCTATGTCATCGTCCCCATTGCACGACCCGTTTGCTCCGCCCGTTGCGGATGCGAAGACCGAGATCAAGAAAACCACCTGTTATATGTGCGCCTGCCGTTGCGGCATCCGCGTGCATCTGCGTAACGGGGAGGTGCGCTACATCGACGGCAATCCCGACCACCCGTTGAACAACGGCGTGATCTGCGCCAAGGGTTCCTCCGGCATCATGAAACAGTATTCGCCGGCGCGGCTGACCAAGCCGTTGCGCCGCAAGCCGGGAACGGAGCGCGGTGCGGGCGATTTCGAGGAGATCAGCTGGGAAGAGACCTTCTCCATCCTGACCGAGCGCCTGGGTAATTTGCGCGCCACCGATCCGAAGAAGTTCGCCCTGTTCACCGGGCGCGACCAGATGCAGGCGCTGACCGGCCTGTTCGCGCGCCAGTTCGGTACACCGAACTATGCGGCGCACGGCGGCTTCTGCTCGGTGAACATGGCTGCGGGCATGATCTACACGATAGGCGGCTCGTTCTGGGAATTCGGCGGCCCCGATCTGGAACGCTCCAAGTTGTTCATCATGATAGGCACGGCGGAAGACCATCACTCCAATCCGATGAAGGTCGCGCTGTCCAAGTTCAAGCGCGAGGGCGGTCGTTTCATTTCCATCAATCCGGTGCGTACCGGCTACTCGGCGATCGCAGACGAATGGGTGCCCATCCGTCCCGGCACCGACGGCGCGCTGATGCTGGCGCTGATCCACGAGATCATCGCGCTCGGCCTGTACGACCGCGACTTCTTGGTGCGCTATACCAATTCCGGCCAATTGGTGAACCTTGATGCAGAACACGACGAGTTCGGCATGTTCGTGCGTACCGAAGTGCCTGAAGAAGAGGGTTGCTACGACCCGCAGAACAAGCTGTGGTGGGATCGCAACACCAACAAGCCGGTCATCACCCACACCGAAGGTGCCGATCCCTTCTTGCTGGGCGAGTTCAAACTGTCCGACGGCGTCGCGGTCAAACCCGCGTTCCAATTGTTGCAAGACCGCGTCAAGGATTACACGCCGGAATGGGCGGAGCAGATCACTGGCATTCCCGCAGACACCATCAAGCGCTTGGCGCATGAGATGGGCATCACTGCGCGCGACCAGAAGATCGAACTGCCGATCGCGTGGACGGACAGTTGGGGCAAGGAACACGACACCGTCACCGGCAACCCGGTGTCGTTCCATGCGATGCGCGGCTTGGCTGCGCACTCCAACGGCTTCCAGACCATACGCGCGTTGTCCATCCTGATGACCTTGCTGGGCACCATCGACAGGCCCGGTGGTTTCCGTCACAAGGCACCGTTCCCGCGTCCGATCCCGCCCTGCGCACGTCCACCTAACGACCCGCGCGCGGTACAGCCGAACACGCCGCTGGACGGCATGCCGCTCGGATGGCCGGCCGACCCGGACGATCTGTTCGTGAATGCGGACGGGAGTCCGGTGCGTATCGACAAGGCGTTCTCTTGGGAATATCCGCTGTCGGTACACGGTCTGATGCACAACGTTATCACCAACGCATGGCGCGGCGATCCGTACAAGATCGACACCCTGCTGATGTTCATGGCCAACATGGCATGGAACTCGTCGATGAACACCAGCGAAGTGCGCAAGATGCTGGTCGACAAGGAAGAAGACGGCACATACAAGATCCCGTACATCGTGGTGTGCGATGCGTTCCATTCGGAAACCACAGCGTTCGCCGACCTGATCCTGCCGGACACTACTTACCTCGAGCGCCACGACGTGATGTCCATGCTCGATCGTCCTATTTCCGAATTCGACGGCCCGGTGGATTCAGTGCGCATTCCGGTGCTGCCGCCGACCGGCGAATGCAAGCCGTTCCAGGAAGTGCTGATCGAACTCGGCACGCGCCTGAAGCTGCCTGCCTTCGTCACTGCGGACGGTGCGCGCAAGTACAAAGACTATCCCGATTTCATCGTCAACTGGGAAACCGCGCCGGGTTCCGGCATCGGCTTCCTGTCCGGCTGGCGCGGCAAGGGCGGCGAGAAGTCCATCAAGGGCGAACCTAACCCGAACCAGTGGGAGATGTACGCCAAGAACGATTGCGTGCATCACCATGTGCTGCCGCGCTCCTACCAGTTCATGCGCAACTGGAATCAAGGCTACCTCGAATGGTCGCAGAGCAACGGCATCACGCGCTATGCCGAACCTATCCTGATCCACCTGTATTCCGAGGTGCTGCAGAAGTTCCGTCTGGCAGCCCAGGGTAAGAGCATCACGCGCCAGCCGCCCAAGCATCTGGCGAAACGCATCGAGACCTTCTTCGATCCGCTGCCGTTCTACTACGAGCCGCTGGAAGTGCAGACTAGTGACAAGCTGAAGTACCCGCTGTCGGCGTTGACGCAGCGCCCGATGGCGATGTACCACTCGTGGGATTCGCAGAACGCTTGGCTGCGCCAGATCCACGCGCACAACTATCTGTATGTGAATTCGAAGACCGCAAAGGACGCGGGCATCGCCGACGGCGACTGGATGTGGTGCGAATCGCAATGGGGCAAGGTGCGCTGCATGGCGCGCTACAGCGAGTCGGTCGAGCCGGGCACGGTATGGACCTGGAACGCCATCGGCAAGGCTGCCGGGGCGTGGAATCTGGAACCCAATGCCAACGAGTCGCAGCAGGGCTTTTTGCTCAACCACGTGATCTCGGAAGAGCTGCCGCCGGGAGCCGACGGCAAGCGTTTCTCCAACTCCGATCCGATCACCGGACAGGCGGCCTGGTATGACGTGCGCGTGCGTATCTACAAGGCGGAAGAGGGGGAGCCCGAGCAGACCTCGCCGCAATTCGAACCCATGAAGAAATATCCCGGTATGAAAGAACATCCCAGTCTGCTGGCGTACTTCGGTGGCGGCAAGAAGAAAGGCGGTGCGAAATGACACAACTCGCCTTGGTCATCGACCTCAACGTCTGTGTCGGATGCAGCGCCTGTGTAACCAGCTGCAAGGAGTGGAACACTTCCGGCTCCGCTGGCCCGCTATGCGACGAGAACCCCTACGGCCTGAACCCGACCGGCACGTTCTTCAACCGCGTGCAGACCTTCGAGATCGGCCAGTATCCGCACAGCGAGACGCTGCATTTCCCCAAGTCCTGTCTGCATTGCGAAGACCCGCCGTGTGTGCCGGTGTGCCCGACCGGCGCATCGTACAAGCGCAAGGAAGACGGCATCGTGCTGGTGGACTACGACAAGTGCATAGGCTGCAAGTATTGCACTTGGGCCTGCCCGTACGGCGCGCGCGAGTTCGACGAGAAGGCGAAGGTGATGAAGAAATGCACCCTGTGCGTGGATCGCATCTACGACGAGTCTATGTCCGAGGCGGACCGCAAGCCTTCCTGCGTGAAAGCCTGTCCGACCAGCGCGCGCCTGTTTGGCGACATCCACGATCCCGAATCGGAGGTGTCGCAGGCGATACGCGAAGACGGCGGTTATGCGTTGATGCCTGAGTGGGGCACGCAGCCCGCCAACCATTATCTGCCGCGCCGCAAGACCAAGATCAAGATCCACGAGGACGAACTGGAGCGCGCCGACAATCCGCTCAAGGTCGAAGGCCACTTGCCCAAGCCGGGCAAGGACGAGTCGTCCATGGACGATGCCTCGGCGTGGTGATGAAGCAACCCATTTAAGAACGGCTAATTATGAAACCAGCTTTTTCCGTTATTTTTCTGACTACGCTCATCGGTGCGGCGCAGGGCTTGTTCCTCGCCTTGTTCACGCACCAGTCCTATGCGCTGTTCGGGCTGTTGCCGATGCAGTCCGATGACTTCTATGGCTACGGCAGCGCCCTCGCTCTGGCTCTGCTGGTGGGCGGATTGATCGCATCCTTCTTCCACTTGGGACGTCCGGAGCGCGCCTGGCGTTCGGCCACGCAATGGCGTACCTCGTGGCTGTCGCGCGAGGTCATCGTGTTGCCGGCGTTCATGGGCGTCGTGTTCCTGTTCGGCGCATCGCATCTGAGCGGATACCGGCCCGAGGTAGTGACGCTGCCCGGCGGCCAGATCGTCGATCTGTCCACGGTGCTTGGCGTCGTCGGCACCTTGCTGGCCTTCGCGCTGTTCATCTGTACCGCGATGATCTATGCCTGTTTGCGTTTTCTGCGCGAATGGCATTCGCCGTTGACGGTGATCAACTACATCCTGATGGGCGGCGCTTCCGGTTTCGTGCTGGCGGCGTTCTATGCCGCTTCGGCCGCGCCGGATCAGGCCGATTTCTTCGCCGGTTGGGCGATCATCATCACCTTGCTGGCATTCGCCGGTCGCTGGGCATCATTGGTGCGCAATGCGCGCCTCAAGCCGAAATCGACGATGCAGACCGCCATCGGTATCAAGCATCCCCACATCGTGCAGCGCTCGATGGGGGCGATGGGCGGCTCGTTCAACACGCGCGAGTTCTTTCACGGCAAGAGCGGGAGCTTCATGCGTACCATCAAGCCGACTTTCCTGATCCTGGCGTTCGTGCTGCCGCTGGCCTTGCTGGCGCTGGGCATGCTCACTCCGGGCTTGCTGGGACTGGCCTTTGTCCTGCAATATGTCGGTCTGCTGGCAGAGCGTTGGTTCTTCTTCGCGCAGGCCAACCATCCGCAGAACCTTTATTACCAGACCATAGGTTGATTCCCACACCGTGAAGACCAAGCATTCGGGCAAATACTGGCTGTACCACCTGCTGCCCTTCATGCAGTGGAAGCACCTGGTGGATCGCCAATCCACACGTGCCGACCTGATCGCCGGTATCACCGGTGCGCTGATCGTGCTGCCGCAGGGCGTGGCGTTCGCCACCATCGCCGGGATGCCGCCGGAATACGGTTTGTATGCGGCCATGCTGCCGGCGATCGTTGCGGCGCTGTTCGGTTCCTCCTGGCATCTGGTGTCCGGGCCGACCACGGCGATCTCCATCGCGGTGTTCGCCGCGATGAGCCCGCTGGCCGATCCCGGTTCGCCGCAGTTCATCAGCATGGTGTTGACGCTGACCTTCCTGGTGGGGTTGTTCCAGCTGATCCTCGGCCTTGCGCGCATGGGAGTGCTGGTCAATTTTATTTCGCACACGGTGGTGATCGGTTTCACGGCTGGGGCGGCGGTGCTCATCGCTGCCAGTCAGGTGAAGAATTTTTTCGGCATTGCCATCGAACGTGGCGCGCCTTTCCATGTGGTGATCGAGCGCTTCTTTGAACAGTTCGGCAACATCAATCTATGGGTCACGCTGGTCGGCGCGGTGACATTGGCCTCCGGTATTCTGGCCAAGCGCTACATCCCCAAGCTGCCGTATATGATCGTAGCGATGGTGATTGGTAGTCTTGTCGCGTATCTGCTCAATCTGGAGCTCGGCGCCGAGAATACGCTGATCAAGACCGTGGGCGCGCTGCCGGCGCAGTTGCCGCCCCTGTCGCTGCCAGACTTTTCATACGGGACGATACATCAGGTGCTGTTCCCGGCATTGGTGGTGACTTTGCTGGCGCTGACCGAGGCCGTATCGATCTCGCGCGCGATCGCGGTCAAGTCCGAGCAGCGCATCGACGGCAACCAGGAGTTCATCGGCCAAGGTCTGTCGAATCTGGTCGGTAGCTTCTTCTCCAGCTATGCGTCTTGCGGGTCGTTCAACCGCAGCGGGGTGAACTATGCTGCCGGGGCGCAGACGCCGATGGCGACGGTGTATGCTTCGATTCTGCTGCTGCTGATCCTGTTCCTGGTCGCGCCATTGGCGTCCTACCTGCCGACGGCGGCGATGGCAGGTATCCTGTTCTTGGTTGCATGGGGGTTGATCGATTTTCATCACATCGCAAGCATCGCGAAGAGCAGTCGCAGCGAAACGGTGATCTTGTGGGTGACGCTCCTTGGCACGCTGGTCGACCTGGAGAAGGGCATCTTCTTCGGTATCCTGCTGTCGCTGTCTTTCTATCTGTACCGTGTCTCGCGCCCCGGTATCGTCCCAGTGGTGCCGGCCAAAGAGGAGGGGGCCTACCACTTCGTGGGCGCGGAGGACCATCCGCAATGTCCGCAACTGGCCATGGTGCGTTTAAATGGTGCGATCTTCTTCGGTGCGGTGGACCACGTCCAGAGCAGCCTGATGAAGATCGACGAGATAGAGCCGCAGAAAAAATCCGTACTGATCGTTGCGAGCGGCATCAGTTTCGTCGATGTGGCGGGAGCCGAGATGCTCGCGCAGGAAGCGCGCCGTCGCCGCAAGATGGGAGGAGGTCTGTATTTCTACCGATGCAAGGGTGAGATTTACAAATTCCTGCGCAAGTCCGACAAGCTTGATGACATCGGTGCGGGAGGGTTCTTTCCGACGATGTCGAACTGGACGAAATCCTTGTATGGAACGTTCGATCCCGAGATATGCCGCAACTGCACGGCGCGCATCTTCCCCGAGTGTCACGACAAGCTTCCGGACGGCGAGCCCAGATCATCATAAAGGGCGCTTGAACGGATCCTTGGTTTGTGCGTAATTGGGCCAGTTCTAAATGTCGGCATAGCTGTGCCGATCAAGAGGAGTCGATTGCAATGAGCGCCAAGGCCAGCCAGGTTAAAACTATCGTTGCCGCCGTTATATTTGCAATGATAGGCGTGTCCGCATTTCTGTTCGCACCTAGCCGCGAGATAGCGGTCGTCCTCAATCTGCTGCTGCTGACGGTGTTCCTGTTCGCGTTCGAAGTGGTCGGGATCGATGTGGCGGCAGTCACCATCATGGTGATGCTGGGTCTCATCAGTCATTTCGGCAGCCTGATTGCGCTGCCCCAGCCGTTGGTGTCCGGGCGCGACCTGTTCGGCGGGTTTTCCAGCAATGCCGTGATATCGATCATCGCTGTGATGATCGTAGGTGCCGGCTTGGACAAGACCGGTTTGATGAATAAAGTGGCGAGCTTCATCATCAGGGTGGCAGGACATACCGAGGCGCGCATCATCCCAGCGATTTCAAGCACGGTCGGCTTCATTTCCAGTTTCATGCAGAACGTCGGCGCCGCCGCGCTGTTCCTGCCGGTGGTGGGGCGGGTTTCGGCGCGCACCGGCCTGCCGATGTCGCGGTTGCTGATGCCGATGGGATTTTGCGCGATCCTCGGTGGCACCATCACCATGGTTGGCTCCAGTCCGCTGATTTTGCTGAACGACCTGATCCTCGCATCGAACAAGGCGCTGCCGCCGGAACAGCAGATGGAGACCTGGTCGCTGTTCACCGTCACGCCTATCGGTTTGGCACTGCTGGGCACCGGCATCGCCTATTTCGTCCTCGCCGGCCGCTACGTGTTACCGGACCAGGCGGTGACGAACGTCACCAGCGGTGCCAGCGCGATGGATTATTTCCAGAAGCTGTACGGCCTGGATTACGCCATGTACGAGGTCGAGGTGCCGTCCGACAGTCCGCTGGTCGGCAAGGTGCTAGACGATATCGAGGGTCCGAATCGCCTGCGGGTCATTGCCATCCTGCGCGGCAGCGACGACCTCCGCATCGGTCCGGCACGCGATATCGAGATTGTTTCTGGCAGCGTGCTGGGCCTGCTTGGTGCGCCGGAACGGCTGCGCGAGTTCGCCGCCGACAGCGGTCTGCAACTGCGCGAAGATCTGGAGACTTTTGTCGAACAACTGTCGTCGTCCAAGGCGGGCATCGCCGAAGTGGTCATTCCGCCGGGTTCCGATCTCATCGGTAAGAGCGCGCGCGATGTCTGGATGCGCAAGAAATACGGCATCTCCCTGATGGCATTGCATCGCGGTGGCAAGACCCTGCGCGAGGGCAACGGCGTGCGCGACCTGCCGCTGCAGTCAGGCGATGCGCTGGTGGTGCACACCAGCTGGGACGCGCTGGCGCATCTGGAAAAGGACAAAAACTTTGTCGTCATCACCACCGAGTTCCCACGCGAGGAGCTGCGTCCGCACAAAGTCAATGCGGCGCTCGCCTGTTTTGGCCTCGCGCTCGTGCTGATCCTGTTTACCAATACCATGCTGTCGATCTCGCTGATGACTGGCGCTATCGGCATGATCCTGTTGCGGGTGCTCAGCATTGAGGAAGCCTACCGCGCCGTGAGCTGGAAATCGGTGTTTCTGCTGGCCAGCCTGATACCGCTCGGTCTTGCGGTGGAAACCAGCGGCACGGCGAAATGGATCGCGGAGCAGACCCTGTTGCATCTGGGCGGCACGCCGATCTGGGTGCTCCAACTCGCCATCGCCGTCTTGGCGACTTTCTTCACGCTGGTGATGTCGAACGTCGGCGCGACTGTGCTGCTGGTGCCGCTGGCGGTAAATATCGCAATCGGCGCGGGCGCGAATCCGGCGGTATTCGCATTGACTGTGGCACTTGCGACCTCCAATTCCTTCTTCCTGCCGACCCATCAGGTCAATGCATTGCTGATGGGGCCGGGCGGTTACCGCGTGGCCGATTTCATGCGGGCCGGCGGGATCATGACGATATTGTTCCTCGCCGTATTGATGATCATGCTGAATCTGGTCTTCTGAATGGCGTTCGCGTGTCGGATGCGATTGCGAGCTGTTTGCGTCGATAACGGCAGTCGCTATATAAGCGTTTGCTGAAAAGTAGCCCCAACGGGTTAGCCCTTATACCCATTGTGGGGATGGACGGTGTTGCAATAAATCGCTGACGATGCGACCTTGTTGCTATTTCATGAATCATGAAGGGGTATTGCTTGATGGGAGCCAGCATTGATCTGGAGCGGCGAAAGGCCCTCAAAGCGGGCGGAGGCTTGGGGTTGCTGGCGCTGCTGGGTGCAATCGGCTTGGTCCGTCCCGAGGCGGCATGGGCCGAGTGGCAGAAGAGCGCCTTTGATGCCAAGACCATGAATGAGGCGTTGGATGCGCTGGGTGTGACCATTCCCGAGGATACGGCAGCCATCCAGCTCACCGCGCCCGAAGTCGCCGAGAACGGCGCCGTGGTTCCGGTCACGGTGGAGAGTTCGCTGGCGCGCACCGAGCAGATATCGATACTGGTGGACAAGAATCCGACGATGCTGGTCTCCAGTTTCACCTACCCCGAAGGTACCGAAGGCTATCTCAGCACCAGGATCAAGATGGCGCAGACCGCAACGGTCATCGCGCTGGTCAAGGCCAACGGCAAGTTCTACCGCGTTTCGCGCGAAGTCAAAGTCACTGCGGGAGGCTGCTGATGACCAGTCCGACCAAGATACGCGCATCCATCCAGAACGGTGTCACCGAAGTCCGCGTGCTGATGCAGCACGAAATGGAGAACGGTCGTCGCAAGGACGAGGCGGGCAAGCTGATCCCGGCCTGGTTCATCACCGAGATCAAGGCCCAACACAACGGCCGGATCGTACTGGAAGGGCAGTTCGGCACCTCCGTCTCCAAGAATCCTTATCTGATATTTCGCTTCCGGGGCGGCAGTCCCGGCGACAAGGTCACGCTCTCGTGGGTGGACAATCGCGGCGACGCGCGTTCGGACGATGCGGTAATAACCTGATGTTTTCAAACTGACCGGGAAGTGCTTACGGCTGGTGTTTTTGTAGTTATTGTTTTTCTAACAGGGAGGAGCTATGAAAATGATCAAGCAGCAAATACTCGCAATCGTCTGTGCCATCGGGGTCATGTTGCCGATAGCTGGCGCGCAGGCGGAAACCGACAAACACGCACGCAACCTGTCCGCCTCCTGCGCGGCCTGCCATGGCACCAGCGGCCATAGCGTCGGCGGCACTCCGGTGCTGGCCGGCATGGACAAAGAGCTCTTCGTTGCGCAGATGCAGGCCTTCAAGTCCGGCGCGCGCCCTGCCACGGTGATGCATCAGCATGCCAAGGGTTATACCGATGAGGAGTTCGAGCTTCTCGGCGCCTTCTTCGCCGCCCAAAAGCGCTGAGCAAGCAGCGCATCTTCCGGAACAAACATTGAGGAGCACAACATGTCGCTAGATCGTCGTGATTTTTTGAAATTGAGTGTGGCAGGTATCGCAATCGGCGCTTTCCCGGGGCTGGCTTTCGCCTCCAGTGAGATCGTCAAGAAAAAAGGGCAGCGCGTCGTCATCGTCGGGGGCGGCTTCGGCGGTGCCACGGCAGCCAAATACATCCGCATGTGGAGTGACAACAAGATCGAGGTGGTGCTGGTCGAGCGCAACGCCAAATTCATTTCCTGTCCGATGAGCAATACGGTGCTGGGCGGTACGAGAACCATAGACGACCTGACCCAGGGCTACGATACGCTGAAGAAGAAGTACGGCATCAAGCTGGTGCAGGGCGAGGTAAAGGCGATCGACAGCGAGAAGCAGAAGGTGATGCTGGCTAACGGACACTTGAGCTACGACCGTCTGATCATTGCGCCGGGCGTCGATTTCATGTTCGAACAGATCGAGGGGCTGAGCGCCTCGGTCGCTGACAAGAGTATCCCGCATGCATGGAAGGCCGGAGCACAGACCACACTGCTCAGGAAGCAGCTGGAGGCGATGCCGGACGGCGGCGTCTTCGCGGTCAGCATTCCCAAGGCGCCCTATCGTTGCCCGCCTGGACCGTACGAGCGCGCCTGTCAGGTCGCCTCCTATTTGAAGAACAAGAAGCCGAAATCCAAGGTGCTGATCCTGGATGCGAATCCGGATGTCACCTCGAAGAAGGGCTTGTTCATGGCCGCCTGGAAGGAGCTGTATCCGGGCATGGTGGAATATCGTCCCAACGCCGCAGTGACCAAGGTGGATGTGGCCGGCAAGATCGCCAAGACCGAGTTCGAGGACGTCAAAGCCGATGTGCTGAACGTCATCCCGCCGATGAAGGCAGGTGCCGTAGCCGCGATGGCCGGTGTGGCCAGCGTCGATGGTCGCTGGTGTGCGGTGGACTTCCTCACTTATGAGTCCAAGGTGCACAAGAATGTCCATGTCATCGGCGACGCAGTTTCCGCTGCGCTGCCCAAGTCCGGGCATATGGCGACTTCGCAGGCCAAGGTCTGCGCGGCGGCGATCATCGAGCTGATGCAGGGGCAGACGCCGGATCAGAATCCGACCATCGTCAACACCTGCTACAGCATGGTCAGCGACCGCGAAGCCATGCATGTGGCCAACGTCTTCCGTTTCAACGCGGAAAAGCAGGCGATGGTTTCGGCGGAAGGGGGCGGCGTCTCGGCGCAGCGTTCCGAGGTCGAGGGTACGCTGGCCGGCTACTGGCTGAAGAACATCATGAACGATGTGCTGATGTAAAGGGCAGAGGGGCGAACATGAAGCGACGACAGTCGATTCTTGTTGCCGATGTTCGCTCCTCCGGCGCAGGCTTTCTGCCTGCGTTTTTTGCGTGGGCAGGGGATGTGTGTGTCTGCCCGCGCGACCTTTATTAACAGAGTCTGATAGATAACCCGTAAGAGCTATTTCAGACACCCGTCGTGGGTATGGACGCTTATGCGCCCTCCGTTCCTATAATGCGCATCGCATTTGTGATGATGCCATTTTGCGGTAATTTTAATAACCAGTTGGAGTGAAGATAAATGAAGTTCGATAAAGAGTTTGATGCCAGTGGTATGTCCTGTCCTTTGCCTATCGTGAAGACCAAGAAGGCGCTCGCCGATATGGAATCCGGGCAAGTGCTCAGAGTCATCGCTACCGACTGCGGCGCGGTCAAGGATATGCAGGCCTTTGCCGACCAGACCGGCCACACCCTGCTTTCCAATACGGAAGAAGGCGGCAAGTACGTCTTCATGATGAAGAAGAAATAATCACCGCGAGGGCTAGAGCATGACCACCAAAAAAATGGCGATCATCGCCACCAAGGGCACGCTGGACATGGCGTATCCGCCGTTCATCCTTGCTTCGACCGCTGCCGCACTGGGCTACGACGTGCAGATATTCTTCACGTTCTACGGCCTGCAGCTGCTGAAGAAGGACCTGTCCGACGTGAAGATCAGTCCTCTGGCCAATCCCGCGATGCCTATGCCGATACCGATGCCGGTGATGGTGCAGATGCTGCCCGGTATGGAAAGCATGGCGACGATGATGATGAAACAGAAGCTGGCCAAACATGGCGTCGCCTCGCTGGAAGAGCTGCGCGACCTGTGCCTGGAAGCCGATGTCAAATTCGTTGCCTGCCAGATGACAGTCGATCTGTTCGAAATGGACAAGAGAGAATTCATCGACAACGTCGAATACGGCGGTGCGTCGATGTTCTTCGGTTTCGCCGGCGAAACCGATATCTGCCTGTTCGTGTAATACCGTTTTTATGAGTCTTGGAGTGGCCGCAATGTAGTCTGCAGTTCCATCAATCAATTAGGGGAGTCCATAAATGAAATTGAAAAAGATTGTTGTATCGCTGTTCGCCGCCGGCATGGTGGCTTCGCCGCTTGCATATGCAACCAACGGCATGCTGATGGAAGGCTATGGTCCGATTGCTACCGGTATGGGCGGCGCTTCGATGGCTTATGACAATGGTGCGGCGGGTATGGCAAACAACCCGGCGACTCTGGGATTGATGGCTGACGGCGAGAGCCGCTTGGATGTGGCGGTGGGCGGATTGCATCCGGATGTGGTTTCTAGGATGACCGGTATGCCGAATGCAAATTCCGGCGGTACTGCGTATTACATGCCTGCCGGCGGTTGGGTCAAGAAAGATGGCGCGCTGTCCTATGGCGTGGGCGTATTCGCACAGGGCGGTATGGGCACGGAATACTCTGCGGCAGACTGGGTAGGTGCCGGTTCCGGTAAACCTAGCCGTTCTGAGGTGAGCGTAGGCAACGTGATCGTGCCGCTTGCCTACAATGTTTCTCCAGACCTCAATGTTGCGGGTTCGCTTAGCCTGGTATGGGGCGGCATGGATCTGCAGATGGCGATGTCCGGCGCCCAAATGGGCGGCCTCGCAGCTGGCGGGAATATGACCGCGACGGGCGGCCCTATTGTGGCTGGATTGGGCGCGTTCATGGGCGGAGCGGGCAATGCAGCGTATTTCAATTTCAGCGATGGCAGCCCGTTTACCGGCAAGGCGAATTCGGCCGGCTGGTCGGGCAAGCTGGGGATGACCTACAAGGTCAACAATCAGTTCACGGTGGGCGCTACCTATCACTCCAAGACTAGCTTGGGCGACATGGTTGCCGATGGCGCTAGCGTCAGCATGATCGATACTGCCGGCGCGATCGGCCCGGCCGGCACCACTTACACGCTGAATGGCAAGGTGACTGTCGTTGATTTCCAGTTCCCGGAAGTCTATGGCATCGGCATGGCAGTTCAGGCATCGGACGATCTTATGATTGCGGCGGACTACAAGCGTGTGGGTTGGGCCCGGGTCATGAAGAATTTCCACATGACCTTCAGCAGCACGGATATGGGCGGCCTGAATATGGACATGAAGATGCCCCAGAACTGGGTCGATCAGGACGTGTTCAACATCGGATTCGCCTACAAGACTTCGCCGCAGCTGACCCTGCGTGCCGGCATGAACCTGGCCAACAACCCGGTTCCTGACAGCTTCGTGAATCCGCTGTTCCCGGCGACAGTCAAGAACCACTACATGCTGGGTGCGGGCTATGTCCTCGATAAGGTGTCCGAGATCAATGGCTCATTCACTTATGTGCCCAAGATCACGGTGACGGCGCCTGCCGCAGCCGGTGGTTACAGCATCGATCACAGTCAGATGAACTGGCAACTGATGTATACGCATCGGTTCTAAAAGTATCCAGCACTGAAGCCCGTAGCGATACGGGCTTTTTTTGACCCGAAATGACCGGAAAACTGCAAAAAGGAGATATTCGATGAGCATGGAAATTGATCTGGGGCGTCGCAAGATGCTCAAGGTAAGCGGAGGTGCCGGGCTGCTCGCGTTGTTCGGCTCCCTCGGCCTGTTGCAGTCGGGTGCTGCGCTGGCGGAGTGGAACAAGAACGCGTTCTCGGCAAAGAACATGGATGAGGCATTGAACGCGTTGGGGGTCATCGTTCCCGAAAACAATGCGGCATCCATCCAGCTGACGGTGCCAGAGATCGCGGAGAACGGTTCCGTGGTGCCGGTCACCGTGAGCAGCAGCTTGCCCAACGTCGAGCAGATATCCATTCTGGTTGACAAGAATCCGAACGTCCTGGCGGCCAACTTCACCATTCCCGCAGGAACCGAGGGCATGGTCACGACCCGCGTCAAGATGGGGCAGACCGCCAACGTCGTTGCGCTGGTCAAGGCCGATGGCAAGTTCTATCGCGTCGCCAAAGAAGTCAAGGTGACTGCCGGCGGCTGCGGCGGTTAAGCCCTTCCGGATATAACTCACTCGATCAAGGATAAACATCATGGGTAAGCCAATGAAGATCCGCGCCGCCGTCAAGGATGGCGTGACCGAAGTCAAGATTCTGATGCAACACGAGATGGAGACCGGCCTGCGCAAGGAGGCGGACGGCACGCTGGTGCCGGCATGGTTCATCACCGAAGTCAAAGCCCAGTATCAGGGGCGCACGGTACTGGAGGCGCAGTTCGGCCAGTCCATATCGAAGAACCCTTACCTGCTGTTCCACTTCAAGGGCGGAGCCGCGGGTGAAAAAGTCACCGTCAGCTGGGTGGACAACAAGGGTGATACCCGCACCGACGAGGTGGCAATCGCTGCATAACGTTCGATACATCTAGACTGGCTGCCGATTCGGTAGCCAGTTTTTCCTTGGGGAGGTAAAGATGAACACCAGTAACGTAAACAAGGCAATTCTGATGCTCGCGCTGGCGGCAAGTTGTACGGTGCAAGCGGCTGAAAATGAAACGACAGATTCGGATCGCATCGCGGCATATCGCGAAATGATCAGCGACGGCAATCCTGCCGAGTTCGACGAGATGCGCGGCGAAGAGCTGTGGAAGACGGCAGCGGGCCCCAATCAGGCTACGCTGGAAAAGTGCGATCTGGGCAAGGGGCCCGGCGTGGTGAAGGGCGCTTATGCCGAACTGCCGCGCTACTTCAAGGACACCGGCAAGGTGCAGGATCTGGAGTCGCGTCTGCTGACCTGCATGACCACTTTGCAAGGCCTGAAGGAAGAAGATATCTCCGCCAAGCCTTTTGCCAGCGAGAAGAAAGCTTCCGACATCTCGTCGCTGACCACCTATGTGGTCGGCCAGTCCAAGGGCATCAAGATGGCCGTTTCGGTCAAGCATCCCAAGGAAAAAGAGGCATACGAGATCGGCAAGCGCATCTTCAACTATCGCGCCGGTCCTTACGATTTCGCCTGCTCCACCTGCCATGCGACCAGCGGCGTGCGTATCCGCATGCAGGACCTGCCCAACCTGAGCAGCAACAAGAAGGATGCACAATCGGCCTACACCAGCTGGCCCGCTTATCGCGTCTCTCAGGGCCTGACCCGCTCATTCCAGTGGCGTCTGAACGACTGCTTCCGCCAACAGCGTTTCCCCGAGCCGAAGTTCGCCTCGGAAGCAACTGTCGCATTGACCATGTTTCTGGCGGTCAGCGCGAACGGCGCCAAGTATGACGGTCCTGGTCTGAAACGTTAGGAGATGAACATGAACGCAAAGCAAATTATTGGAATGGTCGTGGCTGCATCTTTTGCTGCCGCAATCTTGCCCGCACAGGCCGCCTCGCTGGATGCAAAAACCACCGACATCATCAAGCGCGATTTCCGCGACAAGGGCATCGCCAAGGCCTCCCGCGTGAATCAGGACGAGTTGCAGGCGGCATGCAGCAAGTATGTCGACAAGGTTCCGACCAAGCTGAAGCACAAGCTGGAGGCCGAGCAGGAGAAGGCCGTCAAATGGCCTGCCGACGGCAAGTACATGGGCGACTGGAAGGCCGGTGAGAAACTCGCCCAGAGCGGCCGCGGTATGACCTGGAGTGACAAGCCGGAAGATGCCGCGGGCGGCAATTGCTACAACTGCCACCAGCTGTCGTCCACGGAGATCGCCTACGGCACCATCGGCCCCAGCCTGCTGAACTTCGGCAAGATCCGCGGCAATACCGAAGAGGTCCAGCGTTATGCATATGGCCGCATCTACAACGCCAAGGCCTACAACGCCTGTGCCAACATGCCGCGCTTCGGCCACATGGGCATCCTGAGCGAAGCGCAGATCAAGGATCTGGTCGCCCTGCTGCTCGATCCGGAATCGCCGGTCAACAAGTAACGCCGCAATGCCGGCCCGCCGCATGAGCGGAGGGCCGGTTTATCAGACATCGATCCACGCAGCGAAAGAAATTCCATGGACATGAATCGTCGCGAGTTCCTGCAACTATTGGCAATCGCCTCGGCGGGCGGCTTCATGCTGAACAGCAACCAAAGCTATGCAGCCCGCGATGCTTCGCGCATGTACGACTTACGCCGTTACGGCAATGTCAGCCTGCTGCATATCACCGACAGCCACGCGCAACTGAATCCGATGTATTTCCGCGAGCCGGAGATCAACCTCGGCGTGGGGGCGATGAGCGGGCAGCCGCCGCATCTGGTCGGCAACGCGCTGCTCAAGCGTTTCGGCGTCAAGCCGGGATCGCCGGAGGCGCATGCCTACACCTGTCTCGACTATGTCAGCGCCGCGCGCACCTACGGCAAGGTTGGCGGCTTCGCGCACCTCGCCACGCTGGTCAAGCAGATACGCGCCTCGCGTCCCGGTGCATTGCTGCTGGATGGCGGCGATACCTGGCAGGGGAGCGGACAGGCGCTGTGGACCAACGGGCAGGACATGATAGATGCCTGCCTGGAACTGGGCGTGGACGTGATGACCATGCACTTCGAGTGCATGTACGGCGCGCAGCGCATCAAGGAAGCCGAGGAGGGCGTGCTGAGCGGCAGGATGGATGTGGTCGCGCAGAACGTGAAGACCACCGACTTCGGTGATCCGGTGTTCAAGCCTTACGTCATCAAGGAAATGAACGGCGTCCCGGTCGCGATCATCGGTCAGGCTTTCCCGTACAGCACCATCGCCAATCCGCGCTATTTCGTGCCCGAGTGGTCGTACGGCATTCAGGAAGAAAACCTCCAGATCACCATAGACGAGGCGCGCAAGAAGGGCGCACAGGTCGTGGTGCTGCTGTCGCATAATGGCATGGATGTCGACCTCAAGCTGGCCTCGCGCGTCAGCGGTCTGGACGCCATCCTTGGCGGCCACACGCACGACGGCATTCCCGCCCCCATCCCGGTGAAGAACCGCGGTGGCACCACGCTGGTGACCAATGCCGGCTCGAACGGCAAGTTCCTCGGCGTGCTGGACTTCGAGGTGAAGGGCGGCAAGGTCGCAGGCTTCCGCTACAAGCTGCTGCCGGTGTTCGCCAACCTGCTGGCGGCCGATCCGGGCATGACGGCGCTGATACAGAAGCACCGCGCGCCTTATGCCAGCAAGCTCGACGAAAAACTGGCGACCACCGATGGCCTGCTGTATCGCCGCGGCAACTTCAACGGCAGCTTCGACCAGGTGATCCTCGATGCGCTGATGAAGGAAAAGGACGCGCCCATTGCCTTCTCGCCCGGCTTCCGCTGGGGTACCTCGCTGCTGCCGGGCTCGGACATCACCATGGAAGACGTGCTCAACCAGACCGCGATCACCTATCCGTACAGTACGCTCACAGAGATGACCGGCGCGCAGATCAAGAACGTGCTGGAAGATGTAGGCGACAACCTGTTCAATCCCGATCCGTACTACCAGCAGGGCGGCGACATGGTGCGTGTCGGCGGGCTGGAATACACCTGCGAACCGAATGCCGGCATGGGCAAGCGCATCCAGGACATGCGCCTGGACGGCAAACTGCTGGATGCCAACAAGACATACAAGGTGGCGGGTTGGGCGCCTGTGACGGAAGCCGCACGCGACAAGGGCGGCGAGCCGATCTGGGACCTGGTCGCTCGCCATCTGCGCAACGAAAAAACCGTCAAGGCTACCGCGCCCAACGTGCCGAAGTTGAAGGGCGTGACGGGCAATCCGGGAATCATCTGAGTTTCCGGGAATATCTGACTTCAGGGAGGAATCATGATGCAAATAATTCGTAATCTCGCAGCGCTGTTGTTGGCGCTTGCCTTGCAAACTGCCTATGCTGCGGAGCCTGCAACCGGCATCGCTTATACCAATGTAAAGCTGCAGATCGCGCGTATTCAGGTGCAGGATAATGTCAGCTTCGACGATGCGGTGGAGTCGCTCAAGCTGCGCGCCAATCAGCACAACCTCAAGTTCGTCGGGGGTAACCCGATTTACAAGGAGATCGAGGCGCTGACCGGCAAACCGGCCAAACGCATGGAGATATTCAACTTCTGCGACGGCCTGACCGCCAACAAAATGCTGGCTGCGGATCTGATGATGATCGCTTTCATGCCCTGCCGTATCGCGCTGGTGGAAGACACCCAAGGTAAGCGTTGGGTTGTCTCCATGATGATGGATATCAAGCTGATCAAGGCGCTGCCGGCCGATGCCCGCAATAGCGCCGAACGCGTGATGGCGGCGATGAAGGACATGATGGTCGCGGCGAGCAGGGGCGACCTCTGACTGAGGTGAGGCAGGGCATGTTGATCGCCCTCCGTTTTCTGCGATCGGAAATATAGGAAAGGCGTTGTCGGATTCATGTCCATAACATCTGCGATCGGGCGTCTTGCCTTGTGCCTGTTTCTTGGCTTGCTGGCGGCGGCATGGCAGACGGCGCAGGCATCGGTTCAGGATCGCCATATACGCATCGGCGTCACCTCGTTTCGCACCACCGAGCAAACCCTGAAGCAATGGCAGCCGACTGCCGATTATCTGAGCAGGGCTATTCCGCATTATCGATTCAGCATCGTGCCGCTCTATCTCGACGATCTGGCGTCGGCCGTCAGGGAGGGCAAGGTCGAATTCGTTCTGACAAACCCGGAGCAATACGTCGTCCTGCGTTCGGACTACAGTCTGGCCGCGCTCGCTACCTTGATGAATGCTTCCGGAGGACGCCCAGTCAGTCAATTCGGGGGTGTGATCTTCACTCGGGCGGAACGATCGGATATCGAAGCGCTCGGCGACTTGGAAGGCAAGACACTGGCTGCGGTTCATGACCGTTCTTTCGCCGCTTACCTGGTACAACGCTGGACTCTGTTCACACATGGCATCGACATCGCAGGGTCGTCCGGGCTTCGTTTCGTTGGCCTCCCGCAGGACAAGGTGGTGTCCGAGGTCCTGAGCGGTAAGGCGGATGCCGGTTTCGTGCGTACCGGCGTACTGGAAGCGATGGTGGCCGAGAACAAGCTGTCGCCGTCCGAGTTCAAGGTGTTGAACAGACAGCAGAGCGGCATCTTCCCGCAGCTGCTTTCCACGGAGCTGTATCCGGAATGGCCGTTGTCATCGATGCGGAATGTGCCGGATGAATTGATCAAGGCGGTGGCGCAGGCGCTGTTCGATCTGAAGCCTGAAGACGCGGCGGCGCGCAGCGGGAAATATTACGGCTTCATGCCCCCGGGCGATTATTCTTCCGTGGAAGCCGTCATGCTGAAATTGCGCGCGTTGCCCAACCGCAACGCGGATTTCAACTGGCGCGACATCTACCAGAAATATTTCCTGGCAGTCTCGGCTGGCCTGATCGTTTTATTCCTGGGCATATTGGCGGGGGCGATATACCTGTGGCGCAACAACCGCTATCTGCGCCGGGTCAATGCCGAGCGGGACAAGTTGGCGTTGAGTCTGAGCGTGGCCAATGCCACGCTCGAAGCCAGAGTGGATCAGCGCACCCGGCAATTCAGGGATTCGCAGGCAAGTTTGCAGCTCATGCTCAACTCCATGTCGGAAGGGATGTATGGCGTGGATCTCAACGGCAACTGCACCTTCGTCAATGCCGCATTCCTGCGCATCCTGGGCTATGCGGACGAGGACGAGATCATCGGCGAATCCATCCATAAGCTGATACATCACACCCGCGCGGATGGCAGCCCCTACCCCGAATCGGATTGTCGCATGTACAAGGCGTTCAGGGAGAACCAGGCCACCCATGCCGACGATGAGGTGTTCTGGCGCAAGGATGGCAGCAGCATCGCCGTGGCGTACTGGGCTCACCCCGTGATCAACGATGGGGCGGTGGTCGGTGCGGTAGCGACTTTTGTGGATGTCACCGAACGCAAGTTGGCCGAACAACAGATTCAGCAGCTGGCTTTCTATGATCCGCTCACGAGCCTGCCCAATCGCCGCCTGCTGATGGAAAGATTGCGACAGGCATGTGCGTTGAGCGACCGTGATGCGCAATATGGCGCCGTGTTATTTATGGACATGGATCACTTCAAGATACTCAATGACACGAAGGGCCATGACTTCGGCGACCAGCTGCTGATCGAAGTCGGCCGACGCCTGGAGTCATGCTTGCGCGAGGGCGATACGGTCGCGCGTTTGGGTGGCGACGAGTTTGTGGTGGTGCTGGAATGCCTGAGCGTGAATAGCTCGGAGGCGGCGCAACTTGCCGAGCGTGTCGCCGAGAAGATCCATGACGAGCTGAATCGTCCCTATCAGCTCAAGGATTATCTGCACAGCTCGACTCCGAGCATCGGTATCGTCCTGTACAAGGGCCACTCGGACAGCATCGACGATCTGCTGAAATTCGCCGACATCGCCATGTATCAAGCCAAGACTGCGGGCCGTAACGCGATCCGCTTCTACGACCCCGACATGCAAACGGAGATCGAGCAGCGCGCCACCCTTGAGGCGGAGCTGCGCCAAGCCATAGAGCTGGAACAGTTCCGTTTGTATTATCAGATTCAGGTGGATCGCCGGAGTCGTCCCATCGGGGCCGAGGTGCTGTTGCGCTGGGAGCATCCGGAGCGCGGGCTGGTATCCCCGCTGCATTTCATTCCGATGGCCGAAGAAACCGGGCTTATTCTCCCTATCGGAGAATGGGTGCTGATGACGGCCTGCGAGCAGCTGAAGAAATGGCAGGCGGGCGCAAGAACCCGCGACCTGGCCTTGGCGGTCAACGTCTCCGCATTGCAGTTCGGGCAGAGTGGTTTTGTCGATCAGGTGAGGGAGATGCTGTCCGCCACTGGCGCAGATGGAGGCAAGCTCAAGCTGGAGATGACCGAGAGCATGATGCTCGATAACGTCGAGGACATTATTTGCAAAATGAATCAGCTCAAGCAGCTGGGAGTGAGCTTTTCGCTGGACGATTTCGGAACTGGATACTCGTCGCTACAGTATTTGAAGCGGTTGCCGCTGGACCAGATCAAGATCGACCAGTCCTTCGTGCGCGACATCGCAACCGACTCGAACGATGAGGTCATCGTCAATACCATCATCGCCATGACTGACGCGCTGGGCCTGAACATCATCGCCGAAGGCGTGGAGAACCAGGTTCAGCATGCTTTCCTCGAGCAATGCGGGTGCAATGCTTTTCAGGGGTATTTGTTCAGCCGACCCGTTCCGCTGGAGCAGTTCGAGGCCTTGCTGGATTCTTGGCAGGTCGATGTCCCGGCCGGGGACGAGTTTCATGGGGCCGAGGCAGCTGGTGCGATTTGATCCGCCCGGGAGGGCAGTGCGGAGGGGGCGGTAAGCGCAGGTTTCCGGCGGTGCAGTTTTCCGCAAGCATCCTGCGCCCGTGGATTATTTTCCTGCGGGGACCGGCTTGGGTTGCGGCTTCTTGCCCTTCGATTCCTTCTTTTTGTCTTTGCTTCCCATGATGTTCTCCTTGTTTAGTTCCATGCCGGAACGGACATGAGCATATCCGAAATTCCACGTATCGCGAACCTCTGTTTCAGACGCCAGGTCTCCCTGATCGTCGTTCTATGCCTGCCCGACCGGATTTGACGTCCGCGGGCAGCCATCCTGTCACTCCCACTCCAGCATGGGAAAGACCAGCGCGACGTTGCGCCGGTTGACGACGTCGAACAACAGCCAGTTGCCTTGTTCGGACTGGGCGGCGGTCGACAGGGTCTGTTCCAGGCTGTCGCCGCGCTCGATGGCGGCGCGCACGTCGGCGAGCAGTGTGCCGAGATAGCGCTTTTCGTTGTCCAGCGCGGCGAGCAGGTCGCTTGTCGAAGAGCCGTGGCCGGGAACGACGCGGCGGGCGGGAACCGCGCGCAGCTGCTCGATGACGTTTAGCCAGCCGGAGAGGCTGCCGTCGATGGAGGGCGTGCGTTCGATGAACAGCAGGTCACCGGTCCACAGCGTGTTGCTCGCGCTGTCGAATACGGTCATGTCGGTGGGGCTGTGCGCGAGCGGATAGGCGGTCAGGTGCAGGGTTCGCCCGCCAAGATCGATGTCGTGGGTGCCGCCGACTTGTAGGGTCGGCGGGATCAATTCGGTGCCGACGGCGTCCTTGCCCACCCATACGCGCTGGTTGCGCAAATAGACTTCCTTGCGCTGCGCCATAGCTTCGGCCAGTTTGCCGTGACCGACAAAGACCGGTTTGTCCCGTTTGAACGCGGCATTGCCCAGCGAGTGATCGGGATGCACATGGGTGTTGATGACGTACAGGATGGGCAGCTTGGTGACCTTGCGCACCGCCTCGCGCAATCGGCTGCCTATCTTGGGCGAGCCGCCGGTGTCGATCACCGCCACGCCCTTGTCGCCGACGATGAAGCCCGCATTGCAGATGTCGCCGCCGTATCCTTCGTTGAGATCCTTGTGTTCGCCGTGGTGGACATACACGCCGGGTGCCACTTGTTCTACCGGCAGCGGGGCGGCGAATGCCAGTGCGGGAAAGAGAATCAGGAACAGCCGGAATGCATGCGACATGGGGCTTCCTTTTGGTGAGTCGCGGCGAGTTCTTTTACAACGCTCAGACTACAAACTTGTGCGTCGTTTCGTTCAGGCCGCGAGCGGCATCGACCATGCGATCCGCATCGGCGATGCATGCCATCGTGTGGGTCGCGGCGCTGTCGGTGTGCGCCTCGTTTTCGGTGATGCGCGACATGACGATGCCGACCAGCATCTGCTGATCGTCGGCGGCCTCGTGCACGGCTTCCACCGAATTGCGCATCGCGGTGGTGGCCTGTTCTATTTGCGCGAAGGTCTCGGAGGAAAGCTTGGAGGCGGCAAGACCGGCGCGGACCGCCCTGGCATTCTCGTCGGACAGCTTCACGGTGGAGGTGACGTCCTGATTGACGCGCAGCAGCACGGTGTCGATACGCGTGGTGGCTTGCGCGGCCTGTTCGGAGAGCTTGCGCACTTCGTCGGCGACGACCGCGAAGCCGCGGCCCTGTTCGCCGGCCCGCGCCGCTTCGATCGCTGCGTTCAGCGCGAGCAGGTTGGTCTGTTCGGCGATCGCGCGTATCGCAGAGACGGCTTCCTCGACTTCCTTGGCGCTGGCCTCCAGGCTGGAGGCGTTGGCCGATATCTTGCCGCTGGCCGCATCGAGTTCGGAGATGGCCTGTTCGGTCGTGTTCACATGGGCGACGCCGCTGCGTATCAGTTCGTCGGCGGAGGAGGCGTTCCTGCCTGCCGCATCCGACAGTTCGAGGATGGAGTTTGCAGCATCGGCCATGCCGTTGATGACCTTGCCGATCTCGTCGGCGTTGTGGCGGTGTTCGTCCATGTTCTGGCCCAGCGCGCGCATCGCCGCGCCGATCTCGCGGGCGGTAGAGTCCACAGATTGGGCGGAGTTGGCGATGCCGCGCAGGGTTTCGCGCAGGCCGTCGGCCATCGCATCGAACCCCTGGGTGATCTCGCCCACGGTGTCGCCGCTCTTTACGCCGCATCCCTGGCGCAGGTCGCCGCCGCGTATACGCTCAGCCGCGACGGCAACCTGGCGCAGCTTGCGTATCAGCAGCCATTCGAGCAGCTTGTGGTTGACGATGCCGATGCTGATGCCCGCGATCACGCAGCCGACCACGAACCACGGCAGCATGCCGTCCTTCCAGTCGACGAAGAAGTGGGCGTAGAAGGGGAACACGATACCCATCGCCAGCCCGAAGCCCAGGAAGGAGAGTTGCAATTGGCGAAGAATGGAAGGAGTGTTGGTATGGCTCATGTTTAATCCCTTTATGCGTGAATTGCCTGGCCTTATCTGTGGTCAGTTTGCGGAAAGGCGATCCAGATAGCGTGCGCGGAACAGCAGGCGCGGTTGCTCGGGGTCGTCGGTGAATGCAGCGCGGTCGTGCAGCACGTTGTTGCACAGCAGTCCCATGCCGGGCGAGAGCCGGGTGCGGAAGACATGGGGGAGATCGCTGTCCAGCAGGCGTTCGAGTTGGGCGACCGCTGCACGCGTCGCCTCGTCCTGCTTCCATTCGATGCTGCGGGTGCGCGCGGTGTAGCGCATGTGCAGATGCCCGGCATCGTCGACGGAGAACACCGGGCCGGTCTGCGCGGCGCGCGCCACGCCCTGTTCGTCGGTGCGCTCGGGTATCGTCATCGCATCTGGCGCGGACAGTGCGCGTATGAGTTCGGGATCGAAGTCGCGCAGCATCAGGTAGGCGATCTCATGGTCCAGCAACTGGTTCTCCCCGCTCTGTGCTGCGGGCCGCACGCAATGCAGGATCATGCCGCGTATCTGTCGTTCCGGCGGATTGTAGTAGCCGTCGGTGTGCCACTTGATCGCACGGTCGGTGTAAGGGATGTAGGCCTGCCTTGTTCCGTCGCCGGGATGCACGGCGATACGCGACACGCCCTGTTCTCCGGCCAGCCAGTTGGCATCCAGCCGCAGCAGGCCGAGTTGCGCGCCCAGACGTTGCACCGCCCGTTCGTCCATCTCTGCAGCGGTGGCGTAAATCGCCATATTGCTGCGTCGGCAGCGAGCCAGCAACTCGCTGCGTTCGGCGGCGGTCAGTGCGGCGGGGTCGGTTATCTCGACGACGAGTCCGTCCGCGTCGGCGATGGCCTGCGCCAGTTTGCGTTCGCGCCAGCGCAAATATGCGTCGTTGTCGGCCAGGTCGAACGGGGAGCTCATGTGCGGTCAGGAGTCAGTCGCCGCTGGTGCCGTTGCGGCGGCGCGGCGATCGCGGTTCGGTTTCGAGCAGGTTGCGCATGGTCTTCTCTATCGTCTCGGCCGCATCGGGTGCCTCGACGGTGATCATCTGGTCGATGATCCAGCCGCTGTCCTTCGCGTCCATGATGCCGTCCATGCAGTAACCCAGATAACGCGTGAAGTTGAACGATGGGCCGGTATCAGTGTAGTCGAAGTCGGCATAGCCGTCGGCTTGCTGGTTGAGGCGTTCGATGAAGCGGCGTTTGCATTCGCTTATTTCGCCGCCCATCAGTCGGCTTTCGTTCTCGGCATAGGTGTCGCCGACGCGGTTCGCCAGCTTGCCGGTGAATTCGGCGCGGTCTTCGGCGGAAAGCATGCGGTAGGCGATGCGGTCGGCGACCTGGATCGCATAGATCAGGAACTCCGTGAGGAACGCGAAATACTGCGGCCCGACGGCGATCTCGAAATCGGCGCGGCGGGTGTTCCTCAGCGCATTGTCCGCGATGCGCCAAGCGACGAACGACACCGCGCCGGCCAGCTCCTCCGGCCCGTGTTCGCGCCCGGCCTTGAACCAGTTGCTCTTGATGCGGATCTTGGAGCGTTCCACCGCTTGCCTAGGGCTTCTGCAGGTAGAACGCGTGCTCGCCGGAAGCGATCTCGACGGATTCCAGCAGCTTGATGCCGGTCATGTTCGCCCAGCCGACGATGTCGGAATGGATGCCGGGGCAATTGCTGACCAGCTTGAGTATCTCGCCTGAGCTCATGCCGTTCATCAGCTTCTTCGCCTCGACGATGGGGCCGGGGCAGACCACGCCGCGGATGTCCAGCAGCACGTTGGCCTGATGCGCTTCGCCCTTGCCCTTCATCACGTAGTAGCCTGTGCCGCCGTCGGCGATGCTTTCGGTCTGCAGCACCTGGTTGCCGGTCTGTTCGGCCCAGGCGAACAGGTCGTCGCGTGTGCCGGGGCAGTCGGAGATCAGCAGCAGGATCTGCTCGTCCTTCAGGTCGTTGACCACGCGTTTCGCGCCTAGCAGCGGAGCGGGGCAGCTCAGGCCGCGCAGGTCCAGCGTCACGTTGGCATGCAAGTCTTTGGGAGTCATGTCGGTTGTCCTGGTTATGATTTAGTAGCCGCCCTTGCCGTAAGGCTGCGGCAGCCCGCCGATCTTGGCGGCCTGCTTGGCCGGGCCGGTCGGGAACAGGTCGTACAGTGCCTTGCTGTCCGCTTCCGGCCAGAATGCGTTGACGCCCTTGAGCATGTTGCGGAAATTCGGCGTGTGGCCGCTTTCCTTATATTCCTCGCGCATGTAGTTGATGACCTCCCAGTGCTTCGGGGTCAGTTCGATGTTCTCGGCAGCGGCGATCACGCTTACGATTTCTTCGCTGTAATCAGGCTCGAGCAGAAAGCCATCATCATCGGTTTCGAGTTCATTGCCTGCGACTGTGTATCCCATTGTTTTCCTCCACTCGGTTAAGTAAAAAACCCCACTCAGTCATCGTTCAAGCCGGAGATGACTTTGTAAGGCACAAAAATTCCGCAGCCGTACTGGCGCGACTCGCCCAGTCCGCGGTATTGCAGCTTCAGCGATGCGTCGGCTTTCAGATCATGGATGACCAGGCTGTATCCCCGGATAGATTGGGTCTCGTCGCCGATGAGGTGGCGCATGCCGCAGATCAGGTTGCATGCGATGCGCATCTCGTCGAGTTGCGCGCGCACGCCATCCATAAAGACCGGCTCATCCTCGTCGCTGGCGACATGATGAGCGTGTATGGTCGGGTAGGCCGTTATCGCACGCGGTCTGCCCATGCCGAGTTGCAGCAGGCCGCTCCCCAGATCGAGCTGCGTGCCGGACAGCGCGACCGTCAGTTCTTCCGCCAAGGCGGCGGGGATGCGCAAGGTCAGCTTGGCGCGTCTGGGCAGCATGTCTGCGGTATGTTCGGGCAGGCGCATCGGCAGGATGCCGGCGCGATCCGCATCGGCCAGCGCGGGTGCCAGGCTGGACAGCGCGTCCCAGAGCGTGAACGGGTGGTTGGCAGGCAGCGCATTGCCGCTGACATCGAAGGCCAGATCGACCATCTCGATCGCAGTGGTCGGCTTACTGGCCATGGACTTGCTGGGTTTTTGCCCAGTCCTGCATCGCCTCTGCCCATTGCTGTGCCGTGGCCGGATCGATGTCGAATATCGTGAAGCGCTTGCCCTCGCGGATACGCACGCGCAGCAGGCTCATGCCGCCCTCGGAGTGATCGATCTGCTGCAGTTCGATCTCCTGGCTGCCCAAGGGAACCTTGAATCGGGTCAATTCCCGGATTTCCGCCATGTGGATGTCCTCGTAGGTGCATTGCGCCTGTTAATGAATGCCTGCAGTCTATCCTCAATCCCTATGTCATTGAAATACTACCGGGGGAAGGTCTTACCCCACCCTTAAGGGTTATAGCGGGTAGTTGCTCAGGGTGATGGAATGCACGAGGAATGCACCGTACCATGCGTCAAGGTAAATACCTCAGTACGGAATTTCGGGCGGGTCGTGAAGTATGAGCGACCGATTCAGACAAATGCAAGATCCCGTCTCTGCCGGGTCAATCAACGTTTGCCAGCAGTTAGAGCTTTGGGCAACGCGACTGAAAGGAAGATTATGGCTAAGAAGATGCATGATACCCCAAACCTGGACCAGCTTGAGAGTGGTCCATGGCCGAGTTTTGTGACCGGTTTGAAGGAGTTGGCCAAGAATAAGGATCATGTGGTCGATCTGCTCGGCCAGCTCGAAGAGTCCTATAAGACCCGCAAGGGCTACTGGAAGGGCGGCACGGTCGGCGTGTTCGGTTACGGCGGCGGCGTGATCCCTCGCTTCACCGAATTGAAGAACGAAGACGGCACGCCGAAGTTCAAGGATGCGGCCGAGTTCCATACGCTGCGTGTGATGCCTCCTCCGGGCATGCACTACGATACCGACACGCTGCGCCAGTTCTGCGACATCTGGGAGAAGCATGGTTCCGGTCTGATCGCGTTCCACGGTCAGTCCGGCGACATCATGTTCCAGGGTGCGACCACCGAGAACGTGCAGAAGGCGTTCGACGAATTCAACGAGATGGGTTTCGATCTGGGCGGCGCCGGTCCGGCGGTGCGTACCTCGATGTCCTGCGTGGGCGCTGCGCGTTGCGAACAGTCCTGCTACGACGAAGCCAAGGCGCATCGTGCTGTGCTGAATACCTTCCTGGACGACATCCATCGTCCGTCGCTGCCTTACAAGTTCAAGTTCAAGTTCTCCGGCTGCCCGAACGACTGCATGAACTCGGTGCAGCGCGCCGACATGGCGGTGATCGGCACCTGGCGCGACAACATTCGCACCGACGAGGCGCTGGCGAAGAAATGGTTCGCCAAGCACGGCATGGACGAGCTGGTGAACGACGTTGTCGCGCGTTGCCCGACCAAGGCTTTCCAGCTGAAGGAGATCGGCAAGGTCAAGAGCGGCGATCGCATCTCCAGCGTTGCAGTCAACGATACGCATGCGGTCGAGATCGACAACCGTGATTGCGTGCGCTGCATGCACTGCATCAACGTGATGACCGGCGCACTGGCGGCTGGTACCGACAAGGGCGCGACCGTGCTGGTCGGCGGCAAGAGCCATCTGAAGATCGGCGGCCTGCTGGGTACCGTGATCCTCCCGTTCATCAAGCTGGATACCGATGAGGATGTCGAGAAGCTGGTTGATTTCGCCCAGCGCACCATCGACTTCTTTGCCGAAAACGCGCTGGAGCACGAGCGTACCGGCGAGATGATCGAGCGTATCGGCTTGGCTAACTTCCTCGAGGCGATGGAGATCGATGCCGACCCGGCAATGGTCAATTCGCCGCGTATGAACCCGTACGTCCGTACCGACGGCTGGGACGACGAAGTCGCCAAGATCAATGCTAAAAAGAACGCTGCCTGAGGAGAGATAGAACATGAATGCACCCGTGCAAATGCGCAAGCCGAAAGAGACTGGCGTACCCGATAACAAGAAGTACCTGCATCCGCTGCTGCTCAAGAACTACGGCAACTGGAAATACCACGACCGTCCTCGTCCGGGCGTGCTGCATCACGTCTCGCACAGCGGCGACGAGGTGTGGTCCGTACGTGCCGGCACACAGCGCCAGATGGATGTCTACACCATCCGCAAACTGTGCGATATCGCCGACAAGTTCGCTGAGGGTCGCGTGCGTTTCACGATCCGTTCCAACATCGAGTACATCGTTTCGGACGAGAGCAAGGTCGCGCCGCTGATCGCCGAACTCGAGAAGAGCGGCTTCCCGGTCGGCGGTACCGGCAACTCGGTCACCATGATCGCGCACACCCAGGGCTGGCTGCATTGCGACATCCCAGGCACCGACGCCTCCGGCGTAGTGAAGGCGCTGATGGACGAGCTGTATGACGAGTTCCGCCGCGAAGAGATGCCGAACCGCGTGCACCTGTCCACCTCCTGCTGCGAAATCAATTGCGGCGGTCAGGCCGACCTCGCGATCATCGTGCAGCACACCAAGCCTCCGGTCATCAATCACGACCTGGTCGCCAACGTCTGCGAGCGTCCTACCGTGGTGGCACGTTGCCCGGTTGCGGCGATCCGTCCCGCGATGGTGAACGGCAAGCCTTCTCTGGAGATCGACGAAGCCAAGTGCATGTGCTGTGGCGCTTGCTACCCTCCCTGCCCTCCGATGCAGATCAACGACCCGGAGAATTCCAAGTTGGCCATCTGGGTTGGCGGAAAGAACTCCAACGCGCGCGGCAAGCCGACCTTCATGAAGATGGTTGCGTCCGGCCTGCCGAACAACGCGCCTCGCTGGCCCGAAGTCGGCGCAGTCGTGAAGAACATCCTGCATGTGTACAAGGAAGACGCACGTCCTTGGGAGCGCATGGCCGACTGGATCGACCGTATCGGTTGGCCGAGCTTCTTCGAGAAGACCGGGCTGCCGTTCACCAAGTACCTGATTGACGATTGGCGCGGTTCGCGTGCCAACCTCAACTCTTCGACCCACATCCGTTTCTGAGTCCGGGAGTAGATATGAAGTTCGGAATCGTAGTCAACGAAGGGCCGTACCAGCATCAGGCGAGCGATTCGGCTTACCTGTTCGCGAAGGCGGCCATCGAGAAGGGGCACGAGGTATGGCGCGTGTTCTTCTATCACGACGGCGTCAACAATGCGTCCAAGCTCACCGAGCCGCCGCAGGATGATCGTCATATCGTGAATCGCTGGACCAAACTGGCCGAGGAGCACAAGGTCGATCTGGTGGTATGCGTGGCGGCAGCGCTGCGTCGCGGCATCAAGGAAGAGAACCTGGCATCGGGATTCCGTATCTCCGGTCTGGGACAGTTGGTCGAAGCGGGCGTCAAGTGTGACCGTCTGGTCACCTTCGGCGATTAAGGGGGAACGAGATGAGTGATATGAAAAAATTCATGTTCGTGAACCGCAAGGCGCCTTACGGCACGATCTATGCGCTGGAGTCGCTGGAGGTGGTGCTGATCACCGCGGCGTTCGATCAGGACGTGTCTCTGGTGTTCCTCGACGACGGCGTGTACCAGCTGAAGAAGGGCCAGCAGACCAAGGGCATCGAGACCAAGAACTTCTCGCCGGCTTACCGTGCGCTGGAGGGTTACGACATCGAGAAGCTGTATGTCGAAAAGGAATCGATGGAGGCCCGCGGCCTCAGCGAGGAAGACCTGCTGGTCGACGTCACCGTGCTGAGCCGTGCCGAGATGGGCGAGTTGATGGATCAGCAAGACGTGGTCTTGAGTTTCTAAGGGAGTCGACAAATGCTGCACATCATCAATAAATCCCCACTGACCAACGGTGCGCTCGACAGTTGTCTGCGTGTGGCCCAGTCCGGCGACATCCTGCTGATCGAGGATGCGGTCGTCGCCGCGACCACCGGCAATGCTAGTGCCGCCAAGCTGAAAGAGGCGATGGGCCGCTGCAAGGTCTACGTGCTGCAGCCCGACCTCGATGCTCGCGGTTTTGGCGACCGGTTGCTGGAAGGCGTTTCGCCGGTGGACTACGGCGGTTTCGTCGAGCTCACCGCGTCGAACAAGAACTGTCAATCCTGGCTGTAAGCAGTCGGCTTCAGTAATTAAAGATTGCCTCCCTCGTTGTTCCTCTCCCGCTTGCGTCGGGAGGATTAACGAGGGGGACATGAGGGAGAGGGAAGACTTCCTCTGGCAAAAAAGCAGTAGTTGTGTACAACCAACCGATCTAATTAAGGAGAAATACGATGGCTAACATCGAAGTTGACGGCAAGTCCTACGAAACAGACGAAGAAGGTTACCTGGTCGACCTGACTACCTGGAATGCCGACGTCGCAAACTACATCGCAAAGGTCGAGAACATCGATATGACCGAACAGCACTGGGAAGTGATCAACTTCCTGCGCGAGTATTTCGAGGAATACCAGATCGCTCCGGCTGTGCGCGTGCTGACTAAAGCCATCGGCAAGAAGCTGGGTGCAGATAAGGGCACCAGCGAATACCTGTATGGCCTGTTCCCGTACGGTCCAGGCAAGCAGGCCTGCAAGATCGCCGGTCTGCCGAAGCCGACCGGTTGCGTTTAATCGTCAGGCATCAATCCGATCCAAGCAATTAAGACTAGACATATCCCATGATGAGCACCCTGTTCGCAATCCTGTTCTATCTTGCAACCTTGTTGTTCGTCGTGGGATTGTTGTCTCGCATCAATACTTATGCGCGGACTCCCGCGCCGCTGAAGATACCGACCACTCCCGCACCGACCACTACCGGTGGCGTGGTGCTGCGCATGACGCGCGAGGTGGTGTTCTTCGAAAGCCTGTTCAAGGCCAATCTGTGGACCTGGTCCATGGGCTGGCTGTTTCATGCCAGTCTGGCACTGGTGGTGTTGCGCCACCTGCGTTATTTCACCGAGCCCGTCTGGGGCTGGGTCGCATTCATACAACCGTTCGGCGTCTATGCGGGCATCACGATGCTCGCCGGACTCGCCGGGCTGTGGGCGCGCCGTTTGTTTGTCGAGCGCATCCGTTATATCTCCACGCCGTCCGACCATCTCTGGCTGGTACTGCTGATCGCCATCGCCGCTTCCGGGCTGCTGATGAAATTCGCCGTGCATACCGATGTGATCGGCGTGAAAGATTTCTTTCTCGGGCTGATGCATTTCGATATTCGCCCCTTGCCGATGGATGCATTGCTGACCGTGCATCTGTCGCTGGTTCTGTTACTCCTGGTGTTCTTCCCCATTAGCAAGCTTCTTCATGCACCAGGAGTCTTTTTCTCGCCAACGCGCAACCAGACAGACAATCCGCGCGAAAAGCGCCATGTCGCCGGTTGGGCCAAACAAATGGAATCGGAGTCGGGTAAATGAGCGATATTACCGCACCGGCCTACCGCGTCATTCCCATCATCCCGGCGTTGAAGCCGGGCGCGATGGAGGGCAAGGGGCCGTTCGTCGCCAGCGAAAAGATCAACGAGGCCATCGGCTTCCCCGGCAATCTGGTGGACGACTGGCACGACAAGGCCATCGCCAAGATGGGCGAGTTGCTGTCCAAATACCGTTCGCTCAAGGTGTACATGGATGCCTGCGTGCATTGCGGCGCATGCTCGGACAAGTGTCATTACTTCATCGGTACGCAAGATCCGAAGAACATGCCGGTTGCACGCCAGGACCTGATGCGCAGCGTGTATCGCCGCTACTTCACCCTGCCCGGCAAGCTGTTCCCGAAGCTGGTCGGCGCGCGCGACCTGACTCGCGAAGTGCTGGACGAGTGGTACAACTATTTCAACCAGTGTTCCGAATGCCGCCGCTGTTCGGTGTTCTGCCCCTACGGCATCGACACCGCCGAAGTGACTATGGCGGCGCGCGAAATACTGGACTCCATTGGTTACGGACAGAAGTATTCCAATGAGATCATCGGCAAGGTGCACAAGATCGGCAACAATCTCGGTCTGCCCGGCCCGGCGCTGATCGATACGCTGGAAGGTCTGGAAGAGGACGTCAAGGAAGACACCGGCATAGACGTGAAATTTCCGATCGACGTGAAGGGCGCTGAAGTGCTGCTGATCACGCCGTCCGCGGACTTCTTTGCCGAGCCGCATATCGACTCGCTGATCGGTTACGCCAAGGTGTTCCATGCCACCGGCACCAGTTGGACGCTGTCGTCGATGGCCTCCGAGGCCGGCAACTTCGGCATGTTCATCGGCAACTACGAACAGCTGCGCAAGATCGCGCTGCGCATCCGCGAGGCCGCGCTGGAGCTTGGCGTGAAGCGCATCGTGGTGGGTGAGTGCGGTCACGCCTGGCGCGTCGCCTACAGCTTCTGGAACACGCTATCCGGCGTGGGCGACGGTGCGAGCGAGGTGGATCGTTTCGCGCAGATGCTGCAGAAGCAGCTCGATCACCGCTACAAGCAACCGACGCATATCTGCGAGTTCACTTGGGATGCGATCGAGCGCAATGCGCTGACGTTCGACAAGGCGAAGAACGACAAGCACATCATCACCTTCCACGATTCCTGCAACGTCGCGCGCGGCTCGCGCATGGGCGACTTCGCCGGCGGCCAGTTCGAGATCCCGCGCAACATCATCAAGGCGGTCGCGAACAACTTCGTCGAGATGGACCCGAACACCACGCGCGAACGCACCTTCTGCTGCGGCGGCGGCGGCGGCCTGCTGACCGACGACCTGCTGGAGATTCGCGTCAAGGGCGCGCTGCCGCGCATGGAGGCGCTCAACCAGGCCAAGGAAGAGCACGGCGTCAATTTCATGGCGACCATCTGCGCGATCTGCAAGGCGCAATTTACCAAGGTCTTGCCTATCTACGGATTCGATAGAAGAGTAGTCGGCGGGGTTCATCAACTCGTCAGTAACGCAATTATCCTGGGCGATAAGAAATAATTCACTGGAGGTAGGACGACATGTCAGCAACAACCGAAACCGCAAAAAATATCACGTTCCGCCGTTACAAGGATGGCGACAGCAAGGTGCGCCGCCTGAACGAGAAGATCTTTCAAGCAAGTCATTCTTACAAGTGCCCGACCTATATCCAGTCCACGCCACCTTGCCAGGGTAGCTGCCCGGCCGGCGAAGACATCCGCGGCTATCTCGCCATCGTGCGCGGCACCGAGAAGGTGCCGAACGGTGCGGACGGCAAGCCGGTCATGCCTTGGCAGGAATATGCCTGGCGCCGCCTGACCGAGGCCAACCCCTTCCCGTCGGTGATGGGTCGTGTTTGCCCGGCGCCTTGCGAGAGCGGCTGTAACCGCAACGAAGTGGAAGACCATGTCGGCATCAACTCGGTCGAGCATTTCCTCGGCGAGTACGCGATCGCCAACAAGCTGAAGTTCAACAAGCCGAATGTGGCGTCCACCGGTAAGAAAGTCGCGGTGCTGGGCGGCGGCCCGGCCGGCCTGTCGGTGGCCTATCAGCTGACGTTGAAAGGCCATGAAGTCACCGTCTTCGACGACCACGAGTTCCTCGGCGGCATGATGCGTTACGGCATCCCCGGTTTCCGTACCCCGCGCGACGTGCTGGACGCAGAGATCCAGCGCATCCTCGATCTGGGGGTGAAGACTCGCATGAATTGCCACGTGGGCAAGGACATCACGCTGGAACAGATCCGCAAGGAGTTCGATGCGGTGTTCCTCGGCATGGGTGCGCAGGCTGGCCGCGCATTGCCTATCGCCGATTCCGATGCGCCTAACGTCGTGACCGCGACCGCCTTCCTGAAGGCGTTCAACGACGGTCGTCTGCAGCATGTCGGCAAGCGCGTCGTCGTCGTTGGCGGTGGCGATACCTCCATCGACGTGGCGACCGTGGCACGCCGTCTGGGCCATATTTCCCATGCGAACCCGACTGACACCGAGTTGGCCATCACCGGCCAACTGGCGCACGACGTCGCCGAGATCTCCGCCAAGGAAGGCGCGATGGTCACGCTGACCTCGGTGTTCCCCATCGACAAGATGCAGGCCAACAAGCACGAGATCGAGCAGGCACTGGCGGAAGGCATCGCCATCAAGGGCGGCTTGGTGCCTATCGGCATCGTGCGCGATGCCCAGGGCCGTGCCACCGCCTTGCGCGTGATGCAGTGCGAAGCCAAGTTCGTCGGCGGCAAGCTTGAGATCAAGAATGTCGAAGGTTCCGAGCAGGACATCGAAGCCGACCTGATCGTTTCCGCGATCGGCCAGGCGGTGGACTTCACCGGTCTGGAAGAATTCAACAACGGCAAGGGCGCGGTCTCCACCGACAAAAACTATGTTGTAAACGGCAAGCCGGGCGTGTTCGCCGGCGGCGACGTGATCCGTCCGCATCTGCTGACCACGGCCATCGGTCACGGCTCCATCGCCGCCGACGGCATCCACAACTTCCTGTTGGGTATCGATCTGGAGAAGCGCCCCAAGATCGACGCGCACCAGTTCGACCTGATGCGCAAGATGGCCGAGAAGGGCATCAAGATCGAGGAGTCGCACGAGCCGTTGCGCGGCACCTGCAATTCCAACATCGCCGTGCACAACTTCGACAACCGTTCGGATCGTTACATCATTCCGCACGACAAGCTGTTCCTCGGTCATTTCGGTTTCACGGCCCGCAAGCAGCGCCATGTGATCACTTTGGACGAGCAGACCGCGCTGGGCAACTTCGAAGAGCGTCTGAATCCGCTCAACGAAGCGGATGCCATCGCCGAGGCAAAGCGTTGCATGAGCTGCGGCATGTGCTTCGAGTGCGACAACTGCGTGGTGTACTGCCCGCAGACCGCCGTGTATCGCGTCAAGAAAGCGGAGGCGACCACCGGCCGTTATGTCGCAACCGATTACGACAAGTGCATCGGCTGCCATATCTGCGCGGACGTGTGCCCAACCGGTTATATCCAGATGGGACTCGGCGAATAATGAAAAAGCTGTTCTTCTCCTTGTTGCTCTGCCTCTGCCTTCCGGCCTGGGCTGCAGAAGCGCCCAAGCTGGATATCGGCAAGGGCGGCCAATGCGTCGAAGATGCGCAATGGATGCGCAAGAATCACATGCATCTGCTCAAGCATGGCCGCGATGATGCGGTGCGCAAGGGGCTGCGCGACGACAAGCACAGCCTGAAGAACTGCATCGAATGCCATGCCAGCACCAAGGATGACAGCGCGATCGCGCGGGACGACAGCTTCTGCGTTTCGTGCCATCGCTACGAGGCGGTGAAGATCGATTGCTTCGAGTGTCATTCGGGCAAGCGCAAGAGCGCATGGTTGCAGAGGAACGCGAAATGAACGAAATCGATATCCAGCGCCGGGGCTTCCTGAAGACCACGCTAGGTGCGGCCGCGGTTGCGGTCGCGCCGGGCATGCTGCTGTTCCAGGTGGCGCACGGCAAGAGCGAGGGCGTCAGCAGCAAAGTGCGCTGGGGCATGCTGATCGACACCACGCAGTGCAAGGAAGGCTGCAACGATTGCGTGACTGCCTGCAACAGGGAGAACGGACTGTCCGGCGAGACCAAGGCTACCGATTCGCAGTGGATACGCAAGATCGAGATCAAGGACGTCAGCAACGGACGCGAACTGTCGCTGCCGATGATGTGTCAGCACTGCGAGCATCCGCCCTGCGTGGACGTATGCCCGACCGCGGCTTCGTTCAAGCGCGCCGACGGCATCGTGCTGGTCGACAAGCATCGCTGCATCGGTTGCCGCTACTGCATGATGGCCTGTCCGTACAAGGCCCGCTCTTTCGTGCATGAGCCGTTGACCGACCAGAATCCGGACGTACCGCGCGGCAAAGGCACGGTCGAGAGTTGCACGCTGTGCGTGCATCGCATCGATCAGGGTTTGAAGCCGGCCTGCTCCGAGGCCTGCCCGAACAAGGCTATCGTGTTCGGCGATCTGAACGATGCGAACAGCGAGATCGCGCAGAAGCTACGCTCGGTTGCAAGCACGCAGGTGCGCGCCGAGCTGGGTCTCAACACCGGCATCCGTTACCAGGGGTTATAGATGAGCAGCCATCCTCCGATGTATTTCAAGAATCACCTGTACTGGGTGTTGCTGGCCGCGGGCGGTCTGGTCGCCGCCGCCGGGATGTATGCCGTGCATATGATGGAGCATCACGGCCACATCATCTCCGGGATGAACAACCAGATTGTCTGGGGCATTCCGCATGTGTTCGCGATCTTCCTGATCGTCGCCGCGTCCGGCGTGCTGAACGTCGCGTCCATCGGCTCGGTGTTCGGCAAAGCCGTGTACAAGGCCCGTGCGCCGCTGGCCAGCCTGCTGTCCATCGCGATGCTCGCGGGCGGTCTGACGGTGCTGATGCTGGACCTCGGTCGTCCGGACCGCATCATCGTCGCCGCGACCAACTACAACATCACGTCGGTGTTTGCGTGGAACGTGGTGCTGTACTCCGGCATGTTCTCGCTGGTGATCGTCTACCTGTGGACGATGATGGAGCGGCGCATGAATCCGTACAACAAGGCTGCCGGTCTGGCCGTCTTCGTTTGGCGCTTTGTGCTGACCACCGGTACCGGCCTGATCTTCGCGTTCCTGACCGCGCGCCAGGCATACGGCTCGGCCATTCTGCCCCCGATGTTCATCGTGCTGTCGTTCGCATGGGGGCTGGCGGTGTTCCATATGGTGCAGACGGTGATCTACGCATGGAACGAGAAGTCGCTTAACCCCGATATCCTGCGGCGCAAGAAGAACCTGCTCGGCGTGTTCCTGCTCGGTTCGCTGTACATGGTCGCCACTTACCACCTGACCAACCTGTATTTCGCGCATCAATCCGCATTCGAGCATTTCATCCTGCGCGACGGCGGCATCTATCCGAACCTGTTCTGGTGGGGCTATGTCGTGCTCGGCAACCTGCTGCCGCTGGCATTGATCTACCTGCCGGGGCTGGGCAAGGAGCGTTGCGTGATGGCGGCTTCGCTGCTGGTGATCCTCGGCGGCTTCGCGCTGCTGTATGTGTTCATCATCGGTGGCCAGGCCTTCCCGCTGAACCTGTTTCCCGGCTTTGATGTCAGCAGCAGCTTTGGCGATGGGCAGATCGCGGATTACCAGCCTTCGCTGTACGAGTTACTGTTGGGCTTCGGCGGGCTGGCGATCGCTTTCATCATCACCACAGTCAGCGTGCGCGTGCTGAATTTCATGCCGCAGGACAAGCCGTACATCGCCGACTAAATCCTTCGGAAGGCTGCCATGAACCGTATGCTGATTTCGGCAGCACATAAATCCTCCGGGAAAACCATGGTCAGCATCGGCCTGTGCGCCGCGCTGGCGGCGCGCGGCCATGCGGTGCAACCGTTCAAGAAAGGTCCGGACTACATCGATCCGATGTGGCTGGGCCAAGCGGCCGGGCGTCCCTGCCGCAATCTGGATCTGTACCTGATGGAGGACGACGACATCGTCGCCACCTTCGCGCGCCATGCCTCCGAGGTGAGCCTGGTCGAAGGCAACAAGGGCTTGTACGATGGCCTCGCGCTGGACGGCAGCAACAGTAACGCCGCGCTGGCCAAGCTGCTCGACCTGCCGGTGATGCTGGTGATCGATGCGCGCGGCATGACGCGCGGCATCGCACCGCTGATCCTCGGTTACCAGGCGTTTGACCGCGATATCAATATCGCCGGGGTGATCCTGAACAATCTCGGCGGCTCGCGCCACGAATCCAAGCTGCGTGCGGTGATCGAGCATTACACCGACGTGCCGGTGGTCGGAGCGATCCATCACGACGAGCGCCTTTCCATCGTCGAACGCCATCTCGGGCTGATGCCCAGCAACGAATCCCATGTCGCGACTTCGAAGATCAAACAGATCGGCGAAGCCATTGCGGAGCAGGTCGATCTCGACAAGTTGCTGGCGCTATCGAAGAAGGAACCTTTGCCTGCGCCGCGCACTGCCGAGGTGTTGCCTATGCCCTGCGGCGAGAAGGTGAAGATAGCCATCGCACGCGACCGTTCCTTCGGTTTCTATTACGCGGACGACCTCGATGCACTGGAAGCTGCAGGCGCGGAGCTGGTACCGTTCGATGCACTGCGCGACGCGCACTTGCCGGAAGTCGACGGATTGTATATCGGCGGTGGTTTCCCCGAGACCTGTGCCGCCGAGCTGGAAGCTAACGTCAGTCTGCGCTCGCAGATCAGGCAGGCGATAGCCAGCGGCATGCCGGCCTATGCGGAATGTGGCGGGCTGATGTATCTGTCGCGCGGCATCGCCTACGAAGGGCGCAGTTACGAGATGGTCGGCGCGATCCCCGGCGACGTGAAGATGCACGCCAAACCCATCGGTCGCGGCTATGTGCATCTCAAGGAAGACGAGGCTCATCCTTGGCCGCGGCCGGATGTTCCGGCCAAACAGATCAAGGCACACGAGTTCCATTACTCCAGCCTGGAGAACCTACCCATGGACACCCGCTTCGCTTACCATGTCGAGCGCGGTTACGGCATCGACGGGGAGCGCGACGGATTGATCGTCAACAACCTGCTGGCGTCGTACACCCATCTGCGCACCATCGGCAGCTGCTACTGGGCTACCCGCTTCGTCGCCTTCGTCCGTCGGTGCAAGGAACAACAGGCACCCACCTCAATCACCGAGAAAGCATTATGACCAACAGTTTGTACCAGGCCGCTATCGCGGCATTCGATAAGGCCAACGCCGAAGATCCGAACAAGGAAGTCGCGGACGGCAAGGAATATCCCAAGGAACTGCTCTACGCACAGCGCATGACCGAGATGCAGGAGCGCTACGCGCCCGAGGCATCCGAGGCAGTCAAGCTGGCCTGCCGTGCGCAGCACATCCAGCGCTGGAAGAGCCCGCGCAGCGACTATCCGATGGACAAGAAGGGCTACATGCTGTGGCGCACCAATTTGTATAAATTCCATGCGGAGACTGCGGGTGCATTGATGAAGCAGGTTGGCTACGACGACGAAATGGTAGATCGTGTGAAGACCATCGTCGGCAAGAAGGAACTGAAGACCAATCCAGAGACGCAGCTGATGGAAGACGTCGTCGATCTGGTGTTCATCGAGCATTACATGCTGGGATTCGCCGCGCAGAAGTCGGACTACGACGAGGCGAAGTGGATACTTATCATCAAGAAGACCTGGGACAAGATGTCGGAGCGTGCGCATGAATTTGCGCTGGCCGGCAAGATCAAGCTGCCGGAAGCGCTGGTGCCGCTGATCCTTAAGTCGATACAAGGGTAAGGCCATGTAGGTCGGGTTAGGCCATCAGGCCGTAACCCGACTCCACCGATAAACGTCGGGTTGTTTTGCATAGCCATCTGACTAAGCTGTCCAACAACGACAGCCAAGTCATTGGTTATCGCTAGGCCAATCCGACCTGACGAGAGCATTGAACATGGATTTTCTACCGATTTTTGCTAATGTAAAAAACAAGCTCTGCCTCGTGGTCGGCGGCGGTTCTGTCGGCGCGCGCAAGGCGGGCGTGTTGCTTGAAGCCGGTGCGAAGGTGCGCGTAGTCGCGCCCGAAATCGACGAAGACCTGAAGGCGCACGCGAACGTCGAGGCTGTCGTCGCGCGTTTCGATTCGTCGCATCTGGACGGCGTGATGCTGGTGATCGCCGCGACTAACGACCGCGAAGTGAACAAGCAGGTTTCCGAGCTGGCGCAGGCGCGCAACATCCCGGTGAACGTCGTGGACGATCCCGAGCTGTGCAGCTTCATCATGCCGGCCATCCTCGACCGTTCGCCGCTGATGGTGGCGTTCTCCAGCGGCGGCGCATCGCCGGTGCTGACGCGCATTATGCGCGGCAAGCTGGAGACGGTGATCCCGCAGAACTACAGTCGCCTGGCCGCGTTCGCCGAACGTTTCCGCAACATCGTCAAGCAACGCGTCACGAACCCCGAGAAACGCCGCATATTCTGGGAGAACGCCTTTGAGGGCGTGGTCGCCGAGAAGGTGCTGACAGGCGACGAGGCGAGTGCCGAGGCGATGCTGGAGCAGATGCTCGCGAACGAGGACAACATCCAGCGCGGCGAGGTCTACCTCGTCGGCGCAGGCCCCGGCGATCCCGATCTGCTGACCTTCCGTGCGCTACGCCTGATGCAGAAGGCCGACGTCGTGGTGTACGACGCCTTGGTCTCCAAGCCCATCGTAGATATGACGCGCCGCGATGCGGAACGCATCTATGTCGGGAAGAAGCGCAACGACCACACGCTGCCCCAGGAGGAGATCAATGAACTGCTGGTGCGCCTCGCGAAAGAAGGCAAGCGAGTGCTGCGCCTCAAGGGCGGCGACCCGTTCATCTTCGGTCGCGGCGGCGAGGAGATCGAGACGCTCGCGGCCGAAGGCATCGCCTTCCAGGTCGTGCCCGGCATCACCGCGGCATCCGGCGTGGCGTCCTATGCGGGCATTCCGCTGACGCACCGCGATTATGCGCAGTCCTGCGTGTTCGTCACCGGCCACCTGAAGGACGGCACGATGAATCTGGACTGGGATGCGCTCGCGCGCCCCAAGCAGACAGTCGTGGTGTACATGGGGCTGCACGGGCTGGACACGCTGTGCGCCAAGCTGATCGAACACGGTTTGCCCGAGACGACGCCCATCGCCATCGTGCAGCACGGCACGCAGCCCACCCAGCGCGTCATCACCGGTACGCTGGCAACGCTGCCGGCCATCGCCGAGCGCGAACAGCCGCAAGCGCCGACGCTGATCATCGTAGGCGGCGTGGTCACGCTGCGCGAGAAGCTGGCCTGGTTCCATCCGCAGAATTCCTGAACCGTATTTTCGTGTAGTCCAACCCAACGTAAGGAGAGGCATGATGAGATTCAAGAGTATGTTGTTGTCCGCATTGCTGATGTTCGCAACGACTGGTGCGCAAGCCGCCGATACACTGCTGAAACCGTTCGTGCTGGGTTCGAAAGGCGCGGGGACGGTGGTCGAGAAATCGGCACAGGCGAAGAGCGCGCTGTCCGGCGCAGGCTTCACCGTGGTTGGCGAATACGCGCCCTATGCGGGTGCGAACATCATCGTTGTCACCAGCGACGAATTGAAGAAGAACGCGGCGGCCTCCGAGTTCGGCGGCTACGGCGCGGTGCAGCGCGTGTCGGTCACCGAAGCAGCAGGGCAGGTGCAGGTCAGCTACACCAATCCGGTCTACATGTCGCATGCCTACCGCATGAAGGGCGACCTTTCCGGCGTGGCGGCTGCACTGGAGAAGGCGCTGGGCAAGGTTGAGGAGTTCGGTGCGAAAGGCCAGAGCGCCAAGTCTGTGCGCAAGTACCACTACACCATAGGCATGGAATATTTCGACGAACCCAGCGAGCTGGCCGAATACGGCAGCTACGAAGAGGCAGTCCAAGCCGTCGATGCGAAGCTCGCGAAGAACGGTAACGGCGTGTCCAAAGTCTATCGCGTCGATGTGCCGGGCAAGAAGGAGAGCGTGTTCGGCGTCGCGCTGAAGGGCAGCGGCGACGGCAAGTACATGGACGACCAGTTCGTCATGAAGGAGATCGATTTCCGCGACCTCAAGTCCACCGCGCACCTGCCCTACGAGGTGCTGGTCTCGGACAACAAGGTGTATGCGCTGTACGCCCGTTTCCGCATCGCGATCAACTTCCCCGACCTTAGCATGATGGGCAGCAACAGCTTCATGAACATCATGAAGACGCCCGAGGCGATCCGTCTCGCGTTGATGAAGACAGTCAAGAAATAATCCAGACAGGAATCGATATGTCCAACGAGCTGATAGCGGCGGCGAAGGCTGGCGACCTGGGGGCGGTTCAGGTGTTGATCTCGGCAGGCGCCGACGTCAACGCGGTCGACGAACGCGGCTGGCCCGCGCTGGCCCATGCGGTCTATAACGCCGACCAGAAACGCGGTTTTGCCGATGTGGTGCAGGCGCTGATAGCCGCCGGGGCAAACATGGAGGTATCGATCGGCTACGGGGTGCGGCCGCTGATGCTGGCGGCCGGCTACGGCGAGGCCGAAGTCGTCGCAACCTTGTTGAACGCCGGCGCGGACGTGCTGGCGAAGAACGAGGGCGGTTACACCGCGCTGGCGATGGCGAAGCAGAAGCACTACGTGGACGTCATCAACATGCTGCACGAGGCCGAACACTATGCCGGCGTCGGGGAAGGCAGCTGCGAGAGCAGGGCCGCCCCCGGTTCCAGCGTCATCAATTTCATGAAACGTCCCGGCGCATAGCCAGCGCGCGCCCGGACGACAGACAAACGAGCCCATATGCCCTATTTCATCTATCGCATCACCGAGCGTCCTATCCGGATGCTGGAAAAGCTGGAAGAGCCTGCCTCTTATCGCGACGCCGCGGCGCGCGTCAAGCAGTTGCGAGTCGAAAATTCCGGCGATGCGTCGTATGTCGTCAAAATGATATTTGCCGACAACGAGTTGCATGCCGAAGACCTGCTGAACCAGGTGCGCGAGCCGAATCCGGAGCCGGACTGACTGACAAGCGGGGTTTATGGGGTAAAATCGCGCCCGCACAAACCCCTCAAGGACGCACGATGAGCATCAAGTCAGACAAGTGGATACGCCGCATGGCCGAGCAGCACGGCATGATTTCGCCGTTCGAGCCGAATCAGGTCAAGGAAGCGAACGGGCACAAAATCGTGTCCTATGGCACCTCCAGCTACGGTTACGACATCCGCTGTGCCCGCGAATTCAAGCTGTTCACCAACATCAACAGCACCATCGTCGATCCCAAGAACTTCGATCCGAATTCTTTCGTCAATGTGGAAGCCGACTACTGCATCATCCCGCCGAATTCGTTCGCGCTGGCGCGCACCGTCGAATACTTCAAGATCCCGCGCAGCGTGCTGACCATCTGTCTCGGCAAGAGCACCTACGCGCGCTGCGGCATCATCGTCAACGTCACGCCGTTCGAGCCGGAGTGGGAAGGCTACGTGACGCTGGAGTTCTCCAACACCACGCCGTTGCCCGCAAAGATCTACGCGAACGAGGGCGTGGCCCAGGTGTTGTTCTTCGAGTCGGACGAAGTCTGCGAGACCTCCTACAAGGATCGCGGCGGCAAGTATCAGGGGCAGGTCGGCGTGACACTGCCCAAGACCTGATGCCGCACAAGCCCGGCACAGTCTGGCGCTCGCCGACGGGCGACGTCATCGCCTGCATCGAGAAGAACAAGGTGATGCAGGAGAACATGGCCGAGATCCGCCAGGTCTGCCAGGATGCGCTGGAGGACGCCGTGCTGATGGGCTGCGACGAGCAGCAGTTCCGCGCGGTGCTGGCCGAACTGGTCGCGTCGCTGGAAAGCTCCTTTCCGCCTCAGGACTGATCCCCTTCCGGCTGCCCCAATACGGGCCACGCCACCTTCGAAATCTGCGACAATCCGCGCCAATATTTGATCTCCATCAGGAGTTATGACAATGAAATTTCGCTTCCCCATCGTCATCATCGACGAAGACTTCCGTTCCGAGAATGCGAGCGGCCTCGGCATACGCGCGCTGGCCGCGGCGATAGAGAAGGAGGGCATGGAGGTGCTGGGCGTCACCAGCTACGGTGATCTGACTTCGTTTGCGCAGCAGCAGAGCCGCGCCTCGGCGTTCCTGCTGTCGATCGACGATGAGGAGTTCGGCGCGGGCAGCAAGGAAGAGACCGAGGTTGCGCTGAAATCGCTGCGCGCCTTCGTCGAGGAGATACGCTTCAAGAACGCCGATATCCCGATCTATCTGTACGGCGAGACGCGCACTTCGCGCCACATCCCGAACGACATCTTGCGCGAGCTGCATGGCTTCATCCACATGCACGAGGACACGCCGGAATTCGTCGCGCGTCACATCATCCGCGAGGCGAAGTCCTATCTGGATTCGCTGGCGCCGCCGTTCTTCCGCGCGCTGCTCGATTACGCGCAGGACGGCTCCTATTCCTGGCATTGTCCTGGTCACTCCGGCGGCGTGGCGTTTCTGAAATCGCCGGTGGGGCAGATGTTCCACCAGTTCTTCGGCGAGAACATGTTGCGTGCCGACGTGTGCAACGCGGTGGACGAACTGGGCCAGTTGCTGGATCACACAGGGCCGGTCGCGGCCTCGGAGCGCAACGCGGCACGCATCTTCAATGCCGACCATCTGTTCTTCGTGACCAACGGCACATCGACGTCGAACAAGATCGTGTGGCACTCGACCGTCGCCCCGGACGACATCGTCGTGGTGGATCGCAACTGCCACAAGTCTATTCTGCACTCCATCATGATGACCGGCGCGGTGCCGGTGTTCCTGACGCCGACGCGCAACCACTACGGCATCATCGGCCCGATCCCGAAATCCGAGTTCGATCCGGCGAGCATACAGCGCAAGATCGACGCGAACCCGTTCATCAAGGACAAGAGCAAGAAGCCGCGCATCCTGACCATCACCCAGAGCACTTACGACGGCGTGGTATACAACGTCGAGATGCTGAAGGAGATGCTGGACGGCCGCATCGACACGCTGCATTTCGACGAGGCATGGTTGCCGCACGCGGCGTTCCACGATTTCTACAAGGACATGCATGCGATCGGCAAGGACAGGCCGCGCGCGAATGAATCGATGATCTTCGCGACTCAATCCACCCACAAATTGCTGGCCGGCCTGTCGCAGGCTTCGCAGATCCTGGTGCGCGAGCCGCAAAGCCGCCAACTGAACAGGCACATCTTCAACGAAGCCTATCTGATGCACACCTCGACCAGCCCGCAGTACGCCATCATCGCCTCGTGCGACGTCGCCGCGGCGATGATGGAGCCGCCGGGCGGCACCGCGCTGGTGGAGGAGAGCATCGCCGAGGCGATGGACTTCCGTCGCGCGATGAAGAAGGTGGACGAGGAGTTCGGCGCGGACTGGTGGTTCAAGGTATGGGGGCCGGATGTTATCGCCGAAGAGGGCGTGGGTTCGCGCGAGGACTGGGTGCTGAAGGCCACCGACAAGTGGCACGGTTTCGGCAGCTTGGCCTCCGGCTTCAACATGCTCGACCCGATCAAGGCGACCATCATCACGCCGGGGCTGGATGTGGACGGCGACTTCGCCGACAGCGGTATCCCCGCGTCCATGGTGACCAAATACCTGTCCGAGCACGGCGTGATCGTCGAGAAGTGCGGCCTGTATTCGTTCTTTATCATGTTCACCATCGGCATCACCAAGGGCCGCTGGAACACGCTACTCACCGCGCTGCAGCAGTTCAAGGATGACTATGACAAGAACGCGCCGATCTGGCGCATCCTGCCGGAATTCGCCGCGAAGTATCCGCGTTACGAGCGCGTCGGTTTGCGCGATCTGTGTCAGCAGATCCATGATGCCTACAAGACCCACAACGTCGCGCGCATGACCACCGAGATGTATCTGTCTGACATGCAACCAGCGATGAAGCCGTCGGATGCATTTGCGAAGATGGCGCACGACGAGATCGATCGTGTCGAAATCGATCAGCTCGAAGGCCGCATCACCGCGGTGCTGCTGACGCCTTATCCGCCCGGCATTCCGCTGCTGATCCCGGGCGAGATATTCAACAAGACCATTGTCGATTACCTCAAGTTCGCGCGCGACTTCAGCCAGACCCTGCCGGGCTTCGAGACCGATATTCACGGCCTGGTCGCGGAAGAAGTGAACGGAGTGAAACGCTACTTCGTGGATTGCGTCAGGTAGCTGCACGGCGGCTCGTATCGGCAAAAAGGCAGCGCATCGCGCTGCCTTTTTGTTTGCCGGTCCAGACGGCATGTCCGATGTCGGCGTGTATGGGATATCTGGTCTGGGTATTGGTTAAACCATTTGATGGATTTGCCGATACTGCCTTTAACATGGGGGTGCATCATGGACCTGGTAGGCAGCGTCAAATATATCGAGAACCGCCTTGGCGAGCGCAAGCCCAGTCAGGGGAAGGGCAAGCCTGTTCCCAAACATCCTCATGCGACGGACGACGGGAAGGAGCCGGTCACGGCTCGTGAGCCCGAAGGGCATGGGGACGGGATAGGCAGGGTGATAGACGTTAGTGCGTAGCTAGTCGAGTGGGCAGGTCGACAGGTGTCGTCTCGATGAATGGATCAGGATGCTACGCCCATGCCGGGTTAGGGCATGGGACGTATGCGGGTGTAGCTCAAGCCGCGACGTTGATGAGCCGCCCGATTTGCTGGCCGCTCGTGTTCACGGTTGGGGATGGGGAAGATTGTACGGCAGCCGCACCGCGATCGTCCGCATCTCCATCGTTGTCTCCGCCACCCTTCTGGAGCTCAGCAGCTTCAGGTATACGCTGTGCCGTTTGGGTAGAGAAGCTACGATAGGCATTACTGATAGAACCTGCGTTCATAGTATGTCCTTTGCTCATTTCGAACGTGGGTAGTCACATTCAGTAGCAATATCGGCAGGAAGTACGATTTCTTTAGCGGCGCAGGATGACGCGAGATATCCGGCGAGGCCGGGACGGACTATGTTTCCCTTCCCTTCCCGTCAGGTTCGTATCGTGCAGAGGCTCGCCGGTGTCGCGGATCAAATGCTGGCGAATGCCAGGATCTCGACGCTGAAGAAAATGAAAAAGCCGAATCCCCAAGCCAGGCTTTCGATGAATGCGCTTTTAAGGCTCTGCATCTTCTCTCTGCTGAGCAGTATGCCCGCCATCAATACCGCCATGCCGATCAAGAGTATAGGCAGCAGGGTCGTATAAATATTCATTTGAGGCCTCCGGCATTATCGGTTGGTCATGACGGCATGGCTCCTCCGTGATGGAGGCGGCGATACCCGGATACATTCTGTCCAATCGACGATGTCGGGAGCATAGGCCGAGGCGCATTCTTCGCTGGGAATGCAGGTAGTTCAGTCTAGGGAAAAGATGAAGCGGCTTGCCTTGCTTGCCGGAGCGATGCGCGCTCCGGTCATGCGATGAACTGGAGCGGTCGAGGAGCTTATTTCAGAAGTGCCATGCGGCGAGCAGCTGGGTGCGGTTCTCGCGGGTCGCGCCGTCGCTCAGCTTGTTGCGCCAGTATTGCCAGGCGACGCCCAGCTGCAACTGGCCGGGCGTGCCATACCATGCCTTGCCCGCATCCCAGCGCAGCTGAGGCTGGGCCAGTACCCAGTGGTGCAGCGGTGTGCCGAATTCGTTGCGGCGGCTGGCTATGTATTCCATGTGGCCGCCGAAGGTGAACGACTGCGTGCCTATATCGAACGGGCGCGACCAGTTGATGTCCAGCATGTAGCTGTCGCTTTCCTTGGGTGCGCCCCCGCGCCCGATGCCCGCGTTGTCGTCGATATAGAGCGTGAGGTCGCTGTTCAGGAAGGCGAAGCCGGGCGCATCCCATGACAGGCGGACTCCCGGGAGATATTTGCGCACCTTGGCGTCGGCACCGGCATTCAGTCCAAGTAGCAGGCCGACGTCCTTGACCGGACCGTAGCCGACCGGTGTGCCTGAAAGCTTGCCGGCGCTGAAGTTGACATACATCTCGCCGTACAGGTCGTCGTCGTTGTAGCCGTCGCGATGGTTGTCGTGCAGCGCGTCCACGAACAGGAACACGTCGCCGAATCCCCAGCCGCTGGCATGCTGCAGCGTGACGATGCCGGTGTCGGCTGCGTTGCCCCCGGCGAAGCCCGGTGCGACTAACTGGCCGTATCTGTAGATCGCCTCGGTGGAGCTCCATTCGGCCGCCTGTGCGTAGCCTGGAGCAAGGGCCGCGATGGCGGCGCTGATCAGAAGTTTCATGTAGCGGGCGAGCGGTGGGGTCATGTCGTTACGGTCTGGTCTGTGTTCGGGAAGGCGGTCTGCGCGCACTCGGCGCTCATGTCTTGCTGCGGTGCTCAGGCATTGATCGCAACGATCACATTCCTGATGTGTTCCTGGATCTTCGCCCTGACTTCGTCCGCCTTTTCCGGAGCTATGCCCAGGGCCAGCCACTCTTCGTCGGCGATCTCCATCTGGACCGGTTCGGCAATGCCGAAAGTGGGCAGCAGTTTTTCTGCGAGGCAGGCCATGGATACCAGCGGCTGTCCGATCATCGCTCGCGGGTCGCCGGGGATGTGGTGGTAATTGAGCACGGCAACGATGGGGTCCGGCAGGTTCCAGTGACGCCCGAGTTCGGCGCCCAGTTCGCCGTGGCTGGTTTCCAGCATCTCTGTCTCGATCTCTTCCACCGTGAGCCTGGGCAGGGCTGCCAGGCGGGCATGGAAGGCATCGCTGAGTTGCGGGTCGAGGTAGTCCAGCACCAGGAAGCCGATGTCATGCAGCAATCCGGCGAGATAGACTTCTTCGTCCGAGGGACGAAGGTCGCGCGGCATCAGGCGAGCCAGGGTATCCATGGTCATGGCGACGGACAGGCTGTGCTGCCACAGGCCCTGGATGTCGAACTGGCCGGCGGGCCTTCTGTTCATGGACGACATCATCGCGAAACTGAGTGCGACCATCTTGACCCGTCTGCTGCCGAGTATCGCCGTCGCATCGTGCAGGCTCAGGATTTTCCGGCCGGTGCCGAACAAGGGCGAATTGGCCAGTCCGATAACCTTGGTCAGGATGGGGGGATCTTTTTCGATGAGATCGAGCAATGCGCGCTCGCCCTCGTCGCTGTTGATTTTCAGCGACAGTATCTTCTGCGCGATGCGCGGAATGGGGGGCAGGGTGCCCAAGTGATCCAGCGCCTGGCGCAGGGATGCGGCTGCGTTCACAAACATGTCCTTTCTGGCAGTAAAGAAGAACCAGAATGCGGAGGGAATACGGTTTTCGCTGACTGCTTCAACTGGGCTGCATTCTAACAGAGACCGGCCTCATTGGGCCTGCCAGCGGGCCAGCTGGTCCGCCGGCATCGGGCGGGCGATGCCATAGCCCTGTCCCATCTCGCAGCCCATGTCGAGCAAGGTCCGATAGTGCGCCTCGGTCTCGATGCCCTCTGCCACGGTCTGTCGGCCGAAGGCCTGAGCCAGGGCGACGATGCCCTGAACGATGGCCATGTCACCCTTGTCTTCCATCATGCCATGCACGAAGGACTGGTCTATCTTGAGCACATCGACCGGCAGGTTGCTGAGATAAGACAGGGACGAATAGCCGGTGCCGAAATCGTCCAGCGCGAATCTCACGCCGAACTCGCGGCATGCCTCGATGACATCGCTCACGATGGCCATGTCCTTGAGCGCCGCCGTCTCGAGCACTTCGATCTGGATGCTGCCCGGCGGCAGATCCGGGTAATGCGCCAGCTGTCGTTTCAGCTTGTCCGCGAAACCGTGGGATTCCAGATGATGGGCCGAGATGTTGATGCTGATCTCGATGTCCAGTCCTGCCCGGTGCCAGAGATCGGCCTGGGCCAGCGCGGTGGCGATCACCCAGTCGCCGATCTCGATGTCGAGTTCGGTGTTTTCGATGGGGAGCAGGAATTCTATCGGGAAAAGCAGGCCGCGTTCGGGGTGCCGCCAGCGGATCAGTGCCTCTGCGCCCACCAGCCGCTTTGTGCGCAAGGCTATCATGGGCTGGTAATGCAACTCGAACTGTCGATTGGCCAGTCCGTGGCGGATGCTGCCCAGGAACTCGTGCTGGTTGCGGGCGCGCATGTCCAGCGCGGGGTCGTAGATATGGAAGCGGTTCTTGCCGGACTGTTTGGCGATGTACATGGCCTGGTCGGCGTGCCGCAGCAGCGTGTCCGGATCTTCGTCGTCCAGCGGATAGATGCTGACGCCTATGCTGGTGCTGAGCGCCAGCGTGCTGTCCTTGACAGTTATCGGTTCGGCTACAGTAGCGAGCAGGCGTTCCAGCGTCGCCACGCACTCTTCGCCTTTTTCCAGCCCGAGCAGCACCACGACGAACTCGTCCCCGCCCAGGCGGGCGACGGTGTCGCCTCCGCGTATGGTCTTTTCTATGCGTCTGGCCACCTCGATCAACACCAGATCGCCCGCTTCGTGCCCCATGGTGTCGTTGACGGCCTTGAAGCCGTCCAGATCGAGATAGCAGATCGCCACCATAAGCTGCTCGCGCGCGGTCTGCGCGATGGCGTGCTTCATGCGGTCGGCCAGCAGAACGCGGTTGGGGATGCCGGTCAGCGCGTCGTAATGGGCGATGCGGCTCAGTTCGGCCTCGTGCGCCTTGAGGTGGCTGATGTCCGAGAATACGCCGACGTAGCGTTTTGCCTTGCCGCTGTCGTCGCTGATGACCGAGATCGAGAGCAACTCCGCATAGATCTCGCCGGACTTGCGCCGGTTCCATATCTCGCCTCGCCAGTTCTTCTCCTGCTTCAGCGATTGCCACATCGCGGCGTAGAAATCGTTGTCATGCCGCCCGGAATTCAGCAGCTTGGGATCGCGGCCCAACACTTCCTCGCGGCTGTAGCCGGTGATATGCACGAAGGCCGGATTGACGTCCACGATGTGGTTGTTCGCATCGGTGATCAGGATGGCTTCCTGGCTGTTGCCGAACACGCTGGCGGTGATGCGCAGGTTCTCCTCGGAAATCTTGCGTCCGGTGATGTCGCGGATAAGCCCCAAGGCGTGCCAGCTATCCTGCAACTTGAAGGCGGAAATGGAGAGTTCGACCGGGAACTCTTCGCCGTTCTTGCGCAGTGCGGTGATCTCGAACGTCTTGCCGATGATGTTGCCCGTGCCAGAGTGCTTGAAGCGGCCGAAGCCGCTGTGCGCATCGTCGTGATAGCGAGCGGGAGTCAGCAGGGTGTGCAGGTTCTTGCCGATCGCCTCGTCCGCCGTATGGCCGAATATCTTTTCGGCCGCGGGGTTCCAGTACATCACCTGCTCGTCCATGCCGATGATGATGATCGCATCCTGTGCGAACGTGCTGATCAGGCGGAATTTCTCCTCGCTCTCGGCCAGTTCGTTGCTCCTGTTCTCAAGATCCGCCGTGCGTTGCCTGACCGACTCCTCCAGATGTTCCTGATGCCGACTCAGCTCCCCGGTCACGCTCTGCAGTCGGGCGATGATGCTCCGGACGTGGCGGGTGAAGGGATGGAAGATCAGGGCCGCTTCCAGCGCCAGCAACAGCAGGGTGACGAGCCAAAATATCGTTTCGGCTTTCTGCAGCCGGGCTACGGACGCTTCGCCCTCCTGCTGATACTGCCGCACCATACGGTCGAGCGACGAGACCAAGGTGGTCGGCGCGGTCTGGGTGATGTATTGCAGCAAGGGATGGTCGGGAGTCAGCGCGTCGTCGTCCAGCAGCAGCAATGCGCGCACGGTTTCGATGTAGCGCTCTACTTGTCCGTCGAGCGCATCTGGACCCTCGAAATACATCGCGTGCACGGTGGGCGACATGATGCCCGGCAACCCCATCGACTTGTTGCCGTGAGTCAGGCCCTGATGCGAGACATCCATCAGGTTTATCGCCTCTTGCAGCTTGCCGCGTATGGCTGGGCGCTCCGTCTTGCGCGCATGGGCCAGCAGATTCGAGAACAGCGCGGTGCGCTGGCTGAGCATGCGCTGACGTCCGCTGACATTGACCACCGCAGCCGTGCTCTGCTGCTCGGTGATGACCAGATCGAGGCTGAGCCACGCGGCCGTGGACAGCGTCGCTACCAGAGACAGCGCAATCACATAACGCCAGGTCAGCGATCTGGCGACGCTCAGATATCCGACCGGGTCGGTTATGTTCGTTTGGCTCATGACTTCGCCCGTGCTTTGGATGATTCCTGCTTGTTCAGTTTACGCCATTCAAAATCAGGATGTGCGGCGCTCGTGAAAAGTCACCGGCACCGCCGTCGGCGGCGCGGTCTTCAGGATGTGTTTCTTGATCCTGCCGATCACATGCATCTCGCAGGCCTTGCAGTCGAATTCCAGCCGGAGCTTCTCGCTGCCGTTGACCAGCATCATCGGTTCGGCGCGCACCTGGCCTTGCACACCGGTCACGCCCTTGGCCTGCTTCGGGCACAGGCTCATCGAATAGCGCAGGCAATGTCGCGTGATCATCAGCGAGACCTCGCCGGTTTCGCGGTGCGCCTCGTAGGCCGCTTCGATCAGCTTGACGCCATGCTTCGCATAGAAGGCCTGCGCCGCGCTGTTGTACACGTTGGCGAGGAAGGTCAGCGTCTCTTCCGGGTAAGGTGCGGGCGGCTCGACGGCGGCCTTGCGCTGCGGGCGGACATGGGCTGAGAGGCGTGCGGCTGCTAGTTTCTCCACCGCATCGCGGCGCAGCTTGTTGATGATGGAGCCGGGGACGAACCAGGGCTGGGACCAGTGGATCGCGATAACCGAGGATGCATCGTCCTGTCGTAGGAGCGGGCCCTGCCCGCGATCCTGCGCGATGTCGCGGGCAGGGCCCGCTCCTGCAGGTGCGGCGATTGCGGGGCGCAACTCGAAATCGCTGCTGCCGAAACGGTCGAGCTGTTCGCGCAAACTCTTCTCGGCTTCTTCCGGATGTTGCGCCGTTTGCTTGTCGAAGGCGACGCTCGCGGTTGCTTCGATGCCGTCCTCGTCGCGCAGCGTGAGGGCGAAGCCCTGTTCGGTTTCGGCGAAGACCGCGCTCACACCTATGCGGCGCTCGGCGGACTTCTTCGCCAGCGCCTGCTCCCAGGCATGGTCGCGGTTGCGGCTGACGATCACGCCGGGGCGCAGTCCTTCCAGCGTATGCATGGGCTCGTTCGGGAACACGCGCCAGACTTCGCCTCTCCCTGTTGTCTGATTTCTGGGTTCGACCACGTTCGCCTGCAGGCCATGCACTACACGCTTGTGTTGATAGTTCAGTCCGTCGCTGTTTGCGAGCGGCTGGTCGGACTCCATCTCGAACCACTTGTCGCCGACCTGCGTGATCTCGCCCAGTTCGAGACCGACGAAGGTCGGGGTATCGAACGCGCCGATGTCGGCCTTGCGGCCATTGGTGAAATAGTCCGTCGCACCGCGGTGGAAGGTCTTGTCCGGGTTGGGCGTGAATAGCAGTTTTGTGTGTCCGCTGGAGGCTCGCGCGAGGTCGCTGCGCTCTTCCAGTATTTCGTCGAGCAGCAAGCGGTAGTGGCCGGTGATGTTCTTCACGTAGGCCGCATCCTTGTATCGCCCCTCGATCTTGAAGCTGCGCACCCCGGCGGCGATCAGCGCGCGCAGGTTGTCGCTCTGGTTGTTGTCCTTCACCGACAGCAGATGCTTGTCGTAGGCGACCACGCCGCCTTGCGCGTCGGTCAGCGTGTACGGCAAACGGCAGGCCTGCGAGCAGTCGCCGCGGTTGGCAGAGCGCCCAGTGTGCGCATGGCTGATGTTGCACTGGCCGGAATAGGCGACGCACAGTGCGCCGTGGATGAAGTGCTCGATCACGGTGTCGGCCGGCACCGAGGCCCGCACTTTGGCGATCTCCTTGATGGTCAGCTCCCGCGCCAGCACGATCTGCGAGAAGCCGACGTCGGCCAGGAATCGCGCCTTCTCCGGTGTGCGGATATCGCACTGGGTCGAGGCGTGCAGGTCTATCGGCGGCAGGTCGAGTTCCAGCAATCCCATGTCTTGCACGATCAATGCATCGACGCCCGCGTCGTAGCAATCCCACGCCAGTTTGCGCGCCGTTTCGAGTTCGGCGTCGTGCAATATGGTGTTCAGCGTGACGAATATCTTCGCGCGGTAGCGGTGTGCGAACTCGACCAGTCCGGCGATGTCGCTTATCGAATTGCCCGCCTTGTCGCGCGCGCCGAACGACGGTCCGCCGATGTACACCGCATCCGCGCCGTGGGTCACGGCTTCGCGTCCGATGGCGGCAGTTTTTGCCGGGGCCAGCAATTCAAGGGTAGGTGCGAGGAGTTCCAGATTGCGCATGTCGCTCGTCATTTGGCTTGCTCCTGTTTCGTGTAGCGCAACTGGCCGAGGTCGTACCCTTGCGCGGCTGCTGCATTCAAGGCCGCGTCCAGCATGGGTTTGGGCAGAACCGGCGTGCGCGAGAGCACCCAGAGGTACTTGCGGTTCGGGTTGCCGACCACGGCCCAGCGGTAGTCCGCATCGAGGCCGACGATCCAGTAGTCGGAGCGGAACGGCCAGAAGAACGAAACCTTGAGCCGCGCCGGGTGGGCCGCATCTTTCACCCACGCGCGGCCGTTGGCCTCGTCGTAGCCATCTTTGGTGCGACAGCGATTCCTGACATTGATCTCGCCATCCGGGTGCAACGAATATTCCGCGGTGGTATCGCCGATACAGTTGCGCTGGAAGTACATCGGGAACGCGGCGATCTCGTACCACTTGCCGAGATAGCGCGGGAGATCCAGTGACGGCACGGAATTCACCGGCGATACTTCCGCCGCGAAGACGGAAGCGCTGGTTGCGAGCATCAGCAGCGAGACTAGTCGGAAAACGAATCTGGTCATTTTCGGCGGTAGCAGACGAAGTGGTATTCCAGCGGCTGCGGCGTCTCTTGCGCGCGTACTTCGCGCGAGGCTTCCTGCCACTCGCTCCTGTCGAATGCCGGGAAGTGCGCATCACCTTCCACGTCTTGCTGGATCTCGGTGATGTACAGCGTATCCACCAGCGGCAGCGCCTGAGCGTAAAGCTCTGCGCCGCCGACGACGAAGACCTCCTCGTCCCCGGCGCAGGCCGCAATGGCTTGTTCAAGCGAGTGCGCCATCAGACAGCCTTCGATCTTCAACTCCGCATTGCGCGTGACCACCACCGTGGTGCGTCCCGGCAGCGGCTTGCCGATGGAGTCGTAGGTCTTGCGTCCCATGATCATGTGATGACCCATGGTCAGCGCCTTGAAGTGCTTCAGGTCTTCTGGGCAGCGCCAGGGCAGCGTGTTGTTCACGCCTATGGTGCGGTTGCGCGCCATTGCGACGATGATGGAAAGATGCGGAGAAGAAGACATGGAAGGCTCGAATCGGTCGGGGGGCGGATTATATAGCGACCGAAGCGGCAATAGGCTTACCAGTGCAGCGCGCGCATCTGCGAGCTCTTCTTTTTCTGGTGTGAGTGCATGCTGGCGACGATGATGTCCAGCACCGCGATCGCATCCAGCACGAACGGTCCCTTGTTCAGCATGATGCATTCGGCGCGTTCCGCCATCGCGGCATCGGTGACCTCGGCGCGGGTCAGCATGTTCTGCTTGACCAGCCCTTCCAGCACCTGCGTCGCCCAGATCACCGGCACCTGCGCCGCTTCGCACAGCCACATGATCTCTTCCTGTGTCTCGGCGAGCTGTTCGTAACCCAGCTCCACCGCGAGGTCACCGCGCGCGATCATCACGCCGAAGGGGTGGCTGCCCGCGCCGCGGATGATGATCTCGGGCAGGTTCTTCAGCGCGCGCCGGGTCTCGATCTTCGCGACGATGCCCAGCTTGTCCGCGCCGCGCTTCGCCAGTTCGTCTATCAGCAGCTGCATGTCCTCGCCGGACTGGACGAAGGAATAGCCGACGATGTCCGCATGTTTGACGATGCAGTCCAGGTCCTCTTTGTCCTTCTCGGTCAGCGCGGGCAGGTCTATGTCCGTTTCCGGGAAGTTCAGCCCCTTCTCGGGCGCGAGTTTCGAGCCCTGCGAGCGGGCGCGGGTGATCTTCAGCAGCGCGCCTTCGTCGTTCAGTTCGGCCACTTCGGCGCAGATATGGCCGTCGTCGATCAGCACCCGCTGGCCCTTCTTGAGGCAGGAGAAGATCGCCGGCTCGGCGCAGGAGATATGCGCGGGGATGAGGCGTCCATTCGCCTCGTCTATCTTGGCGGGCTCACCCGGCAAAGGCTTGCGGGTCAGCTGCAGCGTGTCGCCGATGCGCAACAGGATGCCGACCGGCGGCGCGATCATCGCGCCCACCTTGCATTCGGCGTCCGCATGGCGCAGGACGCTGCCCTCTTCCAGATATGCGGAGTTGCGCGACGAGGCGAGCACTTCGAGTTTCGACAATCGTTCCTCGACGATCAGGGTGACCGCCTTGCCGCGCAGGTCGGCCAGCTGGATCTTGTCGCCCTTTTTCACGCGCTTCAGCCACGCCGGATCGACGCTCAGCCGTGCCGGCAAGCGGTTGCCCAGCACGTCCTTGATGGATTCGCGCCCCGGTGCACCGCTGGCGTCCAGCACCACCGTGGCAGATTCGAGGAAGGAGCCGCGGCTGTCGCGCCTCGGTTTGATGCGGACCACGCCGTGGTCGAACGCGACCGGGCCGGTGCGCAGCTTCTGTCCCGCGAGGTCCATCAGTATCTTGCAAGAGCGTCCGGTTTCCTTTTCCGCCTGACGGATGAAGGCGGCCATCTTGCGCCAGCTTTCCGGCGTGTCGTGCGCGCAGTTGATGCGGGCGGAATCCATGCCGCGCTTGACCAGTTCCCTGACGAACTCGTAGTCCGTGGCTGCTTCGCTGGGCAGTGTCACCATGATGCGCACCGTGCGGTTCTTGGGCGCGGTTCCCAGCAGTCGTTTGGTCAGCTTGTTCAGGTGGGCGGCGGTCTTGGCAAAGGCGTTGGCGGTGGACTGTATCTTCTTAGCCTCGGGCGGCGTGCCGGTCAGCGCCTTCAACGCCTGGATGACGGCCTCCAGATTCGCGAGCACATGCTCCTCGGTGCGTCCCAGCGACGACAGGCCGATGGCCGCGAGTTGCGCCTGAACGGGCCGCAAGTCCTGGCGGCGCAGCCCGATGTAGGCCGCCATGTTCTGCGCGGAGGGTTTGAAGCCGCGCCAGTGGATATGCGGACGCCAGACTTCGAGGCAGGTCTTCTGCGTCTTCTTGACTTTCGAACGTATGCGCTTGAGTTCGGCCAGTAGCTTTAGCAGCTGCTTGTCGTCGAGTGCGCTGTTCGCGAGAGGTTGAGCATTCATGTCTTTTCCCGCTCCTGTGCGTGTCAGATCGCCACCGGCGCCTTGATCGCCGGATGCGGGTCGTAGCCTTCCAGCGTGAAGTCTTCGAACCTGAAGCCGAAGATGTCTTGCACTTCCGGGTTGATCTTCATCGTCGGCAACGCGCGCGGCTCGCGCGACAGTTGCAGCGCGGTCTGTTCCATATGGTTCGAATACAGGTGCGCATCGCCGAAGGTGTGTACGAAGTCGCCGTACTCCAGCCCGCACACCTGCGCCATCATCATCGTCAGTAAGGCATACGAGGCGATGTTGAACGGCACGCCGAGGAAGATGTCGGCGCTGCGCTGGTAGAGCTGGCACGACAGCTTGCCATCCGCGACATAGAACTGGAAGAACGCGTGGCAGGGTGCGAGCGCCATCCGGTCCAGCTCGCCCACGTTCCACGCCGAGACGATGATGCGGCGCGAATCGGGATTGTTCTTCAGTTGGTCCACCGCGATTTTGATCTGGTCGATCACGCGCCCGTCGACCGCCTCCCACGAGCGCCACTGCTTGCCGTACACCGGCCCGAGATTGCCGCTCTCGTCCGCCCACTCGTCCCAGATCGAAACGCCGTTGTCCTTGAGATACTTGGTATTGGTGCTGCCCTGCAAAAACCACAGCAGCTCATGCACGATGGATTTCAGGTGGCACTTCTTGGTCGTGACCAGCGGGAAGCCCTTGGAGAGATCGAAGCGCATCTGGTAGCCGAACACGCTGGTCGTGCCGGTGCCGGTGCGGTCGGATTTTGTCGTTCCGTGGTCGAGAACGTGCTGCATTAAATCGAGGTATTGGCGCATGGTCTAGCTCACAGGTTGCGGCGTCGGGCGACGCTTTTTCAGGGGCGTAATGCTAGCACAGGGGAGGGAGCGACCGGCTGCGTGGGTATCTGCCCTTGAGAGTTGTGTCGAAAGCGAGTAGCAAGCAGTTTTATGTTGCGTCTTGTCAGGACAATGGCCGGACGCTATGATGGCGCATCGGTTCGAAAAGGAGGTTGTCATGTCCACTGTGAGTCTTGCAAAAAATGAGCGGATTGATGTCCGCGCCAGCACGCCGGTGAAGCAATTGCTGCAAGAGGCGGCGAGGTCTTGCCATAAGAATGTCAGCGAGTTTTTGCTCGACGCGGGGGTGAATGCGGCCAATCAGGCGCTGGCGGATCGTCGCCAGTTTGTATTGAATTCGCAGCAATGGGATGAGTTTCAGGCTGCGCTGGATCGTCCGGTAACAGCGAAGCCGCGTTTGAAAAAATTGCTGACCAAGCCGGGTGTGCTGGGTTGAAGAGTGCGGTGTATGGCGCGGTCGCCAAGCTGGGCGCTGCCGATAATGTTGACGCCTTCGATTGCGGAAGTCCGGCGCTGAATCAATTTCTGCAACGCTATGCCTTGCTTAATCAGAAAGCGAATAGCGCGCAGACTTATGTGTGCTGCGTCGAAGGTGCGGTGGTCGGCTTCTACAGTCTGGTTGTAGGCAGCGTTGATCCCGAGTCTGCGCCAGCGCGGGTGTCGAAAGGGTTGGCGCGCCATCCTGTGCCGGTGATGATTTTGGCCCGGCTGGCGGTCGATCGGGCGCATCAACGCAAAGGACTGGGGCAGGCGCTACTCAAGGACGCTTTGTTGCGCACGGCGCAAGCTGCCGATATTGCCGGCATCCGCGCCGTGTTGGTTCACGCCAAGGATGAAGCCGCACGGCAGTGGTATGAATCATGGGAGTTTGAGCCCAGCCCGACGGACTCCTACCATTTGTTTATGATGCTCAAAGACTTGAAATTATTGCTCGGCTAGAAATAAATTTCTGTCTGACGAAGGTTCGTATAATCGGTGCTCCATAATTCAGCCTGCTCAAAAAATGAAACTCGCCCAGCTTGATTTCGCAACATCCCTCCCCAAGACGTCGAATGCCACTCATCAGTTGGTGTTGCTTCCGAAAGCAAAGACCCTGCCGAAAGATGCGCCACATGGCGACTTGCTCGCCGCGGTGCTCAGGCGCCGCGACATGAAGGCGGATGAGTTGGCGAAGTCGCCGGTCGCGGCCAATGCGGCGGACGGGACGCTGGTGGCTTGGGCGATGCTGGATGCGGACAAGGATGCGTACGCGCAGCAGGTGCTGGTGCGCAAGGCCTTGCAGTTGCTGCTGGACGAACAGCCGAAGGCGCTGGAGATCCATGTGTCCGGCGCGACCGCGCAGCGCGCGGCCGAGTTGGCGGTGTACGGCGCGTGGGTGAACAGCGCGCTGTTGCCGGTGCACAAGAAGAAGGACGAGCGCAAGCCGCTGCAGAAGATCGCGCTGGTCGGCGGCGTGGACAAGAAACCGTTCGATGCGTTGCGCGCGCAGGCGGAAGGCAATCTGCTGTGCCGCGAGCTGACCATCCTGCCGCCGAACGAGCTGACGCCGGGCATGTACCGCACCCGCGTGAAGAAGCTGGCGCAGGACAACGGCTGGAAGCATGAAGAGTTCGACATGAAGAAGCTGCGCAAGATGGGCGCGGGCGCGTTCGTCGCGGTGGCGCAGGGCAGCGATCCGGAGGATGCGGCCATCGTGCATCTGTCGTACAAGCATCCGAAGGCGAAGCGCACCGTCGCGCTGGTCGGCAAGGGCATCTGCTTCGACACCGGCGGCCACAACCTGAAGCCCTCGCGCTACATGCACAACATGCACGAGGACATGAACGGCTCCGCAGTCGCGCTCGGCATCCTGCTCGCGGCGAGCGAACAGAAGCTGGCGGTGAACATCGACTGCTGGCTGGCGCTGGCGCAGAACCACATCAGCCCCAAGGCCTATAAGCAGAACGACATCGTCAAGGCGCTGAACGGCACCAGCATCGAGATCATCCACACCGACGCCGAAGGCCGCATGGTGCTGGCCGACACGCTGACGCTGGCGTCGCGCGCGAAGCCGGACATGATGATCGACTTTGCTACGCTGACCGGCAGCATGGCGACCGCGCTGGGCGCGCGCTATTCCGGCGTGTTCGGCACGACTGAAGAATTGGCGCAGCGCGCGGTCGCTATGGGCAAGCAGAGCGGAGAGCGTCTGTGCGCCTTCCCGCAGGATGAGGACTACGAAGTGGAACTCGACTCCAAGGTCGCCGACATCAAGCAATGCACGCTGGCGGGCGAGGCTGATCATATCCTCGCGACGCGCTTCCTCAAACGTTTCGTCGAACACGACACGCCCTGGCTGCATGTGGACCTGAGCGCCAGCCGCTGCGACGGCGGGCTGGGCATCGTTGCCTCCGAAGTCACCGGCTTCGGCGTGGGTTGGGGGCTGGCGATGCTGTTGCCTGCCTGATCTTCGCATGCTCTACATCGCGCACAACGTCCTGATCGCTGATCACGAGATCGAAATGACCGCCGTGCGCGCGCAGGGCGCGGGCGGGCAGAACGTCAACAAGGTGTCGAGCGCGGTGCATCTGCGTTTCGACATAGGTGCCTCGTCGCTCCCGCCCGAGTTCAAGCAGCGCCTGCTGCAACTCAACGACCAGCGTATCACCAAGGACGGCGTGGTTGTCATCAAGGCGCAGGAATCCCGCAGTCAGGACAAGAATCGCATCGAGGCGCTACGTCGCTTGAAGGTGCTGGTGCAGAGCATCGCGGTGCTGCCGACCGAGCGGCGCGCGACCAAGCCGACGCGCAGTTCGCAGCGCAAGCGCATGGACAGCAAGGCGAAGCACGGCGCGTTGAAGAGCCTGCGCGGCAGGGTGCAGGAATGAGTCGGCGGGAGGCGACGACTTCGGGGTACGGCGTTCTTCCGGCCGTTGCCATTCTGCTGATCGTCGCGCTCAACCTTCTCGTCGCCTGCGGCGACAAGCCGAAAGAGAGCACACTTCCTTCAGGCAGCAAAGTGCTGGCGCTGGGCGACAGCCTGACCGCGGGAGTCGGCGTGATGCCCGAGCAGGCGTGGCCTGCAGTGCTGGCGAGTCGCACGGGTTGGGAGGTCGTCAACGGCGGGGTGAGCGGCGACAAGAGCGGCGATGCGCTGGAGCGGTTGCCTGCGTTGCTCGAAGAGCATGCCCCGGTTCTCGTGCTGGTGACGCTGGGCGGCAACGACATGCTGCGCCATGTTCCGGAGCCGGAGACCGTCGCCAACCTGGGGAAGATCATTGCAATGGTGAAGGAGCAAGGTGCAAAGCCAGTGCTCCTCGCGACGCCGAAGCCGAGCGTGGCCGGAGCGGTGTTCCAGAACCTGTCGCCTCCGGAGTTCTATCGGCAAGTGGCCGACGAACATCGGGTGGCGTTGATCGAGGACGCAATCCCCGAAGTGCTTTCCGATCCGGCGATGAAGGTCGATCCGCTGCATCCGAATGCAGACGGACATGCGTTGTTATCCGGAAAGATATTCGATGCGCTGCAGGCCATCGGGTATGTGCGCTAACTGACGAGGAGACCTGCCGACACAGCTCTGTGTCGGCAGGTCTGATGGTTCTTGCGTCGGCTATTTCTTGCGCGCGTCGTTCAGATATTTCCCCAATTCCCTTGTGCGATTTCTTCTCGTTGATCGCGTTTGTGGCTAATCCATCTGCCACAGTTCAAATTGTTATGCAATAGGCCGGAATGCATAGATATTTCGTGCCGAATGCATAGATATTTCGCGTGAAATGCATATGCATTTTTGTGAAAATATATATGTAATTCATATATTTGCATATGCATTCTTCGGCCTTGACTCGGTGACTTGGGGTCAATAACAATGCCCCCCCGCTCCTGAAAGGATATTCGGTAAACCGCACAACAAGCCTCTATCCGCCTCCAGGGATAAAACAGGGGCCAAGAATAAAAAGCGGGAACGGGCAGGCATTAATGCATGCATCCATGCATAAGCAAAACAATAACAACAGAAGCAGGACAAGCTGCTGTGTATATCGAAGCTCGGGAGCGCACTTGAATTTCAGGAGCGTTTGTCGCCGCAGGGGGAGTTAACCACTGGTGGTGATATCGGTTTGACCCAGTTTCGTTCTATCACGGCAGTTTGAACAGGGAAAAAATGATACACGCTGCCGTATCGCATATTGCCAGCCAGCTGAACCAGTTCCTGAAAAGGTCGTTCGACCTTAATGAGGACGTGGTCGTGCTATCCAACATCATGGAGCAGGACGGCACGCTGGCGCCCAATATCAACAACAAGCTGGTCGTGTTCCTGGTCAATGTCGAGAAAGAAACGACCTCTTCGCGTCCGGGCAATCTGGGCGGTTTCGAGCGATCCGCTTCCAGCTATCCGCCGGTGTTTCTGAATCTGTATGTCATGGTCGCCGGAAACTTCGGCTGCAGCAATTACGCGGAAGCGCTCAAGTTCCTGTCGAATACGGTCAGCTTCTTTCAGCGCCAGCCGGTGTTCGACCATCAGGTGACTCCTGAGCTGGACAAGCGGATCAACAAGCTGGCGCTGGATATCGAGAACCTGAACATTCAGGACTTGAGCAGCCTGTGGGGGATATTGAGCGGGAAATACCAGCCGTCTATTTTGTACAAGGTCAGGATGGTTGCATTCGATTCGGGCGATGTCCTGAGTCAGCTTTCTCCCATCAAGGGATATCAGGGTTCGGTGACTTGAGCCGGGAATGCCATGGGATCTTTTCGACCATTGTTTAGCGTTTCCGTGGAGCACGGCTATTTCACGGATGGCGCATGGAAGGGGCTGGATTTCGTTCCTGTGCTGGCAACGGCGAAGGTGATCAACGGCGCCAATGTGCTGGTCAGGCCGACGAAGAGCGGCGTGGCGGTGTTCTACGACGAGAGCAGGTCGGAAGCCTTGCGGCTTTATGCGAAAGACGCGAACGGGGCGTTGTGTTTCAGCTTCAAGGTCTATGCAAAAGACCGGACGTTTGCGAACTACACCGCGCCTGCCATGTGTAGCGGAAATGAGGTTCTGTATTTCGACAACCGGGGCCGCGATATCGATTCGGGAGACGGAAAGGTCCGGCTGAGCAAGGAGGATGCCGCGACCGAAAAGGATTTCAGGGACATCGACAGTCTGGTCGCCGAAGACATCCTTTGCGACAGGGACAGGCGGGTGCCGCCGGATTTTGTGGTGAGTGTCTGTGTGGAGCCCGGAGTGGGCGACGACACATCCGCGGAGTCGGGATGGCGGACACGGGATTGCTTCATCCGGTTCGATGCCAGGCAGGCTTACTGGAAGTATCACCTGCTTGGGAACATGAACAGGAGCGGTACTTTCATCGTCGATCTCGACAACCGGATGGAGTTCGAGTTCTGCGGCGAGGTGATGTTGCCGGGAGACAAGCCGGCCAAGGTATTCAGGTCGAAGGCGTTGATTCCGGTGCTGGAGAAATCGGCTTGCCGCTTCCAGTTGAGGGAGCCGGGGCCGGGAACCGGGAAGGTGCTGGTCAAACGATTGCCGGTCGCATCCGAAAGCAGGTTGGGCATGGAAGTGATCGATGGCAAGAGCGAGATCGTCGCGGAAAGTTTTATCAATTGTTGAGTTGTCGATTGATGTTGGTGGAGCAAGTGTTTCAAGAGAGCAGGTTCGATTTACGTTAGGTAAGTTAACTATTGAAAGGGGGCAACATGGGAGCTATGAAAACACCCGGCGTGTATATCGTCGAGAAAAGCGCCTTTCCGAATTCGGTCGTGGAAGTCGCAACAGCGGTGCCTGCTTTTATCGGTTATACCGAGAAAGCGGACAACAAAGGCAAGTCGCTGAGCAATCAGCCCTGGCGGATTACATCGATGGCCGAGTTCCAGAATTATTTCGGTTCCGGTCCTTCGGTGCAGTTCAGTCTGACAGCGGCAGCGACGCCGCCTGTGGCCCCGCCATCGATTTCCGTGGGCGGCAAGGACTACATGCTGGAACAGTCGCAAGGCAAATATCTGCTGTACTACAGCATGATGCTGTTCTTCCAGAACGGCGGCGGGCCTTGCTACATCGTGTCGGTAGGCAACTACGGCGATGATGTGGCTATGGACAAGCTCACGGGCGGGGTCGATCAGCTGGTCAAGGAGCAGGAACCTACCATCGTGGTGATTCCGGATGCGGTCTTGCTGAAGCAGGCCGATTGCATCAGCGTCGAGCAGTACATGCTGGATCACTGCGGCAATGTGATGAAGAACCGGGTGGCGATCCTGGATATTTCCGACGGTTATCGCAGCCGTCAGGATCCGGCCGGCGATCCGGTGGCTACCTTCCGAAATTCTCTTGGCATCAATTTCCTCGATTTCGGCATGGCCTACTATCCCTGGCTCAATACCACGATCACCCAGGCGAAGGATCTGGCGTACTGGAATCTGGATAGCGCGAGCCAGACCTTGCTTCAGGGCATGTTGGAGGTCGAACTCAATATCGCGGCCCAACCGGCAGCCAAGGCCGAGCAGCTCAAGTCTATCGTCGACGGTATCGCCAAGGCAGATGCACCGCCGCAAGACAAGGCGATGTTGAACAAGAGCCTGATCTCGCTCAGCCCGAGTTACAACATGATCCTGACGGATATGGCGGCCATGCTCAACTTGCTGCCTCCGGCTGCGGCCATGGCGGGCGTTTACACGATGGTGGACAACAATCGCGGCGTCTGGAAAGCACCGGCCAATGTCAGCCTGAATGCGGTGACTTCGCCGACCGTCAACATCACTCACGGCGACCAAGAAGACCTGAACGTCACGCCGCAGGGCAAGTCCATCAACGCGATCCGTCCGTTCGTCGGCGAGGGCACGCTGGTATGGGGTGCGCGCACGCTGGACGGCAACAGTCTCGACTGGCGCTACATCAACGTCCGCCGCACGATGATCATGCTCGAAGAGTCCATCCGCTTGGCGAGCAAGGCTTATGTGTTCGAGCCCAATGTCGCGAATACCTGGGTCACCATCAAGAGCATGGTCCGCAACTTCCTGACCGGTATCTGGAAAAAGGGCGGTCTGGCCGGAGCTGTGCCGGACGATGCGTTTGCCGTTTTCTGCGGTCTCGGGGAAACCATGACGCCGGAAGATATTCTGGAGGGCGTCCTGAGGGTGACGGTGCTGGTGGCGATCAGCCGTCCGGCCGAATTCATCGAGATCACCTTCCAGCAGCAAATGCAGAAGTCCTGATTCGTAGCGCAGTCAGTTAACGCATAAACAACCATTTAATATTTTTACAGAGAGGAGTATGTCATGGCAGATGACGGTGCCGCACAATCGGCGACAGTATGGCCCATGCCCAAGTTCTACTTCCAGGTGAAGTGGGATGCCAACGTGATGTCTTTCCAGGAAGTATCCGGCCTGGATATCCAGTCGGAAGAAATCAAATACCGGCACGGCGATAGCCCTGAATTCTCGGTCATCAAGATGCCGGGGATGAAGAAGTTCGGCAACATCACCATGAAGAAGGGCATCTTCAAGGGAGACAACAAATTCTGGGATTGGCTCAACCAGATCAAGATGAACACCATCAAGCGCGTCCCGGTCACCATCAGCCTGCTCGACGAGGCCGGTGCGCCCACGATGGTGTGGACGCTGGCGAACGCGTGGCCGACCAAGATCACCGGGACGGACCTCAAGTCGGAAGGCAACGAAGTGGCGGTCGAGTCCATCGAGATCGTCCACGAAGGTCTCACCATCGCGAACGGTTGATGATGCAGGCGTAATCATGGGGGAGGGGCGACCCTTCCCCCCCTGTTTTTGTATTCGATGAATTTATGAACGATTCCGCAAGCTATCCGCTGCCGGCCTTTTATTTCAAGGTTGTGTTCGCGTCCTCGCAGGGAAATTCGGATACCTCTTTTCAGGAGGTGTCCGGCATTTCTTCCGAGATGGAAACCGAGCCGATAGTCGAGGGAGGCAACCAGTACACGCGCCAATTGCCGAAGGCGCTCAAACATTCGAATCTGGTGTTGAAACGCGGCATCGCCGATATGAGTTCCCCGCTGGTCGTCTGGTGCCGAACGGTGCTGGAAACGAATTTCATGGAGCCTATCGTGCCGACGCTGGTCAGCGTCCATTTGTTGAACGAGGAGGGAGTGCCGTTGCGCGGATGGGAGTTCGCCGACGCCTATCCGGTCAAGTGGAATGTCGAGGCATTCAACTCGACGAAAAACGAAGTGGCGATAGAAACGATCGAATTGAGTTACATGAGCTCCTCGCGGACGCTCTGAACATCATGTCGATAGAGATCAGGCAGATGGTGGTGAAGTCCAGCGTGGTGCAACGTAGCGCCCCGGACGAGGAATCCGGCATCGAAGAAAACGGGAATCAGGCGATTCTCGAAGAATGCAAAAGGCTGATCCAGGAAGCCTTGCAGGAAATCAAGGAGAGATAATTGATCACCAAGCTGACGATCACTCCATGCGATCTCGACGCGCAAGGCAATGTCACCGGCCCACGGACAGGCGAGGCCTTTACCGTCAGGCTGAATCCGTCGAATTACACGCGCAACTTCGAGATTACCTACAACACCACCAAGGCGATGGGAGCGCCGGTGATGCAGCCGCGATTCAACGGCGCGGGCGAGAAGAAGATGGAATTCGACATCGTCATGGACGGGACGGGTGTGGTGCCGCCGACTTCGCCGAATTCGACGGCCATCGATGTCGACTCGCAACTGGGCGACCTCAGGGATGTTGTTTATACGCTGGTCGGGACTGAGCATGAGCCGAACACCGTGATGCTGGTGTGGGGTAGTTTCAAATTCGTCGGCAAGCTCAGCACGATGTCGGTCGAATACACCCTGTTCAAGCCGACCGGGGATCCGCTGAGAGCGAAGGTGAAGCTGTCTTTTATCCAGTATGTCGGTCCGACGGAGGCGGCGAACACGGCCAACCTGAGTTCGCCCGACCTGACCCATTCCGTGGATGTGCAGGCGGGCGATTCCTTGCCCCTGCTGTGTTTCCGCATCTACAAGAACAGTGCCTATTACCTGGAGGTTGCGAAGTTCAACGGCATCACCAATTTCCGGGATATCAAACCGGGCACCCGGCTGAATTTCCCGCCGTTAAGGTAGAGCATCATGGCGAGTTCACCGGCGATAGATGGCGGATTAGTCAGGCTGTCCCTGTTCAGCGAGGGGGCGGCCCTGCCCGGCACGGTGCAGGTCGTATCCGTATCGGTCAGGAAGACCATCAACAAGATTCCGGTGGCCGAGATCGTCGTGCTGGATGGGGATATGCCGAACAAGGATTTTCCGGTCAGCAACGCGGCCCATTTCAAACCCGGCGGCGCGATAAAGATCAACGCCGGATACGGTTCCGATGAGGAGACCATTTTCGAGGGCATCGTCGTCAAGCACGGGATCAAGATCACCGGCGACAACTATTCTCGGCTGGTTGTCGAATGTCGCGACAAGGCCGTGGCGATGACCATAGGCCGCAAGAACGCCAATTATGTCGATTCGAAAGACAGCGACATCATCACCAAACTGATCGGCAACTGCAGCGGACTCACCGCCGATGTGGGATCGACTACGATCCAATACAAGGAGCTGGTGCAGTACTACTGTACGGATTGGGACTTCATGCTCTCGCGCGCCGAGATCAATGGCCTGCTGGTGATCGTGGATGCCGCCAAGGTGAGCGTCAAGGCACCTGCGACCGACGGCACGCCCCAGTTGAAAGTCACTTACGGCAGCGACTTGCTCGAATTTCACGCCAACATCGATGCCAGAAACCAGTTCTCCAAGGTCGAAGGCGTTTCGTGGGATGTGAAGAATCAGGCCATCGTGGAGCAGCAGGCGACGCCCAAGACGCTTAACGAGCAGGGCGACCTGACTTCCGCCACGCTGGCCAAGGTCATCGGTCTGGATGCCTTCCGCCTGCAGACCCCGGCGCCGCTGGAAAGCGCCGCACTGAAATCCTGGGCCGATGCGCAGCAGGTCAAATCGGGGCTGGCCAGAGTGCAGGGGCGCATGCGCTTTCAGGGCAGCGCCAAGGCCTGTGCCGGCGAATTGATCGAGGTCGAGGGCGTGGGCAACCGGTTCAACGGCAAGGTCTTCGTCAGCTCCGTCCATCATCAGGTGACCGACGGGAACTGGACCACGGAAGCTGAGTTCGGGATGCCGCACGACTGGTTCGCCGAGAACCGCGATCTGGTCGCGCCTCCCGCATCGGGCTTGCTGCCGGGGATAGAAGGGCTGCATGTCGGCGTGGTGAAGAAGCTGGATGCCGATCCGGAAGGGCAGTACAAGGTCCAGGTCTCGATTCCCGTATTGAAGGCGGAAACGGACGGCGTGTGGGCCAGGCTGATGCAGTTCTACGCGTCCGACGGCATAGGCGCGTTCTTCGTGCCGGAGATTGGCGACGAGGTCGTGCTCGGCTATTTCAACAACGATCCTTCTAATCCGGTGATCTTGGGCGGTCTGTACAGCAGCAAGAGGAAACCGGCCTACGAATTGACCGCAGACAATTTCAAGAAGGCCATCGTCACCAAGAGCAAGCTCACGCTCGAATTCGACGACGACAAGAAGATCATCACCATCGTCACGCCGGGGAAGAATCAGATCGTGATCAGCGACGACGGCAAGTCCATCCTGCTGAAGGACCAGACCGGCAACCAGGCCAAGCTCAGCGAGGACGGCATCCTGCTGGACAGCCCCAAGGACATCACCATCTCCGCGAAGGGCAAGGTCAGCATCTCGGCCACGGGCAATGTGGAGATCGAATCCAAGGCCGACTTCAAGGGCGACGCGATGAACATCACCCATACCGCCAAAACCGGTTTCACGGCCAAGGGCAATGCCAGTGCCGAAATCTCCGCATCGGGCCAGACGACCGTAAAGGGTTCGATGGTCATGATCAATTGACGGGGAGATGAGCATGGGCGCCGATCAATCGTTTCTGGGTACGGGATGGGGTTTTCCGCCCGAATTCAACCGGGATGCGGGCGAGGTCAGGATGGTTCGCGGTGCAGAGGATATCGACGAGAGTCTGCGCATCCTGATGGCCACCGTGCCCAAGGAGCGGGTCATGCAGCCCGCATACGGTTGCGGACTGAAGCAACTGGTATTTGAAAGCATCAACGAAAGCACGCTGACGCTGATCCGGGATGCTATCCAGCGGGCCGTGCTTTTCTTCGAACCGCGTATCGATCTCGAGGACATCGAGATAGACGAAGGGCAGGCGCACGAAGGTGTGCTGCTGATCAAGCTCAACTACATAGTCAGGACGACGAACAGCAGAACCAATCTGGTTTACCCGTTCTATTTCCTGCAAGGCACGAACCTTTCTGCATAACCGGACACGATGGCCAAGTTGATCATAAAGGACGGAACCAGCCAGGACGAGCGCTTGTTGCCCGCATTGAGGGAAGGATATGTCAATGTGGACGAGATGCGTTTCGAGGATCTGTTGGCCATGGCCTCGGAATATGCCGCCTTGCTGAAGTACCACGATGCGGACTCTCGCGCCGACGGCAACTGGGGCGGATTCTTCGGAGCCGACGAGGCCTGCATACTCGCGTCGATATTGGCGACGAATCTGAATGCGGTCGAAGCCGAATTCTTCGCATTCATCCGGGATGCGGACGAGAGGCTCGCCCAATTGCGCGATGGCGGCGCAGACATGCAAATGCTGCCCGCTTTCAGGCTGGCCTCTAACATCGATGCATGGCTGGACAGGCTGGGCAAGTTGTCTAGCGTCGCGGCAGTGCGGGCGCGCGAGAACATACAGGGTGTGATCGAGAAGACGCTCAGGCCGGAATTGCAACGCTTGCGCCTGTTCCTGCGGCAATACCCGGTGCAGGGTGCAGATGAGGCATTCCGGACACTCGGTCCGATCTGGGGTGGTGAGACAAGACCGGACAAGAGCGGAAGCGCGATTCCCGGCCCGTCATCTGGACAGCCCGTCGTTGCCGAATTCCTGAAATCAAATTTCCATGCGTTCTCCAACGCAATATCGTTTTTGCAGCGCGGGGCTGTTGACATATTGCGCGTGTCGCTCGAACGGCATGATCACGATCCGGCGATAGGTATGTATATCGCCTTCCTGCGCTTGTTCGCCAGGGTGCAGGACAAGGCCAACAGATTCACCATGCGGCACCTGGATTTTTATTACGAAGACGTATTGAAGATCAAACGGCGCGAGTTCGTTCCCGATAGCACCTATCTGATCGTCCTGCCGGACACCGCAGGCCGGGAGATGGCGATAGGCAAAGGCACGGAATTCAAGGCCGGTCTGGACGAGAACGATGCCGAACTGATCTATGTGGCGGATAACGATTTGCTGGCGACCGATGCGAAGGTGAGCTCGTTGCATACCCTCTATTTCGGACGCAATAGCCTGAGTTCGCCTGAGAATTCGCTGGCCTCTGCGCCGGGGCTCGGCGGACGGCGCAAGAGGTTCGCCACCTCGGCGAAACTGAACCGGATAGTCCTCGGCGGGAATAATGCCGTATCGACCTCGCATCCCCTGTTCGGCGTACCGCAACGCACCAGGGACGCCAGCCAGTTCGAGGAGGCGCGGATCGGATTCGCAGTCGCAAGCAATGTGCTGCTGCTGAAGCATGGGCAACGCGATATCTCCCTGACTTTCAAGCTTGCCCCCGGCGGCAAGGCAGGCGATTCGAATTCGTTCGCGGAGAGGTTGAGCCGTGTTCTTCCGACCAGCAAGGCGGATGCATTCTTCAAGGCCTTCCGCCACATGTTCAGGATCAGCCTGACGGGAGAAACCGGCTGGTTCGATGTCGACGATTATTTGCCGTTAAGCCAGATCGTCGACGAGGACGGCTGCGAAGAAAATAGTTTCAAGATTCAGTTGCGTCTCCCCGATAGTGCGGGGGCGGTCGTGCCGTATTCGCCGGAAGTCCACGGCGAGAATTTCGACACCGACCTGCCTGTCGCCAGATTCGTCGTCAATCCGGACGCCTATCTGTATCCCTACAGCCTGCTGTCCGAAATGGCGGTCAGGGAAATCCTGATCGAGGTCGATGTCAGGGGTTGCACGGATATCCGGATATACAACCAGTACGGTCCGTTGAGCGTCGATGTGCAGTTCAATCCCTTCGGGCCGTCGCCGTCCTTCGGCGACTATCTCGTCGTCGGCAGCTACGAGGCGGCCAGGAAGAAGCTGGTCGCCTTCGAGGTGGATGTCGAGTGGAGCGGATTGCCGCAGGAAATGAACGGATTCGGCGAGTACTATCGGGCGTATTCGATGTCCATCGATAACGCCGCATTCAAGGCCGGTCTCACCGTGTTGCGCGATCGCAAGTGGTTGCCTGCCGATGAGGGCGAGCAGCCGGTCATGGAGTTGTTCGAGTCCAGGGACGGTGCCGGGAAAAACAGGGACGGCGCGGTAAAGAGCGGCAGCGGCAAGGTCGGCAAGCGGCAACGTTTTTCTTTTCGCAGCGTGTGCAAATTCATGAGGCCGCTGGAGAACGTTGCCGAAGAGCAATACGGCTATGACTCGCTGTCCAAGGATGGGTTCTTCAAGCTCACGCTGGTTCATCCGTCTTCTGCATTCGGCCATAAAGAGTATCCGTCTATCCTGACGACGGTGATGACCGATAACGCCAGGCTCAAGAAATTCGGCCCCGCTAAATGGCTGTCCCGGTCGCGGCCGCCAAAGCCGCTGCCGAATATGCCCTATACGCCGCTGATCAGCGGCATCTCGGTCAATTACAAGGCGGTTTCCCATATCAGCCTGGAGCGCATCGGCTCGGCGGAAGAAGAGCTGCGTCAGGAAAAAATATTCCATCTCCATCCTCTGGGTTTCGAGAGTCTGTCGCCGCGAGCCTATGGAAAAATCCATCTGGTGCCACGATACGAAACGGACGGAAATCTGTTCATCGGTCTTACGGCAACCAGGCTGTCCGGCCTGCTCACCTTGTTCTTCCACTTGCGCGAGGACTCGCTACCGGATGCCGGTGCCAGACCGTTCGTGTTCGAATGGTATTACCTCGCATCGAATCAGTGGCGGCCGCTCAAGAAAATCCAGGTGATATCCGACACGACAGACGGCTTCCTGTCGTCCGGCATCGTGACGCTGGACATCCCCGACGACATTGATCGCGCGAACACCATACTGCCGTCTGACCAGTTTTGGCTCAGGGTGTCCGTGGACGACGAGCACATGAATGCGTTGTGCAGCCTCTATGCGGTGCATGCCCAGGCGTTGCGGGTGACTTGGGCAAAGCAGGAGGCGAACGGCCTTGCACATCTCTCGTCCCCGTTGCCTGCGGGCAGCATCAAGGAAGCGAAGTTTTCGATTCCGGGACTCGCCGGGATACGCCAACTTATGGAGTCCTTCGGCGGGAAGCCGCCCGAGAGCGATACGCAGCGAACGATACGGGTCAGCGAGCGCCTGCGGCACAAGAATCGCGCGATCACGCCATGGGATTACGAGAGACTCGTCCTGGAAAGATTTCCGGAGATATACAAGGTTAAATGCTTCTCCTGCATGACGGGCGATGCGGAGTCGCGACGCAAGATCAAACCGGGCCATCTGCTGATCGTATTGATTCCGTATCTGAAAGAGTCGGTCACGGCGAATTCGCATCCCATGGTCAATGCCTTGCTGTTGCGGGAGGTAAGGGATTTCGTCAAGGGACTCTCGTCCGCTTGCGTGAAGATCTCGGTCAGGAATCCGGCTTACGAACGCATACAGGTGCGCTGCAAGGTGAAGTTCTGGAAGGGAGCGGGGCGGGGCGCGCAGCTCAACCAGTTGAACCGGGAAATCGTGGATTACCTGTCGCCCTGGAGCGAAGGCGGATTGGCGGCGCGGTTCGGCTGGCGCCTCCGCTGCAACGACATCCAGTCTCATATCCAGGGACTGGACTATGTCGAATCCGTTTCCGGGCTTTCCATGCTGCGGATCGATGACGGCGACGACCGCCGCCATCATCGGCTTGCCGATACGGCGCGGAGCAAGAGCAGCGATATCCAGCCACTCCATCCGTGGAGTATCGCGATACCCGTCGGACATCACCTGATCGAGGTCGAGGACGAGGCGGGCGTCTGGCCGACGCAGCAAACCGGGATCGCCAACCTGGCTATCGGAAACACATTCATTCTGTCACGGGGAAATCAATGACGAAACGCAACAGGAAGACATTGTCCGCCTACTTTGCCGATGGGCAGCTGCCCACGCAGGAGGCGTTCGGCGATCTCATCGATTCGGTGGTGAATATCGTAGACGATGGATTCGACAAGACGCCCGAAGAGGGGATGAAGATCGCCCAGCTGGACAACAGCAGCAAGCTGATCGGCTTATACGACGAAATCACCGTCAAGGCTCCTCTTTGGTCGATTGCTTTTTCGGTGAGCGGTTACGGCGGAAACGCAGAGAACAGCAAGAATCTGAATTTCTTCTACGGCAACAACAAGGCCACGGGGCTGACGCTGGCGACTGCGCCGGAAATTGCTGCGGGGCCGGAAAAGTCCCTCGAAGGAAAAATCCGGGTAGGCATCAACAAAAACGATCCGGAACACGAACTGGATATCGATGGCGTCGTCGCCGCGGATGGCCGGATCGGCAGGATGGGAAAGAATGAAATCAGGGCCGACGGGAAGTGGCATTCCGTCATCTCTGGGCTGGACGGCTGCCAGGCGTTCGAAATCATGGCCGGCGTCGGCAAGCCGCACAGCGGAAGATATGCGCTGCTGCACGCCTACGCGCTGAGCACGTTCAATTCGAAAAAAGGAAACATCACCTATCACCAGGCGCATTTTTCGTCGAGGTGCGACCAGATCGAACTGCGCTGGGCGGGCGGGACGCACGATTACTCGCTGGAGATGAGGGTGCGGTGCAGTTACGAACAGAACGCCAAGGAGGAAATCTACGTCCGCTATTACCTGACCCAATTATGGTTCGATCCCTTCATGACGGACTGCGTCAGGAAGGACGGGGCGAAAAGCACGACGGGCCGCGAGTGATCTGGGTGATCGCAAGATCATGGAACATGAATATGCCGATGCCGAGAGGGATATATAAAACATGATGGGCGCATCGTTCATCAAAAAGCTCCAGCCCGATCCGGACGGCCTCGATTTCGATGGCCTGAGGAAGGAAGGGATACGGCTCGCCCAGGAGTTGTCCGGCGATGTCTGGACGGATTACAACCTGCACGATCCGGGCGTCACGATACTGGAGTCGCTGTGCTACGGCCTGACCGACCTGGCATACCGTAGCGGATTCGGCGCAGGGGATTATCTGGCGAAGGACGATGGCGAGATCGATTTCGACAAGCAGGCCTTGCATCGCCCGGACGAAATATTTTCCTGCCGCGCAGTGACCGATAACGACTACCGGAAGCTGATACTCGATGCCGTGCCCAACATCGAAAACGTGTGGATCAAGCGGCACTCGGCGGAAGCGGGAAGCATGCAGGGGCTGCATTTCATCTACGTGCAATTGAGCGAGCGGGTGAAGAACCAGGGCGATGCCGCCGTCAGGAAGGTCTACACCGATCTCATCGAGAAGGTCTATGCGGCGAACCGGAATCTGTGCGAAGACCTGGCCGGCGTGGACATCGTCGAACGCATCCCCTATGCATTGCGCGGCGAAGTCGAGATCGACGGAAAGCGCGAGCCGGATGTCATACTGGCGGAGATATATTACGCTTGCGCGCAATACCTGAGCCCCTCGGTTGCCGTCCATTCTCCCGTGGAAATGTACAAGGGCGGATACACGCTCGAAGCGCTTTTCGATGGCGTATCGACAGCATATGGGTATATCGCCGAAGAAGAGTTGCATCCATGGCGCGGTCAGTTTTCGATTTCGGACCTGATCGGAAGAGTCTTCCGGATCGACGGCGTGACGAACGTCAAACATCTCGCGTTCGTGGATGGGCAAGGCAATGAGCAGGATTGCATCAAGCTGGGCGGAGAGCACTCCTGCTTGAGCGTGGCTTGCCTGCGCTTTCCGCTACAGGAGGGCGCAGATGGCGTCAGGCTCCAGCGCGCAGGCAAGGCATATCGGGTTTCGCTACGCAAAGTCGAAACCGAATTCGACAGGATGGAATTCCAGAACCAGGCATCGAGACGCCATAAACGGCGATTCGATTGGGTGGGGGCCATGATGCCCACTGCCGATTTCAGAAACGTCGGCGAGTATTACTCGATCCAGAATCATTTCCCGGATGTCTACGGACTCAACGCCCATGGCCTGCCCGATTCGGCGTCGCCGACAAGAAAGGCGCAGGCGATGCAACTCAAGGCCTATTTGCTGTTCTTCGAGCAGGCCATGGTAAATTTTCTGCAGAACATGCAGGGGATATCGGCGCTCTTCTCTCTGGACGAGCCGAAAATGCGGACCCAGCCTCCGCAGGTTTTGGGGAACGGTGTCATTCCCGATGTCGAGGCGCTCTATGCGAATGGCGTTGCGCAGATGGAGGGCGATGTCGCCGGGTTGCTGTCGAAGTTCGAGCGTTATGGCGACAGACGAAGCCGGGCGCTCGATTATCTGCTGGGCATGTACGGCGAAAAGCTCACGCTGAATTCTTTGCGGCAATTCTGGGAAGAAGGCACGGATGCGGAAGGCGAACGCGTCGCGAAAAAGATCGCTTTCCTGAAAGAGATCGTGGATATCGGCAAGAACCGGGCCGCCGCATTCGATTATCTCAAGCCCACGGACGGTCACGACAACACTGCCGGGCTGAGTAAAAAACTGGCGATGCTGCTTGGTTTGGAGTCGGCGCCGGATGGTGCGTCGTCACAGGATCGTATGGGTGCCGATATCCGGATCGTGGAGCATATCCTGTTGCGCCCCCGCGGCGCGTCCGTGCGGAATGGCCATCGAGTATCCGACGATTTCTACAACTTCAGGATCACCGTCCTTTTCCCCGCAGGGCCGGGATGCTATGCCGACAAGGATTTCAGGAATCTGGCGGAGGAGACGGTTTGCCTGAACTGCCCGGCGCATATTTATCCGGAAATATTCTGGCTAGCCGCTGGACCGATGCGCAGGTTCGATGTGCTGCAAGATGAGTGGCTGAAATCGAAACGGCAATCTGGCGGCGCGAACAAGACCGATGCGGTGGCGGAGCAGATGATTCTTTTCCTGCGCGAGATAAGGAAGAAGAATGGATAAGCGCCACATCATCGAAGATGCGGAATTCGACATCTCGTTCGATTCGGCTGTGGCCGCCCGCGAACATGAGCCCGGTCTGGCCGCGTTTATCACTGAGCGTCTGTTGCCGTTGGCCGACGAGATCTTCTGCGAGCTTGCGGATGATGGCATGGTCGCCAGAATCGACCGGCTGGAGATCGACCTTGGCGCTATCCGCAGCAGCGGATTCCGCGACGAAATGGAAATCCGGTTTCGGGAAAAACTCAGGGCACTTTTGCTGGAGAAGATGCGGTCGCTCCCCGCGTCGCATTCTTCCGCCGAGGGTCGGGTCAGCAGGCGGCAGGCGGAGCTCGGGCGGCTGGGGACTTTTCTGGAGAGTGGGCGCATGCCATGGCATGCGGAAAATGCGGCGGGAGTAACCGTCGATGCGATTCTGGAGAAGACGCTTAGGCATCAGGACGAGGCGTTCGCCGAATTCCTGAGAAGAACTCCGCATCGCGATGTCGTCGTGAAGCGACTGGCCAGACAATTCCCGGATCGCCTTCTGGTCGGAGTCCTGCGGTCGCTCGCGCCTTTGCATGCGGCCATTCTGGGCGAGCTGATAGGGAAGCTCGGGGAAACATGGAAAATGGAATCCCCAGGGATGACGGAAAGGGAATTCAAGTCGCTGGTATGGGAGCGGCTGCTCGGCGAGCACCTGAAGTCCGGCGTGTCCGATCCGGAACGGCTGCTCGGGGAAATCGCGAAAGACTTGTTCGCGCGTTATGCACCGTCCGGTGATGTTCCCGTCGGAAACGATTCGTCCACCGGAGGCTTGCCGGGCCGGAAGTCGAAGGACGATGCGCGCGAATTGGGGGAGGCCGGGGAGGGGGCTAGGGATGTGGGGCGGGTGGATGCGCTTCTTGCCGCGAGTGCTGCGAAGCAATCTGAAGCATCGTCGGAATGGCGTTCGAATATCGCCCACCAGCGCGCGCTCCTGGAAACCGCTTTCGCCACCGGCGAGGCCGGAGAGTTGGCGGGGCTGTGGGAAGCATTGTGCAGCGAGCATCGAGAACTGCTGCGCGAGGTGTTCATGCAGCGCATGGGTGACGACAGGCTGCAAAAGAAACTGGCGGATGGATTCCCGGAGAGCATGCTGCGGGACTTGCTGAATATCCTGTCGCCGCAGGATGGCGGTTTCATGCTCGCGCTGAGCGACCTGCCGGAATTGCGCGGCACAGCAGGTGAGAAGAACGCTGAATTCTGGAACTACACTCTGGGCTATCTGCACGGTGCGCAAGTCTACGGACGGGAGGAATATGCGCGCGGTCTGGTCAATTGCATGTCGATGTATGGGGGGGCGCAACGCCTGCTGGTGCAAGCGCTCGTTGGCGTCGCGCCCGAGTTGAAAGAAGTGCTTTCCTGCCTGCCGGAGGTATCCGCAACCGACACGGAGCCGTCGGCGGGAGAGCCCGAACGCGCCGCCGAGTTGTATCGACGCGTGATACATCGATTGAGCGGTGCGAGCGGAGAGCCAGAATTAGCTGCGCTGGTAGAAGAGCTCGCGAACGTCTATCCGGAAACGCTGGCGCACTTGCTGCGGCAACTGCAATCCGGCGAATTGCACGCCGATGCCGGAAGGCTGGATGCAACCGAAGCCCGGAAGTTGGCGGTGTCGATGATCCGGCTGAATACGGACGCGAAGGAGAGCGACCTTCTGCGAGCTGTCGCCGCACAGGCGCAACGGGCGCGAGACCCGCTACGCTACTACCGCCACATCCTGGATAGGCTGATTCGTAACGAAGTCGTCGATCTCGAGGCCGCAGCCGATGAATCTTCGCCGGGTAACGAAGTGGTGCGGCAGACGATGCCTCCCACTGGTGATGCGCCCCAGGAAATGGACGCGGCGAAGGCGCGCATCGCTCGGCTGCGCCGCGTGCTGGACGGCGCACTGACCGGGGGAAGCGCCGCAGAATTGGTCAGTGTCTGGGACGAACTGCGTCGGGATCATCCCGCGCTGGTGCGCGAGTGTTTCGTGCGTTTGTTGGGCGATGAGGGCGCACGGGGGCGAGTGGCGCAAGGCTTCCCGGCTAGCATGCTGGCGGAGCTGGCGCGCATCCTGGTTCCGGCTGAAAGTCGCTTTATCGAAACACTGGCGGCGCAACTGCGTTCTGGATCGACAGGAATCGCCGGCGTTCGAAGCGCCCTGCTGTGGAAGTACACGCTGGGCTATCTGCATGCGACCCCTGCTTTTGATCGGCGCGACTATGCGGAGAATCTGCTGCATTACCTGGGGGCTCAGGGCATCAGTCCGCACGAGATTCTGCAAGCGCTTGCCCATGCCGATGCGGAGCTGGGCAAGGTGCTGTCCGAACGACAAGGCATGCGCGCAGATCTGCAGCAGCAGAGTGCCAGCACCGCCGAGGCCGAGCGTGCCGACGAACTATACCGGCAGCTGGTGCTGCGTCTGAGCGGTGAGAGCGGCGGCGAACGGGATATGGTCAAGACGATCAAGGAGCTGGCGAGCGCATATCCCGAAACGCTGGCACTTCTGCAGCGGCGACTGCAAGCGGGCGAGCTGCGTGCGGATGTCGGGACGCTAGCTGTGCGCGAAGCCAGACAGCTGGTGAGGTCGCTGGTCAGGCTGAATTCTGGAGCGAGGGATAGCGACTTTCTGCGTGCAATCGAGCGCTACGCCGGGCGGGCGAAGAGCGGGACGGGTTATTACCTGCACATTCTGGAGAGCCTGATCCATAACCGGACCATAGATCTCGAAGATGCGGTGCGTTCGCCTGTTCATTGGGATCGGCAGCCTGACGTTCAGGATGATTCCGGAATGGCCGCGGGCAACAGCATCGCCCCCGCTGATGACGAGACGGTCAATGCCGAATCTGCATTGGAAACCGTCGAGCTGTTGCGCATCCGGTTGGGGGAAGCGTTGGCGCTGGGGCGCGCGGAGAGCGTGGAGGGTATATGGGGCGGGCTGCTTTCCGGTCATGCGGATATGCTGCGCCAGGTTTTCATGCGTCGGCTTGGCGATGAACGCATGCGATCCAGACTGGCAAACGGCTTTCCGGAATCCATGCTGCAGGAACTGGTGTGCGCGCTCGCTCCATCGGCCGGCCGGGACATCGGAACGCTGGCGACGCAGCCCGAGTTGCGTGCGAGCGGAACACCGGATGCAAAGAACATTCCGTTCTGGGAATACACCCTGTCGTATCTCCACTCATCCGGACTGCGGGAATATGTATGGCCGGAATATGCTGAAGGTCTCGTGCATCGCCTCGTGGAACTAGGCCAATCCCGGACTGACCTGCTGCAGGCCATCGCGCGCATCGCTCCGGCTTGGGGTACCGCCATATCCGGGCCGGAGCGCGGAATCGGTTCGGTGCCGACGGACGTTCGCCATGATGCGGAAGACATGTCGGCGGGGACGATGCGGGACGGCGAGTCGATCGAGCGGCATCGCCCGAGCGACCCGCATCGCCTGATCGATAGCGACCGCTTGCGGGCATCGGTGCGGGAAATCAGCGCACTCGCCGACGGCGAACCCGAAGCCGTCAGGGAGTTCTATCGGCAATTGCAATTGGGCGAAGCCGCGCTGGACGTTACGGTCCTGACCGCGAGGGAAGCTCGGCTGCTCATTGCCGCCTTCATCGCTGCGAACCACGGGGGCATGGGCGAGGATATCCGGCGCGAGATCGAAGCGCATGCAGGGAAGGCGAGAGACGAGCGGCGTTATTACCAGACTATTTTGGAGATGCTGATTCGCAGCAGAGTGCTGGATATCGAAGAAGCCATGGCCGCATTGCCAAACGAAGCGACTGGAGAAGAAGGTCATCCGGTTCGGGCCGGAGCGGATGAAAAGGCTGTCTCCGGCATCGGCGCGTTGCGTAACCGTTTCGAGTCTGCCCTGGTGCAGGGCGATGCCGGAGAGATCTCGGGAGTGTGGAACGACCTGCGTTTCAATTACGGCAATCTGGTGCGGGAAGTCTTCAATCTCAGGATGGGAGACGACGTCCTCAGGAAGAAGCTGGTGCAGCGTTTCCCGGAGGCGATGCTGTTCGAGTTGATCCGCGTGCTGGCTCCGCTGGCAGGCGGATTCATCGAGAGTCTGGAAAGACAACTCGGGTTGCAGGTCGGCACGGAGAAGGCGGAAGCGGTTCGCCGTACCGTACGGGAACATGCTCTGTTCCATATTCATGCGTTTGGCGCGCGCGGCTTCAGACGAACCGATTATGCGAGGGACCTGATGAATCGCATGGCGGCGCAGGGTGTGGATGGAAGCGACTTTTTGCAAGCCGCGGCGGCCATCGATTCGGCATTGGCGCAGTCTCTGCCTGGGCAGGACGCCATGATCGCTCGGCCATCGCAACCGATGCCGCAGACAGAGACTGCGCAGGTCGAAGAACGATATGAGCAACTCGTGCGTCGTTTGAGCAGACAGGTTGGATCGGAAGATGGTGCTCGGGATTTTTCTCGAGAAATCGGAGAGCTGGCCGCAGTCCATCCCGAAACGCTGGAACGTTTATACCGCAGCCTGCAAACAGGCGAGCTCGAACTGGATGCGCTGCCGCTCACCGCGAGCGAAGCCGGAAAACTCACCGAGTTCTTCGCCGGGTTGACTCAGGATCGAGATGTCCAACGGAAGATCGAAAAATATGCCGGCAGCGCTAAAGACGAGCGCAGCTATTACCGGAATATCCTGGAGAAGCTGGTTCGCAACCAGACCGTGGATTTTGAAGTCGCCATGAACAAGGCGCAACGGACGCCGGAGCGTATCGCCCGCCTGCATGCTCTTCTGGCAAATGCTTTTGCCACCGGAGACGCCGACGCGTTGTCCGGACAGTGGGATGAACTGCGTAGCGAGCATCGCGAACTGGTTCGCGCGATATTCATGCAGTGCATGGGCGACGACAAGCTGCAGAAGAAACTGGCGGAACGCTTCCCGGAAATCATGCTGGTGGAGCTGCTGAACATTCTGTCGCCGCAGGACAGCGGCTTCATGTTCGCGCTGAGCGGCCTGCCGGAATTGCGCGGATCGGCAAGCGCAAAGATTGTCGCCTTCTGGAACTACACCCTGGCCTTCCTGCATGGCTCGCCAAGAGGAAGCCGTGCGGAATATGCGCGCGGCTTGATTCGTTACATGTCGGCGCAAGGGATAGCGCGACGTCCGCTGGCACAAGCGCTCGTCGGCATCTCGCCCGAGTTGAAAGAAGCGTTCGTCGACCTGCCGGAAATGTCCGCAACCGACGCGGCAGATCGTGCTGGAGAATCCGTTCGAGCCGACGAACTATATCTCCGGTTGGTGAAACGCCTGAGCGGAGCTGGCGGCGGCGAGCAGGAATTTATCGAGATGCTGAATGCACTGGAAAAGACCAGTCCGGAAACGCATGTGCACCTGCTGCGGCAATTGCAGCGCGGAGAAATCAGAATGGACGTCGGCACGCTCGCCATGAGTGTAGCCAGGCAGCTGGCGATAGCGCTGATCCGGCTGAATCCCGGTGCACAGGATCTTCTGCAGGCAATCGGAGCACAGGAACATCGGGCGGAAGACGCAGAGGGCTACTACCGTCACGTACTGGAAAAACTGATCCGCAACCAGAGCGCGGATATCGAAGCTGAGGCAGCCGACGAGGTCGTATCGAGTAGCGACTCGACGCAGCAAACGGCAAGGCAAAGTGCAGATGCAGTTCGAGACGAGGAAATCATGCAGACGCGAGATGCTGCCCGCACCCCGGATGAAGCTACGGCTCCTGCGCGCGCAGCTTACCTGCGCACCCTGCTGGACGCCGCACTGTCAGCCGGGTATGCCGGAGAGCTGGCCGGAGATTGGGACGAGCTGCGCCAGCATCATCCATCGCTGGTGTGCGAGCGCTTTGCGCAGCTGATGGGCGATGAGCGCGCGCGCGGGCGAGTGGCGCAAGGCTTCCCGGAGAGCATGCTGGCGGAACTGGTGCGCGTTCTCGTTCCGGCAGAAAGCCGCTTCATCGAAGCACTGGTGGCGCAACTGCAACCGGGACAAAAGGCCAGCAACAATAACCGGTTTCTGTGGCAACACACGCTGGGCTATCTGCATGCGACCCGCAACTTCGACCGTCGCGACTATGCGGAGAGCCTGATGCGCTATCTGCACGAGCGGGGCGCAGACCGGAACGAGATCCTGCAAGCCGTTGCTCATGCCGATGCAAGGCTGGGCAAGGTTTTGTCCGAACGTGAAGACATGCATGCGCACGCACAAGAGCAGATCGTCCGCCAAACCGAAGTAGAGCGTGCCGACGAATCGTACCGGCAGTTGGTGCTGCGCCTGAGTGGAACGCGCGATGGTCGGGACATGGTTCCGGCGATCGAGAAGCTGGCGAGCGCCTATCCGGAGAAGCTGATGCGACTGCAGCGAAGCGTGCAAGCGGGCGAACTGCGCGCGGATGTCGGGACGCTCGATACGCGAGAGGCCAGGGAGATGGTGACGGTGCTGATCCGTTTGAGCTCGGGCACACAAGACAGCGAATTTCTGCGCTCGGTCGAACGTTACGCCGGACAGGCGCAGAGCGAGGTCGCATATTACCGGCACATTCTTGAGAGCCTGTTCCGTAGCCGGAACATCGATCTCGAAGAGGCGGCCAGCGCAGTTCCGCAAGAGATGGCGAGACACATGTCCGCCGATGTCGGCAGCGAAGAAAATAGGGCATCGCCGGGAGCGACATCCGGCGGCGAGCAGCGCACGCAGATGATCGAAGGTGTCCGGCCTCAGGTGACTACAGGGGATAAAGCTATGCAGGTTGAACATACGTCTGTATTCGATGGGCACGGGGCTATGGACGATAGCGAGAGCGCCGAAGAGATCTATATCGCCAATGCTGGGATGGTGCTGGCCACGCCATATCTGCCCCAGTTGTTCAGGATGCTGGACCTGACCGAAGGTGCGAAATTCAGGGACGAGCGATCCGCCGAGCGCGCGATCCACCTGCTCCAGTTCATGGTCAACGAGAGCTGCGACTCGCCGGAATTCCTGTTGTCGCTGAACAAGCTGTTGTGCGGGGTTTCCACCGGGGTTCCCATCGTCAGGGAGATCGAATTGCTTCAGCGGGAGCGGGAGGCTATCGAGGGCATGCTGAACGGGATCATCCGGAACTGGACGAGCCTGGGCAATACCTCCGTACAGGGGCTGCGCGAGTCGTTCCTGCAACGCAGCGGACGATTGCAGTTGAAGGAAGACAACTGGCATCTCAAGGTGGAGACCAAGGGCATCGATGTGCTGCTCGACCGGCTGCCCTGGAGTTTTGCGCTCATCAAGCATCCGTGGATGAGACGACCTATTTATGTGGAGTGGCGCTGATGCTGCAGCGATTGGAAATTTCCGGACGGACTGATCCCTTGCCTATGAGTCAGGCGAATGCCGCAACGCTGGCTGCCGAGATCGACTGGTTCACCCGGGTCGTCGAGACACGATTCGGCCTGCATTTCGGGCAGGAATCCGATTGCAAAGACATTCGCGAACATCAGCCCCCGGAGCTGCGCGACGACGAATCGGAATATGCGCGCCTGGTCAATGAGTGCGGGATGGGATTCGACGAGCGCATCGTGCTGATGCTCGCGCTGATCCCGCACATCCGTCCGCAGGCGCTCGACACCTTTTTTGTCAGCAACAAGAATTTCGAGCGCGCATTCACCGAGTTCGGCGGCGTCAAGGGGCAAGTGCACGGCGGCTTCCTGCCCACTTGCGAGACGGCGTCTTTCATCCTGCACGGCAATGATCTGGCGGGGCGCTTCGATTTCATCGGCATGCTGGACGACGATCATATCCTCGCCGCGAAGGGCATTGTCGAGATCGAACATCGGGCGAGCGGCGAGCCCTTGTTCAACGGCGTGTTGAAGCTGTCGAACGAATACCTGAACCGGTTCACCACGGGACAGGATCTCAAGCCAGATTACAGCATGAACTTCCCGGCGAAGCGGATTACGACGAAGCTGAACTGGGACGACCTGGTGCTGACCCACGACGTGCTGGAGGAGGTGGAGAACATCAACGCCTGGCTCCGGCATTCGAAGACCATCATGGAAGACTGGGGGTTGGAGCGTACGGTCAAGCCGGGCTACCGTTGCCTGTTTTACGGTCCGCCGGGTACGGGCAAGACACTGACCGCCACGCTGATCGGCGCGAACGCCGGGCTCGACGTGTACCGCATCGACCTTTCGATGGTGGTCTCGAAATACATCGGCGAAACCGAAAAAAATCTCGCCAATATCTTCGATCAGGCGAAGAGCAAGAACTGGATACTGTTCTTCGACGAGGCCGATGCGTTGTTCGGCAAACGCACGCAGACCTCCAGTTCGAACGACCGCTACGCGAATCAGGAAGTCTCTTACCTGTTGCAGCGCGTCGAGGACTTCCCCGGTGTGGTGATCCTGGCGACCAACCTGAAGGCCAATATCGACGAGGCATTTTCGCGGCGCTTTCAGACGTCGATCTACTTTTCGCTGCCGGATGCCGAGCACAGGCTGCTGCTGTGGCAAGGCTACTTCAAGGGCAAGTGCCGTCTGGAGGACAGCGTCGATCTGGAAAAGCTGGCCGAAGATTATGTGCTCGCGGGCGGGGCCATCGCCAACGTGGTGCGCTACGGCGCGATCCGCGCGCTGCACATGGGCAGGGACGCAATTTCTCACGACGACCTGGTGAAGGGGATCGCGAAGGAACTCATCAAGGAAGGGAAGACCATTTAGGTAACGGTTATGGTGAGTGCATACACAAGAAGAATGTTGCAGAGCATGCGCCGGTTTGTCGCCGTGGCGCTGATGGCGTGCATCGCTCTGCCGGTTATGGCGGAAGGACCGGATTGCAGCCAGATGCTGACGAAGGAGGCCGCCAAGAAGCCGATCAAGAAAACCGTCTCGGACGCGCAGCGACAGCTGCTCGTCCTCGGTTTCGACACGGGCGGCGTGGATGGCCTGCTGGGATCGAAAACCCGGTCGGAATTGTTGCGATTCTGTGGCAAGGCTAAATTCGCGTTGAACGACGACTTGCTGATCATGTTGCGTAATCACGCGGCCATCTACGGCGCATATCCGGATTGGTCGCTAACGCTTGCGAGCAAAGGCTTCCAGAAATGGGCGGATAAACAGAAAGATGCGTCGGAGATCGCCAGGGTCAGGCAAGGCGGCGATTCGGTGGAAGTGATTGCCGTGCTGGAGCGCTACCGGACGCGCCGGGCTTCGCAGGCGCTGGTCGGCAGCGGCGACGATACGCCGCCTAGCTACATGTTGACCAAGGACGACATCGAACAGCTGAGATCGCGGGAAGGCGTCGCCAAGTCGATGGCAAAGTTGCTGGATGCGAACTATGAGGATCAGGACGCATTCGAGGCGGCCGCCGGGGCGGAGCTGAAGGGAGTGGCCGATTCTTTCGAGTACGTGCAACTGGCCGAGAGATTTGCGGAGCAGCAAACCAGCTACAGGATCAGCGCCAAATCATTCGACGAACTCAAGGTGGAGAACGTCCCCGAATATATCCTGCTGGCGATGCAGGGCCTGAAGGATTTGAATTACCCCGGCGACACGCTGGACGAGGCTGTGGATGCGGAGTTGGAAAAACTAGTCGAGCGAACGATGGCATTCAAGCCGCTGCTCATCACGCTGGCGGGAATTTCGCCAGCCGGTGCAAGCCTGAGCGAAGGCTCGCTGGCGAAATTCGCCGAGGCGCAGAAGGACGATATGCTGGCCGTCGTCATTCTGGAGCGGTTGCGGAAACTGCTGGGCGTGAGATTCAAGGACGACAAGGCGCTGGCCTGGGCGATGGAGACGGTGCTGAAGGATGTGGCAGACCAGATCGACAAGTCCCGCTCTCTCATCCTTGCCCATGCCGAAGAGGTAGGCGTTTATTCGTTCGACAAGGTGCGTGCGCAGGCGATCGACAAGAAGATAAAGGACTCCACCGTTCCGGAGATTTATCTGGCATTGCTGGATGACATGCAGGATGTGGATTACCCGGATCCCGAACTGTTCTGGTTTGCGAGCAGGGGCAGGGTCTCCATGGTCGGCTCGAATAATATGCTCCGGAAAAAAATATTCGGCGTGATCGATAGCCGTGCCGCCAACAAGATGGATGAGTTGCTGCTGGAAGAACTGAAGGCCGCGAAATTGCACCCGGCTATCCTGGGCTTGCTGGGCACGTTGCAGGGACAAAAGTTCGACAATGCCAAGACGCTGGAAACCGCAATTGACGGATTGTTTGCGCAACTAAGCGAGTCGTACGAGCAATATCGTCCGGTAGTGGTCGAGCAAGCCCGGAAGACGCATCCGTTCGACAAGACGAAGAATATCCTGTGGGACGGGAAGTCGTGCAACTGCGTGCACAGCAACCTGGCCGGGGAAATCTACGGGTTCTATCCCTACTGGATGGCGGGCGACAAGCAGGCCATCGATTTCAGCGTGCAAACCCGCATCGGTTATTACGGACTGACTTTCGACGACAAGGGCAACATACCCAACGCATCGCGCTGGACCGGGCTGGATGCCGGGTTCATCCGGGAGGCCAGAACCTACGGCGCGAAGGTGGATCTGGTCATCTATCGGAGCGACTGGAGAGGGTGGGAGCAGTCCAGCAGCGAAGAAAAGGCGGCGCTCTTCGAGAACCTGGCCGCGAATATCGTCGCGCTGGTCGATACGCCGTTGACCGACACCTTCTCCAAGGTAAAGCCCTACCTCGCCCTGGGCACGTCTCCGGCGCCGGTGATGGGCGATGGCATCACCCTGTATTTCTCGGGGTATCCGCAGGATGCGGATGCGGTCGATGCATACGACGGATTCATCCGTGCTCTGCGCGACAAGTTGAAATCGCAGGGGCGCAAGTATTCCGTGAACATCATGTTCCGCAGTGCGGAACTGGGCAAGGGAGTCTACGACTATCCCCGCTTGCTCTCGCTGGTGGACAACGTCGAGGGAAGCGACAAGACGCTGGATGCGCTCTTTCTGGTGTTGTTGCAGGAGCCGACCACCTACGACAAGAAAATGCTGCGGCTGAATATCGAGAACGGCCTGCACGGCAAGGACAGGATGAAGCTGCTGCGCAACGTCGCGATGGTGCTCACCTACGACGGCCGCAACGAAAGCCAACTGCTGGACGACGTGATTTATGCAAAAGACAGTTTCGGCGGCATCGGTTTTTGGACCCAACCCGTTATATCGGGAGTCGATCCGACGGCGGATTCGTCCAACCTCGCCAGCGATGTACTGCACGACAACTTCCTGAATTCCGCCAATGGCGAGAATGCGGCGAAGCCGGTCGTCTGCCAATACGTCTGTCCGAACAGATGGGCGTTCAGGATCACTTGGGATATTTTTTTGCTGATCTTGCTGGTGAGTATTCCTCTGTATGTGCTCGCGTGCGACTGGCGGAATCTGTTCAATAAACATTTCCTGTATTTCCTCGCCGGGGTGGTTGCCCCTTTCCTGCTGCTCACTTTTGCCCTGCTGTTCTGCGATCCGGCCTGGGAAAAAATATCCAGGGGGAACGGCCTTTTGATACTGGTCATCGCGATTGTCCTCGCCTACATCGTCTGGAACTACTACGACAAAAAGAGAAAGGCGGACTTGCCATGATGACCCTGCTGGAAAAAGCCACCATCATCCATTACCACCGTCACCGCATCGGCGAATACGAGAGCGGCACGGTCGAAGCGCTCGGCTATCGCGGCGAGGATAGCCAGTCGAAACGCTTCGAGACGCTCGCCGCCGTGGCCGACCTGAACGGCAGCTCGGTGCTGGATATCGGCTGCGGTCACGGCGACCTGAAGGGATTCCTCGATGCGCGGTTCTGCGGTTTCGGCTACGTCGGCATAGACCAGATGGCCGAGTTCGTGATGCAGGCGCGCAGCCTCTACGGCCAACGCCCGTCCTGCTATTTCTGCATCGCGGACTTCACCGATGCGGAATTGCCGCAGGCCGATTACGTGTTCGCCTCCGGCGTGTTGGGCTACCGCTGCGAAGACCCGGGATTCTATTTTTCGATGATTGTGAAGATGTACCTCGCGGCGAACAAGGCGCTCGCCTTCAACATGCTGGATGCGGCGAAGTTTCCGCAGCATCCCTTGCTGGTCGGTCACGATGCGGAGAAGGTCATGGAGTTCTGCAAGCGGCTGTCGCCGAATGTGCAACTGGTGCAGGGCTATCTGGAAGACGATTTTACTGTCGTGTTGCGCAAGGGTTGATCTTGATTAAAGGAGAGAGCAATGGAACGAGTTCTGAAACAAAACGGAGAGTCCGCAGATTCGCAACGCACGGCGCAAGCCAAATTCACCTCGAAGTCGCGCGAGGCCGAACAAGCGAACAGCATCGACGACAGCCCGGCGATGGTCGCGCAACGCAAGATGCTGCAGAGCCTGTTCGGCGGCGCGATACAGCGGGTTGAAGATGAAGAGCCGCTGCAAGGAAAGTTCGAAGCGCTGCAGAGAGTGGAGGAAGAAGAGTCATTGCAGGGGAAGTTTGAAGCGGCGCAGTGCGTTTCTGATGCTGTCGTCCAGTGCGTTTGTGGGCAATGCGGGAGTGCACGGCACGGACAGAAGGATTGTACTGCTTCGCAAGATGAGATCAATGCATATAAGAACCAGCGGATGGCAAAGAACCATAACGGTGGCAAGAGTAATCACGGCTCATCTAGTGACAGGCCCAAGAATAGGCAGGACAAATACGATGATGACCAGAAGAGCAGTTACAGCGACAAGCAGAAGAAATAAGCGGTTGGCATTTATTTGATCTTTATCTCGGGAACGGGGAGCTGAAATGGAACAAATCCGGAAACAAGACGAAAAGTCCGCAAGTTCGCAACGCACGGCGCAAGCCAAATTCACCTCGAAGTCAGGTGAGGGCGTGCCTGCGAACGGCATAGACGATAGCCCGCTGATGGTCGCGCAACGAAAGATGTTGCAGAGCCTGTTCGGCGGCGCGGTACAGCGCCAAGCTGCGGAAGAGGAGATGCTGCAAGGCAAGTTCGATACCGCGCAGCGCGTGGAGGACGATGAGTCGCTGCAGGGGAAATTCGCGCAGGAGTCTGTCGCGCAACTGAAAGAAGAGCCTGCCGCCAAATCGAATAACACCGGTTTGCCGGATAACCTCAAGAGCGGCATCGAATCGCTCTCCGGCATGTCGATGGATGACGTCAAGGTGCACTACAACTCATCGCAACCCGCGCAGCTCAACGCGCTGGCCTATGCGCAGGGAGCCGACATCCATGTCGCGCCCGGACAGGAACGGCATCTGCCGCACGAGGCTTGGCATGTGGTGCAGCAGGCGCAGGGCAGGGTGAAGCCGACGATGCAGATGAAGGACGGCGTATCGGTCAACGACGATAAGGGGTTGGAGCAAGAGGCAGATTCGATGGGGGCGAAAGCGGTGCAGATGAAGAATTATAGACCGTCCCTAACTCGAACCCAAACGACCACTCCTACTATTCAGCGTGCTCTGCACCATTATCAAGGGGCCCCATTTACCGCTATCGAGGCTGCTGCCTGGAACAATCTGGTGGTCGTGGCTAATGGGTTCGGAGTCGGTGCAGCTCTTATTGCTTCGACAGAAATTGACGTTTTTGACGTTCCGCAAGTCGTAACTGTGCCTGCTTCGATCACCGGACTTAAGGCGATTATTCGAGCTCATATTTTGACGCGCCAAAGAAATCGCCAGGAGTGCGATAACTTCGATTGGGGAGACTTTGCTCCTCATTTGGCGTTGCTAGCCGCTTCTTACGGTGCCGTGACAGGGCCGGTTGTTACAGGCGGACATGCTGCGAATGTTTATACCTACACTGCTGCCGGTGTCGCTATACAAATTGCAGAAGAAACAAATTCACACGGGAGAACAGTTGGAAATCTAAATACGCGCAGAGGGACGATGAGGACAGTAATCGATCAGTTCAATTTGGCTGCACAGGCACACGCCAATCAGTATGTTTAGATTTTCAGAGGTGCAGGAGCACCAATTGGATTGCAGAGTTTTGCCTTTCGCCGGGTCTTTCTGGGTATCACGAAGTGATGCGGCTCCATAGCCAGAACGGAAATCAAAATGATTAGGGAATGATTTTGTATCTACACGTCATCCGGATTTTTATCTTGCTGGGACTTCTGTTTCCCGCGCCAGCCCTCTCGGTAGAGCCCATGGTCGCGGCAGGCTATGGGCATACGGTCGCCTTGAAATCCGACGGCACGGTGGCAACGTGGGGCGACAATTCCAAAGGCCAACTCGGGGATGGCAGTACGCAGTATCGTCTGATCCCGCAGGTCGTGCCGGAGCTCACCGGCGTAGCAGCAGCGACGGGGGGGCGCGAGCATACGCTCGTATTGAAGTCGGATGGCACGGTGTGGGCGTGGGGAAACAATTATCCCAACGGGCAATTGGGCGAGGGGTCGCTGAAGGATCAATCGAGTCCCGTTGTTGTGCCGGAACTGACCGGAATCGCGGCAGTCGCGGCGGGAGGGTGGCACAGCCTCGCGCTGAAATCGGACGGCAAGGTGCTGGCCTGGGGCAAGAATGTCTCGGGGCAGCTGGGCGACGGCAGCAAGGTGGCGCGCCCGGAACCTGTGGCGGTGCCGGATCTCGCGGGTGTGCGTGCCATCGCGGCGGGCGAGGCGCACAGCGTGGCGCTGAAATCCGACGGCACAGTGTGGGCGTGGGGAGACAACGCGCATGGGCAACTCGGCGACGGCACTGTGCTGGGGCGCCTGAGTCCGGTGAGAGTGCATGGGATCGATGGCGTGACGGCGATTGCGGCAGGCGGCAATCACACGGTTGCGCTGAAGGCGGACGGTACGGTGTGGGCGTGGGGCGACAACGCGCACGGTCAGCTCGGCTACGGCGATACGGCGGACAGTTCGACTCCGGTGCAGGCGCAGGGGCTAGCCAACATCGTGGCGATTGCGGCGGGCGGAGGTTTCACGCTGGCGTTGAAATCGGATCACACGGTGTGGGCGTGGGGCGACAACGTGCATGGACAACTTGGCGACGGTGGCACGGCGGAACGCCGCGCGCCCGCAGTCGTGCCTAACCTTGCTGGCGTGGTGGCGATTGCGGCGGGCGAGGGGCATGCGGTTGCGTTGAAAGCGGACGGCGCGGTGTCGGCATGGGGCTGGAATTATTCCGGCCAGTTGGGCGACGACAGTTGGGGGATGGATCGTCCGAGTCCGGTGGCGGTGTCGGGTGACCTCAATCTTGGAGGCAGTCAGATCGATGCTGCGCAGAGCGTGAGTTTCGGCGACGCGCCGCAGCTTGCCGCAGGGCAGCGCGCCGGGGTTAATGCAGCAGCGAGTTCCGGCCTCGCCGTGCATTTCTCCAGTTTGACGCTCGATGTTTGCACTCTCGTCGGCGACGAAGTCAGTGCGGCGGCGGCGGGCGATTGCATCGTCGCTGCCGATCAACCGGGCGACGGGCACTACCGCGCCGCGCCGCGCGCGACGCAACGTATCTATGTCGGCAAGGGCAGCCAGACCATCGCTTTCGGTGCTGCGCCGCTGGTCATCGTGGGCAGCAGCGGCAAGCTGCGCGCCGCCGCCAGCTCCGGTCTCGCGCCGGTTTTCGGCAGCCTGACGCCCGATGTTTGCAGCGTCAGCGAGGGCTCGGTGAGCGGCATCGGCGAGGGCATCTGCACCGTCTCTGCGAACCAGCTGGGCAACGCCGACTACAACCCTGCCACGCCGGAAAAGCAATCCAGCCGCATCAACAAGACTATCTTCATCATGCCCAGAATGTCGGCGGGCGGCGCGCACAGCTTGTGCCTCAAGTACGACGGCACGGTGAGCGCGTGGGGCGACAACTCGCAAGGGCAGCTCGGCAGCGGCGGTACGGGGCAACAGCGCAAGCAGATCGGAATTTCCAGTCTCAAGAGCGTGTTGTCGCTGTCCGCAGGCATGTATCACACCGTCGCGCTGATGTTCGGCGGCACGGTGCAGAGCTGGGGCGACAACGACAAGGGGCAACTGGGCGACGGCGGCAAGAAACGGCGCGATACGCCCGCAACAGTGCCTGAACTATCCGACGTGCGCGACGTGTCGGCTGGTGGCTGGCACAGCGTGGCACTGATGAATGACGGTACGGTGTGGGCCTGGGGCATGAACAACAACGGCCAGTTGGGCGACGGCAGCACGATGGATCGCGCCAGCCCCGTTGCGGTGCAGGGAATCGCCGACGTGAAGGCGATTGCGGCAGGGCGCGATTTCACTGTTGCGCTGAAAAACGACGGAACCCTGTGGGCCTGGGGCAACAACGCGTACGGCCAGCTGGGCGACGGCAGCACAATGAACCGCGCCGTGCCGGTTGCAGTGGCGGGATTGAGCGACGTACTCGCCGTGGCGGCGGGTGGAGCCTATACCTTGGCGACCAAGTCCGACGGCACGGTGTGGTCGTGGGGCAAGAACGACACTGGCCAGTTGGGCAACGGCACTTTGGATGAAAGCCACAAGCCGACGCTAGTGCCCAAGCTCGCCAAGGCGCTTGTGCTTGCGGCGGGCAGCGAACATGCGCTGGCGCTGCTGGAGGGCGGCGTGCTGCTGGCCTGGGGCGACAACACCTACGGCCAACTTGGCGACGGCAGCAACAAAGCGAGCACCGTACCGATTTCCGTGGCGAAGATTGCCGACGTCCTCGCGGTGGCGGCGGGGGACGGCCACAGCGTGGCGCTCAAGGCGGATGGCACGAAGATGGCATGGGGCAACAACAGCGCAGGGCAACTGGGCGACGGCAGCATGAAGAATCACGCTCTCCCGGCGGAAGTGCCGGAGCCGTTGGGATGGAAGGTATGGCTGTGGCTATGGGATCAGATCAAGGCTTTGCCGGACAAGCTGATGGGTTTGCAAAAACTGCTGGCCGCGCCGGAACTGCCGCCGTTGCCGCCACTGCCACCGATACCGGAAGTGCCGAAGATGGAGATACCGAAGTTGGAAGCGCCCAAGAAGTGAGCGGGTGAAGGATAGCGGGGGAACGGGACTATGAAAAAAATCGAAGCGCAACATAACCATGCACAGAACCAGTCGGCACAACGGCAGGGCGGTGTCGCTGCGCTCGAATCGCCGCAGGGCGAACGGATCGCGCAACTCGAAGCGATGGCGGAGAGAAGTCCGCAGGTGGGCAGGCAAGCGCAATTGGCGGTGATGGCGAACCGCAACTCGCGGATGAGCGCCCAACGCAAGGCTATAAGCGCCATATACAACAGTCCGAACCTCACGGCGCAGCGGCAGCAGCTCGACAGTCTTACAGGAGCAACCGCGCAGAGCGTAGAAACCCCCGCCAAGCGCATTGCTCCGACACAGTTCAGCGGTCGCGAGGGAGATGAATGGGGCCAGGGTCCCGGGCAAGGGGAGTCGGCGCCACCTACTCCGCGCCCTGTGCAAGGTGAGCAGATGCCTCCCCCGCTTCTCGATGCGGAATCACTGAGGCAAGACGGATATTCGCCACGAGCCGGAGAGGAGCGTGATGAAGCTGCGCAATTGGTGAAAGTCGAAGAGTCGTCGCAACGAAAAGTTACTCAATGCGCAGAGGTCTCCGTAAAAGCTAACAACACCGGCCTGCCGGACAGCCTCAAGCGCGGCATCGAGTCGCTCTCCGGCATGGCTATGGACAACGTCAAGGTGCACTACAACTCGTCGCAGCCCGCGCAATTGAATGCGCTGGCTTATGCGCAGGGGACGGACATTCATGTCGGGCCGGGGCAGGAGCGGCACCTGCCGCACGAGGCATGGCATGTCGTGCAGCAGGCGCAGGGCAGGGTTAAGCCGACGATGCAGATGAAGGAAGGCGTACCGGTCAATGACGATGCGGGGCTGGAGCATGAGGCGGATGTGATGGGGGGGAAGGCGTCTTCACTCGGAGTGGTGCAGGGGGGGGCAATGAAGTCCGACTCCATTGGTTTTGTGCAACGGGTTTCAGAAGCGCAGAGCGAGGCTAAGACGCCAAGTAAAGTTGGCGGGGTATTCGGTGAAAGGGTGCCTTTGAATTTTCTATCCTCGCCTGTGCAGCGATATAAATATCAGAGTGGAAAAACGACGAGCATTACCTTGGCGGGTGGAACCAGCAACAAGAATAAGACGTTCGAAATCTGCATGAGCAACCGTGTGGAATACAAAAAGGGGGATGTGAGGCAGACCGGAACCGACACGGGTACTGCTAGCTGGAAGGGCTGGTTGATAGATAGTGGCACCGCTAATAATGCGACGCAACTCCATGTCGTCAATCAAGAATGGGGCGGGCTTGGCGGAGCCGGCGACGGGAACGTCGGGCCTGGCTCGCAGAAGCTTAACGGGCAGCACAAGGGCCCCGAATACAAGTATAAAAATTTGTTCCGTCAGGGCAAGGCAGACTACGACATGACGTACGAATGCAAGTTCGGCTACGGCGATCTGCTTAATTACAATAATCAAACGATAACGAATCCCGTACAAATTGCCGATCCGACCATCTATGTTGAGATCGACGCGGCGAACGGTCCGAATGGTGAACATTTTGGCGAGGGATGGGTAGTGCCGACGGAAAATGCTCCTGGCATGACTATCGAGGACGGTGGCTGATGACGAATCATTGCTATCTGCTGGTCGAAACGCCGGATGGCAATTTGTCGAAGAGGCTGGTGACAGTCGCCTATACGCCAAGCACAGGTGCACCGGGCGAAGCGGGCGGCAGCGGTCGAGGAGTTGTCGTGTGTTCAGGTTGGTTGCCGAAGCGCCACTGAAATGAAGGCCGGCAATACTAAAGATGCAATAACTACGGAGACGAAATGCCAACCAGCGCTCGTGCAGCCCTGCACCTGACCAGCGATCCGATCATCTCGAAAAGCCAGAACGAGAGTCTGGCGCGGATGGTGCGGAACGTGCATGAGCGGTGTTTCAAGGCCGGTGAGACGATCTACAAGGCGCATGCCGACGCCGACATGCTCTATCTGATCGAGAGCGGGACGGTGGTGCTGGTCACGCCGGAGGGCAAGCGCGTGACGATGGACGGGACTCGCTTTGGCGAGGAGGCGGCGACGGATGTGCCATGCTATTTATCGGATGCCGTCGCGGCCACCGACGTGGTCGCGTTCGCCGTGCCGCGCACCAGCCTGATGGGGCTGAACCAGTACAACCCTGGGCACAAGGCGGAGTTCTATTTTTCGCTGCTGGCGAATTTTGGCGGGGAGGAGGTGCGCCGGGCATCGACGGCGCAGTCGGAGCGCCACCAACCCAAGGGGCGCGAGGGCATCGAGGCGTTCGGCTGGCTGCTGGCCATCCTGATTCCGCTGGGGATCATGCTGCTCGCCGAAGGCTGGGGCGTCGGGCGGGAGGTGCGCACCTTCCTCGCGATCTTCAGCGCGGCGATCGTGATGTGGGTATTCGAACTCGTCGACGAATTCATCCCCGGACTGTTCGCGGTGTTGATGATCCTCGCGCTGGGACTCGCGCCGCCCAAGGTGGTGTTGGGCGGCTTCGCTTCCGACGGCTTCTTCATGGCGATGAGCATTCTCGGGCTGGGTACCGTGGTGGTGTATTCCGGGCTGAGCTTCCGTTGCCTGCTGTGGCTGCTGCGCTATCTGCCCGGCACGAACGTCGGACACAACTTCGGCCTGCTGTTCACCGGTTACCTGATCAATCCGGTGATCCCCTCGATCAACGCGCGCACGGTGATGATGGCGCCGTTCCTGATCGATATGGTGGAGACGGTGAAATTCCACTTGCGCGGCAAGGCGGCGACGCGGCTGGCGATTTCCGCATTCACCGGGGCGACGCTGTTCTCGGCGACTTTCCTGACCAGCCGTTCGATCAACTTCGTGATCTACGGCATGCTGTCGCCGCAGGAGCAGCAGCATTTCTCCTGGATATACTGGCTGTTCTCGACCTCGGTCGCGGCCGTGGCGATGCTGGTGCTCTATCTGCTGGCGGTCAAGCTGATGTTCGGTAGCGCCGAGAAGCCGCAATTGTCGAAGCAGCAGATCGATGTCCAGATGCAATTGCTGGGAAACATCAAGCAGCGCGAGTGGGCTGCCATCGCGGGCATCGTGCTGTTCACCATCGGCATCGTCACCACTTCCATCCACAACATCCAGCCGCCGTGGATGGGTATGGCGATACTCTACGGCCTGCTGCTGTTCGGCTTCCTGAGCCGCAGCGAGTTCAAGGAGAAGACCGACTGGCCGGGGCTGGTCTACCTCGGCACGCTGATCGGCGTCATCGGTACGTTCAACTATCTCGGGCTGGACAAGTTGCTGACCGCCGAACTCGCCGTGCTGGGCGAGGTGTTGCGCACCAGCTTCGGCCTGTTCGTCGCGCTGCTGTTCGTCGTGATCTTCGTGATGCGGCTGGCGTTCCCGAATACCGCGACCATCGCCATCTGCGCGACCATCTTCATGCCGGTCGCGAGCCAGGCCGGCGTGAATCCATGGGTGATCGGCTTCATCCTGTTGCTGCTCGGAGACATGTGGGTATTCCCCTACCAGTGCCCGCATTACCAGCAGTTTCAGGAGCTGGTGCGCGAGAAGCGCATATACGACGAGGGCGCATTTCTCAAGTTCAACATGCTGATGAATCTGGTCCGCCTGGTCGGCGTCTATGCCGCGATACCGTTCTGGGGCGCGCTGGGGTTGCTATGACAATAAGATTGAAAAACTGGCTGATTGTCCTTTTCCTGCTGCTGGTCGTCCTGCTGCTGTTCTGGTTCAAGGCCTCGCAGCCAAGGGTGCTGGTGATCCAGAGCTACGATACCGACTATATGTGGACGCGCGATGTCGATGCCGGTCTCAGGCGCGTGTTCGACGGCAACCTGCACTACAAGGTGCAGTGGTACTACATGAACACCAAGAGACATCCGGATGCCGATTTCAAGCGCCGGGCGGGCATGCTTGCGGTTCGCGAGATCGAGCGATTCCGCCCCGACCTGATCGTCGCGGTCGACGACGATGCGCAGAAATATGCGGTAAAGGAGTACGCAAAAGACCCGAATATCAGCATCGTATTCGCCGGGATCAACGGTTCCGTTGCACCTTATGGTTATCACCTGGCGAAGAATGTCACCGGCATCTACGAGCGCAAGCCTCTGGCCAGCCTGCGCAGCATGCTTGCGGAAATGCGCGACAAGGGCGGCAATCCACTAGGCAAACGCATCGTCCATCTCGGCGACAAATCCACCTCCGTGATGGAGGATAGCAAGGAGATCGAGGCCGCGGACTGGTCACCGTTCAGGCTGGCGGCGTCGAAACATGCGGGCACGTTCGACGAATGGAAGCGCGCCGTCGCCGCCGCCTCCGCCGAGGGCGACCTGATCCTGATCTCGAATTACCAGAACGTCCTGCGGCAGGAAGGGATGGAGGGTTTCGTCCCGCCCGCAGAGATCATCGAGTGGACCGAGGCCAACTCCCTTGTGCCTGTGGTCGGTATGGGCGGCTACATGGTCGAGGACGGCGGCATGCTGGCCATGGGCGCCTCCGGTTTCGAGCAGGGCGACGTGATCGCGCGCATGACCATGTCCATTCTGGACGAGGGCGCAAGCCCCGGCGACATCCCGCAGGTCATGCCTCGCCAGTATCTGGTCTACATGCGGCAGGCCGTGATGGAAAAACACGGACTCACCCTGCCGGATATTTACGAGGCGTTCTCGAGGGCATCGAATAACTATCATTGAATGCGGAATAGAGGGGGTGAACATGCAAAAGGCAGAAGCGCAACACAGCCAGCAGGGCCAATCAGTGGTGCGGCAGGGCAAAGGCACCGCGCTCGAATCGCCGCAAGGCGAACGGATCGCGCAGCTCGAAGCCATGGTGGATGCAAGCCCTCAAGCGGGCCGGTTGGCGCAGTTCGCGGCGATGGCGAACGACAGTCCGGCAGTGGCTGCGCAGCGCAAGCTCATCGGGCAGATACATAACGATCCAGCAATGGCAGCCCAGCGCGCCGATGCGCACGCCAAGCCCAACAATACCGGCCTGCCGGATAACCTTAAAAGCGGCATCGAATCGCTCTCCGGCATGTCGATGGACAACGTCAAGGTCCACTACAACTCGTCGCAGCCCGCGCAGCTCAACGCATTGGCTTACGCGCAGGGAACCGACATCCATGTCGCACCCGGACAGGAAAAGCATCTGCCACACGAAGCCTGGCACGTGGTGCAGCAGGCGCAGGGGCGGGTGAGGCCGACGATGCAGATGAAGGACGGCGTGCCAGTCAACGACGATACCGGACTGGAGCGCGAGGCGGATGTGATGGGGGCGAAGGCCATTGCTCAGAGAATGGAATATGCGTTGGCTCCGATGAGTCTGGCGCAGGTTGCCATTTCGTCTACTCAGGTTCAACGCATTACGTTTACGGATAACGCAGCGGGATTGCCAGCAGTTCCAATTGTGATCGCGGCTCTTGATGACAACGAATGCAGAACGCACCTCCAGCGAGAGGGACGCATGAGCGCGGGACACCCACAGCCTGGTGACGCGGACTATGCGTATGCCCCGGGAGACAGAGCCTTGATCCAGCAACGCCAAGTGGATCTGCGAAATTTGAGGCTGGCTGCCGTCGTTGCCGATCTTGACAATCAACGCACCGTACTTGCCACAGCAGCTGACCATGCCGTGCAGCCGGTTTGGAACGGTAATAATCCTGTTCAAGGCGCCAGTGCGGAAGTTGCTGGGGGGGCAGTATTGCCGAATGCTGCAGTTGCTGCTTGGCAAGCTTTTCTTGGAGCCGGGCCATATAGCCAGAAGCATCCGCGCACGGGACTCGTGGACGCTACTCGTCTGGTGTCGAGCGACGGTTTGCGCAGCATCCGGTATGGTGCCCATGAAATGACGTCATCGGCGAATCTTCATCACTACCATGAAGAAACGTGGACCTATAATGTGGGCGCCAACGCGGTCGATGTGGCTAACACGATACGGCGTGTACCTGTCCAGTAGGGAGTAAAGATGAAAGCAAGAATTATTGAAGCCGATGCGAGTGGGAACGTACGCTGCTTGATCGATGGTGTCGGCATTCGTGCGGCATGGATCGGAAACCCGCAGCCTGCCGTTGGCGCCGAATACGACGTGGAATTGAGCGTTCGCGAACAGCTCGTATGGGGAGACAATGTTTTTACCAATGCCAACGGCAGAATTGGCATCGAGCCGGATGGGCAAGGGGTGATTCTGCACGTAATGCTTGAATCGTTCGATGATGGTGTTGGTACGCTACGGTTGGGCAACAGCATCGTCCAAGTCGAAATGACGGGCATGGCGCAACTAATCGGCAAGGCGGTGAGCATCAAGGTACGTGAATTGGGTTTGTGCGATACGGGTATTTGAACCTCTGCCCGTCATGCCAAGCGTGCACTTGATTTTTTGAAGGATCGGCGATGATTCTTCAATCCAATGTGTAGTGGCTGGGAATGCGAAATCCGGTTCCTTTGATTCGTACGCTTGATTTTCGGGAGAGTTGAATGGGCCAGCAAGTCTGCATGAATGCCGTGCTGCAATGCAGTTCCGGTATGGCGCCGAGTTCGCTGATGGTGTTGCCGACGAACCGGGTGATGACGGGCAATGTGCCGGATGCGAACATCATGGACAACAAGCCTTTCGTCAACATCCTGCCGTTCGCGATGTGTCAGAGTCCGGCTAACCCCGCAGTGGCGGCGGCGACGGCAGCGGCCTTGGGGGTGCTGACACCGATGCCCTGCACGCCGATGACCGCCGCGCCCTGGGCGCCCGGGTGTGCAACGGTGATGATCGCTAACATGCCCGCGCTGAATAATTCATCCAAACTGATGTGTACGTTCGGCGGGGTGATCTCGATCAACTTCGCCGGGCAGGCGACGGTCAATATTCCCTGAGATGTGAGCTGTGGCTCGTCGAAACGGCGCTCGTTCGACGAGCGCTGTTGAGCCCGGAATTATTTCTTGCGCGCGTCGTTCAGATACTTTTCCAGTTCCTCGGCGGGCAGGTAGCCGGGCACTTGCATGCCGTCGCCGAAGATCAGGTTGGGCGTGCCGTTGACGCCCATCTTCTTCGCCAGCGCCATGACCTTGTCGGTCTTGGTGTTGCAGGAGGCGTTCGCGGGTGCGTTGCCGTTCAGCATCAGTTCGTTCCATGCCTTCAGCGGGTTTTTGGCGCATTGGACGTTGCGCACGAGTTCGGCGGATTGCGGCGAGAAGATCGGGCCGATGAACATGTACAGGGTCACGTTGTCGATCTTGTCCAGTTCCTTTTCCAGCTTGCGGCAGAAGCCACAGTTCGGGTCGGAGAAATAGGCCATGCGGCGCGAGCCGTCGCCCTTGACGCGTTTCAGTGCGATGTCCAGCGGCAGTTTGTCGAAGTCGATCGCGAACAGCTGGCGGCGGCGCTCCTCGGTGATGTCGCGGCGGTTCTTCAGCTCGATCACATGGCCGTCGAACAGGTATTCGCCCTTGGCGTCGGTGTACAGCAGCTGGTCGCCGATGATGACTTCGTACAGCCCGGAGTAGGGCGTTTTGACGACATGCTCGATATTGCCGATGTTGGGGAACTTGCTCTTCAGCGACTGGCGTATTTCGCTCTCGCCTGCATGGACGGAAGACGACAGCAGGACGGCGGCGAACAGTGTGATCAGTTTCTTCATGGGTTCCTCGTGGGTCAGTTAAGCGCGTGCTGCACCAGCAGCTTCTTCAGCGGGGTCAGGCGATTGGTGGCGTCCATCCCGAGATTGCGCAGCTTGCGCAGAATCGGATCGTCGTTGTTGAACAGGTGTTTCAGGCCGTAGGTCGTGGCCTGCATCGAGTAGATGTCTTCCTTGCGTTTGCGGTCGTAGCGTCGCAGCAGTTGCGCGTCGCCGCAGTCGGCGCAGCCGCCGCGTTCCAGCAGTGTTTTGACCAGTTGTTGCGCGTCGCGGAAGCCGGTGTTCACGCCTTGGCCTGCCAGCGGGTGCATGTTGTGCGCGGCATCGCCGATCAGCGCGATGCGGGGCGCCGATATTTGCGGCAGCACCAGCAGGCGAAGCGGGAACGCGGCGGCGGGCGTGACGACCTGCATCTTGCCCAGCGTGTGCCGGGCTGCGGCGGCGACCTTCGCGCAGAGTTCCTCATGAGTGAGCGCCAGCAGTTCGGCGGATTTCTCGGGGCTGACCGACCACACCATGGACACGCGGTTGCCCGGCAGCGGCAGCAGCGCGAGGATGCCGTCCGGCTGGAACCATTGGTATGCGATGCCGCGATGCGGGAGTTCGGTGGTGAAGTTGGCGACCACGCCGTGCTGGCGGTAGTCCACCGGCGTCGAGGTGCCGAGGCCGACCTGGTTGCGCACCCAGGAGTCGCGGCCGTCCGCGCCGACGACCAGCTTCGCCCTGATGCTGCGCCCGTCCTGCAGCGCGAGTTCGGCGGAATCTTTGCCTACGTTCAGTGAGGCGCAGCGCGCCGGGTGCAGCAGGGTGAGGTCGTCCTGCTGCCGCAACACTTGCCACAGCGCATGTTGCAACTCGCGGTTTTCCAGGATGCAGGCCAGTTCGGGTACGCCCATTTCATAGGCGCTGAATTCCAGCTTCGCGTCGGCGTCGCCGAACACCCGCATTTCTTCTACCGGTGCGACGCGGTGCGTGGCGAGATGATCCCAGGCGCCGGCCTCTTCGAGGTAGCGGCGGCTGCCGGGGCTGATCGCGTAGATGCGCGAATCCCAATTAGTCAGTTCTGGGTCGGCCAATTCGGGGTCCGCGGGCAATGCGGGTGAGCACTGGCTCTCCACCAGCGCCAGCGCCAGCCCGCTGTGCCTGAGAGATGCGGCCAGGCTGGCTCCCACCAGACCGCCGCCGACGATGACGATGTCGAATTCCATAGTCGGATATTGCGCAGAAATAATCGCGGGCATCATAGCATGGCCGTGCTGATTAATTTATAATCGCCGCCCCCTTAGAAATCCTTCCTGCTCAGGCGCATGCAAATCGGCAAATACAAGTTGAAGAACAACCTGATCGTCGCACCCATGGCGGGCGTGACCGATCGGCCGTTCCGCATGCTGTGCAAGCGCATGGGCGCGGGCATGGCGGTGAGCGAGATGGTCGCGTCGAATTCGCTGTTGTACGGTTCCGAGAAGACCAAGCGCCGCGCGAACCACGAGGGCGAGGTCGATCCGATTTCGGTGCAGATCGTCGGCGCGGACCCGAAGATGCTGGCGCAGGCCGCGCAATACAATGTGGACAACGGCGCGCAGATCATCGACATCAACATGGGCTGCCCGGCCAAGAAGATATGTAACGTGATGGCTGGTTCCGCGCTGATGCAGAACGAGAAGCTGGTCGCAGAGATACTGGAAGCGGTGGTTGCTGCGGCGGATGTGCCGGTGACGCTGAAGATACGCACCGGCTGGGACAAGGCCAATCGCAACGCGATCGCCATCGCGCGCATCGCCGAGAGCAGCGGCATCCAGGCGCTGGCGATCCACGGACGCACCCGCGCGTGCGCCTACACCGGCGATGCCGAATACGACACCATCGCCGCAGTGAAGGCCGAGATCAAAATCCCGGTGATCGCCAACGGCGACATCACTACCCCTGAAAAAGCGAAATACGTGCTGGAGCACACCGGCGCGGACGCGGTGATGATAGGCCGCGCGGCGCAGGGACGTCCCTGGCTGTTCCGCGAGATCGAATATTTCCTTAACACCGGCACGCACATGCCGTCGCCCGAAGTGGGCGAGATACATCGCATCCTCGCCGACCATGTGCAGGAGCTTTACGACTTCTATGGCGAGTACACCGGCCTGCGCGTCGCGCGCAAGCACATCTCCTGGTACACCAAGGGGTTGGTCGGTTCGGCGCACTTCCGCCATCAGATGAACCAGCTGGAGAGCGTCGAAGAACAGCTCGCGGCGGTAGATGCATTCTTTACAGAACAAGCTCAGAGCGGATCGCGACTGTGCTACAGGGAGGAACTGGCAGCATGATCGATTGTGTGGTGAACGAGAACGACATGGCCCGCTATGTGCGGAAGGCACTCAAGGAGTATTTTCGCGACCTCGACGGCGAAGATCCCTGCTGCAACATGTACGACATGGTGATGGACTGCGTCGAGAAGCCGCTGATCGAAATGGTGCTGGAGCATGTCGGCGGCAACCAGACCCACGCGTCCGCGATGCTGGGCATCAACCGCAATACGCTGCGCAAGAAGATGCTGCAGCACGGAATAGCGTAAACCTGCTGCGCGACCGGATAACTGCGTTGCGCGGTGCTCGAAATCCTCATGTACTGCAAGTACATTCCGGTTTCTGTGCTCCGTGCGCCTTGTTCTCCGGCCGCTCGCGACGGTTTCGATTCTTGACCTGATTTTATTTTTACTGGAGCCAACATGGCAGCAATCAAGCAAGCACTCATCAGCGTGTCGGACAAGTCCGGCGTCCTCGAATTCGCACAGGGACTGCATAGCCTCGGCGTGAAGATTCTTTCCACCGGCGGCACCGCCAAGCTGCTCGCCGACAACGGCGTGCCGTGCACCGAAGTGGCCGACTACACCGGCTTCCCCGAGATGCTGGACGGCCGCGTGAAGACGCTGCAGCCCAAGGTGCACGCCGGTATCCTCGCGCGCCGCGACCTGCCGGAGCATGTCGCCACATTGGCGAAGCACGGCATCCCGACCATCGATCTGGTGGTGGTGAACCTGTACCCGTTCGCGGCGACCGTCGCCAAGCCCGGCTGCACGCTGGAAGATGCCATCGAGAACATCGACATCGGCGGCCCGACCATGGTGCGCGCCGCGGCTAAGAACCACGCGCATGTCGCCATCGTCACCGATCCGGCGGATTACGCCGACGTGCTGGAAGAGATGCGCACGAACGGCGCTGCCGTTTCCGACGCAACGCGCTTCGACCTGATGAAGAAGGCGTTCTCGCACACGGCCGCCTACGACAGCATGATCAGCAACTACCTGACCGCCATCGACAACGATGGCGCGAAGAGTGCGTTCCCGGCACAGATCAACTTCAACTTCGCCAAGGTGCAGGACATGCGCTACGGCGAGAACCCGCACCAGAGCGCCGCGTTCTACCGCGACCTGAACCCGGTCGCCGGTGGCATCTCCGACTACACCCAGTTGCAGGGCAAGGAACTGTCCTACAACAACATCGGCGACGCCGATGCGGCATGGGAACTGGTGAAGACCTTCGATCAGCCCGCCTGCGTTATCGTCAAGCACGCCAATCCCTGCGGCGTGGCGATTGCCGACACCGCGCTGAATGCTTACAAGCTGGCCTATGCGACCGACACCACTTCCGCGTTCGGCGGCATCATCGCGTTCAATCGCGAGCTGGACGAGGCTTCCGCAGCGCAGATCACCGCGAACCAGTTCGTCGAACTCATCATCGCGCCTTCCGCTTCCGAGGCTGCGCTGAAGGTCACCGCCGCGAAGCAGAACGTGCGCGTGCTGACCGTGCCGCTGTCCAATGCGCACAATCAGTTCGACTTCAAACGCGTCAGTGGCGGCTTGCTGGTGCAGTCGCCGGATGCGCTGAACGTGCAACTGGCGCAACTGAAAGTCGTCACCAAGGCACAGCCTTCCGCAGAACAACTGCAGGATCTGCTGTTCGCTTGGCGCGTCGCGAAATACGTGAAGTCCAACGCGATCGTGTTCTGCAAGGGCGGCCAGACCCTGGGCGTGGGCGCAGGCCAGATGAGCCGCGTGGACTCGACCCGCATCGCCAGCATCAAGGCGCAGAATGCAGGCCTGAGCCTGGAAAATTCTGTCGTGTCGTCTGACGCGTTCTTCCCGTTCCGCGACGGCATCGACGTGTTGGCGCAAGCCGGTGCGAAGGCGGTGATCCAGCCGGGCGGTTCGATGCGCGACGAGGAAGTGATCGCCGCGGCCGACGAGCATGGGTTGGCGATGGTGTTTACGGGCTTCCGTCATTTCAGACATTAACAAGCTGGTAGCTCGTAGCCGGTAGCTGGTAGCAAAATCGCGCCCTCTGGCGCACAGCTTGGCTACCAGCTACGAGCCACAGGCTACAAGCTGGAGAAAAACATGAAAATTTTGGTCATCGGTTCCGGCGGTCGCGAGCACGCGTTGGCATGGCGTCTGGCGCAGGGCGCGAAGGTGCAGAAGGTCTACGTTGCTCCGGGCAATGCGGGCACGGCGCTGGAAGACGGCGTGGAGAACGTCGCGATCACCGCGATCCCGGAGCTGATCGAATTCGTGAAGCGCGAGAACGTTGAGTTGACCGTGGTCGGCCCGGAAGCGCCGCTGGCGGCGGGCGTGGTCGATGCGTTCCGCGCCGAGGGACTGAAAATCTTCGGCCCGACCCAAGCGGCGGCGCAGTTGGAATCCTCCAAGGATTTCGCCAAGCGCTTCATGACGCGCCACAACATCCCTACCGCATTCTTCGAGACCTTCAGCGACATCGCCGCAGCCAAGGCGTACGTCGAGAAGCACGGTGCACCCATCGTCATCAAGGCCGACGGTCTCGCGGCGGGCAAGGGCGTCGTCGTGGCGATGAGCAAGGGCGAAGCGTTCGATGCCATCGATATGATGCTGTCGGACAACAAACTGGGTGATGCCGGTGCGCGCGTGGTGATCGAGGAGTTCCTCGCGGGCGAGGAAGCCAGTTTCATCGTGATGGTGGACGGCAAGAACGTGCTGACGATGGCGACCAGCCAGGATCACAAGCGTTTGCTGGACGGCGACAACGGCCCGAACACCGGCGGCATGGGGGCTTATTCGCCCGCGCCGGTAGTCACGCCGGATGTTCATGCGCGCGCGCTGCGCGAGGTGATTCTGCCGGTGGTGCGCGGCATGGAACAGGAAGGGCATTATTACACCGGCTTTTTGTATGCCGGTCTGATGATCTCGCCGGACGGCAGCCTCAAGGTGCTGGAGTTTAACTGCCGCATGGGCGATCCAGAGACCCAGCCGATCATGCTGCGTCTGAAGAGCGATTTCGCCGCCATCCTTGAGCATGCCGTCAACGGCACGCTGGATCAGGTCGAAGCCGAATGGGACAGGCGCACCGCGCTGGGCGTGGTGATGGCTGCGGCGAACTATCCCGATGCGCCGCGCAAGGGCGACGTCATCACCGGGCTTCCAACCGGTCAATCGGCAAAGAAGCTGGAAGACGCGCATGTATTCCATGCCGGCACGGAGATGCAAGACGGCAAAGTGGTCACCAGCGGCGGTCGTGTGCTGTGCGTCGTCGCCCTCGGCGATATGGTGAAGCATGCGCAGATGCGGGCGTACGAGATCGCCGACACCATTCATTTCGACGGCAGCCAGATGCGGCGAGACATCGGCTATCGCGCCATCGGGCGAAAATAAAATCCGGCTTGGAAAGCTGGATTTTCAGGAGCCTTGATTGGACAGAGAGCTCTCTTCACGCAGCCTCGCCGCGCATCTCAAGCGCGGCGGCCTGATCGCCTATCCCACCGAATCCTGTTATGGCTTCGGTTGCGATCCCGATAACCGCAATGCGGTGTTGCGCCTGCTCAGGCTCAAGCAGCGGCCGCAGCGCAAGGGCCTGATCCTGATCGCATCGCATTACCGCCAGGTCGCCCGCTATCTGCAGCCGCTGTCGCCCGCAGAGCAGATCCGGCTGCGGCAAAACGGCGCGGAAGCGGTCACCAATCTGATGCCGGTCAAGCCTTCCTGCCCGCGCTGGTTGCGCGGCATCCACGACACGCTGGCGGTGCGCCTGACCGCACATCCTTTTGCCAGCCAGCTATGCCGCAGCGTCGGCAGCGCACTGGTCTCGACCAGCGCCAACCTTGCCGGACGGCGTGCGACGAAGACCTACGCGGAATGTCTGCGCCTGTTCGGAAAAAAAGTGTGGGTGCTGCCGGGGCGAGTCGGAAAACGCAAGCGCCCTTCGACGATACGCGCATGGGGCGATGGTAGAATCGTGCGCAAATAAGAACCTCCTCTGAGGAGGAATCAAATAACCATTCCCTCTCCCTTGAGGGAGAGGGTTAGGGAGAGGGTGGGAGCCATGCACCCCTCTCCCCCAACCCCTCTCCCGCCAACGGGCGAGGGGAGCTAATTCGGTGGAAGAAAAATGGACAGCAATGCCGTCAAGGAATACCTGCTCGAACTGCAAGAGCTGATCGTCGAACGTCTGGAGCAAGTGGACGGCAAGAAATTCCTGCGCGACAAGTGGACGCGTTCCACCGGCAGCGGCGGCATCGGCAAGGGCGAGGGCATCAGTTGCATCATCGAGGAAGGCAACGTGCTGGAGCGCGGCGGCGTCGCGTTCTCGCATGTGCAGGGCGACAAGATGCCGCCATCCGCCACCGCGCACCGCCCCGAGCTGGCCGGCTGCAGCTGGGAGGCGATGGGCGTGTCGCTGGTGATGCATCCGCGCAATCCCTATGCGCCGACTTCGCACGCGAACGTGCGCATGTTCATGGCGACCAAGCCGGACGGCGACAAGGTATTCTGGTTCGGCGGCGGCATGGATCTCACGCCGTACTACGGCTTCGAGGAAGATGCGCAGCACTTCCACCAGATCTGCAAGAATTCGCTCGCCCCGTTCGATCCTTCGCTGCATCCGAAATTCAAGAAGTGGTGCGACGAGTATTTCTTCCTGAAGCACCGCAACGAACCGCGCGGCGTCGGCGGCATCTTCTTCGACGACATGAGCGAACCGGATTTCGACACCTGTTTCGCGATCCAGCAGAGCGTGGGCGACCATTACCTGTCGGCTTATGTGCCGCTGCTGGAAAAACGCAAGGACACTCCTTATGGGGAACGCGAGCGCGACTTCCAGCTGTATCGCCGCGGCCGCTATGTCGAATTCAATCTGGTCGTAGACCGCGGCACCATCTTCGGCCTGCAATCGAACGGCCGCACCGAATCCATCCTGCTGTCGATGCCGCCGCTGGTGAAGTGGCGCTACGACTGGCACCCGGAGCAGGGCACGCCGGAGGCGGAGCTGTACGACAAGTTCCTCGTGCCCAAGGATTGGGTGTAAGCCGAAAAACAAAACCCGCCGCTGGCGGGTTTTGTTTGTATCGCTTGCGCAGGGCGGATATGCGCCGCCATCCGAACGACTGCTCCACTCGGTACCTGCCTGATGTCGGTCTATCGATTTCGGCTTTGGGTACGGCGATGTCAGTCAGTATCCGCCCCGACTGAAGCGAGATGCCAATTGTGCTAGTGTGACCATTCTGCATGCAGGATAAATTCATTTGCAGCCGGGAGATGCTCTGGAGAGTATCGCTCCGCTAGATTGTCGAGTCACTTTTCCAACAAGGAGTAAGTCATGAACAACGAAAGCAAGTGTCCCTATGCCGCGCAACACGGCGCCCGCACCACCGACAGCATGCGGTCTAACCGCGACTGGTGGCCCAAGCAACTGAACCTGAAGATACTGCATCAGCATCCTTGCAAATCCAACCCGCTGGGCAAGGATTTCAACTACGCCGAGGAGTTCAAGAAACTCGATCTGGCGGCGGTGAAAAAAGACCTCACCGCATTGATGACCGATTCGCAGGACTGGTGGCCGGCCGATTGGGGTCACTACGGCGGCTTGTTCATCCGCATGGCCTGGCATAGCGCCGGCACCTACCGCATCTCCGACGGGCGCGGCGGTGCAGGACACGGCAACCAGCGCTTCGCGCCGGTGAATAGCTGGCCCGACAATGTCAATCTCGACAAGGCGCGCCGCCTGCTGTGGCCGATCAAGCAGAAGTACGGCAACAAGCTTTCTTGGGCCGATCTCTTCATCCTCGCGGGCAATGTCGCGCTGGAATCGATGGGCTTCAAGACCTTTGGCTTCGCCGGCGGACGCGAGGATATCTGGGAGCCGGAAGAGGATGTCTACTGGGGCGGCGAGGCCGAGTGGCTGGGCGACAAGCGCTACAGCGGTGAGCGCGAGCTCGAAAACCCGCTGGCCGCCGTGCAGATGGGTCTGATCTACGTTAACCCCGAGGGCCCCAACGGCCAGCCGGACGCGCTCGCCTCCGGCCGCGACATCCGCGAGACCTTTCGCCGCATGGCGATGGACGACGAGGAGACCGTCGCGCTGGTCGCCGGTGGACATACCTTCGGCAAGTGCCATGGTGCGGGCGATGCGAAACAGGTCGGTCCCGAGCCTGAGGCCGCGCCGCTGGAGCAAATGGGTCTGGGCTGGAAGAACGCGCTCGGCTCCGGCCGCGGCGGTGACACGACCAGCAGCGGCATCGAGGGCGCCTGGACACCGAACCCGACGCAGTGGGACAACGGTTACTTCGACATGCTGTTCGGCTACGACTGGAACCTGGTGAAGAGCCCCGCCGGTGCCTGGCAATGGGTGCCGGCGAACGTGGCCGACAAGGACCTCGCACCGGCCGCGCACGATCCCGCGCAGAAGGTCACCACCATCATGACCACGGCGGATCTCGCGCTGCGCATGGACCCGATCTACGGGCCGATCTCGCGCCGCTTCCACAAGGACCCGCAGGCCTTCGCCGATGCCTTCGCGCGCGCCTGGTTCAAGCTGACCCATCGCGATCTCGGTCCGCGCTCGCGCTACCTCGGCCCCGAAGTGCCGGCCGAAGCGCTGATCTGGCAAGACCCGGTACCCGCCGTCGACCACCCGCTGATCGACGCGAAGGACATCGCCGACTTGAAAGCCAAAATCCTCGCCACCGGCCTGTCGGTCCCTGAACTGGTAGCCACCGCCTGGGCCTCCGCCTCCACCTTCCGCGGCTCCGACAAACGCGGCGGCGCCAACGGTGCTCGCATCCGTCTCGCACCGCAGAAGGACTGGGAAGCCAACCAGCCCGCGCAGCTCGCCAAGGTGCTGGCCGCGCTCGAAGGCGTACAGAAATCCTTCGGCAAGAAGGTGTCGATGGCCGACCTGATCGTGCTGGGCGGCTGCGCCGCCGTCGAAGCCGCCGCGAAGGCAGGCGGGTACGAGGTCACCGCACCCTTCACGCCCGGTCGCACCGACGCGTCGCAGGAGCAGACCGATGTCGTATCGTTCGAAGTCCTCGAACCCGTCGCCGACGGCTTCCGCAACTACATCAAGGCGACCGGCATACCGGCCGAGGAGATGCTGCTCGACAAGGCGCAGCTGCTGACGCTGACCGCGCCGGAGATGACCGTGCTCATCGGCGGCCTGCGCGCGATCAACATCAATGTCGGCCAAACGACTCACGGCGTGTTCACCGCGCGCCCCGGCGTGCTCGGCAACGACTTCTTCGCGAATGTGCTCGACATGGGCACGGTGTGGAAATCGGCCTCCGAGGCCGCCGATACGTTTGAAGGTTGCGATCGCAAAACCGGCGCCCCGAAGTGGACAGCCACCCGCGTCGATCTGCTGTTCGGCTCGAACTCGCAGCTGCGTGCGCTGGCCGAGGTCTATGCGCAGGCGGACGCGAAAGACAAGTTCGTGCGCGACTTCGTTGCAGCCTGGAACAAGGTGATGAACTTGGATCGCTTCGATGTGAAGTGATAGAAGCGCTTATTCGGGTGCAAAAGGAGTGGCGATCAGCCAAATAAAGAACCCGCCGATGGCGGGTTCTTTATTGCTTGTGTAGGGCCGCGATGAGCGCAAGTTCACAAGATGCACGGAATGCAGAAAAGATATTTTATGGCATTCAGCCAAGGCGGGAAAATTCAGCCACCCAGTACGCGATTCTTCCCGGCGCGTTTCGCCATATACATGGCCTTGTCGGCACGTTTGATGGCTTCCGCTCCGGACTCGTCCGGCGCGAACTGTGCGACTCCCGCACTGAAGGTGATAAGAACATGTTCGTCGCCGGCCAGAAAAAAACTCTTCGTAAGTTCTCGCTGGAAGCGTTGCATGCTATTGATCCCGTCGTCCAGCATCGTGTCTGGCATGAGGATGACAAATTCCTCGCCGCCGTAGCGAGCCAGCGTGTCGCCGGGACGCAAATTCTGGCGTGAGACGTTTACCAGATGTATCAAGGCCGCATCGCCGGACTCGTGGCCGAGACGGTCATTGAGCTTCTTGAAGTTATCAATATCGAGCAATGCCACCGAAAGCGGGGTTTCCTTGCGCTGCATATTGGCTATTTCTCGCACCAATGCTTCATCCAGGCCTTTTCTGTTCAGCGCATTGGTTAATGGGTCGTGGCGAGCGGAATTGCTCGCACGCACCAACTCCTGCTGCAGCTTGGCGATTTCGGTCTCGGTTGCTACGGCTTGGGCCTGCAGAGCCTTGAGGGCGTCGCGTTCCTTCGCCGTCTCTTCCGCCATCTCTCGGGTGGTCTGGATAACGTCTTTCAGGAGCGGAGCAAGATCTTCCAGCGTTTTTACATTTTCAATTCGCTTCGCGCTATCCTCGATCTTCCCCTGGAATGTGGTGCTGGATTCACTCATCGTCGACAGCCGCTCGATAAAGGCGGCCAGCATCACGCGCATCTCCTCCTGCGCTTCCAGGGAACGACCCCTGACCATGGACTGCTTGTCCATCACATCGAGGACCCGTTGTTTGACATCGTCCAGACGGCGCAAATCAAGCGGCGGCTTTACCTCTGTCAGCAATGCATCCACCTGGCCTTTGAGCCATCGGTCGTCTACGATCAAGGTACTGACGTTCTCAAGGATCAGATGTAACAAGCCGAGAAGTGCCGATTTGATCGCATCCTGTTCTTCGGCCGCGAGCAGAAGGCGATGATTGAAGTTGCCCAGCTCGGCCTGGATGCTGTGAATGTCTGATGCCGGGTTGCGCAAGCTGCACAATAAGCTTTCAATTTTCTTGGAGAAAGGTTCATCTACACTTTCCAGCGCGGGCAACACACATTCGATCATGTTCGCAATCTGCTTGAACAACTCTGCGGTGTCCGTGATAGCAAGGTCATCATTTTCGGCCGACTTGTCGGCATCATCAATCTGCGGGGATGAGGAAACTACTCTGAAGAACTCGGACAGCACATTTTCTACGTCGTGCCAGCTACGCCGACCAATCGCCGCATCCAGATGATCGAGCAGTTCCCGCTGTTCGGGGTCTTTGGCTGACAGGGCTAGCGCAATCTTGCGCAGATTCTTCTCGGGAAAAGCCGCCATCATGGGATGACCAGAAATCTCGCAGTAACAATCCTGATAGTTTGCCGGTGTAGGTGGCAACTTGCGCTCGGCCAGTAGTTTGAGCGCCTCGCGGGCGATCTCGGATGGTTGTTTTGGATTCGTCATATTTATTCTGTTATTGCATCAGTAGTCGCAGCGATTCTATTCAAGAGTCCGACAAAAGGAAGCAGCTCGCGAGAAGCATATCCGGCGCCCATGGCCAGCGTTGCGCCCGTCTTGGTTTTGCGCTTCAGGGTGATCCGATGGTTCCCTGTGAGTGACTGCATGGGATCGACATTGAGCAGGGAGCGGAAGCGGCGGTGCGTCCGGTCAAATTATGCCGCATTTAATATGAGGCAGCCCCGCATTTTGCGTTATCGGCGATTCTGCCGGATGCACATTGCAATGGTTGCGACTAATCCCATTTCCTAAACCACCGCCGCTGCGATCACCCAGTAGCGCGCGAACTTTCCGATCGCGATATACAGCAAAGCTTGCCACCAGTTCAGGCGCAGCCAGCCTGCGGCGAGGCAGAGGGCGTCGCCGATCAGCGGTACCCAGGATAGCAGCAGCACCGGCGTGCCGAACTTCCTGACTTTCTCCACATGTTTGAGTTGCTGGGTCTGCGGCAGCAGCCAGCCCATGCCGAAGCTGACCATGCCGCCCAGCGTGTTGCCGAGTGTGGCGACCGCGAGTGCGGTCCACAGTGTTTCCGGATAAGACTTGAGCACGGCGAACAGCACGGCCTCTGAGCCGCCCGGTAACAGGGTCGCCGCGAGGAAGCTGCTGGCGAACAGCGAGAGCAGGCTGGCGGATTCGGTCATGGGGATTGCTTATGCGTGGCGTGGAGAAATCCGTTCATGCTTCGACGAACTCAGCACGAACGGATCACGGTCATTGCCCGCGCAGGATGGTGAACACTTTCTTTGCGAGGTTGCCGGTCGCTTCCAGAGGGTTCGCGCGGATGGCCTTCTCCTGTTCGGCCATCATCAGGAACAGGCCGTCGAGTGCGCGGCGGGTGATGTAGTCGTCGAGCTTGGCGTCGCGTTCGTCCACCAGGCCGAACTGCGCGCCCTTGCCGGCGAACTGGTCGTATTTATCGGCGAGCTTCACCTTCTGCATCGACTTCTTGACGATGGGTTTGAACTTGCCGGCGAGTGCGGTCTCAGTGCTCTTGCGGAAGTATTGCGTCGCGGCGTCATCCGGGCCGGTGAGGATGGACTTCGCGTCCGCGACGGTCATCTTTTTCACCGCGCCGACCAGCAGCGTCTTCGCCTCCGGCACGGCGGCTTCGGCGGCATGGTTCATCGAGGCGATCAGGTCGTCGGAATAGCGGCCCATGCCGAACTGACGAAGCAGGCCGTCGGCCTTCTGCAGGCTGTCCGGCAGCGGGATGCGCACCTTCGGATTGTCGAGATAGCCGTTCTCTTTCGCCAGATTCTTCACCGCGGCCTCCGCGCCCTGCGTCAACGCCTGCTTCAGGCTGCCGATCTGGTCCTTGTTGCTGACTGTAGACAGATCGGCTGTCGGCTTCGTCGCTTGGGTGTTCGATGCGGCTTGCGGTCCGCCGTATTGCGCGGCCTTGTCGAGCAGGCCGCCGAGGTCCAGCGCCGCCGCCTGCGTGGAGCAGGCGAGCAGCGATACGCACAGCAGTTTGCGCAGGGTATCCATTATTTTCTGCGCGGCGGCATCAGGTCGGTGATCGTGCCTTCCGCCATTTCCGCCGCGAAGTTGAACGTCTCCGACAGCGTCGGGTGCGGATGTATCGTCAGGCCGATGTCTTCCATGTCCGCGCCCATCTCCAGTGCCAGCACCGCTTCGGCGATCAGTTCGCCGGCGTTCACGCCGACGATGCCCGCGCCGAGGATGCGGCGGGTGTCGGGATCCAGTAGTACCTTGGTAGAACCCTCCTCGCGGGCGATGGACAGCGCGCGGCCGGACGCGGCCCATGGGAATACGCCTTTCTCGTAGGCGATGCCCTGTGCCTTCGCCTGAGTCTCGGTCAGGCCCATCCACGCGACTTCGGGATCGGTATAGGCGACCGACGGGATGGTCATCGGCTCGAAGAACGCCTTGTGCCCGGCGATGTTCTCCGCCGCGACCTTGCCTTCATGTACCGCCTTGTGCGCCAGCATCGGATCGCCGACGATGTCGCCGATGGCGAAGATGTGCGGCACGTTGGTGCGCATCTGCTTGTCCACGGGGATGAAGCCGCGCTCGTTGACGACGAGTCCGGCTGCTTCGGCGGCGATCTCGCGGCCGTTCGGACGGCGGCCCACGGCCATCAGCACCTTGTCGTAGACCTGCGGTTCGGCGGGCGCCTGCTCGCCTTCGAAGGTGACCTTCATGCCGCTCTTGGTCGCCTCGATCTTGGTGACCTTGGTCTTCAGCATGATGGCTTCGTAGCGCTTGGCGATGCGCGTATGCAGCGGCTTGACCATGTCCTTGTCCGCGCCGGGCATCAGCTGGTCCATCAGCTCGACCACGGAAATTTTCGCGCCCAGCGCCTCATACACCGTCGCCATCTCCAGGCCGATGATGCCGCCGCCGATGACCAGCATGCGCTTTGGCACGTCCTTCAGCGCCAGCGCGCCGGTGGAGTCGATGATGCGTTCGTCGTCGTAGGGGAAGCCGGGGATGCGCGCGACGCTGGAACCGGCCGCGACGATGGCGTTGTCGAACGTGATGATTTTCTTGCCTTCCGCCGTTTCGACTTCAATACTGTTGGGCGAGGTGAATTTGCCTGTGCCGCGCACCACCTGCACTTTGCGCTGTTTCGCCAGCGCCATGAGGCCGCCGGTGAGCTTGGTGATGACGCTTTCCTTCCAGCCGCGCACCTGATCGATGTCGATCTTGGGCTTGCCGAAGGTCACGCCGTGATGACTGACTTCTTCCGCTTCGTTGATGATCTTGGCGACATGTAGCAGCGCCTTGGACGGGATGCAGCCCACGTTGAGGCACACGCCGCCGAGCGACGCATGCTTCTCGATCAGCACGACTTGCTTGCCGAGGTCGGCTGCGCGGAACGCGGCAGTGTAGCCGCCGGGGCCCGCGCCGAGCACGACGACTTCGGCGTGGATGTCGCCCTTGGCGACCGGGGCTGCCGGAGTTGGCGCAACTTGCGCTGCGGCAACGGGTGCTGCTGCCTGCGGTGCGGCTGCGGGTGCAGCGGCTTGCGCGGCGGGGGCTTCCTGCGCCGGTGCTGCGGCGCTGGATTCCAGCATCAGGATCACCGAGCCTTCGCCGACCTTGTCGCCGACCTTGACCTTCAGTTCCTTGACGACGCCGCTAACGGGCGTGGGTACGTCCACCGTCGCCTTGTCGGTCTCCAGTGAGATCAGGGTCTGTTCCGCTTCGACTTGGTCGCCGGGTTTCACCGCGATGTCGATGATGGCGACATCCTTGAATCCGCCGATGTCCGGAACTTTGATTTCGATAGTGCTCATGTTTTTTTCCTTAAGCGTAAAAGCGTAGATGTGTTGTTAAACCCTGATCTGGCCGCTGCCCAATACGATGTATTTCTGCGACGTCAGTCCTTCCAGTCCGACCGGGCCGCGCGCGTGGATCTTGTCGGTGGAGATGCCGATCTCCGCACCGAGGCCGTATTCGAAGCCGTCGGCGAAGCGAGTGGAGGCATTAACCATCACGCTGGAAGAATCCACCTCGCGCAGGAAGCGCATCGCCTTGCTGTAGTTCTCGGTGACGATGCTGTCGGTGTGCTGCGAGCCGTAGGTGTTGATATGGGCGATGGCTTCGTCCAGGTTCGCCACCACGCGTACGCTGAGGATAGGCGCGAGATATTCGGTGCGCCAGTCTTCTTCGGTCGCGGCGCTCATCTGTGCGATGAGTGCGCGTGCCGCATCGTTGCCGCGCAGTTCCACGCCCTTGTTGAGGTAGATCTTGCCCAGTTCCGGCAGCACCTTCGCGGCGACGTTCGCGTTCACCAGCAAGGTCTCCATCGCGTTGCACACGCCGTAGCGGTGAGTCTTCGCGTTGTCGGCGATGCGGATGGCTTTTTTCAGGTCGGCCTCGTCGTCGATGTACACATGGCAGATGCCGTCCAGATGCTTGATGACCGGCACCTTGGCTTCTTCCGAGATGCGAGCGATCAGGCTCTTGCCGCCGCGCGGCACGATCACGTCCACGTAGTCCTTCATCGTGATCAGTTCGCCGACCGCGGCGCGGTCGGTGGTGTTCACCACCTGCACCGCGGTCTCGGGCAGCCCCGCTTCGCGCAGGCCCCGATGCACGCAGGCGGCGATGGCCTGGTTGGAATGGATGGCTTCGGAACCGCCGCGCAGAATGGCCGCATTGCCGGATTTCAGGCATAGGCCGGCGGCGTCTGCCGTCACGTTGGGACGCGATTCGTAGATGATGCCAATCACGCCCAGCGGTACGCGCATCTTGCCGACCTGGATGCCGGAAGGGCGGAAGCTCATGTCGCTGATGCCGCCGATGGGATCGGGCAGTGCTGCGATCTGGCGCAGGCCTTCGGCCATGGATTGCACCGTCTTCTCGGTCAGCGTCAGGCGGTCCACCGAGGCGGCGTCCAGGCCGTTCGCGCGGGCCGACGCGACATCCTTGGCGTTCTCGGCGATCAGCTTCGCGCTGTTGAGCAGGATCGCGGTGGCGATGTTTTCCAATGCGCGGTTCTTGGCATTGGTGTCGGCCTGAGCCATCAGGCGCGAAGCGGCGCGGGCCTGTTGCCCGACGGTCTTCATGTATTGTTTGATGTCTTCCATCTTATGTCTCTTGCCATCGAAGTGGAGCAGGGGCGCATTTTAGCATCCGGCATGCGGTAGAATGCGCCCCTTAGTTAAAGCAGGTGCTGCATGTCCGATATCCTCAAAAAGATACTCGCGGTGAAGGCTCAGGAAGTCGCCGCCGCAAAACCCGTCAAACCGTTCCCGCAGTTGCGCGCCGAAGTCGAGCAGATGCCGGCCGCGCGCGATTTCGTCGGGGCGATACGCGACAAGATCGCCGCCGGTCGCCCCGCGGTGATCGCCGAGATCAAGAAGGCCAGCCCGAGCAAGGGCGTGATCCGCGAGGACTTTCGTCCGGCCGAGATCGCGCAGAGCTATGAGCGGCACGGTGCGGCCTGTCTGTCGGTGCTGACCGACGAGCAGTTTTTCCAGGGCAGCGCGGAATATCTGCAGCAGGCGCGCGCGGCGTGCAAACTGCCGGTGCTGCGCAAGGATTTCATGATCGACGAATACCAGGTCTGGCAGGCGCGGGCGATGGGGGCGGATGCGATCCTGCTGATCGCCGCGGCGCTGACGCTGGGCCAGATGCGCAAGCTGGAGGCACTGGCGCATCAACTCGGCATGACAGTGCTGGTCGAGGTGCATAACGTGCGCGAACTGGATTCTGCGCTCAAGCTGGCGACGCCGTTGATCGGTATCAACAACCGCAACCTGCGCACCTTCGACGTCACGCTGCAGACCACGCTGGGCTTGCTGCCGCGCATCGCCGCATCCGATAGGGGCGAGGGGCGCATCGTCGTCACCGAGAGCGGCATCTTCACTGCGGAAGACGTGAAGCTGATGCGCGACCACGACGTGCATAGCTTCCTGGTTGGCGAGGCGTTCATGCGTGCGGAAGAGCCGGGTGTAGAATTGGCCAAGGTGTTTGCGTAGGGATATTTTTGCGTAGGGGCGCGATTCATCGCGCCCATTTTTCCGGTGTAGCAATAAATCAGGGCGTGATGAATCACGCCCCTGCAGGGGGAGGATGTCATGCTGAATCTGGATCGCTTGATCGTCGAATTCGACAAGGGCTTGCGCACGCTGTTCAGCCAGGCGCATAGCGCGCGTCCGCATCCCGATGCGAATATGCCGGACGCGCCGCTGGACGAGGCTGAGCGCAAGCATGCGGCGGGGCTGATGCGCATCAATCACAGCGGCGAGATCTGCGCGCAGGCGCTGTATCAGGGACAGGCGCTGACCGCGCGCGACCCGGCGGTGCAGGCGGAACTGAAACAGGCGGCGCAGGAAGAGACCGAACATCTGGCGTGGACCTCCAGGCGCGTACACGAACTGGGCGGGCATCTGAGCCTGCTCAACCCGCTGTGGTACACCGGTTCGCTGACGCTGGGGGCAGTCGCCGGTTTATTGGGCGACAAATGGAACCTGGGTTTCCTGTCGGAGACCGAGCACCAAGTCGGCGGTCACCTGCAGAGCCATCTGGAGAAGCTGCCGGCGCACGATGAGAAGAGCCGCGCGATCGTGCAACAGATGTACGTGGACGAGACCAAGCATTCCGACATGGCGAAACGCATGGGCGGGGCCGACCTGCCCGAGCCGGTGAAGTTCGTGATGCAGGCGACGTCGAAGGTACTGACGCACACCGCTTATCGCATTTAAAGAGAAGGGATAAGGGGGAAGGGTTTTACCCTTGAGCGCCATAGGCGCGATCCCTTCTCTCTTCCCCCTTTCCAGCCTTATTCTTGCACCACCTCGAAGTCATGCGTCATCGCGGCAGTCGCGCCCAGCATGATGGACGCCGAGCAGTATTTCTCCGCCGATAATTTGATCGCCTTCTCGACGACATCGGGCTTGATGTCACGGCCCTTCACGACGAAGTGCATGTGTATCTTGGTGAATACCTTGGGGTCGGTCTCGGCGCGTTCCGCTTCGATCTCCACGTAGCAGTCCGACACTGCCTGACGGCTCTTTTTCAGGATCGCGATCACGTCGAAGCTGGTGCATCCACCGGCACCCAGCAGCAGCATTTCCATCGGGCGCGGGCCGAGGTTGCGTCCGCCGACGGCCGGCGAGCCGTCCATCAGCACGGCATGGCCGCTTTCGGTTTCGCCCAGGAACGAGACTTGTTCTACCCATTTGACGCGAGCTTTCATGATTTTCTCCAGAGTACGTTGTTACGAGATTATGGACTTTACCCGATACCAGAGCAGCCCGATGAGTTCGTGCACCAGAATCTTGCTGTCGCGCAAGTTGTCTGCATCAGGCAGGAAGGTGCGCAGGTCGGTGCGATAGCGCGTAGTGAAGCCCATCGGCGCTTCGACGACTTCGAAGCCGGCGCGGCGGAACACCTCGGCGGCGCGGGGCATGTGCCATGCATGCGTCACCAGATAGATGCGGCGTATGCCGTCCGCTTGCAGCATGCGCTGCGAATGGTAGGCGTTCTCGTAGGTGTTGTCCGACGAGTCTTCGATCCAGCGCACCTGCACCTGAAAATCCTGTTCCAGTGCGTCCTTCATCTGCTGTGCTTCGGACAACGAATTGCCCAGCGGCTTGCCGCCGGTGACCAGTATCGGCTTGCCGGTTGCGCGCTGCAGCCTCGCTCCGTAGCGCAGGCGCGGCAGCGTTTGTACGCTGATCGTATCTTGCCCGCCATATTCCGGCGCATGGAAATAAGTGCCGCCGCCGAGGATCACGATGGCGTCGGCATCCTGCTTGCCTAGCGTTGCGGTGCGCGCTTCCAGCAGGTGCAGTGCGCCATCTGCGGCATAGGGCGTAGCGGCGAGCCACAACAACAGGAATGCGGAGGCGATCAGCGGCCAGGCGAATCTGCGGCGGCGATACAGCAGGAACAAGCCGAGCGCGAGCAGCAGCAACAAGCTTAGCGGCGGCAGCAGCAGGGCGGCGATGGTGTTGGTGACGAACCAGGACATGACGGTGGATGGTAAAAAACGGAGGCATTATCGCATGCGGCGATCCCTCTTCCATGCGGGCTGGCGGGTAGAATGTCCGCCATGAAGACGAAGGGGATGAGCGGATACGAAGCGCGGCTGGAGGCGAGACATCTCCGGTCCGGCGAGAATTCCCGTTTCGCCGGAGGCGGGCTGGCGTTCGACGAATATGTGCGGCGCACGACGGCGATGCTGCGGCGCGTGCATGCCGGAGCCGCCGACGCTGAGAAGATCGTCGCCGGGAACGCGCCGTTCGAACTGCATCCTATCGGAGATGACTGTCGGGGAGCGCGCAAGCGCTACCGCCGCGGCGTGCTGCTGACCCATGGGCTGACCGATTCGCCTTATTTCATGCGGCCGCTAGCCGAGTTCTATACGCAGAACGGTTTTCGGGTCATGGCGATGCTGTTGCCGGGACACGGCACCCGGCCCGGAGACCTTCTGGACGTGCGTCGGCAGGAATGGGCGAAGGCGGTGGCGTACGGCACCGACCGGCTGGCGGAGGAGGTCGACGAGGTCTATCTGGCCGGGTTTTCGGCCGGTGCCGCATTGAGCATCCGCCAGAGCCTGTGCGACAGCCGCGTACGCGGGCTGTTCCTGTTCTCGCCCGCACTGGAGATCGATCCCCGTGCCCGCTGGGCAAACCTGCACCGGCTGTACAGTTGGCTGATGCCGCGGGCTGCGTGGGTGGATATCAAACAGGACAATAATCGTTACAAGTACGAGTCGTTACCCAGGAATGCCGCAGCCCAGATGCATGCGCTGACGCAGGAACTGAAACTGTTGTTGCGTCAGCGCGAGATGGATGTTCCGGTGTTCGCCGTTGCCAGTCGGGAGGATGTCACCGCCAGCGCGCAGGCGACGCTGGAATTCATGGCGCACGCTCGTCATCCATCCGGCAGGTTGCTGCTGTACACCAGCGATACTGGTAAGCCGCCGTCCGGCTTTCCTGCGGAAAAGTTGGAGCTGGTGAACAGCGCATTCCCGGAACTGGGGATATTGAGTTCGGCACATACCGCCATCGTGTTGCCGCCGGAGGATGCCTACTATGGCGCGGCGGGCGTATATGCCAATTGCATACACTACTATCCCGGCGACATCGAAAAATACGAGGCCTGCAACAAGGGGGAGGCGGGCGTGCTGCAGGGCGAGATCACCGCGGCCAATCTCCAGGCTGGGGTATTGCGGCGCCTGATGTACAACCCGAACTTCGCCGCGCTCAAGGTATCGATGAAACGGTTCATCGATAGCCTGTCGTGATCCCCTCGTTTTTGTGGAGTCTTTGATGACAAGCGGCCGACAGCCGGGTTAAACCGGCACCGGAATATGCCGATATCTTCATCACAGGGGGCATTGCGCAATATCTGACAGAGTCGCAAATGCTCCGGGACAGAATACGCAGGAGGCCATCATGAGCACGGCTTACACAATCAACGGACATCTGTATCGGGCTTATCCGTTCCACTTCTTTTGCGATGGCATCGAGATTCCGCCGGTCGAGTTCTATGCGGCGCTCAGATCGCTTGGCGATCGGGGCGCGTAGCAGGTTCGGATACAGGGTGTTATTTCGACAGCGCCAAAGTGCGCTTCAGGAGATTCAACGTAGCGAGTACCGCTTTCCGTAGGCTCTTCAGCCATTGTGCAGGCGAGAATGCGGACATCCGGTCATCGGGGGCGGTCGGTTGGCGCTCGGCGCACACCACGCGATTGCGGCCTTCATGCTTGGCACGATAGAGCGCCTTGTCAGCAATTGCGAGCATGCGGTCGGCCAGTGCCTGAGATTCCGCGGCGGCGTCTGCGGTGGGCAGCAGGGATAGCCCTATCGATATCGTCAGGCTGAGCGCCTGCCCCGTCGGTGTCCTTATTTCTTCCTCCTCGATGCAGCGGCGTATCCGTTCGGCGATCTGGATGGCGTGGTGCATGTCGGTCTGCGGCAGCAGTACGATGAACTCCTCGCCGCCGAAGCGGGCCAGCGTATCGCCCACCCGCAGCTGGGTCTGGATGACTCTGGCCGCGCTCATCAGCACCTCGTCGCCTGTCTGGTGGCCGTAGGTGTCGTTGATGCGCTTGAACTTGTCGAGGTCGAGCAGCAGGCAGGCCAGCGGATGCCGGTGGCGGCGCGCCTGGCTGACTTCTATCTGGCAGCGGTGGTCGAAGTAGCGGCGGTTCTGCACGCCGGTCAGTGCGTCAGTCAGTCCCAGCAGTTTCAGCCGTTCCTGCGACAGTGCGTTCTCCAGGCAGACCGCGATGATCTCGGTCAGACGTTCGAGGAAGTCCGTCCCGCAATCGGCGACATAACGGCCGGGGTCGGCGCTGCCGAAATGCAGGCTGCCGATCAGTTCGCCGTGGCGCATCAGTGGCAGCAGCGCGACCGAGGCGATCACACCCGGTGCGGTAGCGAACAGCGATTGATGGGCTATGGCATCGAAAGCGCCCAAGTTTGGCCCCTGCTTGTCGCGGTACAGCGCTTCCAGCGGGGTGGTCGAGGAATGCAGCGTCAGTCCGCCGCATTCCGTCTTGTCGCATTCTCTCTCCAGTATCCGGGCGATTTCGTATTCGTGATCGACCAGTGCGAGAGCCACGAACTCCACGCCGAACGCGAGCTTGTATTCGGAGAGCAGCAGGCGGATCAGTTCCGGCAGCGAGTCCGCGCCTATCAGTTGGCGCTGGAGCTGGTCGAAGCGGCGCATCTTGCTTTCGTTGCGCCGCGCTTCGTTCAGCAGGCTTTCAAGCTGCTGCCGCAGGGAATAGTTCTCGGATTGGAGATGGCCGCTCATTACGGGGTTTTCGGCCGTCGGGTCGAATTCTTTAGGGATGTCGAGCGCAGAATTTGTCGCTCACCTGAGCAGGATCAATTCCGGCATCGCCCCCGGCCCGCACCAGACGATCGCGTTCTGTCGATGCTTCTCGCCCAGCGCCTTCGCGGCGGCTAGCGACAGTCCCAATACCAGATAGCCGGGCTCCTCCGGCCAGCCTCCCGCTGGATGCCGTCCGACGCCATCGAAGAAGGTCAGCCCGAGTTGGTTCAATTCCCGCGCAAGCTCTGCCTGTCGTTCGGCATTTTCTTGGTCGCCGACGATGCGGCTGTAAGGATTGCAGGCGGTGATGAAGGCGCAGCAGTCCGTGCGATGCTTTCGATAGAGCGACGCCAGCGCTGCGCTGGCAGCTCCCACCTTTAATACGAACGGAGCGGCAGCAGCCACGCAATAGTCGGTTTCCAGATAGGCCTGGACGGTCGAAGAATCGATCTCTGACATATTGAACGATGGAGATGGGTGGCCCTGTATTTTACGGCGACAGGGAAAGATGCGTAACGCAAGCCGGTTCGATCCGGATATTGCAGCGGCAGGCATTCCTGCTAAGGTGTGCGCTCCTGCAATTAAGAAGCCGGATATGAATCGTTCCAGACAGACCCATATATTCGCTCATCGCGGCGCGAACCGGGAGGCGGCGGAGAATACGCGCGCTGCATTCGACCGGGCGCTCGCGTATCCCATCGACGGCATAGAGACCGACATCCAGCTCACGCGCGACGGCGTCGCGGTGCTGTGGCACGACCGTTTTCTCGACAGGCTCGGTATGAAGGACAAGCGCATCGACGACTTCGGTCATGCCGAACTGCGGGCGATGGATTTTGCTGCGCATTTCGGCGGCGCGACGAAAGAAGGCATAACCACGCTGCGCGAATTCCTCGATGTCTACCGCACGCGCTGCCGCCTGCTGCTGGAGATCAAGAATCGCGACTGGGAGCCGGTCGAATGGCACGAAGCCAAGGTCAGGCAGACGCTGGAACTGGTCGGTGCGCCGGACGGGGATCGGGTGCTGGTGTCGTCGTTCGATCTTGGCAGTCTGGTCTATGCGCATCGCGTCGATCCGCAATTTCCGCTGGTGTTCAATCTGGAGCCTGAGCACGATGCGGCCTTCGCGCGCGAGGTGCTGGACGCGCAGCCTTTCCTGCATGGCCTGTGTGTGCACATCGCCACGTTGGACGAGTCTATGGTTGGCGCGGTGCGCGAGCGCGGCAAGCGCATCGCGGTCTATACCTGCAATAGCGATGAACAGATAGATCGTGCGCTCGATCTGGGCGTGGATATCCTGATTAGCGACGTGCCGCAGAAGGCCTTGCAGAGGAGGGATGTATGAAGCGCGATTTTGCGGCATTGCAGGACGACTTTGATCTGCTGGTTTGTGGCGGCGGCATCTACGGTGCGTGGACGGCGTACGACGCGGCGCTGAGAGGTCTGAAGGTCGCGCTGGTGGAGCAGGGCGACTGGGCGGGGGCGACTTCTTCCGCATCGAGCAAGCTGATCCACGGCGGATTGCGCTATCTGGAGACTTACGATTTCAAGCTGGTGAAGAAGGCGCTCGCGGAACGGCAGCGTCTGCTGCGCATCGCGCCGCATCGGGTGTGGCCGTTGCGCTTCGGTGTGCCGGTGTACGAGGACAGTCGCAACGGATTGTTGAAGCTGAAGGCCGGGTTGATGCTGTACGACATGTTGGCTGGTTTTCCGGACGAACAGATGCGGCATCGCCGCTTCGATTGCGCGCATTTCGCCGAACACTTTCCTTATCTCGACGATGAGACCTTGAGAGGCGGCTACACCTATGGCGATGCGCAGACCGACGATGCGCGTCTGGTGCTGGAGCTGGTCGCTGGTGCGGTCGCGCATGGCGCGGTGTGTGTGAACTATGCGCGCCTCATCGACTGGAACGAAGAGGGCGGGCGGGTGTGCGGTGCGACCGTGCAGGACGAGGTGAACGGTGCTGCGGTGTGGTTGCGCGCCCGGCAATGCGTCAGCGCCGCCGGACAGTGGCTCGCCTCAGACGATGTCGGACGCGCATGGTGCCGGTTGACCAAAGGAGTGCATCTGGTGATGCCGGGGTTGGCTGCGAACGAGGCGATCCTGCTGACGGCGAAGTCGGATGGGCGCGTGTTTTTCGTGATCCCGTGGTATGGCCGCACGCTGCTCGGCACGACCGACACCGATTATCTCGGCAAGCCCGGCCATGCGGTCGTCGAGGATGGCGATGTGGACTATTTGCTGGAGGCAGCGAACCGGTATCTTAAGACGGCGTGGCGCAGGCAGGATGTGATCGGCAGTTACGCCGGGCTGCGCGTGATGAAACAGGACGAAGACATGTCGCCTTCGGCGCTCAGCCGGGACTGGGAGCTGAAGACGCTGGATAGCGGCCTGCATTGCTCCATCGGCGGCAAGCTCACCTCGGCGCGCGAGGATGCGTGCAGCATCGTCGATGCGGTGTGCGCGGCGCTTGGTGTCGCCCGGCCTTGTACCAGTGGCGAGTGCGATCTACCGTGGAAGCCTCAGCAGGATTTTCTGGGCTGGATGGAGCAGGGCGTTGCGCGTGCGCTGCGCCTATGTATCGACGCCGACAGCGCACAGTGGCTGTTGCGCCGTCATGGTGTGCGCTGCGAGCAGGTGTTTGCGCTAATCGAACAGAGGCCGGAATTGGCGCAGCGCATCGTCCCCGACCTGCCGTTCATCCTGGCCGATCTGCTGTTCTGCGCCGGCGAGGAGATGCCGATGCATCTGTCCGATCTGTTGCGTCGCCGGATGCCGCTGCAGATCCTTGCGCGGCTCGACGAGAATGATTTGCGTCGCTTGGCCGAGCTGGTCGCGCCGGTGCTGGGATGGCACGAGACCCGGGTCGCGCAGGAGATAGATGCATGTCGGCCCTTAGCCCTGGCTCAGGGCGAACGGATTTGATGACGGCGGCCATCGCGCTCGATCTCGGCTCGACCTCGATCAAGGCAGGTCTGCTGTCTTCGGGGAGAGTACTGCACGGCATCGTCGTTCGGCCTGCGCCCGCGGTGGCTGCTGACGGCGGGCGATACGAGAGCGACGCGTTGGCTTACGCGGAGGCCGCCGAGGCGGTGCTGGCCGAATGCATGGCGCAGACGGACGAGCGTCCGCCGCTAGGCCTGTGCTGCCAGCGCTCGTCGTTCTTGATATGGGAGCGCGAGACCGGGCAGCCGGTTACCCCGTTGATCTCGTGGCAGGACGATAGAGGCGCTGCCGCTTGCGAGGCGCTACGAGGCAAGGAGGCCGAGATACGCTCGCTCGCGGGGCTGCCGATCACGCCTTATTACCTCGCGCCGAAGTTGCATATGCTGCTGCAGGAGCATCCGTCGTGGCGCGAGCGCCTGGCTTGCGGCGACTGGTTGTCGGGGACGCTGGATACCTTTCTGGTCTGGCGCTGGAGCGGCGCATACCTGACCGATGCATCGATGGCGGCGCGCACGTTGTTGATGGATGTGCATGACAGAAAATGGTCGTCGCGGCTCTGCGAACTCTTCGGCATGCCGCATGAGGCGCTGCCGGAGATACGCGCGTCTTCTGGATGGGCGCTGCCGCTGAATAATGGATTGACGCTGCGTGCGAGTATCGCGGACCAGTCGGCGGCGCTGGCTGCGAGTCTCGTGCCCGGCCAGCGGGAAGCCTTGGTGAATCTCGGGACGGGCGGTTTTGTGATCTGTCCGCTGCCGGACGGTCGGGATGCGACCGATGGTTATCTGCAGACGCTGCTTTGGCAGACCGGCAACGGACATACTGATTTCGCCTGCGAGGGGACGCTGAATTCCATCGCCTCGGCGCTGGCAGCGTATCCGGCGGTCGATTGCTGTGCGGAGGATCTGGCAATCGACGATATCTTTTGTCTCGCGGAGCCGAGCGGACTGGGTGCGCCGTACTTCCGCAAGGACTTGGGAGTGATGTTCTTTGATGAAACGACCAGCCAATCTACTAAGCTCCGAAACAACGGCAGCCAAGTAGCTGGTTACGCGCCGGTCGATGGCCTCCCGCCGCAACGCATCGCAGCCTTGCTGCTGGAAGGGATCAGCTTCCGGGTGGCCCGCATGCTGGAAGACATGCATCGGGAATTCGGCGTCGAACGCGTCTACCTCTCCGGCGGCCTGTCCAATCTGGCCTGCCTGCAGCAGGGGATCGCCTGCTGTGCGCCGTTCGCGACGGTCTACCGTCTGACGCAGTCCGATGCCGGTCTGGTAGGCGCGGCACGACTTGCCGCGGGAATGCCGTCGGCAGACGGACGATGTGCGGAGAAAGTCGATATAATGCGCCCCGCTTCGGAGCTGGTCGAAAAATATGCGCGCTGGAAAGTGTGGCTGGACGGCTTATTGAGTCGATGAATCCCCACTGCACGGCCATTCGGCGGCCAGGACAATTTTTGTTTGACATGGGTTGGGTGGCTGACATAGAATGCGCGCCCTTCGAGGTTTACTTATTGAATTTTTAGGAATTGTGGCTATGAAAACATTTTCCGCTAAGGCCCATGAAGTCCAGCACGACTGGCTTCTGGTTGACGCAGCTGATCAAGTGCTGGGCCGTTTGGCTGCCCAAATCGCTTCGCGTCTGCGTGGCAAGCACAAGGCGATCTACACACCGCACGTAGACACCGGCGACTTCGTCGTGGTGGTCAACGCGGACAAGCTGCGCGTGACCGGCAACAAGGCGGAAGCCAAGTTGTACCATCGCCACACCGGCTATCCTGGCGGCCTGTACACGACCAACTTCACCAAGCTGCAGCAGCGTCATCCGCAGCGCGTGCTGGAGAAGGCTGTCAAGGGCATGCTGCCGAAGGGCCCACTGGGCTACGCGATGCTGCGCAAGATGAAGGTTTATGCCGGCGCGGATCATCCGCATGTCGCGCAGCAGCCGAAACCCGTTAATCTGTTGAAGGCTTAATCATGAGCGCAAATTACAACTACGGAACCGGTCGTCGCAAGAGTGCGGTGGCTCGTGTATTTATCAAGCCGGGCAAGGGCGACATCGTCGTCAACGATAAGCCGGTGGACGTGTTCTTCTCCCGCGAAACCGGCCGCATGATCGTGCGTCAGCCGCTGACGCTGACCGACACGCTGAGCAAGTTCGACATCATGGTGAACGTCACCGGTGGCGGCGAAGCTGGCCAGGCTGGTGCGGTTCGTCACGGTATCACCCGTGCGCTGATCGACTACAACGCCGAGTTTAAGCCGACGTTGAAGGCAGCAGGTCTGGTGACCCGCGATGCTCGTGAAGTCGAACGTAAGAAGGTCGGTCTGCGCGGTGCTCGCCGTCGCAAGCAGTTCTCCAAGCGTTAATCGTTCGGTTGTATCGATGCAAAGCCGCCTCCGGGCGGCTTTTGCTTTGGTGTTGTTGTATTATGCGGATCGTTTTTGAGGAAGGTTCGAGATGATTAAGGTAGGCATAGTTGGCGGTACGGGCTACACCGGTGTGGAACTGCTGCGTCTGTTGGCGGCGCATCCGCAGGTTGAGTTGCAGGTCATCACTTCTCGCGCCGATGCCGGCACCCTGGTCAGCCAGATGTTCCCCAGCCTGCGCGGTTATGTCGACCTGCCGTTCACCCATCCGGACGAAGCCAGACTGGAGCAATGCGATCTGGTGTTCTTCGCCACGCCGAACGGCATTGCGATGCAGCAGACGCGGGCCTTGCTGGATGCAGGTGTGAAGGTGATCGACCTGGCCGCGGACTTCCGCATCAAGGATATCGCCGAGTGGGAAAAGTGGTACGGCATGACCCATGCCTGTCCGGACCTGGTTGCCGAGGCGGTGTACGGTTTGCCGGAGGTGAATCGCGCGCAGATCGCACAGGCACGGCTGGTTGCCAATCCCGGCTGCTATCCGACCGCGGTGCAGCTGGGCTTCATCCCCTTGCTGGAAGCAGGCGTGATCGAGCCGGGTAGCCTGATCGCCGACGCGAAGTCCGGCGTATCCGGTGCCGGACGCAAGGCCGAGATCCCGGCCTTGTTCTCCGAGGCATCCGACAACTTCAAGGCCTACGGCGTGGCGGGCCATCGCCATCTGCCAGAGATCAGGCAAGGTCTGGCGCGCGTGAAGAGCAGCCCGGTCGGGCTGACCTTCGTGCCGCACCTGACTCCGATGATACGCGGTATCCATGCCACACTGTACGGCAGGCTGACCCGCGATGTGGATTTGCAGGCGCTATTCGAACAGCGCTATGCGCACGAGCCGTTCGTCGATGTGATGCCGGCCGGCAGCCATCCCGAGACGCGCTCGGTGCGCGGCGCGAACCGCTGCCGTATCGCGGTGCATCGCCCGCAGGGCGGCGACACCGTGGTGGTGCTGTCGGTGATCGACAATCTGGTCAAGGGGGCGGCCGGCCAGGCGGTGCAGAACATGAACATCATGTTCGGATTGCCGGAGAGCATCGCGCTCGATAACGTTCCGCTGTTGCCTTAGGATGTGGCGTCGAGTCAAACGCAGGTTCGGCATCGCCGCTCCCCGGCTGTCGGTGCGGCTGCACATGCCATGGTATCTGCGCTGGAGCATGCTGGTCCCGTTCGTGATCGGTACATTGGGGCTGGCATGGTGGGCATACGGCAGCGGTCTGGAGCTGGCCGGTTTCCATCGCAGTGAGGCCGAGCAGGAACTGGTGCAGTTGCGCGAGCGGGTTGAGGTGCTGGGCGTCGAGAATGAAAATCTGAAGAGCCAGCTGGTGCAGTACGAGCGCATGGTGCAGATCGAGCAGTCCAGCAATCAGGAGACGGCCAAGCAGCTCAAGACCCTTTCCGATGAAAATATTTCCTTGCAGGAAGATCTCGCGTTCTTCCAGAATCTGACCGCGGTGCGCGGCAAAGAGGGCGAACTGGCGGTGCACCGGCTGAAACTGGAGCGTGACCGGATGCCCGGCGAATACCGCCTGCGCATGCTGCTGGTGCAGGGCGGGCAGCGGGCAAAGGAGTTTTCCGGCAGCTATCAGCTGGTTGCCACGGTACTGGAGGGAGGTCAGCGCACCACGCGCCTATACCCCCAGGATGCGTCCGGGAATGCCCAATTCCAGCTCGGTTTCAAGTATTATCAGCGCGTGGAAAAGAGTCTGCAGTTGCCGCCGGGTGCGGAACTGGAGAGTGTTCAGGTGCGGATATTCGAGCAGGGAGCGCGTGAGCCGAAGTTGCGCCAGAATGTGAATCTATCTTAACGCCCAATATAGGGAGCGAGCGATGTTCAACAACAAACACAGCAAGCCGCTGAGCCGCATCGATACTTTGATCGGCGAGGGAACCAGCATCGACGGCGATGTGAGTTTCACCGGCGGCATGCGCATCGACGGTCAGGTGGTCGGCAACGTCATCGCCGTGCAGGGCAAGCCCGCCACGCTGGTGCTCAGCGAGCGAGCAAGGATCACCGGCGAGGTGCGGGTGACGCATCTGGTGGTGAACGGCACGATCAGCGGCCCGGTGACGGCCAGCGAATATCTGGAACTTCAGGGCAAGGCGAAGGTCGCTGGAGATGTGCACTACAAGACGCTGGAGATCCATCTGGGTGCCATCGTCGAGGGCAGGTTGATACACAGCGATGCCGCTGTCGCCCAGGAAAAGGTCGTGGCGCTCAAGGTGAACGCCGGGGAATAAGCAATTTATTTAGGAGAGCAATTATGAACGCAGCAACTGAAATGCAGGACCCGCTGATCTTTACCGACAACGCGGCCAACAAGGTGAAGCAACTGATCGAGGAAGAGGGCAATGCGGACCTCAAGCTGCGCGTGTTCGTCAGCGGCGGCGGCTGTTCAGGCTTCCAGTACGGTTTCACTTTCGACGAAGTAGCCAACGACGACGACACTGTGATGAGCAAGAACGGCGTGCAGTTGCTGATCGACCCGATGAGCTTCCAGTATCTGGTTGGCGCGGAGATCGATTACACGGAAGGTCTGGAAGGTTCGCAGTTCGTCATCAAGAACCCGAATGCCACGACTACCTGCGGTTGCGGCTCGTCGTTCTCGGCCTGATCGAAGCGGCTTGCAGTCAGAAGGCGAGGGGTGCAAGCCCCTCGCTTTTTTTACGCCGGATAGATCGCGCCGAGCACGCAGGAGTGGCGCGCACCGGTGACGGCGGGCAGGTTGGCGGGTTTGTCTTGCAGGGTCTGTTGCGCCAGCCAAGCGAAGGCGATCGCCTCCAGGAAGTCGCCGTTCACATCCAGGCTGTCGGTCGCGGCTATCGTGCATTTCGGCAGCAGGGCGGCCAGGCGCTTGCGTAGCGCGCTGTTGTGCGCACCGCCGCCGCACAGATATATTTCCTGCGCACCCCGGCAGTGTTCCCGAATCGCACGGGCGATGCCCTGGCAAGTCAGTTCCAGCAGCGTGGCCTGCACGTCCGCCGCGGCCTCGTCGCCTTTCAGGCTGGCATGCAGCCACTTCATGTTGAACAGATCGCGTCCGCTGCTCTTCGGCGGCGGCAACGCGAAGAACGGTTCGTCCAGCATGCGTTCCAGCACCGCCGGTATCACTTCTCCAGAGGCAGCCCAAGCGCCATCGGTGTCGTAGGGGGTGCCCAAGTGTTGCATGCACCACGCATCCATCAGCAGGCCACCCGGGCCGCAGTCGAAGCCCGACGTGGGTGCGCCAGGCGGCAGGTCGGTCAGGTTGCTGATGCCGCCGATGTTGACCACCACGCGGTGGATAGCGTCGTGGCGCAGCACCTTGTCGTGGAATGCCGGAACCAGCGGTGCGCCCTGTCCGCCGGCGGCGATGTCGCGGCTGCGGAAATCGCTCACGACGCGGATGCCGGCAAGTTCCGCCAGCAGCGCCGAGTTGCCGATCTGCAGCGTGTAGCCGTGCTCAGGGCAGTGGCGTATGGTCTGGCCGTGACAGCCGATTGCGGCAATCTGTGCAGCGGGCATTCCGGTCTGTGCCAGCAATTCGGTGACGCTTTGCGCATACAGGCTAGCCAGCCGGTTGGCGACCAGCTGGTTGCGGTGCAGTTCGTTGTGTGTGGGGTGATGCAGCGCCAGTAACTCGCTCTTCAGCGCTTCGTCGAACGGCAGGTAGTGTCGACCGATCAGTTCGGGGCGAGTCTGCCCCAGATCGACAAGGACAGCATCGACGCCGTCCAGACTGGTTCCGGACATTAGCCCGATATAGAGCTCAGGCCGATGCATCGCCGGATCAGTCGAGTTTGGCGAGGTTGGTGTTGCGCAGCTGGTTGATGCGGGCCACGAAATTGTCTGCCACGGCAAGGAATGCGTCGCGGTCGGCCGTCTTGACGGGTTGGGCGTTCGGCAACGCGACGCGCAACGGGTCGCGCTGCAGCCCGTCCACCTTGAATTCATAGTGCAGGTGCGGGCCGCTGGTGATGCCGGTCATGCCGACGTAGCCGATCACGTCGCCCTGTTTTACGCGCTGGCCGCGCTGCAGGCTCTTGGCAAAACGCGACAGGTGGCCGTACACCGTGGTGTAGCGTCCCTGATGGTTGATCATGATGACGTTGCCGTAGCCGTTCTGACGACCGAACGACGAGACGATGCCATCCGAGGTGACTTTTACCGGGGTGCCGATCGGGGCGGCGAAGTCCACGCCCTTGTGTGCACGCCACTTGTTCAGCACAGGGTGGAAGCGCGAACCGCTGAAGCCCGAGCTGATACGCGAGAAGGCGATAGGCGAACGCAGGAAAGCCTTGCGTACGCTCTTGCCCTCCTGGGTGTAGTAGTCACCCTTGGGCTGGCCTTCGCCCTGGAAATAGATCGCGCGATAGGCTGTGCCCTGATTGACGAACTCGGCGGCCTGGATGCGTCCGGTGCTGATCAGCGCGCCGTTGCTGTAGGTCATCTCGTAGATCACGGTGAATTTGTCGCCGCGCTTCAGATCGTGGTGGAAGTCGATGTCGCCGCTGAATATCTCGGTCAGCTGGTTGGCCGCACCCTCGGGTACGCCGGCGGCATCGGTCGCCGCGTACAGGCTGGTCTTGATCTCGCCGGTGCGCACGAACAAACGCTTCTCGAGCTGAGCGGCTTCGACTCTGGTCAAGTAACCTTCGCCCTGGGCCTCGATCACTACCTGCGCGTTGTTGTCGCCCAGATAGCGCAGCGCGACCAGCCTGCCGGTAGCGTCGGTCTCGGCCTGCACTTCGCGGCCGACCGGCAGCTTGCGGAAAGACTCGGCCTCGGCGGCGGTGCGCAGGTAATCGCTGGCAGAGCTGTCCAACACGTTCAGTCGGCGCAGCAGTTCGGCGACGGTGTCGCCGCGCTGTACTTTTTCGTTACGCCAGAAGTGGTTTTCGGTGAAGGCGGCGGGTGCGACCTTGGGCAATGCAATCTCTTCGTATGCGACTTTGCCGGTGTCGAGCCCCAGCTCGCTTTCCGGCACTAGGCCGAAGGCCGTGACGACGCCCAGCAGCGGCATCGTCGACAACGCGACGAACCAGCGCAGCTTCATCTTGCCTGCCGGAGCTGGTATTTTTGGCGTTTTGCGTTCTTGGTCCAGCCGGTTTTGGGGTAACATTCGCGCCTCCTGAAGTCGCAGCTCTTTTCTTTGTAACGTATTGTTTTTCTGAACTGGCGCGCACTTTAACAGAAACCGGCCCACCCTCAAAACAGAACCGACGGTTGGGGGGAGGGAAAATCGGGCGGCAGGCGCCGACCGACGAACGGTATGAAAACCGGAACGGACGGCGTCCGTTCAAACTGGAACCGCAAGAATCATGACTAAAACCACACAACTGGACTCGTTCTCGGCCGATGCGCTGGCAACGATCAAACGCGGCGCGCACGAGCTGCTGCTAGAACACGAACTGAAACAGAAGCTGGCGCTGGGTCGCCCACTGCGCGTCAAGGCCGGTTTCGATCCGACCGCGCCCGACCTGCACCTCGGCCACACCGTGCTGCTGAACAAGATGCGCCAACTGCAAGACTTGGGACACCACGCGCTGTTCCTGATCGGCGACTTCACCGGCATGATAGGTGACCCGACCGGCAAGAACGCCACCCGCCCGCCGCTGTCGCGTGAGCAGGTGCTGGAGAACGCGCAGTCCTACCGCGAACAGGTGTTCAAGGTGCTCGACCCGGAAAAGACCGAGATCGTGTTCAACTCCACCTGGATGGACAAGTTCAGCGCGGTCGATCTGATCCGTCTGGCCGCGACCCATACCGTCGCGCAGATGCTGGAGCGCGACGACTTCTCCAAGCGCTACAAGGGCAACCAGCCCATCGCCATCCACGAATTCGTCTACCCGCTGGTGCAGGGCTACGACTCCGTCGCGCTCAAGGCCGACATCGAGCTGGGCGGTACCGACCAGAAATTCAACCTGCTGATGGGCCGCGAGCTGCAGCGCCATCACGGCCAGCCGCAGCAGTGCGTGCTCACCATGCCGCTGCTGGAAGGGCTGGACGGCGTCAACAAGATGTCCAAGTCGCTGGGTAACTACATCGGTATCACCGATGCGCCGTCGGACATGTTCGGCAAGCTGATGTCGATCTCCGACACGCTGATGTGGCGTTATCTGGAGCTGCTGTCGTTCGAATCGCTGGCGACCATCGCGAAATGGCGAGAAGACATCGAAGGCGGACGCAATCCGCGCGACATCAAAGTGCTGTTCGCGCAAGAGATCGTCGCGCGCTTCCATTCCCGCAAGGCTGCCGAAGACGCGCTGGCCGAATTCGAGGCTCGCTTCCAGAAAGGCGTGCTGCCGGACGATATGCCCGAGATCAGCGTCGCGGCGCAAGACGGCCGCATCACCGTGCCGCACCTGCTGAAACAGGCCGGGCTGGTGGATAGCACCTCCGAGGCGATGCGCATGATCCAGCAGGGCGCGGTCAAGCTCGACGGCGATCGCGTCAACGACAAGGCCGCTATAGTGGAGTCCGGTCGGGTGGTCGTCGCCCAGGTCGGCAAGCGCAAGTTCGCGAGAATATCGGTCGATTGACCAGGGAGGATCGGCAGCGATGAGGGGAGTGACTATGGGCGCGTTTGGCAAGTGTGGCAGATGGTCATTGCTGCTGCTGTCGTTTTTGGCTGCGCTGCTGGGGGCGACCAAGGCGAATGCTGCGGCTTGTACCTCTGTGGCAACCGGCAATTGGAACGCTGCCACGACATGGGCTGCGCCTTGCAATGTGGCGGGTGGCCCGGTTGCCGCCGACACCGTCACCATCGCTGCCGCTCATACCGTCACCGTTACCGCCAACGCTGCCGCGACCGGCATTATTGTCGCAGCGCCATCCGTTGCGACGCATGGCGTCAATATCAATCCCGGCGTGACTTTGAGTGTAAGTGGCGCCATCACGATGGCGGCATCCACTGGTACTAATCGCAGCTCTACCATTGCCGTCGGCACGGGTACGCTCAATGCCGGCAGCATCGCCATCAGTGGCGGCAACAGCGCTAGCCGATTCAGCCAAGTGACCGTGGGAGCTACCGGAACAGTCAATGTGACCGGCGCGGTGACGTCGGGCGGAACTGCTGCCCAATCGCGGTTCGTTGCCACAGGGGCCAGCAATATTACCGTCGGGGGGAATTTCGCTCCCGGCGCCTTCACTCCGGGGGGCAGCACCGTTACCGTTAGCGGGAGCTTTATTCCCACGGCGATGGTGGCCGGCACCGGCACGGTGGTCTTTGCCGGTGGCGCCGGCCAAACCATGGGGGCTTTCACTACCTACAATAACGTCACCATCAACAAGACGGCCGGAACCGCAGTCTCCTTGCTGGGTACAACCACGATAGGCGGAGCGCTCAATGTGAACAGCGGCACGCACACTGTCGGCGCCTTTGCGCTGACAGTGACCGGCGCAACGAACGTGGGCGGCACGCTGAACATTACCTCGGCTACCGGCGCGAAAACGTTCACTGGATTGGTGACCATCAATCCTGGCGGGATTTGGTCCAATGCTACGGCTGCTGTCGCCTTAAGAGGCGGACTTTCGCACAACGGCGCGACTTTTACCGCGGGTACGGGGGTGTATACCTTTAGCACCACGGCAGCCCAGTCCCTTAACTGTGCGACAGCATTGACTATCCCACGTCTCACCGTCACCGCGCCGACGGTGCTGACCAATAACTGCAATCTGACCGTCAGCACCGCCTTGGCTGGAACGGGAAATCTCACCAACAGCACCGGCAGCACGTTGACTCTGGGCGGCACGTCGGCCATCACTGCGCTGACCGCGACCGCAGTCGGAAACACTGTTAACTACACCGGTGCGGCGCAGACGGTAAAGGCCACGCCTTATTCCAACCTTGGCTTGGCCGGGAGCGGTGCCAAGACACTTACCGGAGTGACCACGATTGGGGGTAACCTCACCATGAGCGGTACCGCGACTGCTACTGCGGCTGCGGCGCTTACTGTGAGCGGCAATTTCAGCATCGGTGCGACCAATACGTTCGGCAATGGCGCTAACGCGCTTAATGTGGCGGGAAACTTTCAGCAGAACGGTACGTTCACTGCCGGCACGGGCGTGGTCACGCTCAATGGCGGTGCGGCGGTACAGACGATTTCCGGCGCAGGAGTTTTGGGCTTCGCGAACCTGACCGTGAGCAACACCGGGGGGATTACCTTGGCGCGTAATGTGACGGTGACCAGCGCGATAGTTGGGACGGTTACTTTGACTTCCACTTGCCCGACAGACTATACGTTGACATCCAATGGCGGGGCGACGGTGAAGCATAGCTGTTCCAGCCCTACGGTTGTTTCGGTTAACTATGCCAGCATCAATCCGACTACGTCGGCCACGGTGTCATGGACTGTTACGTTCAATACCAGCGTCACCGGGGTGAGCAGCAGCAACTTTACGCTGGTCAATACCGGGTTGGGTGGCGCGCCGGCGATCACCGGCGTCACCGGCAGCGGCACTGCCTGGACCGTGACGGCCAGTACCGGCAGCGGTACCGGCACGCTGGGATTGAATATGGCCAACGTCACCGGGATCAGTCCGGCGATAATCACCACCATGCCGTTTACCGGCCAGGTTTATTCGGTCAGACCTGCGCTGCCCAAGACCTATTACCACGACACCACCCTGGGTGTGCCTATCGGATTCGACGGCACGACCAATGTTACCTCGGGCACCAATCAAACTATTCCACCTATCATCACCGCATCGTTGATTACGGCGAACACCTGCACCGGCAATGCTAGGTCGGCCAACCACCCTGTTGGGTTGTACACACACTCGAGGTGGTATCTCAACGCCAATTACGCAGCGAACACCAATATAGCTGCGAATCCTACCGGTAGCGCATTTTTGCGCGGCAATGCGGCCACGGATAAAGTGACTGTCAGTCTGTATGACTATGACCCGGTGGCCGGGGGCAAGACACTGATCGGTTCGAGCGCCGTCATCACGCTGACTGGCGCCGGCACAACCACCGCCTATCCCTACACCATCGCCAGCGCAGCCTATACCGTGCCGGCCGGCCATCGGTTGATGCTGCAATACGACTTCAACCAACCCGGGGCAACCAATAATGCTAGGGTCTATTGTTCCGCGACCAGCGCATTTCTCACTGTGACCGAGACACTGGCAAGCGCGGTGAATTGCACCAGCGTGGCCAGCGGCAACTGGAGTGCGGCGGCAACCTGGACGTCTTGTCGCGGCGGCATTCCGCTCTCCGGAGACTTCGTTACCGTAGATGTTGGGCACACGGTGACCCAGAATATCAACACGCCGGCCATCAGCGATCTGAGTATCGATGGCATCCTCAACAACGCGGCGAATACGCTTACCGTAGCGGGCAATATCTCGGTCAACGCCGGCGGTACTTATTCGGGCGGCAGCGGAGCGGCAGCCATTGCCGGCGACTTCAGCAATGCGGGTACCTTTACCTCGGGTAGCGGCACCTGGACGTTCAATGGGACGGCGGCGCAGAGCTTTACCGGTACGGCGACTTTCCAGAACCTCACGCTCAATAACGCCAGCGGCTTTACGCTCAATGGCGCGGTCACCGCCAGCGGCGTGCTGGCATTGACCAGCGGCACGGTCGCGACGGGAGCCAATATTCTGACGGCCGCTGCCAATTGCCCGGCCAGTGTCGTTCGTACCAGCGGCTTTGTGGACGGCAATCTGCGTCTGACCTTCCCATCGGGTACGACCACCTGCACTTACCCAGTAGGCAGCAACGGTAATTATTCGCCGATAGCTATCAACCTGGTCACGACGCTGCTGGGCGGCGGGACGCTTACCGGCAGTACGACAGGCAACGAGCATCCCTTGATCTCCAATTCTGGCATCGATTCTGCGCTGGATGTGAATCGTTACTGGTCGCTGTGGGCGAGCGGCGACACGGTGGATGTCGGCAGTTATGGCGTGACATTCGGTTTTGTCGCGGGTGAAGTCGATGCACTTGCCACTCCCGGCAATTTTGCCATCGGCAAATATGTCGCCGGTACCTGGACGCGGCCAACGCCGGTGACGCCCGGCGCCACTTCTACGGGAGTTTCCAATGTATCGGGGCCGATTGCGGCCACCACCAGTTTTGTGGCAGGCGAGACGGCATTCGCGTGCTCGGTGCCGGCCGGCAGTCCTGCCGGCGTGACTTGCGTCTGCGATAACTTCAATCGTGCCAGCCTTAACCCTTCGACGATTTACAGCGGAAACTGGAATGTGAGCACGAGCGGGCTGACTGCCTTTTTGCCGCAAATCGTTGCCAACAAATTGCGTTTGACCTCTATCGCCAATAATGTATCGACGTCCGCTACCAGCCCGGGGACTTTCCCCGCCAAAGGCAACTGGATTTCCGTCGAGTTCAAGCATTACGCCTACGGCGGTACCGGGGGAGACGGCATCACTTTCATTTTGTCGGATGCTGCGATCGCGGCGGTGTCGGGCGCATATGGCGGTTCGCTCGGCTACGCGCAAAAGACAGGCATCAATGGCTTCACCGGTGGCTGGATAGGTATCGGCGTTGACGAATATGGCAACTTTTCGGCCAACACCGAGGGCCGTGTCGGCGGCGCGGCTCCCGGTCTGACAGCTGATTCGGTGTCGGCGCGCGGGTCGGGGTCGGGAGTGATCGGCTATCCCTATCTCGGCGGCACGGCCACATTGACACCCCCTATCGATGCGCCGTCGCCGGCCACAGCTGGCCTCGGCCATGCTTATCGCTTGACGGTGGATGCTCGCAATTACTCCTGGAATGGGAGTGCCGGTACCAAGACCACGCTGGTCTCGATCGAGCGCGACAGCTCTGGTACCGGTGCCAGCTATACGCCGCTGATCCCGTCGTTTGATGCCTATGCGGTCAATCCGCTGCAGGCAGAGGTGCCGACGAACTGGCAGCTTTCTTTTACGGGATCGAGCGGCGCCTCGACGAACATCCACGAGATCAGCGGCCTCAAGATCTGCGCCCAGACCTATGTGCCGCCAGCGGGCTTCCGGATCGTGGCCGACAACCTGACGCCCACCACTTGCGCCTCCGATCCCCGGCCGACGGTGACCATCAGTGCGCTCAATACCAATGGCCAGGTGAGCACGACTTACGCCAAGACGGTGGTCATTACGGCCACCCTGCAGGGGGGCGCGGCATCCAGTGCCACCCTGACCTCGGCGGCAAGCAATAATGGAATTTGGGATAGCGTCAACAAGCGTTATACCTTTGCTGCGGCTGACAATGGCACGGCGAATTTCGTTCTGTCCGATGCGGTTCAGGAGGGCGTGTATATCAACGTCAGCGAATATCTGGGGACGATCAATTCTTCCTCGGGCACGCCGGTGCAATTCAGCAGCGGCGTCGCCTCATTCGTGGTCGATACTCCAGCGGCCGATGCGTTGGGCGCGGGTGTGATCGCGGGGCGTCCTCATCTGATGAGTGTCAAGCGCAACGCATCCGTGTGTGGCGGCGGGACCGATACGACCTTTATCGGCGTCAAGCCTATGGATGGCTGGTACACGCCGACCGCGCTGGGAGCGGAGCATCCGATTGGTGCCGCCGCACCGAAAATTTGCCTGCCTGTTTCGGGGGCGTGTTTGCCTAACTACGGTGCTTGTCAGACGCTGTCGATCGCGGCTCCGGTGGCGTCGGCAACCAGCAACAACCTCAATCTGACTTTCTCGGCTGGCGTGGCTAGTTTTTGCCTGGTCACCAGCGATGTCGGCAAGTATTCGCTGAGCCTGCGCGACGATGCCACGGTTCCCGCTGCCCCGGTGACCGGCACCTCCGCAATCCTGACGGCGCGGCCGTTTGCGGTGATTGTTTCTGATGTCATGCAGGGTGCATCCGCCAATCCGGCCGACGATACCTCAGACGGCGCGATCTTTGCCAACGCGGGCGCTAATTTTCAGACGAATGTCGGCGGTTATCTGTGGAATAGCTCCGGCGATTTAGATGGCAACGGTTTGCCGGAGATCGATGCCACGTACGAGCAGCTTACCGGTTCGGGAATCGCAGCGCACTATGCCGACACGGTGCTGCTGCTTGCGGCTGCACCGTTCAGTCCGGCTGCGGGGTTGCTCAGCAACGGCGCGGTTGCGGTGCCGGGGGGCGGTAGCGCGGCCGCGACGACGTGGAGCACCCTGAATTACAGCGAAGCAGGCACGTTCACGTTGACGGCAACGGCAGCCACGAATTATCTTAATTCGACGGGAGTGAATCTGACTGATCGCGTGGCGATTTTCGCCGGTTCCGCGAATGCCCGGACTGCGCTGATAGGGCGTTTCATTCCCGACCATTTCAATACCTCCGTGGTGCTGTCGGCGGGTGTGCCTATGCCATGTCCGAATGGTTTGACGTGCCCGGCCTCGAATGACGTGGTAGATGGTTTTGTTTATTCCGGCCAGCCATTCAGTGTGAGGGTTACTGCTTTGAATGCGTTGGGTGGCGTCACCGCAAATTACGCGACGGCAAACGGCTATGCCAAAACGGTCACGCTCGAAGCATGGGATGGCAGGGGCAGCGAAACGATGCAGAATCCGGGGGGGAATGAGTTTTCGTTGACGTATGATCCGCTGACTTTTGTCGCGGGTGTCGCGACCGTCGCACCGACTTATACCTTAAGCTCTGCGCTGACCGCGCCGACCGATGCGTATGTACGCGCTTATGACGTTGAGGATGTTTTTTCGCTCAGGCTCGTACCTGCCGATTCGCTCGAGGGCGGGGTCAAGGTGGCGAGCGGACGCATCAAGCTGTCCAACGCACATGGCTCGGAGTTGTTGAAGTTGCCGTTGACCGCGACGGTGCAGTATTTCAACGGTACATTTTGGGTGACCAGCGCGATGGACAGCTTGACCAGCTTGACGCTGGCGGCGACTTACGATTTGCTGAACAAGTCGGGCGCAATCACCGGAACGACCACGCCGACGCCGACTGGGGCGGCAACGGTTACGAACGGTATCCTGAACATCAGTTTGTCGAGACCTACCGGCGGAGCTGGTAGTGCGATGATAGTTCCCACCGTGCCGACTTATCTGCCGCTGACTGGTGGGCGCGCGACTTTCGGTGTCTACAAGGGCAACAACGAATTCATCTACCTGCGGGAAAATTACTAAAACGGCAAAGCCGTTTTAGTAATTTCAGTGAAGGCTCACATGCCCAGCATGTTATGCCGGAACTAAAACTATTGATGCGCAAAGCGGATCAATAGTTTCGACGCCAGTCAAAATTACTGACCTGCAAAGCAGGTCAGTAATTTCGGCGATAGCCAGAACTACGAGTTTGAAGTGACGGAACTGCAATCAGAGCCGCGGATGCTTACTAGTGCATCTGCGGCTTTGTTTTTGATTCCATTGGAGATTGACACTCTGGACTGTGGCTTATCGGCAACGGTTAGGAATGCTTTATATTGCGCGGCAATTAAAAAATCCATTGACAACAATGAGTTGTTGAACTAACTTCGCGCCAATTATGGGATTCCCGTTCATCTCCAAGCTGTTCAAGTCCAAGAACCATGTCGATGGCAGGATGGCCATCGGCCTGACTGAGAGCGGCGTCTATCTGGCAAAGATCAAATCTGTTGGCGGAATGCCGTGCGTGCTGCGTTGCGAATATCACGAGACGGGGGACATCTCGTCCGTCTCTCTGGATAAACTGCGCCGCATCGCCAATCTGGATGCCAAGGATTGCATCACGCTTTTGTCGCCCGGCGAATATCAGTTGTCGCTGGTAGATGCGCCGAATGTTCCGGCCGGGGAATTGAAGACGGCGATGCGCTGGAAGATCAAGGACAACCTGCTTTATCCCGCCGACGAGGCGACGATAGACGTGCTGCAAATTCCGTCCGGCAAATTCGGCGGCTCCGAGCCTGTGCAATCCGTTTATGCAGTGAGCGCAGCCAACGACATCATCAGGACGCGCATCGAATTATTCCATCAGGCGGGAATAGATCTGGCGGTGATCGATATCCCGGAGATGGCGCAGCGCAACATCGCCACGCTGTTCGAGCATGAGGGGCGGGCGCTGGCGTTGCTGGCATTCGACGATCGCGGCGGCTTGCTGACGTTCACGGCAGGCGGCGAATTGTATCTGGCGAGGCGCGTAGATATCAGTATCCGTCAGTTGCGCGATGCAAACATTCAACTGCGTGCGCAATATCGCGATCGCATCGAGCTCGAGTTGCAGCGTTCGCTGGATTATTTTGATCGCCAGTTCAATCACCTGCCGGTGAGTCGTGTACTGGTGAGCGTTCCGGACGACACCGGCCTGGTCGAGTTTCTGGCTTCGGTCAGCGAGGCTCGCGTGGAAAAGCTGGATTTGTCGCAGGTGATGGATATCAGTGCGATCGAGGCGCTGGAGGATAGCGAATTCACCTCAAGGTCGCTGCTGACGCTGGGAGCTGCCTTGCGTCAGGAGGGGGAGCGGAAATGAGCCAGCAGATCAATCTGTATAACCCGGCGTTCGTCAAGCGCCAACAGCACTTTTCCCTGAAGACGATGTTGCAAGGTCTGGGGCTGATCCTGCTCGGGTCGGGATGCGTCTACGGTTATGCGCATTATCAGGTTTGGCAATTGGAGCTCCAGGTCGTGGAGAGCACGCGGCGTTTCAATCTCGAGCAGTTGCGACTGGGCAGTCTGGCTGCCGAATTCTCTCCGCAACGCAGCAACCAGCAGCTGCAGGAAGAAGTGCAGCGGCTGGATCGACTGGTCGGTGAACAGGGCGGTTTGGTCGAGGTGCTGAAGTCCGGTGCGATGGGCAATACCGCGGGTTATTCCGAATACATGCGTGCCTTCTCGCGCCAGGTGGTTCCGGGCCTGTGGCTGACCGGGTTCGATGTCAACGGCGACGGAACGCAACTCAGTCTGTACGGTGCGGTGACGCATCCGGACCTGTTGCCCGAGTATATCCAGCGCTTGCGCCGGGAGCCCGTGATGCAGGGGAAGAATTTTGCCGCATTGCAAATGCAGCAGGCCAAAGCCGACAAGTCGGGCGCGGCGCCGCGCTATGTCGAGTTCGTGTTGCGTTCCAGGGTAGAGGAGGTGAAGGAATGATGCGCTACTGGATCATCGCGCGCGACAGGATAAGCGGGTTGTCGTTGCGCGAGCGCGCTATCGTCTTCGCTACCGTTGCGCTGGTGCTGGTGTCGCTGGTCGGCGAAGTGTTGCTGGCGCCGCTGGATGCGAAGCGGAAGATGCTGTCCGACCAAGTGGTGCAGCAGCAGGAGCGGACGAAGGAGCTGCAGGCGCAGTTGCAGAATCTGCTGCAGGCTCAGCGCGCCGATAGTCATTCGCCGCTGCGCCTGCGGCAGGAGCAGCTCCGTCGGCAATTGCAGGAGCAGACGGAGTATCTGGAAGAGCGTCGCGAAAATCTCGTCGCGCCGGGCAAGATGGCCGAGGTGCTCGGTCGGGTGCTGCATGAGAATAATCGCGTGAAACTGCTCGAACTCAAGACCTTGCCGGTCGGACTGCTGGTCGATAAGCCCCAAGAGGCCGGAGCCGTGCAACCGGTCGCTGCCGAGGGGCAGAGCCAGATATTCCGGCATGGGGTGCAGATCACGGTACACGGCAGCTATCTGGATCTGTTGAGCTATGTCAGTGCGCTGGAAAAACTGCCGGCCCGGATGTACTGGGGCGATGCCAGTCTGAGCGTGGGTCGCCATCCCGATGCCGTGCTGACGTTGACCATCTATACCCTGAGTCTGGATCAAACGTGGATGGCCATCTAGCAATGACGAGAGGTCTGCCAATGCCGATGTATATGGGCTACGGTCGCAGTGCGGTCATCGTCGGGGGGCTGGGAGCCGTGTTCATGTTGCTGGCCGCTTCCGCCTCGGCAGAGGACTTGCCCGATCCGACTCGCCCTCCAGTCGCCGTCATGACGCCTGCCGATACGGTCGTGGTCGAGCCTCCGAAACCGGCCGGTCTGCAGTCGGTCATCATCTCCAAGGGGCGCAGCGCCGCGATCATCGATGGTCAAACTATCGAATTAGGGGGTAAATATGGCGATGTTAGGCTGATTGAAGTGAGCGATACCGGTGTAATTTTGCAAGGCGCGCGAGGGAAGACGGTGATGACGCTGTTCCCCGGCGTGTCGATATCGAAAAAGAAAGTCAAAGTCGGACCGTGACGCTCCAGGGGGAGCGGCCGGGTTGATGGCTGAGCCGTCCGTATTCTGGGAGTGTTGATGAGAGTCTTGCTGTGGGTGTTGAGCGCTGTTCTGCTGCTTGCGGGTTGCGCGACGCCCAATGGTCGGGATCATACGGCCGAAGTCATCCAGCGCGAGATGAACCAGGCCGTGCAGCAAAGCATCCAGCCTGCCGAAGTCAGCAATGCCCTGTTGCCGCCGCTCAGCGTAGAGATGCCGTCGGTGGAAGACAAGCCGGTGGAGTCGCGTTTCGATCTGGTGGTGAGCGGCACGCCGGTACAGCAGGTGTTCATGGCCATCGTCTCCGGCACGCGCTACAGCATGCTGCTGCATCCCGAAGTCGAAGGCAGCATTTCCCTCAATCTGAAAGACGTCAATGTGTTCGAGGCGCTGGAAGCGATCCGCGACATGTACGGTTACGACTACAAGGTGAGCGGCACGCGCATCTATGTCCAGCCGCTGACGATGCAGACACGCATCTTCCAGGTGAATTATCTGACCGGCCTGCGTCAGGGGAATTCTTCGCTGCGCGTGACCTCAGGTTCAGTGTCGGATAATCCGGCCGGACAGACATCAGGCACATCCGGTACGACGACCACGACCGGGCAGGCGACGCGCGGTATGGACAGCAGCAAGGTCAGCATGACCAGCAGCACGGACTTCTGGGAAGAGCTGGCGCAATCGTTGAAGGCCATTGTGATAGGGGATGGCCGCAGCGTGGTGGTCAGCCCGATGTCCGGCGTGATCGTGGTGCGCGCGATGCCGGACGAATTGAAGAACGTCGCGGCCTACCTCAAGGCTTCGCAGATTTCCATCGAGCGCCAGGTGATCCTGGAGGCGAAGATCGTTGAGGTGCAGCTGAACGACGGCTTCCAGTCCGGCGTGAATTGGGCGGCGTTCAAGAACGGCCCGAACAGCGGAATTTCCGGCGGCATGGTTTCTCCGGGAACCAGCATGGCGTCGACCGGTTCGCTAAGTAACGGAGTCGTCACCTCTACTCCCGGGGGAAGTCTTGCCATGGCGGCTGCGACCGCATTGCCGGCCAACGCGGTCGCTGGTTCATTGTTCGGACTGGCGTTCCAGACCAGCAATTTCGCCGCGCTGCTGAGCTTCCTGGAATCTCAGGGCAACGTGCATGTGCTGTCCAGCCCGCGCATCGCGACTCTGAACGGCCAGAAGGCTGTGCTGAAAGTCGGCACCGACGAGTTCTTCGTCACCAATGTCACCAATACCACGACCACCGGCACCGCGACCACGTCCACGCCCAGCGTGACGCTGCAGCCGTTCTTTTCCGGCATCGCACTGGATGTGACGCCGCGCATCGACCAGAACAACGAGATCATCCTGCATGTGCATCCGTCGGTGAGTCTGGTCACGACGGTGAACAAGACGGTGGATGTCGGCGGGGTAGGCGGCACACTGAACCTGCCGCTGGCTTCCAGCTCCATTTCCGAGACCGACAGCATCGTGCGCGCGCGCGACGGGCAGATCGTCGCGATCGGCGGCCTGATGCGCCAGGCGACATTCGATGACCAATCCGGCCTGCCCGGCTTGCCCAAGCCGGTGTTCGGCCAGACCAGCAAGCGCAGCGAGAAGCGCGAGCTGGTGATCCTGCTGAAGCCGACCGTGGTGGACAGCGACAAGGACTGGTCGCAGGACATCACGCAGAGCCGCGATCGTGTCGGCGCCATGGCTGGGCAGAGCGGCAGACCCTGATATGTACCTTGAGCACTTCGGGCTGCGCCAGCCGCCGTTCGGCCTGACTCCAGACACCAGTTTCTTTTTTACCTGCAGCAGCTATCAGGAAGCGCTCAACACCCTGCTGGTGGCGGCTCGCAGCGGCGAAGGCTTCATCAAGATCACCGGCGAGGTCGGCTACGGCAAGACCCTGCTGTGCCGTCGTTTCTTGACCGTGTTGAACCAGGATATGCGGCCCACCACTGCGATCGGCACGCAGGACCATGCCACACCTACGACCGCGACGGGGCGTTTCGTCACGGCCTATGTTCCCAATCCCTATCTCGAGCCGCGCAGTCTGTTGCTGGCACTGGCCGACGAGTTCCGCGTGCCGCTGGAGAAGGACGCCGACCAGCATCAGTTGCTGAAGGGCCTGACCTATGCGCTGCTGGAATGCGCCAGCAAGGGTCAGCATGCGCTGGTGTGTCTGGACGAGGCGCAGGCGATGCCGCTGGAGAGTCTCGAGGTGCTGCGCCTGCTGACCAATCTGGAGACCGAGAAACGCAAGTTGCTGCAGGTGGTGCTGTTCGGTCAGCCGGAACTGAACGATCGCCTGCAGCATCATTCTGTGCGTCAGCTGCGCCAGCGCATCAGCTTCCAGTACGAGTTGCGCGGCCTGGACCGCGACGAACTGGATCGCTATCTGCGCCATCGTCTGTCCATCGCCGGTTATGACGGCGAACCGCTGTTCGGCAGGGCCGCGGTGTCCAAGTTGCATCGCATCACCGGCGGCACGCCGCGGCTGGTCAACATCGTCGCGCACAAGGCGTTGATGCTGGCCTACGGCGAAGGTAAAGAACGGGTGTATGCGCGGCATATACGCGATGCCGCGGCCGATACGCCCGAGGTGCGCCGCGACTGGTTGCCCTGGGCGTTGGCACTGACCGTGGTCGCGGTCGTCGTTTCACTGGGAATCGGCTGGTTCTTGTTGCGATGAGCCTCATCAACCAGGTGCTCAGCCAGCTCGAGCGGCGCGGCGTGCATGTCGAGCAAGAGCAGGACATGGTGCGCGCGGTGCCGCGGCCTCGATCGGGAGGCGGGCTGCGGATGTTCCTGTTATTGCTGCTGGCGTCGTTGGCGGTATGGTGGTGGCAGGGACGCGACACGGCCGTGAGCAGTGCGAAACCGCATGCGCAGCAAGTCGCCGTATCCGTCGCGCCCAAGCCGCCATCGGGCGTCGCGAGTGAGGATCGCATCGCGAGCCGTTCCGGTGTGGCAGCGGCTTCCGCCGTGTCGGCGGTTGTTCCGGTTTCTACTGTTGCGGCGGTCGCAGTTTCGGCAGCCAAGCCAGTTCAGATAGCGTCGCAGTCTGTATTGCCGCCCAAGGCCCCAGTAAGCGCACCTGCGCCCAAGGTCGTTGCATCGGCGGTTCAGGCAAAACCTTCCGGCAAGCCCCGCGAGGCTGTGGTCGCTCAGCCGATGATCCGAGCGCCGAAACCGGCTGCACCGAAGGCCGGTGCAACCGCTTCGCCCATGTCGGCTGCAAGCCAAGCTGCGGCCAAACCTCCCGCCGCACCGGCGAAGCAGGCGGTGGCACCGAATCCTCGCTCGAAGCCGCAGGTAACCGCGCCAGTCGCGGAGACCGGCGGCATGCCGATGAAGCAAGTCAGCCGCGCACAGCAGGCCGAGACCGAGTTCCGCAAGGGCGCGGAGGCGATGAAGCAGGGCCGCAGCAGCGAGGCGATCGCGAGCTACCAGATGGCGCTGCAACTGGACGGCGCTCACGATGGGGCGCGCCAGTCGCTGGTCGTATTGCTGCTGGAGGACAAACGCGGCAGCGATGCCGAACGCCTGCTGCAGGAGCGCCTTGAGAACCGGCCGGAACACACCGGGTTCGCGATGCTGCTGGCGCGCCTGCAGGTGGAGCGCGGCGCGACAGGCGAGGCGCTGGTCACGCTGGAGAGGTCGCTGGCCTATGCCGAAGCTAGGGCCGACTATCTGGCTTTTCTCGCCGCGCTGCAGCAACGGAACAGCCTCCATGCCGATGCCGCCACTCATTACCAGGCTGCCTTGAAGCTGCAGCCGGGCAACGGCACCTGGTTGATGGGCTACGGGATATCGCTACAGGCGTTGCGGCGCACCGAAGAGGCCAAGGCCGCATATCGTCAGGCGCTGGAGAGCAAGAGCCTCAGCCCCGACTTGAAGGTATTCGTCCAGCGCAAACTCAACGGGCTCTGAGTCGGCCGCGACGATAGTCGAGGCGGCGATTGCACCAGCCTTATTTCCTGATCGTCCTTGCCACTACCCAGGACGATACATCTCCGGCACCTCGTTTCTTCACCGCGACGGCGAGCGAATTCAGGCTGGCGCCGGTGGTCAGCACGTCGTCCACCAGCGCGACATGTTTGCCGCTCAAGTCCATGTCGCAGCAGAACGCATCGCGCACGTTCTTCTTGCGTTCCTTGAAGGGGAGTGCCGACTGCGGCGGTGTGTCGCGTATCCTCCGGCAGGCGTGCGGCAGCAGTTCCAGTTCGAGTGCGCGGGATATCGAAGCGGCGAGCAGCAGCGATTGGTTGAAGCCGCGCTCGCGCAGTTTGGCCGGATGCAGGGGCATCGCGATCACGCAATCGGGCAGGCGGCCTATCCGTTTAACCAGCTCCGCGGCGAAGGCGTCGGCCAGTGCGAGCTGTTCGCGGTATTTCATCGCCTGGATCAGCCGGTCCAGCGGGAAGGCGTAGGTGTATGCCGCCGTCGTGCTGCTGAACTGCATCGGATGTGTCAGACAATGGCCGCAGAGTTCGCCGGTCGGCGTGGGCAGCGCGCAAGCCGGGCAATGCGCCTCGGTGAGACGGGGAAGCGTGCGGTCGCAGGCGGCGCACCACAGGCCGTCGTGGCTCATGCGGCCGCAAAGCACGCAGGGTTGCGCAGGCAGCAATTGCTCTATTGTTGTGCGGATGTTCAGCAATGTGTCGCGAAGAATTGACAAGCTGTCGCCCTTTCTAGGATGATGCGCCGACTCCCGTCGCATCATACCGAAGTGCGACGGTGCAGGACGAATCCACCCAAAGAGCATCGCAATATCCCATTCCATCAACGTCGATCCAGAACCGTCATGACCACCCAGACCATAGAATTCGTCCGCCAGAAAAAGTCGAACACCGAAGTGCAACGCTGGAGCGTCGCCGAGATCGAGGCGCTGTTCACGCTGCCGTTCTCCGACCTGATGTTCCGCGCCCAGCAGGTGCATCGCGAACAATTCGACCCGAATGCGGTGCAGCTTTCCACGCTGCTGTCGATCAAGACCGGCGGCTGCTCCGAGGACTGCGGCTATTGCCCGCAATCGGCGTTCCACTCGGCCGGTGTCGAGAACAGGAAGATGCTGGACGTGAGCGAGGTGGTGAAGGCCGCGAAGGCTGCGCAGGACGCGGGCGCGGATCGCTTCTGCATGGGCGCTGCATGGCGCGAGCCTAGCGAGGAGGACATGGCCGCAGTCGTCGATATGGTGAAGTCGGTGCGCGCGCTGGGCATGGAGACCTGCGCGACGCTGGGCATGCTGAACGACGAACAGACCGAGCAACTGCGCGTCGCCGGGCTCGATTATTACAACCACAACCTCGACACCACGCCGGAGTTCTACGGCAACATCATCAGCACGCGCGATTACCAGGACAGGCTGGATACGCTGGAGCGCGTGCGCCGCGCGGGCATGCATGTGTGCAGCGGTGGCATCGTCGGCATGGGCGAGAACCTGACGCAACGCGCCGGTTTGATCGCACAGCTGGCGAACATGAATCCCTATCCGGAGAGCGTGCCGATCAACAACCTGGTCAAGGTCGAAGGCACGCCGCTGGCCGATCAGGAAGAGCTCGATCCGCTGGACTTCGTGCGCACCATCGCGGTCGCGCGTATCACCATGCCGACCGCGCGCGTGCGCCTGTCCGCCGGACGCCAGCAGATGAGCGATGCGGTACAGGCACTGTGCTTCCTCGCCGGTGCGAATTCCATCTTCTACGGCGACCAGCTGCTGACCACCGGCAATCCGGACGTGGAACGCGACCGGGCGTTGCTGGATAAGCTGGGTATGTATCCTTTCGCTGAGAGTCATTAAACGTAGGTCGGGTTAGCCATGCATAGCCAATCGACTAAGCTGACAAACAACGTCAGCCAAGTCGCTGGTTAGCGCAGCGTAACCCGACGATGAGATGTCGGGTTACGGCGCGACACGCGCCTAACCCGACCTACCGGAAAACGCGACCGATGCCATTTACCCAACTCCAAACCGAACTCGACGAGCGCGCCGCGCAGGGGCTGCTGCGCCAGCGGCGCATGATCGCCGGCCCGCAGTCGCCGCATGTCGAGGTCGACGGCAGGCTGCTGCTTTCGTTCAGCAGCAACGACTATCTCGGCTTGGCGAACCATCCGCAGATGATCAAAGTGTTGCAGCAAGGCGTGTTGCAGCATGGGCTGGGGGCGGGCGCCGCCCATCTGGTCAGCGGCCACAGCGAGGCGCATCATCGGCTCGAGCAGCGACTCGCGGCCTTCGTCGAAAAGCCTGCTGCGCTGCTGTTCTCCACCGGCTACATGGCGAACCTGGGCGCGGTGCAGGCCTTGGTGGGGCGGGGCGACACGGTGTTTGCCGACAAGCTCAACCATGCCTCGCTGAACGATGCGATGCTGCTGTGCCGTGCCGACGTGAAGCGCTATCGCCACGGCGATACCGCGCAACTGGCGCAGTTGCTGGAACAGGCGAAGAGCGGGCGCAAACTCGTCATCACCGACGCGGTGTTCAGCATGGACGGCGACATCGCACCGCTGCGCGAACTGCTGGCGCTGTGCGAGAAGCACGATGCCTGGCTGTATGTGGACGATGCGCACGGCTTCGGCGTGCTGGGCAATGAAGGGCGCGGCTCGCTGTCGCATTTCAGCCTCGCGTCGCCGCGCATCATCTATATGGCGACGCTGGGCAAGGCGGCGGGCGTGTTCGGCGCGTTCGTCGCCGCCGAACAAGTGGTGATCGACACGATGGTCAATCATGCGAACAGCTACGTTTACACCACAGCCACGCCGCCGGCGCTGTCCGTTGCCGTGCTGGAGAGCGTGGACTTGATCGAGCAGGGCGCTGCGTTGCGCAGCCATCTGCACGGACTGATAGGCCGGTTGCGCGAGGGGCTGGCGGATTTGCCCTGGCGGCTGATGCCGTCGGACACAGCGATCCAGCCGCTGCTGATAGGCGACAACCACAAGGCGCTGGCGTTGAGCGAAGGGCTGCGCGAGCGCGGCATATGGGTCGCGGCGATCCGTCCGCCGACCGTGCCGCAGGGCACGGCGCGGCTGCGCATTACGCTGTCCGCCGCGCACAGCGTAGCCGACGTGGATCGGTTGATCGGGGCCTTGCATGAGCTTGCATGTTGAAGTGACCGGCAGCGGCGAGCCGCTGCTGCTGATCCACGGATGGGGCATGCATGGCGGCATGTGGGGGAGCGTGGCTGAACGGCTGGCGCAGGATTTTCGCGTGATCGCGGTGGATCTGCCGGGGCATGGTTTTAGCCAGAATACCGGGGCAGAAGACGTAGGGTGGGTTGAGCGTAGCGATACCCATCGTTTATCCGAAGCTGGCGGCGGGTATCGCTGCGCTCAACCCACCCTGCAAGGTTCACTGGATTCCATCGTCGATGAGTTGAGTGCGCAGTTCGACGAACCGCTGAATCTCTGCGGCTGGTCGCTGGGCGGGCAGGTCGCGATGCGCTGGGCGCAGCGGTATCCGCAGCAGGTGAGTCGTCTGGCGTTGGTGGCGAGCACGCCATGCTTCGTGCAACGTCCTGGCTGGGATTGCGCGATGGCGGAAGCGACGCTGGCGGAATTCGCCGTCGCGCTGGAACAGAACTATGCGCTGACGCTGCGCCGCTTCCTAGCGCTGCAGGTGCGCGGCAGCGAGAACGAACGCGAGTTACTCGTTTCACTGCGCACCGCGCTGTTCAGCCGCGGCGAGCCGGAGCTGGCTGCGTTGCAGTCCGGTTTGAATATCCTGCGCGACTGCGATCTGCGCGAGGCGTTGGCGGAGATAGACCAGCCCGTGCTGGTGATCGCCGGGGAACGTGATACGCTCACGCCGCCACAGGCTTCGCGCCATATCGCGGAACGGATGCCGCAGGCGCGGCTGACGGTGCTGGCGGGCGCGGCGCATGCGCCGTTCCTGTCTCATCCGGACCAGTTCGTCGCGTGTTTGAAGAGTTTTCTGGATGAATGAACATGAACGAATTTGAGATCGACAAGCGCCAGGTGCGCCGCGCCTTCAGCCGTGCGGCGGCGGACTACGACGCCGCCGCGGTGATGCAGCGCGAGGTGTGCGCGCGCATGCTGGAGCGGCTCGATTATGTGAAGCTGCAACCGGCCCGCGTCCTCGATATCGGCAGCGGCACCGGCTGGGGCACGCGCCAGCTGGGCGAACGCTATCCGGCGGCGCAAACGGTCGCGCTCGACATCGCGATCGGCATGCTGCAAAACGCGCGCGGACATTCCGGATGGTGGCAAAAACTGTTCGGCGGCGCGAAGCAGGGATATGTGTGCGGCGATGCCGAGGCGTTGCCGCTGGCATCCGGCAGCATCGACATGGTGTGGTCCAACCTCGCGTTGCAGTGGTGCAACGACCTGCCCTCGACCTTCGTCGAACTGCATCGCGTGCTGAAGGTGGAGGGGTTGTTGATGTTCTCCACTTTCGGCCCCGACACGTTGAAGGAGTTGCGGCAAGCATTCAATGGCGTGGATGGGCACAGCCACCTGAACCGGTTCACCGACATGCACGACATCGGAGACATGCTGGTGCGCGGCGGGTTCGCAGATCCGGTGATGGACATGGAATACCTGACGCTGACCTACGAGGACGTGCGCGGCGTGTTGCAGGACCTCAAGGCCATAGGCGCACACAATGCGACGGCCGGACGCGGCCAGGGGCTGATGGGAAAGCAGGCCTGGGCGCGGCTGCTCGACAATTACGAACGCCTGCGCAGCAACGGCAAGTTGCCCGCCACCTACGAAGTGGTGTACGGTCACGCATGGAAGCCGCAACCGCGCACCACGCGCGACGGCGTATCCATCATCCAGACACCCTTTAAATTGAAATGAGCTATTTCGTCACTGGAACCGATACCGGCGTCGGCAAGACGCTGGTCAGTTGCGCGCTGTTGCATGCCTTCGCATCGTACGGTCGTCGCGTGGTCGGCATGAAACCGGTCGCCGCGGGTTGCGACGACGACATCAATGACGACGTGCGCCAGTTGCGCGCGGCCAGCAATGTGCTGGCCGGCCTCGGCCAGATAAATCCCTACAGCTTCACGCGCGCGGTCGCGCCGCATCTGGCCGCGCGTTTCGGCGGCGTCCGCATCAGTCTCGACCGTATCCTGGAGGCCTATTCCGAACTGAGCGCGCAGGCCGATTTGGTGATCGTCGAAGGGGCGGGCGGTTTTTGCGTGCCGCTGAACGACGATCAGGATGGCGCGGACATGGTTCAGCTGATGAACATCCCGGTCGTGCTGGTGGTCGGGATGCGGTTGGGCTGCCTGAACCATGCGCTGCTGACCGCCGAGGCGATCGCCGCGCGCGGATTGCCCCTGGCGGGTTGGGTCGCGAATGTGGTGGATGCCGACATGGCGATGATGGACGAGAATATCGCGGCGCTGGAACAGCGCCTTACTGCGCCGCTGCTGGGCATCGTTCCGCACAGCGCCCAGCCCGATGCGCGCGCGGTCGCCGCACTGCTGGATATCACCCTGCTGGAGCCGATAGAGCCGATGGAAGCGCATGACTGAGTTCGGCGTCGTCGCGGTGTTCTTCGTCGGGCTGCTGGGCGGCGTGCATTGTCTCGGCATGTGCGGCAGCATCGTCGGAATCGTCACTTCGCAACTTCCCAAGGATGGTCCTCGCTGGCCGTTCCATCTGGCCTACAATGGCGGGCGGCTGGCGAGCTATGCGGCAGCCGGCGCACTGGTCGGCGCGATCGGACAGGCAGGGCTGCTGTTCCGCGACGAGGTGCCGGTGCAGCATCTGCTGTTCGCGCTGTCCAGCCTGATGCTGGTCGCGCTGGGCATGTATCTCGCCGGCAGCGGCAATCTGGTGCGGCGCATCGAACGGCTGGGCGGCGGCTTGTGGCGTCGTATCCAGCCGCTGACCCGCCGCCTGTTGCCGGTCAGCACGCCGCAGCGCGCATTGCTGCTCGGCATGTTGTGGGGCTGGATGCCCTGCGGTCTGGTGTACAGTGTGCTGCTGACCGCGCTGGCCGGCGGCAGCGTGCAGAACGGCGCGGTCATCATGCTGGCGTTCGGCCTCGGCACGTTGCCGAATCTGCTGGCGATAGGCCTGTTCTGGGAACGCATCAGGAGCTGGGTGCAGTCGCCGCGCGTACGGCTGGCGGCGGGATTGATGGTGGCAGGATTCGGGGTGTACGGACTGCTCAAGGTCGCTTACACGTTTTATTTCTATGGATGGAGCGGTAGTTGTCATGTTGCTGCGTAGTCTCGGGCTCCTGTTGTTGATCGGCCTGCTTGCCGGATGCGGCGAGCCCAGGTTGCCGTCGCCGTTCCATGCTTCCGAGGTGGGGGCCAAGTATGCCCAGGCGGATCTGGCGCTGACCGATCATCACGGCAAGCCGCGCACGCTGGCGGATTTTCGCGGCAAGGCGGTGGCGCTGTTCTTCGGCTATACCCATTGCCCGGATGTGTGTCCGACCACGCTGGCCGATATGGCTCAGGCGATGCGTCTGCTGGGCAAGGATGCGCAGCGGGTGCAGGTGCTGTTCGTCACGGTGGACCCGGAGCGCGACAAGCCGGAGATGCTGGCGCAATACGTGCCGGCCTTCGATCCTTCGTTCCTCGCGCTGTATGGCGATGCGCGGGCTACTGAGCGGGCGGCCAAGGCCTTCGATATCGTCTATCTCAAACAGCCGACCAGTTCCGGCTACAACATGGATCACAGCGCGGGAACCTTTTTGATCGACACCGAAGGCAGGACGCGTCTGCTCGCGCCCTACGGGCAGCGCGCGGAGTGGCTGGCCGACGATATCCGGCTGCTGCTGGCGCTGGACAGGAGCGGACGATGACGACGATAGCCGACAGGTTCTATGCATGGACGGGCAGCGACATCGACGAGGAGAACCTGCCGATCCGCGCCGGCCAGTTGCGCGCGCGACTGGAGAATTACCCGCTGATGATAGGCAGCCAGTTGCTGGTGGCCGCCTTGCTGTGTGCGATGATGTGGGATGTGGGATGTGGTATCGCATCGCGTGCTGCTGGGCTGGCTGGGTATGCTGTACTCGCTGCACATGGTCGAGGCATACCACTGGTGGAGCCGTCGGGACCGGCTGCAGAGTCTGGACGAATGCACCGCATGGCGTACGCGCTTCATCCTGTTCGTCGTCATGGTCGGCATGACCTGGGGGGCCGGCGGCGTACTGATGTTCGTGTCGGGCGATCTGGCTTACCAGACTCTGCTGATCTGCGTGATCCTGGGCGTGGCGGCAGGCGCTGTGACGCTCAATCCGGTGTTCCCTCCTTCGCTTTATATCTTCGTTACAGCGCTGATCCTGCCTGTGATGATCCTCAATCTGTCCATCGGCGACCGGCCCCATTTCATTCTGGGCGTGATGTTGTTCATTTATCTGGTGTTCGTGCTGAATGCCGGGCGCGGGCTGAGCCGTACCTTCGAGCAATCGCTGCGCAGCGAGTGGGAGAACGCCAGGCTGGTCGGGCAATTGGTGCAGCAGAAGGAGCGGGCCGAACAGGCGCAGCATGACGCCGAATTGGCTAGCCGGATGAAGTCGCAGTTCTTCGCCGCCGCCAACCACGATCTGCGCCAGCCCATGCATGCGCTGGCGATGTACGTGGAAGTGCTGAAGAGCGACGCCCTGAACGAGAAGACGCATGCGACCGTGATGCAACTGGAGCGTTCCGTCGAAGTGATGTGTTCGATGTTCGATACCTTGCTGGATATCTCCAGGCTGGACGCGGGCGTGGTGCAGACGAGGTTCGAATCCTTCCCGCTGGGTCCTTTGCTGGACAAGCTGCGCGGCGAGTTCGCCATGCTGGCACGTGACAAGGGATTGTCGATCGAAGTCGAAACCTGTTCCGAGACGATATACAGCGATTCCTTGTTGCTGGAACGTATCCTGCGCAACCTGCTTGCGAACGCCATCCGTTATACCGAACAAGGCGGGGTGACCGTGACTTGCCGGATGATGGACGAGGGGGCGCAGATCGAGGTATGCGATAGCGGTATCGGCATCCCGCCCGAGCATCTGCCGCACATCTTCGAAGAGTATTATCAGGTGAGTAACAGACAGCGCGACCGCAGCAAGGGACTGGGTCTCGGTCTGGCTATCGTCGAGAGGCTGGCGCGATTGCTGGGTTGCCGGATGCAGGTGCGTTCCACGCAGGGGGAGGGTACTTGCTTCAGTTTCGTGATTCCGGCACGGGGAGCGGATGTTATGATGGCAAACGATCCGGTTTTATTAAGGCTGGACAGGGAGATGTTATGAGATTATTGCTGGTAGACGATCATGCTCTGTTTCGCGAAGGCATGCGTCTGGTGTTGCAACAGCTGCCCGAAGTGACCGAGATTCTGGAAGCGGGCAGTTTCAGCGAGGCGCTGAAAGTGGCCGAGGCCAACCCGGACCTGGATCTGGCCTTGCTCGACCTGAACATGCCCGGCAGCGACGGGGCGATCTCCATACGCTATTTCAACCAGCATTACCCGCATATCCCGGTGATGGTGGTGTCGGGCGAGGAAGGCCGCACGATCATGGAGAAGGTGATGGCGTCGGGCGCGCTCGGTTTCGTGTGCAAGAACTCCAGCGCGCCGGTGATGTTGAGCGCGCTGAACTTGGTGTTGTCCGGCGGCGTGTATGTGCCGCCGCAATTGCTGCGGCCGAGCGACGACGGCTCCCGGCAGGATGCGGATCGCCTCGATAAGCGCAGCACGCGCACCAACGAGTTCGGCCTTACGGCGCGCCAGATGGAAGTGCTGCAGTGCATCGCCGAGGGCCTGTCCAACAAGGAGATCGCGGATCGGCTGAATCTCGCCGAAGGCACGGTCAAGATCCATGTGGCGGCGACCTACCAGACGTTGCGCGTGAACAACCGCATGGAGGCGGTGCGCCTGGCAGAGCAATTGGGGATGATCGGTGCCTCCAATGGTTGATGCGCGCGGCGAATCGCCGGGCAACAAGCTGTTCATGCTGTTGCGCGAATCCCGCTGGTTGTTGCTGGCGGCGCTCGCGGCCTATTTCACCGTGGCGCTGTATGGCTACGATCCCGCCGACCCGGCCTGGTCGCACAGCGCCAGCGGCGCGCTGACTTCGAATCCCGGCGGCGTGCTGGGGGCTTATCTCTCCGATCTGCTGTTCTTCCTGTTCGGGGTTTCCGCATGGTGGCTGGTGGTGTTCATGCTGCAGCGCGTGTGGGCGGGTTATCGCGAGTTGCGGGCCGACAGCGTGTTCTGCAAGCGCACCTTCCAGGTTTCCTTGATCGGTTTTGCCGTGCTGCTGCTGGCTTCCAGCGCGCTGGAATCTATCCGTTTGTACACGCTGCAGGCTGCGCTGCCGCTCTCGCCCGGCGGGATGTTCGGTGCGCTGGTCGGCGACGCGCTGAGCCGATTGCTGGGATTCACCGGCGCGACGCTGCTGCTGCTGGCGTTGATCGCGACCGGACTCAGCGTGTTCAGCGGACTTTCCTGGCTGCGCTTCATGGACTGGCTGGGCGCGGCGTTGGAGAGCGGCTGGAAATGGTCGTGGCGCACCTGGCAGACCCGCAGGGACAAGCGCATCGGCGCGCAGGCGATGCAGGAACGCAGCGTCGTGGTCGAGGAAGAGAAGAAACGCGTCGTCGAGCATCAGCCCATCCATATCGAGATGCCGGTCGCGGAAGTGGTCAAGTCCACCAGGGTGAGCGAGGAGAAGCAGGCGCCGCTGTTCTCCGAGATGCCGGATTCGCCGCTGCCGCCGCTGCATCTGCTGGACCAACCGACGCAGCATGTCGAGACGGTGTCGGTCGATACGCTGGAATTCACCTCGCGACTGATCGAGCGAAAGCTCAAGGAGTTCGGCGTCGAGGTCAAGGTGGTCGGCGCCTATCCGGGACCTGTGATCACGCGCTACGAGATTGAGCCGGCCATAGGCGTGAAGGGCAGCCAGATCGTCAATCTGATCAAGGATCTTGCGCGCGCGCTGTCGGTGGTCAGCATACGCGTGGTCGAGACCATACCCGGCAAGGCCTACATGGCGCTGGAGTTGCCGAACCCGAAGCGGCAGATGGTGCAGCTGTCCGAGATACTCGGCTCGCAGGTGTATGCCGACATGGGTTCCGCGCTGACGATGGCGATGGGCAAGGATATTGCGGGCAAGGCCGTGGTCGCCGACCTCGCGAAGATGCCGCATGTGCTGGTCGCGGGCACCACCGGTTCCGGCAAGTCGGTCGCGATCAACGCGATGATATTGTCGCTGTTGTACAAGGCCACGCCCCAGCAAGTCAGGTTGCTGCTGGTCGATCCCAAGATGCTGGAACTGTCGGTGTACGAAGGCATCCCGCACTTGCTCTGCCCGGTGGTGACCGATATGCGCCAAGCCGCATCGGGACTGAACTGGTGCGTGCAGGAGATGGACAGGCGCTACAAGCTGATGTCCGCGCTGGGCGTGCGCAACATCGCCGGTTACAACCAGAAGGTGCGCGAGGCGGAGAAGAGCGGAAAACCGTTGACCAATCCGTTCACGATCACCCCGGAGAGTCCCGAGCCGCTGGAAGAACTGCCGCTGATCGTGGTGTTCATCGACGAACTGGCCGACCTGATGATGGTGGTCGGCAAGAAGATCGAGGAATTGATCGCGCGTCTCGCGCAGAAGGCGCGCGCCTCCGGCATCCATCTGGTGCTGGCAACGCAGCGTCCGTCGGTGGATGTGATCACCGGCCTGATCAAGGCCAACGTGCCGACGCGCGTCGCGTTCCAGGTGTCGTCCAAGATCGACTCGCGCACGATTCTGGATCAGATGGGCGCGGAGGCGCTGCTGGGGCAGGGCGACATGCTCTACCTGCCGCCGGGCACCGGTTATCCGCAGCGCGTACATGGCGCGTTCGTGTCCGACCAGGAGGTGCACCGCGTCACCGAATACCTCAAGGCGCAGGGCATGCCGCAATACATCGAGGGCGTGCTGAATTCGCTGGAGGAAGTGGGCGGCGAGGACGGCGAAGGCGGCCCGGCGCTGGATGCCGAAGCCGACCCGCTGTACGACCAGGCGGTGGACATCGTGCTGAAGTCGCGCCGCGCCTCGATCTCGTCGGTGCAGCGCCAGCTGCGCATAGGCTACAACCGCGCCGCGCGCCTGATCGAGCAAATGGAAGCATCGGGCATCGTCAGCGCGATGCAGAGCAACGGCAACCGCGAGGTGATCGCTCCAAACAGAGAAGGGTGAAGGGATAAGGGGGAAGGGTGGCTGCGCGGTGCGCACGGTTTTTACCCTTCTCCCTTTCATCTTCTCCCTTCCCCAACCCGGATATAGAGCATGCATAAAAAACTGTTACTCGGACTCTCGATTCTCTTGTGTGCCGCTACCGCTCATGCCGGCGGTATAGCCAAGCTCAAGGAATTCATCGCCGCTACGCGTTCCGCGCAGGCGAACTTCACCCAGGTGGTGCTGGATCAGAGCGGCAAGCGCATCCAGAGCGCGTCCGGCACGATGCAGTTCGTGCGTCCCGGCAAGTTCCGCTGGACCTACCAAAAACCTTACGAGCAGCTCATCGTCGGCGACGGCGCGAAGTTCTGGCTGTACGACGCCGACCTGAACCAGGTCACGGTGCGCAAGCTGGATGCCGCGCTGGGCAGCAGCCCGGCGGCGTTGTTGTCCGGCAGCAACGAGATCGAGCGCGGTTTTACGCTCAAGGAGAGCGGTACTCAGGACGGACTGGACTGGCTGCGGGCCACGCCCAAGGCGCAGGACAGCAGCTTCAATGGCATCCTGATGGCGTTCGATGCGCAGTCGAATCTGGTCATCATGGAACTGAACGATCAGTTCGGCCACAAGACCGTGCTGCGATTCTCCGGCCTGAAGTGTAATCCGTCGTTGTCCCCCTCCCTGTTCAAGTTCGTGCCGCCCAAGGGCGCGGATGTGCTGAGCGAGTGATGAAAGTGCATGAATAATGCAGATCGAATACGCGAAGGAGTGAATTATGTCGGCTACTAATTTCAAGACCGAAAATAATACCTACCGAAAACTGATAGGGAACGGACTAACCTATCAAATTCCGCGTTTCCAGCGTGATTACAGTTGGACGGGTGAGGAGTGGGAAGATTTGTGGTCGGATATTCTGGGTACAATTCAAGAAGGCGGAGAGCCTGCCCACTATATGGGCTATCTTGTATTGCAATCGCAGGACGAAAAATGTTTCGATGTCATTGATGGGCAGCAGCGGCTGACTACGCTTAGTTTAATTGTTCTTTCAGTACTCAAAAATCTCGATCGTCTGGTCGCGGAAGGTAAGAATCCCGAGCAAAACAAACAGAGGCTGGAGCAAATTCGCAACACTTATGTCGGTTACCTTGATCCTGTTACTTTGCTTACCCGCAGCAAGCTGACGCTTAACCGCAACAACGACAGCTATTTTCAAACCTACCTTGTTCCACTCGGGCACTTGCCCGTGCGGGGTTTTCGCGCCTCGGAGCATGGTTTGCGCAAGGCTTTCGAGTGGTATGAAAAGCGCGTTCGCGACTATGCGAAAAAACAGGATGGCGATGAAGGCGTGGTGTTGGCCAGCTTGGTTGAAACGATGAGCGACCGCCTGTTTTTTACCGTCATCAACGTGACCGATGAGCTAAATGCTTATAAAGTTTTTGAAACACTGAATGCGCGGGGCGTGCGGCTGTCTTCGACGGACTTGCTCAAGAATTATCTGTTTTCGGTATTGCACAAGCAAAATGAGCATCCCAACGAAATGAATGTGCTGGAAGATCGTTGGGAATCCATGGTCACCCGTTTGGGTTCGGAGAGCTTCCCGGATTTTTTGCGCAGTCACTGGAATAGCCGCAATACCTTCGTGCGTCAATCCGACCTGTTTAAAACTATCCGCAATAAAGTGAGCGACAGGGCTGCGGTCTTTGAATTGTTGCGGGGTATGGAAGAGGATATGGACACCTATCTGGCGTTGACCAATCCCGAAGCTTCGCATTGGGATGGCACGCAGAGAAACTACGCAAAACTGTTGCAAATGTTCCGGGTGCGCCAGCCGTTTCCTCTGGTTATGGCGGCGAATCGCGCATTGCCCAAGGAGCAGTTTGTCGCTGTTCTGCGCGCCTGTGTGATGATCGCTTTCCGCTATAACGTGATCGGTAATCTGCCGACCAACGAGCAGGAACGGGAATACTATGCCGCTGCCCAGGAAATCAACCGAGAGAGCGCTGTCGGTGCGGCTCAGGTGATCGAATCATTGCGGGAGATTTATCCGGGCGACGAGGCTTTCAAGGCCACTTTTGCCGATAAAATTATCCGTACGACCGACTCCCGAAATAACCGCATCGTGCGTTACATTCTTTGTGAAATCGAGCGGCAACATGGCGGGCATGATTACGATTTCGAGAGCGATACCTTTAATATCGAGCACGTGTTGCCGCAAAACCCGGAAAACGGATGGGATATGTTTTCCGATGAGGAGGTGGAATCCATGGTTTACCGCATCGGCAACATGGCGCTGCTCGCAAAAGGGGCTAACAAAGATATTGCCAACGCGGCCTATGCCGTCAAGCGGCCAGTTTTGCAAGTCAGCGCATTTGAATTAACCAAAAAGCTGGCGGAAGAAAATGCTGACTGGACTCCTGCACGTATTGAGGCAAGGCAGAAATATCTTGCCAAGGTGGCAACTTCCATTTGGCGTATTGATCAGCTTTCCTGATGGATTTTTTGAATGCGGAAAGTAGGAGTAATTCCTCCCCGGATCTGCGATTTGCGTAACTGATAATGACTGATCTATTCGCCCTTAACCAGCCCGCCGCCCCCCTTGCCGAGCGCTTGCGTCCGCAGCACATCGACGAGGTGATCGGCCAATCGCACCTGCTGGGCGAGGGCAAGCCGCTGCGGCTCGCGTTCCAGTCCGGCAAGCTGCATTCAATGATCTTGTGGGGGCCGCCGGGCGTGGGCAAGACCACGCTGGCGCGCTTGATGGCATCGGCGTTCGATGCCGAGTTCGTGCCGCTATCGGCGGTGCTGTCCGGCGTGAAGGACATCCGCGAGGCCATCGCGCAGGCCGAGTTGACGCTGCAGCAGAGCGGCCGCCACACGATACTGTTCGTCGACGAAGTGCACCGCTTCAACAAGTCGCAGCAGGACGCGTTCCTGCCCTACGTGGAGCAGGGGCTGGTCACCTTCATCGGCGCGACCACCGAGAATCCGTCATTCGAATTGAACAACGCGCTGCTGTCGCGGGCGCAGGTGTATGTACTGCAATCGCTGTCGGAAGCCGAGATGGGGCAGCTGTTCGAGCGCGCGCAGCAGGTCGCGCTGCAGGGACTGGAGTTCGATGCGGCGGCGCAGGAGCGCGTGATCGGTTATGCCGACGGCGATGCGCGGCGTCTGCTGAATGTGCTGGAGCAATTGCAGACTGCCGCCAACGCCGCGAAGTTGGGCAAGGTTGACACCCAGTTCCTCGACGCCACGCTGGCGCAGAAGATGCGCCGTTTCGACAAGGGCGGCGAGGCGTTCTACGATCAGATCTCCGCGCTGCACAAGTCGGTGCGCGGTTCCAATCCCGATGCTGCCGTGTACTGGCTGGTGCGCATGCTCGACGGCGGCGCGGACCCGCGCTACCTCTCGCGCCGCATCGTGCGCATGGCCTGGGAAGACATCGGTCTCGCCGATCCGCGTGCGATCCAGTTGTGCAACGATGCCGCCGCGACCTATGAGCGCCTGGGCTCGCCGGAGGGCGAGCTGGCGCTGGCGCAGGCGGTGCTGTATCTGGCGGTCGCGGCGAAGTCGAACGCCGGGTACGTCGCGTATAATGCCGCCCGCGCTTTCGTCAAACAGGACGGTTCGCGCGAAGTGCCGCTGCATCTGCGCAACGCGCCGACCAAGCTGATGAAACAGCTCGATTACGGCCGCGACTATCGCTATGCGCACGACGAGGCGGGCGGTTATGCGGCGGGCGAAAATTATTTCCCGGACGGGATGCCCGAAGTGAATTTCTACGAACCGGTAAATCGCGGCCTGGAAGCAAAAATATCGGAAAAGCTGGCGCATCTGAAAGCACTCGATGCGGCGGCTCGGAAAAAGCGCGATAACTAGCGCGCAGCAAAATTCTTGACGGACTTTTTATGATCATACTCGGCATCAACGGCAACCGGCGCGAACACAATTCCGCCGCCTCCATCCTGATCGACGGCAAGCTGATTGCCTCGGTGGAGGAGGAGCGCATCTCCAGAATCAAGGGCGACAACGCCTATCCGGCGGGCGCGATAGCCGAGGTGCTGGCAATCGCCGGCGTGAGCGAGCAGGACGTCGACGTCGTCGCGCAGGCCGGCCTGGGGCGTCGCGAGCAGAAGCCTTATCTGGATAAACTTTTCGCGCGCATCGGGCTGCTCGGCAAGCAGGATGCTGAGCTGCGCAAGTTCTACTGGAAGCACCAGTTCGAACGCTATGTGCGCGTGCTGCGTCCGCGCCGCAAGCCTGAAGGTCTGCTCGCCGACAAACCCTTCCATGCGGTCGAACACCACGAGGCGCATGCCGCGTCAGCTTATTACGCGAGCCCGTTCGGCGACGAGCGCGTCGGCGTGATCACGCTGGACGGCGCGGGCGATTTTTCCTGGGGCTCGGTGTGGGTCGGCGAGAACGGCAAGATGCGCGAGGTCGCGCACCTGTCCTATCTGAACAGCATCGGCTTGCTCTATTCCGCGGTCACCCATCATCTAGGCTTCATCGCCGGACGGCACGAGGGCAAGGTGCTCGGGCTGGCGGCATTCGGCAATCCGAAACCCTTCCTGTCGCGCTTGCTGGCGCATACCGATGCATCGAACTGGGATGCGCTGTTCGACGCGCGGCTGACGCGCGTGCCGCTGCGTCCGGTGTCGCCTATGGGCTGCGAAGTGGTCGCGGAGTTGTGCGGCGAGTTGTCGCGCGAAGACATCGCCGCAGGCTTGCAGGCCTATACCGAAAAGATGATCTGCGAGTGGGTGCAGCAGCAGGTCGAGACGCTGAAGGTCGCCAAGCTGGCGCTGGCCGGCGGCGTGTTCTCCAACGTGAAACTGAACCAGCGCATCCTCGCGCTGCCCGGCGTCGAGAACATCTATGTCCATCCGAACATGGGCGACGGCGGCCTGGCGACCGGTGCGGCGTTCGAGGTGTATTCGCGACTGAAGGGCGGTCTGCGTCCGGAACTGGCGCCGGTCTATCTGGGCACCGAGATCGATCGCGAGAATGCGCTGGCTGCGTTGCAGAAGCTCGGCGTCGCGTACGAGGAGCCGGAGAACCTTGCGCAGGCGGTTGGGCGATTGCTTGCCGACGGCAAGGTGGTCGCGCGCGCTGACGGCAAGATGGAATACGGCCCGCGCGCGTTGGGCAACCGCACCGTGATGGCGCCCTGCCACGACCCCAGCATCAACCAGTGGCTGAACAAGAAGTTCGCGCGTACCGAATTCATGCCGTTCGCGCCGGTGATCCTGCAGGAATATGCGAAGGAATATTTCCCCAGCTGGGACGAAGATCAGATCGCCGCACGTTTCATGACCATCACCTGCGACGCGTCCGATGTCGCGAAGAAAGCCATCCCGGCCGCGGTGCATGTGGATGGCACCGCACGCCCGCAGGTGATCCGCTGCGAGGACAATCCGGGCTACTACGACATCCTGAAGGAATACCACGCCGCCACCGGCGTCGCGAGCGTGATCAACACCAGCTTCAACATGCACGAGGAGCCCATCGTGCGCACCGCGGAGGACGCGATACGCGCGTACCAGGCCGCCGGGCTGGATGCGCTGGTGCTGGGGCCGTTTCTGGTCAGGGCGCAGGCTGCATAATCTTTGAATAATTTTCGGTAACGAAGCGAGAACAACATGCTGGACATACAAACATTACGCAACGATCTGGACAACGTCGCCGCCCGTCTGGCGACGCGCGGCTATCAACTGGATACCGCAAAGTTCGAGCAACTGGAAGCCGAGCGCAAGACGATACAGACGCGCACGCAGGAGTTGCAGGCGAAGCGCAATGCGCTTAGCAAGCAGATCGGAATGTTGGCTGGTCAAATTGCCAGACTGAACGCTACCGAGGAGTTTGATCAGGCTGACTTTAATAAACAGCAAGTAGAGATTCACAAGGCAGAGGCTGCGGCCATCGGCGACGAGCTGAAGCAGCTCGAAGCCAAGCTGCCGCAGGTGCTCGCCGAGATGGACGCGTTCCTCGCGGTGATCCCGAACGTGCCGCACGAGAGCGTGCCGGTCGGCAAGTCGGAGGCGGACAACGCCGAGGTGCGCCGCGTCGGCGACATTCCGCAGTTCGGTTTCGAGGTGCAGGATCACGTTAGCATAGGCGAGGGGCTGGGCGGGCTGGATTTCGAGACCGCCGCGAAGATATCCGGCGCGCGCTTCATGCTGCTTAAAGGCCCGCTGGCGCGGCTGCATCGCGCACTCGCGCAGTTCATGCTGGACACGCATACCGAGCAGCACGGCTATACCGAGACTTACGTGCCGTATCTGGTAAATGCCGACTCGATGCGCGGCACAGGGCAGTTGCCGAAGTTCGAGCAGGATCTGTTCAAGGTCACATCTGGTGATGTGATTGATGCAGCTCTCGCGAGTTCGCGTGAAGATCAGGCCGGTATAAGTCCGTCGCCGCTTAAACCGTTCTATCTGATCCCCACCGCCGAAGTGCCGGTGACCAATATCGTGCGCGACGAGATCGTGGCGCTGGAGAAGCTGCCGATGAAGTTTGTCGCGCACACGCCCTGCTTCCGCTCCGAGGCCGGCTCCTACGGGCGCGACACGCGCGGCATGATACGCCAGCACCAGTTCGACAAGGTGGAGCTGGTGCAGATGGTGCGCCCGGAAGACTCGTATGCGGCGCTGGAACAATTGCTCGGCCACGCCGAGACCATATTGCAGAAGCTCGATCTGCCGTATCGCGTGGTGAAGCTGTGCACCGGCGACATGGGTTTCTCCGCCGCGACCACCTACGACATCGAGGTGTGGCTGCCGGCGCAGAACACCTATCGCGAGATCTCGTCCTGCTCGAACTTCGAGGCGTTCCAGGCGCGGCGCATGCAGGCGCGCTTCCGCAACGCGGCGGGCAAGCCGGAGTTGTTGCATACGCTGAACGGCTCGGGCCTCGCGGTCGGTCGCACGCTCGTCGCCGTACTCGAGAATTATCAGCAAGCCGACGGCAGCGTGCGCATCCCTGAAGTCTTGCGCCCCTATATGGGCGGCATGGAGAGTCTCGCCAAGTGAAGGCGATCCACCTGCTCGGGATCGCCGGCGTCGACGAGCACGAGCGCGCGGATGCGAAACGATGGGCGCGGCATTTCGAATGGCCGATGGTCGCCGTGGCGCTGTGGATCGTGGTGCAGTGGTATCTGGAAGAGACCGGAGTGCTGTCGCATGCCGTCGCTCGCGTGGCCGATTGGCTGGTGTGGTTCGCCTTCCTGCTTGAAACGCTGGTGCTCGCTTCGCAAGTGGGGAACAGGCGCGCTTATTTGTTCGGCAACTGGCTGAACCTGCTGATTATCACCGCCGGCTTTCCGTTTTTCTGGCAGTTCGCGCCGTTAATAGGCCTGCTGCGCAGCGTACGTCTGGTGCTGGTGCTGGCGTTGCTGCTGCGCATGTCGAAATCGGCGCGCAAGCTGCTGTCCCAGCACAAGCTTGGCACGACGCTGATCGTCGCGTTCTTCACCATGGTGCTGTCCGGGATCATCATATCGCGTATCGATCCCTCGATAGGAACCGTATGGGACGGCATGTGGTGGGCTTGGGTGACGATGGCCACGGTCGGCTACGGCGATGTGGTGCCACATAGCGGTGCCGGACGTTTGTTCGCCTCGCTGGTGGTGTTGTTCGGCGTGGTGTTGATCTCGCTGCTGACCGCGAATCTGGCTGCCTTCTTCATCGGCAGCGAGGTCGAGAAGGTCGAGCAGGAGGAGAAAGAGGCGGATCGCTTGCTCAAGGATATCGCCCTGCGGTTGGAACGCGTCGAGCGGCTGCTGGAAGAGCAGCGCTCTTCCAGGAAGGATTAGCGCAGCAGGCGCTTGATCGGCTCGATCAGGCGATACGAGATCGACTCCGTCTCGGCCGAGACATATTCGGAATCCAGCCTTTTCAGCATGTCGTAATAGCTGCGTATGCTCTCCACCAGGATCACCGCCTCGCCGCCGCGCGCATAGCCGTGTTTCAGCGTTTCGTAATAGCCGGGCTGGTTCAACAGCGGCATCCATTTCTTGACGTCGGTCCAGCTGTCCGGATTGCCGCCGTTCCGCGTCGTCAGGATGCGCGCGTCTTCCAAGTGGCCGTAGCCCTGGTTGTAAGCGGCCAGCGCCAGCCAGGTGCGGTCCGGTTCGGGGATGCGGTCGGGCAGCTGATCCCTGAGCAGCGCCAGATACTTCGCGCCGGCGAGGATGCTTTCGCGCGGATCGAGCCGGTTCTTCACGCCCATGCGGTCGGCGGTGTCCTCGGTCAGCATCATCATGCCGCGCACGTTGGTGTAGGAGGTGGCGAGCGGGTCCCATTGCGACTCCTGATAGGCCAGTGCGGCGAGCAGCCTCCAGTCCGCGCCGGTCAGGTCGGCGGCCTCCTGGAACAAGGGGCGGTATTCCGGCAGATCGCGCTCGGTGCTGGCGACGAAGGCGGCCGCATCGAGCGCCTTCAGGCGGTTGCGGTGGCCGTAGTAGCGATCCAGCAGGCGGTTCAGCGTGCCGTCCTGCTGGATGCGTGCGAAGAATGCTTTCGCTTCCCTCAGCAGGTTCGGGTCGACGTCGCGGGAGAAGGCCCAGGCGAGTCTGGATGGGCTGCCGATGTCGAAGGCTGCCACGAGGTTGGCGTGGTAGTTGCGCGCATCGGCGACCTGCAGTTCGTTGGCTACGGCGCAGTCTGCGGTGCCGTTGGCCACCTCCTGCAGCAATTCGATGGCAGACAGCCCAGGACGAGATTCCCATTGCAGTTCCGGTGACCTGCCCCGCAACTCGCGCAAGGCCGTTTCCTGCGCCGAGCCGGCCACGACAGCCAGGCTTTTGTCGGCCAGGTCGGCGATCTTTCTGGGTAGCCTGATGTTGCGTCCGCAGATCACTTGTTCGCGCACGGTCTGGTAGCTCGGGCCGAAATGCAGGGAGTGGATGTTGACCTCGCTGCGCAGCGACGCGGCGGCGAAGTGGGCATGATGACGGCGCAGCGAACGGTCGATCTTGTCTTGCGGGCTGGGGATCAGTTCCACGGAACTGTGCAGATGTTCGGCGAAGAGCTGCACCAACTCGCGTTCGAACTCGGCCCTGGCGCCCCATGAGCTTTCGGGGACGATCACGACCAGCTTGCCGTTGCGCCATTCCGGTAAACGCTGGTCGCACGCGGCCAGCAGCAGACACAGGCTGAACAGAGCGATTCGAAAATATCCGGGTTTGCTGTGCATGCCAACATTCTGCACCAAATCGCCGGATGCTGATAGAATGCGCGCCGCTGTTTATCGCTCATGCCGAAGAAGTCGCTGGTATGACAGGCGAAAGCGGCAAGCGTCATCTGGAGAGGTGGCAGAGTGGTCGAATGTACCTGACTCGAAATCAGGCGTACGGTAACCCCGTACCGAGGGTTCGAATCCCTCCCTCTCCGCCAAATACAAAACCGCCCCTCGTGGGCGGTTTTTTATTTGTTGCGCGTGAAGTCGACGCGAGACGCGACGACAGTTCGCAAAGTCATGTTGCGGGTTGGGTCTTCGTCGTTTTGTTCGCCATAAATATCGGTATCGGCATTCCGGGTTGATTCGTAAAGAGTTTATTCGAACGCTGCTCGCCGACCTCGTGCTGCAAGGGATTTTAATCCCGAGTGAACGAGGCGGGAATGTAGGGAATAAGCCCGATTTTCCTCTTTACGCCCCTATGACTGGTATGCCATGATTGCGCAGCTTTACAAAGCTGCAAGTAGAAATGTGCCGTTCGTCTGGCTGTATCTGGCGGGTGGCATATTGTTTTTAACTTTTCTCTGGGGAGGAGATACTGTGGAAGCAACTCAAGCGACACCAGTAAAGTACGACATGGAAGTGGTGCGATGGTTCACTATCGCGGCCGCTATCTACGCTGTAGTAGGTACGCTGATCGGTGTGTATGTGGCATCCGAATTGGCGTGGCCGTTCTTGAACTTCGACATCGCCGAAATCACTTTCGGTCGTCTGCGTCCGCTGCATACCAATGCGGTGATTTTTGCGTTCGGTGGTTGTGCGTTGATGGCAACCGGTTTCTACATGGTGCAGCGCACCGGTTCGACCAAGCTGTGGAGCAACAAGCTGGCATGGTTCACCTTCTGGGGTTGGAACCTGATCATCGTGCTGGCTGTGATTACTCTGCCGCTGGGCATGACTTCCGGTAAGGAATACGCCGAACTGGAATGGCCGATCGATATCCTGATCGCTGTAGTTTGGTTGTCCTTCGGTCTGAATCACATCATGACCGTGGCGATCCGCAAGACCTCGCACATCTATGTGTCCAACTGGTTCACGATGGGTATGATCATCATGATCACCTATCTGCACGTTGTGAACAGCATGGCGATTCCGGTCAGCTTGACCAACTCCTTCTCTATCTACACTGGCGTGCAAGACGCGATGATCCAGTGGTGGTGGGGTCACAACGCCGTGGGTTTCTACCTGACCGGCGGCTTCCTGGGCATCATGTACTACTTCGTGCCCAAGCAAGTGGGCAAGCCCGTGTTCTCGTATCGTCTGTCCGTGCTGCACTTCTGGGCGCTGACCTTCGGCTACGTCTGGCTGGGCGCTCACCATCTGCAGTACACCGCATTGCCTGACTGGACCGGCTCCTTGGGTGCCGCTGTCTCTCTGGCTATGATCATCCCGTCTTGGGGTGGTGCGATGAACGGTATGATGACTCTGTCCGGCGCATGGGATCGTCTGCGTACCGACTACATCCTGCGCTTCCTGGTTGTGGCTCTGGCGTTTTACGCGATGTCCACCTTCGAAGGCCCGGTGATGTCCATCAAGACCGTTAACGCTCTGTCTCACTACACCGACTGGACCGTTGGTCACGTGCACTCCGGCGCATTGGGCTGGATGGCGATGGTTGCCTACGGCGCGATGTACCACATGGTGAAGAAGCTGTGGGGCGTAGAGAAGATGTACTCCGAGAGCCTGGTTAACGTGCACTTCTGGCTGGCTACTATCGGCACGGTGGTTTACGTCGTGGCGATGTGGGTCTCCGGCATCATGCAGGGTCTGATGTGGCGTGACTACGACGAGTACGGCACTCTGACCTACACTTTCGTTGAATCCGTGTCCGCAATGCATCCGTACTACGCGATGCGTGCAATCGGCGGCGCGATCTTCAACCTGGGTGCCTGGATTGCTCTCTACAACATCGTGATGACTGTGCGTACGGCTAGTGCCGCGCGCGGCGCCAACGCTGTTCCAGCTAATGCATAAGGAGTGAAACATGTCTGATCACGACAAAATCTATTCGACGAAATTTCAGGACAAGATCGAACGCAGCACGCTCCTGATGTTTGTGATGTCCGCTTTCGCCGTGGCGATCGGCGGTATCGTGGAAATCGTTCCGTTGTTCTATCTGCCGAATACTGCGAATTGCGGTAACGATCCAACGTGTAACGCTACACAGCACAAGGACCAGAACGGTAATGTCATCTCCATGGACAAGATCGTCTGGAACCCGGCTGTTTCCGAGCACAAGACGCTGGACGAGTGGCAACCTGGCGACGGCGTACGTCCGTACAAGGCGCTGGAGTTGGCTGGCCGCAACGTTTACATCCGCGAAGGCTGCTTCCTGTGCCATTCGCAGATGATCCGTCCGTTCCGTGATGAGAAGGATCGTTACGGTCACTACTCGATCGCAGAAGAGTCCATGTACGATCACACTTACCAGTGGGGCTCCAAGCGTACCGGTCCGGATCTGGCTCGCGTAGGCGGCAAGTATTCGGATGAGTGGCATCGTCGCCATCTGAAGTATCCTCGCGAAGTGGTGCCTGAGTCCGTTATGCCCAACTACTTCTGGCTGGAAAACAAGCCAGTCAACGTTGCGGAAACGGTCAAGACCATGGAAGTGCTGACCATCATGCCGTTCAACCCGATTCCGAAGACCATCTATACGGATGAGTACATCGCGGGTGCGACAGCGCAACTGGAAGGCAAGACCGACATGGATGCACTGATTGCCTACCTGCAAAGTATGGGCAACCACGTCAAGTTCGAAGAAGGTGTGAACTACCGTGATTAAGCTGTTCGAATACCTTGGGATGGATGTCGCGGCCATGACCACGAACGATTGGCTGGGGGTGTTCTTCGCCCTGGTCTCGGCGATCGGCATGGCGGCGGTCTATTTCATGGTATTTCGACCGTCTAACAAGGATACATTCGAAGCCCAGGCCGGCATGGCTCTGGACGACGAAGACCATATCAATGTGGGAGAAAAAAGATGAGTGAAAAACACGATGTAGGTGGCGTGCAAACGACAGGCCACGTGTGGGATGACGATTTGGGGGACTTTACCAATCAGCCGCCGAAGTGGTGGATGTTGGGCCTGACCGCCAGTGCGATTTGGGTGGTTGTTTACTGGCTGTACTATCCGTCGATCCCGGTTTCGACGACCTCCAGCTTCTTCAAGGGGCTCGGTGGCTGGACCGCGATCAGCGAGATGGAAGCAGACAAGGGTGTTGTGGACGAAGTGCGCGGCAAGTATGAAGCCAAGCTGAAGGACATGACCCCGGCAGCAATCCTGGCCGACAGCGAACTGACGGAGTATGTCACTCGTTCCGGCAAGGTGCTGTTCGGCGACAACTGCGCGGCCTGTCACGGCACGAACGGTGTGGGTACGACCGACAAGCAAGGTCTGTTCGCACCTATCCTGAACGATGACGACTGGTTGTATGGCGGTACCGTCGACAATATCCATACGTCTATTATGGATGGTCGTCAGGGCATGATGATGGCGCACAAGGACATGTTGTCCGCCGCCGAAATCGACACGCTGGCCAACGCAGTCGCAGCAGGCACGCCAACCGCTACTCCGCTGTTCGCGGAGAAGGGTTGTACTGCCTGCCACGGCGAAGACGGCAAGGGCATGGCTGCGATGGGTTCGGCTAACCTGACCGACAAGGTGTATCGCTTCGACGGCTCCGTTGAAGGCATCAAGTACACCATCGCCAATGGCGTGAATGCCGGCACTCCCGAGACTCGCGTCGCGGTGATGCCTTCGTTCAAGGCTGCAGGCAAGCTGAGCGATGCAGAGATGAAAAAGCTGGCTGTGTACGTCTACAAGTTCGGCGGCGGTCAGGCAGACGCTCCGGTAGCGATGGAAGCTGCACCGGCCGAGGCTGTCTCTGCGGTTGAAGCTGCCGCACCTGCCGCTGCGCAGTAATTTGTCTCAATCTGTGCGGGAGCAATCCCGCACAGAACTTACCTAAAGGAGATTAAGAGATGAATCAGGATTACGTTTTCTGGGGTGTGATCATCAGCCTGGTAGGTTCGATCATCGTTCCTGTATGGCTGTTTTACAGGGCATACAAGAACGCGACCAAGGATCAGGACAAGCAGTAAATCCGAAGTCGTAGCGAGGAGGAGGAGAGGTCACTCTCCTCCTTTTTTCATCCAGCGTCAGAGGATGTCTTTGAATCGGTTTTGCCTGGGCTGCAGAACTTATCCAGTGTCATCTTGATTACAAGGCGGACGAATATCCGTCGGCAATATGAGGAGCGAGAGAGTGAATACGCAAGAAGAAAAGAAGGAAGTCGGAACGGTTACCGGTATTTACCAGGAATTCGAGAACTGGTCGGTGAACACGGGGGACAAGACCATCCATGCCAAGCGCATGCCGGGCTTCTTCCGCACCGTGAAGACTTATTTGCAATTCGCGCTGTGGCTGCCGTTCTTTCTGATGCCGTATATGCGCTGGAACGGCAAGCAGGCCATCCTGTTCGACATCGAGCATCGCCAGTTCCACCTGTTTAGCCTGACGGTGCTGCCGCAGGATATCTGGATGCTGTCGCTGGTGCTGCTGGTGGCGGCGATGACGCTGTTTGCGGTGACCTCGGTCGCCTCGCGCGTATGGTGCGGCTATTTCTGCTTCCAGACTGCATGGACAGACTGGTTCACTTGGATCGAAGACAAGATCGAGGGCAATCCGATCGCGCGTCGCAAGCTGGAGGAGGCTCCCTGGGATGCCGACAAGATCAAGAAGAAGGTCGTCAAGCATGCTGCCTGGATGGTGATCGCGCTGTTTACCGGCATCAGTTTCTCGATCTGGTTCGTCGATGCGTTCGAATACTGGAACAGCCTGATTCACTTCCAGCTGTCGATGATAGGCTGGGTCGTGCTGGCGATGTTCTTCGTGGGTACGTACCTGCTGGCCGGCTTGTTGCGCGAGCAGACTTGCTTCTGGTTGTGTCCCTATGCACGTATTCAGGGAACGATGAGCGACTCCCAGACCATCCTGCCGACCTACGATTACACCCGCGGCGAGCCGCGCGGCAAGCTGCGCCGCGGCGCCGAGGTGGTGGCGCAACAGGGCGATTGCATCGACTGCTTCCAGTGCGTGCAGGTGTGCCCGACCGGCGTGGATATCCGCGACGGCCAGCAACTGGGTTGCATCACTTGCGGCCTGTGTATCGATGCCTGCGATTCCATCATGGACAAGATAGGCAAGCCGCAAGGGTTGATCCGCTATGCGTCTCTGGACGAACTGGAAGGCAAGCCGGCCAAGAAGTTGTACCAGCATCCGCGCACGCTGGTGTATCTGTCCATTATCGTGATTGCCCTGGCGGGTATCGTGTACGGTCTTACCCACATGGGCTCGATGACGCTGAATGTGATACCCGAGCGCCAGCCGCTGTTCGTTTCGCTCAGCGACGGCTCGATCCAGAACAAGTATCAGTTCAAGGTGCTCAACAAGACCGACAAGGATCTTCATGTGGTTGTGACCATGGAAGGCGGCGTCGAGGGGCAGCAGCTCATAGGCGCGGAAAAGCCGCTGTTAACCCATCATGGGCGAGGTACCTCGTTCACGATCTTCGTGAAGGCACCTGGAGACAAGATCAAGAAGGAAGTGACACCGATCGAGTTCCGTGTCCAAGCGGTCGAGGACCCTCAGGTGGCGGCAGAATACAAATCCAAGTTCAACGGCCCCAAGCGTTGATACGACAGGAGAGATAGCGAATGATTTCACAGGATAACAAAGCAGCCCTGCGCAACCCGTGGGTGTGGGCGGTGATCGGTTTGATCGTCGTGGTGTTGGCCGTCAACATCACGTTCGTCCTTTATTCAGCCAACAGCAGCCGTTCCACGCTGGTCGAGCAGGACTACAAGACCAAGGACCGCAAGGCGAACGAAGAGTTGCTAGAGGAGCTGCGTGAGCAACAGTCGCTCGCATGGCAGACTACGATCAAGAAACCCAAGGCGCTGGTGATGAACACGCCGACCTCGTACGAGATCAGCGTGGTGGATCGCGACGGCAAGCCGGTGAGCGGAGTGATGGAAGTCGAAGCCTACCGCGCGTCGGATGCCAGCAAGGATTTCTCCACCGCCTTCAAGGAAGTCGCACCCGGCAGTTACCAGGGGTTCATCAATTTCCCGCTGAAGGGCTACTGGGAATTGCGCATCCACCTCAAGCGCGGCGAGGATGAATTCAGGGTGAATACCGACAGGTTCATGGTCGACGAAAAGGCGCAGTAGCGATCGATGACGCAGCACAGCGAGCACGCCAACGGCGTCTGTTACCACTGCGGACTGCCAATCGCTCCCGATGCGGATTACCACTCGGTACTGGAAGGCGAGGATAGGCGATTCTGCTGCTTCGCCTGTCAGTCGGTCTGCGAGGCGATCCATGAGGCGGGGCTGCAGGGCTATTACCAGCGCACGCCAGAAGGTGCGCTGCTGGGGCCGCCGCCCGAACCTCCCAAAGACGTCGAGATCTACGACTTCGACGAAGTGCAATGCGAGTTCACTACCTGCTCGGGCGACATACGCGACATCCATCTGCTGGTCGAAGGCATACATTGCGCCGCCTGTGTATGGCTGATCGAGCGCGGCCTGAAGCGCAGGCCCGGCGTGCTGTCCGCCGATGTCAACTTGGCCGCGAAACGTCTGCATTTGAAATGGGATAACCGCCAGAACAAGCTTTCCGATCTGATACACGCGCTGGCCAGGATAGGCTATGCCGCCGTGCCCTACGACCCTGAGAGCGCCGAGGGTTCGATCCAGAAGGCCAATCGGGCGATGCTCTACCGCCTGTTCTTCGCCGGCTTCGCGACGATGAACATGATGTGGATATCGATTGCGCTATACAGCGGCGCGAACGAGGACGAGTTCCGCCAGTTCTTTCACTGGATGGGGCTGGCGCTGGCGACGCCGACGCTGCTCTATGCCGGCTACCCGTTTTATCGCGGTGCGCTCGGAGGCTTGCGCGCCGGCCATCTGACGATGGACATGCCGATCGCGATCGGTCTGTCGGTCACCTATCTGTATTCCGTGTATGTCACGCTGACGAAAAGCACCGTCGGGGAAGTGTATTTCGACATCGTCACCAACTTGACCTTCATCATCCTGATCGGCCGCTATCTCGAAGGCATGTTCCGCCATCAGGCATTGTCCGCGACCAAGCGGCTGATGGAACTACAGCCGCGCGTCGCCATCGTGATGCGCGAAGGACAGGAGCAGATGACGCCGATACGCGGCGTGAAGCCCGGCGACCAGGTGCTGATCAAGCCCGGACACAAGGTGCCGGTGGACGGCGTGGTGCTGGAAGGCCACAGCGCGGTGGACGAGTCCATGCTGAGCGGCGAGTCCGTGCCGGTGAGCAAGTCCGTCGGCGCACAGGTCTCGGCCGGTACGGTGAACACCACCGGTGCGCTGCTGGTAGAGGTGCGCTCGCTGTTGCAGGACACCACGCTGTCCAAGATCATCCGGCTGGTTGAAGAGGCGCAGTCTTCCAAGGCGCCGATCCAGCGGCTGGCCGATACAATTGTGCCCTGGTTCGTGCTGGTCACGCTGATCTGCGCGGGGCTGACTTTTTTCTTCTGGCGTGGAGAAAGTTTCGAAATCGCGCTGATGGCGGCGACCTCGGTGCTGATCATCACCTGCCCCTGCGCGTTGGGCATGGCGACGCCGATGTCCATCGCGGTGGCTTCCGGGCTGGGGGCCAAGCACGGAATCCTGGTCAAGAACGGATTGGTGCTGGAAACGCTGTCGAAGGTCACGCATTTTGTGTTCGACAAGACCGGTACGCTGACCGAAGGCAGGATGAGCGTGGCGCAAGTGCATGCCGCCAAAGGGTGCGATATGCAGGGCGTGTTGCGCGATGCGGCAGCGGTGGAGCGCTACAGCGAACATAGCGTGGCCAAGGCCATCGTCGCCGAGGCGGAGATCAGGCAGCTGGGTTATCGCGACATCGCGGTGAGCGGATTCCATGCTACTGCGGGATTGGGCGTGGAAGCCAATGTCGCCGGGCGTGGAGTGCTGCTGGGCAGCGCCGAATGGCTGACGCGCAACGCGGTCGCGCTGGACGACGTGCTCGTGGCTCAGGCGCACGAACTGGAGGCGCAGGCGATGAGCTGCGTGCATATCGCGCAGGGCGGGAAGCATGTCGCGATCCTCGCACTGGCCGACAGGCTGCGCGCCGATGCGCAGCAGCTGGTGAACGAATTGCGCGCGGAAGGCATCGCGATGACGCTGTTGTCCGGCGACCGTCGTACGGTGGCCGAAGCGATCGCGCGGCAACTGGGCGGCATGGAGGTGATCGCCGAGGTATTGCCGCAGGACAAGGATCTCGTGATCCAGCAGCTGCAGCAGGGCGGCGCGGTGGTGGCGATGGTGGGTGACGGCATTAACGATGCGCCAGCGCTGATCCGCGCCGACGTCGGTATCGCGTTGGGCTCGGGCACCGATGTGTCGGTGGAGAGCGCCGACATCGTGCTGATGCACAACGAGCTGGACAAGGTGCGCCAGGCGACGCAACTGTCGCGTCGCACGCTGCTCACGATCAAGCAGAATATCGGACTTTCTTTCGTGTATAACGCGATCATGGTGCCGCTGGCGATGATGGCGATGGTCAGCCCGCTGGTCGCGGCGATCACGATGCCGCTCAGCTCGCTGGTGGTCATCGGCAATGCGGCGCGGATACGCACGCTGTTCAGGAAACAATAGAGGTGTTGCTATGGATGTGATCTACGGTTTGATTCCCGGCATGATGTTCTTCGGGGTGTTGCTCGTCGTGGTGCTGGTGTGGGCTGTCAGGAAAGGCCAGTACGAGGACATGGAAGGCGGCGGCAGCCGCATCCTGATGGACGACGACGACGACATGATGCCGCATCCCACCGAGCGCCGGAAAGCGACCGATCGGGATGCGGACAACAAGACTGCCGATTAAGCTTGGTTAAGGGGTTACTGCCGGTACTGCGGATTGGGCGAGAACTTCGCCGTGTGCCAGCAACGGCTCGGACAGCTTGTGGAACTGGGTCGGCGAGACGTACTGCAGCAGCGGCTTGTCTTCTCCTCCCAGCGTGATGTCCAAGCCGTTCTGGGGATACAGCCAGTGGATCGCGCCGCTTCCCTTCTCTTTCACCCGCTGTGCGGGTTGGCCGAAACGCTTCAGGAACATCTCGTCTTCGACGCGGAAGCCCGGTATGTAGGTCAGGCTGGAGATCGGATGGGTACGCAGCCGGGCGGCATCTTCCGACGCTATCGTGATCTTTTTGCCGCTGCCGGTGGCGGCCATGCGCAGGCCGCGTTCATACATCCCCTTTAGTTCCGTTTCGGGAACATCGATGGTCAGCACGACCTTGGAGCGCAGACCGGCGAGATCTACTTGTTCGAAGAACACCTCGGCGATCAGCTGGCCGTTGGGTGCCTTGAACAGGCTGGGTTTTGCTTCTTCCTTGAATTTATTCTCGGCATCGGCGGTGCTGGATTGCCCCAGCGTCAGTCCGAACACGCGCACCGAGTTCGGTGCGGGATGCTCGATATGCCAGGGCAGGTCGTCCTTCATCGTGGGTTCGCCCGGGATCAGGAACGAACCGACCATGAGCAAGACGGATACGACGCCGACGATCAGATATATCTTGTTCTCTGTTTTCATGCCTGGTTTTTCAGTATTCATGCGTGGAATGGTATCAAGGCTGTGAGGATTCGGTGGAGGGGGTCGGTTCGGTATAACGCTTGGGCAGCTTGCCGTGGCGCGCCTGGTACATCGAGTCGTTGCCGAGCACGATCAGCACCAGCAAGGACACCATGAAGGGCAGCAGGCCGACGCCGCCGATCAGCGCGATCGTCGCGATCTTCGACCAGCCCATCGCATGCGACAGCCAGAAACCGCCGCCGACCATCACGCAGGTGATGCTAAGCAGCCACATGAAATGATTGTTGCGCTTGGCCGCGATATCCCAGTGCGACTTGACGAAAAAGGTCTCGTCGCTCTTCGCGATCTGTTTGCCTTTGATGATGATGTATCCGGTGATCGCGAAAGAGGTGATCGGCACGATCAGCACCATCAGCGGAAAGGTGCTGAACACGCCGAAGGTGGAGGCGAATACCAGGATGTGGTTGAACACCAGGTTGATCAGGAAAATCTCGTGCGGCCATTTTGCGCGCGTCGACTCGGCGGTCGAAATCTCCAGCTGTTGACTCATTCTCTCCTCCAGATTATGTGGTTTTATACGGTCAAGCGTCGCGCAGCATACCGATTTTGCGGCGTGATGGGAATGAGACAAAACGCCGCACTACGTCGATGAAGCAATGAAGGCCGCTAAATGGCATAATGCGGGCCGCTTTTTGGGGAGTTTTTATGGAAAATGCAGTCAATCAACTGGTCGTAGACCTGGAGCTGATACGCCGGCTGGACAAGAATGGCCCGCGCTACACCTCCTATCCGACCGCCGACCGTTTCGCCAAGGATTTCAACGCCGACAGCTACAAGCACTGGGTCGCACAGCGCCGCGCGTCCGGCGGCGGCCCGCTGTCGCTGTATATTCATATCCCATTCTGCAACACGCTGTGCTTCTACTGCGCCTGCAACAAGGTCATCACCAAGGATCGCAGCAAGTCCGCCGAATACGTGCGCTACCTGATCAAGGAAATGGCGATGCAGGCTGAACTGTTAGGCCCGGATCAGCCCCTCGAACAGCTGCACTTCGGCGGCGGCACGCCGACCTTTTTGTCCGACGACGAAATCCGCGAAGTGATGGCGGCCATAGCCACGCACTTCAAGATGGTGCCGGACGGCGAATACTCCATCGAGATCGACCCGCGCAAGGTCAGCGACGACACCATCGCGCTGCTGGGTCAGACCGGTTTCAACCGCATCAGCATCGGCGTGCAGGACTTCGACGACGAGGTGCAGAAGGCGGTCAACCGCATCCAGAGCGAGGAAGAGACGCTACGCATCATCGCTGCCGCGCGCGCCAACGGCTTCAAGTCGGTCAGCATCGACCTGATCTACGGCCTGCCCAAGCAGACGCTGGAAGGCTTCGGCCGCACGCTGGACCGCATCATCGCCGCGAACCCGGATCGCCTGTCGATCTACAACTACGCGCACATGCCGACCCTCTTCATGCCGCAGCGCCGCATCAATGAAGCCGACCTGCCGAGCGGACAGATGAAGCTCGACATCCTCAGCATGGCGGTGAACAAGCTGACCGGCGCGGGTTACGTCTACATCGGCATGGACCACTTCGCCAAGCCGGAAGACGAACTGGCCGTGGCGCAGCGCCAGGGCATGCTGCACCGCAACTTCCAGGGCTATTCCACCCACGCCGATTGCGACCTGGTCGCGCTCGGCGTCAGCGCGATCGGCAAGGTCGGGCCGACCTACAGCGGTAACTTCCGCGAATTGGAACAGTACTACGGCGCGCTCGACCGCAACGAACTGCCGGTCATGCGCGGTATCGTGCTGGATCATGACGACATGATCCGTCGTGAGATCATCCAGGCGCTGATGTGCCACTTCGAGCTCGACAAGCCGGCCCTCGGCCGCGAGTTCGAGATCGATTTCGACAGTTACTTTGCCACCGAGCGGGACGAGCTGCTCGAATACGAGCGCGAAGGCCTGCTGGAACTGTCGCCGCAGCGCATCGTCGTCACGCCCAAGGGCCGCATGCTGATCCGCAACATCTGTATGGTGTTCGACAAGTACCTGCGCACGCGCACCGAGCACGCCAAGTATTCAAAAGTAATCTGATCGTTACAGTCGAAAGTCAAAGGCCGTTCGTGGTTCAATGCCATGAACGGCCTTTTCTTTGCTGCCGACAGGTGTTCGTGTTGATTGTCCGGGCGTGATAATCCCGGTGCGCGCTCCGCTATAATCCGACTAACTTATCTTTCGCGAGGCGATCATGAACAAGATACTCAAGTACACCCTGATAGTCACGGGTTCCGTGGTTGGCATCGCCATTGCCGGTGCGGCTTATCTCGCCGCGACCTTCGATCCGAACGACTACAAGGACGAGATCGTCAAGGCGGTGAAGGACAGCAAGCAGCGCGACCTGCGCCTCGACGGCGACATCACGCTGTCGTTCTTCCCCAACATCGGCGCGAATCTCGGCAAGGTATCCCTGTCGGAATTCAAGAGTGCAGAGCAGTTCGCCGCCATTGAATCGGCGCGCGTCTCGCTGGCGCTGATGCCGCTGTTCTCCGGCAAGGCGGTGGTGGACGAAGTCGCGATCAGCGGTCTACAGGCGACGCTGATCAAGCGTAAGGACGGCACGACCAACATCGATGATCTGCTGTCCAAAAGCGAGCAGAAGACCGAGCCGAAGAAGCAAGTCGAGTTCGACATCGCCGCGGTGTCCATCGAGAAGACCGCGCTCACTTATCGTGACGAAGGCACGGGTGCGCAATACGCGATCAAGGACCTGAATCTGCACACAGGCCGCATCGCCAATGGCGTGCCGAGCAAGATAGACCTGTCGGCCGCGGTGCAGGCCAATCAGCCCAAGCTCGACATCGCCACCCAACTCAAGACCACGCTGACCTTCGATCTCGACAAGCAACTCTACAAGCTGGAAGGGTTGGACCTGCAGGCCAGCGGAAGCGCGCTGGACATGCAGGGGCTGAAGCTGCAAGCGGGCGGCGACGTGAGCGCGGATGTTTCAGCGCAGCAGTACGGCACGCAGAACTTCTCCGTGAAGGCCAGCGGAACCAAGGGCAAGGACGCGTTCGAAGTCGCACTCGATGCGCCGAAGATCGCAGTGACGAAGGACAGCTTCAGCGGCGACAAGCTCGCGCTTTCCGCGCGCCTGAACGGCGCGAACGACATCACCGCGACACTGTCGCTGCCGTCGATACAGGGTAACGCGCGCGCGTTCGGCAGCAAGGCACTGACGCTGTCCTTCGACGCCAAGGGCGACGCGCTGCCCGGCAAGCAGGTCAAGAGCGAGATGAAGGGCAGCTTCGCGTTCGACGCGAACAAGGAGCATGTCGATGTCGAACTGGCGGGCGGGCTGCTGCAGAGCCAGGTCAAGGCCAAGGTTGCGGTGAACGGCTTTGCGAGTCCTGCGATTCGTTTCGACGTGGATGTCGACCAGTTCGACGCCGACCTCTACATGCCGAAGAAGGAAGCCGGTGCGGCCAAGGAGAGCGGGCCGGAGCAGCCCATCGACCTGTCCGCGCTGCGCAGCCTGAACCTCGAAGGCCGTCTGCATATCGGTGCGCTGAAGGTCGCGAACGTGAAGACCTCCAACCTGAAGCTCGAGATGAAGGCGCACAACGGCCAGCTCAACATCGCGCCGCTGTCGGCCAATCTGTACAAGGGCAGCGTCAACGGCAGCGTCAGCGTCAATGCGCAGGCCACGCCGGTGATCGCGGTGAACCAGACGTTGAGCGGTGTCGACATCGCCGCGCTGACCAAGGATGCCGCCGACTTCGATACGCTGGAAGGGCGCGGCAACGTCGGCATGAACCTGACCATGCGCGGCGACACCGTCGGCGCGATGAAGAAGGCGCTTAACGGCACGATGTCGCTGAACCTCGCCGACGGCGCGATCAAGGGCATCAACATCGCGAAGAAATTGCGCGACGCGCAGGGCATGCTGGGCAAGGGCAGCTCACAGACCTCGTCCGCCGACAGCGCCGAGAAGACCGACTTCAGCGAACTCAAGGCCAGCTTCAAGGTGAACAACGGCGTCGCGCACAACGACGACCTGTCGCTGAAATCGCCGCTGCTGCGCCTCTCCGGCAACGGCGACATCGACATCGGCCGCGACAGCATGAACTACCTCGCCAAGGCCACGCTGGCGAAGACGCTGGAAGGCCAGGGCGGCAAGGACGCAGTCGGCGGCCTCACTGTCCCGGTGCGCGTCACTGGCCCGTTCGCCGACCTGAAATACACGCTGGACTTCGGCGCGATGGTAGGCGAGGCCGCGAAGCAGAAGGTCGAAGCCAAGAAGGAAGAGATCAAGACCAAGGTGCAGGACCAGTTGAAAGACAGCCTCAAGGGCTTGTTCCGGTGATTGTCGGTAATGTAGGAGCGGGCCCTGCCCGCGAACTTCCTGGTCGCGGGCAGGGCCCGCTCCTACAGCGGCGTTGAATGCATAGTTTTTCTTCCCACCTCATCCGTTGGCAACGCCAACACGGCCGTCACGACCTGCCCTGGCAGGGGCAGGATGCCTACCGCGTGTGGCTGTCCGAGATCATGCTGCAACAGACGCAGGTCGCCACCGTCATCCCGTATTACCAGCGTTTCGTCGCCTCGTTCCCGACCGTCGCAGCACTCGCCGCCGCGACCGAAGACGAAGTGCTCGCGCACTGGAGCGGCCTCGGCTACTACGCCAGAGGCCGCAACCTGCACAAGGCCGCGCGCATCGTCGTCGAGCAGTTCGGCGGAGAATTCCCGCACCAACTCGAAGACCTTCTCGAACTTCCCGGCATAGGCCGTTCCACCGCCGCGGCGATCTGCGCGCTGGCGTATCACGAACGCCGCGCGATCCTCGACGGCAACGTCAAGCGCGTGCTCGCACGCTGGTGCGGCATCGAGGGTTGGGCGGGGAACAAGAAGGTCGAAGAGCAGTTGTGGCAGCAGGCCGAGTCATTGTTGCCGCCGCGCGACATCGCCACCTACACCCAGGCACTGATGGACATCGGTGCGACCGTTTGCTCGCGCGGTAAACCGAAGTGCGACGATTGTCCGGTGAATGCCGACTGCGTTGCATCGAATACGAACCGCATCGCCGAACTCCCCACGCCGCGCCCGAAGAAGGCCGTGCCGGAGCGGCACGCCACGTTTTTATTGCTGATGCACGGCAACGACATCCTGCTGGAGAAGCGCCCTGGCAGCGGCATCTGGGGCGGCCTGTGGTGTCCGCCGCAAATCGACGATGGGCAGGGCGTCGCGGAGGATTATCTGCAGCGCAACGGCATAGCAGTGAGTGAGCGCATCGACCTGCCGGAGTTCGCGCATACCTTCACGCATTTCAAATTGCACATCACGCCGGTGCTGTTGCGCGTGGTGCGCAAGCCGGTGCGGGTACAGCAGGCGGGGAGTTTGTGGATAGATGTGGAAGAGGCGTTGAGGGGGGCGATACCGACACCGGTGCGGAAGGTGCTGGAGAGTTTAGGTCGTTCGCATTGAGCCCTCCTGAAACCGTTCGTCCTGAGTGCCGCGCGTAGCGCGGTGTATCGAAGGATGGGCGTAGCCCGCGAACTGAGAATCCGTAGGATGGGTTGAGCGTAGCGATAACCAATGACTTGGCTGGCGTTTTTTGGCAGCCTAGTCAGGTGGCTATGCAAGGCTACCCATCAAATAAAAATCAAAACCGTCGGGGGTTGCCCGACAGCAAGTTCCTTTCTTTTGCTTCGCCAAAAGAAAGGAACCAAAGAAAAGGCGCCCCCGGTTTGCCGCCGCTTCGCGGTCCCCTGCGTTGCTCAAACGGTCAGGCGGCTGCGGAACTCGCGCTACGCGCTCAGACAGTCCTCGCCGACATCCCCTGACCGTTCTCCGCTACTCGGCTGCGCACAGGGGAAGAAAAAGCAAAAAAACCAAAGCACAGCGTGGGCACTTCGTGCCCACCTATCGAGCTTTGTTGACTAAGCCATCAATCCTTTTATTGATATGGCTCATCGTAATCGGCAGCGCTTCATCGTTCGCTGAAAAATTATTAAACTCATCACCAACGAGGCCAGCAAAGAATGAAACAGTAACAGGTCCGCTATCAAACATCCCATATGCAGGGTTTGCATCAAAACCAACACTACCTTCTTGTGAATACCAAATTCGGGTTGTCGCAGCGGAATAGCATGTATCTGCGAATACTACCTGATGGATTACTTTCAAATCGTTGACCCACATATCAATAAAGATTTGGCTATTCTCATAATGGTTACACGACTCTGTCCGATACTGAACCTTAATCGTAGAGTCATTCAATACGCATGAAAATTTCCCTGATCCCTCGGGAAATAGTTTGTGTTTTTTCTGCATTAACCGTTTTATGGCGCGCTCTTCTGGAACATTCCAGATGTAGGTCGGAGTTATTTCGAAGAATCCAATTTCCGGGACACATGCCATATGAATAAAAGTGCTGCGCTGATCGCCGAATGCGGTTCCTGAGAAAATTACTGAGAAGAAGAGTGCTATTGCCCTGACGCTGATAGAGAGTCTCATGGAGCAAACATTCCTATAGTGATTTAGGCCGCCTAAACGCCTCCTGACTTCAAATGCCAAGTAACTATACACTTCACACAACGTGTCAAAGGATTATCCCCGCGTCTTGAGTGTACCGGAGTCAAATTGCTTTGACTATGGTGGGCAACTTGTTGCCCACCACTTGATTTTGATTTTCGATTTACCCTCCCCTGTGCGCCGCCGAGTAGCGCAGGCTGGTCAGGGGATTTCGGCGAGGACTGTCTGAGCGCGAAGCGCGAGTTCCGCAGCCGCCTGACCAGTCGAGCAACGCAGGGAACCGCGTAGCGGCGGCAAGCTGGGGGCGCCTTCTTTGGGTTACCTTTCTTGGCAAGACCGGTATTATGTAGCAAATGCACAATCGCCTAAAATCAATTAGTTAGGCACTCACAAAGGCGGGTTTCCTACTTGCCATAACTTATCAACCCTACCGGGGCACCATGCCCCGGTAGGGGCATGGTGTTCTCGTTTTCTCAAGGAGAGCACCATGAAAGTGGAATTGGAACATCGCTACAGAAGGACAATTCTGGAAGCGCTACGCACATGCAAGAGTCAAGGCTTGGATTATTGCGCCACCAAGTATCTTGAGGAGTTGTTACAGCCGAAAGGGGTAGCAATTAATGCAAGTGAAGGAGATGAGGTTATCTACAACGGGGAGCGCTACGAAATTTTATTGCGCTTTAATAAAGGGCTCGATGAGGGTCCCGATGATAATGTGTTAATTGTGCCCTATAATCTTTGCGAAATTGAGGATTTGCCAGACATGCATGATTTGCCATTGGTCCCGGTAACAGAACTGAGTTGGCCGAGTCTTATAAACTGATGTACAGCAACAACATAATACCCCTGATTTCCGATTATGGAATTCAGGGGTATTTTCATTTTGTCACTTTGACATAAGCAGCTTATTCCAAAGCTCGTTTGAGCATAAATTCGAACATCTCTTCCGCACTTTCAAATTTTTTCCATACCGATTTCCCCACATATTCGATCGCGAAATATTTTTCAGTATTTATATCGAAAACATAGAGTTCTTCGTCTATCTGGCCGTAGTAGATGAAATCGTCAGAGAAATTCTCGCGCTGATCTGTGTTCGCTTGAAGTATTGTTTCTTGAAATAGCGATTCTGGCGCCGCCGGCCAAATGATGAGACCATTGTGAGCAAGGCCATTCGCTCGACGCAAAACACGCTTGTAAGCTTCGGGAAAAACATGATGAAACTCAGCTGAAAATGCGGTTTCTGCCTTAGAAATTTCGTCTTCGCTACAGGGCCGCGGGATGGCTGATGCCGCTCCGTCTTTAAGGAACAATGTTATGTTATCGACCAAGTCTTCAATCATCATGGTATATCTCTAAAAAATCGGCATGTGGGACAATCTCAGCTACATAGCCGAGCGCGGGGTTCGGGTAGATGATCGTATCTTCCGGTGGCATTGGTAATGCGACTTCCGCAATGCTTCCATAGGCGAGTCGGTCGATACGAAGCTCCGCTGGGTTGTAGTAACCATGTACGGCTCGGTGCTCAACGTCGTTGCGGATGAGAATGAAATTTTTTGGATCGTTGGTACCTCCGTCGTCCAGAGGGAGCCTATGATGAACCTGATACCACGGTTTGCCATTGGAATCCGTCGGAGTTATTCCATACTTTGCCATTTTTTCAATTTCGCTTCGGGGTATGCCAGCAGCTTCCAGCTCCTTGGCGTTCCGAACGGCGATATCTTTCAGCCACGCTTTGCGAATCGGCCTGAATTCTTTCTCCCGTTCTTTCACGTAGATAGCCCGATCAGCCTTCTTTTCGTATTGGATCATAGTGATTTTGAAACCATGTAGATTTCTGACTCCAGAATGATGGTAGACAAGTGCTCCGCAGGGTAGTCCTGCCTCTTTGCGCGCTTCCTGCCATGCGAACAGTTTTTTGTTTAACTGATCGATTGCTTGATCGTCGTATTGATTTTCCTTGAATAGATGTCTCAGATAGCTGCGCAGGTTGATTCGCAATTGTTTTGTGCGCAACAACCTAAGCACTTCTTGGTAGCCAAGCGACAGGACTGCCCTTAATTCGGCTGCTGTTCTCGGATAGGAAATGAAGCCCATCGAGTTGATTCTCCTTTAAGTTATTGCTATAGCGACAGATCGACTCGAACAGCCAACGCCGCGAGGTCTGCTTTTGCTACAGGATCAAGCATCAGCAATGCCACCTGTATCTCTTCAAATTCATCGTCAGAAAGCGGCGCCTCTTGTGGTGCCAAGTCGATCCACCAGCGCAGCACGATATCGCGCGATGCCAGTGCAACTAAACCTTCAGCCGAGAATGTGGTGCTTGCCATTGCTAATACAGCAAGGCGACACGCAGCCCGTTGGCGAGGCGAACGCCGTTTCCATCTATTTCGGTCTGGTGCCGCGAGGATCGTATCGATCTCAGCGCGCAACGAGATCGCCTCATCAGGCTTTATCGCCAATTGCTCTGGGGACATGCCAGCCGGGAGCGCAAAGGAACTCCAACTGTTCGCCGAAGGCAGGATCGCGTCGGCACGGGCGATAGATTCGTTTAGACTCTCTCCATCGATGACCTGCTCATCAAGCCAATCAGCGAGCGAAGAATCTGTACCTAAAGCTCTTTCGCAGAATTGGCGCACTATATCTCCGGCAAGTGAATGATCAGTTTCGATGGCTTTTAACGCCATTTCAAGATCCGCACTAAACGCCGCATCCACAACGGCACTGGCAGGTAGGGTAGTTAGTGCTGCTAATACCTTTTCGCCATAATCACCGATCTCCAGCCGATTTGTTGCCTGGTTGTGGCGTACTAAATCATTATCGATCGCTGCGGATAGTCTATCCGCGAATGTTGAAGGTCTCCCAATTCCATTTTTTTCCATTAACTCGATCACTTGGTCGAGGCTGAGCGCGGGATCAGTTAGTGTGGTAACTTCAGTCTCCCAAGTAGCGGTTCGCCCTAGTAACGTGGCGAGTTGTGTGCACATGTCGGCAGAACGATAGCGTCGCCCGTTACCGTCAATGTGCGCTTGGCCACATGCATCTAGTGCGTCAGTCAGAACATCTGGAAAAAACGCAGCAATGTTTGGAGCACCCACCTCTGAGTACTGAGTTTCAGACGTTAGCAGTGGGCTCCAACCTTGATCAAGGCAGCGCATCTGGACTGCCAGCAAGCCTAAGCTCGAATCTGAAGTTGGATTCATTGTCGATGTACGTAATTGCACTTCCAGTATTTCACGACGTAATGCGGGACCATCCATCGCAGTTGCGACACCTGCGCTCCACAACAACTCGTAAACATCGAGAAGTTCGCCTTTCATGAAAAGGCGAGCGTCATCAGGCGTTAATTCATAGTCCAATGGTTCGAGAATCGGGTGCGCGGATGTGTGGTGTTCGCTCATCGGTTATTCTTCTATAAAAAGTGACTGCTCAGTAGAACTGCACTTTTGTGCATCGACCTGCAGTCCGGCATTCGGACGCGCCAGCTCAGTAGCGCCTTCATACAAAGCCTGAAGTGCCGCCATGACGCGGACGGGTTGCATGCGTTTGGCGCGCCACGCGAGAGCAAGTAGCCTCGCAGTATTGAGTCCCGGGTAGGGCTCATGTTGTCGTAGCGGATCGGATGTCCATTGGATAGCAACTTTCAATCCAACTTCGTTCAACCTTGCTTGCATGCGCAATGCTGCCTTTTCAGCGACCTCAACATTATCCGTTTGCCAAATGCGATTTATGTCATCGGCATCGTTCGCTGATGGCCTAAGCACGTAGGTGGGAAATTTCGATCCATCGTCGAGAGGAATTGACACCTTGACTCCATAACTAGGTTTATTCCGTATTGCTTGACTGACTAAGTCCAGCACACCCAATTGCACTCGACCAATACCGCGTGCAAAGCTATTGGCGCTGCCGAGTCTTATACGTTGTGGATATTCGGTGGTGATGAGATAGTCGATCAGCCCGCGCGCAAGTGCGCTCTTTATCATGCCAGCATCCAAGCCAGTGGAAGCAACATCGTAGGCTCTGTTTACCTCTGTGGGTTCAAGATTGTAGAACCGCATGCGTTTGATCAGTGGCATCTTGCCAGATGGTGCAGAGATGTCGCCAGCACCTTGTCTGTCGCGCAATACTCGCAATATGTGCCACGCGATGGCTTCTCCTTCCGCGTCGGGGTCTGTGGCGAGATAGCATGCCTCAAGGTCTGGCCAAAGGGTCTCGATCCTTGCAAAAACCCTCGACCCCGTGTCGCTCAGAGCACTCCAGGAAGGGCTGTTTGCAAGCAGTGCATTCCAATTTTGTGGTTCTTCAAGTTTTGCAATATGCCCCTCAGTGGCAATGACTTCCACCTCAATACTGGAGCCTAGCGCTTTCTTTATCGTCTCGCATTTGTTTGGTGACTCGACGATGATCAGGCGTCGTGCGTTTAGGCGCGAGCCGTTTGCAACCACCGCTTGCCACAAATAGTCACTCGGCTTGCTTAGCGTCTTGGGGGTGAGGTTGCGCGCATAGTCGACGGCCTTTTGCGTCATGGCGACAATGAACATCTCCTTTGCGCGAGAAATCGCCACGTTTATTAAGTTGGCCCCCCTGTCATAGAATTGCGAACCGCTTGGATCGTTTGTTTCAACCATCGCGAAGATGACAATCTGTTTTTCCGCCCCTTGCAATGTATGTACGGTATTGATGACCATCTTGTTGTAGATGGCATCCTTATCTTGTTCATCCCATTTTAGTTTGTACTGAGCCGCCAGCGCGCGCTTTAACGTCAATTTCTGACCACTGAAAGGGGTCACAATCGCCAGTACATCTTCAATCCTGGCAACCTTTTTCGTGCTGTAATGCTTGACGATGCTCGCTTCGTTTTCATAAATCCATCTAGCTATACATTCTGCTTCGGATTGATTGCGTCGCGATCCGCCGGGATTCTTGGTGTTGGCCATTTCATCTGTGACTAGAAAGCCAAGGCGCGAAAGTTCCGGTCGCCATAATTTATTTGGGGCTCGGGTGGCGACATGCAATGTGCTTCGATACACCATGCGATTGCAGATCTCGATAATTGAAGTCAGGCAACGATAATGGTTTGTCAGTGTCAGCCCTGGGGTGTCTGGAAATGCCGGGTTAGTCCACATAGTCGCACGTTGCGCCATACGCATAACACTGCCGCAGGCAAGCAGAATTCCAGAGGGCACCAACGCCTGGTAAGGAGTCTGCCCTTCGACGCAAGGAATTTGCGCGAGATCGAATCTGCGCACAAGCCCCTTGTCAGCAGATTCGCCCATGTTCCATACGGGTTCCAGTTGGGCAACATCGCCGACGACGATCGACTTTCTCGCGAACATAAAGGCATTCGCACCGATTTCCGCTGTGCCTTGGCCTGCTTCGTCAACGATCAGCAGCTCGGCTTCGCCAAACAGGTAGGGAGGAACATTCTCCTCAAAATCCTGTAGATTACGGCGCATCAATTTCGGGGCTGAGTAGGCCGTTACAACGAAGACGGGCGCAAGCATGGCGAGTTCGCGTAGTTGATCTTCACTACGCATCACATAGTTTTCATCGGCGTATAGACGTGTTGCGGTGTCCTTGCGGGATTGAACGTATCGTCCCTCCCAGTAACGTGCAGCGAGATGAAAGATGCGTACGCGCACGTTTGTGTCGAGCCAGTCTTGAGCGTGCTTGTTGATGTCGAATTGGTGTTGAGCGAGGCCATCCTTGCTTTGCGTACCGGCCAGCGTCAGAGTGAATGCTTCATCCATGGATTTCAGCAGTGCCATGTCGGACGATACGCCATCTCCGAATGTCGCTAGATCCGCGACGATGTCGACTCGAGCATCTTTGACGCGCGCTCTCGCTGCGTCGCGGGCTTGAAACACGTGGTCCAGCGATGAGAGCTCAGACTTGATCGCAGCGAGTCTCTCGTCAATACCCTTCATCTCTAGCACCAACTGCGAACGCTTGGCGCGCAGTGTTTCACGATAAGCATCGAGCTCGACTGGCCATAGTGTCCGGTAGTCATCAGTCGGTGTAAGCTCAATGCCTTTCTTTGCCAAGTAGATGCGCAGTCCTTCGGCAGCGGAAAGATCGAGTCGAGCGCGTAAAACACCTCGGCGCGCAGTGATCGCCGATAACCATGCGTCAATATCGGGTTGTCCATCGGCAACATCAAGATTACACGCGCGCATTGCCTCGCCCATGGCTGACCAGCGCAGTTCGGTTTCTTCACGCTGAAATACAGTCGAAAACGCTACCTTAATTCGATGCAGGAAGCTGAGATGAAGAGTCTCTTCCAATTTCGCAGCCAGCGACGCCAAGTCATCATACTGCTGCTTGATATGGGTGTAGTCGGTTTCGGTTTTCAGAGGATCGTTCGTGGGCAATGTCGCCAGCAGGCCGACGTATTGCTGAACCGGCGTGCCAAAATCGTTAAATCGTGCAAGTTGATCGATTTTTGCGTCGAAGACTGCTATTGCCTCATGTAACTGCGTTTGTCTGCCCGACTTTCCTGCTAGCGGCTCGGCGTGCAGCACCAATTGCTGGCGTCGCTCCTCATGGTCGACAGTCCATGGATCCGTTGACATCAGCTTGTGCAGTTCCTTAATCCAATCGCCGAGGTGCCCTTGGAGCTTCGTGATATTTTGTTTGTCTTGTATGACACGCTGGCGCAAGCGCTGCAATGTTGATGGCAAATCCAGTCGAACTCCAAAAAAGAGCTCTGCGCAATATAAGTAGGCGTCTTCCGATTGCGTTTCGTTAAAATTGCCAAATCCCTCGACGATTCCCTTGAATTCCCACGGCTTATGCGTACCCTCGCGGTCGATGAGCTGATATTTCCCGTAGTCGCGCAGGACATCTTGAGTGACTTGAGGCGGAGCATACCAGCCGTAAGATGCTAGTCGCGGCAGCCAGCGACTATCAGCACTGACTGGACTTCCAGATAGGAAGCTGCCATCGTTGCCAAAAAGTGGGGCACCCGGCGTTTCATCGAAACTAGAGATAATATTGGTAACGGCCTGGTTTGTTGCTGCGCACGCTAATATTAACGGACACATCGGTTGCTTCGCGTCGGTGAGCAGCGGCGCGACCCATTGGCTGGCGATGACACCCCGCAAGAGACTGGTCTTCCCCGTACCGGGTGGTCCATTGACGGCGAGAAGTTCACCGTTGGACGTCATGTCTAGAGCGATCAGTGCATCTCGTTGCGCCGGATCCAAAGGGAAAGCTTCGCGCTTGCCGTCCTTAAAAGAGTCCATGTGGCCTAAATAGCGAGTGATGTGCGTCAGATCGAGGCCTTGCTGAGCGGTATCGTAGTTTTTTTGTGGCAGAGGTTGAGTGTCAGCAGCGCGTCGGAAAAGCGAAAGCTCTTTGATATTGAGCATTTCCGGCTCAGCGATCAATTGTCGGTAGGCGTTGCAAACCTGACGTGAGGCGCCGCTAACGGCGCCGCCATCCACAAGTGCGAACACTGCTTTGCGTTTTTTGATTTGCCAGAACTCGCTACGTGTTGCAATGAAACGGGCGATCCAGCCCTGTATACCGCCAAGACCTGGCTCAGCTAGAACATTAAACGCTTCGTCCCAGATGTCTAGCGCGTCCCGTATACCAAGTTTAATTTCCGAATCCACGCCATCTGGCTGAACGATTGCCTCCTGCTCGACCGCCCAGGCATCAAACTTATCCACGTTGTCGCACATCAGTCCTGGAAATTTCGCGGACTCGCCAATCAGATTTCTATTAAACAGCGGGATACGTTCGATGGCCGGTGTCCAGCGGTATCCTTTTTCGGCCTGAGGGTCGCGAATTGCCATCAGCGGCAGGACGCTGAGAACCGGAGGAGATTTTTCTTCGGCTTTTTCCTTCACAAGTTTCAATACTAGATGTCTGACGGGAAGGTGAGGCTGGTCAAATTTGATGCCATCGCACGCATGTTCATTCAAAAGTGTTTCGATCTCACTTACACCAAAAACACTCTTTGGATCGCCGATCAGATTGGGTAACGATCCCATTGCGTCGAACGCCGTGCTTTGCAATCCCTCGAGCCAATATCCAAGCAGCTTCTCTGTGGTCGAGCGCAGCTTGCTGGCATCCAATCGCGAATATCCACTCTTACCTGCTTTTCGATACGCCCGTATGACATTCTCTTTGTCTTCCGATGTCTTTTCAGCCGCGACTGCCGCACGCAACTCCGGTGTGATGAAATCAACGAAATTTAGTTCTTTTCGGAAAGAGGCTAGTGACTTCTGTTCTCGTTTCTTCGATTCGAGTTGTATGCGCGCATCGAACGTATTCCTGTGTTTATCGATAAATTTGCGGCAGTTGTCGTAGCTCGACAGACCAAGCTCAAGTTCCTTTAGATCGATTGCGTCGGAAAGTTTGTTGTAAATGTCGGTCACAAAATTCCTTTGCAACTCAGTTGGAAGTTTGGGGCCATCACTCTCGGTCAATATTTGCTTCGTCGCAATTGGAGCGACGCTATTTTTTGCGTATTTATTAAGGTAGGCGCGACATGCCTTTAAGTTAGTTAAGACATTTTGGGGTAGATCCTCTTTTCGATCAGCAGCGATTTTTTTCGCATAATTGATTTGCTTTTGACTAGGTAAAACTGGTTCAGTAGACATACGAATTTAATCTCCAACCTGAAGATTGCATGGAAATGACGAATGACAGAGCAAGCATTGACTACGATATCTAAAGGAAGGCAGCCGCCGTAGCGGACGCGCGTCTTCCCCCAGAAAGAATCCAGCCCATGAGCAAAAAGATCAAGGCACTCGGCAGCCTGGGGCTTTAACGCTTAAAGCGTGGGGACGATCATTGGCGAACCTTGATGCGTGGGCGCTTTACCCCTGGAGCATATTTCCCTCCGGTAAAGTGAGAAACCCAAGCTGAGAAATGCATACGCAGTGAGTCGTTCCATGGAACGCTCTGCGGAAGAACATAGAGGCGGCCTGTGTCGAGTTGGATGCACAGGCCGACGGCATTACTGAACTTTGGGATTTTCTGTGCCGTATTTATGAAAACTTCGAAAGTTGATCGCGCTTTGACAGTGAACGGGAATTCCACAGACTTGTTCGTGACATGATCGCCAACAGAGTCACTAATCCATCCAACTTTGCCGAAACGGCGGAAGTGGCCAATTGACCGAACCAATGTGTCAATTCCACTGTCGTTGCTGATACCGAGAATTACGCCACCGTATTTCGCAGGAGCGAGTTCAAGGCGTATGCGATGAGCCTCTTTGCGGTAAGTGATAACAAGTGCGATTCCCGAGAAAAGCAGTGCCATGAGAGAAACGCAGAATGCGGCAATTGCAAGCATATGTGAGTCGCTAAACATTAAAGTTAATGGACGCTCTATCCACGTTGGATTTAGTGACTCGGTTAGTCCAGCTTTCTTGCCAAATTTGGACATGCGATAGAAGTCGGCGGCTCCGCTGGTAGCTTTATAGAAGATGTCTGTGGCACCTCTTGATCCAGTAGCACATAGATATCAACTGCGCGATCCGACTGCAAATCGGAGTCGCCTACTTTGGTGCCGACGTTTATTGCCCCACCCACTGACATAACAGCAGTAGCGGGGTCGAATAGCTTGAGTTGCGATAATACATTATCACGAACCCAAGTAGCTCGAGCCATTGCGAGTGCCTGATTCGAGCCATAGATGGCAGCACTACCGGCGCGCAATTGATGTTTATCGACCCGACCGATTATTTGCCACCCACTTATATGAAAATCGCTATAAGGCCTCAATACCTCTCTCACGCATGGAAGAACAGCATCGAGATTTAGCTTGTATTCGCCGGGTGGAAAGGGCTCCACAGTCACGGCTTTCGTTAGCACAATCTTTCTCGTGGCAATGGGAGCAGATTTGTCATGTGCAGCACAAAGCTTGTTTAACACCTCACCACAAACACCGCCTTCCTTCGGTGGCTCACGATTGAGCGCCATCAAAGAGGCTGCGCCAGCCAATATCACGAGTGCGACCAGAAAATTCAAAACGGCGCGATGAGACACCGCCATTTGGCTCACTTTTTCGTTGTTTACATCCTGATGCTGTTTCAGTAAGTCGAACTTATTGGAAATGCATTGGCGCAGAAAATTGCTACGTGCCAATTTGGGTGGTGGCAAGAGATCAACTGCAGTTTCACTACTGTAAGATGCACGTGATAGCCCCTTGACTGCGGCGTAAAGCGCTGCAAAAAGCTGTAGGGCAAGGTAAAAGCATCCAAGTACAAGCGTCCACTTCGATACACCTTGCGGCAAAGGCATTGTGCCCGCGGCCATTGCAAAAAGCGCCGTAAGAACCACAGTTGCCGCAATGGATGTAAGACCGACGATGCTCATAAGGCGAGCGTCGACGCTTGTGCGACGTGATTGTTCTTTCTCAACAAGCTTTTCGACGGACTCCAGATGCTCCTTCAGATAAGCTTCGTTTGAAGGGAGGCCAGCCACAAGACGCTCTTCTTCGGCTTGTACTACGTCCCTCTTGGCTTTAGATTCACTTTTCGACTTTGCGCTTTCCTGTTCCAACATAGGGAATACGCAGTCGATCAAGTCCCCTAATCGAATGTTATGCAGCCCCATATGTCACCTTGCTAGACAACCAGTTTGCCACCTCGTCCGAGATACCCATCCCGAGCATGTCATCTATCCATAGCCATTGCCCATTCGGATTAACCTCAAGAAAAAAATATTCACCTGTTGGAGTTTGAACAAGGTCAATAGCACCGAAATTCAACCCAAGTCGTTTCATTAGCGCCAGAAGCTGCGTCTCAATTTCTGGCGGTAATGTAACTGGATAGTGCGGAAGTTTCGGATTCTCGGTATGCCGCCAGTCAATACAAGCCGCCGGATCGCTTTGCGAATCGATGGCAGCAGAAAAGATGCGCTCGCCTACAACTGTGGCTCGGATATCGAAGCGTTTTGGAATGAGCTCCTGGTAGATTGATGGGCTTAGCGATGCGCCTTCGAGATGTTCAAGATGCTCGGCTAGAAGCTTTGAGGTGAAGACGGCGTAATCCTTGTCATCATATACAACATGCCCTGTCCGCGTAGGCTTTACTACCATTGCGCCAAAGTTTGTGAAAGCTTCGCGAATGGCTTGGGGACTATTTGTTATAACCGTTCGAGGCACACGAAAACCCAGCGATTGAGCCACCGCCAACTGAAATGGCTTGAACTCTGATTGCCAAACGGATGCCGGGTGGCTCATCCATTGAGCGGTGCCGGTCAAAATCCCGCCAAGGAGCGCTGCGCGACTTTCCTGCATGCAAAATTGATAGACACCCTCCTGCATTCCCTCGGGTTTCGGTGGCGAGCGCATCCGGCGATACCAGATTGCGGCGGGCTGTGGAAGTTTCTCACCATCCAATTCAAGCCATTGATCGATACCGCCACATCCAAATGGAATAGATAGGCCGCGTTTGAACGGAAAGTCTTCAGTATTGATGCGGCGATGTTTGATAGAGCGACTCAGCAATCTCTTCACAACATCATCGGTTGCAACATCCGCTACAGTGCTGACGACGAGCACATAGCTCTCACTCATCATCGGTAGTCTCAGATTGGACCTTTGTCATCCTAGTCGACTGCATTGTGTGCTCAAGTGCGTCCGGTGTATCTACCCACTGTCCATTGATCTGCACCTGAGCGATTTGGCGCATTTCGTCGTACCGCAACCGCTGAGGTTCCACATGTTTTATTGGCTCTGCGAACTGCAGAAGGAAGGGCGTCAAAACTGTGGAAGCCATCTGTAAATCAGTTGTCATCAGTAGTCTCGGCGTTAACCGCTGTCATTCGGGTGTTATGAGATAGCAGGTAGCCCTCCCCAGACAACTCAAGAACTGAGGGGAGCGGATCCTCTGCTGTGAGGCTGTTACATGGCGTTTTGGGCGAGCTTGGGAGTCCGGTTGCATGGATTACAAATGGCAACATTTGTCTGCTCCCCTTTATTATTAGCTGTCGAGTTATAAAACTTTACAGAACGCGCTACTTATCTTTGGATCAATTGTTATCAGTTGTTTCGCGGTCTACTTCGGTTGTCATTGTTCCATGCGAAAGCAGATATCCGCTCGAATCTATATTCACAACTGCGGGAAGAGGGTCTTCACTCGTCAAGGTGACACTTGGTAGCCGTATAGCCTCGTGCAAGGACAGAGCTGCACGTAGGACCGTTGGAACAAGAGGGATTGGGAACTGCAAACTCATTGGTTAGCCCTTTAAGCAAGTAAATCCATATCTTGGTCATTCTACATGGGCACTATTGTCTGCGCAATTTGCGAAATATCCAAACGTTCGCGTGCTGCTTTCATGCGGCGCGCGAGCAACGGAAGTGATGTTTGGTATGGCTTACCATGCCTAAGATAGTCTTAGTTTTTCCATTGGCATGATACTGCTGCGTTCGGCTAATGTTGTTCCTGCCACGCCAATGAGCTCTGTGTCGGCATCTGATACGGTTGCGAATAGTAGCAAGTCCGAGCAACGCTACTGACAGAAATTGGCCAATTGCCACAGTTGACCCTACGTTAGGCTTTCTCCTGTTGACGCTTGCGCCATTTCCTCCATAAATTTCCTCTACTATGGAATGCAAGGACAGAGAGCGTGGCTTCGTTGCTATTTATGCAAAAAGTGCTTTGTGAATTTATCGAGATGGGCAGAATTTGTTTCTTAACGAAACGAATTCAGGATGCCACAGCACTTTCTCTTATCAGCCCAAGCCAGGACGCTATCAGCTCGTCAGGTATTCGCCTTGACTGATGATGAGGCATTTGCCTTGTTTCGGGAGGTGCGTTGGGGCAAAGGCGAAGAAGTGGCATGTCCGGCGTGCGGGGTGATTGGACAGCACTACTTTAAAGCCACTCGTAAGCAATGGTGCTGCCGCGATTGCAAACACACATTTTCCGTCACAAGCGGAACGATTTTTGCCTTCCACAAGCTGCCGCTGAAGGTGTACCTCGCCGCCATCGCTATCTTCACCAATGCAGTAAAAGGCATTTCCGCTTTGCAGTTAAGCCGGGACCTTGGCATTCAGTACAAGACAGCCTTCGTGCTGGCCCACAAGATTCGTGAATCGCTGATGGAGCAACGCGAGATGGGAATGTTGGAGGGCGAAGTCCACATGGATGGAGCCTATGTCAACGGCCATATTCGACCCAAGAACAAGAAGAAGGATCGCATCGACCGCCGCCTGGCGAAACACCAGAAACCCAGCAAGCGGTGCGTGTTCGTCATGCGCCAGAAGCGTCAGGAGCTGGATGCAGGTGCTAGCAAGACACTGACCTTTGTGTTGAAGGGCGAAAATCAGGAGGACGTGAGCAAGCTTGCCGCAGCGCATATCCAGCCCAGTGCCACGATCTGCGCCGACGAATCGAATGCCTACGACCCGCTGCATGCCAAGTTCAATACCCGCCGCGTGAATCACAGCGTCGAATACAAGGCCGATGACGGTACCACGAACAACCTGGCCGAATCCTACTTCGCGCGTTTCCGCCGGATGCAGTACGGCCAAGTCCACAAGTTCGGGAATCTGTATCTGGCGAACTACGCCAACGAAGCTGCCTACCGCGAGGACACGCGCCGCTGGGCGAATGGCAGAATATTCACCGACATCATGAAGAAGTGTGCCCGCACGCTGACCAATCGTGACTGGTGCGGCTACTGGCAGGGGAACAAGCGGCAGGCGGAACGACTGGCGACCTAGACGATCTGCCAGATCATCGGGCCGTTGCCGACACATTTAACGCGCCCGAGCAGTTTGATGAGCTTCTTCCGCTCAAGCCGCTGAGCTGCACCATGCACCATTTTTAACATCCAGTCCCATTCCTTGGGGCCATCAATACGCAGCTTTCTTTCCGCGACGATCAACTCGCCGAGCTGTCGGGTTGAGAGGGGTTCGCCGGATTTTCTCAGCGTTTCCAGCACCAGCCGCCCGATCTCTCCATGCTCAAACCACGGATTGACCGTGTACCTTGCCTTGGCTTTGATACGCCGAAGATCGAAGTCAGGATCGAACAGCTTGATTGCATTGTCGAGGCTATCGACGGCTGCTTGCAGTTGCTGAACTTCCTCCTGGCGCTCGGCAAGTAGTCGTCCAAGTTCACTGCGCTTGGTCACAAGACCAGATATGACGGGAGAGATAGCCATGATGCACCTGTTGCAAATTGGAACAGGTGCGATTGTAGGTGCGCTCCAGCCGGGAGGCTTGTGCGGTTGCTACATAATTCCGGGCAAGACAAGAAAGGTAACTTGCTGTCGGGCAACCCCCGACGGTTTTCGTGGAGTGCCGACTAAATCCATTCATGCTTCGATACGGCCTTCGGCCTACTCTGCACGAACGGACTCATTCTCCCCACTTCTTCATCAGCGTCTGCTCAACCCCCAGATGGTCCAGCACCCTCGCCACCACAAAATCCACAATATCCTGCACGCTCTGCGGATGATGATAGAACCCCGGATTCGGCGGCATGATCACCGCGCCGGCATGCGACAGTTTGAGCATGTTCTCCAGATGGATCGCGGAGAATGGCATCTCGCGCGGCACTAAAATCAACGTGCGTTTTTCTTTCAGCATCACGTCGGCGGCGCGGCAGATCAGGTCGTCGCTGATGCCGCCGGCGATCTTGCCCAGCGTGCCCATGGTGCAGGGGCAGACCACCATCGCGTCGCCGGGGTTGGAGCCGGAGGCCATGGGGGCGTACCAGTCCTGGATGCCGAATACTTTCAGTTCGCCGGGAAACTGGCCGAGGCGCTCCGCGAACATCTGCTCGGCTTCCTGCGGGCGGCTGGGTAGCGTGAAATCCAGTTCCTGTTTGGCGACGATCTGCGCGGCTTGCGAGTAGACGAGGTGGACGCGCTGCCCGCTTTGCAACAGGCATTCGAGCAGGCGCATGCCGTAGGGCAGGCCGGATGCGCCGGTGAGGGCGAGGGTGATGGTTTTCATGGCTGGCATCGTGGGGTCGAATCCCCTCTCCCACGGCGGGAGAGGGTGTTCGGCATATTATCCACGAATCCGGAGGCGGGGTTTTTCGAACCGGCTTTGGTTCGCTGCCGGTCGGGAGGCCGCGGGAAGGGGTTAATGGATTATCGGGCTGGTGTAGCGGATGCTGCAGAAGTTCAGCATGTCTCCCAGCGTCTCTTGCGCTTCGCACATCGACTGGAACACGCCCAGCAATTTCGATTCGCTGTCGTAGAGTGCACGCAGTGTCTGCGGGTCCTGAGTGAGGAATACTTTGAACATGGCGTTCTCCTTTCAAGTGTTATATCGGCGGCTCCCGTCCAACCTTGAGTAAAACGGTGGAAAGCCGTCTTTTCGGCGGATCGGCAGCGGCATTCGCCCTGCGGCGGTGGGCGAAAACCGGTAAAATGCGCGACTTCGAAATTGCTGGCTTCATACTGATGCTTACATTCCAACAAATCATCCTGACCCTGCAGAGCTACTGGGACAAACAGGGTTGCGCGCTGCTGCAGCCTTATGACATGGAAGTCGGCGCGGGCACTTCGCACACCGCGACCTTTTTGCGCGCGCTTGGGCCAGAGCCGTGGAAGGCCGCCTACGTGCAGCCTTCGCGACGCCCCAAGGACGGTCGTTACGGCGAGAACCCGAACCGCTTGCAGCACTACTACCAGTTCCAGGTGGTGCTCAAGCCCGCCCCGGCGAACATCCTCGACCTGTATCTTGGTTCGCTGGAGGCGCTGGGTTTCGACCTGAAGCAGAACGACATCCGCTTCGTCGAGGACGATTGGGAGAACCCGACGCTGGGTGCGTGGGGACTGGGCTGGGAGGTTTGGCTGAACGGCATGGAAGTCACGCAGTTCACCTATTTCCAGCAAGTCGGCGGCATCGACTGCAAGCCGATCACCGGCGAGATCACCTACGGCCTCGAACGCCTCGCGATGTATCTGCAGGGCGTGGAGAACGTGTTCGACCTGACCTGGACTCCAGGCGTGACCTATCGCGACGTGTATCACCAGAACGAGGTCGAGCAATCCACCTACAACTTCGAGCACAGCGACGTGGAGTTTTTGCTGGTGGCTTTCAATAGCCACGAGAAACAGGCCAAGCACCTGATGGAACAGCAGCTCGCCTTGCCCGCCTACGAGCAGGTGCTGAAGGCGGCGCACAGCTTCAACCTGCTCGACGCGCGCGGCGCGATCTCGGTGACCGAGCGCGCGGCCTACATCGGCCGCATCCGCAACCTGGCACGCAGCGTCGCCGCGGCCTATCTCGACAGTCGCGCAAGACTCGGCTTCCCGATGGCACCCAGGGAATGGGCTGACGAAGTGCTGGCACAAATAGATAAGAAGCCTGTCCTGAGCAAAGTCGAAGGAGCGGCAAAATGACAATGAAAAATTTACTGGTTGAGTTGTTCGTCGAGGAGCTGCCGCCGAAGTCGCTGAAGAAGTTGGGCGAGAGTTTCGCCGAGACCTTGTCTGCGAGCCTGAAGGCGCAAGGACTGGCGGCTGCCGATGCGGCGGTCGCTTCCTATGCGTCGCCGCGCCGCCTCGCGGTGCAGGTCGCCAACGTCGCGGCGCAGGCCGCCGACAAGCCGGTGTCGCAGAAGCTGATGCCGGTCAGCGTCGGGCTGGATGCGAACGGGCAGGCCACGCCCGCGCTGCTGAAGCGTCTCGCCGCGCTGGGTGCGGATGCATCGGCGGTGCCGCAGTTGAAGCGCGCGCAGGACGGCAAGGCCGAGGCGCTGTTCTACGACAGCGTCGCCAAGGGCGTTGCGCTGGCCGACGGATTGCAGAAGGCGCTGGAAGAAGCGCTCGCCAAACTGCCTATCGCCAAGGTGATGACATATCAGCTGGCCGACGGCTGGAGCAGCGTGAATTTCGTGCGCCCCGCGCACGGGCTGGTCGCGCTGCACGGCGCGGACATCGTGGCTATCTCCACGCTGGGGTTGAACGCCGGGCGTGAGACGCACGGACATCGCTTCGAGGCCGCTAACGCGACCGTGACGTTGAAGGATGCCGACAGCTACGAGGCGCAGTTGGAGCACGAAGGCGCAGTGATTCCGAGTTTTAACAAGCGTCGCGCCGAGATCGTCAAGCAATTGACCGCCGCCGCCGCGAAGGAAGGACTGAAACCCATCAAGGACGACGCGCTGCTGGACGAAGTGACCGCGCTGGTCGAGCGTCCGAACGTGTTGCTCGGTCAGTTCGAAACGGAGTTCCTCGAAGTGCCGCAGGAATGCCTGATCCTGACGATGAAGGCGAACCAGAAATATTTCCCGCTGCTGGACGCCGTGGGCAAGCTCACCAACAAGTTCCTGATCGTGTCCAACATCCGCCCTGCGGATGCGAGCCTCGTGGTCGGAGGGAATGAGAGAGTCGTCCGCCCGCGCCTGGCCGATGCGAAGTTCTTCTTCGACCAAGATCGAAAGAAGCCGCTGGACGCGCGCGTGCTGGGGCTGTCCAAGGTCGTGTACCACAACAAGCTCGGCACGCAGGGCGAGCGCGTGCAGCGCGTGCAGGCCATCGCGCGCGCAATCGGTGCGCAGCTGGGCGGCGATGCGCTGGCGGCGCAGGCCGATCAAGCCGCATTGCTGGCCAAGGCCGACCTGCTGACCGACATGGTCGGCGAGTTCCCCGAGTTGCAGGGCATCATGGGGCGCTACTACGCGCTGCACGACGGCTTGAGCGACGACATCGCGTTCGCCATCGAAGACCACTACAAGCCGCGTTTCGCCGGCGACGAGCTGCCGCGCAACATGGCGGGCGTCTGCGTCGCGCTGGCCGACAAGCTGGAGACGCTGGTCGGCATGTTCGGCATCGGCCAGATCCCGACCGGCGACAAGGATCCCTTCGCACTGCGCCGCCATGCGTTGGGCGTGGTGCGCATGCTGCTTGAGAAGAAGCTGCCGTTGAGCCTGTCCGATCTGGTCAAGATCGCGTTCGCCGGATTCCCGCATGGCCTGCTGGCCGATGCGCATGCCGACGTGGAGACCTTTGTGTCCGAGCGTCTCGGCGGCACGATGCGCGAACAGGGCTATAGCGCGAACGAGGTCGAGGCGGTGCTGAGCCTGAACCCGAAGCAGATATATCTGGTGCCGCAGCAATTGGAGGCCGTGCGCGCCTTCGCCGCATTGCCGGAAGCCGCGGCGCTCGCCGCCGCGAACAAGCGCGTCGGCAACATCCTGAAGAAGGTCGAGGGCGCTGTCGGCGACAAGGTCGATGCCGCGCTGTTGCCGGAAGCCGCCGAGCAGGCGTTGCATCAGGCGCTGGGTGTGATCGCACCGCAGGCCGATGCTGCGTTCGTCGCAGGCGACTACACCGCCTCGCTGCAAGCGCTCGCCGCGTTGCGCGTGCCGGTCGATGCGTTCTTCGATAACGTGATGGTCAACGCCGAAGACGAGAAGCTGCGCGCGAATCGCCTCGCCTTGCTGGCGCAATTGCATGCCGCGATGAACCGCGTTGCGGACATCTCCAAGCTGGCGGCCTAAACCTACAGGTGCAACGACCATGAACCTAGTCATTCTCGACCGCGACGGCGTCATCAACTTCGACTCCGACCAGTTCATCAAGAATCCGGAGGAATGGAAGCCCATTCCCGGCAGTCTGGAGGCGATCGCGCGGTTGAATCAGGCCGACTGTCGCGTGGTCGTTGCGACCAACCAGTCCGGCATCGGGCGAGGGTTGTTCGACATGTCGATGCTGAACGCGATCCACGACAAGATGCATAAGGCCTGCGCGCTGGTCGGTGCGCGCATCGATGCGGTGTTCTTCTGCCCGCATACCAGCGAGCACCAGTGCAATTGCCGCAAGCCCAAGACCGGCCTGCTGGAGGAGATCGCGGTGCGTTACGGCATCAGTCTCGAAGGCGTGCCGGTTGTCGGCGATTCGCTGCGCGACCTGCAGCCTGCAGCCGTGCTGGGCGCACAGCCTTATCTGGTATTGACCGGCAAGGGGATGAAGACGCAGGAGGCGGGCAACCTGCCGGAAGGAACTATCGTGCGTCCCGATCTCGCGGCGGTGGTCGCGGAGCTGGTCAAATGACCGTTCTGCGTTCGCTGCTCTTCCTGCTGCTGCAACTGATACTCACGCCTGTTTTTTCGACGCTGGCGATATTCACGTTCCCGTTCGCGCCGCTCACCCGCTACCGCCTGATCTCGTCGTATGCGCGCACGATGATCTGGCTGCTCCGCGTTGTGTGCGGCATCCGCCACGAGGTGCGCGGCATCGAGAACCTGCCCAAGGAGCCCTGCATCGTGCTGTGCAAGCACCAGTCGGCGTGGGAGACGCTGGCCTTGCAGGTGATTTTTCCGCCGCAGGTGTGGGTGCTGAAGCGAGAGCTGTTGTGGCTGCCGTTCTTTGGCTGGGGGCTGGCGATGACCAGCCCGATCGCGATCGACCGCAGCGACGGCAAGGGCGCGATGAAGCAGTTGCTCAGGCAAGGCAGGGACAGGCTGGCGCAGGGCTTCTGCGTGGTGATCTTCCCCGAGGGTACGCGCGTGCCTTACGGCCAGCGCGGCAAGTATAAGATCGGCGGCGCATTGCTGGCGGCCAGCACCGGGGTGCCGGTGGTGCCGGTGGCGCACAACGCGGGGCGCTTGTGGGGACGCAACGCGTTCAGCAAGCATCCGGGGCTGGTCACGATGAGCATAGGCAGCCCTATCGTCACCGCAGGCCGCAAGGCCGACGAGATCAACGCCGAGGTCGAGGCGTGGATCGAGAACGAGATCCGGCAACTGGCACATTAGATGTTCACGCGCCTGCGCAATCTGGTTGCCCCTCCCGCCGCACCCGCAAGGGGAAAGTCCGGGGCGACCTCCCTCCCTGTCATCGAGCAACGCGCAGCACTCCTCGCCGGCAAACAAATCACCTACACACTCAAGCGCAGCGGCAAACGTCGCAGCATAGGCCTGCGCATCGATGATCGCGGGCTGACCGTGAGCATGCCGCTGCGTGCGTCGGAAAGCTGGCTGCATAGCGTACTGCAGGACAAGGCGAGCTGGGTGATCGAAAAGCTGGACGGCTGGCAGTCGCGCAAGCGCGAGGCGTTGCGCTGGGCCGACGGCGAGAGTATCCCCTTCCTCGGCGAGAAGCTGACGCTGCGCATCCGCCCCAGCCTGTTCGCCGGAATTCCGCAGCAACGTGGCAAGGAGCTGTGGCTGTTCGTCGTGGACGAGAGCGACACCGCGCACATCGAGCAACTGGTTTCGCACTGGTATCGCCAGCAGGCCGAGCCGCTGTTCGCCGAGCGTATCGAGCATTACGCGCCGCTGCTGAACGTCGCGCCGCGCGTGCTCAAGCTGTCTGCGGCGAAGACGCAGTGGGGCAGCTGCACCGCGCGCGGTACGGTGCGGCTCAACGAGCAGCTGATACGTCTGTCGCTGAAGCTGATCGACTATGTGGTGGTGCATGAACTCGCGCACTTGCGCGAGATGAATCACTCGGCGGCGTTCTGGGAGGTGGTGAAGAGCGCCTGTCCGAACTACGCGAAGCTGCGCCGCGAGCTGAAGGCGATTGCACTGTAGCACTGTAGGTCGGGTTAGGCCGCAGGCCGTAACCCGACGGTGAAAGATGTCGGGTTACACCCGCGAGGAGTAGGCCGTGGTTGCACCAAAGGCAGGCAATCCACTACGCAGCAAGCTGCGTGTGGAATTGACACTAAGGGGCTAAAGCCCCAACAACACACGCTCCACTCCGCTAACCCGACCTACGGAAGGTCGATGGTTTCGCCCTGTGCGGCGAACAGTTCGACCAGTCGGCTGTACAGTTCGCTGTCGTCGCGCTGGCTAAACCATTTGCCGTCCCGCCATGCGTAGTGGAAGCCGCCGGACTTCGCCGCGACCCAGATTTCCTGATTGATGTCGTGGCGGTTGACGATGATCTTCTGTCCGTTGTCGAACTCGATCTCCAGCACGTTGCCGCTGCGGTTGCATTCGACGTCGCCGCCGCAGTCGTCGACAGCCGTCTCGATGCGCGCCAGTGCGGCATCGGCCAGTTGGTTGAATTCGCTTTCGATCATGCTGAGCCTTTATAATCGGACAAGTTAACGTTCTTAATTATCTGGTGGACAATCATGCGCCTGAATCTCACGCTGGCCATTATCGTGGCTCTGGCCTTGTCGCTGCAAGGCTGCGGCAAGAAAGGGCCGCTCAAACTTCCCGCCGCGCAATCGCTTGCGGCGGCACAAACAACTTTCTGTACGGATTATCGATCATGAGCAGTCATTTCCAGTATCGCGGCGACGCGTTGTGCGTCGAACAAGTACCGCTGGCGGACATCGCCGCGCAGTACGGCACGCCCTGTTACGTCTATTCGCGCGCCGCGCTGACCGAAGGCTACCGCCAGTTCAGCGACGCGCTGCAAGGGCGCGAGCACCTGATCTGCTACGCGGTGAAGGCCAATTCCAACCTCGCGATCCTGAACGTGTTTGCGCGCCTGGGTGCGGGTTTCGATATCGTGTCCGGCGGCGAGCTTCAGCGCGTGCTGGCGGCGGGCGGAGATGCGGGCAAGGTGGTGTTTTCCGGTGTCGGCAAAACCGTCGCCGAGATGCGCACGGCTTTGGAGGCGGGCATCCTGTGCTTCAACGTCGAGTCGGCATCGGAGCTGGATCGCCTGAACGAAGTCGCCGGTAGCATGGGCAAGGTCGCGCCCATCAGCCTGCGCGTGAATCCCAACGTCGATGCGAAGACGCATCCCTACATTTCCACCGGACTGAAGCAGAACAAGTTCGGCGTCGCCTACGATGAGGCGATTGCGTTGTACCGCAGGGCGCGCGACTTGCCGCATCTGCATATCACCGGCATGGATTGCCACATCGGTTCGCAGCTCACCGAGGTCAGCCCGTTCATCGCTGCGGTGGAGAAGGTGCTGGCGCTGGCCGACGCGCTGGCGGCAGAGGGCATACGTTTCGAGCATCTCGATCTGGGGGGCGGGCTGGGCATTTGCTATAACGACGAGACGCCCCCGGCGATTGCGGATTATGTCGCCGCATTGCTGAATGCTTTGCAGGGGCGCAGCGAAAAACTGATCCTCGAACCGGGGCGCGTGCTGGTCGGCAACGCCGGTGCATTGCTGACACGCATCGAATATTTGAAGCACGGCGAGGAAAAAAATTTCGCGATCGTCGATGCGGCGATGAACGATCTGATGCGTCCCGCTCTGTACGATGCGTACCACGATATCCTGCCGGCGCAGCGCGAAGATCATCCGGCGCAGACCTACGATATCGTCGGTCCGATCTGCGAAACGGGCGACTTCATCGGCCGTGCGCGCGAGCTGTCTGTCGCCCCGCAAGCCTTGCTGGCTGTGCTCTCCGCGGGTGCGTACGGGATGAGCATGAGCTCGAATTACAACACGCGTCCGCGTGCCGCCGAGGTGATGGTGGACGGCGCGTCGGTATACCTGGTGCGTGAGCGCGAGACCGTCGCTCAACTGTATGCGGGGGAGATGCGTCTTCCGTGAGTGTTGCAAATTTCGCAAAGTTTTTGCGCGAAATTTGTTGCAGGTTTTTTTAAACGTGGATAGAGTGCCGATGCCACAAACGTTTCCAGCCATTTAAGACAGGGCGTTTGAGCGAGTAATGAGTAGCGAGAATGTCCCCAATTTTTATGGAGAATGAAAATGGCAACATCCGATACAACCGCAACGACCCCTGCAGCAAAAGCCGCAGCAAAGAAGGCAGCCGCTAAACCGGCAGTCAAAAAAGCAGCAGCCAAGCCAGTAGCAAAAAAAGCAGCAGCTAAACCTGCAGCTAAAAAAGTAGCCGCTAAACCGGCTGCCAAAAAAGCAGCAGCCAAGCCCGCAGCGAAGAAGCCAGTCGCCAAAAAGGCAGCAGCCAAGCCAGCAGCGAAAAAGGCAGTAGCCAAGAAGCCGGCAGCGAAGAAGGTCGTCGCGAAAAAGCCAGTCGCCAAGAAGGTAGCAGCCAAGCCAGCAGCGAAAAAGGTTGTCGCGAAGAAGGCAGTCGCCAAGCCAGCTGTGAAAAAGGCCGCCGCCAAACCGGCAGCGAAGAAGCCAGCAGCGAAAAAACCAGCAGTGAAGAAGGTCGGCAAGGGCATCCTGGGCGCATAACCCAAGGCTCGCGGGCGGTCTCGGCCGCCTGTCGCTTCAAGCTCGCTTATAGAAACGCCTCGTGTCCTGCACGGGGCGTTTTTATTTGTTCAGGCGATTTGAGTATGCAGGTGCTGCGCAACGCCGCGGACGTGAGGGGGCTGCGCAGCAGCCGGGCTCTGTCGGCCTGTTCCTTGCGGATGAATCGTGTCGCGCAGCAGGTTTTCCGAGGTGCCTGCTAGATCAGGAAGATCGTCGCCAGCCCCAGGAAGATGAAGAAGCCGCCGCTGTCGGTGATTGCGGTGATCATCACGCTGGAGCCTATCGCGGGGTCGCGCCCGAGCTTCTGCATCGTCAGCGGTATCGCCATGCCGACGACGGCGCCCACGATCAGGTTGAGCAGCATCGCGCTGGTCATCACGACGCCGAGCGGTACGCTGTGATACAGGAGGTAGGCGAACAGTCCGGCAATGCCGCCCCACACGATGCCGTTGAAGGCGCTGATCGCCAGTTCCTTGATCAGCAGGCGGCGCGCGTTGCCCTGTGTGATCTGTCCCAAGGCGAGTGAGCGGATGATGATGGTGGTGGTCTGGTTCGCCGAGTTGCCGGCGATACCGACGACGATGGGCATCAGTGCGGCCAGCGCTACGAATTTTTCGATTGTGTCTTCGAATCCGCCGATCACGCGCGAGGCGAAGAATGCGGTGCATAAGTTAAGTGCCAGCCAGGTCCAGCGGTTCTTGGCCGACTTCCATACGGAAGCGAAGATGTCTTCCTCCTCGCGCAGGCCGGCCTGGTTCAGCAGGTCGCTTTCCGATTCGGTGCGGATGAAGTCCAGCACCACGTTCACCGTCACGCGACCGGTCAGCTTTCCGTCTTCGTCGATCACCGGAGCGGAAACCAGGTCGTAGCGCTCGAACGCCTGCGCGGCCTGATCCGCCTTTTCTTCCGGATGCAGCTGGATGGTGTCGGTCAGCATCAGGTCGCGAACCAGCATTTCCGGCTCGTTGACCACGATCAGGTTGATCGGCAGCACGCCCTTGAACACGTCGTCGCGGTCCACCACGAATATCTGGTCGGTGTGGTCGGGCAGTTTGTCGAAACGGCGCAGGTAGCGCGACACCACTTCCAGCGTGACGTCCTCGCGCACATGGATCATGTTGAAGTCCATCAGCGCGCCGACCGAGTCTTCCGAATACGACATCGCCGCACGCAGGTGTTCGCGTTCCTCGATGGACAGCGACTTGAACACGTCGCGCATCACGTTCTGAGGCAGGTCCGGCGCGAGGTCGGCGATCTCGTCGGCGTCCAGCTGTCCCGCCGCAGCGCGCAGTTCCTCGCGGTTCATCGTCGCGATCAGCGACTCGCGCACCGAGTCGGATACTTCGATCAGGATCTCGCCGTCGCGCTCGGATTTGACCAGGTCCCATACCAGCAGGCGCTGCTCGATCGGCAGTGCTTCGAGGATGTAGGCGATGTCGGCGGGGTGCAGGCTTTCCAGCTTGCGCTGCAGTTCGGTCAGGTGTTGTTTGTGCAGCAGGGTGTCGACCAGCGCATGGCGATCCTGGCGGGGCAGTTCCTGCTTGTGCGCGACCTCTTCCACCAGCGCGTGTTTATGCAGCAGTGCTTCCACCTGCTTGAGGTGTTCCTGCACTTTCTCGGTGTGGTGGTTCTCGTGGCTGGTGTCGTTCATCGCGCGGACCCTTGAATTCGCGCGCTATTGTAATGGAATCGCCGCTCGAATGGCGGCGATACGATGCATGGGCCGAGCGCGGTACGCCGCGCCCCTACGGGATTTTGCGCGGTGTCCCTAGGGGATCTCAGCGCTGTTCATGCGGGCCAGGATGATGCCGGTCTTGCGCAACAGGCCTCGCGCCTCGCGGTGTTTGTCGTAATAGCGCGGGTTGGGCACCATCGCGGCGAGTTTGGCGGCTTGCGGGGCCGATAGGCCAGCGGCGCTGGTGCGGTAGTAATAGCGCGCGGCGGCTTCCGCGCCGAATACGCCGTTGCCCCACTCGATCACGTTCAGGTAAATCTCGAAGATGCGCCGCTTGTCCATCACCGCCTCCAGCATCAGCGTGATGATGACTTCCTCGCCCTTGCGCCAGGGGGTGCGCTTGGTGGACAGGAACAGGTTCTTCGCCAGCTGCTGGCTGATCGTCGAACCGCCCGCGACGATCTTGCCCTTCTTCATGTTCTTCTCGTAGGCCTTCTGTATGCCTTCCCAGTCGAAGCCCTCGTGATCGACGAACTTCGCGTCCTCGGAGGCGACCAGTGCGCGCTTCAGATTGTTGGATATCTTCTCGTAGGGCACCCACTTGTGCTTCAGCTCGGCATCCGGGTTCTTGTCCTGCATCACCTCCAGGCGGTCTTCCATGAACGAGCTGGTCGAGGGATTGAACTTCACCCACCACACGATGTGCATGAATATCCAGACTTGGTACAGCAGCACCAGTGCGAACAATGCCAGCAGGATGCGCCAGCTCCAGTAGCGGAATTTTTTCATACGTTGCGCAGTTTCTCGAGGACGGGTCTGGTATCCGGACGCACGCCGCGCCAGATGAAGAACGCCTCGGCGGCCTGCTCGACCAGCATGCCCAACCCGTCGGCGACGCGCGCGCCGTGAGCGCGGGCGAACGCCATGAACGGCGTCTCGCGTCCGTACATCATGTCGTAGGCGAGTGCGCCGGGAGCGAAGATGGTGCCCGGCAACGGGATCATGCTGTCGCTCAGCCCGGTGGAGGTGGCGTTGATGACAACGTCGAACTGCTGACCGACAAGCTCTTCATAGCTCTGCGCGGAAACTCTTGTGGCATTGCATGCTCTTGCGAGCTCATGAGCTTTCTCCACTGTACGGTTTGCAATGACGAGTGTCGTACTGGGCGATTTATGGAGTAGTAACGATGCTATTTGAGTGGCAACGCCTTTGGCTGCACCGCCAGCCCCCATAAGCAATATTTGTTTGCCACGTAGACTGACTTGAAGATTTTGTTCGATGTCTCGCAACAAGCCAACTCCATCAGTGTTGTGGGCTTCAATCCGGCCATCTTGGAATTTAAGCGTATTTGCCGCGTGCGCAACCATCACTTCAGAGCCAAATGAGCCTGCTAAGTTATAAGCCTGCTCTTTGAACGGCACGGTGACGTTGCAACCCTTGTAGCCTTCTGTGCGCAGTCGCTCTATCGTCGCGGCGAAGCCGTCCAGCGGCGCTTCGATAGCTTCGTATGAAATATCCTCGCCGGTCTGTTCCGCGAACATCCTGTGGATCAGCGACGACTTGCTATGCGAGATGGGGTTGCCGATCACGGCGTACTTGTCTGTCATGGTGTCATTCGCCTTCCAGCCGGTCCGCGGTGGTGAACGTCCAGGTGCGGACGATGGTCAGGATGTCGGTGTCCTTGGTGATCTCCGGCGGCAGTGCCGAGTAGGGTGCGGCGAGCTTGACGATGCGCATCGCCGCGGCGTCCAGGATGCGGTGGCCGGACGAGCGGCTGACCTCGATGCTGTCCAGGCTGCCGTCGGCGCGGATCGAGACGCTGAGCTGCAGCTTGCCGTAGAGTTGCTGGCGGCGCGCCTCTTCCGGGTAGTTCAGGTTGCCGATGCGTTCGACCTTGATGCGCCAGTCTTCGATGTATTGGGCGAAGCGGTATTCCTGGGTGCGCGCACCGATGAACTTGCGGCGCGGCAGCTTCTGGTAGGTGTCCATGTTCTTGCTGATCTGCGCTTCCAGCCGGGCGATTTCCAGGCTGCGCTGCACCAGGTCTTCGCCGCTGCTGCTCGTGCTGGTCTGTTCTTTCTTCGGGGCCGGCTGGGCGACGGTGTAGTCGCCCTTCATGCGCGTCATCAGGCGCTTCGATTCCTGTTCCAGTTCGGCGACGCGTTTGGCGACCTGTTCCGGGGTGAACTGCTGGTCGTCGCTGATCGTCGGCAGAGAGGTCTTGGCCTGGCGGTCTTCGGCGGTGTTGCCGCCGCCGTCCAGATTGGCCTGCGCCAGCGCGTCGGCCTTGTCTGGCCGGGTCTTCGACTTGCTGTTGACCAGCACGACCTGCAGCGGCGTCATCATGTTGGCGAGGTTGGCCGGTTCCGGCAGCACCAGTGCGATGCCGAACAGCGCGAAGGCATGCAGCGAGACCGAGAGGGCCATCGCCGCGGACAGTCGCGTGGTCAGGCTTGCGATCAAGCGGCTTCCTCCATTGTTGCGACGTAGCGCGTTTCCAGGTTGACGTCCAGCAGGTCGATTGCGGTGACGGCCAGTTGCACGCGGGTGTTCGCGGGCAGCTCGGGCAGCGAAGAGGCGCGGAACGCCAGCGGGATGTCGGTCAGTTTTACCAGGTTCTCGCGCAGCACGGTGGCAGTAACCACAAGTTCGCGCAGCGATTCGTTCGCTCCCTCTCCCGCCGTGCGGGAGAGGGTTGGGGAGAGGGCTCCGATTTCAGCCTGTTCCTGCTGCAACCAGCGCAGACACCAGTAGCGTTCCATGTGGCGCTGGAATTCGTTATAGATGGCATACATGGTGTCGAAGTCGCGCATCGCCGCGTACAGCGCGGTATCGCCCTTGGGGTAGGGCGGCTCGGCATCGTTCAGCATCGCGATGATTTGGCGCTGGTTGAGCAGGTCCACGTAGCGGCGCAGCGGCGAACTCGACCACATGTATTGCGCGACGCCCAAGCCCTGATGCGGTGCGGCGACGGTGCTCATCTTCACCTTGCCGCCTTGCTGGGTGCGGTAGATCGCGACGAAGCCGTGCTCGGCGATGTGCTTGCCCCATTCGCTGTTGACCAGGATCATCAGCTCGGACACCACCTTGTCGATGGGCGATCCGCGGCGGCGGTTGGTGATGCTGATGCGGTCGTTCTCGACGTGGAAGTTGTAATCGACCTGCTGGGTGCTGTTGTCGGAAGGCTTGCCGCGTCCCGCTTCCAGCTTCTGCGCCAGTTTCCACAGCAGCGTCAGCTCCGGCGCCCAGGGATAGTCGAGCCTGCCTTCGGCCAGCGTCTGTTCGTTGAACAGCGGTTCCAGCGTATCGTGGCGCAGGTTCGCGGCGATATGGATGCGCTCGACGCGGCTCTCGTGGTTCAGCAGCTCCAGTGTCTCCGCGTCCACCTCGTTGTACATCGACAGCGCCGGACAGACGCGGTCCGCGCACAGCGTGAAGGCCTCGACGACAGAGTCCGGCAGCATCGTGATCTTGTTGCCGGGCATGTACACCGTGGACAGGCGTTCGGCGGCGATCTTGTCGCCGTCCGAGTCGCGTGGCATGCCCAGCGCGGGTGCGGCGATATGCACGCCGATGCGCCAGTTGCCGTTCGCCAGCTTCTCCACCGAGAAGGCGTCGTCGATCTCTGTCGTCGTCGCATCGTCGATGCTGAAGGCGGAAGCGCTTGCCAGCGGCAGCTCTTCCCAGGTAGCGAGTTCCACCGGCGGGAAGCCGGTGCCCTTGGGAAAGTGCTCGGACAGGAACTGGTTGTAGTGGTAATCGTGCGTGGACGCGATCGCGCCGCAGCGGTGCAGCAGATGCGCCGCAGACAGGTGCGTCGCCGCGCAGGCGGCTTCCAGCGCCTTGACCTCCAGCGTGTTGCGATCCGGCTTGTAGAGCAGTTGCTGAAGCTGAGCGGTGAATTCGGGCGGCAGTTCGAAGCCGATCAGCTGGGTGGTCATGCGTTCCTGCAGCGCGAGTTGCTGGCGCTTCTTCTCGGCCCCGGCTAGCGCGGCCTTCAGCACGTCGGGCGGCGCTGCGCGATAACGTCCCTTACCCTTCTTGTGGAAATAGATCGGTGCGCCGTGCAAGCGTATCAGCGCGGCGGCGGCCTCCAGCGAACTGGGCGTATGGCCGTAATATTCTCCGGCGATCTGTTCGAAGCCGAATTCTTCCGGCGGGCAGCATTCCCACAGGAACTCGGTCTCGATGTCCGCAGACATCGCTTCCGCTTGCGGCAGGAACTCGGACAGCGCGGGCTGGGTGAAGCGCAGCATCACGTTCGCAGCCTTGATCTTGCTGCGCTTGCCGGACAGGCTTTCGACCTGCAGGGATGATGTGTTGTCGGTCATGATGCTGCCGACCTTGAAGCTGCCGTCTTCTTCGTAAAGGATATTCATTTAAACGTGTGCCGAAAATTGGCGCGAATTATATCAGCACCACTGACGGACTCCTTGGACAGGCAACAAAAAAGCCGACTCGCGTCGGCTTTCTTGGAAGGGCGGGACGGGATTATTTCAGGGAAAGAATCCAAGTCACCATGGCCTTGATGTCGGCATCTGCGACGGTCTTCGGGGTGGCCGGCATCGGCATCGAACCGAACGAACCGGAGCCGCCGGTGCGCACCTTGGTTTCCAGCTTGGCTTGCGCGCCCTTGTCGGCGGCGTATTTGGCGGAGATGTCCTTCAGCGAGGGCCCTACCGACTTCTTGTCCTGCTGGTGGCAGGAAACGCAGCTGCTCTTCTTGAATGAGGCTTCGCCGTTGTCGGAAGCGAATGCGGTGGTGGACAGGGACAGTGCTGCTGCAGCTGCGATCAGATAACGAATTTTCATATTGCTCTCCTTGGTTGTTAAATCGGTTGCTGGTTCGAGCCGGGTGTCGCCTTGCGGTCGAATCAAACGAATCTCAGAGTGAAGACATCATATCCTGACTGGAGTTCCCGGGGCGAATAGGGATTACATAAACAAAAAAACTCCAGCATGGGCTGGAGTTTTTTTGTTTATATCTGATGAGCTTAAGCCTTGAACAGTTCTTTCAGCATCCACAGAGCAAAGCCAACTGCGAAGATTGCGGTGCCAATCGATGAAATATCTGCGATGAACGACATTCTTTTCTCCTCCCGAGAGACTTAGGTTGAACACAACAACAAACAAGCGAGGCGAATCGTAGCACAATTCTTTGTGTCGGCAAGCCGTTTTCGATAAAATCTTACATGACTCTTTTGCTCGGCTTTTCAGGCCGTTGCGCCCTTCGGTTTTAACCTGCATTTCCTAATGATTCAGCTTCCCCTATGAGCAAGAAACTCTATATCAAGACCTTCGGCTGCCAGATGAACGAGTACGACTCGGACAAGATGGCGGATGTGCTGCGGGCCTGCGAGGGCATGGAGCAGACCGACAAGCCGGAAGAGGCGGACATCATCCTGTTCAATACATGCTCGATACGCGAGAAGGCCGCAGAGAAGGTATTTTCCGACCTTGGACGCGTGCGCCCGCTGAAGCTGGCCAATCCCGATCTGATCATCGGTGTGGGCGGCTGCGTGGCCAGCCAGGAGGGCGAGACCATCATCAAGCGCGCGCCTTACGTCGATGTGGTATTCGGGCCGCAGACGCTGCATCGTCTGCCCCAGCTCATTCAGGCGCGCCGCGACACCGGCCGGTCTCAGGTGGATATCAGCTTTCCCGAGATCGAGAAGTTCGACCATCTGCCCGAGCCGCAGGCGACCAGCGGTACGGCCTTCGTTTCCATCATGGAAGGCTGCAGCAAATATTGCACCTTCTGCGTCGTGCCCTATACGCGCGGCGAGGAGGTGTCTCGCCCGTTGGCCGACGTGATGCGCGACGTGCAAGAACTGGTCGCGCAAGGGGTAAGGGAGATCACGCTGCTCGGGCAGAACGTGAACGCCTACTGCGGCGACACCGAAGAGGGCGATACGGTGGACTTCGCCTTCCTGCTGCAGGCCATCGCGGCGCTGGAGGGCGTGAAGCGCCTGCGTTACACCACATCGCATCCGAAAGAGATGACGCAGCGCCTGATCGATGTATATGCGACCACGCCCAAGCTGGTGAGCCATCTGCACCTGCCGGTGCAGTCCGGTTCGGACCGCGTTCTCGCGGCGATGAAACGCGGCCACACCGTGCTGGAGTACAAGTCCATCATTCGCCGGGTCCGTGCGGTTCGGCCCGATATCTGCATCACGTCGGATTTTATTGTCGGCTTCCCCGGCGAGACCGAGCAGGATTTCGAGGCGACGATGAAGCTGATCGAGGAGGTCGGTTTCGATAACAGCTTCAGTTATCTGTACAGCCCGCGTCCCGGCACGCCCGCCGCCGAGATGCGCGACGATACGCCGCATGAGGTGAAGGCCGCGCGCCTGAAGCGTTTGCAGGATCGCATCATGGAGATGGAGCACGAGGTCGCGCTGGGTATGCTGGGCTCCGTGCAGCGCGTACTGGTCGAGGGCGTATCGAAGAAGGATGCGCAGGAGCTGGCGGGGCGTACCGACAACAATCGCGTGGTGAATTTTCGCGGCGCGACGGACATGGCAGGGTCGCAGGCCATGATAGGCCGCTTCGTCGAGGTGAAGGTCACCGAGGTCGTGAGACACACGCTGCGCGGTGAGTTAGTATTGATCGCATCGTGACGAACGCCGAGATACATACCCTGCAATTCGATCTCGAGCCGCTGGACAACCAGCGGCTCGCGAATCTTTGCGGCCCGCTGGACGAGAACCTGCGGCAGATCGAGACTGCGCTGGAAGTTGCCATCGCGCGGCGCGGCGGGCATTTCAGCGTGCAGGGTGCTCAGGCTGAACTGGCGCGCGGGGTGCTGCAGGATTTCTACCGCGATGCGAAACAGGACATCACGCTGGAACGCCTGCAGCTGGGGCTGATCGAGGCGATGAAGTGGCGCGAGGAACCTCAGCCAGCGAGCGATTCCGTGCCGCTGCTGATGACGCGCAAGTCCGAGGTGCGCGGCCGCACGCCGCGCCAGAACACTTACCTGCAGGCGATACAGGAACACGACATCACTTTCGGCATCGGCCCGGCCGGCACGGGCAAGACCTATCTCGCGGTGGCCTGCGCGGTGGATGCGCTGCAACGCGAGACGGTGCGCCGCCTGGTGCTGGTGCGTCCGGCGGTCGAGGCCGGCGAGAAGCTGGGCTTTCTGCCCGGCGATCTGGCGCAGAAAGTCGATCCATATCTGCGCCCGCTGTACGACGCGCTGTACGACCTGATGGGCGTGGAAAAAGTCGTCAAGGCATTCGATCGCGGCGTGATCGAGATCGCGCCGCTGGCCTACATGCGCGGCCGCACGCTGAATCATTCCTTCATCATCCTCGACGAGGCGCAGAACACCACGCCCGAGCAGATGAAGATGTTCCTGACCCGCATCGGCTTCGGCAGCAAGGCGGTGATCACCGGCGACGTCACGCAGATCGACCTGGCGCGCGGGCAGAAGAGCGGCCTGATCGAGGCGCGCGCCGTGCTGCAGGATATACGCGGCATCGCGTTCAGCGAATTCCTCGCCGAGGATGTCGTGCGCCATCCGCTGGTACAGAAGATCGTCACGGCCTACGAACGTTATGAGCAACAGAAAAATGCATAAGTTATCGTCCGCCAAACTTTCCTTGGCCGTTCAGTACGCCAGCGATGCGCCCGATATCCCGACGCGCGCGCAGTTCCGCCGCTGGGCGAAGGCCTCGCTGCTGGGTGACGTCAGCCTGACGCTGCGTATCGTCGACGAGGCCGAGGGGCGCGAGCTGAACAAGGCGTATCGCGGCAAGGACTACGCGACGAACGTGCTGACCTTCGTGCTGGACGACGAACCGCTGTACGGCGACGTGATCGTCTGCGCGCCGGTCGTGGCGCGCGAGGCGCGCGAGCAGCGCAAGGATCTGCTCGCGCACTATGCGCACATGACCATCCATGCGCTGCTGCATCTGCAGGGTTACGATCACGAGAGCGACGACGATGCCGCCGAGATGGAAGCGCTGGAAACGAAGCTGATGCTAGAATTGCGCTACCCCGATCCTTATCTGGAATCCTGAATCACCAAATGGACTCACCCGAGAGTAACAAACCCAGCCTGCTGGAACGCCTTTCCGCACTGTTGCTGCGCGAACCCGAAGATCGCGAGCAACTGGTCAAACTGCTGCACTCCGCCTACGAACACAATCTGCTCGACGCCGACGCGCTGTCCATGATGGAAGGCGTGCTGCAGGTTTCCGAGAGGCCGGTGCGCGAGATCATGATCCCGCGCGCGCAGATGGACGTGATCGATATCAGCGAGCCGCCCGAGCAGTTCATCCCCTTCGTGGTCGAGACCGCGCACTCGCGCTTCCCGGTCATCGACGGCGACAAGGACAACATCATCGGCATCCTGCTGGCGAAAGATCTGTTGCGCTACTACGCGGGCGAGGAGTTCGACGTGCGCGACATGCTGCGCCCGGCGGTGTTCGTGCCCGAGTCCAAACGCCTGAACGTGCTGCTGCGCGACTTCCGCAGCAACCGCAACCACATCGCGCTGGTGGTGGACGAATACGGCGGCGTGTGCGGCATGGTGACCATCGAGGACGTGCTGGAACAGATCGTCGGCGACATCGAGGACGAATACGATTTTGACGAGGATGAGGACAACATCATCGCTGACGGCTCCGGCAACTGGCGCGTCAAGGCCGACACCGAGATCGCCGATTTCAACGAGATGCTGGGCACTGAGTTCAGCGACGAGGAATGCGACACCGTCGGCGGGCTGGTGCTGAAGGCCGCCGGGCTGTTACCCAAGCGCGGCGATCGTTTCCATATCGGTGAGCTTGATTTCACCGTGCTGCGCGCCGACAGCCGCAGGCTGTATTCGCTGCTGGTCGAGCGCAGGGCTGCGGCAGAAGGCTCCTGAAGCTGTTACAGCCTTTCCGCCAGCGTTTTTTCCAGCTTGATCTGATCGACCGTGAAGCCGCGGATGCCGTCGGCCAGCTTTTCGGTGGCCATCGCGTCCTGATTCATCTCCCAGCGGAATTCGGCTTCGGTCATCGAGGCGGGGCGCGGCTTGATCGTGCCGGTGTATTGCAAACGGCGCGTCAGTACCTCTTCCCTGCGCTGCAACTCTTCCAATAGCGACGGGCTGATGGTCAGGCGGTCGCAGCCGGCCAGTGAGATGATCTCGCCGCTGTTGCGGAACGATGCGCCCATCACCGTGGTCGGGTAGCCGTGCTGTTTGTAGTACTCATAGATGCGGCGCACCGAGAGTACGCCCATGTCTTCTTCTGCGGGAATGTCGCTGCGGCCTTCCCTGGCTTTTTGCCAATCGAAGATGCGACCGACGAAAGGCGAAATCAGTGTCACGCCCGCCTCGGCGCAGGCGCGTGCCTGGGCGAAGCCGAACATCAGCGTGAGGTTGCAGTGGATGCCTTCGTGTTCGAGGATTTCGCCAGCGCGTATGCCTTCCCAGGTGGAGGCGATCTTGATCAGTACGCGCTCATTGGCGATGCCCGCTTCGTTGTATAGCCGTATCAGTTTGCGCGCCTTGGCCAGCGTTGCCTGCGTGTCGAAGGACAAGCGCGCATCCACTTCGGTGGAGATGCGGCCGGGCACGATCTTCAGCACTTCCAGCCCGACATCCACCGCGAGCTTGTCCATCGCGTCGTGCGCTTGCTGTTCGCGCTCGTTGCTCTGCGCTTTGGCCCATGCGATGGAATCTTCGATCAGCGGCGCGTATTCCGGCAGCGACGCGGCTTTCAGCAACAGCGAAGGGTTGGTGGTCGCATCCTCCGGCAGATGGCGGCGGATCGCCTCGATGTCGCCAGTGTCGGCAACGATGGCGGTCATGGATTTCAGTTGGGCTAGCAGCGTGGTCATGGTCGATGTCTCCTGCAGATGGGGTGTTTGCAAACAGGGTACGGCCATTATGTTTCAGGCTGATTAAAATTGCTCGTTCTCATCCAGATAGCGCCACTGTCCCAGCGGCAGGTTGCCCAGTTTCACCTTGCCGATGCGGATGCGCTTCAGTCCGGTGACCTTCAATCCGACCAGTTCGCACATGCGGCGGATCTGGCGCTTCTTGCCTTCGCGCAGCACGAAGCGCAGCTGGTCTTCGTTCTGCCAAGTGACTTTCGCGGGCTTGAGGTATTCGCCGTCCAGCTTCAGGCCGTTGCATAGCTGCGCGAGGCCGCCGTCCTTCAACTGTCCCTGCACGCGCACCAGATATTCCTTGTCCACCGGCGAGTCTTCGCCGATCAGGCGTTTGGCGACGCGGCCGTCCTGGGTCAGCACCAGCAGGCCGGTGGAGTCGATATCCAGCCGTCCGGCGGGAGCAAGGCCCAGCAGCTGGCTGCGGTGGAATTTCAGCGGCGACGGGTCTTCGCGCCAGTGCGTCGATTCGTCCAGCAGCGTGCTCGCCGGTTTGTAGTCGTGCTCGGCCTGGCCGGAGACGTAGCCGACCGGTTTGTTGATCAGGATGGTCACGCGCTGCTGCTGAGTGGTTTGCGCAGCGCTGCGCAGGGTGATCTGCTGGTGCGGATAGACCTTGCTGCCGAGTTCGCTGACGGTCTCGCCGTCCACCTGCACCCAGCCTTTTTCGATGTAGCTGTCGGCCTCGCGGCGCGAACAGAGGCCGAGTTCGGACATGCGTTTGGACAGGCGTATCTTTTCCATGGGAGGGTGTGGTTCAGGTGACAGGGAGGCGATTTAATCACAAATGTCGCGTCGAACGGAATCGGTTATTCTTTGCGCCTTCTTTCAGCGCTGTTGTCCGATGTCCCCATCCAGAAAATCCCTGCTCGTCTCATTCGCCGCAGGCCTGTCCTGCGTGACCGGTTTCGCGCCGCTCGGGCTGTTCCCTGTCCCGGTGCTGGCGCTCGCGGTGCTGTTCCATCTGTGGACTAAAGCCGATACGCCGCGCGCGGCGGGATGGCTGGGTTTTGCATTCGGTCTAGGACTGTTCGTTGCGGGCATAAGCTGGATCTATGTCGCGCTGCACGATTACGGCGGCATGCCGCTGCCGCTGGCGGCGCTGGCGACGCTGCTGTTCGCCGCCTTCCTCGCGCTGCTTCCCGCGCTGGCCGGATATGCGCAGGCGCGACTGCCGAATGTGAACATCTCCTGGTTTCGCAGCCCGGAAGAAGACAAGCGCACCCAGCCCGCCGGGCGATTCGCCGTTCCCATGCCGGTTACGCTGGGTGTGTTGATGCCGGCGGTGTGGGTGCTGCTGGAATGGCTGCGCGGTATGATCTTCACCGGCTTTCCGTGGCTGACGCTGGGCTATGCGCATAGCGACAGTTCGTTGGCGGGTTATGCGCCGCTGCTGGGCGTGTACGGTGTGTCGCTGGTCGCCGCGGTCAGCGCGGGTCTGCTGGCGATACTGTGGCGCGAGCGCTGGAGCCGACAGGGACGCAGCGCCGTGGCGGTGTTACTTGCGCTGTGGGTCGGCGGCGCGGCGTTGCGCGGCGTCGAGTGGACGCAGCCGCAGGGCGAACCGTTCACGGTGGCGCTGGTGCAGGGCAACATCTCGCAAGACCTGAAATTCAACGGCGATGCGCTGGCCGGTACGCTGGAGACCTATCGCCGCCTTGCGCTGCAAAGCGAGGCGCGCCTGACCGTGTTGCCGGAGACGGCGATCCCTTTGTTGCGCGAACAGGTGCCGACCGAGCTGGTCGAGCAACTGCGCCTGCATGCAAGGTCGAACGATGGCGACATCATGATCGGGTCGTTCGAGCACGATGCGGGCGGCTATTACAACAGCGTGTTCACGCTGGGCTCGGCGGACGAGCAGCACTATCGCAAGAACCATCTGGTGCCGTTTGGCGAATTCATCCCGCTGCGTGCCGTGTTCGGCGCACTGATCAACGACATCCTCCATATCCCGATGGGCGACCTGGCGCGCGGCGGCGAGCGCCAGCCGCCGCTGGAGATCGCCGGGCAGCGCATCGCGGCGAACATCTGCTACGAGGACGTGTTCGGCGAAGAGATCATCCGTGCGCTGCCGCAGGCGAGCCTGCTGGTGAACTTCACCAACGACGCGTGGTACGGCGATTCCTACGCCGCCGATCAGCATAACCAGATCTCGCAACTGCGCGCGCTGGAGACCGGCCGCATGATGCTGCGCGCGACCAACACTGGAGTGACCTCCATCATCGGCGCCGACGGACGGGTGCTGCAGCAATTGCCGCAGCACCAGCAAGGCGTGCTGCGCGGCATGGCGCAGGGATACGACGGCACCACGCCCTACGTGCGCTGGGGCAACGCCGCGACGATGCTGTTGCTGCTCGGCATGCTGGGCTATGCGTGGCTGCGCCGGACTGTCTTGTCTGCAAGCGCTCGATAGCGATGCCGCAATATTCCCGCTCCATCTGCTGGTTCCGCCGCGATCTGCGACTGCACGACCATGCGGCGCTGTATCGCGCGCTGAAGGAAAGCGCGGCGGTGCATTGTGTGTTCGTGTTCGACGCCGACATACTCGACAAGCTGGAAGACAGGCAGGACCGGCGAGTGGAGTTCATCTGGCACTGCCTGCACGAGCTGAACGAAAAGCTGCAACAACAGGGCAGCACGCTGCATGTGCTGCACGGCAAGCCGCATCTGGTCATCCCGCAACTCGCGCGGGAACTGGGGGCCGAAGCGGTGTTCTGCAATCGCGATTACGAACCGGATGCCGTCGCGCGCGATGCGGCGGTCGCGGAGGCGCTGGGCGATATCGAGTTCCATCAGTTCAAGGATCAGGTGATATTCGAGCAGTCCGAAATCCTCACCGGCACCGGCAAGCCGTACGGCGTGTTCACCCCCTACAAGAATGCATGGCTGAAAAAGCTGGACGACTTCTATCTGCGCGCCTATCCGGTCGAGGAATATCTTGCGTCCCTCGCGCGGTGCGAGGCGTTGCCGCTCCCTGCGCTGGGATCATTCGGCTTCGAAGCCGGCGCGCTGAATGTACAAGCCATGCCGCCCGGCGAGTCCGGCGCGGAAGCGTTGTTCGACGATTTTTTGCAGCGCATCGGACTGTATCGCGAGGCGCGCGACTATCCGGCGGTGAAGGGCGTGTCGTATCTCTCGACGCATCTGCGCTTCGGCACGATCTCCATCCGCCGTCTCGTCTCGACGGCTTATCGTATCGGCGGAGCGGGAGCGGAGACCTGGCTGTCCGAACTGATCTGGCGCGAGTTCTACCAGATGCTGTTGCACCATCATCCGCATCTGGCGCAAGGCAGAGCCTACAAGCCGCAGTTCGACGCCATCGCCTTCCCGAACGACGCGGAAAAATTTGCCGCATGGTGCGAGGCGCGCACCGGCTATCCGCTGATCGATGCCGCGATGCGCCAGCTCAACCAGACCGGCTATATGCACAACCGCCTGCGTATGGTGGTTGCCTCCTTTCTGGTGAAGGATCTGCATATCGACTGGCGCTGGGGCGAGCGTTATTTCGCGCGCCATCTGCTGGATTTCGATCTGGCATCCAACAACGGCGGCTGGCAGTGGGCGGCATCTACAGGCTGCGATGCGCAGCCGTGGTTCCGCATCTTCAACCCGGTGACCCAGTCCGAAAAATTCGATGCGCAAGGCAAGTTCATCCGGCGCTACCTGCCGGAGCTGGTGAACTGCACCGACAAATGGATACACGCCCCTTGGCTGATGCCAGCTGCCGAGCAGCAGCGATGCAACATCGCGGTTGGGCGAGATTACCCCGCGCCCATCGTGGATCACGCGCTCGCCAGGATAAAGACGCTCGCGCTGTACAAGGAGGTCGAGCGATGACGGCTGCCGCGAGTTGGGTCTGCTACCTGCTGCGTTGCGCAGACGACACCCTGTACTGCGGCATCACCAACGACCTGACCAAACCCCTCGCGGCACACAATGCCGGAACCGCGGCGAAGCTGGCGCTGATAATTCAGGGAGGTAACTCCCGGGCTTTGCCGGGGGTAATTTAACTTCATGGACTTTGGCGTTCGCCTGTTTGGTGATGCCGAAAATTATTGAACGCCTCTGAATCTTTTCGTGTATTTCGTGGATAGCATATTTTTCTAAGATGACGCTGATTCTCCCACCTTGCCCGCTTCCGTTTTTTTGGAGTTGCAGACGCGGTTGCGGCCGCTTTGCTTCGCGTCATACAGCGCCGTGTCGGCGGCGCTGACCAGTTCCTGCAAGGAGCCAGCGCTCGACGGTAGTTCGGCGACGCCGATGCTGACGGTGATCCGGATTTCCTTCCCCGCATCGTCGTGGAAGGTCGTTTCCTCGATTGCGGCGCGCAGTCGCTCGGCCAGGTGTGTCGCGGCCTTGATGTTGGTCTCGGGCAGGATAACGGCTATTTCTTCGCCGCCGTAGCGGCAGACCTTGTCCTCACGTCGCGCGCCGGATTCCAGCACCCGTGCGACGCCTTCGAGAATGCGGTCTCCGGCGACGTGGCCATAGGTGTCGTTGACGCGCTTGAAGTGATCGATATCGATCAGCAGCATCGCGATTATGCGTTGGTAGCGCTGGCTGCGGGTGATCTCGTCTTCGAGCATCGTGTAGAACATGCGGTGGTTGTACAGCCGGGTCAGGCCGTCGCGCGTGGCGAGGTCGTGCAGCATCTGTTCGTCGTATTCGATGCGCCGCCCGACGCGGCCAACCAGCAGGTAGAAGAAGGCGAACAGCGCGATGCCGCTGACGATGCTGGCCACCGTGCCGGCGGTGACGGCGCGATGGGCATCGGAGACCTGCTCCGAGGTGTCGGCGAGAATCACCATCTCGGCGACTTTGTTTCCACCGACATCCTGTAGCGCCAGCGGTAGTGCCTCACAGATATGGCCGTTGCAATCGAGTTCGACGGCGCTGTCGGAATGTTTGATGGCCGGATCATGGTAGAGCGCGGCCAGCGATTCGGGAAACTCGCCTTTTCCTTGCACGCTGACGACGACGTCATGGAATTGATCCCAGCTCGGCTGCCTGCCCATGACGCGCATGCCGTCTTCCCAACTCTGGCGCTTCAGGTATTGTTTCTGGATCAGTACGAGCACTTCGACGCCGAACATGCGCTGGACGTTCTGCAGGATGTTGTCGATCTCCATGCCGAGTTCGACGTAGCCGATAAGCTTGTGGGTGCGGGCGTCCCGCCACGGCGAGACCAGCCTCAGCGTCAGCAAGCCGAGCGGGCCGAGTTCGATGCCGGCGGAGACTGCGCCGCTACGTTCGGCGTTCAGCATCGTGAGGCGTTCGATCAGATCGCCGTGGCGTGCCGGCTGGTGCACGCGCAGCAGGTTCACCCGATCCGGCCCGCTGAAATAGAAATGCGTGATGCCGTAGTTGCGCTTCATCTCATCGAACAGTGGCTCGGAATGCACCAGCAGCGCCGACCGGTCCTTGCGAGCCAGCGCACTGTGCAACTCCTGGTCGCGCTCGAGTACGTCCATGACCATGTGCAACGCGCGGATGTTCTGTTGCACGCTCTCCTCGTAAAGCCGGGCGGCGGACGTCCGCAATTGCACGACGCCGGACTTTAGCTGGCGCTGATGGAAAGAGTAGTTGATGGCGACCATCGCGACGACGATGAAGGCGATCGCGATCAGCAATGGTACGAGGAAGGATAGTCGCAGCCGTCGCGTTTCGTTCTGTGGCGCTAGGATGCTGTACGTCCGGGATGTGCCCGATTCTACGGGATTGTCTTGCATCGTTTTCTCCTAGGGAAGGGCTGCGGCCCATGGAGGAATTCTAGCTTGTGTGAGGGATAAAGGCTGCGGCATCGTAGAATACAAGCCATGGATATGGATAAAGAATTTCTTCAGGCGAATCCGGGTTGGTGCTGCTACCTTCTGTGCTGTGCCGACGACACCCTGTACTGCGGCATCACCAACGACCTGACCAAACGCCTCGCGGCACACAATGCCGGAACCGCGGCGAAATACACCCGTGCGCGCGGGCCGGTCGAGCTGGCGTATGTGGAGAGTTGCGAAGACAAGTCCGCGGCGCTGAAGCGAGAGATGGCGATCAAGGCGCTGCCGCGCGCGGCGAAACTGGCGCTGATAGTTACATACGGTGTTAAATAGGGCAGTCTGGCGGGACAGCCATGGTCGGTAGCGTCCCGGAAACAAGCAAGGCGACGATGTTCAGCGTAGAGGCTTGCAAGCTCGCCTTCGAATCGAAGGAACTGTTCGTCGTCCGCAGCATCGGGCACGTCGATCTCTATGATCGGGTGAACCTCATTCCGTGGGATAAGCTCACGTCGCTCTTCAACAAGCATCTAACACAAGGAGTCATACGATGACCGTCAAAGCCTATGGTACCCACGCAAGCGACAAACCGCTCGAACCGATGGAAATCACCCGGCGCACTCCCGGTGCGGATGATGTGCAGATCGACATTCTCTACTGCGGCGTGTGCCACTCCGACCTGCACACCGCACGCAACGAATGGAAGAACACGCTTTATCCGTCGGTTCCCGGCCACGAGGTCGTCGGACGCGTCGCCGCCGTCGGCGCGAAGGTGACGAAATTCAAGGTGGGCGATCTCGCCGGGGTCGGCTGCATGGTGGATAGCTGCGGCCATTGCCCGCCTTGCCACGAGGGCGAGGAGCAGTATTGCGACAATGGCTTTACCGGTACCTATAACGGGCCGCTCTACGGCGGCGAGAATACCTACGGCGGCTACTCGCAGACCATCGTCGTCAATGAGTCCTTCGTATTGCGCATACGCCATGCCGAGAAGGATATCGCCGGTGTGGCACCCCTGCTCTGTGCCGGCATCACCACCTATTCCCCGTTGCGTCACTGGGGTGCCGGGCCCGGCAAGAAGGTCGGTGTCGTCGGGCTCGGCGGTCTCGGTCACATGGGTGTCAAACTAGCCCACGCAATGGGCGCACACGTCGTGCTGTTCACCACTTCGCCTGCCAAAATCGCCGACGGCCTGCGCCTCGGGGCGGATGAGGTATGCGTTTCCACCGACCCTGCGCAGTTGGCCCGTCATGCCGGCCAGCTCGACTTCATCCTGAACACGGTCGCGGCCCCGCATCAGTTGGATACCTACCTGCAACTGCTGAAGCGCGATGGCACGATGACGCTGGTCGGCGCACCCGCCGAACCTCATCCTTCGCCGAACGTTTTCGGACTCATCCTCAAGCGCCGCAGTATCGCGGGCTCGCTGATCGGCGGGATTCGCGAGACGCAGGAGATGCTCGACTTCTGCGCGGAACACGGCATCGTTTCGGACATCGAGACGATACCGATGCACTACATCAATACGGCCTATGAACGGATGCTGAAGAGCGACGTGCGTTACCGCTTCGTCATCGATATGGCGACGCTCAAGACCCCGACCTGATGCCGCCAGAAGGAATCCAATGAAGCGCCTTGCCTTGGTCATGTTCCCGGCTTGAAAGTCTGAGAGCTATTCGTTTCCATCGCCATCCCCGGCCGCTTCATTGGTCTCGCGGCAGCAGTCGTCTCGCCAGCAGCATTTAATCTTTTCAGCACTGTTGCATTTTTCGGCATCGTGGGTGCCGAAGCATGGTTCGGCACCGAAATCGATCTGTCTCTCTCTGACCAGTTGAGTCTTGATGCTAAGAGGTTTTGTGGTTGTCATTTTCTGTGTAACTCCAATAGCCAAGCCATGAAGGCATGAGAAATGAATAGAAAAGGACGCAGAAAATGGAAGCTTCTGGTAGCAGTTCATTGATCGATTTGAACTGGCAGCCCGGCTGACATTGGATGACCCGTTAGTCCCGCGGCATTGCGTCCTTACCTTTCGGCAAGTTTGCCCGGGGCGCATCATCCGATCAGTTGGAATGGAAAACAATATGCCGAAATATCTATATCTTGTTGCCTAGGCACGGGCCTAGATGTCTCTGTGATTCGGCTTAGCGAGCTAGGTTAAGGCCGAGTTGCCGGATAAGCGGGTTAGCCCTGATGCAGCTTGATCTCTGCCTGCTGCAGCGCTTCCGGCAGGCCGAACAGAACCAGCACGTCGCCGGTCTGCATAACCATGTCCGGGCTGGGTTGCGAGCCGCGCAGGTTGTGGCGGCGCACGGCGTTGACTTCGACGTCCAGCGCGTCCAGGCCGATGTCGCCCAGCGCTTTGCCGACGGCGGTCGAGTTCTCTTTGAGCAGCACGCTGAGGAAGCGTGATTGCATGCTTTCGGTGCCGTCGCCAACATCGCTGCCGGGGGTGCGCAGATAGCCGCTGAAGGACGCATAGCGGCGCGCGCGGCTTTCCTGCACGCGGCGGATCACGCGGCTGAGCGGGATGCCGGCCATCAGCAGCGCTTGCGAGGCCAGCATCACACTGCCTTCCAGCACTTCGGCGACGACTTCCGCCGCTCCCGCGGCCTTCAGCGCCTCGACGTGAGTGTCGTCGGTGGTGCGCACGATCACCGGCAGGTCGGGGCGCAGTTCCTTGGTGTGGCGCAGGATCGCCAGCGCGGAGTGTTTGTCGTTGTAGGTCACCACCAGCGCCTTGGCGCGCATCAGTCCGGCGGCCATCAGCACCTCGCGTTTGCCGGCATCGCCGTACACCACGCTTTCGCCGGCGGTGGCAGCTTCGCGCACGCGCCGAGAATCGAGGTCGAGGGCGATGAAACGCAGCTTCTCCTGTTTCAGGAAGTTAGCCAGTGCGCCGCCGCTGCGCCCGTAACCGCAGATGATCACGTGGCCGCTGCTGCCCATGCTCTGGATCGCGATCTGGTGCATCTGCATCGCGCGGTTGGTCCATTCGGCGGCGGAGAAGCGTCTTGCGATGGCCTCGCCGTGCTGGATCAGGAAGGGCGCGGCCAGCATCGACAGCAGCATCGCGGCCAGCACAATCTGCATCGTCGGGTCATTGAGCAGGTGCGCGCCGTCGGCCAGCGTCAGCAGCACGAAGCCGAATTCGCCGGCCTGCGCCAAGCCGATCGCGCTGCGCAGTGCGACGCCCCAGTCGCCTTCGAACGTGCGCGCCAGCAGCGCGACGATCAGTGCTTTCACCAGGATCAGACAGGCCAGCGCCAGCAGTATCCAGCCGAAGTCGCCGATGACCGCACTCAGGTTCAACTTCATGCCGATGGTGACGAAGAACAAGCCGAGCAGCACGTCGCGGAACGGCTTGATGTCTTCTTCCACTTGGTAGCGGTATTCGGTTTCCGAGATCAGCATGCCGGCGACGAACGCGCCCAGCGCCAACGATAGCCCGGCCAGTTCGGTAAAGAATGCCAGCCCCAGCGTGATCAGCAGCACGTTGAGCATGAACAGCTCGGAGGATTTCTGCCTTGCTACGACATGGAACCATGAGCGCATGATGCGCTGGCCGAACACCAGCAGCACCAGCAGCACGCCGATGGCCTTGAGCATGGCGTAGGCCAGCGTGGCGGACAGGTCGTCCGGGTTGGAGGCCATCGCCGGGATGATGATCAGCAGGGGGACCACGGCGAGGTCCTGGAACAGCAGCACGCCCATCATCTGCTGGCCGTAGGGCAGGTTCAGCTCGGCGCGCTCGACCAGCATCTTGCTGACGATGGCGGTGGAGGACATCGCCAGCACGCCGCCCAGCGCCAGCCCGGCGCGCCAGTCCAGACCGAACAGTGCGGCGACCGCCATCACCAGCAGTATCGTGAAGATCACCTGCGCCCCGCCCAGCCCGAACACCGTTCGTTTCATCGCCATCAGGCGCGTCAGACTGAATTCGAGGCCGATGCTGAACATCAGGAACACCACGCCGAATTCGGCCAGGTGCTGCGTTCCCTGCGCGTCCGGGAGCCAGGCCAGCGCATGCGGGCCGATCAGGATGCCGACCGCGAGATAGCCCAGCATCACCGGCAGATGCAGGATGCGGCACAGCACCACGACCATCACGGCGGTGGCGAGTAGGATCAGGACGAGGGAGAGGGTGCTATCCATGGGTTTGATGCGCGTTGTTTTTGTGTGTCTATCGTTACCCCCGATGATGCCGTAACTTGCGCGGTTTGCAAAATAATATCCTGCTTCGCAGCGGTGACGTTGGCGTCGCTGCGGGAAACGCGCCCCGCGCTTCCCGCCCTTGCTATAATGCGCGCCATGAATAAATCCCTATCCGCCGCGCCGCGCGCGCTCGATCTGGCCCGCGAAGTCTTGAGCATCGAGGCCGCTGCCGTGCAGTCGCTGGTCACCCGCATCGACGAATCCTTCCTGCGTGCGCTGGATGTCATCCTGCGTTGCGAAGGACGCGTGATCGTCAGCGGCATGGGCAAGAGCGGCCACATCGCGCGCAAGATCGCCGCGACCATGTCCAGCACCGGCACGCCGGCCTATTTCGTGCATCCGGGCGAGGCCAGCCACGGCGACCTCGGCATGATCACCGAAGAAGACGTGATCATCGCGCTGTCGTATTCCGGCGAGAGCCAGGAACTGATGACCATCGTGCCGGTGATCAAGCGCCAGGGCGCGAAGCTGATCAGCATGACCGGCAAGCCGGGCTCCAGTCTGGCAATGGCGGCGGACGTGCACCTGAATGCCGCGGTGGATAAGGAGGCCTGCCCGATGGGGCTGGCGCCGACCGCGAGCACCACGGCGGCGCTGGCGCTGGGCGATGCGCTGGCGGTGGCCTTGCTCGATGCCAAGGGTTTCGGCGCGGAGGACTTCGCGCGCTCCCATCCCGGCGGCAGCCTGGGGCGGCGTCTGCTGACCCATGTGCGCGACATCATGCGCAGCGGCGAGCGCCTGCCGATGGTGGGCGAGGACGCGATGCTGAGCGACGCGATCCTGGAGATTTCGAAGAAGGGCGTGGGCATGACCGCGATCGTGGATGCGGAACAGCGGGTGCTGGGTATCTATACCGACGGCGACCTGCGCCGCACGCTGGAAAAGCGGCTGGAATTCGGCAGCACCCCGGTGCGCGACGTGATGTCGGCGAACCCTCGCTGTATCGGCCCGGACGACCTTGCCGCCGAGGCGGTGCAGATGATGGAGCAATACAACATCAGCCAGATGCTGGTGGTGGACGAACAACGCAAGCTGGTCGGCGCGCTGAACATGCACGACCTGTTGCACGCGAAAGTTATTTGAGGAGACGACGATGCTGACTAGCCGCGCAAAATTGATACGCCTGATGGCCTTCGACGTTGATGGCGTGATGACCGACGGCGGGCTGTATCTGTCCGATTCCGGCGAGGAGTTCAAGCGCTTCAACTCGCTGGACGGCCACGGCATCAAGATGTTGCGCGCCAGCGGCGTCGAGATTGCGATCATCACCGGCCGCACCTCGCGCTGCGTCGAACTGCGCGCGCAGAATCTCGGCATACAGCATGTCTATCAGGGCGTGGAGCGCAAGCTCGATGCGATGGTCGATCTGCTCGACAAGCTCAAGCTGTCGCGCGACGCCGCCGCCTACATGGGCGACGATGTGGTGGATCTGTGCGTGATGCGCCACGTCGGGCTGGCGATCAGCGTGCCGGAATCGCCGCAACTGGTGCGCGAACATTCGGATTACGTCACCCAGCGCAGCGGCGGGCACGGTGCGGTGCGCGAAGCCTGCGAGCTGATCATGTCGGCGCAGGGTACGCTGGATGCCCAGTTGGCCCCCTACCTGAAATGACCTTCACTTCCCGCGCCCGTTACTGGCTGCCGCTGTTGCCGTTGCTCGGGCTGGTGGGCGTCACTTATTGGCTGGACCAGCAAGCGCGCCCCGAGGCCGCCAGGGCCGAGACCGTGCAGGGCCACGATCCGGATGCGGTGATGGAGAATTTTTCCGCGGTCAAGATGGACGAGCAGGGTGTGCCCCGTTTCATCATGGCTGCCGCCAGGATGCAGCATTACCCGGACGACGACAGCACCACGCTGGACGCGCCGCGTCTGACCTCGCTGTCGGCAGAGCGTCCGGCCATCCATGTGGTCGCCCGGCGCGGCGTCATATCCGGCAAGGGTGACGAGCTATTCCTGCACGATGATGTCGAAGTGCTGCGAGAGGCGAGCGCCAGGCGTAGCGAGCTGACGCTGCAGACGGATTACCTGCGCGTCCTGCCCGAGCGCGATTGGGCCGATACCGACCATGCAGTCGCCATTTTCGATGGGCGTAACACCGTACATGCGGTGGGGCTGGAGATGGACAGCCGGGCGAGCACCCTGAAGCTGCTGTCACAGGTAAGGAGCGTTCATGAGCCACGTTAGATATATGACCAGCCTGTTGGCCTTGCTTTCGTTCGGTTTGGCGCAGCCCTGCCTGGCAGAGCGCGCGGATCGCGACAAGCCCGCGCACATCGAGTCGGATGAGATGCTGGTGGAAGATGCGAAGCAGACCAGTACCTTCTCCGGCAAGGTGCAGTTCAATCAGGGCACGCTGCTGATCCGCGGCGACAAGGTCGTGGTGACGCAGGACAAGGATGGCTACAGGCATGTCACGGTGTACGGCAAGCCTGCCAGTTTTCGCCAGAAGCGCGAGGGGCTGGACGAGTATGTCGAGGGTTACGGCGAACGTATCGAGCACGATGCGCGCGCCGAGACGCTGGATTTTTATGTGAAGGCGCGCGTGGTGCGCGAGCGGGACGAGGTGCGCGGCGACCATATCACCTACAGCCAGAAGACCGAGGTGTTCCAGGTCAACGGCGGTTCCGCAGGCACGGCCAATGCGCCGTCGAAACGGGTGCGTGCGATGTTGCTGCCGAGGACGCGTGCGGCTTCGTCGCCGTCCGAGACGCTGCCGATCTCACCCAGCACCACCCTTAAACCGATGGAGCAGGAATGAGCGAATTGCGTGCAGTCGGACTGAAGAAGAGATACGGTTCCCGTACCGTGGTGCATGACGCTTCGCTGTCGGTGAAGAGCGGCGAGGTGGTCGGCCTGCTCGGGCCGAACGGCGCGGGCAAGACCACGTCGTTCTACATGATCGTGGGGCTGGTCGCGGCCGACGGCGGCGAGATATTCATCGACGACCAGAACATCACCCATCTGCCTATCCATCGCCGTGCGCGTCTCGGTCTAGGCTATCTTCCGCAGGAGGCGTCGATCTTCCGCCGCCTGACCGTGGCGCAGAACATCCAGGCGGTGCTGGAGCTGCAGGGACTGGCGGACGACGAGTTGCAGAACCGTCTGGACGAGCTGCTGGAAGACCTGCATATCGGCCATATCCGCGACAATCCGGCGATCAGCCTGTCCGGCGGCGAGCGGCGCCGCGTCGAGATCGCGCGCGCGCTGGCGACCAATCCTCGCTTCATCCTGCTCGACGAACCGTTCGCCGGGGTGGACCCGATCGCGGTACTGGACATCCAGAAGATCATCCGCTTCCTCAAGGAGCGCGGGATCGGCGTGCTGATCACCGACCATAACGTGCGGGAGACGTTGGGTATCTGCGACCGCGCCTACATCATCAATGCGGGGGCGGTGATGGCGGAGGGCAGCCCGGACGAAATCATCTATAATGAAGGCGTGAGAAAAGTATATCTGGGCGAGCATTTCAAGCTCTGACGAGAGATGGCATCCGGATACCAGAACAGGCAATGAAACACGCGCTCCAACTCAGGACTTCCCAGCAACTGACGCTTACCCCGCAGTTGCAGCAGGCTATTAGGCTGCTGCAGCTTTCGACGCAGGACGTACAGCAGGAAGTCGCAAACATGCTGGACGAGAACCCGATGCTGGAACTGGTCGACGAGTTCGCGCCTGCCGCATTCGCGGTGGATGCGGGCGTCGGTCAGGCAGCGGAAGCCTCGCAAACCTCAGGTTCCGAAGAGCGCGACAACAGTGAGCGCGAGCGGGACGATTTCGGTGTCGAGGCCGCCGACTGGGAAAGTCGCGACCGGGGACGCAGCACCGACGACGAGGACGAATCCTGGCCGGAACATTCCGCCGGCCAGCTCAGCCTGCGCGAGCATCTGCATGAGCAGCTTGCCGCCGGGGCGATCGAGGGGCGGGACCGCATCGTCGTCGGGTTGCTGATCGAGGCGCTGGACGAGAACGGATATCTTGCGCAGGATCTGGTCGAACTGGCGGAGTTGTTGCCTGCCGAACTGGGGATATCGCTGGACGATCTGGAGACCGCGCTGGTGCAGTTACAGCATCTCGACCTGCCGGGGCTGGGCGCGCGCAATCTGGGCGAGTGCCTGGTGCTGCAGCTCAAGGCGTTGCCCGAGGATACGCCGCAGCGCGAACTGGCGATACGGCTGGCGGGGAGCCATCTGGACACGCTGGCCGCGCACGATTTCAACAAGCTCAAGAAGCTGCTGCATTGCTCGGATAACGAGTTGCGCGCCGCGCAGCACCTGATCGTCGGGCTCAACCCGAAACCGGGCGCGGAGTTCGATCACAGCGTCGCGGACTATGTGGTGCCGGACGTGATCGTCGAGAAGCACCAGAACAAGTGGCGCGCCCGGCTCAATGCCGATGCGATGCCCAAGCTGCGGGTCAACAGCATGTATGCCAACATCCTGCAGCAGCGCGAGGACGGCAATGCGTCGCAGCTGGCCGTGCAGTTGCAGGAAGCGAAATGGCTGATCAAGAATCTGCAGCAGCGTTTCGAGACCATCCAGCGCGTGGCCCAGGCCATCGTGGATCGGCAGGAAAAGTTCTTCGAGCACGGCGAGATCGGCATGCGCCCGCTGGTGCTGCGCGAGATCGCCGAGGAACTCGAATTGCACGAATCGACGATATCGCGCGGCACCACGCAGAAATTCATGCTGACGCCGCGCGGCATCTACGAATTCAAACATTTTTTTGGCAGCGGCCTGGCGACGGAGAACGGGGGCACCTGTTCTTCTGCCGCGATACGCGAGTTGATCAGGCAACTGGTCAGTGCGGAGAACACCCGCAAACCGCTTACCGACAGCCGCATGTCGGAAATCTTGGCACAGCAGGGCATCGTAGTCGCCCGGCGTACCATTGCAAAGTACCGGGAAGCATTGCATATCCTCCCGGTGAATCTCCGTAAATCACTCTAAACAAGGAGCGCATCATGAACATCAACCTCACCGGACGCCATCTGGAAATCACCCCCGCCATCCGCGAATATGCGACCGGCAAGTTCGGCAAGATCAAGCGTCATTTCGACAACGTGATCGACGTGAACATCATCCTGTCCGTGGAGAAACTGAAGCAGAAGGCCGAAGCGACGATCCATATCAGCGGCAAGGACGTGTTCGTCGAGTGCGAGGACGAGAACCTGTACGCTGCGATCGACGCGCTGGTGGACAAGCTGGATCGCCAGGTGCTGAAGCACAAGGAGAAGAACGAAGCGCGCCGTCATGACGATTCCGGTAAGCTGGACGCAGCCGAGTGATCAACAATGGGCGGCCTTGCCGCCCATTTTCAATTCCAGATACCCATGAACCTGATCAGTAAAATTCTGGCGCCGGACAACATCCTGCTGGATACCGAATCTTCCAGCAAGAAGCGGGTGTTCGAGCGGGTCGGCCTGCTGTTCGAGAACAACCAGCAGATCGCGCGCAGCCAGGTGTTCGACAGCCTGTTCGCGCGCGAGAAACTCGGCTCGACCGGCCTGGGGCACGGCGTGGCGATCCCGCACGGCCGCATCGCCAAGCTGCGCGAAGCCACCGCCGCCTTCGTCAGGACCGCGAATCCGATACCGTTCGATGCGCCAGACGGCCAGCCGGTGAATCTGATCTTCGTGTTGCTGGTGCCGGAGCGCGCGACCGACCTGCATCTGCAGATCCTCGGCGAACTGGCGCAGATGTTCAGCGACGCGCAGTTCCGCAACCGTCTGCTGGAGTGCGAAGACGGCCCCAGCATCCATCAACTGTTCTACGAGTGGAACGCCGCGGCATGAAAACCGCTATGGATCTGTTGCGAGATTCGATAAGGACTTCTCTGTGAGCGAAGTCAACGTCCGGCAGTTGTTCGACGACAAGCAGGCGCGGCTGGAGCTCAGCCGCGTGGCCGGTGCGGACGGCAACGACCGCATCATCACCGCCGAAGAAGTCAACGCTTCCAACAAGGGGCTGATCGGCCATCTCAACCTGATCCACCCGAACTGGGTGCAGGTGTTGAGCGAGACCGAACTCGATTATCTGCGCGGGCTGGACGAGGCCGAACGCAATGCCGCGTTTTCACAGATCGAGCGCAGCGAGCCGACATGTCTGATCGTTGCCGGTGCGATTGATATTCCATCCGATCTCGTGGATTTTGCGAACCGGACGCATATTCCGCTGTTCCGTTCGTCCAAGCCCAGCGTGCACCTGATGTGGCTGATCCGCCACTACCTCGCCAAGGAGCTGGCCGAATCGACCACGCGCCACGGCGTGTTCCTCGATGTGCTCGGCGTCGGCGTGATGATCACCGGCGAGAGCGCGGTGGGCAAGAGCGAACTGGGCCTGGAGCTGATCACGCGCGGCAACGGTTTGGTCGCCGACGACATCGTCGAGCTGCACCGCATCGCGCCCGATACGCTGGAAGGACGTTGTCCCGAGCTGTTGCGCGACTTCCTTGAGGTGCGCGGACTGGGCGTGCTGAACATCCGCACGATGTTCGGCGAGACCGCTGTGCGGCGCAAGAAGAGCCTGAAGCTGATCGTGCACTTGCACCGTCCGCCCGGAGGAGACCTCTCGCAAGTCGAGCGACTGCCGATCAATGCCACCTACCAGGATATCCTCGGTGTGAGCGTCAGCACGGTGAACATCCCGGTCGTTGCGGGACGCAATCTTTCGGTGCTGGTCGAGGCGGCGGCGCGCAATTTCGTGTTGCAGCAGCGCGGCATCGACAGCATGCAGGAGTTCATCATGCGTCACGACCGGCTGCTGCACGACGACTAGCCATGCCCGGTTCGCAGCTCATCCTGATCAGCGGCCTGTCCGGCTCCGGCAAGAGCGTCGCGCTGAAGACGCTGGAGGATGCCGGTTTCTATTGTGTGGACAACCTGCCGGCCGAGTTGCTGCCGAGTCTGATCGAGCAGCTCCTGCCGGAAGGTTTTCGCAACATCGCGGTCAGCATCGATGTGCGCAACGCCCGCAGCGTGCAGGTGTTGCCGCCGCTGATGCTGCAGTTGATGCAGAAGGAACTGGCGGTGCATCTGTTGTACCTCGATGCGCAGACCGAGACGCTGGTGAAACGCTACTCCGAGACGCGTCGCCTGCATCCGCTCAACGACGGCGTGAAGACGCTGCCGGAATGCGTCGCCTACGAACGCGAACTGCTCGCCGACATCAGCGACATCGGCCATCACATCGACACTTCAGACCTGAATGCCAATGCGTTGCGCGGCTGGATCAAGCAATTCATCCAGCTGGATCGCGCGCGCCTGACGTTGTTGTTCGAGTCGTTCGGCTTCAAGCACGGCATCCCGCTGGACGCCGACCTGGTGTTCGACGTGCGCTGCCTGCCGAACCCGCATTACAACGAGCATTTGCGCCCGCTGACCGGGCGCGATGCGCCGGTGATCGAATTCCTCGATCAGACCGAATTGGTGCAGAAGATGTATGCCGATATCCGCGACTTCGTCGCCGATTGGCTGCCCAGTTATATCGCCGACAACCGCAGTTATCTCACCGTCGCCGTCGGCTGCACCGGCGGCCAGCATCGCTCCGTGTATCTCACCGAAAAACTGGCCCGTCATTTCGAGCAACAACAGCAGGTGCTGGTGCGTCACCGTGAACTGGCATGAACTGTTCAGGGCGGACATACTGCCGCACCTGAAATCTGGTGACTGGCTGACTCTGCTGTTCGGCGGCATCGGTGTGGTGCTGCTGGCGCTCACGCTGTGGAGCGGCGAGCTCGCCGACCGCGCGATCATCCGTAGTGGCGGCAAGATATTTCGGGAAGTGCCGCTGTCGCGCGACCAGCAGATAGCCGTCCCCGGCCCGCTGGGTACCAGCATCGTCACCATAGAGAAGCGCCGCGCGCGCATCAGTTCCGATCCGAGCCCGCGGCAATATTGCGTGCGTCAGGGATGGTTGCAACAGGCTGGCGAGGTCGCGGTCTGCCTGCCCAACGAGGTCAGCGTCGAGCTGACTGGCAGCCGGAAGAAATATGACAGCCTCAACTATTAAACTGGACAGCACCGCCGAAGACCATCACATCGCGCGCATGGCGGCGGTGGCGCTGGGGCTGGCCGTGCTGGAGAACGCGATCCCCTCGCCGCTGCCGGGCGTGAAGCCGGGGCTGGCGAACATCGTGACGCTGATCGTGCTGGCGCGCTACGGTTGGCGGGTCGCCGCGTGGGTGTCGTTGCTGCGCGTGGTGGCGGGCAGTTTGCTGTTCGGCAATTTCCTCGCGCCCGGTTTTTTCCTCAGTCTGTCCGGCGCGGCGCTCAGCCTGATTGTGCTGGCTGCGGCGCAGCACTTGCCGTCGCGCTGGTTCGGCCCGGTCAGCCACAGCATCTACGCCGCCTTCGCGCATATCGCCGGGCAGATGGCGGTGGTGTATTTATGGCTGATCCCGCATGCCGGTATCGCCTACCTGATCCCGATATTCGCCGGTGCGGCGCTGGTGTTCGGCACGGTGAACGGCTTGATCGCCGCGCGGTTCATGAACCTGAAGAGTCAGCCCCCGTAGCATTTTTGCGCGCGAGATGTTGCTGCAAGCCGTGCACCAGGTTCTGCGCCAGTTCCGCCTGCAGTTCGTTGATCGGTGCGGCGACGCCGAGTTCGCAGGCCTGAGTGACGCGCAGGCCCGCGTAGCCGCAGGGGTTGATGTTCGTGAAGGGGCTCAGGTCCATGTCCACGTTAAGGGCGAGGCCGTGGTAGCAGTAGCCGTTCTTGATCTTCAGTCCCAGCGAGGCGATCTTCGCGCCGTCGACGTAGACACCGGGCGCATCCTCGCGGCTGTGCGCGGCGACGCCATATTCGGCCAGCAGGTCTATCACGGCTTGTTCCATCAGTCGCACCAGTTCGCGCACCCCCAGTTTCCAGCGGCGCATGTCCAGCAGCAGGTAGGCGACGATCTGGCCGGGGCCGTGGTAAGTGATCTGCCCGCCACGGTCTATTTTTACCACCGGAATATTGCTCGGGTTCAGCAGGTGCTCGGGTTTTCCCGCCAATCCTTGCGTGTAGGTCGGCGGATGCTGCACCAGCCAGATTTCGTCGCGAGTTTCGGGGGTGCGTTCGGAGGTGACGCGCTTCATCGCATCCCAGGTCGGCTGATATTCGACAATCCCGAGCGCGTGAATAGACGGTGGGGTGGGATGTTTTTCGCTTCCTGTCATAGCACCATCACCACCATTGGGTGGTCGCACAGCTCCTGATAGACCGCATCTAGCTGTTCGCGCGAGGTGGCGCGTATCGTGCAGGTCAGGCTGACGTAGCGCGCGTTCTTGCTGGCGCGCATCTCCATGCTGGCGGCGGTGAAGCTGGGGTCGTGCTTGGTGACGACTTCCAGCACGGCCTGGGCGAAGCCTGCCTGCTGCTGGCCGAATATCTTCAGCGGGAAATCGCAGGGATATTCGACAAAACTATGTTTCAGTTCGTTTGCTTCGTTCATTTGCGCATCACGTTGTGTTTGTATTCCTGATACAGGCTATGCAGCCGGGCGAACATCGCGCCTGGTTTGCCGCTGCCGACCGCTAGTCCGTCGAGGTGAGTGATCGCCAGCACTTCTTTGGTCGATGAGGTGAGTAAGAGTTCGTCGGCGGAGAAGAGTTCCTCTTTCGTCACGCGTCGGACTTCGCAGGGGATGCCGTTTGCGGCGGCGATCTCCAGGATCACGTCGTAGGTGATACCGGGCAGCATCAGGTTGTCCTTCGGCGGCGCGAGCAGCGCGCCGTTTTTTACGACAAAGATGTTGCTGGCAGCACCTTCGGTCAGGAAGCCGTTGCCTGTCGCCGGATCGTCGCGAATCAATATGGTCTCTGCGCATCCCGCATCCACGGCCATCTGGCGCAGCAGCACGTTGGGCAGCAGTGCGATGGCCTTGATGTCGCAGCGCAGCCAGCGGTTGTCCTGAGCTGTGATGCAAGAAATACCGGATTCCAGCAGTGCGGCCGGTGGCGTCGGCAGCGGGCTGGTCATCACGAACACCGTAGGCGGAACCAGCGGGTTCGGGAACGCATGGTCGCGCCTGGCGGCGCCGCGCGTGATGTGCAGGTACAGGTACTGATCCTCGCCTTCGTTGCGCGCGATGATCTCTTCGACGATGCGGGTCCACTCGGCTTCATTATGCGGATTGGGGAGCTTGATGCCGTCCAGGCTGTGTTGCAGGCGCTTCAGATGTTCGGGCAGCCTGAACGCGCGGCGCGAATACGCCGGGATGACTTCATACACGCCGTCACCGAAGATGAAGCCGCGATCAAGCACGGAGACCTTGGCTTCAGTTATGGGCATGAATTCGCCGTTCAGGTAGATCGTCATGTCTCCCCCTATTCGAACATCAGCCGGATGCTGTCCCAACCGCGCGACAGCACGTTGGCCAGCGGCACGCTATCCAGCGCGATCAGCGGGTATTCCGCATAGGGCTTGCCCGCTATCGAGAGTTTGAGTACGCCCAGTTGCTGGCCGCTGGCGATCGGCGCGAGTATCGGCTGGCGAGTCTGCACCGTGGCCTTGATCTGCGCGAGCTTTCCCTTCGGGATGGTCAGGTACAGGTCGTTGCGGAATCCGACATCGATCAGGCTCTCGGTGCCTTTCCATATGCGCAGCTGGGTGACCGGCTGGTCTTTCTGGTACAGGCGCGCTACGTCGAAATTCTGGAAGCCGAAATTCAGCAGCTTCTGGCTTTCGGTCGCGCGCAGGGTGTCGGAGCTCGCGCCGAGCAGCACGGCGATCAGGCGGCGGTCGTCGCGCTTGGCGGTGCCGATCAGGCAGTAACCCGCGGTTTCGGTGTGCCCGGTCTTCATGCCGTCGGCGTAGGGGTCCATCCACAGCAGCCGGTTGCGGTTGGCCTGCGTCACATTGTTGAAAGTGTAGTCGCGTAGCGCGAACAGGTGCTGGTGCTGGGGGTAGTCGCGCACGACTGCTGCGGTCAGCAGCGCCAGATCGGTCGCACTGCTGTAATGCCCCGCATCCGGCAGGCCGACCGGGTTGTTGAAGTGGGTGTTGTTCATGCCCAGGCGCTTTGCTTCCTTGTTCATCATGTCGACGAAGCCCGCTTCGCTGCCGGCGATGCTCAATGCCAGCATGATCGCGGCATCGTTGCCGGACTGCACGATCAGGCCGCGCAACAGCTCGTTCACGGTGACTTCCTGCCCGGCCTTGAGCAGCATGCGCGATTCTCCGCCTTGGGTGCGCACCGCGCTGGTCGGGACCGTCAGCGGCTGTTCCAGCGACAGGGTCTTGTGTTTGATGGCGTCGAAGGTCAGGTAGGCCGTCATCAGCTTGGTAAGCGAAGCCGGTTCCATGCGCGCGTCGCCGTTCTGGTTCACCAGGATCTGGTTGCTGGTGTAGTCGTATAGCAGATAGGACTTGGCGGAAAGCAGCGGTGCTGCGGGCATGGTCGCCGGAGAGGCGAGGCCGGAGAGGGGGAGCAGCAGGCTGGCTAATAGCAGAATGGATCTCATGGTCGGCGATTTTTCCTTTTGGATGGCAATTATAGTCCGTGCGCGCCGCTCGGCGAAGCCGGATACGTCGCGTTTGCCGGATGAAGATCGATATCTAGGGAAATGACTAGGCCGGAATATATAGGCATTCAGGCATATTGTTATCGCGGCCTGGGACGGATATAAATGCTGCAATGCAAACGAGTGGAGGATGACATGGCACTGCTGGCCGGAGTGAAAGATTTCTTTGGGTTCGATGAAGCACGCGCCTCGCGCAGGGAGCTCAATCTGCTTGGTGCCGCCGAAGCCCACATCCTGTGGAAGGCGCGTCTGGGCCACCATATCGAGGGCAACATCCGCGAGCCGCTGGAACATGTGATGGTCGGACAGAGCGGGTTCTGCCAGTTGGGCTGCTGGATCAGCGGGCCTGAACTGGAGCCATTCCGGGAGTTGCCGGAGTTCGATCAGTTGAAAGAGTCACACCGGCAGTTCCACCAGTTCGGCGGGCTTATCGTCGAAAAGCTCAAGTCCGGTGAACGCTCCGCCGCGCGGGAGATATTCCGGAACGAGTACAACCAGGCGTTGCGCGCCATCATCCAGGCGCTGACCGGGATCAACCGGCATCTGCACGAAGGCTGACCTTCCCCGGTCGGTCTATATCCCGGCGATCTGTGCGGCCTGCACCGCGAGCTCGTTGGCCTGGAGGCAGATCTCGTCTGCTTCCGCCGGGTTGATACCCAACTCTTCCCACTCGAAGTTCGTGACCATTTCTCCGGTGTGTTCGGCGATGCCGAAATCCGGCAGGATCTTCTCGGCCACGCTGAGCAGCCTTACCAGCAGGTTCTTCTCCGGCATCTCGTCCACATAGGGCGGATGGTGGTAGCCCAGCACCGCGGCTATCTCCGTCGGCAGGTTCCAGTGTCGCGCGATCTGTGATCCGATATAGCAATGCGTGATCCCCAGCGTCTCCAGTTCGACTTCGAGCACCGGGCGTTTGGGTTGCAGCTGAATCTGATGGTGCAGTTCGTTGCTCAGGTCATGGTCGAGGTAGTGCAGCGCCATGAAGCCGATGTCATGCAGCAGGCCAGCGAGGAATATCTGGTCTTCCGGCGGACGGATGCCGTAGGGCATCGCGGCTGCGATGGTGCGCATCACCACGGCGATGGTCATGCAGTGCAGCCACAGATCCTGCGGCTTGAAGTTGCGGCCCGGCGGGAGCTTGGAGAAGTCGGACATCGAAGCGATGCCGATGGCGACCGATTTGACCCGGGTCAGGCCGAGCAGCAGGGCCGCGTCATGCACGCTAGTCACCTTGCGCATCACGCCCATGATAGGCGAGTTGGCCAAGCCGACCAGCTTGGCATATATCTGCGGGTCTTGCCCGATCAGCCTCAGAAGTTCGGTCTCGCCCTCTTCGGTATTGAGCGGGAGAGCGAGCAGTTTCTGCGCGATGCTCGGCATTGCGGGGAGGGATTCGAGATTGGCCAAGGCATGCTTTAGCTTGGCGCGTGTGCTTTCGTCGGTCATCGGGTGTTTTTCGCGTGTTGCGATTGGTTCGGCTTGCGGCTGGTCGCCGCGAGAGGCGAACTATACGAAAGAATCATGGAATCCGCGAGGGCTAAATTCTAGTCTGCGCGCGAAGGGGGTTTGCCCAGCTTGCGCTGCAGTGTGCGCCGGTGCATGTTGAGCGCGCGCGCAGTGGCCGAGATGTTGCCGTCGTGTTCGTGCAACACCCGCTGGATATGTTCCCATTCCAGATTGCCGATCAGCGTGGGCTGGGCCTTCGGCTGGGTGTTCTCGTCGGGCGCATGGCTGAAGGCCGCGACGATCTCGTCCGCATTGGCGGGTTTGGCGAGGTACTGGGTCGCGCCCAGCTTGATCGCCTCGACGGCGGTGGCGATGCTGGCATAGCCCGTCAGCATCACGATGCGCGTGTTCGGGTCGAGTTCATGTAGTGCCTTGACCAGCGTAAGCCCGGGAGCTCCCCCCATCTTCAGGTCCACTACGGCATATTCCGGCGGGTTGGCTTGCGCGAGGGGCAGTGCCTCCTCCACGCTGAGGGCCACACTGACGCTGTAGCCGCGTTTCTCCAGCGCGGCGGACAATACCCGGCAGAAGGTGGCGTCGTCGTCCACCAGCAGCAAGGATGCCTGTTCGCCGAGGATGTCGTTCATGGTCATAACGGTAAGGTGATCTCGGTGGTGGCCCCGCCGCTCTCGCGGTTGAACAGGCGCACCTTGCCGCTCATCCGCTCCACCGTGGCGTTGGCGAGGAACAGTCCCAGACCGCGGCCTTCCTCCTTGGTCGTGAAGAACGCCGAGCCGGCGCGGGCGGCGGCCTCGGGCGTGAGTCCCTGGCCGTGGTCGTGTATGGTCAGCGTGAACTGGCCGGTATCCCAGTGTGCCTCGATGTCGATCTCGTCCGGCGAGGCATCGGCAGCATTGTTGAGCAGGTTCAGCAGCGCGGCGCGCAACGCCGGATCGATACGCAGTTGCGGCGCGGGCTGGGCGCCGGATGCGCGGTAGCGGTAATGCACCGTGGGGCGCAGCAGCTGCCATTCGTCCAGCGTCTCCGCGAGGAATTGTTCCAGCGATTGCTGCGTTTCGCCATCCTGCGCATGGGCGAGCAGCTTGTCGAGGATGCGTTTGCATGCCCGCACCTGTCCGTCGAGGATGTCCAGATTGTCGCGCCATTCCGGTTGCATGGCCGGTTCGCTTTTCAGTTCGCCGATCACCACCGCCAGCGTAGCCAGCGGCGTGCCGAGTTCGTGCGCCGCGCCGGCGGCCTGTGTGCCGAGTGCCACGATGCGTTCGTTGCGCAGCGTCTCTTCGCGCACCCTGGCCAGTGCGGCATCGCGTTCGCGTACTGCGTGCGCCATCCTCACGACGAACCAGGCGACGACCACCGCGCTGATGACGAAGCCCAGCCACATGCCGAATACATGCAGGTCGAAGATGCTGTCCTGCGGCAGTTCGCCCACGCTCATTGCACTCATGTCGTGGGTCGTGTGATCCATGGCCGTATGGTCCATGCCCGACATGTCGCTGCCCATGTCGTGCGGCATCGGCAGCGGCACGTAGTATTTCATCAGCAGGGTGTAGCTGCCGGTGGTCAGTGCGGTCATCGCCCAGGTGTAGCCGTGCGGCAATGTCGCGGCGGCGATCACCAGCGGCAGCAGGAACAGGGAGATGAAGGGGTTGGTCGAGCCGCCGCCGTAATAGAGCAGCACCGACAGCGCAAGCACGTCGGCGCACAGCTGCGCGAACAGTTCCGCATTGGAGACCGGCCGACTGCTGCGCAAACGCAACCAGCTCAGCAGGTTGAGCGCAGATAGCGCGGCGATCGCGGAGATCATCGGCAGCCATTGCAGTTCCATCTTGAGGAAGCGAAACACCAGCATGAGTGCGGCGCATTGCGCGACGATGGCGATGGTGCGCAGCCATAGCAGGCGGCGTAAATGGCTGTGTCCGGTCTGGGCGGCGAATGGGGAAGCGGTCATGGAGCGCGATTCTACCGGGTTGGCGGGCGGGAGTGGGTGCGGCAAAATGCCGCATTCACGCAGGGTGTTTTCTGTCGAATAATCCGCTCTGCCCGTGGGTCGTGTGGTTTGCCGGACAAGAGTCGTATTCAATGTCCCGCATGCAGTATCTCCTCCCTCTTTGCTCGCCGGAAAACGGCGAACCATACGATCCTCCGGCATTCGTGCATCAGTCCCCGGCGGGGACGTATAATCCGCCGCTCCAGAACTCTATCGACGGAAGACATCATGAACAGTTTGTATCGTATCGGCGGTTTGTTGGCGGCGTTGTTGTTGAGCGTCAATGTTTATGCGGGCGACGTCTCGGCGGAAGGCGCATGGTCGCGCGCCACCGCGCCAGGGCAGGACGCCGCGATGGTGGACGTGACCATCACCAGCAAGCAGGCGGCGACGCTGGTGGGCTTCTCCAGCCCTGCATGCAAGTCGGCCGAGTTGCACAGCATGACGCACGAAGGCGGCGTGATGAAGATGCGCGAGGTCAAGGAGATCGCACTGCCCGCGGGTCAGCGCGTCAACCTCGGCGAGAGCGGCTACCACCTGATGCTGCTCGGGCTGAAGGCGCCGCTCAAGGCGGGCGAGGACGTGCCGCTGACGCTGAATGTCCGGTTGGCGAACAAGCGCATCGTGAAAATCGAGGCCAAGGCGGCGGTCAAGCCGCTGACCGAGGCCAAGGCAGCACCGCAAGACGGCGGACACATGCATCATAACCATCATTGAGACGATAGCGAAGCTTGCCTTACAGGTAAGCGTTCGCTCTTCTCGAACAGCAGGCGGCGCGAGCCGCCTGTTTGTTTTCTGGTGTAGAATTCGCGGCAAATCCCATCGGCATCCAGCCTGACGGCGTATGCCTGTTCATCCCCCTTTATCGAGGAAAATCCATGTCTCTCACGCCCTCTGCCGCCGACAAGAAAGCACGCACGCTGTCCGAGGCGATGCCCTATATCCAGCGCTTCTTCGACAAGACCATAGTCGTGAAATACGGCGGCAATGCGATGACCGAACCTGCGCTGCAGGACAGCTTCGCGCGCGATGTTGTGCTGCTCAAACTGGTCGGGATGAATCCGGTCGTGGTGCATGGCGGCGGGCCGCAGATCAACGACCTGCTGAATCGAGTCGGAAAGCAGGGCTCTTTTGTGCAGGGCATGCGCGTCACCGACGAAGAGACCATGGATGTAGTCGAGATGGTGCTGGGCAAGGTCAACAAGGATATCGTCACGCTGATCAACCGGCACGGCGGCAAGGCGGTAGGGCTGACCGGGCAGGACGGCGCATTCATCCGGGCCGAGAAGATGATGCTGGAGAGCAAGGATGAGCCGGGCAAGATGCTGGACATCGGGCTGGTCGGCGAGATCACCAAGATCGATCCGGCGATCATCACCTTCCTCGATTCCGGCGACTTCATCCCGGTGATCGCGCCCATCGGCGTCGCACCCGACGGCGAGACGCTGAACATCAACGCCGACGTGGTGGCGGGCAAGCTGGCCGAGGTGCTGAATGCGGAGAAGCTGGTGCTGCTGACCAACACCCCTGGCGTGCTGGACAAGGACGGTAACCTGCTGTCCGGCCTGACGCCGAAGAACATCGACGACCTGGTTGCGGACGGTACGCTGTCCGGCGGCATGCTGCCCAAGATCAGCTCGGCGCTGGATGCCGCGCGTAGCGGGGTACGCTCGGTGCACATCATCGACGGCCGCGTGGAACACGCGCTGCTGCTGGAGATCCTGACCGACGAAGGCGTGGGCACTTTAATCAAGAGCAAATAAAACCTTACCCGCAGATTACGCAGATGAACGCAGATTTAAAACCCGTCTTTCTAATCTGCGGACGAACATGATGGTTGGCCCGGTATGGATTTTTGATCTGGACAACACGTTGCATAACGCGACGCCGCACATCTTTCCGCACATCAACCGCAGCATGACTGCGTATCTGCAGCAGCATCTGCAACTGGACGAAGACGCTGCGAACGCGTTGCGCATCCATTACTGGAAGCGCTACGGCGCGACGCTCTCCGGGCTGATGCGCCACCACGGCACGAAGCCGGAACATTTTCTGTGGCATACCCACCAGTTCCCGGAGCTGGAGAACATGGTGTTGCGCGAGCCGCGGCTGCGCCATGTGCTGCAAGCCTTGCCGGGCAAGAAAGTGGTATTTTCCAATGCGCCGCAGCATTATGCGCATGCGGTGCTGAAGCTGCTGCGCATCGACGGTCTGTTCGACGATGTGATGGCGGTGGAGCAGACGCGCTATCGTCCCAAGCCGGACAGCTTCGGCTTCATGCGATTGTTGCGCCGTCATCGCCTCAAGGCGGCGCAGTGCGTGATGGTGGAGGACAGCCTCGAGAACCTGATGGCCGCGAAGCGGCTGGGGATGCGCACCGTATGGGTGAGCACCGAGACGCGCAATCCGCCCTGCGTGGACGTGAAGGTGCGGAATGTGATGGAGTTGCCGCGTGCGCTGCACCGTTTCACTCAGTAGGAGCGTGCCCTGCACGCGACAGCAAATCGAATCGCGTGCAGGGCACGCTCCTACGGTGCAATATTTCTGAACGACAGGGGGAAACATGGCTACAAAACCGGGCGAACGCAAACTGCAGATACTGCAGACAGTAGCTGCGATGCTGGAGCAGCCCAAGGGCGAGAAGGTCACCACGGCGGCGCTGGCGGCCAGGCTGGAACTGTCCGAGGCGGCGCTGTACCGTCACTTTGCCAGCAAGGCGCAGATGTTCGAAGGCCTGATCGAATTCATCGAGCAGACCGTGTTCGGCCTGATCAACAAGATCATCCAGGAAGAGAAGAGCGGGTTGCAGCAAGTCGATGCCATCGTGTCGCTGCTGCTCGGCTTCGCGCAGAAGAACCGCGGCATGACGCGCGTGCTGATCGGCGATGCGCTGGTCAACGAGGACGAGCGCCTGCAAGCCCGCATCAATCAGTTGCTGGATCGCATCGAGGCGACGCTCAAGCAGTCGCTGCGCATCGCTGCGACGCAGGGCGAGATGGGCGATGCGGCGGACGTGGGTGCGTATGCCAACCTGCTGGTGTGCTACGTGATCGGCCGCTGGCAGCAGTTTGCCAAGAGCGGTTTTACTCGCGACCCGCTGGCGGGGTGGACGGCGCAACGCAAAATTTTGCTGGGCAGATAATTCCGGAGACTTGCATGATATTGATCCTCAACTCCAGCGTCGGCGAACAATCGCCGGAATACCGCCAGTTGCTGGCGCATCTCGCGACGCTTGAGGGCATTCAGACCCGCGTGCATGTCGAGCGCGGCATCGAACAGAATCTCACCGAGATCTACCTGATCGGCAACACCAAGGCGCTGGACATCGAGGACATGCAGAGCCTGCCCTGTGTCGAGCGCGTGGTGCGTGTGTCCGAGGAATATCGCATCCTCGGACGGCACAAGGACGAGCAGCGGCCGACCCATTTCGACTACAACGGCGTGCGCTTCGGGCAGGACACGCTGCATGTGTTCGCCGGACTGTGCGCGGTGGACAATCGCGAGCATGTCGAGATCATGATGAAGGCGGTCGCGGATGCCGGGCAGGTGTGCACGCGCATGGGCGCATACAAGCCGCGCACCAGCCCTTACGCGTTCCAGGGGCACGGCAAGGCGTGCCTGCCCTATGTGTTCGAGCTCGCGGGCAAGCACGGCATCAAGGTGATCGCGATGGAGATCACCCACGAATCGCATCTCGACGAGATCAACGACGCGCTGCGCGAGACCGGCAACCCGACCGGCGTGATGCTGCAGATCGGCACGCGCAACACGCAGAATTTCGAGCTGCTGAAGATAGTCGGTCGCCAGACCGAGATGCCTATCCTGCTCAAGCGCGGCTTCGGCATCACGCTGGACGAATCGCTGAACGCGGCGGAATACCTCGCATCGGAAGGCAACCGCAAGGTGATCTTCGGGCTGCGTGGCATGAAGACCAACATGGGCGATCCGCATCGCAATCTGGTGGACTTCGCGCATGTGCCGGTGGTCAAGCGATTGACCCGCATGCCGGTGTGCATCGATCCGTCGCACTCGGTCGGCACGCGCGCCGCCTCGTCGGACGGCATCCTCGACGTGATGCACGCCACCGCGCAGGGCGTGATGGCGGGCGCGAACATGGTGCTGGTGGACTTCCACCCGGCGCCGCCCAAAGCGTTGGTGGATGGGCCGCAGGCGTTGCTGCTGAAGGAGTTGCCGTACTTCCTCGAAGACGTGCAGATCGCGCGCGATGCGTATCTCAAGCGCGTCGCGTTGAGGCAGCGTCAGGACTAGTTTGCCCCGGATGCGGGGCAGGTCATTCAGATGTTCGGAAGCGTCGGCGCCTGTGCGGCAAGGGCGGATTGCAGCCTGAGGATGTTGACCGGTTTGTGCAGCGCCGGCCACTCGCAATTGGCTGCCTCCCGGATGAACTCCGTCGAGGTATCCCCCGTCATCAGCACCGCATGGATGGGATGCCCCAGCTTTTGCCGGACCCGGTTCAGGAACTGGATGCCGTTGAGCGAACCGCCCAGCATGTAATCGATGATGAAATAATCGGCATGTCCGATGCTGGAGTGGTGCAACGCCTCTTCCGCGCTATGGAAGCAATCCACCTTTCCACCCATCCCTTCCAGCAGGGCGACCATGGCTTGTGCGACCAGCATGTCGTCGTCCAGCACGAGAAAACGCTTGCCTTGCACGAACAGTTTGTCGTCCGGCTGGTCCGTTTCGGCCGCCGCATGAGGTTGCTGCTCAATTCCGAGCGTGGTGCTGTCCAGCGGCAGGCTGAACTCGAAGACGGAGCCGCGCCCGACCTGTGAGCGGCAGCTGATCCCGCTGTCCAGTAGCGCCAAGGCGCGCTTGACGATGGATAGCCCGAGCCCAAGTCCCCGGGTGCGGTCGCGTTGCGGGTTGTCGATCTGGTAGAACTCGTCGAAGATGTGCCCTATGAGTTCCGCCGGAATGCCCGTGCCAGTATCCCAGACCTGGAACAGCACCTCGCCCTTGCGTCGTCTGGCGCTGACCAGGACGGGGCTGTGCGATGTGAACTTGATCGCATTGGACACGAGATTCATCAGCACCGAGTTGACCAGGCCGATGTCGCTGCGGATCAGCAGCTTTTCCTTCGTGGGGAAACGCAGACGGAAATCTATCTTCTTCTCCCCGGTCAATGCCGCGAAATTCTGTTCCAGCCAGCTGAATATCTCGGCCACATCGATCGATATGTATTCCGGCTTGATCACGCCAGCATCGAGTTTCGAGACATGCAGCAGGGTGTCGAGCAGGCCGTTGAACGTGGTCATCGCCTGATCCAGTTGCTGGATGATCCCGTTTTGCTGGGCGGTGGGGGAGGTGAGCTTGAGCGTGTCGATGAACAGGTTGGCTGCAGCCAGCGGTTGCCGCAGGTCGTGTCCCGCCGCAGCGAGGAAACGGGACTTGGCCAGTTCCTTTTCCTCCAGTTGGCGCATCGATTCGATGAGCGCGTGCTCGATCTCTTTGCGTTCGGTGAAGTCTATGAAGGTGCCGACATAGTTCGTGACCTTGCCGTCCTTGCCGGTCACCGCGGTGATGTTCAGCCATTCCGGATATATCTCGCCGTTCTTGCGCCGGTTCCATATCTCGCCCTGCCAGCTGTT
>JAUXOL010000001.1 GCA_030682375.1 Gallionella sp. | reverse complement strand
TTCATGATCTCGCAGATCTCTTCGAAGTGCGTGTAGAGGAAGTTCTCTTTGTGATGCGTGATGCACCACTTGGCGAGGATGGAGCCGCCGCGCGAGACGATGCCGGTGCGGCGCAGCGCCGTGAGGTGGATGTAGGCCAGGCGCACGCCGGCGTGAATGGTGAAGTAGTCCACGCCCTGTTCGGCCTGCTCGATCAGCGTGTCGCGGTAGATCGCCCAGGTCAGGTCTTCGGCCACGCCACCCACTTTTTCCAGCGCCTGGTAGATCGGCACCGTGCCGATGGGCACCGGGCTGTTGCGCACGATCCAGTCGCGCGTGGTGTGGATGTTCTTGCCGGTGGACAGGTCCATCACGTTGTCGGCGCCCCAGCGCGTGGCCCACACCAGCTTGTCCACCTCTTCCTCGATGCTGGAGGTGACGGCCGAGTTGCCGATGTTGGCGTTGATCTTCACGCCGAAGTTGCGCCCGATGGCCATGGGCTCGACCTCGGGGTGGTTGATGTTGGCCGGGATGATGGCGCGGCCGCGCGCCACCTCGTCGCGCACGAACTCGGGCGTGAACACCTCGGGAATGCGCGCACCCATGGGATTGCCGCGCAGCCGCGCTTCACGCGCCGGGTCGCCCAGGTATTCGCGCATCCATTCGCGCTTGCCGTTTTCGCGCAGCGCCACGTATTCCATTTCGGGTGTGACGATGCCTTTGCGCGCGTAGTGCATCTGGCTCACGTTCATGCCGCTCCTGGCGCGGCGCGGTGTGCGCTGCAGGCCGGCGGCTTCGGCGCGCAGGGCCTCGATGCGCTCGATGGTGGTGCCGTTGTTCTGCGCTTCGTTTTTCACGCCGTCGTCCAGCGCGGCGCGCTGGCGGCCGGTGTAGGTCTCGGTGTCGCCGCGCGCCTCAATCCACGCGCCGCGCACATCGGCCAGACCGGTGCGCACGTCGATGGCGGCGGCCGGGTCGCTGTAGGGGCCGGAGGTGTCGTACACCGTGACCTGTTCGCCGTTGGAAAGCAGGATCTCGCGCATGGGCACGCGGATGCTTTCATTCGAACCGGGCACGTAGATCTTGCGCGAAGCGGGGAAGGGCTCGCGGCTGAGCGCGAACTGGTCGGCGAAGGGAATCTTGTCGGGGGCGTTCATGGCGGCGGTCTCCTGTTGGGGCTGTGGATGCTCCGGAGACCGCCCGTCAAGCCATGCACCCGAACCCACTGAATGTGGGTGCACCCGTCAGCGGTGGACGGGTCGGGGATGCAAGCCCTGGGGGCTGCGCTCTTCTTTCGCTGGTACTAGCCAGATCAAGTTCACGGGTTCGATTTTTCAACCATCTCAGCGCCGGGCCTTGGCAGGCCCGTGCACCCCGGAGCAGGGGGGAGTGTAGCCCGGTTTTATGCAGGCGCGTCGCACCAACTCCACGGGGCGCTTGCCTGTTGCGTTGCGTCCCGTGTCTGCCACCGCACCGATCTTGCTGCCCCGGTTTGTTACGCTGGATGGTCGCGTTCCGTTGCCAACCCAACCCCAGCCATCGAGACCCTCCACGCCCATGACCTGGCTCATTTGGCTGTTCCTCATCGTTGCGGCGCTCGCGCTGATTTTTGTCGGCCTCAACGTCGTCGGCGCCATGCGCTGGACCGGGGCAACGCAGGCGATCCTGGCGCGTCTGGAGGCGAAACGCCTGCCCGCTTCACCGGAGCGCTACGACCCGCGCGAGATCGAAGGCCTGCCCGCACCCGTGCAACGCTTCTTCCGAACCGTGCTCACGCCGGGCCAGGCCATCGTCACCGCAGCCACGCTGGAGCACTCTGGCCGTTTCAACCTGTCGCCCACCGGCGAGCAGTGGAAGCCGTTCACCTCGCGCCAGCGGGTGATCGTGCAACGCCCGGGTTTTCTGTGGGACGCGCGCATCGCCCTGGTGCCCGGCGTGTCGGTGCGCGTGCACGACAGCTACTCCTATGGCGAGGGCTTGTTGCATGCCGCCGTGCACGGTCTCTTCAGCGTGGCCCGCTTGCAGGGCGGTGGCGAGCTGGCGCGCGGCGAGCTGATGCGCTTCTTTGCCGAAGCCGCGTGGTACCCCACGGCCTTCCTGCCCAGCCAGGGCGTGCGCTGGGCCGCCGTGGACGAGCACTCGGCCAACGCCACGCTGACCGATGGTGCGCTTTCGCTCACCCTGCTGTTCCGCTTCGACGACGCGGGCCACATGACGTCCATGCTCGCCCAGTCGCGCGGCCGCATGGTCGGCAAGGAGGTCAGCTCGGCGCCTTGGGAAGGCACCTGGTCCAACCACCGGCGTGTGGAGGGCATGACCGTGCCTCTCACCGGCGAAGTGGCCTGGCTGCTGCCCGAAGGCCGCAAGACCTATTGGCGTGGCACGGTCACGTCACTGAACTTCGAGTGGTCGCTGTGACCCCTTGTTCGCAATTTCAACCCCACAGAAAGAAACCTATGTACGGCTTTTCCACCACCATCCAGGGCACCTCGTTCGATGAAGCGCTCGCCCACACCCTCCAGGCCCTCAAGGAAGAAGGCTTCGGCGTCTTAAGCGACATCGACGTGCAGGCGGCCATGAAAGACAAGCTCGGCGTGGACATGCCGCGCTACCGCATCCTCGGCGCCTGCAACCCGCCGCTCGCCCATCGCGCGCTGGTGGCCGAACCTTCCATCGGCCTGCTACTGCCGTGCAACGTGGTGGTGCGCCAGGACGAATCGGGCGCAGTCTACGTCGAGATCATGGATCCGAATGCCGTGCTCGATCTTGTGGACCAGCCTGCCATTACCGGCTTGGCGCGCGAGGTGCGGCAGAAGCTCGAACGGGTGTTGCTGGCAGTCTCGTAGGTCAAGTCATGAGTTTCACTGCATCACCAAGCGGGGTAAGTTGATATTTCTTGTTGTCGTGTTTGTGTCACAGCCAGCTTTGAACCGGGCCGTTCTGGCCCATGTCATGTAGCGTGTTTCCAACCGTAAAGGAGACGTGATCATGAAGAAGACGATCTTTATAGCCGCAATGTCCGCTGTCCTGCTTTCCGCCGTGCCGGCTCTGGCCGAGAAGGCTCCCCCCGCTGCTAAAGGAGGCCAAGCGACTCAGGAGGCGCCCGATGTCGCGAAGTTCGACAAGCAGATGGCACAGATTCAGGAAAACCTGAAGACCATGCAGGAGCAGATGGACAAGATACGCCAGACGCAAGACCCGCAGGAACGGCAGCGCCTGCTGCAGGAACACTGGACGACCATGCAGAACACCAGTGGAATGATGGGCGGCATGTGGGGGCCGGGCATGATGGGGTGCTGCGGCAGCGGCATGATGGGCGGGCAAATGATGGGGGGCCATATGATGGGAGGTCACATGATGGGAGGTCACATGATGGGCTGGCGCGGCATGGGCTGGCGCGGCATGGGTGGCTACTACTCCAATCTCACCCCGGAGCAGATGAAGCAGCGCCAGTACATGATGGATCAATACATGGGTACGCAGCAGATGATGATGGACCAGATGATGCGGCACCAGCAATGGATGTGGCAACTGAGGTAAGGCAGCGCCAGGTCTTGGGAGTTATGGAATGAAACAATCGGTATTCGTCATCGGCAACATGGACTGCCCGACCGAGGAGGCATTGATCCGCAAGCGGCTCGGATCGGTGCCCGGCATCGGTGAACTGTCGTTCAACCTGATGGCCCGCCGTCTTACGGTGATGCATACGCTGGACGACGATCAAGTCATACTCGATGCCTTGCGCGAGATAGGCATGAAGACAGGCACCGGGCAGCAATGCCAGTCTGGTGCCTGCTCCACTTGCGAAGCGGAAACCCCCGTGGTGTCGCGCCAGACATGGGCTCTGATGGCGATGTCCGGCACCGCGGCCATCGCTGCGGAAATCGTCGCTTGGAGCGGGGCGAGCGAGCAATCGGCTGCGGTGATCGCCCTGGCCTTGCTGTCCATTGTCACCGGCGGTCTCGGCACCCTGAAAAAGGGCTGGATCGCGCTCAAGAACTTCACCCTCAATATGAATTTCCTGATGAGCGTCGCCGTCATCGGCGCACTTGCCATCGGCGAATGGCCGGAAGCGGCGGTGGTGATCTTTCTGTTCGCGCTGGCCGAATTGATCGAAACGCTCTCGCTGGAGCGGGCCAATAACGCAATCAAGGGGCTGATGGCTATGACCCCCGAGACTGCCGCCGTGCAATTCGACAGCGGCGAATGGCGCGAGATGGCGGCAGCCGATGTGCGGGTCGGACAAACCGTGCGCGTCAAGCCGGGCGAGCGCATCCCACTGGACGGCGTGGTTACGGCGGGCGGCAGCTCGGTGAACCAAGCGCCAATTACCGGGGAAAGCATGCCCGTGGTGAAAGCGGCGGGAGACCCGGTGTTCGCCGGCACGCTGAACGAGCGCGGCATGCTGGAGTTCCGTGTCACCGCGAACAAGGGCAACACCACGCTGGATCGCATCATCCATACGGTGCAGGAAGCACAAGGCCAGCGCGCGCCGACGCAGCGTTTCGTCGACCAGTTCGCGCATTACTACACCCCCGCCGTGGTGGTGTTCGCAATTCTGGTGGCAGCCGCACCGCCGTTGTTGTTCGGCGCAGCATTCGAGCCTTGGTTCTACAAGGCGCTGGTCATGCTGGTGATCGCCTGCCCCTGCGCGCTGGTAATCTCCACGCCGGTTACCGTGGTCAGCGGGCTTGCCGCTGCGGCAAGGCAGGGCATATTAGTCAAGGGCGGCGTACATCTGGAGAATGGCCGCCTGATTAAGGCGGTGGCGCTGGACAAAACCGGCACACTCACGCACGGCAAGCCTGTCGTGACCGATGTGGTTCCGCTGGTTGATCGGCCCAAGGATCAGTTGCTGCAACTTGCCGCCAGCGTGGATGCGCATTCCGAGCATCCCATTGCGGCAGCCATCGTAGCGGCATGGCAGGGCGGCGAGGCAACGTTGCGCCCGCTGTTGCAGGCTGCTTCGTTCGAGTCCATCACCGGGCGCGGCGCCAGAGCGGTTGTCGAGGGGCAACTTTACTACGTGGGTAACCACCGGCTGTGTGAAGACCTGGGCGTTTGCGGGTTACATGTCGAGGAAGTGCTGGGCCGTCTGGAAAAGGAAGGCAAGACGGCGGTGATCCTCGCGACGGCATCCGAACCGCTGTGCATCATCGGCGTGGCCGACACGGTGCGCGGGCACAGCGCCGAGGCGATCCGCCAGCTTCACGCTCTCGGTGTGGCATCGGTGATGTTGACCGGCGACAACCAGACCACGGCCAGCGCCATCGCCATCCAGGTGGGCATAGACGATGCGCGCGGCAACCTGCTGCCGGAAGACAAGCTGGCGGTGATCGATGAGTTGCTGGGTCGTTATGGCCAAGTCGGTATGGTAGGCGACGGCATCAACGATGCGCCGGCGCTGGCAAAATCCACCATAGGTTTCGCCATGGGCGCCGCCGGAACCGATACCGCCATCGAGACTGCCGATATTGCACTGATGGATGACGATCTGCGCAAAGTGCCGCACTTCATCAAGCTAAGCCGCGATACATCCCGCGTGCTGAAGCAGAACATCGCGCTGGCCATCAGCATCAAGGCAGTGTTCTTCGCCTTGGCGCTCACAGGGAAAGCCACACTCTGGATGGCGGTTTTTGCCGATATGGGAGCCAGCCTGATTGTGATTTTCAATGGAATGCGGTTGCTGAAACTCAAGATATAACTCTGAAAACCATTTGAGCTCTGAATGAGAAGAGCTGCCATTATTAAAAAATGCCTCGCTAATTTGAACAAGCTGTTGGGCTGAAGTGCCCATAATAGCTTGCATTATGATTTGAAACGAACTGCGAGACTTAGGTTATATATTCTGATAATGTGGGGATTTTTCGTGGCAGAACATGCTTTGTCATATGGGGAATATTGGGGAACGAGAGATGGTTAAGCAATATATTTTTGCCTTGGTTATGGTTATTGGTTGCATTGGTTCTGTTGCGGCCAAAGAAGAGAAGAGCCCAGATTGGAACGGGGAGGCGCTTACAGGGGATTGGGGTGGCGTGCGATCCAACCTTTATGACGAAGGAATTGAGCTGGGCTTTACCCACAAGAGCGATGTTCTTTCCAATCTGTCCGGTGGGATCAAGCGGGGCACGGCATGGATGGGCAACACAGAAGCCAGGGTCAAGATGGACTTGGAAAAGCTGTTGGGATGGAAGTCCACTACTGCTTACGTCCAATATCACAGCCAACTCGGCAGCAAATTTAACCGGGATTATGTCGATAGTTTCGTTATCGTGGACAACATCGAGGCGAATAACACGGCCCAGTTTTTTCAGGCTTGGATACAAAAGGGCTTCTATGATGAAAGTCTGTCCGTGCTGTTCGGTCTGTATGCGATAGATTCCGAGTTCTACGTCAACGACACCTCCGCTGTGTTTACCCAGACTCCTTATGGCATGGCGAATGATCTGGGGCAGTCGGGCATGAACGCTCCGCCTATCTTCCCTGTGGGAGCATTGGCGCTCCGGTTGAAATACACCTCGCAAGACAAGGGCTTCTACGCTCAATACGCGCTGACGGATGGAGTGCCGGGCGACCCCAACAATCCGCGCGGCACCCATATCCAGTTGAACAAGGGCGATGGGACGCTTTCCATTGTGGAACTCGGACTCACGCCGCAACCCGATGGGGCGGATGACGGCGAATATTTCAACAAGACGGCTTTTGGCTATTGGCGCTACTCCACTCGTTTTAGCGACCTTGATCCTCTCAACCCCATACTTCATCCAAGTCAGGGAGCCTATTTCCTGGCGGAACGTACGCTGATGAACGAAAAGGATCATCCGGAACAGGGATTGGCAGGCTTCGTGCGTTACGGCGTCGCCAGCAAGGATATTCATCAGTCGGACTGGACTGGCAGTATAGGTCTGCGTTATCACGGCCTGATTGCCGGACGCGACGACGACATCGCAGCCATTGGCATCACCGTCAGTCATGCCAGCCCAACATTTCAACGACTGAATAACAGCCTGAGCAGCGAAACAAGCACCGAAGCAACCTACCGCATACAGGTCAATCCTTGGCTTGCGGTTCAGCCCACGGTGCAATATGTCCTCCACCCGAATATGAACCCCGCGCGGCAGAACGTGTGGATCGCAGGGGCTCGTGTGGAAATCAGCTTCTAAGGAGCATAGGACCATGCTCATGGGGTGCGGGCGATGAAACAATTGGTATTCGTCATCAGCAACATGGACTGCCAGACCGAGGGAGCGCTGATCCGCAAGCTCTCGGGGTAGTTGGGCTATCTGCCGCGTTTGTTCATCCAGCACATTTCCGATTCGCAGCGCGGACAGAACTCTCGAAAGTTGGTCACGGTTTGAAGGCTTCTGATGCGCCTACAGGGCCTGCTTGGGGTTTAGGAGGAACGATTTTATATTGCCAATGCGCTGGAACTAGTCCCTCATCCGAATCAAGAGCATCCCGAGATTATTCAGAGTGACTACGGGATGACGGACGGTGTTTTGCATCTCAAAGTGAGAGCTGCCACTGTCGGCTACGTGTTACGTCAGTGGATAGTAGATTGCTCGCCAAAACACAGTCTAATAGGAAAAGAATATAGGCTGTGGCTGAAGAACTATCTGGCGCTCTATGGCGTGTCTAATGCTGTCCTAGCTCCAGGATACAAAGATCCGCGTTAGCGAAATTCTAATGAAGCAGTCGTAAATGGCGCTCAAAAACCATTGGAACAGTATTTACGACTTTTCTAAAGAGCAAAAGGAAAATTGCTGCTTTGGAAGTCGCGTCAAATGGCATTCCTAATTTACGACTTTAATTGGCCGGAATAGTGGGATTCGGTATTAACGGGGTTCGATCTGCGACAGATGTCGCGTCACCGAAAGCCAGGCGCCCAGCCAGCCGAGGTACAGCGAGAACAGCAGCAGCGACAGGCTGTCGCCGGGATTGAGCGGCTGTATCGAGAACTGGCTGGCATAGAGCTGCGACAGTTCGTCCAGCGGTCGGTTGAGCAGCATCAGGCTGGCGGCGACGATGGCCCAGGCGGTGATGCCGCCCAGCAAGCCTTGCAGCGCGCCAAAATACAGGAAGGGGCGGCGGATGAAGCCGTTGGTCGCGCCGATCAGCCGGGAGACCTCGATCTCGTCGCGCTGGGTGAGGATCTGCAGGCGTATGGTGTTGAAGGTGACCGCAATCAGCGCGACGCTGAGCAGGCTGGCGAGGATCAGCACCGCGAGGCGTCCGAACCTGAGCAGCGCTTCCAGCTTGTGGGCCCAAGCCGAGTCGAGTTGAGCCTGCTCGACTCGGGGCAGTTGCGCCAGTTCTTCGCGCAAGGCATCCAGCGCCTGGGGCTCTGTCTGCCTGGGCGAGATGATGAAGGCGTCCGGCAGCGGGTTCTTTTCCAAGCTGCCGATCACATCGGCTAGCCCGGTGCTTTGCTTGAGCTGTTCCAGCGCGCGGTCGCGCGCGACGAATTCGATGCCGGCGATCGATTCGTTCGCTTCCAGTCGTTTATGCAGTTCGGCGATGTCCTGTTCCTGCGCGTTCAGCGTCAGGAACAGGCTGATCTGCGGCGAACCCGAAAGTTGTTCGACCAGCCCTTGCGCGTTCTTCAGCAGCACATACATGCCGGTGGGCAGGCTGAGCGCGATGCCGATCACCAGGATGTTGAGCAGGCCGCCGAGTTTCGAGGCGAACATGCGGCGCAGGACCGAGCGCATCAGGGCCAGGTGTAGTGCGAGGGCGTGTCTCATTGCAGCTCTCCCTGTTTCAGCGACAGGCGGCGCACGCCGCTGTCCTGCAGCACACTCTCGTCGTGGGTCGAGATCGCCAGGGTGACGCCGACCTGATGGAAGGAACGGAAAATGTCCATGATTTCCTGCGCATAGGCCGCGTCGAGGTTGCCGGTCGGTTCATCGGCCAGCAGGATGGCCGGGCGGTTGACGATGGCGCGTGCGATGCACAGCCGCTGCTGCTCGCCGCCGGATAGCGCGATCGGGTTGGCCTTTTCGCGCTTGAGCAATCCTACCTTGTCCAGCGCGGCGCGCACGCGCTTCGCGCTCTCGCGGTGATCGAAGCTGCAGATCTGCAACGGCAGCAACACGTTGTCGAACACGCTGCGATCGAATAGCAGTTTGTGGTCCTGGAAGATGATGCCGAGGTTGCGGCGCAGATAAGGCAGCGCAGCACCCTTGAGCGCGCCGATGTTCTGATTGTTGACCAGCACGCTGCCGGAATTCGGGCGTTCGATTGCGGCGATCAGCTTCAGCAGCGTGCTCTTGCCCGCGCCGGAATGCCCGGTGAGGAACACCATCTCGCCCTCGGCGATGTCGAACGAGACGTTCTTCAGCGCCTCGTAGCCGCCGGGGTAGCGTTTGTTGACCTGGTTGAAGCTGATCACTCGTCCAGTCCCAGCAGTGCGGCGATGAAGTCTTCCGCGACGAATGGTCTCAAGTCGTCCAATCCTTCGCCGACGCCGATGAAACGTACTGGGATCGGGTGCGCTTTGGCGATGGCGGCAATCACGCCGCCCTTGGCTGTGCCGTCGAGCTTGGTCAGGATCAGGCCGGTGACGCCGAGGGCTTCGTCGAAGGCTTTGACCTGGCTTAGCGCGTTCTGGCCGGTGTTGGCATCCAGCACCAGCAGAACTTCGTGCGGGGCGGCGGCCGATGATGCCGTTTCGGGCATCGCCTTGGCGATGACGCGTTTCACCTTCTTGATCTCGTCCATCAGGTGCGCTTGCGTGGTCAGGCGACCGGCAGTGTCGGCCAGCACCACGTCGATCTTGCGCGCTTGCGCGGCTTGCACCGCATCGTAGATCACCGCCGCGGCGTCGCCGCTTTGCTGGGCGATCACGGTGACGTTGTTGCGTTCGCCCCAGGTCATCAGTTGTTCGCGTGCCGCGGCGCGGAAGGTGTCGCCCGCGGCGAGCAGCACCGACAGGCCTTGGCCTTGCAGGTATTTCGCGAGCTTGCCGATGGAGGTGGTCTTGCCCGCGCCGTTGACGCCGCACATCATGATGACAAACGGCTTGTGGGTGCCGGCTTGCAAGGGCTGCGCCAGCGGTTGCAGCAGTTTCAGCAGGCATTCGGCGAGCGCCTGCTTGAGCTGCGATGCTTCGGTGAGTCGCTGCTCGCGCACGACGCGGCGCAGGTCGGCAAGCAGCGCGCCGGTCGCGGTCATGCCGACGTCGGCGGTGATGAGGATGGTCTCCAGCTCTTCGTACAACTCGTCGTCGATCTTGCCGCCGCGGCCGAACAAGTCGGTGAGCTGGTTGCCGGTGCGCGCCAGCCCGGTCTTCAGGCGTGCGATCCAGCCGCTGTCTGGCTTTGCGGCGGGTGTGTCGGAAGAATTCTTTTTCAGGAAGCTGAACATTTAGATGATGCCGGAAAAATATCGCATAATGCGCGCGGCATTTTATGCCGATTACACCTTCGAGGGCTAGGGACATGAGATTTTATTTGCTGGGAATCGCGCTTTTGTGCAGCTTCGCGGTGCAGGCCGAGGTGTTCGAACGCACGCTGACGAATGGCCTGAAAGTCATCGTCAAGGAAGACCATCGCGCGCCGGTGGTGGTGCAGCAGATCTGGTACAAGGCGGGCAGCATGGATGAGCGCACCGGCGTGACCGGCATCGCGCATGTGCTGGAACACCTGATGTTCAAGGGCACGGCCAGCGTGCCTGCGGGCGAGTTCTCCAAACGCATCGCCGCCGCGGGCGGACGCGAGAACGCTTTCACCAGCTACGATTACACTGCCTACTTCCAGCAATTGCACAAGTCCAAGCTCGCTTTGGCGATGCAGCTCGAATCCGACCGCATGCGCAACCTGAAGTTGACTGCGGCTGACTTCGCCAAAGAGGTCAAGGTGGTGATGGAGGAGCGCCGCTGGCGCACCGACGACGAGGCGCATGCGTTGTTGCAGGAAAAGATGATGGCGGCGATCTATCAGCAGCATCCCTATCAGCACCCGGTGATCGGCTGGATGGACGATCTGCAGGCGCTGGCCGTGGGCGACGCCAAGGCCTGGTATGACCGCTGGTATGCGCCGAACAACGCCACGCTGGTGGTCGCGGGCGACGTTAAGGCGAACGAGGTGTTCGCGCTGGCGCAGAAATACTATGGTGTCATCCCCAAGCGGGCGATGCCGCCGCGCCGCGATTACGACGAGCCGCAGCAGCTCGGCATCAAGCGCCTGGTGGTGAAGGCGCCGGCCGAACTGCCGCATCTGGTTATGAGCTTCCGCGCGCCGGTTCTGAAGGAGCCGACGCAGGATTGGCAGCCCTATGCGATGGAGATACTCGCCGGAGTGCTGGACGGTAACGAGTCGGCGCGACTCAACAAGCGTCTGGTGCGCGAGCAGCAGGTCGCCAGCAGCGTCGGCGTCGGCTATGACTCGTTCTCGCGCGGGCCGGGGTTGTTCACGCTGGAGGCGACGCCTAGCGAGGGCAAGACGGTGATCGACGTCGAGATCGCGCTGCGCCGCGAGATCGAGCAACTGGTGAAGGAAGGCGTCAGCGACGAGGAATTGCGTCGCGTCAAGGCTCAGGTCACTGCGGGCGAGGTGTACAAGCTCGATTCGCTGTTCTATCAGGCGATGCAGATCGGCCAGCTGGAAAGCCTGGGTCTCGGGCATCGTGTCGTGCCGCTGATGCTGGAGAAGCTGCAGGCGGTGACCGCCGAGCAGGTGCGCCAGGTCGCCGAAGAATTTTTGCGCGACGACAGCCTGACCGTTGCGGTACTCGATCCGCAGCCGCTTTCAGGCAAACCGAAACGGCAGCCACAAGGAATGAATCATGCTCACTAAGACTTTTTCCGGATTATTGGCCGCAGTGTTGTGTTTTGCCGCGGCGATGGCGCATGCCACACCGACCATCCAGCATTGGCAGAGCACAGGCGGCGCCAAGGTGTTGTTCGTCGAGAATCACGACATCCCGATGCTGGACGTTGCGGTGAGTTTCCCTGCCGGTAGTAGTTACGATGCTACAGGCAAGGCCGGTGTGGCAGGCTTGACCCATCATCTGCTCGATCTCGGTGCGGAAGGGCTGAGCGAGGACGATATCGCGCGCGGCATGGCGGACATCGGCGCGCAGTTCGGCGGCAGCTTCGATCAGGACAGGGGCAGCGTGTCCTTGCGTACGCTGAGCAGCGCGGCGGAACGTGAGCGTGCGCTGGACATCATGACCCGCGTGCTGCAGCGCCCGCTGTTTCCGGAAGATATTCTGGTGCGCGAAAAGGCTCGCGTGATCGCGGCGCTGAAGGAGGCTGAGACCAAGCCGGAGAGCATCTCCGACAAGGCTTTCCAGAAGGCGGTGTTCGGCGGCCATCCCTATGCCTTGCCGGTCTCCGGCGAGATCGCCGAGGTGGAACTGGCTGCAGTGCAGGACCTGCGCGACTTCTATGCATCGCACTACCAGGCCGGTGTCGCGGTGGTGGCGATCATGGGCGATGTGACGCGCGCCCAGGCCGAGGCCATCGCCGAGCAGCTGACGGCGCAACTGCCGAAGGGGACGGCACCGGCCGCGCTGCCTGCAGTCGCGATGAAGATCGCCGCGAGTGAGCAGCGCATCGTCCACCCGGCCAGCCAGAGCCATATCCTGATCGGCGCGCCTGGCATGGCGCGCAGCGACCCGGACTACTTCCCGCTGTATGTCGGCAACTACATCCTGGGCGGAGGCGGTTTCGTCTCGCGGCTGATGAACGAGGTGCGCGAGAAGCGCGGCATGGCCTACAGCGTGTACAGCTACTTCATGCCGCTGAAACAGCCGGGGGCGTTCCAGATCGGTTTGCAGACCAAGAAGGAGCAGGCCGACGAGGCGCTGCAGCTGGTGCGCAAGACGCTGGCGGAATTCATCGCCAAGGGACCGACCGAGAAGGAGCTGGTCGCCGCGAAGCAGAACATCGTCGGTGGCTTCCCGCTGCGCATCGACAGCAACCGCAAGATACTCGACTACCTCAGTGTGATCGGCTTCTACGACCTGCCGCTGACTTATCTCGACGATTTTTCGGGCAGGGTCGAGCAGGTCAGCGTTGCCCAGATCCGCGAGGCGTTCGCGCGTCACCTCGATCCACAGGCCATGGCGACGGTGATCGTCGGTGCGCCCGAGCCAATGGCACAGCAAGAGGCAACAAAATAAACAAGGTACGCATCAACGGCGGTGAACTGCGCAGCCGCGTCATCACCTTTCCCGATGCTGAGGGGCTGCGTCCCACGCCGGACCGGGTGCGCGAGACGCTGTTCAACTGGCTGGGGCAGACGCTGTACGGGCGCACCTGTCTCGACCTGTTCGCCGGGAGCGGCGCGCTGGGCTTCGAGGCCGCATCTCGCGGGGCCGAAAGCGTGATCATGGTGGAGAAGAATCCCACCGTGGCGCGTGCGCTGCAGAATAACCTTAAAAAGCTGGGGGTTTGTAACGTTTTCGTTCATGCGCAGGATGGGCTAGAATTCGCGTTCCGCGACAAGCAGCGTTACGACGTGATTTTTCTGGACCCGCCGTTCGCCGCCGATTATCTGCCTAAATTGCTGGAGATTTTGCCGGAACGCCTGAACGAGGGCGGCCTGTTGTATGTGGAATCCGGTGCGGCAGTCGATGTGCCGCCGGTATGGCAGGTGAGGAAATCCGGCAAGGCGGGGCAGGTGCATTACCAACTATTGGGCCTTCAGCAGTGATAAAAGTCGTCTATCCGGGTACGTTCGATCCCATTACGCGCGGGCATGAGGATGTGGTGCGCCGCGCTGCCGGGCTGTTCGGCGAGGTCATCGTCGCCGTGGCGGAAAGCCGCGCGCATACGCTGTTCACGCTGGAAGAGCGGGTGGACATGGCGCGCGAGGTGTTCGCGGATTTCACCAATGTGCGCGTGGAAGGATTCAACGGCCTGCTGATGAACTTCGTGCAGGCTCACGATGCGCGCGTGGTATTGCGCGGCTTGCGGGCGGTATCGGACTTCGAGTACGAATTCCAGCTGGCAGGCATGAACCGCAACCTGTACCCCGAGGTCGAGACGCTGTTCCTGACTCCGGCCGAACAGTACACCTTCATCTCGGCCACGATGGTGCGCGAAGTGGCGCGATTCGGCGGCGATGTCGGCAAGTTCGTGTCGCCGCTGGTGGCGACCAGGCTGCAGCAGAAAAACTAGATCAGATTTTAATGAGGAGAGAAGCATGGCACTGATAATTACCGACGAATGTATCAACTGCGACGTGTGCGAGCCGGAATGCCCGAACGACGCGATTTCCCAGGGTGACGAGATCTATGTCATCGACCCGGCTAAGTGCACCGAGTGCGTGGGCCACTATGACACGCCGCAGTGCGTCGAGGTCTGCCCGGTGGATTGCATCCCCAAGGACCCGGCGCATGTGGAGAGCGCGGAGCAGTTGCGCGCCAAGTACGATCGCCTGATGGCCGCCAAGGGTTAGTCCTGGCGTTTTCGGGCAAGCCGCACAGCGCTCCTGTGCGGCTTGTGCTTTTCAGGCGTCGGGCCGGTATAATGCGCGACTTTGAATTTTCCGACAGGAGGATGTCATGCCTATTTATGCCTATGCCTGCTCCAGCTGCGGTTTGCAGAAGGATGTGATGCAGAAAATGAGCGATGCACCGCTCACCGTTTGCCCGGAATGCGGCAAAGAGAGTTTTGCCAAGCAACTGACGGCTGCCGGCTTTCAGTTGAAGGGCAACGGTTACTATGTCACCGACTTCAAGGACAAGCCCAAGGCCGAGTGCTCGCCCTGCGCCAGCGCGGGTTCCTGCCCCATGGCTAACTGATTGATGAAAAAATACCTCATCACCGGGCTGCTGGTCTGGGTTCCGCTAGGCATCACCATCTGGGTGCTGAACCTGACCATAGGCACGATGGACCAGACGCTGCTGTTGCTGCCGGAGCATTGGCATCCGGACAGCTGGTTGCCTATCCATGTTCCCGGTCTGGGCATCATCCTGACCTTTGTCGTGGTGGTGCTGACCGGGTTGCTGATCCGCAACGTGTTCGGCCAGCGTCTGTGGGCGCAGTCCGAGAAGGCGATGCTGCATGTGCCGTTCGTCGGCAGCATCTACAAGGGTGTTAAGCAGGTCAGCGATACACTGCTGTCGGGCAACGGCAACTCGTTCCGCAAGGTGCTGCTGGTGCATTATCCGCATCCGCATGCCTGGTCGCTGGCTTTCCAGACCAACGTCCCGGGCGATGTGAGCTGTCGCTTCGACGAGGAATATGTGGCGGTGTTCATCCCCACCACGCCCAGCCCGGTGAACGGTTTCTATTTTTACGTGCGCCGCGCCGACACCATCGAACTGGACATGACCGTGGACGTCGCGCTGCGCACCATCGTATCGATGGGCGTGGTCGCCACGCCCGAGACAGTACACGCGGCGACCGTGCAGGCACAACGGATTTCAACGCAAGACTAACTATCAAGAAGCCGAAACATGCGAACTCATTACTGCGGACTACTCAACACCGACCAACTCGATCAGACCGTTAGCATCTGCGGCTGGGCGCATCGCCGCCGCGACCACGGCGGGGTGATCTTTATCGACCTGCGTGACCGCGAAGGTCTGGCGCAAGTCGTGTGCGACCCCGACCGTGCCGAGATGTTCAAGATCGCCGAGTCGGTGCGCAGCGAATTCGTGCTGCGCATCACCGGCAAGGTTCGCCGTCGTCCGGAAGGCACGACCAATTCGAATATCACCAGCGGCGAGATCGAGATCCTGTGCCACGAGATCGAGGTGCTGAACACCGCGGTCACGCCGCCGTTCCAGCTGGACGACGACAACCTGTCCGAGAACGTGCGTCTGACCCATCGCGTGATCGACCTGCGCCGTCCGCAGATGCAGAAGAACATGATGCTGCGCTACAAGGTCGCGATGGCGTTCCGCCGCTTCCTCGACAGCCGCGGTTTCATCGACATCGAAACGCCGATGCTGACCAAGTCCACGCCGGAAGGCGCGCGCGACTATCTGGTGCCGTCGCGTGTGCATCCGGGCGAATTCTTCGCGCTGCCGCAGTCGCCGCAGTTGTTCAAGCAGATGCTGATGGTGGCCGGCTTCGACCGTTACTATCAGGTCACCAAGTGCTTCCGCGACGAGGATCTGCGCGCAGACCGCCAGCCCGAATTCACTCAGGTCGATATCGAGACCTCGTTCCTGAACGAGACGCAGATCACCGCGCTGATGGAAGAAATGATACGCAGCATCTTCAAGGAAACGATGGATGTCGATCTGCCCAACCCGTTCCCGCGCATGACTTATGCGGAGGCGATGGCGCGCTTCGGTTCGGACAAGCCGGACCTGCGCGTGACGCTGGAACTGACCGAAGTCACCGATGCGGTGAAGGACGTCGCGTTCAAGGTGTTCGCCGGTGTGGCGAATTCGGAGACCGGCCGCGTGGCGGCGTTGCGCGTGCCGGGTGGTGCTGCATTCACCCGCGGCGAGATCGACGAGTACACCAAGTTCGTCGGCATCTACGGCGCGAAGGGATTGGCCTACATCAAGGTCAACGACGTGACGCAGCTCAATGAGACCGGCCTGCAATCGCCCATCGTGAAGAACATCCACGAAGCGGCGCTGAAGACCATCATGGAGCGCACCGGTGCGCAGAATGGCGACATCATTTTCTTCGGTGCGGACAAGGCCAAGATCGTCAATGACGCGCTGGGCGCGTTGCGCAGCAAGATCGGCCACGACAAGGGCTACGTCAACGGCAAGGCGTGGGAACCGCTGTGGGTGGTGGACTTCCCGATGTTCGAGTACGACGACGAAGCCAAGCGCTGGACGGCGTGCCATCATCCGTTCACCAGCCCGAAAGACGAGCATCTGGAGTTCCTGGAAACTGATCCGGGTCGTTGTCTGGCCAAGGCCTACGACTTGGCCTTGAACGGCTGGGAGCTGGGCGGCGGTTCGGTGCGTATCCACAAGGAAGAAGTGCAGAGCTTGGTGTTCCGTGCGCTCAACATCGACGCGGAAGAAGCGCAGCTCAAGTTCGGCTTCCTGCTCGATGCGCTGCAATACGGCGCGCCGCCGCACGGCGGACTGGCATTCGGCCTGGACCGCATCGTCACCATGATGACCGGTGCAGAATCGATCCGCGACGTGATCGCCTTCCCCAAGACCCAGCGCGCACAATGCTTGTTGACGCATGCGCCGAGCGAGGTGGACGAGCGCCAGTTGCGCGACTTGCATATCCGCCTGCGCCAGCAAGTGCAGACGACTGCGGAAGTCGCCAAGGAATAAATGATGTCGCGCCACCTGCGTCTCTGGCTGCTGGCGTTGCTGCTGTGGTTGCCGCAGGCTCAAGGTCAGGCGTTGGAGGCAGGGCAGGCGGAACTTCCTGCGATTGCGAGGGCCGAACTGCCTGCCGAGGCGCGCGAAACATTGCGCGCGATCGAGCAGGGCGGGCCGTACGCTTATGAGCGCGACGGCACGGTGTTCAAGAATTACGAACGGGTGTTGCCGCGGCAGTCGCGCGGCTACTACCGCGAGTACACGGTGAAGACGCCGGGTGCGCGCAATCGCGGTGCGCGGCGTATCGTATGTGGAAAGTTGCCAGAATGTTATTACAGCCCAGATCACTACCGGACTTTCAAACGTATCAGAGAATAGCCATGAATCCGCTGGCAGAACAATTGAATGACGTCGCCGCTGCAGGCAGCTACACGCTGGCCTGCAGCGTGGACGAGCTGCGCATCGCCGCCGATGAGGCGAACTTCGCGCTGTTCGAAGCCGACCTCAAGGGCGTCAAGGGCAAGCAGAATCTGCTCAATGCGCTGGCGCATGCCGCCGCTTTCCCGGCCGAGTTCGGCGCGAACTGGGATGCGCTAGCCGACGACCTGTGCGATCTGTCATGGTGCGGCAACGTGTCCGGCTATGTGCTGCTGCTGCGCAACGTCAGCGATACCTTCGGCTTGTCCGCCAACGACCGCGAGATCGCACAGGATATCCTCGCTGACACCGTCGTGTACTGGCGCCAGCGCAACAAGGCGTTCTGGATATTTTTCGTTTAATGACGGAATACAAACAGCCGGTCTCGGTGCTGGTGGTGATCCATACGGCAAACCTCGATGTGCTGCTGCTGGAGCGCGCCGATCATCCCGGTTACTGGCAATCGGTCACCGGCAGTTGCGAACCGGGCGAGGCGCTGGCCGATACGGCGATCCGCGAAGTGAGCGAGGAGACCGGCATCGATGCGTCGCAGTATGTGCTGGCCGACTGGCAGATGCAGAACGTCTACGAGATCTACCCGCACTGGCGCCACCGTTACCAACCCGGCGTCACCGAAAACACCGAGCATGTGTTCGGCCTGCAATTATCGAAACAGGAAGCCGTCCAGCTTGCGCCGCGCGAGCATCTGAGCTTTCAGTGGCTGCCCTGGCAGCAGGCGGCAGATAAGGTGTTCTCGCCGAGCAATCGCGCGGCGATATTGCAACTAGCGGAAAGAGCGAGCCATGTCCGATAACGTCATTTCCATCGCCTACGAGCATCCTGACGCGGCACAGACCGGTTGCAGCACCGTACAGGCCTGGGCGAAGCGTCCGCAGGAGCCGTGCCCGGAGCAGAAGGTCGAGCTGATCGCGCGCATCAAGCGCCTGCTATCGGCGCAGGATGCGGTGCTGGTCGCGCATTACTACGTGCATCCCGACTTGCAGGATCTCGCCGAGGAGACCGGCGGCATTGTGTCCGATTCGCTGGACATGGCCAACTTCGGCCACCGGCATCCGGCCAAGACCATCGTCGTCGCGGGCGTGCGCTTCATGGGCGAGACCGCGAAGATACTGAATCCCGAGAAACGCGTGCTGATGCCCGACCTCGAAGCGGAGTGTTCGCTCGACCTCGGCTGTCCGGTGGACGAGTTCGCTGCGTTCTGCGATGCGCATCCGGACCGCACGGTGGTGGTGTATGCCAACACCAGTGCTGCGGTGAAGGCGCGTGCCGACTGGATGGTGACCAGCTCTATTGCCTTGCCGGTGGTGAAGCACCTGATGGAGCGCGGCGAGAAAATCCTGTGGGCGCCTGATCGTCACCTCGGCAGCTACGTGCAGGAGCAGACCGGCGCGGACATGCTGCTGTGGCAGGGCTCGTGCATCGTGCACGACGAATACAAGGCGAAAGAGCTGATCGAGATGAAGGCGCAGCATCCGGGCGCGCTGGTGCTGGTGCATCCCGAGTCGCCGCGCGCGGTGGTCAAGCTGGCCGATGTGGTCGGCTCGACCACGCAGTTGATCACGGCGGCGCAGAAATCCGATGCAAGTGTATTCATCGTCGCGACCGATAACGGCATCCTACACAAGATGCGCACGCTGTGTCCGGACAAGGTCTTCCTCGAAGCGCCGACCGCAGGAGCGGGAGCCAACTGCACCAGCTGCAGCCATTGCCCATGGATGGCGATGAACGGCCTGCAGAATCTGGCGGACGTATTGGAAAGCGGCAGGAACGAGATACACGTCGATCCGGAGATCATTCCGCGTGCGGTGCTGCCGATCAAGCGCATGCTGGACTTTGCGCAGCAGATCAAACTGCCGACCAGCGGCATCGGCAACGCGTGAAAAAATTGCTGCGGAGGGCGTCTGCGGCGTTGCGCGGTGCTCGGAATCCTCATGTACATAAAGTACATTCCGGTTCCTGCGCTCCGTGCGCCTTGCATCCATCCCCCCTCGCGAATTTTTTAGAAAGCCTTTGAGGCTAGCATGAACAACGAAGAAAAAATCCAGAAGCGCCAGACCGGCGCACAGAAGACCGCGCGCAACCCGATCAAGATCGTGCCGTTGCAGGAACGCCTGCGCAAGCCGCAATGGATACGCGTCAAGTCCGGCAGCGGGCAGGGCTACCACGATGTGAAGCGCATGCTGCGCGAGAACCAGTTGCACACGGTGTGCGAGGAGGCCTCCTGCCCGAACATCGGTGAATGCTTCGGCAAGGGCACGGCCAGCTTTATGATCTTGGGCGACGTGTGTACGCGCCGCTGCCCGTTCTGCGATGTCGCGCACGGCAAGCCGCTGCCGCCCGATCCGGAAGAGCCGCAGAACCTCGCGCGCTCCATCGGCTTGCTGAAGCTGCGCTATGTCGTCATCACCAGCGTGGATCGAGACGACCTGCGCGACGGCGGTGCGCAGCACTTCTCCGACTGCCTGCGCGCGATCCGCGCCAGCTCGCCGACGACAAGACTGGAGACGCTGGTGCCGGACTTTCGCGGTCGTCTCGATGCAGCGCTGGATGCGATGGCGAACGACCTGCCGGATGTGCTGAACCACAATCTTGAAACCGTGCCGCGTTTGTACTCGCTCGCCCGTCCCGGCGCGGATTACGCGCATTCGCTGAAGCTGTTGAAGGACTTCAAGGCGCGCTTCCCGCAGGTCGTCACCAAGTCCGGCCTGATGGTGGGGCTGGGCGAGACCGACGACGAGGTGCTGGAAGTGATGCGCGACCTGCGCGCGCACGATGTCAACATGTTGACGATAGGCCAGTACCTGCAACCCTCCGATGGCCACCTGCCGGTGCTGCGCTACGTGCCGCCCGAAACCTTCGCGATGTTCGAGCGTGCCGCGCAGGAGATGGGATTCAGTCATGCTGCCTGTGCGCCCATGGTCAGGTCGAGCTACTTCGCAGATGAACAGGCGCATGGCGCGGGTGTCGATATTCGGTAGCGTACAGAGCCCCCTTTTTCAAAAGGGGGCGGCGAACGAAGTGAGCGGGGGATTTATGCGGCCCTACGACAAAAAACTGAAGCCGTTTGCACGAATGCTGCGCTCGAATATGACCGATGCTGAGCAGCATCTGTGGTGGCGACTGCGGAATAAGCAACTATGCGGTGTGCAGTTTTATCGCCAGAAGCCTTTGCTGTCGTTTATCGTGGATTTTTATTGTCCCAAGGCGAAGCTTGTGATCGAACTGGATGGTTCGCAGCACTTCGAGTCGGAGCACCGACTCAGGGATGAGTGTCGCGACGCGCAGTTGGTAAACATCGGATTAATGGTGTTGCGTTTCGATGACGTGCAAGTGCTTCGCGAGTGCGAGGCGGTGCTTGATGCGATTCATGCGGAGGTGCAGAGGCGGATTGAAGTTGTGTGTAATCCCCTTGAAAATCCCCCCCTAGCCCCCCCTTTTGCAAAGGGGGGAGCTTAAAGAGTGCAGCTTGCAAATAGCCCCCTTTGTAAAAGGGGGCCGCGAACGAAGTGAGCGGGGGATTTTCGCCCTGGTTACTTTCGCCGTTTGCCCGGCAAGACGAACATCCCGAACAGCAGGCGGATCGCGCCGTAGCTGATGCGTGCCAGCGCCCGCGTCCAGAAACCTCTTCCCGATCTATGTACTGGCATTCCGTGGCTCGCGATCTCGGCGAGCAGGCTGGCGCGCAACCCCTGTGCGAATTCGGCATCCTGCACGACCAGATTGGCTTCGCGCGCCAGCAGCAGGCTGAACGGATCGATGTTCGATGAGCCTACTGTGGCCCATGTGCTGTCGATCACTGCGACCTTGGCGTGCAGGTGGCTGTCCCGGTATTCGTGGATCTCGATGCCGGCGGCGAGCAGGCGGTCGTACAAGGCCTGCGTCGCATAATGCTGGATCCAGTATTCAACCCGCCCTTGGAGCAGCAGCACGACGCGTACGCCGCGTTCCGCGGCATCTATCAGTGCGCGGCGGAACACCCTTCCCGGCAGGAAGTAGGCGTTGGCGATCACGATCTCCTTGCGTGCTCCGACGATCGCCCTGAGATAGGCGCGTTCGATGTCGCGCCGGTGGCGCAGGCTGTCGCGGATCAGCAGGGCGACGGGTGCATCGGGTTCGGGTTTGCCTATCCTGCCCAGCCGCCAATCCATCGTCTTGCTGCGTCGGCGCAGTGTGGCCCACGACACCATGTTCCACAGGCGGCGCATGGTCGCATGCACTGTCCCGGCCAGTGTGCCCTGGATGCGTACCGCGTAGTCCAGTCGCGGCTCGGAGATGCTGGCGTGCGGCGGGATGTCGTTGACGATGTTGATGCCGCCGACGAAGGCGATCTCGCTGTCGATCGCTGCCAGTTTGCGGTGCAGGCGATATAGCCGCCGCAGTCGGCTGCGCTGCAGCGTGAACGGGGAGACCGCGCGCCGGAACCATTGCACCTCGACCCCCGCGTCGCGCAACTCGTCCACCCAGTGTTGCGGCAGTTCCGCCGAACCGAAACCGTCCAGCATCAGGCGTACCGTGACGCCTCGTGCGGCGGCTCTCCGCAAAGCCTCCGAGACCATGCGCCCGCTGTCGTCCGCGGCATAGATGTAGGTTTCCAGATAGATGGAATGCTGGGCCGTATCGATGTCTGCGCACAGTCGCGGGAAGTAGGCCGTGCCGTTCTGCAGCAGCGTCAGGCGGTTACCAGCGACCATGTGGTTTCTCATTCTGGGCGGCCCATTCGGCAAGATGCGCGCAACGGTACTACCCACCCGTTGTAAAAGGGGGGCAGGGGGGCTTTGAGCGTTGCCGGAATATCAAAATCTCCCTCGATCACCCTTTGGTAAAGGGGGAGGCGGGTTGAGTTCTTCAATGGAGCGTTGGGCTTCATATCCCGTCGTGGCGTTTCAGCCGCGCCGACAGTGCGGCATGGTCCGACAGCCGCTGCCATGCGTCGCCGACATGCACCTCGCTGTGTGTCACGCCGAAGCCGCGCACATAGATGCGATCCAGTCTCAGCATCGGCAGACGCGCCGGAAAGCTGCGCGCGGGCGCGCCTGCATGCAGGTGGAATACGTCCTGAACGTTCAGGGCACGTGCCAGGGTCTCGCTCATCTGGTTGCGCCAGTCGTTGAAGTCGCCGGCGATGATCAGCGGTGCATCCGGCGGAACGGTGTCGCGCACATGGGCGATCAGCGCCCGCGTCTGCTCGCGTCGGCCGCGCGCGAATAAGCCGAAGTGGGCGCACAGGCAATGTACGCGCAGCCCGTCCGCCAGTTCGATCTCGCAGTGCAGCAATCCGCGACTCTCGAAACGGTGCGCGGAGACATCCTTGTTCTGGTATTGCACGATGGGGAAACGGCTGAGGATCGCGTTGCCGTGGTGTCCTGCCTCGTATACCGCGTTTTTGCCATAGGCGTGGTGCGGCCACACCGAACCGGCGATGAACTCGTGCTGCGCCTCGTCTGGGTAGTTCAGATGGCGTCCGGCATGGTGGCGGTGCTCGCCCTGCACCTCCTGCAGGAACACGATATCGGCATCCAGCTCGCGCAGTCGTTCGCGCAACCCGTGCAGCACGACGCGGCGGTTGAAGTGCGAGAAGCCTTTGTGGATATTGTAGGTGGCGATGTTCAGCATGCTCATGTCGGAGCATTCTTGCCGAACGGGGAGAGGGAAGCAAGCGCAAAAAACAGGGGAGACCGAAGTCTCCCCTGTTTTGTACTACATCAGCTTTTGTATGAATGACTTTGCTTGCGCTCAGCCATTCACGACATCAGCTAACTTACCATGCAGCTTCCAGCATGAAGGTGGTCAGCGACTTAACGGAACCAACTGCATTACGGGAAGAGCCGCTGTACGAGCTGTAGTTTACGTGCAGAGCAACGTTCTGAACCAGATCGTAAACAGCAGTCAGGGTCACAGCGTTGTCGCCGTCAGCACCGATCGCGCCGCCGTTATTACCGTTACGGTATGCAGCGCCGATGTGCAGGCTGTTAGGAATCACAGAGTAGTCAGCACCGATGGTGTATGCCTTCTTGGTCTGAATGTTCGCGGCATTGTATGCATTCAGTACGCCAGCCGCGCTGATTGGAGCAGATGCGTGTTGAGCGTAAACACCCAACTCCTTGCCGCCAACTTCGCCTTGAGCTTGGAAGTCAAAGAAAGTTTCCTTGGTTTGAGCGGATACGGTGGTAGCGCCGTTACCGGAAGTGCCGCTCATGGAGCCAGCGCCGACAACCATTGCCCAGTCGCCCACAGTCGGGGTTGCTGCAATACGGACATAAGTGGACTTCATGTCAACGGACGGAACAGCGCCACCGTTAGCACCCATGCCGAAAGCAGGAGCGAACTTGGTGATGTTGATGAAACCCATGTCGTTCTGTGCGGACAGAGCGAAGCCGGTTGCTGCGCCCAGGCCAGCGCCGCCATCGTTGGCGAGGTACTGGATAGCGGAGGTTTCACGACGGTGCTCAGCCCAACGGTTTGCACGCAACACGCCGCCGCTGGACAGTTCGAAGCCGTACTGTACGCCCAGAGCATCGGTGGTGAACGGAGTCACGCCGATCTTAGCGCCGCCCATGTCGAAAACGATTGGCATCTTGAAGCCGGCCAGCAGCGGAGCAGCAACGGTGTTGCCTTCGAACAGGAAGCCGATGTTTTCAGCAACGCGACCGCCGAAGAACAGGCTGAATTCGTCGCCGAATTGCAGTTGGCCGTTAGCAGTGCCGTTAGGATCGGTAGCCAGAACCTTGGTAGAGGCGCCGTTATCTTTCTGATAGCGAACTTTGGCCAGGATAGCTGCGTTCAGGGTGTCAGGAAGGGACAGGTGCTCGCCTTCGACCTTGCCTTGTGCGCCCATCATGGTGTAACCGGCGGCCTTGAATGCGCGACCGAAACCGTTCAGAACTGGGAAGTGTTGTGCGTGGCAAGCGGTACATGCCATGCCGGTTTGACGTGCGAATGCTGGCAGAGCGGATGCTTCTGGAGCAAATGCGGCAGCGGCCATTACGCCAGCGATCGAGAGAACGATTTTCTTCATTGTATTTTCCTTGAGAAAAGTTAATTTAAAGTTTTTCCAACTTTAGTAGCGATTGCAGAGCCTCCCTGCTTTCACTGGGAACGGACTGTATAGAAACGCTGGAATGTATGTCAAAAATTTGTCTGCTTTGTGTGGTTTTTTTGCAACAATGTGTTGAGGCTGATTCGATACAATGGAATCCCAGCATAAATGCCAAAATTAAAGTAGATACTAGGCTAGTCATGAATAATGTCGGACGAAACGCCCCTTGCCCCTGTGGTAGCAATCGGAAATATAAGCATTGCTGTCATCATCTCCCCACGGTTGCCAGCGCGCCGACGTTTCAGAAGCAAGTGGGACAAATGCTGCAAAGGGCTTTGGGCCTTCAGCAGTCCGGTTGTCTTCAAGAGGCAATGGAAATTTACCATCAGGTTTTGCGTTTAGCCCCGGATCATCCTGATGCCTTGCACCTGCTTGGCCTGATAGCTAGGCAAGAGGGGGATTATGAGCGTGCGGTGGAGTTGATCGGTAAAGCCACGCGCCTCAACCCGGTTGCTCCGCTGTATTTCAACTTGGGCAACGCTTATCAATCGCTTGGTCGTTTGGATGAAGCTGGATCGAGTTTCGGGAAGGCGATTGAGCTTAATTCCAGCTATGTTGCCGCGCTGAACAATTTGGGAATAGTGTTTCAGCAACAAGGGCGACTGGAGAGCGCAATTAATTGCTTCCGGCGGGCGCTGGAGCTACAGCCGAGCTTTGCTGAGTTATATAGTAATTTAGGTGATGTAATGCGGGAGAATCGGCAATTTGCCGTTGCTATCGAGCTCATCGAGCGATCCATAGCTTTAAATTCGGATTTTCCTAATTCCCACTTTCATCTAGGTAAGGCATTCCACGATATTGGGGAGCCCGAAAGGGCGCTTGCTTGTTTTCATCGGGCGCTTGAGCTTAATCCGGATTATTCGGAAGCCATTTTGGGTATTGCTGGGACTTTGTATGAACAAGGGAAGTTTGATGCGGCTCGCTCGCAAGTTGAACGAGCACTTCAAATTACCCCCGGATGTCCCTCCGCTTGGGCGCTGCTGGCTTTTTTGAAAAAAATGACACCAGAGGAGTCCGGTTGGGCGAAGCAAGCGAGCTTGCTGCTGGCAGGAAAGGTCAAGCCTAAAGATGCAATCAGCCTTAATTATGCGCTAGGCAAATATCATGACGACATTGGGAATTATGCGGCGGCTTTTCCATATTATGCCCATGCCAATTGTTTGCAAAAGGAAGTTGGTGAGCGGTTTGATAGGGATCATCACCGTAAGTGGGTCGATTCTGTCATAACGGCAAATTCGGTGGAAATTGTGAGGCGCTATAGTGATGGCTCCAGTGATTTAGAGCGCCCTGTTTTTATTGTTGGCATGCCGCGCTCCGGGACTTCGCTGATGGAGCAGATTCTGGCTTCACATCGAGATGTTTTTGGTGCTGGTGAGTTGGAGTTCTGGAATGAAGCGGCGAGTGCCAGGAGCCTTTCAGGGGATGCTAGTCACCATAAACAGATTATGAAACTTGCGTGCGATTATGAAGCTGAGTTAACCAAGCATTCAGTCGATGCTTTGCGTGTGATAGATAAAATGCCCGCAAACTTTATGAATCTCGGGCTCATTCACTCGGTGTTTCCGAAAGCTCGTATTATTCATATGCAGCGTACTCCGGTAGATACGTGCTTATCGATCTATTTTCAGAGTTTTTTGGGGACGCATGCCTACGCCAATGATCTGGGTGATCTTGCATTCTATTATCAGGAATATCTCCGTTTGATGAGCCATTGGAGAAAAACGCTGCCCCCGGAAATATTTCTGGATGTTCCTTATGAGGGTTTGGTCGAGGACGTGGAGTTCTGGAGCAAAAAAGTGATCTGTTTTTTGGGGTTGGAATGGGACGATCATTGCATGAGCTTCCATGAGACAGAGCGAGGAGTGTCAACCGCCAGCAACTGGCAGGTGCGCCAGAAAATTTACAAAACATCAACGGCACGCTGGATGAATTATCGGGAGTTTATTGGGCCGCTATTGCCGCTCGTTGCAGAGTCTTCCTGCCAAGAGCAGTCGGGTTGATTTGCTGTGGAGCGGCTGCATGCAAGAATGTCCGCCCTTTTTCGACTGGAATATTTCAGAAAGCAAGGCTGTCAATATCCGGCGACATGCTCTCCGAGAGCTGTCATTAATGGACTAAGTTCTTTTTCATAGCATCGCCAGCGTTCTACCGAGGATGTGTATACCGGTTCGCGCACCTGCAATAGGCTTGCAGTTCTGACTGTACGCTCGGTTTTGTGGGATTCCAGGCATCTGTCATTCCATTCCAGTCCGCAATATTCGATGAGTCGTCGTGCTTGCGTTTCGCGATCCTGCACGATTTCTTCGTAATGGATGTCCAGAAATGTGCCTTTCGGCAATACGCGACGCCAATGATCCATCAGGCGGGCGTAGCCGGAATAGAAGGCGCCCAGCTCTTGCAAATCGTACGACCACGGCACATGGTTGTCCTTGAACAGCATGGTGAAGCATGACAGGCAGGTATCCATGGGGTTTCGATTGACATGGATGATTTTCGCGTTGGGCAGCATTAGGTGAATCAGTCCGATGGCCATGAAATTGGCTGGCAATTTGTCGGTGATGCGCTTTGCGCCGGGATTGTCGCGGCTTATTGCAATCAGGTATTCGGCTGCCCATACATCTAACATGGAACGATCGAGTCGGAGAATGCTGCTCGGATAGGCCACTCCGGAAATGTTGCGTTGGGTGATTGTCAGCAAATCGGTCAATTCTCCCGCACCATGAACATCGGGATGGCTGGCTATGATTTGTTCCGTCAGTGTCGTGCCGGAGCGCGGCATTCCGACTATGAAAATGGGCCGTTCGGACGGATTGCCATTGCCGCGCAGGCGATTGAGTGTTTCCGCGTCAAATATTCGTATTAGCCCTTCGATATTGCGAGTATCGATGGATGGGTCATATTGATAGGTTTGTCGTTTCATGCGAGTGCCTTGGGCGTAGTGAGGGAATGCGCTGCCTGCTTCCTTGATATTGTCATAGCTTTTGCCCAAGGCGAAATGCAGAAAAATTTGATCTTTTGTAGGCAGCGCCAGAGATTGCTGTTGTACCCGCTGGTCGATTGCGGCGAGAGCCCTGAGATTTTCGTCGGCAATTTTGGCTTTCTTGTTCTGTGCGATGAAATACCTGGCTTCGACACAGTCGGAGTTGATGGTTAGTACTTTCAGGAAACAGTTTTCTGCTTCGTCGATTTTTCCCAGCTGGATAAGCACCACCCCCAGATTGTGCAGTGCATCCTCATACTGCGGTTTGAGCGATATGGCGCGCCGGAAATAGGGCTCTGCTTCGCTCAGCAGCTCGCGCTTCGCCAACGCATCGCCCAGATTGTTGAGCACTTCGGCATCCTGCGGCAGGAGTCTTGCGGTTTGCTGCAAGGCATGTAGGGGGTCTTTGCCTTGCAGCGACAGCGCGGCACTTAATATTTTCCAGCCAAAGCCGGAATCCGGATAGCGCTGGAGGAAGAGTCTGGCCTGGTTTTCCAGTTCGGCATAACGCCCGGCCTTGTATAGCGCGATCAAATGATTCTGTTCGTTCGCGGTAGGCGCCGGGGATGAGGGCTGGGCGGAAGTGCCGGGCTGGGACAGGTTTGCACAGCAATGTTTGTATTTCTTCCCGCTTCCGCAGGGGCATGGATCGTTTCTGCCGGGGTTCACGTTTCTTGGTCCTTGGTTCGTGTCGTTGGCGCGGATTTTACCGTTAACTTGTATGGCCCCGCTGTTGTTCGTGCGGCAATGGTGGAAGCGGCATCGTCGCGGGGGTAATGTATCGGGAGCGGGCTGCGTGTTAGAATGCGCGCCTTTCCGATTTCATTATCCTTAGGAATATTCGCCATGTTCTCCAGAAAAAACACCATTGCCACCGTCGATCCGGAATTGTGGGTCGCGATTCAGGATGAGACTCGCCGCCAGGAAGATCACATCGAGTTGATCGCCTCGGAAAACTACACCAGCCCGGCCGTGATGGAGGCGCAGGGTAGCCAGTTGACCAACAAGTATGCCGAAGGTTACCCGGGCAAGCGCTATTACGGCGGATGCGAATATGTGGATGTGGCCGAGCAGCTGGCGATCGACCGCGCGAAGGCGCTGTTCGGCGCGGAATATGCAAACGTGCAGCCGCATTCGGGTTCGCAGGCGAACCAGGCGGTGTACGTGTCGGTGCTGAAGCCCGGCGACACCATCCTCGGCATGTCGCTCGCGCACGGCGGCCACCTGACGCACGGCGCGTCGGTGAACATCAGCGGCAAGCTGTACAACGCGATCCAGTATGGCCTTAACGACAAGGAAGAGATCGACTACGACCAGGTGCAGGCGCTGGCCACCGCGCACAAGCCCAAGATGATCGTCGCGGGCGCATCAGCTTACGCGCTGGTGATCGACTGGAAGCGTTTCCGCGAGATCGCCGACAGCGTCGGTGCCTATTTGTTCGTGGACATGGCGCATTATGCCGGCCTGATCGCGGCGGGTGTGTATCCGAACCCGGTCGGCATCGCCGACTTCGTCACCACTACCACCCACAAGACCCTGCGCGGTCCGCGCGGCGGCCTGATCCTGGCCAAGGCAGAGTTCGAGAAGGCGCTGAATTCGGCGATTTTCCCGGCGTTGCAGGGCGGCCCGCTGATGCATGTGATCGCCGCCAAGGCGGTGGCGTTCAAGGAAGCGGCGAGCAAGGAGTTCAAGGCCTACCAGATGCAGGTGGTCGAGAATGCCCGCGTGATGTCCAAAGTGCTGACCGAGCGAGGCCTGCGCATCGTGTCCGGCCGCACCGATAGCCATGTGTTCCTGGTCGACCTGCAAGCCAAGCACATCACCGGCAAAGATGCCGAGGCCGCACTGGGTCGCGCGCATATCACCGTGAACAAGAATGCGATTCCGAACGACCCGCAGAAACCGTTCGTCACCTCCGGCATCCGCATCGGCAGCCCGGCGATGACCACGCGCGGTTTCAAGGAACTCGAAGCCGAGAAGCTCGCCCACCTGATCGCCGACGTGCTGGACGCACCGACCGACGACGCGGTGATCGCGCGCGTCGCGGGCGAAGTGAAGAAGCTGACGGCGCAGTTCCCGGTTTACGGAGCCTAACTAAGTTGTTAGTCGTAAGACGTAAGTTGTTAGTTGGTTTTGTCGCCGCAAGGCGGCGGGCTTTAACTTGCGACTTACGACTTGCGGCTTACGTCTGCCTTCCATGAAATGCCCCTTCTGTAAAGGCGTAGACACCCAGGTGGTGGATACCCGCGAAAGCGAGGAGGGCGACAGCATACGTCGCCGTCGTCGCTGCCTGTCGTGCGACAAGCGCTTCACCACTTACGAGACGGTGGAGTTGCGCATGCCGCAGGTGGTCAAGCAGAACGGCATCCGCAGCGAGTTCAATGCGGACAAGTTGCGTACCAGTTTCACCCGCGCGCTGCACAAGCGCCCGGTGCCGACCGAGCTGGTGGATGCGGCGATAGACCATGTGACGCAGAAAATATTCGCGCTCGGCGAGCGCGAGATCGGTTCGCGCCAGATCGGCGAGATGGTGATGAAGGAGTTGCTCAAGCTGGACAAGGTCGCTTATATCCGTTTCGCCTCGGTGTACAAGAGCTTCGAGGATGTGGACGATTTTGCCGATGCGGTGGATGCGGTGCGCAAGACGCCGGTGCGGCGTGCGGCGGCGAAGAAGACCTGAGCATGGCGACCGCCGCAGACAGCCGCTGGATGGCACAGGCGCTACGGCTGGCAGAGCGCGGTCTGTATACCACCAGCCCTAATCCGCGCGTCGGTTGCGTGTTGATGAAGGGTGGCGCGGTCGTCGGCGAAGGCTGGCACGAGCGAGCCGGCGAGCCGCATGCCGAGGTGCATGCGTTGCGCATGGCGAAGGATGCGGCGCGCGGTGCGACGGCTTATGTGACGCTGGAGCCTTGCAGCCACCACGGGCGCACGCCGCCCTGCGCCGATGCGCTGATAGCTGCTGGCGTCGCGCGTGTCGTCGTCGCGATGCAGGATCCGAATCCATTGGTCGCTGGCAGTGGCATTGCCAGGTTGCGCACAGCCGGAATCGAAGTCGAGTGCGGCCTGATGGAGGGTGCGGCACGCGAACTGAACATCGGCTTCTGTGCGCGCATGACGCGCGGCAGGCCGTGGGTCAGGAGCAAAGTCGGCATGAGCCTGGACGGGCGCACCGCGCTGGCCAACGGCATCAGCCAGTGGATCACCGGTGCGGCGGCGCGGCAGGACGTGCAGCATTGGCGCGCGCGTTCCTGCGCGGTGCTGACCGGCATAGGAACGGTGCTGGCGGACGATGCGCGATTGAACGTGCGCGAGCTGGATACTCCGCGCCAGCCTTGGCGTGTGGTGCTGGACAGCCATCTGCGTATGCCGCTGGACGCGCAGGTGCTGTATGGCGGCGGCAAGACGTTGATCTACACGGCGACGGAGCATCCGGAGAAGCGCGCCATATTGCAGGACCTGGGCGGCGAGGTTGTCGTATTGCCCGATGCGGCAGGCCGCGTCGATCTGCCGGGCGTGATGGGCGATCTGGCGCAGCGCGGTTGCAACGAGTTGCTGGTGGAAGCGGGTAGCACCCTGAACGGGGGGCTGTTGAAGGCAGGGTTGGTGGACGAACTGGTGTTGTACGTCGCGCCGCAGTTGCTGGGCGATGCGGCGCGGAGTATGGCGCAGTTGGGCGAGCTGTCCGGACTGGATCAGTGCGTCGTGCTCGAATGGCAGGATGTGCGACAGGTCGGCAGCGACCTGCGCATCACCGCGAGGGTGAAGAGATAATTGGGCGTCATTCCCTATCTCCCTCGCGGAAGCGGGGGGACGCGGGAATCCAGCAAAATACGAAAGGCCGCGAAGCGGACAAGACCATGTCGTCTCGCTACGCGAGATTATTTAATCAACTGGATTCCCGCCTTCGCGGGAATGACGGGATATAGGAAGAGCGAAAAATGTTCAGCGGCATCATTGCAGACGTAGGTGTGATCAAATCCGCGCAGGATCGCGAAGGCGGCCTGCGTCTGACCGTTGCGACCGAAGCGCTTGGCATGGATGACGTGCAACTCGGCGACAGCATCGCGGTGAACGGCGTATGCCTGACCGTGGTGGCGATGGACGGAAACGACTTTACCGTGGACGTGTCGCGCGAGACGTTGAATTGCACCGTCGGGTTGGAAGCGCAGGGTCGACGCGTGAATCTGGAGAAGGCTTTGCGTCTGTCGGACAGGCTGGGCGGCCATCTGGTCAGCGGCCATGTCGATGGCGTCGGCGAGGTAGTGGCCTTCGACGACATCGGCGAGAGCTGGAAACTGGTGGTGCGCGCGCCGCAGGAGTTGGCAAAATTCATCGCGCTGAAAGGCTCGATCACCATCAACGGCGTCAGCCTTACCGTCAACGAAGTGGAGCGCGCAGAGTTCAATATCAACCTGATTCCGCACACGCTGAAGATGACGATGTTGAACGAACTGAAAGCGGGTGCGCGCGTGAATCTGGAGATCGACCTGATCGCGCGCTACGTGGAACGCATGATGAACGCAGAGAAAGAACAAACGAAATGACCGACGTAGCACCGATACAGGAAATCATCGAAGAGATACGTGCCGGGCGCATGGTCGTGCTGGTGGACGAGGAGGACCGCGAGAACGAGGGCGACCTGGTGTTCGCCGCCGAGTTCGTCACGCCGGAGATGGTCAATTTTATGGCCAAGCACGGTCGCGGACTGATCTGCCTGACCTTGACGCAATCGCATTGCGAACAGATCAACCTGCCGCTGATGGTCAGCGCGAACGGCCTGCCGCTGGCGACCAACTTCACGGTGTCCATCGAAGCGGCGACTGGCGTGACCACCGGCATTTCGGCCGCGGATCGCGCGCGCACGATACAGGTGGCAGCGAATAAAAACGCCAAGCCTTCCGATATCGTGCAGCCCGGACACATCTTCCCGCTGCGCGCGCAGAACGGCGGCGTGCTGGTGCGCGCCGGACACACCGAGGCGGGCTGCGACCTGGCGCAACTGGCCGGGCTGACGCCAGCATCGGTGATCTGCGAAATCCTCAAGGACGACGGCGAGATGGCGCGCCTGCCAGACCTGATCCCGTTCGCCAAGCAGCATGGGCTGAAGATCGGCACCATCGCCGACCTGATCGAATACCGCATACACAACGAGACGTTGATCGAGCGCGTCGCGCGCCGCAAGGTGCAGACCGCTTACGGCGAACTCGACCTAGTGACCTACGTCGACAAGACCTCGCAGCGCACGCATCTGGCGCTGGTCAAGGGCGACATTCAGCCGCAGAACGAGACGCTGGTGCGCGTGCACGAGCCGCTGTCGGTGATCGACTTCCTTGAACAGGCGGCTTACCCGAGCTCCACCAGCGTGCATGCCGCGCTGAGCCGGATCGCCGCATCGCCTGCCGGCGTACTGGTGCTGATGCATCACGACGAGACTTCGGCCAGCCTGCTGGCGCGTGCCGCGGCGAAACCGGAGGCGCAGCATGCGCAGTGGGATCCGCGCAATTACGGCATCGGCGCGCAGATCCTGCGCGACCTCAACGTCGGCAAGATGTGCCTCATCGCCACCCCGCGCAAGCTGCCGAGCATGACCGGCTTCGGCCTGGAAGTGGTGCGTTACTGTCAAAACAAGGAAAAACAATGAAAGAACTGGAAAAGAATCTGGACGGCAAGGGCATGCGCATCGGCATCGTGCAGAGCCGCTTCAACACCGAGGTATGCGAAGGCTTGTTGGGCGCTTGTCGCGCGCAATTGCTGCAGCATGGCGTGGCGGAAGACGACATCACGCTGGCGACCGTGCCGGGCGCGCTGGAGATTCCGCTGGTGCTGCTGAGCATGGCCGAGACCGGCGAATACGATGCGCTGATCGCGCTGGGCGCGGTGATCCGCGGCGACACCTACCACTTCGAAGTGGTGTCGAACGAATCGGCGCGTTGCGTGGGCGACGTGCAACTGGTCACCCGCACGCCGATTGCCAATGCGATCCTGACCACCGACACCGACGAGCAAGCCATCGCACGCATGCATATCAAGGGCGGCGAAGCGGCTCAAGTGGCTATCGAGATGGTCAACCTGCTGCGAGGCTTGGCGTGAGCGAGGGCGAGATCAAGAAGGTGCCGGCCAGCCCGCGTCACCGCGCGCGCGAACTGGCGTTGCAGGGCATCTATCAGTGGCGCGTAACGGGCGGCGAGGTGAGCGACATCGAGAAACACACGCTCGGCGAGAAGAATCTCGGCCGCTACGACAAGCCTATGTTCTCCCGCCTGTTGCAGGGCGCGCTGGCGCAGCACGAGGCCATCGAGGCGCTGCTGGTGCCGTATCTGGATCGGCCCATGTCCGAACTCAGTCCGGTGGAGTTTTCGGTGCTGCTGCTCGGCGCGTTCGAACTGTCGCAGTGCATCGAAGTGCCCTACAAAGTCGTCATCAACGAAGCGGTCGAACTGGCCAAGACCTTCGGCGGCACCGACGGCCACAAGTACGTCAACGGCGTGCTCGACAAGCTGGCTCCGCAAGTACGCGCAGTGGAGTTCGCGGCGCGTAAGTGAATTGCGTAGGTCGGGTTACGCTGCGCTAACCCGACCTACAACTCTAGCGAATTTTCCAATGTCCGAATTCGACCTGATACGCCGTCATTTCACCCGCGCTACGCCGGGCGCGGTGCTGGGCGTGGGCGACGACGCCGCGCTGCTGCAACCGGCGGCGGGCATGGTGCTGGCGGTGTCCACCGACATGCTGGTCAGCGGCACGCATTTCTTTCCCGACGCCGATCCCTTCCTGCTGGGTCACAAGACGCTGGCGGTGAACCTGTCCGACCTCGCGGCGATGGGTGCGACACCGCGCTGGGCGACGCTGGCGCTATCGTTGCCTGCGGCGGACGAGGTCTGGCTGGAAAAGTTCAGCGCCGGCTTCTTCGCGCTGGCGCAGCAGCATGGCGTCGATCTGGTCGGCGGCGATACGACGCGCGGGCCGCTGAATTTATGCGTGACCATCTTCGGCGAAGTGCCGCCGCAGCAGGCGTTGCGCCGTAGCGGCGCGCAAGTCGGCGACGACATCTGGGTGTCCGGGATGCTGGGCGATGCCGCGCTGGCATTGCTGCACCTGCAGGGACGCATTACGCTGGACGAGGCGGATTTCGCTGCCTGCGTTTCGCGTTTGCATCGACCGCAGCCGCGTGTCGGACTAGGTCTGGCATTGCGCGGCATCGCGAACAGCGCAATCGACGTCTCCGACGGACTGCTGGCCGATCTCGGCCATATCCTGGAATGCTCGAACGTCGGCGCGGAGATAGCTTTCGAGGCGTTGCCGGTGTCGCAGGTGTTGCGTTCATGTTCGCAGCAGAAGTTGGCATTGTCTGGGGGCGACGACTACGAGCTGTGCTTCACCGTGTCCGCGACGCAGCGCGAAGAGATTGATCGTCTTGCCGTGCAACTGGGATTGCCGCTGACCCGCATCGGAAAAATCGTTGCAGGACGCGGCTGCATCGTGCAGGATGCGAGCGGAAATCCACTCAATATCGAGACCGAGGGTTATGACCACTTCCGCTGAGTTGCTCGTCAAGCCGAGCTGGCGCTTCCTGTTCAGCCATCCGGCGCATCTGCTGTCGTTCGGCTTCGGCAGCGGCTTGGCGCGCAAGGCGCCGGGCACATTCGGCACGCTGGTCGCATTCCCGATCTACTGGTTCCTCGCGCCGCGCCTGTCCGATGCGGTGTTCATCCTGTTGCTGATCTGGGCTTTCGCCATAGGCGTGTGGGTGTGCGGCATCACCGGCAAGGCGTTGGGCGACTCCGATTACGGCGGCATCGTCTGGGACGAGGTCGTCGCGATGCTGCTGGTGCTGTTCTTTACGCCGCCGGGCTGGGAATGGTGGCTGTTGGCGTTCGTGCTGTTCCGTTTCTTCGACATCGTCAAGCCACCGCCGATACGCTATTTCGACAGCAACTGGCATGGCGGGCTGGGCGTGATGTTCGACGACCTGCTCGCCGCCGGTTACGCGCTGCTCTGTCTGGCGATCATCAAGACCTTCCTAGCATGAACTTCCTTCGCCTCCTGCTGCTGATCTCGTCGCTCTTCGCGGCAGAGGCGGTGCAGGCGGGCGTTTTCAACGCCAAGGTGATCGCGGTCCTGGACGGCGACACGCTGCTGGTGTCGCGCGGCGACAAGCCGGTCAAGCTGAGGTTGGCGGAGATCGATGCGCCTGAGAAAGCACAACCCTACGGCACGGCATCGCAGAAGTCGCTGGCGGATATGGTGATGGGCAAGCAGGTGCAGGTCGAGACTCGCGCGGTGGACGACTACGGGCGCATCGTCGCATCGGTGAGCATGGCCGACCTCAACGTGAACCATGAGCAGCTGCGTCGCGGAATGGCGTGGGAGTACTCGCGCTTCCATTCCAATCGCGAGCTGATGGCGTTGCAGCGCGAGGCGCAACTGGCGAAGCGCGGGCTGTGGGCGGGCGATGACATCATCGAGCCGTCGAAGTGGCGAAAACAGCATCCATCCACATCTTTCGTCGCGCCGCCGGTCGCCGTGTCGTCTGTCGTCACATCGCAGGCGGCGAGCGTCTTAGCGGACGAATCTGGATGCGGCAAGACGCGCTGTTCCGAGATGACTTCTTGTGCGGATGCCAAACGCTATTACGCTCGTTGCGGCGGCAAACCGCTGGACGGCGATGGTGACGGCAGGCCTTGCGAGAAGCTGTGCGCCGCCGAGGGCGTCAAGCTGCGTTGAGAAGTGGTTAGAGCAGGCCGATATTCGGCAGCGCGGGACCGTCGGCGGCGTCGGAAGAGAACAGAATCACGTTGCAGCCCATCACGTCAACGCGCAACGCGGAGCCTTGTTCGTGCCAGTCGGCCAGTACCCAGCGTTCGCAGCGATGCCCGTCAACCAGATGCTCGTGTCGGCCGGGACGGTGGGTGTGTCCATGGATCAGCCGCGGATACTGGAACTTGCGCAGCATCGCCACGACGGCTTCATCGTTGACGTCCATGATCGCGCTGTCCTTGGATTCCTTCTCGACCATGCTGCGCAACCGCAGCCCGGAGATGTAGTCCTTGCGCTCATCCAGCGGCTTGGACAGAAACAGGCGCTGGAACTCCTCGTCATGCACCATCGCGCGGTAACGCTGGTACTCGACATCGTCGGTGCACAGCGTGTCGCCGTGAGTCAGCAATGTCGGCTTACCGTACAGATCGACCGGCGCCGGGTCGTCCAGCAGCGTGGCATGGCAGGCTGCAGCCAGTTGCTGCCCCATCAGCAGGTCGCGGTTGCCGCGCTGCAGGTATACCAGCGTCTGGTGGTGGGCCAGGCTGGCCAGCGCGGCGATCACTTCGGCGTGGAACGGATCGCCGAGGTCGTCGTCGCCGGCCCAGTATTCGAACAGGTCGCCGAGAATATACAGCGCGTCGGCATGCGGCGCGATCTCGGCGACGAAGTGGCGGAACTCTCCCATGGCTCGCGGTTGGTCGGCGGCGAGGTGCAGGTCGGAGATGAATAAGGAATGTGGCATCGGAATCGAAAACGGCGCGTTAAGCGCCGTTTCGTTATTGCTTGACCACTTCGGCCTTGGTGATGACGACGTCTTCTTTCGGCACGTTCTGGTGGAAGCCGCTGTTGCCGGTCTTCACCTTGCGGATTTTGTCGACGACTTCCGTGCCTTCGACGACCTTGCCGAACACGCAGTAGCCCCAGCCGTCCTGCCCCGGATAGTCGAGGAAGTCGTTGTTCGTCGCGTTGATGAAGAACTGTGCAGTCGCGGAATGCGGGTCGGAAGTACGCGCCATCGCGATCGTGTAGATCTCGTTCTTCAGGCCGTTGGCAGCCTCGTTCTTGACCGGCGCATTGGTCGGTTTCTGTTTCATGCCTGGCTCGAAGCCGCCGCCCTGGATCATGAAGTTGTCCATCACGCGATGAAAGATGGTGCCGTCGTAGAAACCGCTGTTAACGTATTCGATGAAGTTGGCGACGCTGAGCGGCGCTTTTTCGGCATCCAGTTGCAGGGTGATGGTGCCGAGAGTGGTGTGCAGTTTGATCATGGTTTTCTTGCCTTGAGTTGAGGGATTATTGGGTTGTGAGTGGGCCGGCATCATCGCGAAGCACAGCAGCAGTGCGAACAGCGCGGCGAATAGTTTTTTCATCTTATGCGGCTCCTTCGTAGACGATCTGCCAGCGACCGTCCTGTTTCATCCAGTATTGGCGCTTCTTCATTTTGTTGGACAGGTTGCTGCTGCTGTAGTCCTGTTCGAAATTCACCACGACCAGGTCCGGGCGGTTCGGATAAGTGAACATGCTGACGTTGGACAAGCCGACCTTGATCCAGGACTTCCCGCTGTTCACCAGCTGCTTCTGCTTCGCCCATGCTTCGTAGTCCGCGCCTCCGCTGGAGAAGTCGCGCGCATAGTGGCGCAGGTAAGCCTGGGTATCGAGGCTGGCCCAGTCGCTGCGCCATTGTTCCATCTGTTGCTGCAGCGCGGCGCGCTCTGTCTGGGCCTGTTCGTCCAGCCATGTTATGCGATCGCTGATGATCACCGGCGTCACGCCGATCTGCAGATAGTGGGAGACCTTGTCTAGGTCGTCGTTCGCCAGCACGACGCAGCCGTTGCTGGCCCGCGGCGGACGGCTGTAGGTGCCGGACTGGGTGCCGTGCAGCCAGATGCCGCTGCCGGTGCGATTGTTCCTGCGATCCCATTCGTTCGGGTAGTTGAGCGGGAAAGCGCCGCTGCCATAGAGGTCGGCAAGCTGGTCGCGGGGCAGATCGGCCTGGACGAAATACACGCCTAGCGGTGTGCGCTGGTCTCCTTCGGAGAATTTTTCGGTGCCGAGCTTGCCTATCGTGACGTAGAAGTCGGTGACGTAGCGAGGTTCGCCGCCCACGTTTTCGTACACGAACAATGTGGAACGGCTGGTATCGACCACCAGCGCATATTTCTGTTGCGCGTTCATCTGCCACAGGAAACGCGGCGCAAGTTTTTTGTCGTCTTGAGACAGCACGCGCAGCAGGCGCATGCGGGCCTCGTCGCGCAGGTCTTCGATCTTCTCCTGCGGCGCTTGCGAGGCGCTGCCCATGCCCTGGATCTCTCCGGCGCGCGCCATCAGCAGGTCGCCCTTGACCAGGTGCGCCAGCTTGAAGTCGGGATTGGAGCGCAGCAGAGTGTTCACTTCTTGCAGCGCGTCGTCGAGGCGATTGTCGTTGATCGCCTGCAGCGTCTTCGCCAGTTGTCCCTCGATGCCGCGCGAGTCCAGCGGCGGCAGCGCGCTGTCGTCAAAGGCGTCGAGGTCGGGGGACTGTGCGGCGTGAACCGAGTCGGACGACGACTGGACTGCGCCTATCAGCAGGCAACACAGCAGGGTCGATATCAGGGCGCGGCGTAACATGGCTTAACGGGTGCGTTCATCCTGGATGCGCCAGTCGCCGCCCGACTTCACCATCAGCAGGGTCTTCCTGCTGGAAGTCTTCATGTGGCTGGCGCGGTAGGTCTGGCGGAATTTCACCGTGGCGTGGCTGGCGTCGCTGAAGTCCACGCTGGTCTCGCTGATGTCCACCTCGATGGACTTGGGCTTGGCGATGCGCTCCTTGCGGGAGGCTTCCCATTCCTTGCGGCTCTGCTTGCCGGGGACATTGAAGTCCGGGGCATAGAACGACAGGTATTTCTTGCTGTTCTGCGCCGACCATGCCGCAGCCCAGGCTTTGACGGTCTTCAGCACATCGTCGCTCTTGTCGCTCGCGGCTGGCTTGGATGCTTTCTCGCTCGGCGCTGCTGCGACCGTTATGGGCTTGGAGGCGACTGCAACGACGGGTTCGGCCGCAACGGGTCTGGGCGTGATCGGCGTGACGGGTTTGGGGCGCGTACCGTTGGAGAACAGATCCTGGATCATCGCCAGCTTGGTCTGGGTCGAGGTGTTGCTGCGATCCAGCTGCAGCGCGCGGTCGTAGGCCTGGCTGGCCATCTTGGCGTAGATGTCGCCGAGGTTCTCGTGCGCGGTGGCGTAGCTCGGATGGGTGCGGATCGCCATCTCCAGCGATTGCTTGGCTTTGTCGTATTGTCCCTGGCTGGCGTACAGCACGGCGAGGTTGTTGTATGGCTCGGGCAGCTCCGGGTAGTCCTCGGTCAGCCCGGTGAAGATGCGGATCGCGTCGGTACTCTTGCCCTGCTCGGTCAGGATCAGACCTTTCAGGAAGCGCGCCTGCGCGTCCTTGGGCTTGCCGGCCAGGTAGCCGTCCACCTTGTCCAGCGCCTGGACATGCTGGCCCTGCTTGAACAGCTTGTTGGCATCCTGCACGTCGTCCGCATGGGCGGCGATGCCGAGACCCAGCAGCAACGCGCCGACGAGCGGCGCGATATGGCGATGGAGGCGAGTTTTGTTGCTGCGATTCTGCATATTCTGTTCCCGATGGCGCGCATTCGCGCGCGAGCATTGCTTCGATAATGTTGGATTCTACCAAATTAACGGCCTGTTTTCACAGCTCTGAGCGTTTTGGAGCAAGGGATTAGAGGGGATTTTCGGGTAGAATTCGGCGCGCAATCCCCTAATTCGACCGGAACCGAGAAAACAGCATGAGCAGCGCGTCACAACCAGTAATCTCCAACTTTATCCGCACGATCATCGATTCTGACCTTGCGAGCGGTAAACACAGCAGCATCGTCACGCGTTTTCCGCCCGAGCCGAACGGCTATCTGCACGTCGGCCACGCCAAGTCCATCTGCCTCAATTTCGGTCTGGCGAAAGATTACAACGGCCTGTGCAACCTGCGCTTCGACGATACCAACCCGGAGAAGGAGAGCGAGGAGTATGCGCTGTCCATTCAGGACGATGTGCGCTGGCTGGGCTTCCAGTGGAACGGAGAGGTGCACTGGGCGTCGGATTATTTCGATGCGTTGTACGACTACGCGGTGGAGCTGATCAACAAGGGGCTGGCCTATGTGGACGACCTGACGCCCGAGCAGATGCGCGAATATCGCGGTACGCTGACCCAGCCGGGCAAGAACAGCCCTAACCGCGACCGCTCGGTGGCCGAGAACCTCGATCTGTTCGCTCGCATGAAGGCCGGCGAATTCGCCGACGGCGCGATGGTGCTGCGCGCGAAGATCGATATGGCTTCGCCCAATATGAACATGCGCGACCCGGCGATCTACCGCATCCGCCGTGCGCACCACATCCGCACCGGCGACAAGTGGTGCATCTATCCGATGTACGACTACACCCACTGCATTTCCGATGCGCTGGAAGGCATCACGCATTCCATCTGCACGCTGGAGTTCGAAGATCACCGCCCGCTGTACGACTGGGTGCTGGACAACATCACTATCCCCTGTCATCCGCGCCAGTACGAGTTCTCTCGGCTGGAGCTGCACTACACCATCACCAGCAAGCGCAAGCTGCTGCAACTGGTGAACGAGAAGCACGTCAGCGGCTGGGACGACCCGCGCATGCCGACGATCTCAGGCATGCGCAGGCGCGGTTACACGCCGGAAGGCATACGCGAATTCGCGAAGCGCATCGGCGTATCCAAGGGCGAGAACACCGTCGATATGGCGGTGATGGAAGGCGCTATCCGCGAAGACCTGGAACTGCGCGCCCCGCGCGTGATGGCCATCGTCAATCCGCTCAAGGTGACCATCACCAACGCCGACGGCGCGCTGACGCGCGAAGCGGACTTTCACCCCAATGTGCCGGAACTCGGCAAGCGCGTCGTGCCTTTTAGCAACTCACTGTTCATCGAGGCCGACGACTTCGCCGAAGTACCGCCCGCAGGCTGGAAGCGTCTCACGCTCGGCGGCGAGATACGCCTGCGCCACAGCTACGTGATGCGTTGCGACGAAGCGGTGAAGGATGCTTCCGGCAAGGTGATCGAACTCAAGTGCAGCATCGACCACGACACGCTGGGTAAGAACCCGGAAGGGCGCAAGGTCAAGGGCGTGATCCACTTCCTGTCTTGCGAGCATGCCTTGCCCGCCGAGATACGTTTGTACGACCGCTTGTTCGACGTGCCTGAACCGGATGGCGACAAGCAGGTGGATTTCTGCACCCATCTGAATCCGGATTCGCTGACCGTGGTGCAGGGCTGGGTCGAGGCCGCAGTGAAAGACGCGGCGCCCGAGACGCGTTACCAGTTCGAGCGCCTCGGTTATTTCGTCACCGACCGCCGCGACCATTGTCCGGGCGAGAAGTTGGTGTTCAACCGCACCGTGACGCTGAAGGATTCCTGGACCAAGGAGCAAGCATGAGCGAGCAAGACGTAGTGCCTGATGGTGCGAAGATCGGATCGCTGAAGACGCTCACCCAGGTGGTGTATGTCCTGTATGCACTGTCCTACTTCACCGGCATCACCGCCATCGTCGGCATCATCATCAATTATGTGAAAAAAGAAGAGGTCGCGGGCACCTGGCTGGAGAGTCATTTCAGCTGGCAGATACGCACCTTCTGGTTCGGGCTGTTGTGGGCGGCGATCGGTGTCGCCACATCCGTCATTTTGATCGGCTTTGCGGTGTTGTTCGCCAACTTCTGCTGGATCATCTATCGCATCGTCAAGGGTTGGCTCAACCTGAACGACAATAAACCCATGAGCTTCTGATTCGCCCATGTTAAAAATCTATAACACCCTCGCCCGCGACAAGCAGGACTTCAAACCCATAGACGCCAACAAGGTGCGCATGTACGTGTGCGGCATGACGGTGTACGACTATTGTCACCTCGGACACGCGCGAGTCATGGTGGTGTTCGACATGGTTTACCGCTGGCTGAAGGCCTCCGGTTACGACGTGACCTATGTGCGCAACATCACCGACATCGACGACAAGATCATCAAGCGCGCGGCGGAGAACAAGGAATCCATCCACGCGCTGACGCAGCGCTTCATCGATGCGATGCACGAGGATGCCGACGCACTGGGCGTGCAGCGCCCGGACCACGAGCCGCGCGCGACGCAGTATGTGCCGCAGATGCTCTCGATGATCGAGCAGCTCGAAAAGAACGGCCTGGCCTACCAGGCGGCGGACGGCGACGTGAACTACGCGGTGCGCAAGTTCGACGGCTACGGCAAGCTCTCCGGCAAGTCGCTGGAAGACCTGCGCGCGGGCGAGCGCGTGGATGTCGCGACCGACAAGAACGACCCGCTCGACTTCGTGCTGTGGAAGAGCGCGAAGGACAGCGAAGCGGACGAGGTGAAGTGGGACTCGAAGTGGGGCAAGGGTCGTCCCGGCTGGCATATCGAATGCTCCGCGATGGGCTCCGAGTTGCTGGGCAAGCACTTCGACATCCACGGCGGCGGCGCCGACCTGCAGTTCCCGCACCACGAGAACGAGATCGCGCAGTCTGAGGGCGCGCACCAGTGCCAGTACGTGAACTACTGGATGCACAACGGCTTCGTGCGCGTGGACAACGAGAAGATGTCCAAGAGCCTGGGCAACTTCTTCACGATCCGCGAAGTGCTGAAAAAGTATGATGCCGAAGTGGTGCGCTTCTTCATCTTGCGCGCGCATTACCGCAGCCCGCTGAACTATTCCGACCAGCATCTGGACGATGCGAAGGGCGCGCTGACGCGGTTGTATACGGCGCTTAAATCGGCGTCCGCGACCGAACTTGAAATCGATTGGAACGAGGCTCACGCGCAGCGCTTCAAGGCTGCGATGGACGACGACTTTAACACGCCGGAAGCGGTCGCCGTGCTGTTCGATCTCGCCAACGAAGTGAACCGCAATCAATCGGCTGGGGCGTCATCGCAGCTCAAGGCGCTGGCCGGCGTACTCGGTCTGCTGCAACGCGGCCCGCAACAATTCCTGCAAGGCGGTGCTGGTGAAGGCGGTCTGGACGATGCCGATATCGATGCGCAGATCGAAGCGCGCATCGCCGCGAAGAAGGCGAAGAACTTCGCCGAGGCAGACCGCATCCGAAAGGAGCTTCTGGAAGCGGGGATCGTGCTCGAAGATACGCCGCAGGGTACGAGCTGGAGGCGTGCCTGATCTATAGCCGGGCGATGCTTTGCCCGGCGTCTATTCCCATGACACCGACTGTTGGGCCGCATTCAGTTTGCGTTCGCCCCAGCGTATCGGCGCAGCGGGCGGGGTGTCGCCATCCTGTATCGTGGTGCCGCTGCCGACCTCGGTGAGCGTGACGCGTCCGGCAGCGTTCTCGACATAGATGCCGCCGCCGCCCAGCAATGCGACATCCAGCGCTTGCGAGAAATAGAACCCGCCCCAGAAGTCGGTGCCGCGTATGCCTATGGTGCCTGCTGCGGTCTTGACCTTGAAGTCCCTCTCCTTGAGTTTGCCGATGGCTCCGGTGATGGCGCGGAATGCGCCTCTGAACAGTTCCAGCCGGGCGCTTCCTTGCCGGGCCTGCCGGGAATAGCGGTATTCGTCGATCGCGAATTCGGTGTCGGCCCCCAGCGTCAATATCGCGCCATCCGTCATGCTCAATTCGACGCGGGTATCGTGGCCGGTCACGATGCGGTCTCCTATTAACACCGGCATCCCCTTGGACAGGTTGTCGGATGTGGTGCGGTGGTTCGCAAAGGCCGCGCCACGAATCTGTGTCACCGTGCCGGCCATGATGGCGTCTTCCGCGCGCGCTGCGGAAGACGCCATCGCCGCAATGCAGGCAAGCCAGAGGAGTCGGCGCAACGGGCGGATGGGAGTCATGGCAATTTGCCCGCCGTCACCATGCGGTTGAGCAGGATGTTTTGCGAGAGCCACAGGATATGGTCGTCGAAACTTGGTGTAGGCGCTTTGCTGACGTAATTGTTGTCAGCGCTGCCGTCGCTGTTTTCCTGTTCGTCCGCATCGCTGCTGACCGGTAGTTGCGTACCCTGCTGGGTATAGGCACCGGCTCCGTTCTTGCCGTGCGAGATGACGACCGATGGCACATTGTTTACAAGGCTGGTTCCGCCCGACGCGACGAGCACATCCAGGTTGCCGCTGGAACATAACGCGAACGTCGCCAAGGTGGGTGTCGGGCTTGGTGTGCAGCCGCCATAAGTGGCGCTGCCCAGAGCATCGGCAAAATCCCTGCTTACACGGTAGGTGTAGCGATTTCCCCATGCATCCGTTTCGTATACGCCCAATGTCGCCCACGGCAGGACTCCTCGTGCAGCATTGTTTCCCACGTTGGTGCAGGTCATGGCGCTGCCGGAACCCGTGGTTGCTTCCATTCCCGCATTTGCCTGTCCGGTGGCGATGGCAGGATCGGCAGGGCAAGGCAGGCGACCATTGGCTATCGCGAAACCAAGGAGAGCCTGCTGGATTTCCTCCATCTGCTTGCGCGTCTCATTGATGCGCTGCACTTCCATCTGTGTGGTCAGCGTGGGCATCAGCCCGCCCAGCAGCAGGCCGATGATCATCATTACGATTGCCATTTCGACCAGCGTGAAGCCGGATTGCTGTGCCTTTGCGGAGTTCCCTTGCTTTCTCATCATGTTATGGCAACCGGTAAAGCCGGTCCCGGTCTCCTGCTTGTGAGGTGGGGGTGACATAGTCGTCATCGTCATCGTCTTTGTTTTCGGAGTCTTCCAGGTAATCGGATAGTTGGTCGGGGCTGCGGTTGCCGGCAAATGTTCCAGGCATGAAGAACAACGCGCGCACCCCAGCGGTCCCGTCCACATGCAGCGTATCGTGGTCACAGTCGCTACAGGAATAGAAGGGTTCTTTGTAATCTCTAGCTACGCTGTAATAGATCAACTTGTACCATTGATTTTCGAAGAACCATGATGGAGGGCGGAAAGCCCCCGCCCAGTTAACCGGGAGCGCATTGTTGGGTAGCCATCCGCGGTTCAGTCCCCGGTTCGAATCATAATCGGCCCATTGATCTACGCTGTCCGCCCATGGATAGCAATTGCAGCCGCTGTAGGTGTAGTAGTTGGCAAGCGCCCGTTTTACCTCGCCGGCGACGCGTTGTTCAAGCAACGGCATCAGGTTTCGGGTCGTGATGAAAACGAGCTGGTCGTTGAAACTCTCGGAGTTCGTGCCTGCGATAAAAGGTCCGCTGGCGGAGGCGTTGTTGCGGCTGTTGACGATGTCCAGATAGTTTCCCGCACTGTTTTGTTCGGCAACGGTGTTCCTGGTTTGCGAGGCGACCGGGTTGCCTGGCGAAAAGACCACGGCGACGGCGTTGTAACCTGTTTCTGTCAGCGTGGACGAGCCGTCTGCGCGATATATCGCAAGGGTGCCCTTGGTGTTGCTGTTGAGTGGGCGAGCCGAATCGTCGTCACGAAAAGCAGGCGACAGCGCATACCATAGCTGCTCGTTATTGCCGTCACGCAAGTCGGGCAATCCCAGCGTTTTCCACGGCAATCTGCCGATGTAACTGGGGCAGTCGTTGCCGCTAAATAATTCGGAAGAGCCATCATTATTCGTGTCCGGACATGGCAAGCTGCCTGGCATATTGTTGTCCGCCACCGCGCGGCCGATCAGCGCCTCTTTCGCCTGCGCCAGTGCCTCCGAAGTTCTTTGCGCGCGCACATTCTGCAAGGCAGTGGTGCTGAGCGAGCTGACCAGCACCGTAGCGATGCCTATGATCATGACCACCAGCATCACCATCAGAGCTGCGCCGTGCTGTCTGTCCGGTTTGGCATGGCGTGCGGTGCGGTGCATGGCGCGTTCCTATTCCCGTGCGGGGGCAGGACTGAGGATCACTTTTTGCCCGACCTTGATTTTGACCGGTTGCGACTGGCCGGGAATGGCGACCGGGACGCTTTCCGGTGCGCGGTCGTCGCTTCGGCCGGCGACCTGCGGCACGCCGTTGATCCACACGGTGCGCTCGCCGCCGTGACGTTGCACGATGCCGTCTATCGACATGACATTGGGCGAGTCCGCCGGGGCGGCATCGCGCGCATGTTCGCTGTCCAGTTGGGCACGTTGTTCCGGGGTGTAGAACAGGCGTCCGAGTTTTTCTGCGACTGCGGGAGCGGATGTCGTCAAGGCGAGCATGCACAGGGCGATCCTGATGATCGGTGTCATGGTTGTGCGCTCCTGTTCTTCAGGGTAATCCAGCCGCCACGGCATTCGGCCCTGAGGCTGCTTGCGATGCCGGCGTTCTCGTCGCTGTTCTGGCGCTGCAGCGTGCAGCCTTCGAGCTGGTAATGTCCCTTGACCTGTTCGCGTAGCGCGGAGAAGAAGTTCAGCAGCTGTCCTTCGTGCCGCAATTCGAACGCCAGACTCATTTCGCTGTACTGGATGTCGAAGTCTCCGCTGTCTATCGGCAGCACGGGGACATGGGTCTTTTGCGGAGCGATGTTGTAGCTGAACGAGGCGACGAGGTGTTGCTGTCTCAATCGTTCCAGCCCTTCCATCCAGTCCAGTCGTTGCCCGTCGCCGATGATGCCGCTATTCGTCAGCGTCATATATTTCTCGGCATAGGCCGCCATGTTCTCTCTGTCTTCCTGTGCGGAGGCCAGATGGCGACGGGCATCGTCGAGCCGGCTTTGCGCATTGCGCCGGTCTTGTTGCGATTGTGCGGCATATTGGCTGCTGCCATACAGGAATGCCGCGCTGAGCAGCGCAGAGGCGCTGACTGCCAGCAGACTCCATTGCATCAATGCCAGATCGGAGCGGGAGAGTTTCATTCCGGAGGTCTCCGCGAGAGTTCGAGCGTAAAGGCGAGCGCTTCCTGTTGCGACTCGATACGGTCGGAGAGGCTGCCGCCCGGGCTGACGTCGAGCGGTTTGCTCTGCGCGACGACGCGGTATCCTTGTTTTTCCAGGTCGAACTGGAAGCGGTCCAGGTAGCCGAGTGCGGCGCGGTAGTCGCTCTCGAAGCCGAGCAGCCGTCCTTTGACGGTGACGGCTTGCGCCGGGATAGGGGAGGGCATGTTGTCCGCGGCGGATGCGGCGGCATCCGTTTTCCAGCCGAGTTCGTCGAGTTCGATGCGCGGATAGCGATCGAGCACCTTGCTGATCGGTTGCATGGTTTCGAGCGGAGGCCGGGCCTGGAGTTCGAGATTACGCATGATGGAAACGGACGATTTCATGTCCGAGGCGGGGGCGAGCGTATTCGGGAAGGCATCGGTGATCTGCTTCACTTCGTTCTGGATGCGCTGCGCCTCGGTGTTCATCGAGAGAGTCTCGTTTGCATTCCAGCCGCTTTGCCAGATATCGGCCGCGCCCCATGCCAGGCCGCCGACCAGCAGTCCGCCGCTGATCCAGTTCAGTGCGCGGCGCAACCGCCATAGCGTGCAGTAATGGATATGGTCGGCGTTGGCGTAATGGGTCGGCGGCGGTTCGATCGGCAGGTTGTGCAGGAATATCTGGCTGGCATCCGAATCGGTGAAGCGGTGTGCGATACCCAGTTTCTCGGCCAGATTCTCCAGATCGACGAAGTCGTAGTGCATGTCGGCGTTCGTCGGCAGCGTCGATTGGAGATCGAGCAGGTCCTTGCTGTATCCCAGCAGGCGCACATCCAGCGTCTGTCCGGCGGGGAGCAGGCTCAGGCTCTTCAGGTACTGGTAGGTGCGGGGCAGTTCGCGCGTTACCGCATCCTGAAAGGTTTGCTCGGCATTGATCGGCGTCAGCCGGGATATCTGCAGGCGGTGGTTGCTGAAGTAGGTCTGGCGCAGGCCGGCAGACTTCTCCCACGAGATGAGCAGCAGATAGTCGGAGGGGTGATCCTTGATCAGCGGTGCGCTGATCTGCGGCACCGAATAGATGCCGGCGAGCGGAATCTGGTGCGCCAGCAGGATATTCAGCCAGGGGATGATCAGTGCCGGGTTCGTCAGCGCCGAGAACAGCATGTCGTCGTCGCGCCGACCGCCCTTCTGGCGCTGCAGCAGCGATGCCTGGCGGAACGGCGTGCCGTGGTAAAACTGTTCGAACTTGCGCTGCAGCAGCGCATTGCGGCTCCCTCCGATCAGGTGCGGAATGCTTTCCTGGCGGAAGTCCTCTTCGATCAGATCGACCAGCAGGAAGGCAGGGTGACGGACGTTCTTTACGAACGAGGCGAAATCGCCCGGCCCTTCAGCGGTATCGGCGAATTCATGCTGAGCGACGATATGTCCGCCCTCCATGACCTGTGCATGGAGACGGCTGGCACTCAGGAACAGTAACAGGGCGTTCTTCATCAGAATTGCACCTTGCCGATGAGGTCGTAGATCGGCGACAGCACCGACAGCATCACCCAGCCTAGCAGCACGCCGAGGATGAGGGTCATCGTCGGTTCGATCATGACCTGAACCTTTTTGATGGAATCTTTCACGTCGCGGTCGTAGAAATAGCTGACATTCAGCAGCGCCTTGTCCAGCGAACCGGTCGCTTCGCCCACCTTGAGCATGCGTATCACCAGCGGCGGGAAGATGCCGGTGTTCTGGAAGCTCTGGGTGAGGTTCTTGCCGGACTCGATCTCCAGCATGACGTCGTCCAGGCTCTTGGCGATCGCATGGTTGTTGACGACGTCGCGCGAGTTGGCGATGCAGTCCATGATGCCCACGCCCGAGCTGTACATCATCGCGAAGGTGTTGGCGAAGCGCGCCAGGATGATCTTGCGCAGGATGGGGCCGATCACCCACAACTTGAGCTTGAGGTTGTCGAAGCGGTAGCGCATCTCGGGGCTGGAGGTGATCAGCAGCTTGGCGGCGATGGGTAGTGCGACAGGCAGTGCGATCAGCAGGTACCAGTAATCCACGAAGAACGCCGAGGTGGCCAGCAGCAAGCGAGTCTGGAGCGGTATCTCCTGCCCCATGCCCTTGATGAAGCCGACCAGTTGCGGCACCAGATAGATCATCAGGAAGAAGGTGATGGCCAGCACGATGGTGCCGACGAAGACCGGATAGATCATGATGGTCTTGGTATGGGACGCCATCTCGTCCTGCCATTTCAGCGATTCGGTGATATGCAGGAACACCTCCGGCAATTGGCCGCTTTCTTCACCCGCATGCGTGAGGCTGATGAATATCCGGTCGAATGCGTCGGGATGATCCGCCATGGATTGCGACAGTTTCTTGCCGCCCTCGATGGATTCGACCAGGTTGGCGATGACTTCCCGGAAATGCGCGTCGTTCATCGTGTCGCGCAGGTCCGCGAGGCTTTCCAGCAGCGGCACGCCCGCGCGGGTGAGCTGTTCGAGGTTGAAGAAGAACGTGATCAATTCCGGGCGCTTGATCTTGCCGCGCGACAGGCCGATCTTGCCGCTGTCTATTTTGGCGTCGATCAGATCCAGCCCGTTGCGCTTCAGGCGCAGTTCCAGATCGACCACGTTGGCGGCATCCTGCAATCCCTTGCTGGTCTTGCCATGGCTGTCGATGGCGCGATAGGAATACAGGGCCATGGCGTATCCCTAGCCTAGCCTGTCGGTCAGGTCGACCACGCGGCTGACTTCCGAAAGCGAGGTGACGCCCTGGCGTATGCGCCGGATGCCGTCTATCGCCAGCGGGCGGAAGCCCTTGTCTATGGCGGTCTCGCGTATCTGCCGGGTGCTGGCGCGGCGCGACACCAGGTCGTCCAGATCGTGGTCCATCTTCAGCAGTTCCATGATGGCCATGCGCCCGTTGTAGCCCTGATGGTTGCACAGGTCGCAACCGGCGGCGCGATACAGCGTGACGTCCTCGCGCTCGGGGATGCCGAGCAGCCTGCGTTCCTGCGTGTCCGGGTCATAGGGGTATTTGCATTCCTTGCACAGGATGCGGATCAGCCGCTGCGCGACGATGCCGATGATGTTGCCGGCCATGATGTCCGGCAGGATGCCGATGTCCAATAAACGCGGGATCGCGCCGATGGCCGAGTTGGTGTGCAGCGTCGAATACACCTGGTGGCCGGTCATCGCCGCGCGGAACGCCATCTCGGCGGTGGGATGGTCGCGGATCTCGCCGACCAGGATGATGTCCGGGTCCTGGCGCATCATCGAACGGATGCCGTTGGCGAAATCCAGCTTGGCCGATTCGTTGATCGAGGTTTGGCGGATCAGCGCGATCGGATATTCGACCGGATCCTCCAGCGTCATGATGTTCACCGACTCGGTGTTGATGTGGTTCAGCACCGAATACAGCGTGGTGGTCTTGCCGCTGCCGGTAGGTCCGGTCACCAGCACGATGCCTTCCGGTTTGGCGATGATCAGCTTGAGCGTATTGAGGGTGGTGTCGTCGAGGCCGATATGGTCAAGCTGCACGATGCCCTTCTGCCGGTCGAGGATGCGCAACACCAGGTTCTCGCCGTGCGTGGTGGGGTGCGAGGCGACGCGGAAATCGATCTGGCGTCCGGACAGGCGTAGCGAGATGCGACCGTCCTGCGGCGCGCGCGTTTCGGCGATGTTCATGTTGCTCATCACCTTCAGGCGCACCACCATCGCGGGCCAGAAACTCTTGTGCAGGCTGCGCACTTGGCGCAGCACGCCGTCGATGCGGTAACGGATGCGCAAAAAGCTGCTCTCGGGCTCGAAGTGGATGTCGGACGCGCCGCGCTGCACCGCTTCGGTCAGCAGCGCGTCGATCAGGCGCACCACCGGCTGGCTGAATTCGTTGACGCCCTGCTGCGTCTGGTACTCCATCTCGCCCGGCTCGATCTCGTGCAGGATGCCGTCGATGGAAAGCTCGAAACCGTAGTACTGGTCGATCGCGCGCAGAATGTCGGATTCGCTGGCGAGCTGAGTGATCAGGCGGTACTCGTCCTTGAGCAGTGCGCGCACTTGGTCCAGCGCGATGATGTTGTCCGGGTCGGCGACTGCCAGCGTCAGCACGCGACCGGCCTTGTCTACCGACAGCGGCAGCAACTGGTAGCGCCGCGCGACGTCCTTGGGGATGAAAGCCAGGGCGGCGGGGTCGATGATGATGCTGGCGAGATCTACGCTCTCCTGCCCGAGGTTCTCCGACAGTACGTCGCGTATGGTGGCTTCGGAGAGGAAACCGAGACGCACCAGCAAGCGGCCGAGCGGCTGATGCGTCTTGTTCTGTTCCTGCAGGGCGATGCGCAACTGGTCGTCGCTGATCACCCCTTTGTCGACCAGTATGCGTCCCAGCGGCTGCTGGAGCTGGTTGTCTTGTGTTCCGTTGTTCGGCATTTTATTTACCTGCCTTGCTGGCCCAGCGCTTCGATGCGCCGCGCGACCTGTGCGTGGTCGAAGCCCGCACTGTTCGTTGCGTCGAGTTGTTGTGCGCGCTGGTAGTAGCGTGCGGCCAGGCTGCCTTGTCCGAGGTGGTCGAGGCTGACGGCCAGGTTATAGGCGAATTCGGCGTTGTCGGATTCCAGCGTCCAGGCGTTGAAATAGGCCTGCTGCGCCTCGCTCCAGCGCGACTGCCCGGCGTACAGGTTGCCCAGCCCGAAATGCAGCGCGGCCGAGTTGTTCTGCTCGCGCAGCAAGGTCTTCAACCGGCTCTCGTTGCCGTCGTCCTCGGTATTCAGTGCGGACATCCCGGCGTTCGCCACGGCATTGCGCGGATCGAGCATCAGCACGCGCGAATAATATTGCGCCGCCACCAAGCTTTCGCCTTGCTGCTGGGCGATCGCCGCCAGACCGAGCAAGGCGTCGGCGTTGCGTTCGTCCTTGGCGAGCATGGCTTGATACAGTTGCTGCGCCTCGTTCGTCTTGCCGTTGCGATACGCGAGATATGCGTCGTGCAACAGCGGATCGATGGCCTGCGTTCGCTGCGGTTCTATGCGTACCGAGGATTGCTGGCGGGTCTGCGGCGCGTAGGCCGGCGCGGGCTCGGGCGAGATGGCCGGAAACGAGGCTTCCTCTGTGACGGGTTCGGTATCGGGAATCTCGGTGACCTGTGATTCCGGTACTGCGGCGACCTGTATCGGCTGCGTAGTAGCGGAGACGATAGGGCGTTGCGGCGAGATGTCGCCGGAGGAGTCGAGATACCACCAGTAACCCGCGCCGACAGCCAGCAGCAGTATCGTGCCGCCGAGTGCCGACAGCAGGTAGGGGTTGACGGTCATGTGGCCGGTGGCCGGCGATTTCGCACTGAACAGGTTCTGCCCGGCTTCGCGCGCCAGCGCGTTCGCCCCTGCCAGGGAATCCGTCGCGGATGGCGGCGTATTCTCCAGACTAAGCCCGTCCGCCGAAGCTGCACGATTCGCTTCGATGGACTGTGCTTTCTTGCGGGCTTCCAGAAGCAGGCTCATGTCAGGGCTTGCCGGATGACGGCTCCTTAAAGAAGTTCTGGTCGGGCAGCATGTTGCGATAGGCGCTGAAGTCCCCGCTGATGCTGGCGTCCTTGATTACCACCGGGCGCAGGAAGATCACCAGCTCGGTTTTTGTCGAGGTGTCGTTGCGATGCTTGAACAGCTCGCCGGCAACCGGAATGCGGGAGACTCCGGGAATCGCATCGGTGAAGTTATCTATGCGGTCTTCCATCAAGCCGCCGAGAACGGCGATTTGGTTGTTCTCGATTCTCAATACTGACTCCATCTCACGGGTCGATGTTTGCGGTATTTCGTTTGAAATACCCGGGTTTAGGTTTGGTGTGGGATCCTTGGCTGGGGCCAGCAGGCGGGTAATGGACGGGCGAACGTTGAGTAGAACTGTATCGCTATCGCTAATCTGTGGCGTCACGCTCATGGTGAAGCCGACCGGTATCGTGTTGACGGTGGTGGTGTAGGTAACGACCGGCGTGCATGGAGCCGGAGAACAAGGTGTGGTGGTCGAGTTGACGATGAAATAAACCTTGTTATCCACTACTCGTAGCATGGCGGTCTGGTTGTTCATCACGCTCAGTTTCGGGCTGGATAAGACCTTCACCGTGCCGAATGACTCCAGCAGGGAAACCGACGCGGTCAAGTTACCCAGCCTGGAAGTTGGGTTCAGGTATTGGAGTGTGAAGATATTGTTCGCATTGGCACTCGGCAATGCTGCTGTGGCCGCCTGACGCAATTGGAATCCGGTGCCATTGCGTTGCAGCAGCGACCAATCGATGCCTTGTTTGTAATTGTCGTTTAGGCGAACTTCCACCACGGTCGCCTCGATCAACACTTGGCGACGGGCGCTGGACATGATCTGACCGATGAATTCCTGAATCTTTTCGTGCTGTTTGCCGGTAGCGCGCACGGTGATGATGCCGCTCTCCGGATTGGCGATGACCGAGGCGGCTTCGCGGAAGGTGTTGCGGCGGGTGACGATCTTGCTGCCGTCCTCTTGTATCGTGACTTGGGTCGGCGAGGTCTCGCTGCCGGTCTTCTTCGCGGAGTTCTTCTTTTCGGTGACGATGCGATCGGTGCCGCCGCTTTGTTCGGTCACGGTCTCGCTCGAGCCGTCCGGAAGTATCTTGTCGGTTTCGCGCAGGATGTCGGTGATGTTCCTGGTCAGGGTGTCCCAGAAATGATTTTTCGATACGCCCTTGATTGAAAGCGATGAGTTATTGCCTGTGGCGGTTGTGCCGCTGGCCGTACCGGAACCGAGCTGCGAGGTGTTGGAAATCGCGCTATCCGATTCGCGCGACATGTTCACGTAGTCGATCTTGTAATGGTGCAGATACGGCGTGTCCGGCATCACGATCAGGTTGCCGTTGTCCAATTCGTAGCGCATGTCCACCTGCTTGGAGATGCGCGTGAGGATCTGCGGCAGGGTCTGGTTGAGCGCGTTCAGCGTGACCGAACCCTGTAGGCCGGGATGGATGTCCAGATTGATCCTCGCATCGCGCGCGAGCGCGAACAGGATTTCCTGCGCGGGTACGTTGGTGACGACGACGCTATAGGTCTCGGCCTTGGCGCCGGGTTTCGGCGCTGGCAGTGCGACGTTGCGCGTGAGTGCTTGAGGGATGTCGGCAGCGGCGTCCTGAGTGACGGGTCGCTGGATATGCTTGTCCGATGGCTGGATAGGCCGGGTACCGCAGCCGACGAGGATTGCGCCGGCGGTAATCAGGGTGATGCAGAGGCGGGACATGTTGCGAGGACGCACGCTTTTCTCCATTGCTACCGTTTGCGTCCAGCCTAACAGGTTTGACTGGCACGCTCAATCAGCATATCGCTATTGTTCAGAACACGTGGATGGCGGTGGCGAAGGATTCCTGATAGCGGGGCGGCAGATCCTTGATCGCATTGCGTGCGGCTTCGACCGAGGGATAGGCGCCATACAGAACGCGCAATCCTTCCTTGTCGCCGAATCTCGCCGGCACCAGATATATCTCCTGCAGCTTGCCCAGTCCCTCTGCGCGTTTCAGGAATCCTTCGACGCGTTTGGGCTGGATATCTTCGTCGTAGAAGAGCTGGATGCTGGCGACGATGTTCTTCTGCGCCAGCAGCTTCTTGCCTGCGGCCAGGCGCTGGTCGAACAGGTTGCCCTTGACGGTCGCGGCAGGTGGCGGCACGGGAGCTTCCGTTGCTGCGAGAGTCGGCGCGGCGGCGACGATGGCCGCTTGTTCGTCAGCCTGAGGCGGCGGGGGTGGCGCGACGGGTTCCGGTGCGGCAGCAATCGGCAGCGCGGGTTCGTCCAACTGCGCTTGCGGCGTGGGTGCCTGCGGTTCGTCCGTGGTCCACCATGCTGTCAGTCCGACCAGCAGCAATGCGGTTGCTGCGCCGCCTGCCAGCATCCCGGTGCTAGGCAGGGTGATGGAGGGCAGCTGGATCGAGGGCAGTTTGATGGATGGCAGCGTGATCCTGAGCTTGCGCGAGGGGTGCAATTCGCTGTCGCGCATCGCGGCCTGCACATGGCGCGGTTCGATGTTGTGCGTGTCTTCGACAAAGGCGGCCAGCAGCGATTTGTCCGCGAGGATGTTGATGCGGCGCATCAGGCCGTCCGAGGCCTGGCCGATGAGCTTGAGCGCAGGGGACGAGAAGATGTTGGGGCCGTGGTAGCCAGCTGCGCGCATGCGGAACATCAGGTAGCTTTCCAGCGTATTGCGCGACATCGGCTGCATGTTGAAATGGTGGACGATGCGGTCCTTGAGCTGGCGCATGTTCGGCTGATCCAGCTTGTGGTTCAGTTCCGGCTGGCCGAACAGGATGATCTGCAGCAGCTTGGAGTCGCCTATCTGCAGGTTGTACAGCAGGCGCAACTCTTCCAGCGTGTCCGGCGGCATCGCATGCGCCTCGTCCACCAGCACCACCACGCGCTTGCCTTCGCGGGCCTTTTCTTCCAGCTTGTTCTGGATGCCGTGCATGATGATGCCGATGCGTTCGCCTTCGACGTTAAGTCCCAGTCCGTCTGCGATCGCATACAGCATCTCTTCGCGCGACAGGCTGGGGTTGGCCAGGTAGATGGTGTCCACATGCTCGGGCAGGCGTTCGAGCAGCATGCGGCACAGCATGGTCTTGCCGCTGCCGACTTCGCCGCTGACCTTGATGATGCCTTCGGATTCGCTCAGCGAGTAGACGAGCGCATCGAGGATCTCGCCGCGGTTGGCGCCGGAGAAGAAGAATGTCGTCGATGGCGTGATCCTGAATGGCGGTTCTTGGAGTCCGAAGTGATGGAGATACATGCGGGTTCCTATGCGTTGAGTTTTTCGTGGCTGCTCATGCGGCTGTGCAGCGTGGTGCGGTTGATGCCCAGCAGTTTGGCGGCTTCGCTGATGTTGCCGGAAGCCAATTCCAGTGCCGCAGCGATGTAGCCCCCTTCCAGTTCGTGCAGGTGCCGATCCAGGTTGAAATCCCCGTTCCGGATTTCTGCGATGCGACGTTGTCGTGCAGCGCTGTCGTTCCCGCCCAGGTTCGCCGCATTCGCGGTAAGCGTGTCGAACTCCGCTTCGAGTTGGGCCGCTAACAAGGTCTGGCCCGGGTATTTGGTCGACAACCTGATGACGATGTTGCGCAATTCGCGGGTGTTGCCGGGAAAGTCGTAGCGTTCCCAGCGTTGCAATGCTTCGGGATGCAACTCGAACGGAGGCTGTCCCAGCTGCTGCGCATAATGGGCGCGGAAGTGATTAAGCAGCACCAGCTTGTCGGTGCCCAGCTCGCGTAACGGGGGCACGGCGATCCGGAATACGTTCAGGCGGTGGTACAGGTCATCGCGGAAGGTGCCGGCCTTGACCGCGTCGCGCAGGTTGCGGTTGGTCGCGGCGATGATGCGCGCATTGCTCTTGCGCGTGGCGGTTTCGCCGACGCGCTGGTATTCGCCGTTCTCCAGGATGCGCAGCAGCTTGGCTTGCAGTTCAAGGGGCAGCTCGCCGATCTCGTCCAGGAATAGCGTGCCATCGGCGGCGTCTTCGAAGAAGCCGGATTGCGCGCTGTTCGCGCCGGTGTAGGCGCCCTTGCTGTGGCCGAACAGCGTGGATTCGATCAGCGTCGGGGAGATCGCGGCGCAATTGAGGACGCGGAACGGCGCATCCGGTCGGCCGGCGAGATGCTGTAGCGCTGTAGCGACCAGTTCCTTGCCGCAGCCGGACTCTCCTTCGATCAGCGCGGGAAAGGGCATAGGCGCATACATCGTGATCTGGTTGCGCAGCGTCTGGATGGGCAGGCTTTGACCGACGATGCCGAGCGAGGAGTCGGGAGTCTGGTTTCCTTCGTCGGCTCGCACCCGCAGCGCGGCAGCAAAATATGCGCGGATGTTGTCGGGTGCGCAGGGCTTGGCGATGAAATCCATCGCGCCCAGTGCGCGCGCGTGGCGCGCGTTGTTCTCGTCGTCCTGTCCGGTCAGGACGAATATCCTGATATCCGGGCTGTGCGCGATCAGTTCGGCGATCAGATGGAATCCTTCGTCCGGACGGTGAGGCAGGGGCGGGAGCCCAAGATCGACGAGGGCCAGTTGCGGCGGGGTCGGTAGACGGCGCAGCTGATCGATGGCTGCGGTGCGCGACTCGGCCAGGTGAACCTGGTAGTGTTTTTCGAAAGCGACGGCCAATCCCTCGCGTATCAGCGGGTCGTCGTCGACGATCATCAGGCAGGGAAGGGGCGAAGGGGCGCTCGACATGCTCTTGATTCGGGTTACACCACGGGCGATGAGCATAACGGCAAGTGAGCGCAAGCTCAATAGCCTGTATGACCGCAATTTTTTTAATTTGGGTCAATCGGTTGAGGATTGTCGATGCGGTAGTTTAGAATGCGCGTCCTCGATAACTTACGGTCCACCAGATTTTGACACTGCCAGCCTTGGTCGAGATACGCGACCTCAACTTTGCTTACGACAAGCGGCCGGTCTTGCAGGGCATCAACATGACCTTTCCGAAGGGCAAGCTGATCGCCATCATGGGCTTGAGCGGCTGCGGCAAGACCACGCTGCTGCGCCACATCGGCGGCGCGCTGAAGCCGACCAGCGGGCATATCAAGGTGGATGGGCAGATATTGCACGATCTGGATCAGGATGGCTTGTATGCGATGCGCCGCAAGATGGGTATGCTGTTCCAGTTCGGCGCGTTGTTCACCGATATGTCGGTGTATGACAACGTGGCGTTCCAGATGCGAGAACACACCGACCTGCCGGAAGAACTGATCCATGATCTAGTGATGATGAAGCTCAATGCCGTCGGTTTGCGCGGGACTCATGACCTCATGCCTTCCGAACTATCCGGCGGCATGGCGCGTCGCGTGGCGCTGGCGCGTACCGTGGCGCTCGATCCGATGCTGGTCATGTACGACGAGCCGTTCGCCGGTCTGGACCCGATCTCGCTGACCGTGGTGGGCGACCTGATCCGGCAGTTGAACGATGCGCTGGGCGCGACTTCGGTCATCGTCACGCACGATATACAGGAGTCGCTGAAGATCGTGGACTATGTCTATTTCATGGCTAACGGAGTGATCGAGGCGGAAGGTACGCCAGACGAGATCCGTGCGTCTGGCAAGGAGTTCGTGCACCAGTTCGTGCATGGCGAGATGGACGGCCCGGTGCCGTTCCATTATCCCGGCGGTGATTACCGCCAAGATTTAAGTTTAGGGAATTGACCATGCCTGCAGTCAAAAGCATCAGAGTCATCGGGCATCGTGCCATCAGTGCGGTGTGGCGCATCGGTATGGCGACGCGTTTCTTTTTCCTTATCCTGCTTTATTCCGGGAATAGCTTCCGGCGCTTCCATCTGACCGTCAAGGAGCTGTTCTCCACCGGCGTGATGTCGTTGCTGATCATCGTGGTGGCGGGATTGTTCGTCGGCATGGTGTTGGGATTGCAGGGTTACGAGACGCTCAAGCGTTACGGTTCGGAGGCGGCTTTGGGCAGCATGGTCGCTCTGAGTCTGGTGCGCGAGCTTGGGCCGGTGCTGGCAGCGCTGCTGTTCGCCAGCCGCGCCGGTTCGGCGATGACCGCCGAGATCGGCCTGATGAAGGCGACCGAGCAGATCGCGGCGATGGAGATGATGGCGGTGAATCCAGTCGCGCGTATCGTCGCGCCGCGTTTCTGGGCGGGCGTGATCTCGATGCCGTTGCTGGCGGCGTTGTTCAGCGCGATAGGCGTGTTCGGCGGCTATTTCGTCGGCGTAGTGCAGATCGGCGTGGACGAAGGCTCGTTCTGGTCGCAGATGCAGTCCGCCGTGGATTTTCGTGAAGACATCCTGAACGGGGTGATCAAGAGTTTCGTGTTCGGTATGGCGGTGACCGTGATCGCACTGTTCGAAGGCTATGATGCACCGCCTACCGCGGAAGGCGTTTCCGGCGCGACCACGCGTACCGTGGTGGAATCGTCGCTGGCGATCCTGATGCTGGATTTTATTTTGACTGCAATGATGTTCGGAGGGAAGTGAACGATGGAACGCACGACGCTGGATTTGTGGGTCGGCATGTTTGTGGTGGCGGGTATCGCTGCCCTGGTGATGCTGGCGATGAAGGTGGGGAACCTCAGTACGTATAACGTGTCGGAGAGCTACGAGGTTCATGCGTATTTCACCAACATCGGCGGGTTGAAGCCCAAGGCTTCGATCAAGAGCGCGGGTGTTCTGGTTGGGCGAGTGACCGAGATTACGCTGGATACCGAGCGTTACGAGGCCAAAGTGGTGATGAGCTTGGACAAGCGTTATCAGTTTCCGAAGGATACGTTCGCCAATATCCTGACTGCCGGCCTGTTGGGCGAGCAGTACATCGGTCTGATGCCCGGTGGCGATGAAGAGATGCTGCAGAACGGCGAGCAGTTGAAGAAGACGCAGTCTGCGGTGGTGCTGGAAGACCTGATCGGCAAGTTCCTGTACAGCAGGGCTGAGGAACCGGCCAAATAACGAGGAGTGATGGTATGAAGGGTTTGTTTGTCGGGATGGTTGCGGGTTTGTTGTTCGCGGCAGGTGTGGCGCGAGCCGAGGTGGTTGCGCCCGATGTGCTGATTCGCGCCACGGTGCAGGACGTTGTGGCTATCGTGAAGCAGGATAAGGATATCCAGGCCGGGAACCAGAAGAAGATACTGGAACTGGTGGACGCCAAGGTCTTGCCGCATTTCGATTTCACGCGCATGACCCAGTTGGCGGTCGGCAAGCATTGGCGTACGGCTACGGTCGAGCAGAAGAAGACGCTGTCGGCCGAATTTCGCAACATGCTGGTGCGTACCTATACCAGGGCGTTCGTCGAGTATCGCAACCAGACAGTGGAGGTGTTGCCGTTCAAGATGGCTGCGGATGCGGACGAGGCGACCGTCAAGACCATGATCAACAAGCCGGGTGCGCAGCCTATCCCGGTCGATTACGAGATGAAGAAGGGCGCGAATGGCTGGAAGGCGTTCGACATCGTCATCAGCGGAGTCAGCATGGTGATGAGTTATCGCGGCACTTTCGATACCGAAGTCCAGAAAAATGGCATCGACGGACTGATCCGGATGCTGTCGGACAAGAATATCAATGCCGCCAATGTTGCGTTAAGCAAGGCAGAGAAGAAGTGATTGCGCGCGAGGATGGTCGCCTGGTGGTGCGCGGCCGCCTGACCATAGAAACCGTCCCGGCATTGTTCGAATCCGGCTTGCAGCATCTGGCTGTAGAGGACCTGTTGGTGGATATGGCACAGGTCGAGGCGGTCGACTCGGCCGCGGTGAGCATGCTGTTGGGCTGGTCTCGGGCGGCTCAGCGCAGCCAGCGCACACTTCGCGTGACAGGTCTGCCCGCGGATCTGCTCAGTCTGGCGACACTGTACGGCGTCGCGGACATGCTTCCGCAGCAATCAGCCTGATTCGTGGCGGGCGGGTACTCTCTGTCCGCGCATCCCTTCCCGGTTTTTAGTATCATGCGCGACTTCGGGCGCCGACGACGCATGTCTGTCGGCGAGTCGCAATCCACAATCAGAAGATATCCATGAGTATTGCCGCGGTCACTCCGGAAAGCATCCGGATCAATATCGCCCAAGGGCTGTCGACGGAGCATCTGTCGGTGGTTGGCGACGGAGCCCATTTCGAGGCGGTCGTGGTCTGCGCCGCCTTCGCAGGCAAGAGCCGGGTGCAGCGCCATCAGATGGTGTATCAGACTTTGGGCGATCGGATGCGGGAAGAGATACACGCGCTGTCGATGAAAACATTTACGCCGGAAGAGTGGGATAAACAGTCTTAAGACGTAAGACGTAAGTGGCTAGTCGTTGCACCTGCTTAACTTACGTCTTACGTCTTACGTCTAACAACTGAATTTATGCAAAAACTAGCTATCCAGGGCGGTAACCGCCTCAACGGCGAGGTGCGGATCTCCGGCGCCAAGAACGCTGCCTTGCCCATCATGTGCGCCAGCTTGCTGGCGGCCGACGACCTGTGTCTGGGCAACCTGCCGGACATGCATGACGTGGAGACGATGGGCAAGTTGCTGCAGCAGATGGGTGTGAAGATCGAGCAGGATGGGCAGGCTTCTCGTTTCAATGCGGCCCATGTCGACAAGCTGGAAGCGCCGTACGACATGGTGAAGACCATGCGCGCGGCGATCCTCGTGCTGGGGCCGCTGGTGACTCGCTTCGGCGAGGCGCGCGTGTCGCTGCCCGGCGGCTGCGCCATCGGTTCGCGCCCGGTCGATCTGCATATCAAGGGCCTTCAGGCGATGGGGGCCGAGATCCATATCGAGCATGGCTATATCCATGCGACCGCAAGCCGCCTCAAGGGCGCGCGCATCTGCTTCGATCTGGTCAGCGTCACCGGCACCGAGAATCTGATGATGGCGGCTGTATTGGCTGACGGCGTGACCGTGCTGGAGAATGCCGCGCGCGAACCCGAGGTGATCGATCTGGCTGTTTGTTTGCGCGCGATGGGTGCGAAGATCGTTGGCGATGGCACCGACACCATTACCATCACCGGTGTGGATAGCCTGCATGGCGCTTCGCATCGCGTCATGCCTGACCGTATCGAAAGCGGTACTTTCCTAGTCGCGGCCGCGGCCACCGGCGGCAAGATCGTGCTGACCGATGCGCGTGCCGACATCCTCGACAACGTGCTGGACAAGCTGCGCGAAGCGGGCGCGAAGATCGAAGTGTCCGGTGATCGCATCGAACTGGCGATGGATCGCCGTCCGACTGCGGTGAATCTGCGCACCGCCCCGTACCCGGCCTTCCCGACCGACATGCAGGCGCAGTTCATGGCACTGAACACCATCGCCGAAGGCAGCGCCATCGTGGTCGAAACGATTTTCGAGAACCGCTTTATGCATGTGCAGGAACTGCGCCGCCTCGGCGCGCAGATCGACGTCGAGGGTAACACCGCGGTGATCAAGGGCTGCGCGCAGCTGGAGGGCGCGACGGTGATGGCGACCGACTTGCGCGCCTCGGCGTCGCTGGTGATCGCCGGTCTGGTCGCGCAAGGCGAGACCGTCGTCGACCGCATCTACCATCTTGATCGTGGCTACGAGCACATCGAGGCGAAGCTGTCGGCGCTGGGCGCCCAAATTCGCCGGATCAAATAACAACGCCGGCTGAAATACAGGTATCGAAAAAATGATAACGATCGCGCTGTCCAAGGGACGCATTTTCGAAGAAACGCTGCCGCTGCTGGAAGCGGCAGGCATCACTGCGCTGGAAGATCCGGAGTCTTCGCGCAAGCTGATCCTGCCGACCAATCGCGACGATGTGAGGCTGATCATCGTGCGTGCATCCGATGTGCCGACCTATGTGCAATACGGCGCGGCCGACATCGGCGTCGCGGGCAAGGATGTGCTGAACGAGCACGGCGGCACCGGGCTGTATCAGCCGCTGGACCTGAATATCGCCAAGTGCCGCATGATGGTTGCGGTGCGTAACGACTTCGATTACGACTCCGCGGTGCGTCAGGGGGCGCGCCTGCGCGTGGCGACCAAGTATGTGCAGACCGCGCGCGAGCATTTCGCCGCGAAGGGCGTGCATGTCGACTTGATCAAGCTGTACGGCTCGATGGAACTGGCGCCGCTGGTCGGTCTGTCCGATGCGATCGTGGACCTGGTGAGCAGCGGCGGCACGCTGAAGGCCAATAACCTGAAGGCGGTCGAGCATATCGCCGACATCTCGTCGCGGCTGGTGGTGAACCAGGCTGCGCTCAAGCTGAAGCATGCTGCGATCCAGCCTATGCTGGATGCCTTCGCCGGTGCCGTCAGGAAATAGGGAGTGAACAGGATGAACATCAGAAAACTTTCTTCTCGCGCGGGCGACTTCGCCGCGACGCTGGATAAACTATTGGCCTTCGAGGAGACGGCGGACGAAAAGCTGGAGGCGACGGTAGCCTCCATCCTTGCTGACGTGAAGAAGCGCGGTGACGAGGCGGTGCTGGAATGCACGCGCAAGTTCGATCGCCTGCCGCTGGCGAATGCGGAGGCGATGGAGCTGCCGAAGAGCGAGCTGAAGGCGGCGTTCGATGGTCTGCCGTCCGAGCAGCGTGTCGCGCTGGAGCAGGCTGCGAAGCGGGTGACCGCTTACCACGAGAAGCAGGTGCAGGCTTCGTGGAGCTATACCGACGAAGACGGCACGCTGCTCGGTCAGCAGGTGACGCCGCTGGATCGCGTCGGTCTGTATGTGCCGGGCGGCAAGGCGGCCTATCCTTCTTCGGTGTTGATGAATGCCTTGCCGGCCAAGGTTGCCGGTGTCGCCGAACTGATCATGGTCGTGCCCACCCCGGACGGCGTGAAGAACCAGTTGGTGTTGGCGGCGGCCCACTTGTCCGGGGTGGATCGCGTATTCACGATAGGCGGGGCGCAGGCGGTGGCGGCGCTGGCCTATGGTACGGCGACCATTCCGCGCGTGGACAAGATTGTTGGCCCCGGCAATGCCTATGTGGCCGCTGCCAAGCGCCGCGTGTTCGGCGCTTGCGGCATCGACATGATCGCAGGGCCGTCGGAGATCCTGGTGATCTGTGACGGCAAGACCGATCCGGACTGGATCGCGATGGACCTGTTCTCGCAGGCTGAGCACGACGAGTTGGCGCAGGCCATCTTGTTGTCGCCGGATGCTGCATTCATCGAGGCGGTCACCGCTAGCGCCGATAAGTTGCTGGAGCAGATGCCCCGCCGCGACATCATCCGTACCGCATTGGAGAGTCGCGGCGCGCTGATTCATGTCGCGGACATGGACGAAGCTTGTGCGATCAGCAATCGCATCGCGCCCGAACATCTGGAGCTGTCGGTAGAAAATCCGCAGGCATGGTTGCCGAAGCTGAAGCATGCCGGGGCCATTTTCATGGGGCGTTACACCTCGGAGTCGCTGGGCGATTACTGCGCCGGGCCGAATCATGTGCTGCCGACTTCCGGTACCGCGCGTTTCTCGTCGCCGCTGGGAGTGTATGACTTCCAGAAGCGTAGCAGCCTGATACAGGTGTCGGTGCAAGGCAGTCGCAAGCTGGGTGAGATCGCCGCTACGTTGGCGCTTGGCGAAGGCTTGCAGGCGCACGCGCAATCCGCACTGTATCGGCTCGGTTGATGAGGGATTTGGGTGTGGATTTGCTAAAATGTTGCGTGTCGATGTCAATTTGATTTGACATCACAAAAGGGTATCGGCATAATTGTCGGCTCTGTTTGGAGGGGTGGCCGAGTGGTTAAAGGCAGCAGACTGTAAATCTGCCCTCTATGAGTACGAAGGTTCGAATCCTTCCCCCTCCACCAAGTTTTATGTTTCATGAGTTGGGTTGTGGCGAGGCCCTTGTGGCTTCGTTGCATCGAAGGGAAGACTGCGGGTGTAGCTCAATGGTAGAGCAGAAGTTTTCCAAACTTACGACGAGGGTTCGATTCCCTTCACCCGCTCCAATGTTTTTGCCCATGTGGCTCAGTGGTAGAGCACTCCCTTGGTAAGGGAGAGGTCGCGAGTCCGATTCTCGCCATGGGCACCAGATTTTGTATTTATTATTAACTTTTGACATTGATTAAGGAATCGTCATGGCAAAGAGCAAATTTGAACGTACGAAACCGCACGTAAACGTAGGCACGATCGGTCACGTTGACCACGGCAAGACCACCTTGACGGCAGCGATCACCATGGTGCTGTCGAAGAAGTTTGGTGGCGAAGCCAAGGCTT
>JAUXOL010000008.1 GCA_030682375.1 Gallionella sp. | reverse complement strand
AAGCCTTGGCTTCGCCACCAAACTTCTTCGACAGCACCATGGTGATCGCTGCCGTCAAGGTGGTCTTGCCGTGGTCAACGTGACCGATCGTGCCTACGTTTACGTGCGGTTTCGTACGTTCAAATTTGCTCTTTGCCATGATTATCGCCCCTTAAATCAAAAATTATTTCTTGTTCATGATCGCTTCGGCGACGTTGCGCGGCGCTTCAGCGTAATGCTTGAATTCCATCGTGTATGTCGCACGACCCTGGGTCGCGGAACGCAACGAAGTCGAGTAGCCGAACATCTCGGACAACGGCACTTCAGCCTTGATGGACTTACCGCCGCCCATCATGTCATCCATACCCTGCACCATACCGCGACGAGAAGAAAGGTCACCCATCACCGTACCGGCATAGTCTTCCGGTGTTTCAACCTCAACCGACATCATCGGCTCCAGCAGAACCGGACTGGCCTTGCGCATACCATCCTTGAATGCCATCGAAGCCGCCATCTTGAAGGCGTTTTCGTTGGAGTCCACATCGTGGTAGGAACCATCGAACAGCGTGCACTTGACATCCACGACCGGGAAGCCTGCCAGAACACCGCTAGGCAATGTTTCGCGCAAGCCCTTTTCAACCGCAGGAATATACTCGCGCGGAACGGTACCGCCCTTGATCGCATCGACAAACTCGAAGCCCTTGCCCGCCTCATTCGGCTCCATCTTGATCCACACGTGACCGTACTGACCGCGACCGCCGGTCTGCTTGGCATACTTGCCCTCGATCTCAACCGCCTTGCGAATCGCTTCGCGGTATGCCACTTGAGGCGCACCGACGTTCGCTTCAACGCCGAATTCGCGCTTCATGCGATCGACCAGAATTTCCAGGTGCAACTCGCCCATACCAGACATGATCGTCTGACCAGACTCTTCGTCGGTACGAATGCGGAAAGAAGGATCTTCTGCCGCCAGACGACCCAGCGCGATACCCATCTTTTCTTGGTCGGCCTTGGTCTTCGGCTCGACGGCAACGTGGATCACCGGCTCCGGGAATATCATGCGCTCGAGGATGATAGGCTTGCTCGGATCGCACAGCGATTCGCCTGTAGTCACATCCTTCAGGCCGATACAGGCAGCGATGTCGCCCGCCAGAATCTCATCGATTTCTTCGCGATTATTTGCATGCATCTGCACGATACGACCGATACGCTCTTTTTTGCCGCGGATCGGGTTGTATACCGTATCACCCTTCTTCAGCACGCCGGAATACACGCGCACGAAAGTCAGCTGCCCCACGAACGGGTCGGTCATCAACTTGAATGCCAAGGCGGAGAAGCTCTCGCCGTCATCGGCCTTGCGAGTCAAAGGCTCACCCTCTTCGCTTTCGCCTGTCACATCAGGAATATCGACCGGGGAAGGCAGCAGCATGATGACCGCATCCAGCATGCGCTGAACACCCTTGTTCTTGAACGCGGAGCCGCACAGCATAGGCTGGATCTCGCACGCCAGCGTACGAGCACGCAGACCGGAAATGATCTGTTCTTCCGTCAGCTCGCCATTCTCGAGATACTGATTCATCAGATCTTCAGAGGCCTCTGCCGCGGATTCGACCATCTTTTCGCGCCATTCCTTGGCAGTAGCAGCCAAGTCAGCCGGGATTTCACGATAGTCGAACTTCATGCCTTGCGACGCTTCATCCCAGTAGATCGCCTTCATCTTGAGCAGATCGACGACACCGACAAAGCTGTCTTCCGCCCCGATAGGGATCACGATCGGCACAGGGCTTGCCTTCAGGCGAAGCTGCATCTGCTCGACGACCTTGAAGAAGTTCGCACCGGAACGATCCATCTTGTTGACGAACGCCAGACGAGGAACCTTGTACTTGTTGGCCTGGCGCCAAACCGTCTCGGACTGCGGCTGCACACCACCCACCGCGCAGTACACCATGCACGCGCCATCCAGCACACGCATGGAACGCTCCACCTCAATGGTGAAGTCCACGTGCCCGGGGGTATCGATGATGTTGAAGCGATGCTCAGGATACTGATTCTCCATGCCCTTCCAGAAGCAAGTCGTTGCAGCGGAGGTGATGGTGATACCACGCTCCTGCTCTTGCTCCATCCAGTCCATGGTAGCCGCGCCATCATGCACTTCACCAATCTTATGGCTTACGCCGGTGTAGAACAGGATACGCTCAGTCGTCGTAGTCTTGCCCGCATCGATGTGCGCGCTGATGCCGATATTGCGGTAACGGCTAATGGGTGTTTTACGTGCCACGGTGGATACCTAACTTGATCTGATTTAGAAACGGAAATGCGAGAAGGCCTTGTTAGCCTCAGCCATACGGTGAACTTCTTCACGCTTCTTCACCGCACCGCCGCGACCCTCGGACGCATCGATCAATTCACCAGCCAGACGCATACCCATCGACTTTTCGCCACGCTTGCGCGCCGCTTCGCGCAACCAGCGCATCGACAGAGCCATGCGGCGCGACGGACGCACCTCGACTGGCACCTGATAGTTTGCGCCACCGACGCGACGGCTCTTCACCTCAACCATCGGCTTGGCGTTATTCAGCGCCAGATTGAACACCTCGATCGCATCCTTGCCGGTCTTCTTGCCAACCTGCTCCAGCGCGCCGTACAGGATACGCTCGGCCACCGACTTCTTGCCGGCCGTCATCAATACGTTCACAAACTTGGACAGATCCTGATTACCGAACTTCGGGTCAGGCAGTACTTCGCGCTTGGGGACTTCTCTACGTCTTGGCATATCAACCTCGAATAATTGCTAATGATTACGCTTGTTTAAAAATTACGCCTTCTTGGCGCGCTTCGCACCGTACTTGGAACGGCCCTGCTTACGATCCTTCACGCCTGCGGTATCCAGACTGCCGCGAACCATGTGGTAACGCACACCTGGCAAGTCCTTCACACGACCACCACGCAACAACACAACCGAGTGCTCCTGCAGATTGTGACCTTCACCACCGATGTACGAAATGACCTCGAAACCATTGGTCAGACGAACCTTGGCCACTTTACGCAACGCAGAGTTCGGCTTCTTCGGAGTCGTGGTGTACACACGCGTACACACACCACGCTTCTGTGGAGAACCCTCCAGGGCTGGCACCTTGCTCTTTTCTACGATTGCAACACGCGGCTTGCGGATCAACTGGTTAATGGTTGGCATTGTCTATACACCCTAAATAATTTTTGAAGATCGTTTAAAAATCAATTTGTTAATAAAAAACACTCGGCCGCAGCTGGACTATATCCATCCGCTGCGGCAGAAAAAAGGTTGCGAATTCTATGGAGAAACACTTGGTGTGTCAAGCGATTCCTCGGGCACGACCAGATCGGCTTCCTGCAACCCACGCCCCTCGCCCAGATCCAGACCCAGAGCCTGCTTGCGACGGGTAGTGTGATATGCCAGACCGGTACCGGCCGGGATCAAACGACCCACGATCACGTTCTCCTTCAGTCCGCGCAGATCGTCGCGCTTGCCCATGATCGCCGCTTCGGTCAGCACGCGCGTGGTTTCCTGGAAGGAAGCCGCCGAGATGAACGAGTCGGTGGACAACGATGCCTTGGTGATACCCAGCAGCATGTAATCGAAAGATGCCGGAGTCTTGCCATCGGCAACCATGCGCTCGTTCTCTTCCAGCAGATCTGCACGTTCGACCTGTTCGCCGGTAATGAAACGGGTGTCGCCCACTTCGTTGACCTGTACGCGACGCAGCATCTGACGCACGATCACCTCGATGTGCTTGTCGCTGATCTTCACGCCCTGCAAGCGGTAAACCTCCTGCACCTCGTCGGTGATGTAACGCGCCAATGCCGCGACGCCGAGCAAACGCAGAATATCGTGCGGATCGGCCGGGCCGTCCACAATCATCTCGCCCTGGTTGACCACTTGGCCGTCGTGCGCCAACACGTGCTTTTCCTTCGGAATCAGGAATTCGTGCGCGATGCCGTCCACGTCGGTGATCACCAGGCGCTGCTTGCCCTTGGTGTCCTTGCCGAACGAAACGGTACCGGTCACTTCGGCCAGCATGCCCGCATCCTTGGGCACGCGCGCCTCGAACAATTCCGCCACACGCGGCAGACCGCCGGTAATGTCGCGGGTCTTCGACGACTCCTGCGGGATACGCGCCAGCACATCGCCGACGCCCACATGCTGACCGTCTTCGACGGTGATGATGGAACCGGTTTGCAACGTCACGCTGACCGATGTCTCCGTTCCCGCCAACTTCACCTCGTTGCCGGTTTCGTCGACCAGGCGCACCATCGGACGAACGACAGTCTTGCTCTGTGTGCCCGCACGCTGCTTCGGATCGATCACGACCAGCGTGGACAGACCGGTCACTTCGTCGATCTGCTTGGCGACCGTCACGCCCTCCTCGACGTTCTGGAAGCGCACCTTGCCGGTGTACTCCGTAACGATAGGACGGGTGTGCGGATCCCAGGTAGCCAGCACCACACCCGCGCGAATCACGTCGTCCTGCTTGCCCGTCAAGGCAGCACCGTAAGGGACCTTGTGACGCTCGCGCTCACGACCGTAGTCGTCGGCGATGATCAGCTCGGCACTACGCGCCACGACGATCAGCTCGCCGCGCTCGGTGGAAACCACGCGCATGTTCGGGCTGAACTTCAGCACGCCGTTGGACTTGCTCTCGATCTGGCTTGCCACCACGGTACGCGATGCCGCGCCACCGATGTGGAAAGTACGCATGGTCAGCTGGGTGCCCGGTTCGCCGATAGACTGGGCGGCGATCACGCCGACCGCCTCGCCTACGTTCACCTGACCGCCGCGACCCAGATCGCGGCCGTAACACTTGGCGCATAGGCCGAAGCGGGTTTCGCAGTTCAGCGGGGTGCGCACGCGCACCTCGTCGATGCCCAGCGCCTCGATGCGCTCCACGGCAGTTTCGTCCAGCAGGATGCCGGCCTCGTAGACGGTCTCGGCCGTCTCGGGATTGACCACATCGGCGCTGACCACTCGGCCCAGGATACGCTCGCGCAACGGCTCGATCACTTCGCCGCCCTCGACGATCGCCTTCATCGCGGTGCCGTTCTCGGTGCCGCAATCGTCCTCGATCACCACCAGATCCTGCGTGACGTCCACCAGACGACGCGTCAGATAACCGGAGTTCGCGGTCTTCAACGCCGTGTCCGCCAGACCCTTACGAGCGCCGTGCGTAGAGATGAAGTACTGCAGCATGTTCAAGCCTTCGCGGAAGTTCGCGGTAATCGGCGTCTCGATGATGGAACCATCCGGCTTGGCCATCAGGCCGCGCATGCCGGCCAGCTGGCGAATCTGCGCCGCGGAGCCGCGGGCACCGGAGTCGGCCATCATGTAAATGGAGTTGAACGACTCCTGCATCACCACTTTACCGTTCTCTTTGCGCTGCTCGCCGGTCAAGCGATCGATCACAGGCTCGCTGCCCAGCTGCTCCATCATGGCCTTGGCCACGATGTCGCCGGTGCGGCCCCAGATGTCCACCACCTTGTTGTAGCGCTCGCCGTCGGTCACCAGACCGGAGGTGTACTGCGTGTGGATCTCGTGCACTTCCTTCTCGGCCGCGCCGATCAGCTCGTTCTTCTGCGGAGGCATCAGCATGTCGTCCACGCAGATCGAGATGCCGGCGCGGGTCGCATAGGTGAAACCGGTATACATCAGCTTGTCGGCCATGATCACGGTGTCGCGCAGACCGCACAGGCGGAAGCTGGCGTTGATCAAGCGCGAGATTTCCTTCTTCTTCAGCGACTTGTTGATCAGTGCGAACGGCAGTCCGGCAGGCAACACCTCGGACAGCAGCGCGCGACCAACCGTGGTCTCGAAGCGCGTCAATGTCTCGACCGGCTGACCGGCTTCGTCCTTGCTGACCACATTCAGGCGCACGAGAATCTTCGCCTGCAGCTCGACTTCGCGCGACTCATAAGCGCGGGACACTTCGGCGATGTTCGCGAACATCGAGCCTTCGCCCAATGCACCGATCTTCTCGCGGGTCATGTAGTACAGGCCCAGCACGATATCCTGCGACGGAACGATGATGGGCTCGCCGTTGGCGGGCGACAGCACGTTGTTCGAAGCCAACATCAGGGTGCGGCATTCCATCTGCGCTTCCAGCGACAGCGGCACGTGAACGGCCATCTGGTCGCCGTCGAAGTCGGCGTTGAACGCGGAACAGACCAGCGGATGCAGCTGGATCGCCTTGCCTTCGATCAGGATAGGCTCGAACGCCTGAATACCCAGACGGTGCAACGTCGGTGCGCGGTTCAGCAGGATAGGATGTTCGCGGATCACCTCTTCGAGGATGTCCCACACCACCGGCTCTTCGGCCTCGACCATGCGCTTGGACGCCTTGATCGTGGTCGCCAGCCCCATCGCCTCGAGACGGCTGAAAATGAACGGCTTGAACAACTCCAGCGCCATCTTCTTCGGCAGGCCGCACTGGTGCAGCCTGAGCTGCGGACCCACCACGATGACGGAACGGCCGGAGTAGTCGACGCGCTTGCCCAGCAAGTTCTGACGGAAACGACCGCTCTTGCCCTTGATCATGTCGGCCAACGACTTCAGCTGGCGCTTGTTCGCGCCGGTCATCGCCTTGCCGCGACGGCCGTTGTCCAGCAGCGAGTCCACCGCCTCCTGCAGCATGCGCTTCTCGTTGCGCACGATGATATCCGGCGCCTTCAGTTCCAGCAGGCGGCGCAGACGGTTGTTACGGTTGATGACGCGACGATACAAGTCGTTCAGGTCGGAAGTCGCGAAACGACCGCCGTCCAGCGGCACCAGCGGACGCAGCTCCGGCGGCAGCACCGGCAACACTTCCAGCACCATCCATTGCGGCTTGATGCCGGACGCATTGAATGCCTCAAGCACTTTCAGGCGCTTGGCGTATTTCTTGATCTTGGTCTCGGAACCGGTCGCGGCCAGATCGGCGCGTATGGTCTCGATCTCGCTGGTCACGTCCAGATTGCTCAGCAATGCGCGCACGCCTTCTGCGCCCATCATCGCAACGAACTCGTCGCCGTATTCCTCGGTCTTCGCCAGATAGTCGTCCTCGGACAGCAACTGACCGCGATTCAGCGGAGTCATGCCCGGCTCGGTCACTACATAGGCTTCGAAGTACAGCACGCGCTCGATGTCGCGCAGCGTCATGTCCAGCACCATGCCCAGACGCGACGGCAACGACTTCAGGAACCAGATGTGCGCGACAGGGCTGGCCAACTCGATATGGCCCATGCGCTCGCGGCGCACCTTGGACAGGGTCACTTCAACGCCGCACTTCTCGCAGATCACGCCGCGATGCTTCAGGCGCTTGTACTTGCCGCACAGGCACTCGTAATCCTTGACCGGTCCGAAAATCTTCGCGCAGAACAGACCGTCGCGTTCCGGCTTGAAGGTACGGTAGTTGATGGTTTCCGGCTTCTTCACTTCGCCATAGGACCAGGAACGGATTTTCTCCGGCGAGGCCAACCCGATCTTGATCGCGTCGAATTCCTCTTTTTGTGTGACCTGCTTGAACAAATCCAGCAATGATTTCATATTGTGACTCCTAAAATCCGGTTGGTAGGTCGGGCGCGAGCCCGATACTAACGCTTGGCCGGGCTAACGCCCGGCCGTCTTCCTGTCTTCAGTTACGCACCAAATCCATGTCGATACCCAAGGAACGGATTTCCTTGATAACCACATTGAACGACTCGGGCATGCCGGCATCGATCTTGTGATCGCCCTTGACGATATTTTCGTAGACCTTGGTACGCCCAGCCACGTCGTCGGACTTGACGGTCAACATCTCCTGCAGCGTGTATGCCGCACCGTAAGCTTCCAGCGCCCACACTTCCATCTCACCGAAGCGCTGGCCACCGAACTGCGCCTTGCCGCCCAGCGGCTGCTGAGTCACCAGCGAGTACGGGCCGGTAGAACGCGCGTGCATCTTGTCGTCCACCAGGTGATGCAGCTTCAGCACATGCTTGTAGCCGACCGTGACCTGACGGTCAAAGGCCTCGCCGGTGCGTCCGTCGAACAGCGTAGTCTGGCCGGAGGTCGGCAGCTCCGCCAACTCCAGCATGTACTTGATCTCCTCTTCGCTCGCACCGTCGAACACCGGCGTCGCGAACGGCACGCCCTTGGTCAGGTTGCGGCACAGCTCGATGATCTCGTCGTCGGTGAACGATTCGAGGTCTACGGTCTGACCGTTGTGATGGTTGTAGATCTTGCCAAGGAACTTGCGCATCTCGGTGATCTTCGCGTTAGCCTGCAGCATCTCGTCGATCTTCTTGCCCAGACCCTTGGCCGCCCAACCCAAGTGAGTCTCGAGGATCTGACCGATATTCATACGCGACGGAACGCCCAACGGGTTCAGCACGACATCGACCGGCGTACCGTCCGCCATGTACGGCATGTCTTCCACCGGCACGATGCGAGATACCACACCCTTGTTACCGTGACGACCCGCCATCTTGTCGCCGGGCTGCAGGCGACGCTTCACGGCCACGTAGACCTTGACCATCTTCTGCACGCCAGCCTGCAGCTCGTCGCCCTGCGTCAGCTTCTTCTTCTTCAGTTCGAACGCCGCATCGAATTCGACACGCTTCTGCGCCACGCTGTCCTTGACCTGCTCCATCTGCGCCGCCACCTCATCGTCCGCCACGCGGATATCGAACCAGTGATGATGTTCGATGCTGGACAGGTAATCCTTGGTCAGCTTGGTGCCCTTGGCCAGCTTCTTCGGTCCGCCGTTGGCGACCTTGTTCAGCAGCATCTTTTCGAGACGCGAGAACACGTCGGCCTCGACGATACGCATCTGGTCGGCCAGGTCCTTCTTGTAGCGATCCAGTTCGTCGTCGATGATCTGCTGCGCGCGCTTGTCGCGCTGCAGGCCTTCGCGGGTGAACACCTGCACGTCGATCACGGTACCGGAGATGCCGGCGTCAACGCGCAAGGAAGTGTCCTTCACGTCGGAAGCCTTCTCGCCGAAGATCGCGCGCAGCAGCTTCTCTTCCGGCGTCAGCTGGGTCTCGCCCTTGGGCGTGACCTTGCCGACCAGCACGTCGCCAGGACCGACTTCGGCGCCGATGTGCACGATGCCGGACTCGTCCAGACGAGCCAGTTGCGCCTCGGCCAGATTCGGGATATCGCGGGTGATTTCCTCGGGGCCCAGCTTGGTGTCGCGCGCGGCAACGGTCAGCTCTTCGATGTGGATCGAAGTGAAACGGTCCTGTGCCGAGACGCGCTCGGAGATCAGGATCGAGTCCTCGTAGTTGTAGCCGTTCCACGGCATGAACGCGACCAGCATGTTCTGGCCCAGCGCCAGTTCGCCCATATCGGTAGATGCACCGTCGGCGATCACGTCACCGCGGCCGATCACGTCGCCCACCTTGACCAGCGGACGCTGGTTGATGTTGGTGTTCTGGTTGGAACGGGTGTACTTCGTCAGGTTGTAGATGTCCACGCCCACTTCGCCTGCGGTGGTCTCGTCGTCATTGACTCGCACCACGATACGACCCGCATCGACGTAATCGATGCGTCCGCCGCGCCATGCCTGCACGGTCGTACCGGAGTCGACCGCCACGGTGCGCTCGATGCCGGTGCCGACCAGCGGCTTCTCGGCGCGCAGGCAGGGAACTGCCTGACGTTGCATGTTGGCACCCATCAACGCGCGGTTCGCGTCGTCGTGCTCCAGGAACGGGATCAGCGAAGCAGCGACCGACACCACCTGCGACGGCGACACGTCCATGTATTCCAGTTTGTCCGGCTCGGCCAGCACGAACTCGTTGTGCTGACGCGCAGACACGATGTCGTTGGTGAAGTGGCCCTTCTTGTCCAGCTCGGCGTTAGCCTGAGCGATGGTGAACTTACCTTCTTCGATCGCGGACAGATAGTCCACGTCGTCGGAGACCTTGCTGTTAGTCACCTTGCGGTACGGCGTCTCGATGAAGCCGTACTCGTTGGTGCGCGCATACAGCGCCAGCGAGTTGATCAGGCCGATGTTCGGACCTTCCGGGGTCTCGATAGGACAAACGCGACCGTAGTGAGTCGGATGCACGTCGCGAACTTCGAAGCCCGCACGCTCGCGCGTCAGACCGCCGGGTCCCAGTGCGGAGATACGACGCTTGTGCGTCACTTCCGACAGCGGGTTGGTCTGGTCCATGAACTGAGACAACTGGCTGGAGCCGAAGAATTCCTTCACCGCGGCCGAGATCGGCTTGGCGTTGATCAGGTCGTGCGGCATCAGGTTGTCGGTCTCGGCCTGGCCCAAACGCTCCTTGACAGCACGCTCGACGCGAGCCAGACCGGCACGGAACTGGTTCTCGGCCAGTTCGCCCACGGCGCGTACGCGGCGGTTACCCAAGTGGTCGATATCGTCGATCTCGCCGCGGCCATTGCGCAGCTCGACCAGGATCTTCACCACTTCGACGATGTCTTCGCTGGACAGCACGCCTGCACCGGTCAGCTCTTCGCGACCAACGCGGCGGTTGAACTTCATGCGACCGACGGAGGACAGGTCATAGCGCTCTTCACTGAAGAACAGGCCCTGGTACAGGCCTTCGACCGCCTCTTCTGTCGGCGGCTCGCCGGGACGCATCATGCGGTAGATAGCGACGCGCGCGGTCCACTGATCGACGGTCTCATCGGTACGCAGCGTCTGCGAGATGAATGCGCCGTGATCCAGATCGTTGGTGTACAGCGTCTGGATCTTGGTGATACCGGCAGCCTGCAGCTTGCGCAGCAAGGCTTCGGTGATCTCGTCGTTGGCATTGGCGACGATCTCGCCGCTATCCTTGTCGATGATGTTGTTCGCGATCACGCGGCCGATCAGGAAGTCCTCGCCGACGGCCAGCTTGTCGATGCCGGAATCCTGCATCTCGCGGATGTGGCGCACGGTGATGCGCTTGTCCTTCGCGACGATGACCTTGCCGGCCTTGCCGACGATGTCGAAACGGGCCACGTCCCCGCGCAGGCGCTCAGGCACCACTTCGAACTGGATGCCCTTCTTGCCCAGATGGAAGGTGTCGAAGTCGAAGAACATGTTGAGCATGTCTTCGTTGGAATAACCCAGCGAGCGCAGCAGGATCGTGACCGGCATCTTGCGGCGACGGTCGATACGGAAGTACACGTAGTCCTTCGCGTCGAATTCGAAATCCAGCCAGGAACCGCGGTAAGGGATGATACGCGCGGAGAACAGCAGCTTGCCGGAAGAGTGAGTCTTGCCGCGGTCATGCTCGAAGAACACGCCGGGCGAACGGTGCAGCTGCGATACGATCACGCGCTCGGTACCGTTGATTACGAACGAGCCGGTGTGGGTCATCAACGGGATCTCGCCCATGTAGACTTCCTGCTCTTTCACTTCCTTGACCGTAGGCTTGGACGCTTCCTTGTCCATGATGGTCAGACGCACGCGCGCGCGCAGCGGCGAAGCATAGGTCAGCCCGCGCTGCTGGCATTCCTTGACGTCGAACGGGGGCATACCCAGCTGGTAGCTGACGAAGTCGAGACGCGCATTCTTGGAATGACTCTCGATCGGGAAAATACCGTTGAATGCGGCCTGCAGGCCTTCGTTCTTGCGCTGCTCCGGCGGCGTGTAGGCCTGCAGGAAAGCGGCAAAGGATTCAAGTTGGGTGGACAACAGGAACGGCACCGGCAGAGCGCCGACGCGCTTGGCAAAACTCTTACGAATACGTTTTTTTTCGGTAAAAGAGTAGCTCATAAAATCTCCACGATCGAAGGAAAACAAAGTTTCAGTACCGGCTAACCGGGACTAAAAAGACAGGGGGGAGAGAGCATTTTCATACTCCCTGACCGCTAGCTTCTTAAAGCGGCAAAAGGCTGACGGTAAACCGCCAGCCTTTTAACAACGTACAGCCTTACTTGATCTCGGCAGTTGCGCCGGCTTCGATCAGCTGCTTGGCGATCGCATCAGCGTCAGCCTTGGACACGCCTTCCTTGACAGCCTTCGGTGCGCCGTCAACCAGATCCTTAGCTTCCTTCAGGCCCAGGCCGGTGATCGCGCGAACAACCTTGATCACGTTGACCTTGCTGTCACCAGCAGAAGCCAGGATCACGTTGAACTCGGTCTGCTCGGCAGCGGCAGCAGCGCCACCAGCAGCAGCGCCACCAGCAGCAGGAGCAGCCATTGCAGCAGCGGACACGCCGAACTTCTCTTCGATTGCCTTGACCAGCTCGTTCAGTTCCAGCACGGACATGCTGTCCAGCGATGTCAAGAATGCGTCTTTATCAAATGCCATTTTGTTCTTCCTCGGTTAAATAGATTGTTGAAAGTTAAGCAGTAGCGCCGGCTTTTTGCTCGGACACGGCGGCGATCGCGCGTGCCAGACCAGAAACCGGAGATTGCAGCAGACCGCACAACTGGGCCAGCAAGACTTCCTTCGACGGTACGGTCGCCAGCGCATTCACGCCAGCAGCATCCAGCACCTTGCCGTTATAGGAGCCCGCCTTGACGACCAGCTTGTCGTTGGTGCGCGCGAAGTCATACACGATCTTCGCTGCAGCCACTGCGTCGGAGCTGATGCTGTACACCAGCGGACCGACCATCTTGTCGCCCAACGTCTCGAAAGGAGTACCCTGAACCGCACGACGTGCCAGCGTGTTCTTCAACACGTGGAAATAAACACCGGACTGACGCGCATTCGCACGCAGCTTGGTGATGTCGGCGACTCCGATGCCACGGTACTCTGCCAAGACGATGGTCTGGGCCTGCGCCACTTGTGCGCCGACCTCTGCTACCACTGCCTGTTTTTCCTGCAGATTGAGACTCAAGTCTTCCTCCATTATCCGGAACGCGCTCACGCACGCTCCATCGGTTACAACAGCGACCTTGAGGCAGGACAACAATCATTCCCGCTCGCGGACGCACCATCTACGTGGGCCTCCCGGATGCCTCCGGAAATTTAAGCCTCGGGCCAACCACGCCCTTGCCACCTACGGTCTCGGATGCTGCAGACACGCCAGCATTCCAAAACTTGTGCCGACGGAAAAATCCGTCGGCGAATTCAACACACTCAGGCCGTCAGACTGGACTGTTCAACGCGAACACCCGCACCCATGGTGCTGGAGAGCGAGATCTTCTTCAGGTAAACACCCTTGGAAGCAGCCGGCTTGGCCTTGTTCAGCGCATCGATCAGAGCCAGCAGATTTTCGCGCAGCGCTTCCGGCGCGAACGAGGCGCGACCGATGGTGCACTGAATGATGCCGTTCTTGTCGGTGCGATACTGAACCTGACCTGCCTTGGCGTTCTTGACCGCACCAGCCACGTCAGCGGACACCGTACCCACCTTCGGGTTAGGCATCAAACCGCGCGGGCCGAGGATCTGACCCAATTGACCGACCAGACGCATCGCATCCGGAGAAGCGATCAGCACGTCGAAGTCCATCTTGCCTGCCTTGATGGTTTCTGCCAGATCGTCGAAACCGACGATGTCTGCGCCTGCTGCCTTGGCTTCTTCAGCCTTGGCGCCTTGCGCGAACACGGCGACGCGCATGGTCTTGCCGGTGCCCTTGGGCAGCACGACGGAACCGCGCACCAGCTGGTCCGACTTGCGTGCATCCACGCCCAGGTTCACGGCGACGTCGATGGACTCGTCGAACTTGGCTACGGCGTTTTCCTTGACCAGGTTCAGCGCATCGCCCAGCGGATACAGCTTGTTGCGATCGACCTTGGCTGCAATTGCCTTATAACGCTTGGACATGTTATACGCCCTCCACGGTGATACCCATGCTGCGCGCGCTGCCCGCGATGGTACGCACTGCGGCGTCCATGTCGGCGGCGGTCAGATCCGGCATCTTGGTTGTTGCGATTTCTTCCGCTTGCTTGCGGGTCAGTTTGCCGACCTTGTCGGTATGCGGCTTGGGGCTGCCCTTCTGGATACCGGCGGCCTTCTTGATCAGAATGGTCGCAGGCGGAGTCTTCATGATGAAGGTGAAGCTCTTGTCCGCGAACGCGGTGATGACCACCGGGATCGGCAGACCAGGCTCGACGCCTTGCGTCTGGGCGTTGAACGCCTTGCAGAATTCCATGATGTTCAAGCCACGTTGACCCAATGCCGGGCCGATCGGTGGACTTGGATTTGCCTTACCAGCAGGCACTTGCAGCTTGATGTAGCCGACGACTTTCTTTGCCATGATGCACTCCTATCAAACGGGTACCAGCGAGATTACTCATCTCTCCCCAACATGAGAAACGCACAACGGGGAACCGCGTCTGCAATCGCTGCAGCTGCGTCCCCCATGCACATTTCCCGCTATTTAGCCTTTTTCTACCTGGCCAAAATTCAGTTCAACCGGCGTCGAGCGACCAAAGATGGTCACCGCCACACGGATCTTGTTCTTGTCGTAATTGACGTCCTCAACCACACCATTGAAGTCGGCGAAAGGACCCTCCTTGACACGTACCGACTCGCCCACCTCGAACAGCACCTTAGGCTTCGGTTTCTCGACGCCCGCCTGCATCTGCTGCATGATGTTGTCGACTTCGCGCTGCGAGATCGGCGTCGGTTTCATCGCCGAACCACCCAGGAAACCGGTTACTTTGGGCGTATTCTTCACCAGATGCCAGCTCTCGTCGGTCATTTCCATCTCGACCAGAACATAGCCAGGGAAGAACTTGCGCTCGGTGATGCTCTTCTGTCCGGACTTCAGCTCGACGACCTCTTCGACCGGAACCAGTATCTGCCCGAACTTATCCTGCATACCGTCGCGCTGAATGCGCTCCAGCAATGCCCGCTGCACACTTTTCTCAAACTGAGAGTACGTATGAACAACATACCAACTCATGGCCATCACTCACCTCGCCCCGTCAGTTCATTCACTATCATCATCAGACTGGCATCCACGAGCCACAGGAACAGGGCCATGGTAATAGCAAACAGAATCACGATACCCGTTGTTTGCAGCGTTTCCTTGCGCGTCGGCCAAGAAACTCGCTTGGCCTCGGCGACCGAATCCTTGCCGAATGCAAAGAAACGCTTGCCCGGCTCGCTGGTCCACACCACACCCGCAGCAAACAGCAATCCAGCCAGCACCGAGACAAATCTCAGTACCGCCGCGCTCTCACTCAGGTAGTAGTAGCCGGCGATACCCGCCACAACCAACAAAAATGCTACCAGCAACTTGATTTTGTCCGCCATGCGCGATTGTTCCAATTTACCTACTTACATTGTCTGGCAGGCCAGGAGGGTCTCGAACCCCCAACCCTCGGTTTTGGAGACCGATACTCTACCAATTGAGCTACTGGCCTAAAACTTGGGATGCAATAAAAGAGAAGAAGGAAGAGACAAACCCCTCCCTCTTCTCCTCACCAATCACATCCTATTACTCGATGATCTTTGCAACCACGCCGGCGCCGACGGTACGACCGCCTTCGCGAATCGCGAAACGCAGACCTTCTTCCATCGCGATCGGGTTGATCAGATTCACGGTGATGCTGACGTTATCGCCAGGCATAACCATTTC